>CAWABY010000011.1:0-189258 GCA_963780395.1 uncultured Solirubrobacterales bacterium
TGTAGAGGAAGCCGACGATCGAGCAGAGCGCCGTGGCGATCGAGAGCAGCAGGCCTATCTGGACGCTGAGCGGCATCGGCGCGGTCAGGTTAGGGCCGGGAGCTGCGTAGCCGCTCTTCGCGAGGCCTACAGTTGTTGAGGTGAGCGAGATGAGGCGCGCGCGGACGATGTTCGCTTCAGGGGGGGCCGTCGTGGCACTGGCCGTGACGATCGCCGCCCAGGGGACCGCCGCCTCGAGCGCTCCGGCACCCCCGGGGGCCGACGGCTCCTCGGTGACCGGCCGGGCCCTCGTCAGCATCGAGGCCCCGGAGCCCCCGACCGGGGACTCTCGCGCAGCGGCGGCCAGGCGCGCCGGGCGGCGCGTCCGCTCGCTGGAGCTGCTGGAGGCGGTTGCGGAGCGCAACGACCTCGAAGTCGCGGGCCGCTCGGCGCCCGGCGGGTTCCTGACGGTGGAGCTCGAGCGCGAGTCGGTCGCCGAGCTCGGTCAGCGCCTCGCCTCGGACCCGCTGGTGCGGAGCGTGCGGGCCGAGCAGCGGGCCGAGTTCCGCCTGAACCCCAACGACCCGGCGTTCCTGTACCACGACCCGAACGCGCCCTTCGGCGACTTCGCGCAGTGGCACCTGGCCTACTCCGGCTTCCCCCGCGCCTGGGAGCTAGGGAGGGGGCAGGGCGGCGAGGTCGCCGTGATCGACTCCGGGGCCTATGTGGAGCACCCCGACCTGGCGGCGCGGATCTCGGGAACGCTCAACTGCGCCGGGATCCTCTGCGTGGGCGGCGACGTCAGCGACGACAGCGGCCACGGGACCCACGTGGCGGGGCTCGCCTGCGCGGACTCGAACAGCGGCTATGGCCTCGCCTCGACCGGGTTCGACTGCTCGCTGTACGTGATCCGGACCAGCCTGGCCTACACCTCGATCATCAACTCGATCTACGCCGCCGCCGATCACGGCAGCGACTCGATCAACATGAGCTTCGGTGGGGGCGGGCCCGACGCGGACCTGAAACAGGCCCTGGACTACGCCTGGGCGCGCGGCTCGGTCCCCGTCGCCGCGGGAGCGAACGAGCCGACTCCCTCGGCCGGCGTCAACTACCCGGCCGAGTACGTACAGCCGGAGGGGAGCGGACAGAACATCGACGCGGGCCACGGGCTGGTCGTGACCGCGGCCAAGTACTCGGGCGCGCGCTCGGCATTCGCCCAGCGCACAACCGGGATCTCGGTCGCGGCCTTCGGCTCGGCCAGCGACGCAGTCACCGGAGGCCAGCAGGGCATCCTCTCGACCTGGCCTCCCGAGACGCCCGAGCCCAGCATCGACACGGAGTTCGAGAACCACAACCCGCCCGAGCCCGTGCGCACCACCCTGTTCGGGGACAATCGCTTCGCCTATCTGGCCGGGACCTCGATGGCCACCCCGCAGGTGGCGGGCCTGGTCGCACTGATCCGCGCCGAGCGCCCGGGGATCTCGGCGGCGAAGCTGGTCCGCCTGGTGAAGCTGACGGCGGGCAACTGCGGCTCATACGGCGAGGGGTTGGGCTGGGGGTTGATCAACGCCGACATCGCCCTCGGGGCCGCCATCGACCGCGACCTCGATCCGCCGGGCTCCCGCGTCCGCAGCGTGCGCCGGGCGGGCGGCGCCGGCGCGGCGGCGCGGCGCCACCGCCCCACGGCGAAGCTTCGGCTGAAGCGCTTCGACGAATCCTGCTCGGATGAGCTGCCCCGGGCCGGCGTCAAGTCGGTCACGGTGTTCGCCTCCAGCGACGGCGGCCGCTACAAGCGGCTGCGCAAGACGCGCGCCAAGACGGTCATGCTGCGGCTGCGGCCCGGCCGCCGCTACCGCTTCTACTCGGTGGCCGTCGACAAGGCCGGCAACCGCGAGTCTGCCCCGGCGACGCCGGACGCAAAACTCAGGACCTAGGCGCCCTCGAAGTAGCCGACGATCGACGGCATCATCGTCTCGAAGCCGCCGGGGATGAAGACGTTGAGGGCGCCGGCGCGCTCCCGACCTCGGTTCTCGAAGTCGTGCGTCACCCCGACGGGAATGCGCAGGAACGAGCCGGCCGGAGCCTCGAGCCACTCGTCGCCGGTGAGGAAGCTCATCGTCCCCTCGAGCACGTAGAAGATCTCGACGTTCTCCTCGTGCGAATGGGGACCGGGACCGGAATCGCCCGCTTCGAGCCACCACTCAGAGACGCAGTAGCGATCGCCGGTCTCGGGGCCGTCCGCCTTGAACACGGCGTGCATGGGTCCGGCGTCGTAGGTGCGGCCGCCACCAGGCGGCAGGAAGATCACCTCGTCAGTCACCGATCGCGCCTCCGCCGCCGGGCTCAGCCGGGCAGGTCGGCGCCGGCGGCGAGGTCGGACTCGAAGCGCGCTTCGGCGACGGCCGCCGCCTCGAGCAGCTCGGCCAGCGACTCGGATAGCCCGTCGGCCAGCAGCTCGACGTCCTTCATCGAGTCGTAGTCGGCGAGCAGACCGAAGTTGGTGCCGCCGTTGTAGCTCATGATCGCGATCGCCAGCGCGTGGTGCTCGGGCAGGAAGGCGACCGGGAACACGTCCTGGAGCTCGCGGCCAAGCACGTACAGCGGCAGCTGCGGCCCGGGGACGTTGGTCACGATCAGGTTGAAGAGCCGGGTGGAGAAGTTGATCCGCCCCGCCTGGGCCAGCAGGGTCGGTGGCGCGAAGTCGTTGAACCGCGAGATCACCTCGGCGCCAAGCGCCTGCTTGGATTCCTTCAGGTCGTCCATCGCCGCGCGAACGATCTGCAGCCGCTTGACCGGGTCCTCGACGTATACGGGCAGCGGACCCCGCATCGCGGCGATCCTGTTGCCGAGGTGGCCGTGCTCATCCTCGGTCCGGATCGAAACCGGCACCAGGGCGCGCAGCTCCAGCCCCTCGACCGCGATACCGCGCCCGCGCAGCCAGTTGCGCAGCGCGCCGCTGACCACCGTCAGCACGACGTCGTTGACGGTGCCGCCGAACGCGTTCTTGATCCGCTTGTAGTCCTCGAGGCTGGCCCGGCTCCAGGAGAAGCGGCGGTACGAGCCGATGTCGACGTTGAGCGGGACATCGGGCGCGGGGTCGGTGAAGTTCCACGCGACCTCTGCCAGCGCCTCGACCGCGTCGACGGCCTTGCGCAGCGTCGCCTCCGGGTGGGAGGCGGCGCGCAGCGCCCGGCGAGCGAACCTGAACGGCGCCTCGGCCAGCTCGCGTACCCCCTCGGCGGCGAGCTCGGCGGTGGACGGCGCGGGGTTCGGCACCCAGCGCGGCTGGGGATCGTGCTGCTCGGGAACAGGCTGGAGGTCGAAGAGGACGGTGGCGATGTCCACCCCCGCTACCCCGTCCACGAGGGCGTGATGGGTTTTGTTGATCAGGGCGAAGCGGTTCTTCTCCAGCCCCTGGACAAGCCAGATCTCCCAGAGCGGCTTCGAGCGGTCGAGGGCCTGCGAGTAGACGCGCCCGGCGATGTTCCGCAGCTGCTCCTCGGAGCCGGGGGAGGGGAGCGCCGAGTGGCGCACGTGATAAGAGAGGTTGAACGTCGGGTCGTCGACCCAGAACGGGCGCCCGAGCTCGGACGGCGGGAAGGCGAGCTTCTGGCGGAAGCGCGGCACCAGGTGCATGCGGCCTCGCACGTGCTCGAGGAAGTCGTTGTAGTTCGGCGGGGGCCCCTCGAAGATCATCACCGCGCCCACGTGCATGTGTGAGTCCGAGCTCTCGTTGGTCAGGAACGAGGCGTCGATCGAGGAGAGGCGGTCCAAGTGCGATTGAGGCATCTGGTGCAATCTAGCGGCTGCCGTGCCGCTAGCGGTCGAGCCCTTGCGCGAGCACCGCTTCGGCGATCAGCCGGGGGCGCTCGCGCTTCGCGTCGGGGTCGATCTTGAGCTTGATCGCCAGGCCGTCCAGCCGGCGCTGCACCGTGCGCTCGCTGATGCTGAGGGCCGCGGCGACCTCGGCCCGGGTGGATGGCCGCGGCGCCTTGGTGGCGGGATCGCGGTACGGCGCCACCAGCGCCCGGACGACCTCGCGCTCCTCTTCGGTCAGCTTCAGCGTCGGCTGAGCCGCCGCCACCGTCGATTCGTGGCGGATCTGGGGCGGGACCGAGATCTCGAGCCGGAAGGGGCCGACGCCGAGCACGTCGCCGTCGCGCAGCCGGCGCGGCCGGTCGAGAGGGTGGCCGTTGAGCGTGGTGCCGTTGCTGCTGTCGAGGTCGGTCGCGAGCAGCGATCCGCCCCGCACCGAGATCTCGAGGTGGTCGGTCGAGACGGCCTCGCCGGGGAGCGTCACCTCGCAGCTGTCTGCCCGCCCGAACACCGTCCTGCCTTCGGGCAGCGTCACCGGGCGGCCCGCCTCGCCGCCCTCGGCGATCCAGACGCGCGGGGAGCTGGGATCGGTCATGGGTCGATCCGGCTGACCGTATCGCTCTCGGAGTTGACCACCCAGATCAGGCCCTCGCCGCCGTCGATCCCGCGCGGCTCGCCACCGACCGCGATCGGCCCGCCGACAGCCTCGTTCGCGGAGGGGTCGATCTGGGAGACCGAGTCGTCGCCCTGGTTGGCGACCCAGACGAAGCCCTCCGCCGAGGTCAGCTGGGCGGGCTGGTCGCCGACGGGGATCGGCTCCCCGACGTCGAGCCCGCCCTCGTTGATGCGCGAGACCGAGTCGTCGATGGAGTTGCTGACCCAGACCGACTCCTGGCTGATCGTGATGCCCCGCGGCTGCGATCCGACCTCGATCGGGTCCCCGAGGGCCTCGCCGGACTTCGCCGACAGGCGGGAGACGTCGCCGTCGCCGGAGTTCACCACCCAGACGACGTCGTCGCCGACGTCCACGCCGACGGGCCTGTTGCCGACGCGCGTGGTTCTGATCACCCGGCCGTCGTCGGGGTCGATGCGCGAGACAGTCCCATCGTCGGTGTTGGTGACCCAGACCGAGCCGGCGCCCACGCGCACCGCCGTCGGGCGCCCGCCGACCCTGATCGTCTGCTTCGCCTCGAACGACTTCAGCCCGATGCGCGTGACCGTATCGCTGCCGGCGTTGGCGACCCAGACCGAGCCCTCGCCGACGCGGACGCTCGACGGCTCGTCTCCGACCCCGATCGGGCTCCCCTCGAGCTGGCCGGTCTCGGCGTCGACCCGGCTCACGGTTCCGTCCCCCTCATTCGTCACCCAGGCGAAGCCGCCCCCGACGCTGACGCTGAGCGGCCGCTCGCCGACCTCGGTCGTCCCGATCACCTCGGGCCCGCTCTCCCCGTCCCCGCCGAAGACCGAGACGGCGGCCCAGACGATCGCGGCGAGAAGGACGAGGACGGCGAGCGAGGCCGCGGGCAGCACCCACCGGGGACGCTCGGCGACGTCGCGGCCGAGGCGCGTGGTGAGCGCGGCGATCGGCCGGGTGAGCGCGCGGGACCCGCTCTGGGACTCGGGCGCGGCCTCGCCGCGGGCGACCGAGCGCTCGGGCTGCGTGGGCTGGTCGCCCCGGGTCGCCGCGAGCGCCGCCCGGCCCAGATCGCCCGCCGAGGGGAAGCGGTCCGCGGGCCTCTTTGCGAGCGCCCGCGCGATCACCGCGTCGAGCGACGGCGCCGGCTCCGGCAGCGCCTCGCTCACGGTCGGCGGCGGGTCGTTGACGTGGGCGTAGAGCTTGGCGACGGGCTCATCGCGCTCGAACGGGATTCGGCCCGTCAGCGCCTCGTAGAGGACGCAGCCGAGCGAGTAGACGTCGCTGCGGGCGTCCAGCTCCTCGCCCTGGATCTGCTCGGGGGACGCGTAGTCGACCGTCCCTATCCAGTCCCCGCTCTCGGTCAGCTCGGTGGCGCCGGCGGTGCGCTTGCTGAGTCCGAAGTCGGTCAGGTACGCCCACTCGCGGCCCCCGACCTCGCCGATCAGCACGTTCCCGGGCTTGACGTCGCGGTGCACCAGGCCCCGCGCATGGGCGGCATCGAGCGCGCCGGCGACCTGGTCGATCAGGGTCGCCGCGCGCTCGGCCTCGAGCCAGCTCCGCTCGCGCAGCAGCGCCCCCAGGTCCGTGCCCTCGATCAGCCGCATGGCGATGAACACCACCCCGTCGGCATCGCCTGCCTCGTAGACGGGCACCGCGTTCGGGTGCTCGATGGAGGCGGCCAGGCGCGACTCGCGGTCGAAGCGCCCGCGGAAGGTCGGGTCCTCGGCCAGGTTCGGCGCGATCACCTTCAGCGCCACCGCCCGCTCGAGCCGCTCGTGGCGGGCGCGGTAGACGACGCCCATGCCTCCACGGCCGATCTCGGCCTCGATCACGTAATCGCCGACGCGCGAGTCCGCGCCCAGGGGACCTGACATGCCGGGCCAGGGTATTCCGAGGCGGCTACCCTGTGGCTGGACGTGTCGTCCCCCTCAGCGACAACGGGCGCGGGGCCCAGGCGGGTCCTGCTGGCGGCGCCGCGCGGCTATTGCGCGGGCGTCGATCGCGCCGTGCAGACGGTCGAGCACGCGCTCGAGCTGCACGGGGCGCCGATCTACGTGCGCAAGGAGATCGTCCACAACAAGCACGTGGTCGAGGAGCTGACCAAGCGCGGCGCGATCTTCGTCGAGGAGGAAACCGAGGTCCCCGAGGGGGCGCTGGTCGTCTTCTCCGCCCACGGGGTCGCCCCGAGCGTGCACGAGAACGCCTCCAAGCGCCGGCTGCGCACGATCGACGCGACCTGCCCGCTGGTCACCAAGGTCCACGTCGAGGCCCGCAAGTTCGCCCAGGAGGGCTACACGATCATCCTCATCGGCCACGAGGGCCACGAGGAGGTCGAGGGCACGACCGGGGAGGCCCCGGATTCGATCGTGTTGGTCCAGACCGAGGAGGAGGTGGAGACGCTCGAGGTCGACGACCCTGACCGCGTCGCCTACATCACCCAGACCACGCTCTCGGTCGACGAGACCAGCGCCATCATCGCCGCGCTGCAGCGCAAGTTCCCGAAGATGACCGGTCCCAAGACCGACGACATCTGTTACGCCACCACCAACCGCCAGCAGGCCGTCAAGGAGCTGGCGCGCGAGTGCGAGCTGATCCTGGTGATCGGCTCGACCAACTCCTCGAACTCGGTGCGGCTGGTGGAGGTCGCGCGCGAGCACGGCGTCGCCTCCCACCTGATCGACTTCCACCACCAGGTGCGGGAGGAGTGGCTCGACGGCGTCGAGACGGTCGGGATCACCTCCGGCGCCAGCGCGCCCGAGGACCTGGTCGAGGACCTGGTGGCGTTCTTCAAGCAGCGCGGCGCCGAGAGCGTCTCGGAGCTGAAGACCGTCGAGGAGGACGTGCGCTTCATGCTGCCGACGAAGATTCGCCGCGAGCTGGCCGAGCGCGACTCGGGCGGCGGCACCGAGCTGCCCGTCGTCGGCTAGAAGCCCCCGGCGCGACGAGGCGCGCGGGCCGCGTCTATCGCCGGGAGGCGGGTTCGCGCTCGGGCTCGGGCTCGAGCCGCTGTGGGGTCTTGCTGCGGTCGATGCGCTCGGCCGGGCTGTCGCCGTTCGCGTGGCCGTTGCCGTTGGCCGGGGCGAGGACGGGGCCCTGGGCCACCGCGGCGGCTTCCTCGAGCTCGCCGGCCGCCTTGCGCACCTGGCGCTTGCGGACCCACTCGGCCAGGAAGTAGCTGCCGATGACGAAGGCGAGAGCCCCGATCTGGGCCCCGATCGTCTCCCATGTGGGGAAGATCCCGAGCCATGTGCCCATCCACAGGGGCAGCTCGATGTCGATCGGGGTGATCGAGAGCCAGCCCACGCCCTGCAGGGTTCGGGCCGTATTGCCGACGAGGACGACCAGTACAAGCGCGATCAAGACCCCCGTCACAACCAGCATCCGTTTGTAGGGCAGGCGCTGCTCCAGCTTGAACGTGATCACGCCGACGCCGGCGACCATCGCCAGGCCCAGGCTGACGCCGGCCAGCACGATCCCCGTGCCGGCCTCGAGCTGCAGCGCCTGCAGGAAGAGCACCGTCTCGAAGCCTTCGCGAAAGACGCTGGTGAAGCCCAGCACGTAGAGGCCCGCCACGGTCGCTCCCGCGACCGCACCACCCGCGGCGGCCCCGGCCAGCGCCTTCCCGCGCTTGCGATGGCCCGCGATCCACTCGGTCCAGTAGACGCGGTGGAAGAACCAGTTCAGCACCAGTAACAACACTCCGATCGCGACCAGCCCCACGATCGCCTCGAGCTTCTCGCCGTACTGCGAGAGCTGATCGAGGACGAGGACCGAGGCCAGGAACAAGAGCGCGCTCGCGGGCAGCGCCAGCATCGCTCCGCGCGCTATCGGGCGGCGCAGGTTGCGGTTCGCGCCGACCATGCTTGCCATGATCGCGGCGATGATCAAAATCGCCTCGAGGCCCTCGCGGAAGACGATCAGGGCCGCGTTCGTGATCACCGTGACGCCGCTGGCGCCCTCGCCCGTCAGATCACGGGCCTCGCCGAGCGCCTCGTCCAGCGCCAGCCGGGTGTCGCGGATCTCCCGCGCCGAGCCGTCGTTGGCGATCAGCTCGGCCAGGCCCTGCTTGTCGCGGGCGCCGTACCAGATCAACCCCTCGACCTCCGCGACCAGCTGCGGGTCGAGGCTGTTGAGGAAGCGCTCGGGGCCGAACTCGAAGAAGGCGTAGGCGCTGAGCCGGGCCTGCTCTGCCTGCTCGCGCTCGCCGGCGTTGATCGCCGCCTCCATCTGGTCCAGGCTGATCGCGGCCAGGTCGAAGTCAGCGTCGGTGTCCGACTCCTTCCACTCCTGGGGGAACATCCCGTCGAGCGCGTCGCTGGCCTCATCGTGCAGACCTTCGACCTCCTCCAGCGGCGCAACCTCTCGGCCTTCGTTGGCGTCGGCGTTGATGCGGTCGAGCGCGTCCAGAGCCGCGAGCACGGTGGTGACTCCCTCGGGGTCTCGCTCTTGCAGCTCGGACTGCAGGTCGTTGAAGGCCGAGCGCGCGCCCTCGGTGAACGCGATCGACTCCTGAATCTCGAAGGCGATCGTGACCCGGCCGTCGTCGGTGCCGTGGTCGTACTCGACCGGGACCAGGTCGAGGAAGCGGGTCAGCTGGTTCGCCCGGCGGACCTGTTCCTCGGGCGTGAAGGGAGCGGCGGTGAACCCGTTCAGGGCCTCGAGGGCCCGCTCGCGCGAGGCGCGGAAGGCGCGGCGGTCACCCGCGGCGGCGGCCGTGGCGAGCGCGCTGAAGTTCGCGTCCTCGCTCTTGCGCTCGCCGGGGCTGCGCTGCTCCTGATAGGTAGGCGCGAGGATCGACCAGTAGCTCGCGGCGAGTGCGGCGTTCTCGGCGAGCGCCGCGTCGAAGCCGCGCTCGACGGCCTGCTCGGCCTCGTCCAGGTAGGTGACGAGACGAGCCTGATAGGCGTCGAGCAGGTCCTTGCGGACACCGGTCACGGCCTCCTCGGCGGTGATCTCGCCCCGTTCGAGCTGATCCAGCGCCGTGGTGGCGTCGACGCCGGGTCGCGTGAAGCGCGTCGCCTGGCGGAAGTCCCGGATCAGGAGCCAGTCGCGGGCCCGCTCGACCTGGCCGGCCGCCGTGGCGTCGACGGCGACGTCGAAGGCCCCGTGTCGCAGCGCAGCCAGCGCCCGGCCGCGTGCCGCGGCGAGCGCGACCTGGTCGCCGGACGAAGCCGCTCGCTCGGCGTCGGCGATGGCGTCGCGAAGAATCTCGAGCTGGACCGGGGAGGAGGCGGCGAGCTGGCGCTCGAGCCGCCCCGCCACCGCCGCGCGCGCGGCGCCGACCTCTCGCGCTGCGCTGGCGCCGCCGTTGAGCAGGATGTCGGCCTGCGCTTCGAACAGCCCGTCCTGGACCTCCGTTGCCTGCTGCCACGGCGCCTCGGCGCGCGCGCTCGGCGCCAACAGCATTGTGGCCGCCGCGGCGATCAGCGCCGCGGCGGCCACGACCGCCCGTGAATCGAGGGATGTCAGATTGCGCGCCGTCATCCCTTCATCCGGCTAGGCCTCCTGCAGCTCCACGTTGAGCTGTTGTGCCGCCTGGGTCACCTGGCCGGCGATCGCCTCGGCCTGGCGCTGCGCCTCGGCGCCGAGCGTGTCGGCCTCCTCGGCGGTGAACTTCTTGCCCCCGGCCTCCTGGTTGCGCAGGTCCTCGACGTAGGCGAGCAGGTCGGCCAGCTCCTTCTTGGTCTGGGCGGCCTGCTGTGGGTTCTCGGCCGCGATCAGCGGCTCGACCTGGTCGTAGGTCAGGACCAGCCCCTCGAGGATGTCGGCGATGTCCGAAAGGCGCGAGGCGGCGACGAAGCCCAGCTCGGTCGCGTCCTCGCCGGCGATGAAGCGCGAGTTCTTCCAGGCCTCGAAGTACTCGCTCATCGTCGGGGTCATGACGGTGATCGCGGTGAAGGCGTCCGACGGGGTCGGCTCGAACTCCTGGGCGTCCGCGTCCAGGTTCTGCGCCTGGCTCTCGAACTCCTCGGTCGCGGCCAGGTAGATGTCGGCGTCCGGGAGACCCTCGCCGAAAGCCACCTGGCCGTCGCCGTCCACGTCGCCCTTCACCCCCTTCGCGAGGAAGTCCGGGTTGGTCCCGTAGAGCGCGGTCTCGGTGACGAAGAAGAGGTTGCCGGGTTGCTTCAGCGTCTCGCCATTCGGCAGGTCGAGGCTGAACGACACCGCGTTCTCCGGGTCGGAGGCGTCGGCGCCGGCGTCGATGTCGACGTCGTACTGGGCCAGGCGCGGCACGCCGGCGACGATGCCCTCCATCTCCTCGTAGGAGGGGTTGGCCTCGGCGAACGCGGCCTTGGACTCGTCGAGGATGCGCTGCACGTCCTCGCGGTTCTCTCCCAGCATCGCCTCGTAGTCGAAGTCGGACGCTTCGGCCAGGTCGTAGTACTCCTGGGCGAGCTCGCGCATGGTCGTCGCCCGCTCGGAGAGCGCCGCGGAGTGGTCTGTGAGGTAGTCCTTGATCGCGCTCAGCTCCCCGGCGGAGTCCCCCGAAGACGTGGTCGTGTCTCGTCGTCATCGCCGCAGCCCGCGGCCACCAGCGCCATGCCGCAGCGCGGCGACGATGCCCGCGCGCATCTCCAGGCGAAACCGATTCCCAGCCATGAATCCGTGCCTCCATTCGTCGAACAGCCTATCTTCGGCGTCCCTAATTAGGTAGCCCTTAGTCCGCAGGCGCGTTAGGGTACCCTAATCCGAGCGGCGAGGTCGGGATGAGATCAGCCGGTGGTCGAAGGCGAGGCTTGCCGCGGCTTGCGCTCCCAGATCTGCAGGCCGCTCCGCCCGACGGTCCCGACGGGCTCAAAGCCGCGCTCTCGGAACATCGCCTGGAGCTCCGGCACGGTGAAGCTGAAGCGCTCGAACAGCTTGGTGCCTCCTTCGCGCTCGAGGCTGTCCAGGGCGCGGTCGACCTCCTGCCGGGTGATCAGCAGGCTCCCGGGCGAGACGTTCGTGACCCCAGCGCGCTCCGCAACCCGGTGGTCGAGTCCGGTGTCGAAGATCAGCACGGGTTCCTCGGGTTCGGTTTGGTCCTCCACGAAGCGCTGCTCCGCGCTCAGCCGGTACTGCTCTGGACCGCCGTCCGAGATCCGCTCGAGCTGGTCCCAGGGCAGCGGGAAGCGCGCGATCGAGGCCACCATCACCCCGAAACCGGCCAGCACCGCGAAGGCCGGGATCACCGCGCGGCGCGCCTCCCGCATCCCGACGCCCCGCAGGGAGCGCACCGTGAGCCAGGTCAGCAATGCGAGCGCGAGCCCCCAGACCGGGAACAGCACCATCAGCTGGGTCGAGTCCGAGCGCCCGGCGAAGTACTGGCCGGTGGTGAGGCCCAACAGCCCCGAGAAGGCGAGCGCCGCGTTCAGGACCCGCTCACTCGGAACGCGCATCAGGCGCACCGTTGCAACGAGCAGCGCGGCGACGTAGGTGAGGTACATCCCCCAGTGCAGCCCCCAGCTCGGCATCGGAAGCAGCCCGAAGCCGTACCTGCCGAACTGCGAGCTGAAGTGGGTCAGGGTCGAGAGGTCCGGCAGCTCACCGGCGCGGATCAAGGTGACGGCGCTGACGAGCGCGAGCGCTCCGAGCAGCCCGGCCGCAGCCGAGATCAGCAGGTCGCCGAGAGCCGCGCGCGGGGACTCGGAGCGATCCAGTCCGACCAGGGCGGCCCCGAGCGTGGCGACGAGGGTGCAAGCGCCGAAATCGAAGTTGTTGAACACCGCCAGGCCCGCGACGAAGAAGACGGCCCAGAGCGGGGGGGAACCGCGACGAAGGTGCCTGACGAGGAGCCAGAGGACGACCAGCGGGCCGAGGTAGCGGTTCGGGAAGGCGGCGTAGTAGAGCCCGTTGTAGTCCCGCGGGGCTCCGTAGACGTGCCACGGTAGGAAGCTCAGCGCCACGAAGGGGACGTACAGACAGAGCGCCGCCCAGCGGCTCTCGGTGACGTTCGCCAGCGCCGCGTAGACGCAGAGCATTGCCGCCAGGCTGAGGCTGACCTGGAGCACCGAGAACGAGGTGATCGAGGAATCGAACGCGGACAGCAGGGGGGCGAAGGCGATCGGCAGCAGGAACGAGTACCAGGACGCGTAGTCCACCAGCGGCGTCAGCCCGTTCACGGCCGCCAGATAGTCCGCGAACTGACCCGGGATGTGCGCGCCCACCAACCCGGCGTCCGAGATGTTGTCTTCGGTGACCACCGCGGGCAGCAGCCACAGAGCTGTGATCACGACGGCCAGGGGGCGGCCAGCCACCGGGCTTCCCCGAGGCGCCGGAGGAAGGCATTTTCGCGAACCCACCCGAGCTTGGGATCGGCGAACAGCAGCGCGGTCAGCCCAAGCCCGATCGCAACTCCCCCCGCCAGCACCGGCACGCCCAGCGTCAGCTCGCTGACGAAGTCCTCGCTCACCCAGACGTCGTTGCTCTGCTGAGTCGCAGTCCAGCCGACGAAGCCGAGCGCTGCGAGCTGGACGCCGATCACGGGCAGATCGAACCGCGGGTTCGGGGGCCTGATCCGAGCCGAGCAGCGCGACGAGGATCGCGAGCCCGATCGGGAGAGCGATCGCGATCAGGAAGCGAGCCTCCTCCAGGGGCTCGGGGACGAAGAGGAAGGCGGCGGTGGGGAACGGCTCCACGCCGGTTGGCGGGGCGAGCTGGTCGCTGAACGTGGGAGCAAGCCATTCGAAGGCGGCGGCCAGCGCAACCGCCCCGATCGCCAGCCCGAGCCAGGCGAGGTCGTCCAACGAGAGGCCGACGCGGTCCCGGAGCGAGCTCACGACACCCCGGCGATCCTGGGTGTCTCGCGGACGAGGACGCGTCCTCATGCGGGCGGCGCGGCCGGGAACTGGACAGAGTAGATCTCAAGGCCCGGGTCGGGGTCGAGCCGGAGGGAGTGACTCTCGTGGTGCTCATGGACGACGACTGCGTACAGGCCCGGATGACGGATCAGGATCGATGGGCGCTCCGCTCCGTCGACGCTGACGGCCACCTCGCCCTGACCGTCGGCGGCGACGAAGGCGCCGCCCCCTTGATATGAGAGCTCGATCGCCTCGCCGCCGGCCCAGGGGCGCTCGGAGGAGCCTCCGGGGAAGAACTCGTCCGAAGGGGCGACCACCTGAGCGCCGGGCTCGTCGCCAGCCCGGAGCGGATCCAGCGGCGGCGGCCACTCGCCTCTGGCCCCGGCCTCCGACAGGGCCTCGCGGATCGCCATCTCGGTGGCCGCGTACTCGCCCTCGCCGAGGTGGTACCAGCGCAGGGCGCCGCCGCGGCTCCAGATGAACAGCGAGGGCCAGCCGCGGCAGCCGTAGGCACGCCAGATCGCGTGCTCGGCGTCGACCGCGACCGGCCATTGGATCCCAAGCCGCGGCAGCGCCGCCGCTACCACTTCGGGGTTGCGAGTGAACGGGAAGCGAGGGGAGTGGACCCCGACGGTGCTCAGCCCCCGCTCGCGGTAGCGCTCGCCCCACGCTTCGACGTACGGCAGTGCTCTGACGCTGTTGAGCTGCGCGAGGTCGAAGAAATGGACCAGCAGCGGGCCCGAGGCGACCAGCCTCTCCAGCCGCGGCTCGCCGCCGCCCACCCATTCGATGCCGGGCGGCAGGGGCGGAGCGGCGATGTCGGCGCGCGGCGGTCGCACGCCAGCCAATATCTCAGACCGAGATCTCTATGCCGGCCCAGGTGGGCGCCCCGCTATGCTGCCGACCCCGTGTCGATGCGAGGAGGTAGAGGAGAAGGATGAGCGAGTCAATCTGGAAGCGGATCGAGTCAAGTCGCGCCCGGCACAACGTGCTGGAGCACCCCTTCTACGTGCGCTGGTCGGCGGGTGAGTTGAGCGCCGACGAGCTGGCTCGCTACTCGGGCCAGTACCGCCACGCGACCGAGGCGCTGGCGAAGCTGACGGCCGACACGGCCGAGCTCGCCCCCGACGCCCACCGCGACGAGATCGAGCGCCATGCCGCCGAGGAACAGGAGCACATCGGCCTCTGGGACGACTTCGTGCAGGCGGCCGGCGGCGAGATCGGCGCCGAGCCGACCGCCGAGACGACCGAGTGCGTTCGCGCCTGGACGGCGCCTGAGGGCTACCTGTCCGCGCTCGCCCGCCTATACGCGATCGAGAGCGGCCAGCCGGAGATCTCGCGGATCAAGCGCGAAGGCCTGGCCGAGTTCTACGGGATCGACGGGGGCGCCGGCAGCGAGTACTTCCGCGTTCACGAGAGCACCGACGAGGCGCACGCCGCCGAGTCCCGCCGGCTGATCGAGCAGGCGATGGGCTCCGAGGACGAGGACGCCGTGGTCGAGGCAGCCGAGTCCGCCTTCAAGGCCAACCTGCGGTTGCTCGACGGCGTCAGCTGACGCTTGCGGGTCGGCGACCGGGCGATCGGGATCGTCGTCGGCATCCTGCTCGGCCTCGCCATCGTGATCGGCTTCGTCTTCCTGGGCAGCGGGGAAACGATCGATGACCCCGACCTTTCGGGCGGCGGCGAACCCGAGCGGACCGCCCCGGCGCAGCCCCAGAAGCCCCCACCGTAGAATCCGGCGCTGATGGGCGCCGCATCACGGACCACGCGCGCGATCCGGCTCGGATCGCTGTTGGCGTTCTCGGCCTTTGGGCTGCATCAACTTCGCTACGAGCTTGCGCACGGGGGCGATTCGGGCCGCCGGCTCGCCGCCGAGGGTCACGACTACCTGGCCGGGGCTCTCCCGTTCCTGGCGGCACTGGTCGTCGCGGCGCTGCTGGCGACGGTCCTCTGTGCCCGCCTCGGATCGCCCCTCGCACGACGCTCGCCCGTCGCTCGCGCGTTGATCTACGCCTTCGCGATCCTCGCCGTCTACTGCTCGCAGGAGCTGCTCGAGGGGGCGCTGGCCGCGGGTCACCCCGCCGGTCTGGACGCGGTCGCCGGATCGGCCGGCTGGGTCGCCCTGCCGCTGGCGGCTCTCCTCGGCGCCGCCACCGCGCTGGTGGTCGTGGCGCTCGAACTGGTCGAGGCCGTACTGGTCTCGGACTCGCGGGGTCGACGGCGTCTGCGTCCTCCCAGAGTCCATGGAAGCGCCCGGGAGCCGAGCCGGCGCGCCGGTGCGCTCTCGCCGCTCGCGTTCGGCCTGGCTCGTCGCCCGCCTCCGTCGCCGCTGCCGGCCAACTGATCCGGCCGGCCCGCCGCGCCGCATTCGCGCGCGAGGCCGGCCTCTAGCGAAGGAGGTTTCAAATGCAGTCCAAGGGTGCGCGAGCCGCGCTCCTGGCGGCGTTGGCGGCAGTTGCCGTCGTCCTCTTCGTCGTGCTCAGCGACGGGGGCGACGACGAATCCGACTCCACCACCGCGACCACGGTCACTACCGCCACCACCGCGACCGCGCCACCGGAGCCGGAGTTCGAGGTCATCACCTTGAAGAGCGGCGAGCCGGTGGGCGGTGTGCAGGAGCTCGAGGTACACCAAGGGCGACCAGGTGCTGATCGAGGTCGGCTCGATGAGCCGCAGGAGGACGTTCACATCCACGGCTACGACATCGAGGAGCCGATCAAGCCCAGCGGCACGGTCCGGTTCGATTTCACCGCCAAGCTCGACGGCAAGTTCGAGCTCGAGCGCACCTCGGGACCGGCGGGCCGCGACGTGGTGCTCGCCGAGATCGTGGTGCAACCCGTCCTGAGCCGATCGGAATGAGCCGACGAGCGTGGATTGCGGTGGCCGGCCTCGCCCTGGCGGCGGGGCCGGCCGCTGCGCTCGCCCTGCCCGAATCGGCGGCCGCCCACGCGCTCGTGGGCAGGCAGGACCTGCCGATCCCGACCTGGCTGTTCGCCTGGGGAGCGTCCCTGGTCCTGATCGTCTCCTTCGCGCTGCTCTCGGTCGCGTGGAAGCAGCCGCTTCTGCAGCGGGACCGCTGGCGCCCCGCGAGCGGCTGGGCCTCGGGCCTGCTGCTCAACCCCGTGACCGAGGTGCTGGCGGGTCTGCTCGGCGTGGTGTTGCTGATCACCGTCGTCTACTCGGGCCTGGAGGGGATCGAGGCTCCGGACCGCAATTTCTCGCTGACCTTCGTCTTCGTCACGTTCTGGCTCGGGCTGGTGCTGCTGAGCGTGCTCTTCGGCGACGTCTTCCGCGCCTTCAACCCGTGGCGCGCGATCGCGCGCACCTTCTCAGGCGTGTTCCAGCTCGTCGCGCGCCAGTCGCCTCCTCCCGCGCTCGACTATCCCGAGCGCCTCGGCCACTGGCCGGCCGTCGCCGGCATTCTCGCCTTCGTCTGGCTGGAGCTCGTCTACGGGGCCAGCGGGCTCAGCATCGGCCTGCGGCCCGAGATCGTGGCGGTCGCGACCCTCGTCTACACGGCGATCACGTTCGTGGCCATGGCCCTGTTCGGCGTCGAGCGGTGGATCGAGAAGGGGGAGGCGTTCTCGGTCTACTTCCGCATGTTCTCGACGCTTTCGCCGCTCGAGGTTCGCGACGGGCGGCTGGGACTGCGCAGGCCGCTGGCGGGCGCCACCCGCTGGGGGAGCGTGCCCGGCTCGCTGGCGCTCGTGCTGGCCACGATCGGCGCGACCAGCTACGACGGCGCCACCGAGGGCGCGCTTGCGAGCCCGATCACCGACACCTTCGAGGTGCTGCGCGACGTCGGCCTGGGCGTGGTCGCGGCCTTTCGAGTGAACGGGACGCTGTGGATGGCGATCGTGATCGGCGGCGTCTCGCTGCTGTTCCTGCTCGGCATCCGCGGCATGCACACGGTCAAGGGATCGCCGCCGGTCCGGGAGCTGGCGCGGTCCTTCGCCCACACGCTGATTCCGATCGCACTCGCCTACCTCGTCGCCCACTACTTCAGCCTCTTCGTCTTCCAGGAGCAGGCGCAGTTCACCTATCTGCTCTCGGACCCGCTAGGCGACGGCTCGGACCTGTTCGGCACCGCCCAGAGTGGGGTGGACTACGGGCTGATCGGCGCCAACGGGGTCTGGTACACGCAGGTCGGAGCGCTCGTGATCGGGCACGTCGTCGCGCTGACGCTGGCCCACGACCGCGCCCTCGCGGTCTACGGCAGCACCCGCGAGGCCGTCCGCTCCCAGTACTGGATGCTGGCGGTGATGGTCTGCTTCACCTGCCTCGGCCTGCTGCTGCTCTCGCAGGCGAACGCCTAGCTTCCGGCGAGCTTCTGCATCGCGACCCCGAGCTGGCGGGCCTCGAGGCCGCCGCCCTCGAGCACGACGACGACGTTGGCGGCGCGGTAGCAGAGCAGGTCGGCCGCCATCTCGCACGTCTTGAGCTCGGCGTCGGGGTCGCCCTCGTTCTCCTCGTAGACCGAGAGGGAACCGCCCGAGGTGACCCGCTCGCCCTCGGAGTCCAGGCGGGGTCTGCCGACCGGCGCCAGCTCGACCGCGTAGAGCTCCTTGCCCTCCTCCTCGGTCGCCAGTGGCTCGCCCAGCCGCAGCTTCACGCCCTGGCTGACGACCCCGTCGACGAACTCCTCGGTCGTGAACCTGGGCTCGCCGCCGCAGCCGATAACTGATCCGCCGGCCACCGCCAGGAGTACCACCGGAGTGAGCGAGGCATACTTCCTGATGATGTTCTTCATTCCGCTATTCGCGCATGCCGGCCACTGGGCCATGTGGGTTCTCTACCTGATCCCGGTGCTGATCGTGCTGGCCGCTTCGGCTCGCGCCCTGATGGAGCAGCGGCGCGAGGAGCGCGATCGCGGGGCGGAGGGCAACGGCTAGATCAGGGCGTCGGGGCGGGACGGGGAGCTCAACCGGCCAGCAGGGACACCCCGAAGATCGCGCCGAACCCGAGCACGGTGAGGCCGACGCGGCCCCACGAAGCGTGCTCGTGCGCTTCGGGCAGCAGGTCGGTTGCGCCCATGTAGAGGAAGAAGCCCGCGTAGAAGGCGAGCAGGTGACCGAGGGTGGCGTCGGAGACCGAGACCAGCGCTCCCACCGTTGCACCCGCCAGCGGCGCGAACGCGTCCACCGTAAGCCAGCGCTTGGCCCGTCCCCGGTCCTCGGACTGGCTCAGCACGAAGCTGACGGTGTTGAGGCCGTCGGCGAAGTCGTGGGAGAGGACCGCAACCAGCACCAGGACCCCGGCGCCGGAATCTACGCCGAATGCAAGGCCGACGGCGAGGCCGTCGATGAAGCTGTGGGCCGATAATCCGAGCGCGCCGAGCGCGCCGACCTGGTGGTGTGCCCGGGCGTCGGAGGGATCGTCGCGGTGGTGGAGCGCCAGCACGCGCTCGAACAGGAAGAACGTCAGGAAGCCGGCGCCGACGAGGGCGGCGACGTTGCTCGGGTCGTCCGGGACCAGCTCGAAGGCCTCGGGCAGCACCTCGAAGATCGCCACCGCCACCACGACGCCGCCGCTGAGCGCGATCACGGTCGGCAGCGAATGCGCCAGCCGCAGGGCGAGCGCGCCGCCGGCGAAGGTGGCCAGCACCGCCAGGCCCGTCAGGGGAATCGCGATCAGCTGCGAGTCCATTCAGGCCGCCTTCGCGCAGCGGGCGCAGTCCCCGCGGATGACGATGTCGTGCGCCCGCATCGAGTAGCCGGAGCCGGCCCGAGAGCCGCTCCAGCGCCCGCTCGAGCTTCTCGTCCTCGAACTCGGTCACCTTGCCGCAGCTGTCGCAGACGGCGTGGTGGTGATGCTCGCCTCCGGGCAGCGACCGGCTCGTACCGCGAGCCGCCCTCGCCGATCTCGACCCGCTGGACCAGCCCCATCTCATGGAGCAGGTCCAGCGCGCGATAGATGCTGGCGAGGCCCACGTCGCGGCCCCCGTCGCTCAGCCGCTCGGAGATCTCCTGCGCCGAGAGGCAGCAGGACTGCCCGGCGAGCAGCTCCACCACGGCTCCGCGCGCCCCGCCCGCTCGGTGGCCGGCCTCGCTCAGCGCGCGGCCGGCGGAGGCCTGCCAGTCGGTCGCGGTCTTCGCCATCGCGCCCACGATAGCGGCTTACTGAGACTGATTCTCATTTCGCGGGCGGAGGTCGCGAGCTAGGTGTGGCGTTCGCCGAGGATCTCGCCGAGCCGGCGCTCGAGCGCGACCGATACCGCGGCTCGCACCGGGCCCTGGTCGAGACGCTCGACGAGCGCCTCGAGGAAGCCCTCGATCACAAGCCGCCTCGCGTCGGCGTCGGAGAGGCCGTGGGCGCGCAGGTAGTGCAGCTGGTCCGAGTCGATCTGAGCGATCGCGGCGGCGTGGGTGCAGCGCACGTCGTCGGCCTCGATCTCCAGGCCCGGGATCGCGTCCGCGTGAGAGGTCTTCGAGAGCAGCAGATTGCGGCTCTCCTGAAAGGCGTCGGTCTGCTGGGCGCCCGGGTCGACGCGGATCATGCCGCGCCAGACCGCCGTGGAATGCCCGTCCAGCACGCCGCGGAAGGCGAGGTCGGAGACCGTCGAGGGGGCGGCGTGCTCCTGCGTCGTGTCGAAGTCGAGGTGCTGCGAGCCGTCTCCCGCGTAGGCGCCGGTGACCTTCGCGGTCGAGCCCTGGCCGACGAGCCGCGTCTCCATCCGCACCTTGCCCCGGGCCGAGCCGAAGCCGATGGCGACCCAATCGAGCGTCGCATCGCGATCCACCTCGGCGCGCTGGGTCGCGAACACCCAGCTCTTCCGGCCGAGGCCCTGGGCCGAGACGTAGTGCAGGTTGGCGCCAGGCCCGACGAAGAGCTCGGTGACGGTGTTGAAGAGGCCGCCGCGCTGCTCGTCGGTCGTGAGCCACTGCTCCCAGACCTCCGCCTCCGCGCCCTCCTCGAGCACGATCAGCGAGCGAAAGCCGACCGCCGCGCCCTCGGTGTCGAGCACCGAGGCGATCTGGGCCGGCGCCTCGAGCCGCTTGCCCTTCGGTACGAAGACGAAGGCGCCGCCGCGCCAGGCCGCGTCGTTGCGGGCGACGAAGGGGTCGTCCGAGGCGGCGATCGCCCCCAGCTTCTCCGCGACCAGCTCCGGATAGGACTCGGCGGCGTCGGCCAGCGTCATCACGACCGGCTCGCTCGGCCGCTCGGCCGCGTCCGCGCCCTCGGGGGACTCGACCGGGGTGGCGTCGACCTGGACCAAGCGGGGGGCGTCCTCGGGCGGGTTCAGCACCGCGTCGGCGCGGCTGCGAGCTTCCGGGTCGGCTCCGTTCGGCAGTGCGAACTCGGACTCGACCAGCTCCGAGAGGTCGGTGAACTCCCAGCCGGGTGTCTTCGTCGTCGGCAGCCCCAGCTCAGCGGCCGCAGAGGCGCCAGCCTTCCGGCGCGCAATCAACCACTCTGGCTCGACCGCCGAGGCGGTCTTAGCCAATTGAGCCTTCCATCTGCAACTCGATCAGCCGGTTCATCTCGACTGCGTACTCCATCGGAAGCTCCTTGGTGATCGGCTCGATGAAGCCGTTAACGATCATCTTCGAGGCCTCCTCCTCGTCCAGCCCGTGGGCCTGGAGGTAGAAGATCTGGTCGTCGCCGACCTTGGAGACGGTGGCCTCGTGGCCGACGTCGACGTCGTCCTCGCCGATGCGGATCGTCGGGTAGGTGTCGGACCGCGAGTCCTCATCGAGCAGAAGCGCGTCGCAGACGACCTTCGACTTGGACTCGGAGGCGCCCTCGGCGATCTCGAGCAGGCCGCGGTAGCTGGTGCGGCCCTCGTCCTTCGAGATCGACTTGGAGAAGATCGACGAGGTCGTCTTCGGGGCCGCGTGGATGATCTTGCCGCCGGCGTCCTGGTGCTGGCCCGCCCCGGCGAAGGCGATCGAGAGGATCTCGCCGTGGGCGCGCTCGCCGAGCAGATAGATGCTCGGGTACTTCATGGTCAGCTTCGAGCCGAGGTTGCAGTCGACCCACTCCATGGTCGCGTCCTCGTGGGCGACGGCCCGCTTGGTGACCAGGTTGAAGACGTTCTGCGACCAGTTCTGGACGGTCGTGTAGCGGACGCGGGCGCTCTTCTTGGCGACGATCTCGACGACCGCGGAATGCAGCGAGTCCGACGAGTAGGTCGGCGCAGTGCAGCCCTCGATGTAGTGGACGTCCGAGCCCTCCTCGGCGATGATCAGCGTCCGCTCGAACTGGCCCATGTTCTCGGTGTTGATCCGGAAGTAGGCCTGCAGCGGCATCTCGACCTTGACGCCGGCGGGGACGTAGACGAAGGAGCCGCCCGACCACACGGCGGAGTTCAGCGCGGCGAGCTTGTTGTCGTTGGGAGGGATGATCGTCGCCCAGTACTCGCGGACCAGGTCCTCGTGCTCGCGGAGCGCGGTGTCCATGTCGGTGAAGATCACGCCCTGGGCCTCGAGCTTCTCGTTCACCTGGTGATAGACGACCTCGGACTCGTACTGCGCGCCGACACCGGCCAGGAACTTGCGCTCGGCCTCGGGAATGCCCAGGCGGTCGAAGGTGTTCTTGATGTCCTCGGGGACCTCTGACCAGTCGCGGCTGTTCTTCTCCGAGGCGCGCACGAAGTAGTGGATGTCGTTCCAGTCGATCTGGTCGAGATCGCCGCCCCATTGGGGAGTCGGTCGCGAGACGAAGTGGTCGTAGGCCTTGAGGCGGAACTCGCGCATCCAGGCGGGCTCGTCCTTGTAGTCGGAGATGCTCTCGACGACCTCGCGCGAGAGCCCCTTGGGGGCCTTGTAGGCGTAGCCCTCCTCGGAGTCGTGGAAGCCGAACTTCTCGGTGTAGTCAGCGTTGATGCCCTCGAGCGAGCGCTCCTCGTCGGTGAACTCCTTCGCCGAGGCGGGCAATGTCGCGGTGTCTTCGGGTGGCTTGTTCACGAAACCTCCAGCTTGATTGTGTCGTCATCGATGCTCACGGGGAAGGTCTGGACCGGTTGGTAGGCGGGGAGCGTCTTGGGTCGTCCCGTCGTCACGTCGAACAGCGAACCGTGACGGGGGCACTCCACGGTACAGGTGTCGGCGTCGAAGCTTCCCTCGGCGAGCGGCCCGTCGTCGTGAGAGCAGCGATCCTCGATCGCATGCAGCTCGCCGTCGCAGTTGAAGACGCCGATCTTGACCCCGTCGGGGGTCTCGACCAGGCGCATCTGGCCGTCCGGCAACTCGCCGGCGGCGCAGACGTCGATCTTTGTGCTTGTGCCTTCGGTCACGTTATTCCTACTCCGATAGTCGGATTTTAGCGTGAGTTAGGGTCGGCTTCGCCATCAGGCGCGGCCACTAGCGGTGGCCGCTAGGCAGGGAGATCCCGCCGCTCGCGGCGGCGGGTGATGTGCGCCGACAGGCCCGCGGCGGCGGCCCCGGCCCGCACGGCCAGCTCCCAGAGGGTCGGGCCGTCCACCCAGGGCTCGGCGACAGCCTCGATCTCCTCCGTCAGCCGCACAAGCGCGGCCTCGGAAGGCGCCTCGGCATCCCAGGAGACGGACGCGGCGAGCTCGGCGGCGAAGACCTCGATGCTGGTGCTCGAGCTCTCCGAGCTCAGCGCCGCCAGCCCCAGCGTGACCGCGCAGCCGACCAGCGCGTGCCCCGCAGCGTCCAGGTCGCCGGTGCGGATGACCTCGCCCGCGCGCATCGCCAACACGCCCGCGCGGGCGGCGAGCGCGTCGCTGCCGGCCTCCGCTACCGGCTGGTAGCGCTGCGCGACCAGCTCGCCGGCGACGATCTCCCAGATCGCGGCGTCCTCGCGCCAGACGCCAGCATCCTTGCCACCCGTCCTCATCTCCCCTCCAGGGTATTCGCTGCCCAGGCGCGTTTCCGGAAGCCCGGCCATCTCAGGCCTGCCGGCGCGCATCCCCGGCCGGGCCGTGCGGCGTTCCATCGCGGGCGGGTTCGAACACCGCCAGGCGGTCGCGGCCGTCGTGCTTGGCCCGGTACATGGCGGTGTCCGCGGCCGCCATCGGCTCGATGCTCGAACCGTCAAGGGCGTCGAGTGCGACGACGCCGAGGCTGGTGGTCATCTTCAGCGGCCCATGCTCGGTCTCGAACACGTGGCTCCGCGTCACCTCCAGCAGCTCCTCGGCCAGCTTCACCGCCCGCACCTCGTCGGCCTCGGGCAGCAGCACCGCGAACTCGTCGCCGCCGAGGCGGGCGAGCACGTCCGTGCTTCGCAGCCGTGAGCTCAGCAGGCGGGCGGTTCCGCGCAGGACCTCGTCGCCCCAGAGGTGACCGTAGGTGTCGTTGACGCCCTTGAAGTTGTCGAGGTCGAGCAGCAGCAGCGCCCCACCGTTCCCGTAGCGGGCCGCGCGCGCGAGCTCGCGGGTCAGGTCCTCCTCGAAGGTGCGGCGGTTGAAGAGGTCGGTGAGGGGGTCGTGATCCGCCAGATGCTGAAGCCGCTCGTCGGCGCGGCGCCGGTCGGTGATGTCGCGGAAGCTCCAGACCCGGCCGACGACGCGGCCACCGATCTGCTGGGGCAGCGAATAGCGCTCGAGCACACGACCGTCCTTGAAGGCGAGGACGTCGTAGCTCTCGGCGGCGGGCTCCTCGTAGAGCTCTCGCACCTTGGCCAGGAACTGGGCGGGGTCCTCGAGCTGGTCCAGCACGAACTCGAGCGCCGCGTCGTCGTCCCGCGAGCCCGTGATCTGGGTCGGGATCCGCCACATCGTCAGGAACTTGCGGTTGAAGCTCTCCCAGCGACCGTTGGAGTCGACGACCAGGATCCCGTCGGTCGTCGACTCGATCGTCGCACGCTGGAGTGAGAATTCGTAAGCGATTCGGTCCCGCAGATAGCCGACGAAGACAGCCGCGACCGAGAGCCCGGCCGTGGTCACAATCCATCGCGCGGTCGCATCCCCTCCGGTGTCGATGGAGAGCATGCAGAGCCCGTAGAGGACGATGAAGATGCCGACCTGAACCGCCAGCGCCCGCCTGTTGAAGAAATAACCGGCGAACAGGATCGGCCACAGGTAGAGCAGTTCGTTCTCGGCGAGGCTGCCGAGCTCCTCTCCGGACCAGTAGATCGAGAGGGTGATGATCACCGTTCCGAGCGCGCAGAACGCTTGCGCGGCGGGTATCGGCAGGCTGGGCCCTTTCCGCCAAACTGCGCCGGCGGAGAGCAGCGAAACGATCGCGAGGCCGGCGAAGCCACGCTCGTTGAGCGTCTCGGGGTGCGGCAGCACCAGGACCGTCAGCGCCAGAACGCCGCCGGCGGCCAGCAGCAGCCACAGCACGCGGGCCATCGACGCCTGGTTTCGGGCGTCGTCGGCCAGTGCTCCCTGGTTTCCGAGGCGACGCCAGGAGTCGCCGAAGGTCACGTTCTCCTCCTTGGGACCTCTGCTCCAGCGGGGCCAGGTCGGCCCCTGAGGTTTAAGGTCGGCCCCTGAGGTTTATGTCGGCGCGTGCGGGGCCGGGGTTTAGCCGTTTGTTCTAGACCGCCGAGGCCTCGGCGGGGTCGCCCTGCTCGCCCTCGTCCTCCCAGTCGGCCGGGGCGCCCAGACTGGCACCCTTGACCACCTTCAGTCCCAGCAGCGCGCATTTCAGGCGCGTCGCCGAGATCTCGATCCCCAGCAGGTCGAGCACGAAGTCCTTGGGCAGCGCCAGCAGCTCCTCGCGGCTCTTGCCCTCGAGCTCGTCGGTGAGCAGGGAGGTTGCCGCGGTCGAGATCGCGCAGCCCTGGCCCTCGAAGGCGATCTCGGCCACCTTGTCGTCGTCGTCGAGCCGGATGAAGACGTGCTGCTCGTCGCCGCAGAAGGGGTTCGAGTCCTCGAACTCGAGGTCGAACTCGCTCAGGCGCCCGAAGTTGTGCGGCCGCTTGTAGTGCTCGAGGATCTGGTCGCGGTAGAGCTCATCCATCGAAGATGGCCCTCGCGTCGAGCAAGCCGGAGACCAGCCGGTCGATCTCCTCGTCGGTGTTGTAGACGGCGAGGCTGGCGCGGGTGGTGGCCGGGACGCCGAGGCGCTCCATCAGTGGCTGCGCGCAGTGGTGCCCGGCTCGGACCGCGACTCCGTGGCGGTCGAGGATCTCGGAGACGTCGTGGGGGTGGACGCCCTCGAGCTGGAAGGAGAGGATGCCGCCGCGATCCGGGCCGGCCGGGGGCCCGAACAGACGCAGGCCCGGCACCTCGCCGAGCCGTTCGATCGCATGCGCGGTCAGCTCAAGCTCGGCGGCGTGGACGGCGCCCAGCCCGATCCCGTCCAGCCAGCGCACGGCCTCGGCGAACCCGATCGCCTCGGCGATCGCCGGCGTCCCGCCCTCGAACTTGGCGGGCAGGTCGGCCCAGGTGATCTCGTCGCGGCCGACCTTGTGGATCATCGAGCCGCCGCCGATGAAGGGGGGCATCCGCTCCAGCAGCTCGCGCCGTCCGAACAGAACCCCGAGCCCCGTCGGCCCGTACATCTTGTGCGCGGTCAGCGCGTAGAAGTCGGCGCTGAGCGAGGCCATGTCGAGCTCCAGCTTCGGCCCGGCCTGCGCGCCGTCCACGACCAGCAGGGCGCCTGCCTCGTGGGCCATGCGGGCGAGATCGGCGATCGGGTTGACGGTGCCCAGCACATTGGAGACGTGGGCGACGCAGACCAGCTTCGGCCCGCGCTCGAGCAGCTTCGCGAAGGCGTCCATGTCAAGCCGGCCCTCGTCGGTGACGGGCGCCCAATCCAGCTCGGCGCCTGACTCGCGCCCGACCAGGTACCAGGGAACGATGTTCGAGTGGTGCTCCATCTCGGTCAGCAGCACCCGGTCGCCCTCGACGAGGTTGTGGCGCGCCCAGGAGTAGGCGACCAGGTTGAGCGCCTCGGTCGCGTTGCGGACGAAGACGATCTCGCGGTGATCGGCGCCGATGTGCGCGGCGACGACGCGCCGCGCCTCCTCGTACAGCGCCGTCGCCTCCTCGGAGAGGGTGTGCACGCCGCGGTGGACGTTGGCGTTGTGCTCGCGCCAGAAGCGGTCGAGCGCCTCGATCACGGCCAGCGGCTTCTGCGAGGTGGCGCCGTTGTCCAGGTAGGCCAGCGGCGCCCCGTGGACCTCGCGACTCAGGATCGGGAACTCGCCGCGGATCTCGTCGAGCGAGCGGGGGAGGGCCGGAGCTTTGGTCACGGCCTCCATGGTCAGGCCGCCGCGGCCTCGACCTCGTCCTTGATCCAGCCGTAGCCCTTCTGCTCGAGCTGCTCGACCAGCTCGGGCCCGCCCTCCTTGACGATGCGGCCGTCGTAGAGCACGTGCACGGCGTCGGGCTTGATCAAGTGCAGGATGCGCTGGTAGTGGGTGATGATCAGCACGCCCATGTCGGGGCCGGCGAACTTGTTGACCCCGTTGGCGACGACCTGCAGCGCGTCGATGTCCAGGCCCGAATCGGTCTCGTCGAGCACGGCGATCTCGGGACGCAGCAGCGCCAGCTGCAGCACCTCCATCCGCTTCTTCTCGCCGCCCGAGAAGCCGTCGTTGAGGTAGCGCGAGGAGAACTCCTTGGGGATGTTGGTCAGCTCCATCGCCTCCTCGGTCATCACGCGGAAGTCCTTGAGCTTGACGGACTCCTCGCCGCGGGCCTCGCGGTGGGCGTTGATCGCCATCCGCAGGTACTTGGCGACGGTGACGCCGGGGATCGCGACCGGGTACTGGAAGGCCATGAACAGGCCCATGCGCGAGCGCTCGTCGGGGTCGGCCTCGGTGATGTCGGTGCCCTTGAAGACGATCGTGCCCTCGGTGACCTCGAAGGCCGGGTGGCCCATGATCGCGTTGGCGAGCGTCGACTTGCCAGAGCCGTTGGGCCCCATCAGGGCGTGGATCTTGTCCTTCTCCACCTCCAGGTCGAGGCCCTTGAGGATCGGCTTGTCCTCGACGTTGACGTGCAGGTTGCGTATCTCCAGCTCAGCCAAAACGGGTCACTCCTAGGTTCGATCGTGTCTTGCGTGGGCGCTCAAGCGCCGGCCGGGACGGCGGGCTTGCGGTCCTGCTCGGCGAACTCGACGAGGTCTGCGAGCGTCGTGCCCGACAGCGCCTTGGCCACCCCGCCGTGCACCTTGGTCCAGAGCAGCTTCGTGGCGCAGGCGTGGTCGCCGTCGGTCTCGTGTGAGCACGAGACCTTGCCCTCGGGCTCGGCGTGAAAGCACTCCATCGGGGCGATCGGCCCCTCCAGGGCCTGGACCACCTCGAGCATGTCGATCTCGGTCGCGGGCCGACCCAGCCGGTAGCCGCCGCGTGCCCCGCGCTGGCTCTCGACCAGGCCGGCCTTTCGCAGCTTCGCCACCAGGTGCTCGAGGTAGGAGAGCGGCAGCCGCTCCTCCTCGGCGATCGCGCTCAGCGATACGGGCTCGTCGCCGGACTGGCGACCGAGCTCCACCATCAGGCGCACGCCGTATTCCGCTCGGGTCGAAAACAACATGACCTCAAATCCTAGCCAAGTGGTCGGATAAGCGGGCGCCCGACGATCGGGCCGGTCGTCTACTCGACGATGCTGCGGAGCACGTTGCGGAACTCCGCGTAGGTCCGCCCGCCCGCCGCCTCGGCATGGCGGCGCTCGATCTCGGCGACGATCCCGTCGGCGAGGCGCATCGCCTCGAGTCCCCGCTCGGTGGGGACGACCAGCTTCGCGCGACGATCGGCCGGGTCGGCGCGCCGCTCGACGTAGCCGAGGTCCTCGAGCTCGTCCACCAGCCGGCCGACGATCTGCTTGTGCCGGCCCGAGAGCCGGGCCAGCTCGGTGGGGCGGATGCCGTCCTCGTCGAGGTAGGCGAGCACAGCCCCGTGACGGGACTGCAGGTCGGGATGCCCCTGCTCGCCGAGACGCCGGAACAGCTCGGCTTGGGTCGAGTCCGAAAGCCGCGCCGCGAGCACCCCGAGGTCGGGGTTCCACTGCTGCCGTTCGCTGCGCCGTTTGGTTGTAGTCATAAGAAGTGACGGTAACAGACTGTGACGGTCACGTAGAGTGACCAGGGCTTAGAGCCGGTTGAGGGCGCTGGCTATTATCGCTTCACCCCTAAGCAAGGAGAAGCATCAGCGATGAGCACCACCAAGCGTTCCAACTTCGCCGCCGGCCTCCGCACAACCATCCTGCTGGCGACGCTGACCGGCATCTTCGTCGTCATCGGCTTCGCGATCGGCGGGCCTCAGACGGCACTTCTCTTCCTCGGCCTCGGCGCCATCTTCAACCTCGGCGCCTACTGGTTCAGCGACAAGATCGCGCTGAAAATGAGCGGCGCCAAGCCGATTTCCGAGCAGGAGGCGCCCCGGCTGTACCAGATGGTCCGCGAGCTGACCACGCGCGCCGGCCTCCCGATGCCGTCGCTGCACCTGATTCCCCAGGAGCAGCCGAACGCCTTCGCGACCGGCCGCAGCCCGGACCGCTCGGCGGTGGCGGTGACCGAGGGGATCCTGAAGCTGCTCTCCGAGGACGAGCTGCGGGGCGTGATCGCCCACGAACTCGCTCACATCCGCAACCGCGACGTGCTGATCCAGTCGGTCGCGGCGACGATCGCCGGCGCCATCACCTACCTCGGCTACACGCTGTTGTGGTTCGGCGGCGACGACGAGTCGCCCCTGGGCCTGATCGGCAGCCTGGCGATGGTGCTCCTGGCCCCGATCGCGGCGACGATCATCCAGCTCGCGATCTCGCGCCAGCGCGAGTACTCGGCCGACGCCACGGGCGCCGACATCTGCGGCAACCCCGAGTCGCTGGCGAGCGCGCTGCTGCGCCTCGAGGCGGGCGCCAAGGCGATGCCGATGCACGTGAACCAGGCGGCCGAGCCGCTCTACATCGTGAAGCCGATCCACGGCGGGTTCGCCGGCCTCTTCTCGACGCATCCGCCGATCGAGGAGCGGGTCGCGCGCCTGCGGCAGATGCGGCCGTCCATCGCCTAGCTTCGGCGGGCGACGGGGACCGTCCCGGAACGCGAACCAACTGCGAAAAGCCAAGCGTTCCGGGCCGGTCCCCCGCCACCCGCTGGGTGGCGAAGGGCCGACCCATTCGCCGCCCTCGCGCACGAAGCTGGCTATACTTTCTGAAGTATTGAAACCCGATCAGGATTAGGGTCTTAGAATGAAGCCGATGGTCGAGATGCCCCACAAGGACGTGCCCCCGCCTCTGGAGCTGGTCAAGGGCCGGATCGAGGAGCTGGTGCCGCCCGACGCCAAGCGCGAGATCGACGCCGGGAGCGCGGTCGTGATCGACGTGCGCGAGCCCGATCGGTTCGAGAAGGGCCACCTCGAGGGCGCGGTCAACCTCTCCTCGGGCGAGAGCGCCCGGGGTTCCCACGGCGACGATTACGCCGAGTCGGTCGCCGAGGCGGCCGGTGGCAGGGACAAGCGCGTGATCCTGGTCTGCGGCGAGGGCAACCGCTCCGCGCGCACCGCCGACGCCCTGCGCAACGAACACGGCTTCGAAAGGGTCGCCTCGGTGATCGGAGGCGTCAAGCTCTGGGACGATCTGGGCTACCCCGTCGAGGGCGAGATCGTCGTCGGCGCCGACGACGTCGAGCTCGAGGGTTCGATGGAAGGAGACTGATGGAAGCCGGAACGCTGAAGCTGGAGGACATCGAGAAGAAGATCGAGCAGCTCTCGCCCGAGGAGGCGCAGAAGGAGCTCGAGGCCGGCGACGCTACGTCCTGCTCGACACGCGCGAGCCCCACGAGTACGCCGAGGCCCACCTCGAAGGGCGCCGTCCTGGTTCCCCCGTCAGAGGTAGCCGAGCTGGCGCGCGCCGAGGAGGCGCCCGACACCTCGCGCAGCGCGTGATCCTCTACTGCCGCTCGGGCAACCGCTCGGCCCGCGCCGCGCACCAGCTCCAGGAGGAGTTCGGCTACGAGAACGTCGCCAACGTCGACGGCGGCATCCTCGCGTGGCAGGAGGCGGGGCTGCCCGGTCGACGAGGCCGAGGGCATGACCAGCGAGCAGCGCGAGCGCTACTCGCGCCACACGCTGCTGCCCGAGGTCGGCGTCGAGGGCCAGATCAAGCTTCTGAACGCGAAGGTGCTGCTGCTCGGCGCCGGCGGGCTGGGCTCGCCGACCGCGCTCTACCTCGCCGCCGCCGGGATCGGCACGCTCGGGCATCGTCGACGACGACGTCGTCGACGAGTCGAACCTGCAGCGCCAGGTGATCCACACCACCGAGCGCGTCGGCCAGCCGAAGACCGAGTCGGCGAAGCAGAGCGATCGAGGCGCTCAATCCCGACGTCGAGGTGGTCGAGTACCACATCCGCCTCGACGCCGAGAACATCCTCGACGTGATCAAGGACTACGACATCATCGTCGACGGCGCCGACAACTTCCCGACCCGCTACCTGCTGAACGACGCCTCGGTGCGGCTGCGCAAGCCGGTCGTCTCGGCCTCGATCCTCGGCTTCGACGGCCAGATCTCGACCTTCCTGCCCTTCGAGGGCCCCTGCTACCGCTGCCTCTACCCGACCCCGCCGCCCGGCCGAGCTCGCCCCGAGCTGCGGCGCCGCCGGCGTGCTCGGCGTGATGGCCGGCGTGATGGGCCTGCTGCAGGCCAACGAGGTGATCAAGCTGGTGGCCGGGATCGGCGAGCCGCTGATCGGCCGCCTGCTGCTCTACGACTCGCTCGGCACCCGCTTCACCGAGCTCAAGGTCCGCCGCGACCCCGACTGCCCGATCTGCGGTCCGGACGCGCCCGAGATCCCCGAGTCGGAGATGGGCAAGTTCCCCGACTACGAGCTCTTCTGCGCCGGGCTGAGCCGGCCAGCCGCTAGGTTTCCCGCCGATGCCGACGATCAAGGTCCCACCGGTGCTGCGCGCCCAGACCGGCGGCGAGGCCGAGGTCGCGGTCGACGGCGCCACCGTCGGCGAGGCCCTGCGCGCGCTGGTCGAGGCGCATCCCGGCACCGAGGAGCAGCTGTTCTCGCCCGAGGGCGAGCTCAACCGCTACGTCAACGTCTACCTCAACGACGAGGACGTGCGCGTGCTCGACGGCCTCGAGACCGCCGGCCTCCGACTCCGACACGGTCGTGATCCTGCCGGCGATGGCCGGGGGGGCCGCGCCCGCTGCTCCGCGCTAGTCGGCGCTGCCGCCGGTGAGGCGGAGGAAGGCCGACCAGGCGGGCTTCGCCGAGCCGCCGGCTGTGATCAGGCCCGTGTTGTCGAGCCAGAGGTTGCTGCCGGGCTGGTCCTTGTAGGTGTACCAGTAGACGCCGGCGACCCCGAGCCGCTTCTTCTTCGCCGCCTTGCCGTAAGTCTGGGTCAGGTACCTGGCCTGGGTGCCCGGCTTGACCGTCAGCGGCGTCCGCTGCCCGGCGGTCGCCCAGCCCACCTCGGTCAGGAGGATCGGCTTGCCGCCGTCCTTGAACCGCCGCATCAGCCGGCGCGTCTCCTCGACCGCCGCCAGGGCCTTCGACGGTGTGACCGAGTAGGGATGGACGGCGACCGCGTCGAACAGCGAACGGGTCTTGAGCCTGTAGAGGTCGGTCAAATACTTGCTCAGCGTCACCCCGTTCTTGATCCGGGGCGTCATGAACAGCCCGGCGAGGACCAGGGTCGCGTCGGGATCGGTGCCCTTGATCGCCCTGTTCGCCGAGACCAGGAAGGGCTTGTATTGCTTCGCCTTCGGCTTCTTCAGCCAGAAGGTGGGGGAGTTGACCTCGTTGAACAGCTGCCACTGCCTGACCGGGAGCTTGGGGACCAGCGGGTTCAGCAGCCAGAAGGTTCCGTTCGGCCCGTAGCGCTCGACCGCGGCCCGCATGAAGTCCTCGAACTCGTCTCTGCGGGAGGGAGGGGGCGGGATGTTCGGCCGAGGCGAAACCCAGCCCGGCATCCCGTAAATGGTGGGGAGCACCTCGATCCCGTTTTCGGCCGCGCCGCCCACGAACGCGTCGTAGCGGCTCCAGTCGTAAGCATCGTCCGGACTGTCCGTCTGCACCGACGCCCAGGCGAAGCCGACCCGGATCGATCCCACGTTCGCCTTGCCCATGCGATCGAAGTCCGCCGCGGTCGGGTCGTATTTGCCGCTGACCACCCCGTAGAACCCCTTCGAGGCCCCCGACGCACCCGGGACGGCGACGAGGCCGGCGGCCAGCACGGCCGTGATCAGCAGCGCGCGCTTCAACGCTACGCGCCCTGCTCGCGCGGCTTGTCCTCCGCGACGATCTCACCTTCGGGTGTTCGCGCCTTTGAACCTCTCGAAAGGCCCTGCAACGGACCCTGAGGCGCTTCGGTCCGGCTCTCATCCTCGCGATCCTCCTGCCGGCGCCGCGTCAGCAGCATCCCGAGGGCGGCGATCACCACCCCCGCGATCAGCAGCAGGACCACCGGGTCGAGCAGCGTCTCCGCGACTCCCGAGTCATCGTCGTCCGAGCCGCTGCTCGAGACGGCCACCCTCTCCTCCTCCTGGTCATCGCCTCCGCCCTTCTCGGCGCGCGCCCCCTCGCCGGGCTCGGCGGCGCTATCCGATGCGCTCGTGCCGGCCTCGGACGGGACGCCCTGGGTCGAGCCCTGCCCGGAGGCGTTCCCCTTGCCGGCCGCCTCCGGCACACCGGGCAGGTACTCGTCGCCCGCGGGCGCGGCGTAGGCGGGGGCCGCGACGAGCGCGCACGAGGTGACAGTGAGGCAGAGCCCCTTGATGAGCCAAAGTGAGGTCATGTTGGCGAAGGAGCGAAGATACTGATTCACCTGGGGCGTGGACCCCGGCGGCGGATGAGCTCGACTATCAGTAAACACGCAGGCGGAGGCTTCGTTGCGGCGGCGGTCGTCGCCGCCGCGCTGCTCGAGGGAGCGTTCGAGCCCGACGCGTACGCGACAGCCTCGATCGTCGTCTGGTGCGTGGTGCTCGCGGGCCTGGTCAGCCGGGTGTTGCCCACCGGGCCCGTGAGCCGCACGGCCGCCGTCGCCGGTGCCTTCTTGGCAGGGCTCGTCATCCTCGCCGGCGCCTCCGTGGCGTGGGCCGGCGACCAGGGCCGGGCTTTCGACGAGGCGGTTCGTGCGTCGTTCTACCTCGGCCTCTTCACCCTGGCCGCGTCCACCGCGACGCGGTCCGGGCGGGCCCAGTGGCTCGGGGGGCTGGCCGCGGGCCTGGGTCTCGTCGCGGCGGTCACGGTCGTCTCGTATCTGCAGCCGGGTTTGCTGGACGACAACGAGCTCGAGCGCCTGATTCCCGGCGCCGAGGGGAGGCTGTCCTATCCGCTCGGCTACTGGAACGGGACCGGCGCGCTGCTCGCGGTGGCGGCGATCCTGCTTGCTCATTGCGCTGCGGAGGCGCCGGATCGCCGTCTGCGGACGCTCGCGGCCGCCGTAGCGCCGGTTGCGCTGCTGGGTGTCTGGCTGACGAGCTCGCGGGGCGCGGCGGCCGCCGCGTTGCTGGGCCTTGTCCTCCTGCTCGCCGTCCCAGCCAACCGCCCGCGCCAGCTCCTCGTGCTCCTGGTCGTAGCGGCGAGCTCGGGGACCCTGATCGGCTGCGCGGAGGCGCTTGGCGGCCTTGACTGGCGCTGCCGCCGAGCGCGGTCCCGACGGCGACACGATGACGACGCTGCTGGCCGCGGTGGTCGCCCTGACTGGTGCCGCCGCGTGGCTGCTGGACGGGCGGGCTGTACGAATCCGCCTCTCCCGCGCCGGGCTCGCGGGCGCGGCGGGCCTCGCGGCGATCGCCCTGCTCACAGGGATCGCTCTCGCCGACCCCATGGGCCGCTTCGAGGAGTTCAGAGCGCCTCCCCCCGGGCTGGAACTCCCGGGATCGGTCGCGGCCAGCGAGGACGTCAGCTCGAGCGGGCGCTGGCAGTTCTGGACCGAGGCGCTCGATGCTTGGGGCTCGGCGCCCGTGGCGGGTATCGGCGCCGGCGCATACGAGGACTACTGGGCGCAGCACGGGACGATCGCGGTGTTCGTGCGCAACCCGCACTCGCTGCCGCTGCAGGAGCTGGCGGAGCAGGGCCTCGTGGGTCTGATGCTGCTGCTCGGCGTCGCCGTCGCGGTCGCGCTCGCCGCATGGCGCTGGCTGGCGTCCCGTCCCGCGGGGCCGGCGGGCGCGCTGATCGCCGTGGTCGCGGCGACGGCGGCCTCGGCGCTGATCGACTGGACCTGGCAAATCCCGGCGGCGACGGCCCCCGCCCTGGTCGCGGCCGGGCTGCTGACCGCCTCGGCTCCGGGACGAAAGCTCGGGGAGGGGCGCTACTGGCTTGGCCTGGCGACGATCGGCTTCGCATGGATCGCCCTGCTCGCGGGGGCACTCGCGGCGCTCGAGCAGCTGAAGCTCGAGCGCAGCCGCGAAGCCGCCGCCGCGGGCGAGGTCTCGCGCGCGATCGAGCGCGCGGAGGAGGCGCGAACGGTGCAGCCGTTCTCGCCCGAGCCCTACACGCAGCTCGCGCTGCTGGAGGAGGCGAGGGGAGACCTCGACGAGGCCCTGGAGCGGCTGGCCGAGGCGCGGCGGCGGGACTCTGAGGATTGGCGACTGGCCCTGATTGAGGCTAGGCTGCATCGGGCGCGGGGCGACGAGCCCGCTGCCCAGCGGTCGCTCGCAGAAGCGCGGGAACTGAACCCCCTGTTTCAGCTGACCGGGGGGTCGAGGTAGGAGAGGATGGAGACCAGAGGAGAACGGACAACCGGGAAGGTGCGGCTGAGCGCGGATACGGTCCGTGACGCCGCTGCCCCCCCCGGCGCGGACTCGATCGACCGGCTGCTCTCCGAGGCCTCCGCACGGGGCCCTCGCCGTCCGCGCTGGTGGCGGGACGCGCGCCGCAGGCGCCTGCTCGCTCTTGCCGACCTGATCGCCGTGGCGCTCGCCGTGGCCGCGGCGGTCCCGTCGGAGCGGGCGGTCTGGCTGCTGGCGTTCGTTCCGGTCTGGATCCTGATCGCGAAGCTGAGCGGCCTCTACGACGCAGATCATCGCTCGATGCGCCACCTGACCGTCGACGAGGCCCCGACGATCGCCGCCTGGGCGGTGATCTCGACCACCCTGAGAGCCTGCTCGGGGAGCTGACGCCCGCGGGCGGGCTCGACCCGGGCGAGCTCGCGGACGGTCGCCGTGATCGCGATCGCGGCCGACCTGTGCTGCGCACGATCGCGCGCGGCGTCTGGCGGGCGACCACACCGCCGAGCGGGTATTGATCGTGGGGGATGGGTGGCTGGCGCGGGCGATGCGGCGGAAGCTGACCCTGTTCCCAGACCTGCACATGGAGGCGGTCAAGGACGGAGACGAGGGGTCGATCGACCGCGTGGTGCTCGCGAACCAGCGGGCCGATGCCCGCGAGATCGCCCTCATAGCCGATCATCTGCCGCACCCACGAGGCCAAGCTCAGCCTGGTCTCTCCCTTGCGCGGGCCGGCGACGCCCCAGCGGATCTCTCGCCTCGCCGAGCTGCCGGTCTTCGAGTACTCACCTCGGACGTCTCTCGCTCGACGATGATGCTGAAGCGCGCGCTCGACCTGATCGTCGGCATCCCGCTCGTCGCTGCTTGCGCTGCCGCTGATCCCGATCGTCGCGCTCGCGATCAAGCTCGACGATCGGGGCCCGGTCTTCTATCGCCAGCGACGAGCGGGCCTGCACGGCGACCCGTTCACGGATGCTCAAGTTCCGCACGATGCACGTCGACGCCGAGCGCTCGCTCGAGGAGCTGCTCGAGGACCTCCCCGAGCCGATGTTCAAGTTCCGCGAGGACCCCGCGTGACGCGGGTGGGACGGGTGCTGCGGCGGTTCAGCCTCGACGAGCTGCCCCAGCTCTGAACCTGCTGCGGGGCGAGATGAGCCTGGTCGGGCCGCGGCCCGAGCAGCTCGAGCTGGTCGAGCGCTACGAGCCCGAGCACGTTCCGGCTCGAGGTGAAGCCCGGGCTGACCGGGCCGATGCAGGTCCACGGGCGGGGCGAGCTCACCTTCGACGAGCGGCTGGCGGTCGAGCTCGACTACGTCGAGAACCTGTCGATCGGCCGCGACCTGCGCATCCTCGCCCTGACCCCGGTGCGCGTGATTCGCGGCACCGGCGCGTTCTGAGCGCAGCGGCCGGGCGGGGGCCGTCTCGGCGACCGTGATCGTCCCGACCGTGACCCGCCCGCTCGCGACGCGGCTGCTCGACTCGCTGCGGGCCACAGGCGGCGCGTTCGAGACGATCGTCGTCGACAACGGCACCGGCGCCGAGGAGCTGGCCGGCGCGACGGCGGCCTCGCCGGGCGGTCGAGCTGGTCTGCGGCTCGCCTCGAACCTCGGCTTCGGGCGGGCCAGTCAACCTCGCCGCCCGCAGCGCCCAGGGCGGGCGATCGTCCTGCTCAACGACGACTAGCGTCGTCGAGCCGGGCTTCGTCGAGCGGATCACGGCGCCGCTCGATCCCGAGCCGGGGTCGTGATGGCGGCCGGCGTGATGCGCGACGGCTCAAAGCCCGGGCTGATCGAGACCGCCGGGATCGAGCTCGACCGCGACCCTGCTCGCCTTCGACTACCTGAACGGCGAGCCGATCAGCGTGCTGGACGGGACACGTGGCCGACCCGATCGGACCCTCGCGGTGCCGCGGCCGCGTTCGCGACGCGACGCGTTCCTGGAGGTCGGCGGCTTCGACGAGAACGCTGTTCGCCTATCTCGAGGACGTCGACCTGGCCCTGCGGCTGCGGGCGCCGGGCGGGCTGCCGGCTCGCGCCGGAGGCGCGCGGCCTGCACGAGCACTCGGCGACGCTCGGCTCCGGATCGCCCGCGAAGAATTACCTGATGGGGTTCGGCCGCGGCTACCTGCTGCGCAAATGGGGCGTGTTGCGCCGCGCAGGGTGCCCGCGCGTGCTCGCCCGCGAGCTCGTCGTGGTGACGGGCCAGGCCGTGGTGGACCGCAACCTGGGCGCGCCCGCGGTCGGGTGCGGGGCATCCGGGCGGCGGCCCCGCACCGAGCGCTACCCGGCGGCCGAGTGCTGGCCCGAGCCGCCTTCGCTCGTCGTCGACGCTCGGCGGCGCTGGCGCAGGCGCGCGCGGCTTCGCCGCAGAGCCGGACTGAGCGAGCGCGGCGACCAGCTTGACGGCGATCCCGGCGTAGACGAGCCGTGTTCAGGCCGCCGGCGCGTCGGCGGCGTAGTGGTCGCGATAGAAGCGGTACATGCCCGCGGTGGAAGTGCCCAGTCGAGCCGCGGTGAGCGCGCGCCGCCGGTGGTGCCCGCCCTTGACGTGCGTGACCGTGGCGCCGGGCTCGTACCGGTCACCCAGCCCGCCTGCGCGAGCCGGTAGCAGAGGTCGAGGTCCTCCATGTACATCCAGTAGCCCTCGTCGAAGCCGGCCGAGCTGCTCGAGCGCCTCGCGCCGCATCAGCATGAATGCGCCGTTGACGGCGTCGACCGGGCCCGACTCGACCTCGGGCGCGCGGTAGGCGGCGAGCTGCCCGCGCGCTCCCGGGCGCCTGCCGAGCCCGCTGAAGTGGCCGAGCGCGCTCAGCGGCGTCGGGAAGGAGCGCTTCGCGGCGTGGTCGAGGGTGCCGTCGTCGCGCAGCAGGCGCGGCCCGACCACCGCGGCCTCCGGGTGCGCGCTCGAGTCGTCGCCAGCACCGTGTCGAGCGCGCCCTCGGTCACGGCGGTGTCCGGATTGAGGGCGAGCAGGAGACGGGGCCTTGCCGCGCGGACGCCGAGGTTGGTGGCGGCGGCGAAGCCGAGGTTCGCTCCGCGACGCGAACAGGTCGACCTCGGGGTACTCGGCGGCACCATCTCGGCGCGTGCCGTCGCGCGAGTCGTTGTCGACGACCACACCTGCATCGCGCCGAGGGGGGGTGCGCGCGCAGGGAGTCGAGGCAGCGCGCAGCAGCTCGCGGGAGCGGTAGGAGACGATCGCCACATCGATCCCCCCGGCCGGGCGAGGCCGGGTCGCGGACTGAGCCGCTGTTTCGGATCCGCCGGTCATCTCGGCCCTCTCCATCTCAGCGCCGCGCCCACGCCCGAGCGTAGCCGGGCGCAGCCTAGCGGCCCTCCTGATCTGGTGCATTCGGTTTCGCTAAGGTCGCGCCGCTTGGCACTCCGGCTCGATATCGACTGGTTCCGGACTTTCGGGGCCCGCCTTCTTCGCGGCGGGACCCGAGACGCGCGGGATCCTGCTCGATCTGCTCCCCGACGACTTCGACTGGGAGGGGAAGCGCGTGATGGACTTCGGCTGCGGGGTCGGGCGCACGCTGATGCACTTCCGCGAGGAGGCCGAATTGGGGGAGATCTGGGGAGTCGATCTTGACGCCGGGGCACTGCGCACAGTCGAGCAGAACCTCTGCCCGCCGGTCAAAGCGCTGCGCTGCGAAAACCGATCCGCCGTTACCGTTCGAGGACTCTTCGTTCGACCTGATCTGGGCGATCTCGGTCTGGACGCACCTGACTGATACCGCTCACGCCTGGATGGCCGAGATGCACCGCCTGCTGAAGCCGGGAGGGTTGCTGATCCCGACCTACATGGGGCCGTTCCATTCCGAGATGCTCGCCGGGGAGCCGTGGGAGGAGGACCGGATCGGCATGAACGTGCTGCGCCATTACCAGGGCTGGAAGCAGGGCGCCCCCATGGTGCTGATCTCGGACTGGTGGGATGCGCGAGCACTGGGGCCGCGGCTTCGAGATCCTCGATATCACCCACGGCGCCCACGGCCAGAACTGGCCGCTGCTGCGCAAGCGTGACGTCGAGCTCAGCGCCCAGCAGATCGAGTGGACCAGCGAAGACCCGCGTGAATGGGGTGCACTGCGTCACAACCTGGCGCAGGTACAGCGGGAGCTAGAGATGGCCCTGCGAGAGGGCGCCGAGCACGTCCAGGCAGAGCGGGCCCGCTGCGACGGTCTTATGGCGGAGTACGAGGGCTCGCTGAGCTGGCGCCTGACCAAGCCGCTGCGGGGTGCCCGCCGGATCTGGCGCGAGCGGCGGGGCCGCGCGCGGCTGAGCCCGAGCCCCTCGGTGGCGCTGCGAACCTAGACTCTGGCGTTGCGTGGACTCCACTGCCCCAGCCCGCCGCGCGCCCGACCTCGAGGGCTACTCGCTCGCCAACCTGATTGAGATCTGGGTCCAGTGCTTGGAGGCGGTCGCGCCCCAATCCGTGCTCGAAGTGGGGGCCGAGCACGGACGCTTGACCGAGGCCCTGCTGGACTGGGCCGTGCCCCGCGACGTGCGGGTGATCGCGGTGGAGCCGGCTCCGCTTCCGGGTCTGCTCGCCCTTGGAACGCATTACCCCGATCTGGAGCTGCTCGAGGAGACCAGCCTCGAGGCCCTCGCGCGGATCGAGATGCCTGACGCGATCGCCCTGGACGGCGACCATAACCACTACACGCTGAGCCGGGAGTTGGGTCTGATCCGCGAGCGCTCGACCGCCGGCTCGTTCCCGCTCGTGATCCTGCACGACCTCGGTTGGCCACTCGGTCGGCGCGACCAGTACCACGATCCGGCGCGCCTTCCCGCCGATCGTCGCCTGGCCTACGCGGAGGGGATCCGGGTGTCTCCGGGCAACCCGGGGGTGGCTCGGTACGGGCTCCCATTCGAGTGGGCCGCGCTACGCGAGGGTGGGGAGGGGAACGGCGTGCGCGCGGCGATCGAGGACTTCCTGGCACAGCAGCAGGGGCTTCGCTTCGCCTTCATCCCGCTCTTCTTCGGCTGCGGGGTGCTTTGGCCGGGGGACGCCGCATGGTCCGGCGAGCTCGACGGCATTCTGGGTCCGTGGGTTGCGAGCCCCGTGCTGGAGCGGGTCGAGCGCTCGCGGGTGGCACAGCTGACCAAGCGCCGCAGCGCCGAACAGGAACTTGAGGAGGCCCGGAGCGAGCTTCGGCACCTGCGGGAGGAGGCCCGGAGCGAGCTTCGGCACCTGCGAGAGGAGCTGAGGGGCCGCGACGAGCTGCTGCGGGACGTGGCCGGATCCAGGGCCTTCCGGGTGGCCGAGTGGGTCTCGCGAGCGCGTAGGCCCACCAACCCCTCGCTCTCGCGCGAGCGCCTGCTCAAGGGTCTAGACGACTGACCCCCGGGCATCCCTCAGCGCCCGGCGAAGAGCCGCTTGAGTCGGCGCAGTGGCAGCGTCAGTCGCCAGCTGGCGCTGGTCGCGACCGACTCCAGGTCCTTGCGGAGGTCCTCAAGCTCCTGCCGGGCCTCGCTCAGCGCTGCCTCACGAACGTGGTCAGCCTCGTTCGCTTTCATCATCGCCGCGTCGCAGCGGGCCTCGGCCCAGCGTGCCCGCCGCTTCCAATCGCCCGGGAGGGCGGCGGCGGACGGCATCTCTCCATCCCACTTCTCGGCTATGCGCCGGTGGGCCGCCATCCAGCCGTCCAGGTCAGTGATCAGATTCAGCGAGTGGTGGTGGATGACGCGAAGGTGCACGGTGAGCACCTTCTTGCCGGCGGCCCGGACCTGCTGGCAGAAGTCGAAGTCGTAACCGTGGAACTGGCCCAGCGACTCGTCGAAGCGAAGGTTGCGGACGGCCCACGGCGACAGAGCCATCATGAACCCGTCGATAGTGTCGACCTCGCCCATCCGGGTGAAGGGATAGGCGTCTTCCCCGTCCCAGGTCGCGCCCTTGATCTCGCCGCCGCCGAACTCCTGGTAGCGATGGAGGAACGACCCAGCCGTGACGGACCCATCCCACCAGGCGATGTTGCGCACGCCGACGGCTCCGGCGCAGCCCACCACGCCCACGTCCGGGTCCGCGAGCGCTTTTCTGAGCTTCTCGGTGAAGTCGGGGTCGACTATCTCTGCGTCCTGGTGGACGATCACCATGGCCTCGAGGTCATCGAGCTCCGCGGCCTGCTCGAGCAGCAGGTTGTAGTTGCGGAAGATCGAAGCCTGTCCCAGACCGGAGGACCCCAACGGGAGGATTGTCGAGTCCGGCTCGGCAGCGAGGCGGAGGCCCGGGGCCGCGCAGCGCTCGTACAGCCCGGGGTCGTTGATGACGCTGCCGAAGGCGATCATGGCGGCGGGAAGGTTAGGACTTCCGTCTCGAGACGCCGATCGAGGCCACCCTCCGCATCGGGTACTTCTCGTAGGGAAGCTCGCCCCGCCAGCGCTCGTGCGCCTCGGCCGACAAGTAGTACGCATCGGGATCCCCCTCGAGGCGGGCCAGAAGCTGCTCGAGGCGGCCCGGCTCGAAACCCGAGGAGCGCACAATCTCCATCAGGCGCTCGCGGTGGGCGTCGGCGCTCCATCCCGCCAGCACGTGATCGATCGCATGCAGCGACAGACCGCCTGCGTCGAGCAGCTCGGAGGCTGCCGCGACCAGGCCCGGGATCGCCGCGATCGGCACGTGCTCGAGCACCGAGATCGAGTAGACCGCCGCGACGGCGCTTGGCAGCTGCTCCCTGGGGGGGAAGCGCTCGCGGATGAACTCGACGCGAGGGTATGCGGCCTTGAATTCGTCAAACTGCTCGGGGCCGTGCCCGCTGCCGTCGTAGGGGTCCACGACGATCACGCGATGGCCTAGCCTGGCGAGCAGATCGGCTACCAGCGGCTCCCCGGCCCCGATCTCCACCAGCGTGCCGCCCGCCTCGACGTTGCCGAGAATCGCCTTGACGATCCAGCAGCGCTGCAGGTTCTTCATGTCGAAGCTCGAGGAAGCGAGGCCGAAGAGGTTGTCGCGGCTGTCGGCCAGGTCCTCGACGGTTCCGTAGCAGAGCTCCTCGAGCCCGAACCGGCCGCGGTAGCGCTCTTCCACCTCCCAGAGCCGCTCGTCGGGAACGGTCCTGGAGCGCTGGAGAGCGCCGCTCGGCGCGCGCCTGCGAAGCGACCTGGTCATGCCGCCGCCGGCGTCCGGCGCGGCGCCGCCAGGATTCGGGTGTAGAAGGCGAGAAGCTGCTCGCTGTTGCGGCGCCAGCTCAGGTTCTCGAGCGCGAACGCTCGTGCGCCGTCTCCCAACCGCGTTCGCAGCGCGGAGTCGTCCATGAGCTGTTCGATCCGATAGGCGATCTCCAGCGCGTCGCCCCGCTCGAGCAGGAGCGCGTTCTCACCGTCCCGCAGCTCGTTCCCGATGTTGCACCGCGGCAGCGCCACCGGACGCCCCATGGCGAGGAACTCCGGCAGCTTCGAGGGCAGGCGGTAGCGGTTGAAGCGGTCGGGAGCCCCCGGCTGCACGTAGGCGTCTGCGAGCGCCAGGTAGCCGGGCACCTCGCGCCAGGAGACGTCACCCAGATGCGGTACGCCGTCGGCGAGCGCCCGGAAGGCGCGGGGGTCGACTCCGCCGAACTCGGTATCCCCGAGCCGGACAAGCTGCACGGGACGGCCCCGGCGCTGCAGCAGCTTCACCGCGAGATAGAGGCTGAGCAGGTCGTGCTGGTTGGCGTAATGGCCGACGCCGTGGTAGACGAGTACGAACTCATCGGCCCGCAGGCCGAGCTGCTCCCGCGAGATTGCGGGGGGGAGGTCCGGCCGCAAGCGGACATGGTCGACGCCGGGACGGGCCACATGATGCGGGAGGCCGGCCCGGTTGAACTCGTTCAGCTCCTCGGTGATGACCGTGATCCCGGCTGCCCCCGTGAGCAGCGTCTCGTAGGTGAAGGGTTGGATTTGGGTCTCCCCGCAGAGCCGTCTCTGCTCGGAGGGCGGCAGGCGGCGAAGCGCGTCGTAGGGGATCCCGAGCGCGGCCGATACGAGGTACTCCTCGTTGTCCTCGAGGTGAACGACGTAGGGAGCGTCCAGCTCCGCGGAGGCGCGCCTCGCCGCCCGGCGAACGAGCTCGCGCGGCGTCCAGGCGCACACCACGGTCGGGCCGGGCCGCGCAGCCCAGGCTCGCAGCTTGCCAGGCAGGCCCTCGTAGCTGATGCACTCGAAGCTTGGCTCTCCGATCGCGGAGATGCGGCGCGGGTCGCCGACGCCGCAGAGCACAACCTCGACCCCGTCGGCGGTCATCTCCTCGGCGAGGTGAAAGGCCTGGATGGCGCTGTTGACATTGAGCTGCCCGAAGTGGAGGAACAGCACCCTCACCGCAACGCCTCTACCATCTCGCCGACGCGATCAGTGCTGCCGGGCCGGGCGGTGTAGTCCGCCCTCGCTCGCGCGAAGCCCGGGTTGTAGTAGGGGTCCCCCGCCCGCAGGGCCTCGTAATGGCGATCAACGAACAGGGCGCGATCGATCACGTCGACGTCGCTCCGCCTGAGCCGGCTGGGTCGGTGGGTGAGCGTGCGCGGCGATGGCGTCACCACGGAGCTCAGCCTCCGCTCTCGCAGGGCCATGCACAAGTCCAGGTTGTGGAACTGGCGGCTGAACGACGGCTCGAACCCACCCACCTCCGAGAGCCTGGACGCGCTCACCATCATGCAGTCCATGCTGAGCGCCGAAACCTCGTGGGCGCAGGCGAGCGATCCGTAGTAGCCGTCCCCGGCGCCGTCCTCGCCCTGCAGCGCGGCGGCCGCCGGGTCGCGCAGGCCGACAGCGAAGCCGGCCGCCTCGACCAGACCGTCCGGTCGGCTCAGCACCGGGCCGACGGCCCCGACCCGGGGCATCTCGGCGAACATCAGCAGCTGCTCGATCCAATCGGACTCCAGCACCTCGGTCTCCTCCTCGAGGAAGACCAGGTACTCGCCGTGCGCGCGCTCGGCGCCTAGGTTCGCCATCCATGACGGGCAGTAGGAGCCGCCGGGGTACTCGATGCTGACCGCCCGATCGCCCCGTGTCGCCTCGGCGCTCCGGCGCAGCGAGTCCCTGTGTCGCCCAAGCCCGACCAGCACCAGCTCGAGGTTGGGGTAGGAGGTGCGCTCGCGGACGGCGGACAGACAGCTTTGGAGCACGCCGCTCCGCCCGCGCGCCACGACCACGACGCTCACCGCGGGGTGCTCCTCGCGCGGGAGCGGGCGCAGCCGCGTCCGGTGTGGGATCGCGGGATGCGGCACGGCCTCGATCGGCAGGCCACGGCGTCGCAGGTGGGCGGTCACCGCTCGTGCCTGCAGCTCCGGGAGGCCGTGCTTCTGATCGGTGCCGGCGGCGATGCTGCCTGGGATGGCCCGCCAGTGGTAGAGGATCCGGGGGATGTGATGGATGCGCTGCGTGCGCTCAGCGAGGCGCAGGATCAACTCGAAGTCCTGGATGCCGTCGAACTCGCCGTCGAAGCCGCCCGCCTCCTCCAGCAGCTCGCGGCGGGCGACCAGGAAATGACCTACGTACATCGCCCCCAGCGCATAGACGGGAGACCAGTCCGGTTTCAGGAACGGGTCGGCGCGGCGGCCGCGCGGTGTGATCTTGTCCTGGTCCGAGTAGGCGATGTCGATCTCGTTCTCGGCGAAGGCGCGGGCGACGCGCATCAGGGCGTCCGCCGTGAGCGCGTCGTCGTGGTCGATGAATCCGACGAGCTCGCCGCGGCAGGCTGCGAGAGCGAGGTTGGAAGCGCCGGCGATGCCTGTGTTGTGGTTGAGCGTCTGCACGCGGATGCGCGGGTCCCGCGCACCCGCGCGGGAGAGGGCGCGCCGCGTGCCCCTTTTTGTGGAGCCGTCGTCGACCACGCACAGCTCCCAATGCGGGTATGACTGGGAGCGGACCGAGGCGATCGCCTCGCCCAGGTAGCGAGGATCCGTGTTGAAGGTCGGCATCACCAGTGAGATCAGTGGCCGCGCGGCAAGTCCCTGCAGCTCGGTGCGGATGGCCTCCGGGTGGGGGTGGCTCATCGCGTACGGGGCTCTCAACAGCCGGTTGCGCATCGTCCGGGCGGCTACCCGAGGCGGCGAATCAGCCTGCCGGCGGCGCGCAGGGGTCGCGTCGCGCGCCAACTCACGGTGGCCTCGTAGCGGGCGGCGGTGAGTGCCGCCGGCGAGTCATCGCCCCAGGTCTCCTCGGTGTTCGCCGCCCGGAAGGACCTCCTCATCAGCTCGCGCGCGAACTCCTCCCGCTGATCCTCGAGCTCGCCTCGATGGCGCCGCTCGACCCTGCGGCAAATGTCGCGCAGGCGCTCGATCTCGGCGTGCGCCGAGGCAGCCTCGCGCGGCTCCCCGGGGTCGGGCTCCCGCAGCCGCTCCGCGGTGACGTCGCCCGGCCGCCGGCGCAGCAGCAGCCGACGCCCGCCGTCCTCCCGAGGGGCCGAAGACAGCTCGAAGGCCCTGCCCCAGTGGCCCCGCAGCCACCATTCCGAATGGAAGACCGTGACCTCCTCACCGTGCGCGGGCACCACGCTGAGTCCGATCCGGTCGTCGTCCCAACCCTCTCCGCTCAGCTCCTCAAACGCCTCCGGCGGCGCCAGCTCGACTATCGCCAGCCCCTGCGGCAGGAGCAGCCGCCGGACCTCGAGCAGCAACTCGGCCCAGCCCGAGGCGAGCCTGGTGAAGACATCACCGGCCCAGATCAGGCCGAAGCTCGCGTCTGGGTGCGGTAGAGGCGGCCGCGCCCCTCCGCTCAGTTCGCTCTGCAAGTCAAGCGCCGCCGCCTCCGGAGCCTCCCATCCCTCGGGCAGCAGGCCCAACAGCTCGTCCATCCTCGCTCGCTCGCTCACTTGAGGCTCGCCCGCCACGGGGCTATCGTAGAGCCCCCTGTGGGACCCGGCCCGGCGACGCCGGGCGCCGCGTCGCTAGCCTGCCCCGGGTGCCCGTAGCCGTAGTCAGCGGATCCGGGGGACTGATCGGGTCTGAATCGGTGCGCCGCCTGGTCGAGAGCGGCTGGGAGGTGATCGGTCTCGAGAACGACATGCGAGCCTCCTTCTTCGGCCCCGAGGCCTCGACGGCGCCCGTCACCCGTGAGCTCGCGTCTGCCTACAGCGAGTTCCGCTCGCTCGAGCTGGACATCCGGGACGCCGGCGCGGTGGACCGGGCCTTCTCCCAGGCCGCCGGCCGGGTGGAGCTGGTCGTGCACACGGCGGCCCAGCCCTCGCACGACTGGGCCGCCCGCGCGCCGCACGTCGGATTTCTCGACTCAACGCCGGCGGCACCCTGAACCTGGTTGAGGCACGCGCCGGTCTGCCCCGGATGCGGTCTTCATCATCACCTCGACGACAAAGTGTACGGCGAAGCCCCAACGAGCTGCCGCTGAGCCGAACTGCGACGCGCTCGAGATCGCCCGGGGGGATCGTAGAAGGGTATCGACGAGGCCGATGCGGATCGACCGCAGCAAGCACTCGCTGTTCGGGGCTTCGAAGGTGGCCGCCGACGTCGTGGTCCAGGAATACGGCCGTTACTTTGATGAAGACGTGCTGCCTCCGCGGCGGCTGCCTGACCCGGCCCCGCCATTCGGGCGACGGGTTCCACGGTTTCCTCGGGTACCTGATGCGGTGCACCATGAAAGGAATGCATACGCGGTCTTCGGCTACCGCGGGAAGCAGCTCGCGACAACATCCACAGCGCCGATCACGATTCGCGCCTTCAAATGCTATTTTTTCATGCAGAGCCGCGCCGTGGAGAGGTCTACAACATCGGCGGCGGCCTGTTTCAGCAATTGCTCCATGATCGAGGCCATCGGCGAGTGCGAGCGAATCGCGGGCCGGGAGCTTCGCTGGCAGCTCTCCGAGCGGAACCGCCTCGGCGATCACCGCTGGTGGATCTCGGATCTGAGCGAGTTCCGGACCGACTATCCGGAGTGGCGGCTGCGCTTCGGCATCGAGGAGATCCTGCGGGAGATCTACGATCGCAACAGCGAGCGCTGGGCGGCGTGACAGCTCGAGCCCAACGCTGCTGGCATCCTGTCAGGCGATGAGCAGCGGTCTGCGCGGAGTCGATCACGATCCTGGCGAGTGGGGGCACTCGCTCGCAAACCTGAACGAGCTGCTGTTCGTGGTGCTGGAAACGGCCGGGGTGCGCTCGATCACGGAGATCGGGGCCTACGCAGGCGACTTCACGCTCGACCTCGCCGACTTCGCCGAGGCCCGCGGCGGCGAGGTGCTCGCCGTCGATCCTTCCCCCCAGCCCGCGCTGGCCGAGCTGGCCGACTCCCGCGAGGCGGTCGAGCTGATTCGCGAGCCCAGCGAGGAGGCTCTCGGGTCCATCCGCAGGACCGACGCGGTCGTAGTCGATGGCGACCACAACTACTACACCGTCAGCCGGGAACTGGGCGCCCTCGCGGAGCGCTTCGGCCAAGAGGGTATGCCGCTGCTGTTGATCCACGACGTTCGCTGGCCGCACGCCCGGCGCGACGTCTACCACGCGCCGGACCGGATCCCGCCGGATGAACGCCGGCCCATGGCCAGCGGCGCGCTGTTTCCGGGCACCGCCGAGCTGGCGCCCGGTGGGCTGCCCTACCGCAACGTCGCTGCGCGCGATGGCGGCCCCCGCAACGGGGTGCTAACGGCGCTCGAGGACTTCCTCTCGGAGCACGATGAACTGCGCCAGGCGATCGTCCCCGCCTTCTACGGCCTTGGCATCGTGTGGCCGGCGGCCGCACCGTGGGCCGATGAGCTCGAGCGGTTGTTGGGGCCCTTCGACCAGAACCCGTGGCTCGGGCGACTCGAGCAGCACCGCGTCTACAACCTTTCGCGGTTCTATTCCGAATCCCAGGAGCTGCACGAAAGCATCGCGAACCTCCAGGCGGCCAATCAGCGCAAGGCAGAGTGGCTGCAGCTGCTCGCCAACTCCCGTTCCTTCAGGCTCGCCGAGCGGCTCGCCAGCCTGCGCGGCGGCGTGCCCTGGAGACGGCAGCTCAAGGCGCTGATAGATGAGGGCTGAGGCCGCCTAGACCTGATCGCCCGGCTGGCGGCGGACGCGGCGAACGGACCGGCCGACCGCCCGCAGCGGGCTCGTAAGCCGCCAGCTCCGACTCCCCTCCATCTCGCGCACCGTCAACTGCAGCGCCTCGGCGTGCGCCTTGAGCGCCTCCGAGTGCATCCCGACCGAGATCGCCAAGCCCTTCGCGTACGCAGCCTCGGCCTCGGCCCGCAGTGCCCGCATCCGCAGGTTGTCGGCTCCGGCGCCGACGTGGGGCACCTTTCCCTCCCACTTCTCGATCAACCTGATGTACGTCTCCTTCCAGCCGCCGGGGTCGCTGATCAGCTCGAGCGAGTGGTGGTGGATCGCGCGCAGGTCGGCGGTCACGACCTTCTTGCCGGCGGCGCGCACCTGGCAGCAGAAGTCGAAGTCGTAGCCGTGCAGAGCTTGCCGAGCGATTCGTCGAAGCGGAGTTCCCGCACAGCCCACGGCGACAGCACCATCACGAAGCCGTCGATCGAATCGACCTCGCCCGTGGTCGCATAAGGCGGGAGACGGTCGGGGTCCCAGGTGCTGGCCGGGAAACCACCGCCGCCGAGTTCCCCGTAGCTATGGACGAAGGAGGCCCAGGTGACGGCGCCCTCCCACCAAGCGATGCTACGCACTCCCACTGCCCCGGCGCAGCCGACCACCGCGACGTCGGGGTCGCTGAGCGCGGCTCGAACTCTCTCGCAGAAGTCCGGGTCCACGAGCTCGGCATCCTGGTGGACCAGTACCAGCGCTTCCAGGCCCTCGTGCTCGCCGGCCTCATCCAACAGCAGGTTGTAGTTGTGGAACAGCGAGCCCATGCTCTGGTGGACGATCACCTCCGAGCCCGGCTCCGCGGCGAGCGCCAGCCCCGGCGCGGCGAAACGCCTGTACTGCTCGTCGTCGGTGACGGCGGCTCCGAAGACGATCAACTGGCGCCGCCCTCCCCGCTCAGCGCTTTCCGCAGCCGCCGCGCCAACCGGCGCGGCGCGGGTTCGGCGGCTAGGTGTCGTTCTTCCATCTCGCGCAGCTTCCGCTCGAGCTGCAGCTCGCGCAGGGTCGGGATCCCAGTTGGGATGTCACGGCGTTCCGTGGTGCGGGCCACCGCTGGCCGCGCGGGCCGGCGCCTGGGCTGCATCGAGTCCTCCCGCGGCCCTGCGGTGCTCTCACGGCGCCAGCGGGCGCCGATGGTGTCGATCATCTCGATCGGGTCCTCGATCCCGTGCCGGCGACGGTAGTCGTCCACCGCCTGCCGGCATTCGGGAATCAGCTGGTAGTCGTCGATGACGACGAAGCCGCCTTGGCTGAGGCCGGGGTAGAGGCTCTCGACCCCACCCAGGTGGACTCGGTCTTGTGTCGCCATCCAGGCGGCGGGCGCCGCTTCTCTGTGCCGCGAGTGTCGGCAGCGTCGCATCGAAGAACCCCTCGAGGAACCGCACCCCGTGCTGCAGCCCGAAGCGCTCGAAGTAGCGTTGCACCTCTTGCTGGGGAACGGCAAGGTGGCCCAAGCCAGCTCAGGTCCAGGTCGATGTCCTCGGGGAACGCCGGGCGTGGGGCTCCGGCAGTCCCTGAAAGGAGTGGGCGAGCCGGACCGGTGCTGGTCCTCCCCCAGCGTGTGAAGCAGCCGCGCGGTACAGAATCAAGAACACGACCCCCCGCCAGGAACCGGCCTCGATCACGTCGCCCTCGACGCCCTCGGCGACGGTCCCACTCGGCGCAGGCTTGGAGGTCGTCGAGCCTCTCCAGCCCGATCATGGTCAGCCCGCCGTATGGCCAGTCGGCGCCCATCACGCGCAGGGCCAGCTGGTCGCCCGCGAGCTCGCGCGTGAACAGCGGCTGCTTGGTGGCACGGCCGTCGCCGCTACGGCTGACGGTGAGCGTGTGGGTGCCCGCCAGGTCGCAGAGCGCGAGCTTCAGCAGGTCCAGGTATGCACGGCGCAGCTCCTCCGTGTCGCGGCCCGGACCCCGGGCGGCGATCTCTCGATCGCTGCCATGCTCGAGCTGTCCTCGGACCCATTCCTCCTGCGTGAAGCCTGGCGCCGGGCGTTCGGGCTCGGCGGCGTTAGCTCGGTCGCTCGTCACTCAGTCTCCTGCTCGCTCTGACAGGCGCCAAAAAATAGCGGCCCCGATGCCGAGCGGCGATCCGGCCTGAGTAGCCTTGGCGCGGTGGGCGAGCGGCTGAGCGGGTCAGAGGTTGATGTGGGGCTTCGCGCCGAGCTGGACTTTCGGCTTCCCGAGGGGATCTGGCCCGGCCAGACCACCCGCGTCTTCTGTTGCGGCACCGCTGCCGCCGGCGAGCCCATCGACGGCGTCGAGCTGCTCGTGGACGGCGCCGCCCGACGACCTGACCGCGAGCTCCCAATCGGCGGGCGCGATCGGAACGCGGTCCGCTTCTGGGCCGCCCTGCCTCTGCTGCCTCGAGGCAGGGGCCCAGTCATCCTGGAGGTTCGCGTCAGGTTTGCGTCCGGCGCCAACGCCACGGCGAAGCTCGGCGAGATCGCGGTTGAGCAGCCTCCCGTGTGCCCCGCCGTACAGCCCGAGTCGCCCGGAGCGCTCATCGCCGTTTGCATGGCCACCTACGAGCCGGACCCCGAACTCCTGCGGCGCCAGCTGGACTCACTCCGGCGCCAGAGCGACAAAGCTGGGTCTGCCTGATCAGCGACGACTGCTCTTCTGCTGAGCGATACGAGCTGAACGAGTCCGAGGTGGGCGACGATCCGCGGTTCGCCGTGACGCGCTCGGATCGCCGGCTCGGCTTCTACCGCAACTTCGAGCGAGCGCTACGACTCGCCCCCGAAGCGGGGGGGCTGCTCGCGCTCTGCGACCAGGACGATTTCTGGTATCCCGAGAAGCTGGCGACGCTGCGGGCGGCGATCGGGTCTCCTCCGCTCGCCTACAGCCGGGCCCGGCTCACCGATCCCGCCGGGCGCCCGGTGGTGCCGGGCGAGTGGCCCGACAGGCGCATCAACCGAACGCGGCCTCGTCATGCTGATCGACAACACCATCCCGGGCGCGGCGGCTCGATGCGGCGCGGACGTGGCCGACCACGCCATGCCGTTCCCACAACTTCCGGGCTGGCAGTTCCACGACCACTGGCTGGCGACGGTGGCGATGGCGCTCGGTCCCATCGCGTGCGTCGAGCGTCCTCTCTACGACTACGTCCAGCATCCCGGGGCCGCCCTCTACGGCCGCGGCGGAAGCGGAAGCGGCGAAGAAGGCCGGGCGCCGGTCGGCCGGGCGGAACGCTGGAGCGTGCGCTGGCGAGGGCGCTACTTCTACGCGTTCGTGCCGCGGCGGGGTTTCGCCCAGACCCCGCCGGGGCCGGGGGCCGCGCGACCGCCGGGGTGCAGGGCCGTGGCGCGGATGAGAGGCCGACCGCAGCCTCATCCCCTGGTCCGGCTCGCTATGCGCACCCTGCGCCCGCGGTCGCCCGGCGAGACGAGACGCGCGGATATGAGTGGGTGCTCCTCACCGGCTTGCTCTGGGGCGCGCGCCGGTCCGGGGGATCGGAGAAACTGATTGGGGCGCGCCGCGGCGGTCCACCCGGAGTCCACGGCCGCCCAACCCGGCAGGCTCTGCCGCGCCCGCCGGCTCACTCCAGTTGGCGGGCGGGGGCCGCCGTGGAGGGCCTGGCTAGCCTACGGTCGCCGGCCCTCGGTGCCTGGCTGCATCCGAATGGCCACCTCCGGGACCGTCACACACGCAGATCAGAGCGCAGCACGCGTCAATCCAACGCGAACGAGCCCGCCACGATCGAGGCCCGCAACGTCTCGAAGACCTTTCGCATCCCGACTCGCCGCATCGATTCGCTGAAGGAGCGGGCGGTCCATCCCTTCACCCGGTCACGATACCGCAAGCTGCGCGCGCTCCAGGATGTCAGCCTTCGACGTCCGCCAGGGCGAGTTCTTCGGCATCGTCGGCCGCAACGGCTCGGGCAAGAGCACGCTGCTGAAGCTCCTGGCGAGCATCTACCGAGCCGACGCCGGATCGATCCGGATGCCGGGCGGGTCGCGCCGTTCATCGAGCTGGGCGTCGGCTTCAACCCCGAGCTGACCGCGCGCGAGAACGTCGTGTTGAACGGGGTGATGATGGGGCTCTCGCGGCGGGAGGCGCGCGGGCGGCTCGACGCGGTCCTGGACTTCGCCGAGCTCGAGGAGTTCGCCGACCTGAAGCTGAAGAACTACTCCTCGGGGATGCTGGTGCGGCTCGCCTTCGCCGTGATGATCCAGTCCGAGGCGGAGATCCTGCTGATCGACGAGGTGCTCGCCGTCGGCGATGCCGCGTTCCAGCAGAAGTGCGCGACGTGTTCGCCGAGATGCGGGACGGCGCCCGGACGGTCGTCCTCGTCACCCACGACATGGGCTCCGTGCAGCGGTACTGCCACCGGGCGATGCTGCTCGAGCGGGCGTCAGCTGACTCGGTGATCCCGAGGAGGCGGGCCGCGAGTACCTGCGGATCAACTTCGGCCCGCACCGCCCGGGATCCCGCGAAGGCGGGCCGCTCGGCGTTCCCGACCTGCACGCCGGGTAATCGATGCTGGCTGGCGAGCGCAGGCGGACCGGTCGAGAACGTGGAGGAGGGGGAGCCGATCAGGATCGAGGCAGTGCTGGAGGCCCGGCGCGACCTCGCCGAGCCCCTCTTCAACCTGCATCTGCACCGATGACGACGGGATCCCGGTGCTCGAGCACGCCCCGCTTCACTTCCGGGGAGGGAGAGCCACGGCAGCGCGGGCCGGGCAGCGATGCGTGATCGGCGGGACGATGGAATCCCCTGGCCCGGGCCGCTACGAGCTGAGCTGCTGGGTCGCGCCCACGGGGGAGCTCGGGGACCTCGCACCTGCAGGCGCTGGAGCTGGTCGAGTTCGTGGTATACGGGAGCGCCCGGGTACACGATCAGGGGGACCGGGACGTGGTGGCGGCCACCGCCCAGGCCGCAGGGGCGCGGACGGTTGAGCCCCCCGGGCGCGGGGCGAGCTGCGCGAGATCGCGGGCCCTCCGCCACCGGCGGCGGCGGGCCGGTTCTTCGACCTGCTCTACCTGATCTCGGTCACCGAGTTCAAGAGGACCTACTTCGGGACAGTGCTGGGCTACGGTGGTCGCTCCTGCGCCCGCTGCTCTTGTTCGCGGTGCTGCTGTTCGTCTTCACACAGATCTTCCGCATCGGATCCGACGTCCCGAACTATCCGGTCCTGCTGCTTTTCAACATCGTCCTGTTCGCGTTCTTCCAGGAGGCGACGTCGCAGGCGGTCACCTCGGTGGTCTCCCAGGAGGACATCGTGCGCAAGACCCAGTTCCCTCGCCTGGTGATCCCCCTTTCGAACGTCCTGACGGCCTCTTCAACCTCGGCGTGAACATGGTGGCCGTCTTCGGCTTCCTGCTCGCCTACGGCGTCGATCCGCGCTGGACCTGGCTCGGTCCCCGCCATCGTCGCGATCCTGTTCGTGATCACGGCGCCGTTTCGGTGCTCCTGTCCAGCCTCTACGTGCGGTTCCGGGACGTGGCGATCATCTGGGGCGTGCTCGCGACCGCGCTCTTCTACGGAACGCCCATGCTCTACCCATTCGAGTTCGTGCCCGAGCAGTACCGCGATCTGCTCGCGTTGAACCCGCTGACCCCCCTGTTCATCGAAGCGCGCAAGCTGATCATCGACCCGAGCGCACCCGGCGCCGTCGAAGCGGCGGGCGGTTCGGCGCCCGTGCTCGCCGCCGGGGGATCGGTCGCGCGTGGCGTGACCGACGGTGGTACTTCAACCGGTCGGCTCCGCGGGTCGCCGAGGAGCTGTGAGGTGGCTCGGGCCGGGGCGGCACTGCGGCGTCCGCCACCCAGGGGGCGGGTCTCCGCAACACGAGGCCTGCGAGCTCTCGAGGGCGCCGCCGAGCCCGAAGCGAAGTAGAGCTCGCGGTCGAGGGTCTCCTTGCGTCCCCTCAGGCGGCGGGCCCAGCGGCCGAGCAGCCAGGCAGCGCAGCCCGGTTCCGCCGGCGGCGAGCAGCCACGTCGACGCCGCTTGTCGGCGGGCATCGCGGCCCGCACCGGAGCTGGAGCGTGTGGGCCATGATCTGGAGCTGGAGCCAGTCGTAGTAGTGGATCTCCCGGGCTTCCGCCACCCCCCGGCCTTCCGGGCGAGGTAGCTCAGTCGGTCGCGGAGGCCGGTTCGCCTCCGCGTGCCCGATGACCGCGTCGCCGTGCTGCACGTAGTCGTAGAGAGGCTCGTCGACGTAGGCGATCCTCCCCGCGCCAGGGCGACCAGCGCCAGCCAGTGGTCGTGAAAGGGCGCGGCGTGAGCCGGGGGAAAGGGCAGGGCATCCTCCAGCAGCTCGCGTCGGAAAAGCGTGGCCGCGCCGGTGACCGAGTTCGCGAGGAGCAGCGAGGCCAGATCGGCGTGGTTGGCGCGCGGACGGACCAGTAGGAGGGCTCGATCACGGCCCCGTCGGGGCGAACGATGCGGGCGTCGCTGTAGGCGAGCTCGGCGCCACCGATGCCGGCCAACAGGCGCTCGAGCTTGTCCGGTCGCCAGCGGTCGTCCTGGTCAGAGAGGGCAACGTAGTCGCACTCGGGCGCCAGCGCCAGCGCTCGCTCGAAATTGCTGTAGAAGCCGCGGCGCTCACCACGCACCAGCGAGAAGCGCTCGTCGCCGCGGACCTCCGCGTTCGAGGCGCTCGGCGATCTCGGGTCGCGAGCCGTCATCGCTGATCACGCAGACCCAGTTGCGTGGCTCTGCTCGCGGATCGAGTCGAGCTGCACCCTGAAACTCCGGCGGGGGGTCGAAGCTCGCCATGCATACCGCCACCCGGGGCCCGATGCGCCGGATGGGAAGCGGGGGACCGGCGCGGTGGCGGCTCGGCGAGCGCCGGCTCGAGCCGGACCTCGCCGACGCGAAGCGCTCCTCGCGGCCTAAGCGAGGTGCGCAACCAGGCTGACCTCGGCGGGGCCGGGCGCGGAGCCCTCCGGGACCAGCGCCGCCCCGGCGAAGCCGCTGCGGTAGGCGCGCGCCCGGGCCGCGCTGCCGCCCGGCTCGTTCAGCCAGCGGTCGCGGCGCGGCAACGGTGGCGAGCGAGCGCCGAGCGGGCGCCCCGACCTCCACCTCCAGCGCGGCAATCCGGGCGTCGGGGTGGTGGCACCGGCCCGCGATCGCGAAGGCGGCGCCCCGGCCGACCGCCGCCTCGACCGGGGGGCCGATCTCCAGCGAGGCCCTGAGCCCGGCGCCCTCACCCGGGCCGGCGCGCGAACGCCCACACCTGCACCGGCAGGTCGGGCTCGTCCCGCAGGGAATGCCACCAGCGGAACGCGGGCCAGCGGTCGAAGTTGCCCGCCACGCAGTCGCGGTTGCCCCATGAGCGAACGTCGTCGACTTCGAGCCCCGCGTGCTCTAGCAGCGCGCGAAGGCCTCTCGGGGTGAACCGCCAGTAGTCCTTCATTCCGAAGAGCGGCACCTCGTGAACGCGCACCAGGAAAGGCGTGGAGACGATCACCCGGCCGCCCGGTGCGCAGAGTTCCCTGAGGTTCTCCGCCGCGCGCCAGGGGTCCTCGACGTGTTCCAGCACCTGCTCGCAGATCACCACGTCGAACCCCCGACCTCCCCGCCCGGGTCGAGCAGGTCGAACTCGGGGTACATCAGGCTCTGAACCCCTCCAGGCCCGCCCGGCGTGCGTGTCACCGCTGATCTCGGCGCAGCTCAGGCTCTCCGCGCCGATCGAGTCGAGGAACGCGTTGACGTCCCCGTTCAACGGCACCCGCTGCCAATGCTCAAGGGGACCGGTGGCCTCCGGGAAGCGGACGGGATCCGCCACGCGGCGAAGCCGGCGCGCATGCCGCGGCCGCGCGCCAGCCACCCTGGGCGGGCTTCGACGTGGGTCGGGCGCGCTCAGAAGAGTCCCCTCCAGGCCTCCGGGATCCGCTCGAGCACGATCCGGGCCCCCTCTTCTTCGAAGCCGAAGTCCGCATAGAACCACTACTCGAACTCGCCCTCCTCGACTGCCCGGTTGTGGGCGGCCCACCCCTCGTCGAGGTCCCGCTCGCCCCAGGCGACGGTCCGCGCGGACCCCATGCCGTTCCCGGCAGACCTCGAGGTCCATCCGGTGCAGGTGGATCAGGCACAGGTACGGGTCGTAGTTGACCTGCCCGTCGACTCGGTGATGGAAAGCCGGGACCCACTCCATCGGGCCGCTCGCGAGCGCCGGCTTGTTGTAGCCGCCGTTCGCGAACCAGTGGCCCCGCTGATCGAGTATCGGGCAGGACGGGTCGTAAGGCGCCTCCCGGTCGGCCAGATGCAGGATCTCGTAGCCGATGCAGTTCACGAACCACTCGTCGAACTCGTCGATGTACTCCGAGGGTGCCCCGCTCCGGAGTCGGCGAGACGATCTCGTCCACGTCGGTTGCGAGCACGACGTCGTAGCCCTCGATCAGCTCGTGCTGAAGCCTCTGACGGTCTCGGCCATCCAGGAGTGGTCGACGGAGTCTGATGCGGACCCGCACACGAACGAAGCCCTCTTCCTCGGTCGAGCCGTCGGTCGTGTCGTTGTCGAGCACGTAGATGTCCTCGGGCGCGAAGAACCGCGAGTAGTAGCGGAGCCAGATCGGCAGAAACACGGGCTCGTTGTGGACCATCGTGACCACGGCGCGGCGCTTGGCGGCACCCAGCTTGCGGAGCCTCCTGCGATGGGCCCTGTCGGTCCGGATCGGCTCCCAGAACCGCCCGAGCGGCGGCTCGGACCGATCGTGAACCTTGGGGATCTCGAGCAGTTTCACGCTCGCAACGAAATCCTAAGCGCGCCCGAAGGGCGGATCGCATAGAGCATCTGGATCCCGGTCGCCGCCATGGTCGGGTCCTGGTCGATGGTGACATTGAAGCCGTGCTGAACCAAGGACCTTCGGCCGCCTGCTCCCGCCGGATGGGGGCAGGTGCAGCTCGATGACGACTGACGGAATCGGGGCCAATCCGCCTCCTCGATTCCCGCGAGGACGTCCAGCTCCGCCTTCTCCACGTCGATCTTGAGCAGGTCCACGGCCTCGATGCGACTCTTCACGGAGCACCTCGGACAGCGGTCCTGAGCTCGCACTCGGCGGCCTCGGTCTCGGAATCTGCCCTCGAGTTGCGCTTCCGCGTCCTGCTCGGATCCGCCGAGGTTCAGCAGCGCCCGCCGCACCACTGCTCGCTCGGCCTCCGGTCCGCGTAGAGCCTCGAGATCTCCCAGTTGCGAGGGTAGTAGGTGATCGTCGCGCCGCCCGCTGCTGGAGCCGAGCCCGTAGCGGTGCGGGATGCACGCCGCGAACTGGCGCAGGTTCCGCTCGAGCACCTCGAAGATCGGCTGCACCGGCTCGAAGCTGTGAACGAGGCCGGCGCCGCACTCCCCGGCGAAGAAGGCCCCCGCGACGCCGACATTGGCCCCTACGTCCAGGACGATGTCCCCCTCCCGTACCCGGACGCCGTGCTTGACCTAGACCCTCGATTCGACGATCTCTTGAAGCTGGTATGCGAGCTGGAGCGGATCCGGGTACGTCAGCATCCGCTGCAGCTCCCTCCATCGCCATCAATGGTATCCGCGAGCCAGCCCCGACCTTCCTGCGTGGCATCGTAGCCGTGTCCGCCGAGCGAGACTCGGCGGAGGACCGCGGCCGAAGACCACGGGACACAGTCCGTCTGCCGCGCTCATGCCGAACAGTCCCGAGCGGGAGAAGCGTGCCGCCCGCCCTGCGAGCACCTCAGTGCTCGAGCACCAGCCCGAGGAAGCGCTTGGTGCGCTCGTGCGTCGGGTTGTCGAGCACGGCCTTCGGGCGGGCCCTGCTCGACGACCACGCCCTCGTCCATGAAGACGACCTGGTCGCCGACGTCGCGGGCGAAGCCCATCTCGTGGGTGACGACGATCATCGTCATCCCCTCCGCGGCGAGCTCGCGCATCACGTCGAGCACCTCCTTGACCAGCTCGGGGTCGAGCGCGCTGGTGACCTCGTCGAACAGCATCACGTGCGGGTCCATCGCCAGCGCGCGGGCGATCGCGACGCGCTGCTGCTGGCCGCCGGAGAGGCGGTCGGGGTACTCGTCGATCTTGTCGGCGAGGCCGACCCGCTCGAGCAGCGCCGTCGCCTTCTCGCTCGGCCTCGTCGCTTGCGCGGCCGAGGACCTTCTCCTGCGCGATCGTCGACGTTCTCGAGCGCGCGTCTTGTGCGGGAACAGGTTGAACTGCTGGAAGACCATCCCGACGCGGCGGCGGACGAAGTCGAGCTCGCCTCTGCCGTCGCCGCCTCGCCCGTGGATCTCCTTGCCCTCGAGCAGGATCGCGCCCTGCTCGGGCGGCTCGAGCAGGTTGATGCAGCGCAGCAGCGTGCACTTGCCCGAGCCGCTGGGCCCGAGCACGCAGACGACCTGGCCCTTGCCGATCTCGAGGTCGACGCCGCGCAGCACCTGCAGGTCGCCGAAGCGCTTCTGGACGCCCTCCAGCTGCAGCATCGCGTCGTCGGCCATCAGACCGGCCCTCCGGTCTGCCCGGTGCCGGCCGCGCCGCCGGGCGCCGGCTCGGCCGTCGCCGCCGCCTCCGCCGCGCGCGGTGCGCGCTGCTGGCGCGCGATCAGCCAGTCGACCAGCCGCGCGAGCGGGATCGTCACGATCAGGAACAGGAGCGCTCCGAGGACCAGCGCCGAGCTGTTGAAGGACTCCGACTGGACGTCGCTGCCCGGCCTGGACGACCTCGATCGGCCGATGACGCTGACGAGCGAGGTGTCCTTCATCAGCGCGATGAAGTCGTTGAGCAGCGGCGGGATCACCTTGCGCACCGCCTGCGGGACGATCACGTAGCGCATCGACTGGCCGTGGCTCATCCCGAGCGAGCGCGCCGCCTCCATCTGGCCCGTGCGGCACCGCCTCGATCCCGGCCCGGTAGACCTCGGCCATGTAGGCGCCGTAGGTGATCGTCAGCGCGATCACGCCGTACCAGAACGGTCGAGGCTGGCCGAACCAGGTCGGGAGCCCGATCTCGCGCGGGATCGTGCCGTCGGCCTGTGCGGCGCGAGGAAGCCCGAGACCAGGAACAGGACCAGCAGCAGCGGGATGCCGCGGAAGGCGTCGATGTAGGCGATCGTCAGCCAGCGGACCGGCGCCAGGGCGCGGCCCGGCAGCTGGCGCAGCACGGCGAGGACCAGGCCCCAGATCAGCGAGAGGATCCCGGCAGACGACCGAGAGCTAGAGCGTGATGACAGAAGCCCGTCGAGGACGCGGCCGAAGCTCGTCGCCCATGAGGCTGAAGTCGAAGTAGTACTCGAAGATGAAGTCCATGCGCGTCAGCCTCTCCTCTGGCGCGGCTCGAGCGCTAGGCCGTGCGCGCGAACGAGAAGGGGCGCCCGCCGGCGCCCCTTCCGATCGCGTCAGTCGCTCGTCCGACTGCGGCTCAGCCGGCGGCCGGCTCCGTCGTCCCCTCCAGCACCGACTCGGGCGGGTCCGTCTGGAAGTACTGCTGGTAGAGCTCGGTCAGGGTGCCGTCGTCCTTGAGCGTCGCCAGCGCCTCGTTCATCGCGTCGAGCAGCGCCGTGTTGTCCTTCGGCGACCGCGAACCCGTACAGCTCGCTCGGTCGGGATCTCCTCGACGACCTCGACGCCGCCCTGCTTCTCGACCGCGTCGCCGGCCGACCGGCAGGTCGATGATCACCGCGTCGACCTGCCCGGTGGCCAGCGCGGTGATCGCGTCGGTGCCCTCGGGGAACCCGCGGACCTCGGCGCGTCGGTCTTGTCGTTCGCGTAGGTCTCGCCGGTGGTGCCGTCCTGGGCGCCGACGATCTTGCCGCCGAGGTCAGTCGATCGGTGGCGATGTCGGAGTCGTCCTCCGCCACCAGCAGCGCCTGCGTCGGCCTCGTAGTACGGATCGGAGAAGTCGACCGTTCTGCTCGCGCTCCGGCGTGATCGTCGTCGCCGCGGCCGCGGTGTCGAACTGGCCGTTGGCCGTGTCGCGGAAGATCGTGTCGAACGCCGGTGTCCTGGTAGGTCGACCTCGAGGCCGAGCTCCTCGGCGATCGCGTCCATCACCTCGATGTCGAAGCCCGAGAAGTCGGGCGGCTGCCCGATCTCGAAGGGCGGATAGGGCGTGTCGGTGCCGACCGAGCAGTTCACCCTCTTGATCGGGCCGAGGTCGGCGCCGCCGCCACCACCGTCGCCGCCGCCATCGTCGTCGTCGTCGCCGCAGCCGGCCGCGAATCCGGCGGCGAGCACGAGCGCGAAAGCGGCCAGCAGTGCCAAGAGGCGTGTTCTCATCTCATGATTCCTCTCGTTCGAGCAGTTGAACGAAGACCAGGCGGCGAACATATCCGCCCGCACGCCGAGCGTGCGCATGCCGTCGCCTTACTACACTTTCTGAAGATATCTGAGCGATGCTGGACGAGCCACTGCTCAACCGCCCCTGCGGCGGGCGCTTCGAGAACGTCCTCGAGTCGATCGGCAACACGCCGCTGGTCGAGCTGCCGCGCCTCTCGCCGAAGCCGGGCGTGCGCATCTGGGCCAAGCTCGAGGGGCACAACCCGACCGGCTCGGTCAAGGACCGCGTCGCGAAGTCGATGATCGAGGACGCCGAGGAGCGAGGGCGCGATCGAGCCCGGGCCAGACGATCCTCGAGCCGACCTCCGGCAACACCGGCATCTCGCTGGCGATGATCTGCCGCCGCAAGGGCTACCCGCTGAAGGTCGTGATGCCCGACAACGTCACCGAGGAGCGCACCCAGCTGCTGCGCATGTACGGCGCCGAGATCGTCTACTCCGAGGGCGCCAAGGGCTCCAACGGCGCCGTCGAGCTGGCGCTCGAGATGGCGGAGGCCGACTCCTCGTACTACATGCCCTACCAGTACGGCAACGAGGCGAACCCGCGGGCCCACTACGACGGCACCGCGCCCGAGATCCTCGAGGAGCTCGACGAGGTCGCCGCCTTCGTCGGCGGCCTCGGCACCGGCGGCACGCTGATGGGCAACGGCCGCCGCCTCAAGGAGGACGACCCCGAGACCAAGATCGTCGCCGCCGAGCCGATGCAGGGCGAGCTCGTCCAGGGCCTGCGCTCGCTCGACGACGGCTTCATCCCGCCGATCATCGACCTCGCGCTGCTCGACCGCAAGATCATGGTCTCCAACCGCGACGCGATCGTCTGGACCCAGAAGCTGCTGCGACGAGGAGGGCCTGTTCGCCGGCGTCTCCTCGGGGGCGATCGCCTACGTCGCCGACCGCATCGCCGGCGAGCTCGACGAGGGCAACGTCGTCTTCCTGGTCCCCGACGACGGCTGGAAGTACCTCTCCTCGGGCGTCTACACGAAGCCGATCGAGGAGCTGGAGGGGATCGACTCCACCGTCTGGTGGTAGTGGACGGCGCCGACGTCCCTCGCGTGCGGATCCCGAAGCAGATCTACAAGGGGCTGCTGGAGCACGCCCGCGAGGACGCGCCGAACGAGTGCTGCGGGTTGATCGGCGGCCGGGACGGCGCGGCGACGACGCTCTACCGGGCCCGCAACGCGGAGGCGAGCCCACTGCGCTACCGCATCGCTGACCAGGAGGTGTTCGACGTCCGCAAGCAGATCGAGGAGAAGGGGGAGGACCTCGTGGCGATCTATCACTCGCACACCGCGAGCCCCGCCTATCCCTCGCAGACCGACATCAACCTGGCTTTCTGGGAGTGGAGCAAGGACGGCCAGACCGAGCGGGCGCTGGCCTGGCCGGGCACGATCTACCTGATCGCGTCGCTGGCCGAGGGCGAGGAGCCGCTGCGCGGCTTCGACATCACCGAGGCCGCCGAGGTGGTCGAGGTCGAGCTCGAGATCGAGTGAGCGGCAGCGTCCCGAGCCCCGAGACGCCGGGCCGCTGACGTGCCCGCGCTGCGCGCTCACCCACGCGGGCGGCGAGCGCTTCTGCCGGGAATGCGGAATGCCGCTCGTCTACGCCGGCACCCGAGAGCAGCAGCCGATCACCGACGCGCACGAGAAGGCGCGGAAGATACGCCCCCAGTACGCGCGCGGGGAGCTGGTCAGGGTCACCGGCGGCCGCAACCTGGCCGATTCGGAGCTGATCCAGGGGATCCTGCTCGACCAGGGCATCCCCTCGATCCTGCGCCGCACGCGGGGCTTCGACGTCCCAGACTTCCTCGCAGCTGGGCCCCGCGACGTGCTGGTGCCCGAGTCCGGCTACGAGCAGGCGCGGCGGCTGCTCAGCGAGGCCGAGCTGCTGACGGTCGAGGCCGAGCCGGGCTCAATGCCCGGAATCGGATCCCCGGCGCGGCTCGCGCTGGGGATCGCGATCGCCTTTGCGCTCGCGCTGGCGCTCGTCTGGGTCCTCTACCAGGTCGCCGCCTAGGTTCTCGAAGCCGAACTCCGGTGCCGACCCGAAATCCAGGTCCGGCGGCGGGCCGAGCTCGGAGCCGGTGGGGCTCCTGAGCCCGCTCCCGCGCCTGATCCTCGGCTCGCCCTCGAACGGATCCTCGAAGTCGGGGTCGAAGTCAACCCTGTCGTCGGTCTCCAGCTCCAGGTTGTGGAGGTCGACGGGCTCCTCCCTCGGTAGGCGCAGCGGCGAGGGCCGCTCCTCGCCGATCCGCGGCCGGCCTTCCTCGTCCAGCGGCGAGGGCCGCTCGCCCGTGTCGATCAGCGGGTCGGCGCCGGGCTCGTTTCCCTGCGGATAGACGATCTCGTCCAGGTGCCGGCGCCAGCCGCGCTCGATCTCGCCGATGCGGGCCTCGAAGGCCATCTCCAGGCTCGACTCGGCGCCCTCCCTGCGCGTGCGCGCCGCCAGCATCGAGCACGCTTCGGGGCCGCGGTGGCGGTCGAGCAGGTCGAAGACCGTGCCCCCGAGGATGACGGCGTCGCGGCGCGACGGCGGGAACCGGGGGCGCTCGCCCTCGCGCAGCCGGGTGATCACGGCCGGGCGGTAGAGCGAGACCTGTCCGGAGAAATACTGGGCCGCGCCCTCGTACAGCCAGGCCCAGCGCAGGTAGGTGAGGAAGCGCCGGGGCGTCCACATCGGCGGCAGCCGGTCGTTGTTGGCCGCCAGCACCAGCTGGCAATAGACGCGCTCGGCGGTGCCCAGCAGCGCCCGGGCGGAGTCCTCGCCCCCGGCGCGCCGCTCCATCCACTCGTCCGAGAGCAGGTGGATCTCGCCCAGCATCGGCCAACCCGCCAGGTAGCGGCGCCCTGCCGGGGCGGCCGCCCAGCGCACGGCGGGCAACAGGGGATGCGCGGCCGAGAGCCAGGCGGGATTGTCGTGGATGACGACGGTGACGTCGCCGGGCACCTCGTCGAAGCGCTCCTCAAGGCGCAGGCGCAGCTCCTCCAGCCGGTCGAGGACCCGCTGCGCGCATCCGGTGTCGGCGTCGTCGTGCCTAGCCGTAAAGCTGAGTGAGTCGGTCTCGGTCCAGGCCATCAGCCTGGATCCAGGCTACTCGCAGTGGCCCGAACCTAGGCAGGGACGAGCTCGCCCTGGCAGATCTCGCGAATCGCGGCGGCGGCCCGGTCGAACTCCTGGTCGGCCATCACCGGCGTGCCCTCAAAGGGCAGGTCGCGGTCGATCTCGACCCAGGAACGGCAACCTTGGTGCTCGTCCTTGACGCGCACCGTGACCGGGCGCGGGATGCGGTGCACCCGCAGCAGCAGCACGTGCAGCGGGTGCCGGCGCTTCCACGCGAGGCGCTTCTGCGCGTAGTCCGAGGTCCAGATGTGGAAGGGGCTGAGCTCGTCCACCAGCCGGTGGTCCTCGGTCGTGAAGTGGTCCGTCACCTCCGCCCAGGCGCGAATGCGGACGCGGTCGGGCTGGGGGATGCCTCCGTCCTGGATCAGGGCGCGGGGCGGCGGCTCCTCGTCGGGCCAGACGCCCTCCTCGAGCGCGCGACGCAGCTCGGGGTGGTGTGACTCGCGTACGAGGTCGTTGCGCTGGTGGTCGAAGGTGGGGTAGAGGAAGAACTGCTCGTGCTCGACCTCGAAGTGCTTGTTCTCCTCGCGAATGCCGCCCTTGCGCAGCGCGAGCAGCTGCTCGCCCTCTGACAGCGCCCGCACGGTCACTGCCCATTCCTTAAAGGCGATTGGCATTAATGGATCAGGGTCGGTTCTGGTTCGGGGAGCGGGGGCGGGACGCCGGGATCGGCACCGGAGCCCCCTTGCGAAGCGTGCATCTTAGAGGACGGGACCCGCTTCCGCAACCCTTGTACCACCTTGCCACAAGCGATACCGCTTACCTGTAAGCACCGAAAAGCCCATCCTGCTGCGGTTTCTTGTTTGGTTGATCAGCCAGTCGTCGCTGCGCCGTAGCCGCCGCCCCCGGGTGTCTCGATCCTGATCCGGTCGCCGGTTTGCAGCTCCCCCTCGGTCTTCGCGGGGATCGGCTCGCCGTTCCGGGCGTCTCGGCCGCGGCGCCCGTCCTCGCCGCCCTCGCGGCCGGCGGGCGCGTGGCGCCGCCGCTCCGAGATCAGCGTGTAGCGCATCGGCTCCAGCGCCTCGACCTCGCGCACGATCCCGTCCCCGCCCCGGTGGCGCCCCGCGCCGCCGCTGCCGCGCCTGAGCGACAGCTCGCGGACCCGCACGGGGAACTCCGCCTCCAGGGCCTCGACCGGGGTGTTGAGGGTGTTCGACATCGCCACGTGCACGGCGTCGGGGCCGTCGGCGTCGGGGCAGGCGCCCTGGCCGCCGCAGATCGTCTCGTAGTAGGTCCAGTCCTCGCCGGCGAGGGTGAAGTTGTTCATCGTCCCCTGCCCCTGCGCGGGAACCGGCTTGAACGCCGCCAGCGCCTCGATCACCAGGTCGGCGACGCGGCTGGAGGTCTCGACGTTGCCCGCGGTGACTGCGGCGGGCGGGCGAGCGTTCAGCAGCGAGCCCTCGGGCGCGCTGACCTCGACGGGGCGCCAGGCGCCGGCCGAGGGCGGGGCGTCGGGGTCGCAGACGACCCGCACGGCATAGGCGCACGCGGCCTGGGTGACCGATAGTGGGCAGTTGAGGTTGCCCTCGACCTGTCCGTCGGTCCCGTCGAAGTCGAGGCGCAGCGACTCGCCGCTGACGGTCGCGCGGACCCGGAGGACGATCTCGTCGCCCCCGGTCGGCTCAAGCCGGTCGCTCGCCCTGCCCTCGCCGTCGGGCAGCGCCGCGAGCGCGGCGCGGGTGCGGCGCTCGGCGTAGTCGAGGATCGCCGGCATGCCCGACAGCAGGCGCTCGGGCCCGTGGCGCTCGCAGAGCTCGCGAACGCGCTTGATCCCGGTCAGGTTCGCGGCTCGTTGGGCGCGGAAGTCGGCCAGGCGCTGCTCGGGGTTGCGCATGCGCTCGGCGAGGCCGCGCAGGACAGCGTCGTCGGCCCTGGTCGGTGGGATCACGACGCCCTCCTCGTCCAGGTGCCTGCTGAAGGCGGGCATCCCGCCCGGCGTCGGCCCGCCGATGTCGGCGTGGTGCGCGCGGCTGGCGGCGAACCCGATCAGCCCGCCCTCGAGGAAGATCGGCGAGATCAGGGTGACGTCGGGGAGGTGGGTGCCGCCCCGGTAGGGATCGTTGAGGATCCAGAGCTCGCCCTCGGCCTGGGGCTCGTCCACGATCGCGGCAACGGCGGCGGGCATGGAGCCCAGGTGGACCGGGATGTGCTCGGCCTGCATGATCAGCTCGCCGGAGCCGTCGAAGAGCGCGGTCGAGCAGTCGTGGCGCTCCTTGATGTTCGACGAGTGCGCGCTGCGGATCAGCACCGCGCCCATCTCCTCGCAGGTGGCATGCAGCCCGCCGGCCAGCACCTGCAGCGTGACGGGATCGATGCTCATGAGCCGCGCCCCGCGGCGATCGTCCCGGCCTCGTCCACGCTCGCGGCCCACCCCGGCGGCAGCACCAGGGTCGCCTCCGGAAGCTCGAACACGCAGGGACCGCGCGCTTTCGTGCCGGCAGCGGGCTCGCCCCGCAGCACGCGGGTATCGACCCACTCGCCGCCGAACCGAGCAGGCCTCGAGCCCTCGGTCAGCCCGCCGCCCGCAGCCGCCGACGGACGGGGCTCCGGGCCGGGGAGGGCGGCCGCGACTCGCACCCCCACCAGCTCCAGCTCCCCGTCGGGATCCCGATAGCCGTAGCGCGCCTCGTGCTCGCGGGCGAAGGCCTCGCCCAGCTCCCCCACGGGGGCTCCCGGCCGTCCTGGGATCGGCAGCGAGAACGACTGTCCGCGGTAGCGAAGCTCGTAGACGATCTCCAGCTGCGCTCCGTTCAGGCCCGCCCGGGCGTTCTGAGCCAGCTCCTCGACCAGAGCTTCGACCCGCTCGGTCGTGAGCTCATTGCCTCGAAGCAGCACCGTGCGCGCGGTGTCGTGTCGCCGGCCCGCCGCAATCAGCCCGAGGGCAGACAGCACCCCGCTGGCGCGGGGGCACAGCAGGCGCGAGATCTCGAGCTCCTCGGCCAGCGCCGCCGCGTGCATCGGGCCGGCGCCGCCGAAGGGCAGGAGCGCGAAGCGGCGCGGGTCGATGCCGCGCTCGACCGTCATCACCCGCAGCGCGCGGATCATCTCCTGGTTCGCGACCCGGGCGATCCCCTCCGCGCAGTCGATCGCGGCCAGCCCGAGCTCCCCGGCCAGCCCGTCGACCGCGCGCGCGGCCGCGTCCCCGTCCAGGGCGACGCCGCCGGCCAGCGCCGAGTCCGGGGCCAGGTAGCCGAGCAGCAGGTTGGCGTCGGTGACGGTCGGGTCGGTGCCGCCGCGCCCGTAGCAGGCCGGGCCGGGCTCGGCGCCCGCCGAGCGCGGGCCCACGCGCAGCGCACCCCCCGGGTCCCGCCAGGCGATCGAGCCGCCTCCGGCCCCGACCGTGTGCACGTCCACCATCGGCAGCTGGATCGGGCGGCCGTCGATCTCGCGGGAGTCGGTGCGCCTGACCTCGCCGCCGTCGACCACGCAGACGTCGCAGGAGGTGCCGCCCATGTCGAGCCCCAGCGCTTCCGTGACGCCCGCGGCGGAGGCGAGTGAGCCGGCGCCGACCGCGCCGCCCGCGGGCCCCGAGAGCACGCTCCAGGCGCCCGAGCGCGCGGCCTCGGCCGCCGTGGCGGTGCCCCCCGAGGAGCGCATCACCAGCGGCTCGGGGATGCCCCGCTGCGCGCATGCCTCCGCCAGCGCGTTCAGGTAGCGGCCGAGCAGGGGGGAGAGGTAGGCGTCGATCACCGTCGTCGAGCAGCGCTCGTACTCACGGAAGGCCGGCAGCACCTCGTGCGAGGCCGACACGTGGACCTCGGGCAGCGCCTCGCGGACGGCCCGGGCGATGCGGCCCTCGTGCGAGGGGTCGCTGAAAGCGAACAGCAGGCAGATCGCCACCGACTCGGCGCCGCCCTCGGCGACCGCGGCCGCCAGCCGCTCGGCTTCGCCCTCGGGCAGCGCATCGACGACCCCGTCGGGGCCGACGCGCTCGGCCGCCTCCAGGCGCAGCTCAGGGGCGACGAGGGCAGGGGGCCGCCCGCGGCAGGGGTGGTAGAGGCTGGGCCTGCTCTGGCGCCCGATGTCCAGCAGGTCGGCGAAGCCGCGGGTGGCGATCAGGGCGGTGCGGGCGCCTCGCTGCTCCAGCAGCGCGTTGGTCCCGACCGTCATCCCGTGCGTGAAAGCCTCGATCGCGGACGCGTCCGCCCCAGCCGTGGCCAGCACGGCCTCGGTCGCGGCGACCACGCCGCGGGACTCGTCCCCCGGCGTGGTCGCGACCTTCGCCGTGTGCAGCCGGTCGCCGTCGAGCAGCGCGGCGTCGGTGAAGGTCCCACCGACATCGACCCCGAGCAACATGCGCCGACTATATGACCGCCGGACGCCGGGGCCGGCGGCCTGCACAACGACCGGCGCCCTGCATCTGCAGGGCGCCGGTGACCGCGTGGACTAGAACGCGGAGAGCTCTAAGCGGCTACGCCGATCTCCTCGACCTCGAGGGGCTCCTCGAGGTGCTTATGGGAGGGGCAGTAGTCGCGCCCTGGCAGCGGCTCGCGCTGGCAGGGCGTGCCCTGACGGGTGTTGGCGTGACAGTTGCGCGGCTGGCCATCCAGCCGAACGTCGTCCGGCATGCGCTCCAGGTGCTCGAGCGCGAGGTCTACGTAGCGCTCGATCACCATGTAGACGCCGACCTGGTCGGCGAGCGCGAACTCGTCGCGGACCTCGCTGAACAGGGTGCGGGCCGGGCGCGCGAAGTAGCGCCCGTCGTACGCCATTCGGCGCATCGTCGCCTCGCACGCCTTCAGGATGCGGTGCCTCGCCGTCGCGCACTCGGTGATGCCCTCGGCGTCGATGCGCGGTGCCAGTTCGCGGTAGATGGAACGACTGAAGCGATACATGGCTCTCATTTCCTCCTTGAAAAGCCCCCTGATTGACTCGGACTCCGCCGACCCCCCAAGTGAGGCCCGGCTTCAGAACTCTTGCCTACCTAATAATCGGAGCCTACCCAAAACTGAGGCCCCGTAATGTTGAGCTTGTATTAAGCAGGTGAACGAATTGGCGCCTTCGGGCCGAGTCCGCGCACGTTCGAGCGCCTCTGAACCGGCAGTCGTCCGCTGGAACTCCTACCCGCGGTAGCTATCCAGCTCCACTCCTACCCGCGGTAGCTATTCCCAGCGCTGCCAGCGCGGCTCGCCGCCGGCACCGCAGACCAGGTGCTGCCCATCCAGCCCGGGGTCACGCTCGGGGAACTCGACCCGCATGTGCGAGCCGCGCGACTCCTCGCGCGCGAGCGCGAAGCCGGCGATCATGCGGGCCAGCGGGTAGGGGTCATCGAGCAGCCGCTCGAGCTGGTCGCGGCGGCGGCGGGGGCCGGCGAGCCGCCAGACCGCCTCGCGGGTCGCGGCCGGCGGGGGCTGGAAGCGCCACCGCGGGGGCTCGGGGGGCTCCGTGCCCTCGGGCTCGGCGAGCGCCGCGGCGGTTGCGCGGGTGCCGAGCACGAAGCATTCTGTGAGGCTGTTCGAGGCGAGCCGGTTGGCGCCGTGCAAGCCGGTGCAGGCGCACTCGCCGACCGCAAACAGCGCCGGCAGCGAGGAGCGACCCTCGAGGTCGGTGGCGACGCCCCCCATCACGTAGTGGGAGGCCGGAGCGACGGGGATCGGCCGTTGCCGGGGCTCGAATCCGGCCCGCTCCAGCGCCTCGAACACGTTCGGGAAGCGCTCGGAGCTGATCTCGCGCAGATCGAGCGCCACGTGAGCTGCCTCGTCCGCGTCCATCCGAGCGAGGATCGCCAGCGTCACCTCGTCCCGCGGCGCCAGCTCGTCGGTGAAGCGCTCGCCCGCGGCGTCGAGCAGCGTCGCGCCCTCCCCGCGGACCGCCTCGGTCACCAGCAGGCCGTCCGCCTTCGTGCCGGGGGCCGCCAGCGCCGTGGGGTGAAACTGGCACAGCTCCAGGTCGGCAAGGTCGGCCCCAGCGGCGTTCGCCATCACCGCGCCGGCGCCGATCGCCCCCCAGGGATTCGTCGTCCGGGCCCACAGCGCCGCGGCGCCGCCGGTGGCGAGGATGGTGGCGCGAGCCTGGACCGGACCCGCGTCCGTGATCACACCGTGGCAGCGTCCGCCACCGCTCCAAAGGGACAGCGCCGATTCCCCCTCGGCGACCTCGATCCGGGGCTCGGCGGCCGCCAGCGCCGCCAGCCTCTCGGTGATCCGCCTGCCCGTCCCGGCCCCGCCCGCGTGCACGACCCGCCGCCGCGAGTGGCCGCCTTCCAGCGCCAGCTCCAGTCTGCCGGTGGCGTCCCGGTCGAATTCGACGCCGCGGCTCTCCAGCTCGGCTACGACACCGGGCGCCTCGCTCGCCAGCACCTCGGCGGCCGAGCGCCGGCACGCCTCGCGTCCCGCCGCGACCGTGTCCGCGACGTGGGTCGCGGGCGAGTCGTCGTCACCGATCGCCGCCGCCAAGCCGCCCTGTGCCCAGTAGCTGGAGCTCTCGCTGAGCTGCTTGCGCGAGACCACCGTGACCGCGGCGCCCGCCTCGGCGGCCTTCAGCGCCGAGTGCAGTCCCGCCGCGCCTCCGCCGACGACGACGACGTCCGCGACGCGGTCCGGCTCATCGGGCTGACTGGCGACCATGCAAGCCGACTACGGTATCCGCCCGTTGGGCATCTACGTTCGTCACCCCAGCTCCCTGCGCCACGACACCGGCGGTCACCCCGAGAGCGCCAGGCGTGTGCTTGCGATCGAAGAGGCCATGTCCGAGCGCGACTGGCTCGGCCTGGAGCTGGTCGAGGCCCCCGCCGCCGACCGCGAGCAGCTGCTGCGCGTGCATGACGAGGCGCTGATCGACTCGATCGAGCAGCTCTCGGCGCGGGGCGGCGGCATGATCGACATGGACACGATCGCAAGCGAGGGCTCCTGGGAGGCGGCGGTGCACGCGGCCGGCGCCGCGGTCTGGGCGGTGGACAGGCTGGTCCCCGACGGCGGCGGCGTCGCCTTCTGCGGCACCAGGCCCCCGGGCCATCACGCCGAGCGAGGGCAGGCGATGGGCTTCTGCCTGTTCAACAACGCGGCGGTTGCGGCAGCGCACGCTCGCGCCGAGCACGGGGTCGAGCGGGTGCTGGTGCTCGACTGGGACGTGCACCACGGCAACGGCACCGAGGCGATCTTCTACGAGTCGCCCGAGGTCCTCTACTCGAGCATCCACCAGAGCCCGCTCTACCCGGGCACCGGGGCCGCCACCGATTTCGGCCGTGGCGATGGAGAGGGCTTCACGGTCAACCTGCCGGTGCCGCCGGGCAGCGGGCCGGACCAGTGGCTGTCGCTCGTCCAGAACGTGGTCGCCCCGGTCGGGCGCGAGTACCGGCCGGGCCTGCTGATCCTCTCCGCCGGCTACGACGCGCACCGCGACGACCCGCTCGCCCAGTGCGAGCTGGACGAGGCCGCCTTCGCCGACATGGCCGCGTCCATGCGCGACCTCGCGGGGGAGCTGGGGGCGCCGCTGGTCGTCTGCCTGGAGGGCGGCTACTCGGTCGGCGCACTCGCCGCCTCGGTGGTGGCGACCCTGAAGGCGGCGCTATCGGAGGGTGGCGCCAGGCGGGCGCCAGAGGAGCTCGCGGCCCCCTACCGGGAGCGCCAGGCGCGATACTGGCCGTCGGTGGGCGGCTGACCCCGGGGGCTCGCCAAGTCCCTCTAGTACGGTGCGCGCGATGATCGCGAGCGGCCGGCGGGTGCTGGGGGACCTGTGGCCCCTGCTGGTTGTGGGCGCCCCCCTGCTGTTCGCGTTCCCGGTGATCGACGCCCTGGTCGGCTCGGTCAAGTCCCTGCTGCCACTGGCCCATCCCTTCTTCGCGGACCTGAGCGGGACCGCGGCCGACGCCAGCGCCGTGGCACTGGGCGCACCGCTCTATCAGGACCCGAGCGTCGGCTACACCCCGCTCACCTACACGCCGCTCTACAACGTGCTGGGCGGCGGGCTCGACCTGATCGTCGACTGGGACGGGTGGCCGCAGATGCTCACCTTCCTGGCCGAATTCGCGCTGATCGCCCTGGCGGCGTGGCTTGCCTACCGGCCGGCGGCGCGAGCCTGGCCGATCCGCCTGGCGACCCTCGGGGGCGCGATCGGGCTGGGCGCGATCGCCTTCTGGCTCGTGGAGTTCGTGCCCTTCAACGGTGTCTTCGCCCCGCGGCCCGACATGCTGGCGTGGGCGTTCAGCCTGGCCGGCCTGGTGCTCGTGCCGAAGGTGGCATCGGGATCTCGCACGGCCCTGGTGGCAGCTGTGGTCCTGCTCACCCTCGGCTGGTGGACCAAGCAGCCGGTGATCGTGACGGCGCTCGCTGCCGTGGTCTGGCTGACGGTTGCCGCGGCTCGCGGAACCGCCGAGTGGCGTACCTGGGCCGGGTTCGTGGGCGGGCTTTCACTGCTGGGTGCGACCTCCTTCGGGCTCGCTCACGTGCTCACCGATGGCTGGAGCACCGCCTTCGTGATCGAGATTCCGGGCGATCGCGGCCACCCATTCACGCTGGGGCGGTCCATCCGCGACCTCCAGCAGGCGGTCTCCGCCGCCGCCGTTGTCGCCGGCGCCTTCTGGCTGGCCGTGGTGTTCGCGGATGGAAAGCGCCCGCGTTGGTGGCCGGGGCGGAGCGAGAGGAGCGCGATTCCCGCCAATGCACGGGCGGTGGGGAGCGTGCTCCTGCTCTTCGTCCTCCTGGACATCCCGGCCTCCCTCTTCTTCCGCGACGCGGTCGGCGCGGCCCACAACCAATTTCTCGGCATCGCCTGGGCGCTGGGGCTGTTGGCCGCGCTGGGCTGGGGGGTTGCACAGCACGCGCGGACGGGCGCGCTCGCCGCCGCGGCGATCGTCGTCGCCCTCTTCGCGCTGAGCGAGAGCCCACGCACGATCCTCTGGCTGCATGAGCAGACGACAGTGTTGGTCCCCCGCAAGTCGCAGCGGGCGATCATCTTCCAGCAGCCGGCCGAATTGGTCGAGCTCGCCCGGGATCACCTCATCTACCACCCGGCCTACCCCGGGATCGGGGCCGAAGACGAGGCCGATCTCTACCCCGGGCAGGACAACGTGACCAGCCTGACCTGGTCGGGCCGGCAGCCCCTGCACCTGGTGGACGCGCTGATGGATCGCCGCTTCGACCTGGTCTATCCCCTCGCCAGGGCGGGGGGGACCGGGCGCTGGGAGGACAACTACGTCTGGAAGATCAACGAGGTGATGCGCGCCAACTACCGGCAGGATGCCGACCTACCCGAGACCTTCGAGGCCGCTCGGATAGTGCCGTACCCCTTTCTCGGATTCGTGGCCGGGCGTCCGATGCTGAGGCGTCCCGGCCCGCCCCCCGCCCCCTGGATGGCCAACTGCTTCGGGCCGTTCGAAATCGACGGGATCTCCTGGCGGATCGCCGCGGGAGGAGGGTTCTGGTGCCGGCCCGGGGGGCGGGGGCCGGTGCTCGAGCTGGTCCGCACTCCGGCCCGGGTGTCGGAGATCCGCGCCGACGACTACGAGGGTGGCGAGGCGGGCCGCATCCTCGTCTCGGTGGCGCGTCCCGGCGTGGTCGAGGTGAGGGCTGGGGGCGAGGGCGAGAGCAGAGCGCTGAAACCGGGGAAGCCGGGCTCGTTCGCGGTCCCGGCCGAGAGCGGTGGCATCAGCGTCCTGGCCGAGGGGGACAGCGGCGCACGCGTCAACCTCGGCGCGCTCGCGCCGGACTAGGCCTTCAGCCTCTGCTTCAGTGCGTCCAGGAAGTCCTTGTCGAAGCCGGGGATCGTGTCCATGTCGTCGAGCGTCTTGAAACCCTCGGCGCGCTCGCGGTAGGCGATCACGCGGGTCGCCTGGGTGACCGACATGCCCAGCCCCCGAAGCTCCTCGAAGCTGGCCTTGTTGGCGTCGAGCGTGCGTCCGCTCGGGACCTTCGCCTTCGTCTTCGGCTTCGCCTCGGGCTTGGTCTCGGCCTTCGGCTTCGCCTCGGCCTCGGCCTTCGTCTCGGCCGCCGCCGGGGCCTCGACCTCGGCCCGCCGCTTGGCGCGCCGGAGCCGGCCGAACAGGCGCCGCGGCTTCTTCACGGCGAGGTGCTCGTCGGTGGGCCGCTCGTCGGTGGCTACCTCCCGTGGGGGCTCGGCTTCGATCTTGCGCACGGGTGGCACCTCGGCGCCGGGCGCTTGCGTCTCCTCCTCGGGCAGCTCGATCTCGCCCGCGGCGGCGCGGGCCTGGGCGGTGCTGGCCCGGCTCGTGACCTTTCCGATGCGCTCCTCGAGCGCGCGGAAGCGGCCCTCCCGCTCCTCCTCGGTCAGCTTCAGCTCCTCGGCGGCGCTCGCGCCGAGCTGCTTCTCGGCCGCCTCCGCGCGCTGCTCGGCCTCGCGCAGCTGCAGCTCGGCCGCCCGCAGCGCGCCGCCGGCCTGCTCCAGCTCGGCGGCGAGCTCGCCCTCGCGCTCGGCGAGCAGCTTCGCCGCCGCCGCGTCGGCCTCGCTGCGAGCCAGCTTCACAGCCCGATGCTCACGTTTCTCGGACTCGCGCTCGATCCTCTCGGTCTCCGCGGCCAGGCGCTGCTCGGCCTCGGCGCCCAGCTTCTCGGCCGTCTCGCGGCGCGCGGCGGAGATCTGATCGTGGGCGGCGCGCTCGGCGTCGCGCTTCAGGCCCCGGGACTGGCCACGAAGCCACACGGCCGCGGCGGCGCGAGCATCGACCTCGGCGTCGAGGCGCGCGTTCTCGGCCTCGGCCGCGCGCTCGTCGGCTTTGGCGGCGAGCTGCTCCGCTTTCTTGACCACGTCCTGCCGCGATGACCGCTCGCTCTCCAGCGTCGTCGTCAGCTGCTCGATCTCGGCGCGGAAGCGCTTCTCGGTCTCGGAGCGGGCGCTGTCCGCCGCGGCCTGGACGCGCCGGTCGGTCTCCGCACGCAACTCCTCGGCCTGGTCGGCGATGCGGCGGTTGGCCTCCACCGTCATCCGCTGCTCGGTCTCGGCCCGGACCTTCTCCGTAGCGGAGCGGAGCTGCGCATCGAACTCGGCCTGGAGGCGCTCGGACTCGGCTTCGACCTGGCGCTCGGCCTCGCTGCGCACGCGCGAGGCCTCCTCCATCAGGTGCTGCTCGGCGCTCTGCACGCGCTCGCCGGCGGCCTCGACCTGGGTGGCAATCTCGTTCAGGCGCTGCTCGGCGGCCTCGGCGGCAGACTGGGCGGCGCTGCGCTCCTGCTCGATCGCTTGCTCGCGGGATCGCAGCTCGGCGTTGAAGCGCCGCTCCGCGGCGCCCCGGGCGACCTCCACCTCGTCGCGCGCGCGCTGCTCGGAGGCGGCCTTGATCTCCTCGATCCGGATGCCGATCGTCTCTTCGACCTGGTCGCGGACCTTGACCTCGATCTCGGCCTTGGCCTCGGCGCGCAGCTGCTGCTCGGCTTGCGACAGCCGCCGCTCGACGGCCTTGACCTCCTCGCGCGCGCCCTCGGCGAACTCCTGGCGGACGCGTTCCTCGGCCTCCAGGCGAGCCTGCTCGACGGCCTCGCGGACGCGATCCTCCGTCTCCGCCTCGAGCCCCTCGATCTGCTCCTTGAGCAGGGCCGTGTGCTCGGCCAGGCGCAGCTCGGACTCGGCTCGCACGCGCCGCTCGGCCTCGGCGCGGGAGCGCTCGGCGTTGGCGCTGTCGGCCTCGGCCCGCTCGATCCGCTCGCGAGCCTCGTGCAGGGCCTCGGCCGCCTGCTCGCGTTCGGCGAGCAGCTCGCCCTCGCGCGCGCCCGCTTCGCTCCCGACCTGGGGCGCCGCTTCGCGCCGCACGTCGTCGCGCCGGTCCCGCGGCCGGCGGGCGGCCCGCTCGCGGGCGCCCAAGTCGGTCACCGTGGCGGTGCTCGCGGCCTTGGCCTCGGCCTCGTGCAGGCGGCGCTGGACCTGTTCGAGCGAGCGCGCGGCGCTCTGCCGCTCTCGCTCGAGGTCGTCCTCCAGGGCCAGGATCTCGGCGGTGGCGCGCTCCTCCGCGGTGCGGCGCGCGGCGGTGACCGCGTGCTGCATGCGCTCGTCGCGCTCGCCGTTGGTGTGGGGTTCCTCGCTCGAGGGCTCCGAGCCCCCGCCCTCGGAGCCTTCCTTAGGCTGGCGCTCGCTCATACGCGGCCACTCTATGGAAGTCAGGGCCAGGACCCATCGGCCCGAATACGCGCTTCCGCTGTTTGCGGCAGCTCTAGGCGCTGTTTGCGGCGACTGCGTCGTAGGCCCTCAACACACGTTCGGCCATGCGCTCGGCCGAGAACGCCGAAGGCATCGGTCCCCCGTCGATTCGGGCCTCGCCGGCGTCCAGGTGGGCGCGCGCCAGGCTCGCCCATGCGGTCGCGTCGAACGGCGCCACGAGGCATCCCTGTACGGCGCCCGCCGCCAGCGGCGCCGCGCCGACCGGCGTCGACAGCACCGGGACCCCGCAGGCGAGCGCCTCCAGGGCGGCGAGCCCGAAGCCCTCGTTGTCGGAGGTGACCAGGACCGCCGAGGAGGCGTTGTAGTGGAAGGGCATCTCCTCGGGTGCCACCTCGGCCGTCGTCAGCAGCTCGGCGCCGGCAAGGCGGGCGACCTCGGCGGCTCGGTCGTGGCGCTTTACGGCCCGGGCGGGGTTGGAGGGGAACAGCAGGTAGCGCCCATCCCGCTCCAGCCCCAGGTGGCCCCGTGCCTCCGCCTGTGGGATCGGCCGGAAGCGCCCCAGATCCACGCCGCATGGCAGCACCGCGGTCGGCCCGCGAGAGTGCCCGAGGCCTGCGCGGCCGCCCTCGCGCTCGAAGGCCGCGCGCGACGCGCCGGCGATCAGGTCCAGCCGGCGGCCCAGCAGCCGCGAGCCGGGACCGACCAGCCGGTGGCGGATGTCGGTGCCGTGGAAGGTGACCACCAGCGGCGCGGCGCCGGCGAGCGCCGCGACCCAACCGCAGAGGCCGTAGTGGGCGTGGACGACGTCGAAGGCTTCCCTCTGCCGCAGGAACCCGCGCAGGCGGCGTGACGCGGGCAGGTAGTGGCGTCCGCCGACCGGAAAGGTGAACAGCTCGACGTTCGTGCCGCGCGCCCTGATCGCCTCGACCTGGTCGAAGACGAAGCGGCCGAGGCGGGGCCGCTCCGGCGTCGGGTACAGGTTGGTGACGATCAGCGCCCTCACCGCCGCCAGCCTAGATGAGTCATCTGCGAGCGACCCGGCACGAACTCGCGCGCGAGCCGCCACGCGGGGGAGTGGATCGGCGCGTCCCCGCCGCCCACCATCGCCAGGAAATCCGAGCTCGAGGAGGAAAGATGCCGCATCTAGGAACCCGCTCACTCATCCGCATGCGCTCCGAGGCCGCTCAGGGGACCGTGGAGTACGTCGGCCTGATCCTGCTGGTGGCGCTGCTGATGGTCGGCATGGTCGCCGCGATGAAGGGCTTCCAGGGCGCGCAGGGCCTGGAGCTGGCCGAGACGATCGTCGACAAGATCCGCGGCGCGGTCAACAAGGTCACCTTCAAATAAGAGAAGCGGCATCGGCGCCGGCCGGGGTTCTGGAACACTGGCGCCGATGCCCGCCAGCCGAAGCTACGACCGCGCGCCCGCGGAGCCGCGCCCGATCACGGTCGAGCCGGGGTACGTCCGCACCGCCGACGGGTCGGCGTTGTTCAGCCAGGGCGAGACGAGGGTGATCTGCACCGCCTCGGTCAACGACTCCGTTCCGCGCTGGATGGAGGGCAAGGGGCGTGGCTGGGTCACAGCCGAGTACTCGATGCTGCCGGCCTCAACCGGCGACCGCAAGGCGCGCGACATCAGCCGCGGCAAGCAGGACGGGCGCGGGGTCGAGATCCAGCGGCTGATCGGGCGCTCGCTTCGGGGCGTCGTCGATTTCGCGGCGCTGGGCGAGCGCTCGGTCTACGTGGACTGCGACGTGCTCCAGGCCGACGGCGGCACCCGCTGCGCGGCGATCACCGGGGGCTTCGTCGCCCTGCAGCTGGCTCTGGCGGACCTGGTCGAGGAGGGCGCGATCGAGGCCATGCCCCTGAACCAGTCGGTGGCGGCGATCAGCGTCGGGATGGTCGCGGGCCGCGCCCTCTGCGACCTCGACTACGGCGAGGACTCGACCGCCGAGGTGGACGCCAACGTGGTCATGACCGGCGACGGCGGCCTGGTCGAGGTGCAGGCGACCGCCGAGCGCACGCCGCTCTCTCGCGCGCACCTGGACGAGCTGCTGTCGCTGGCCGAGGGCGGGATCGCGCGCCTGCGGGACGCGCAGACCGAGGCCGTCGGCGAGCTGCCCGGCTAACCGCTCCCGCGTCGAGCCCCGATGATCCTCGCTACCCGGAACCAGCACAAGCTGCGCGAACTGCGCGAGGCGCTGCCGGGCATCGGGATTGATCCGCTGCCGGAGCACGTGGAGCTGCCGCCGGAGACCGGCGACACTTTCGCCGCCAACGCGCTCGACAAGGCTCGGTCGGCGCACGACGCCACGGGCAAGGCCGTGATCGCCGACGACTCGGGGATCGAGGCCGCGGCGCTCGGCGGCCGGCCGGGCGTGCGCTCGGCGCGCTACGCCGGCGAAGGCGCGAGCGACGAGCAGAACCTGCGGAAGCTGCTGGACGAACTCAGGGAGGAGGGGGACAAGCGCCTCGCCTACGTCTGCGCGCTCGCCCTGGTCGGCGATGACGGGGAGGAGAGCGTGTTCGAAGGACGCTGCGAGGGCCGGCTGGTCGATCCGCCCCGCGGCCAGGGCGGCTTCGGCTACGACCCCGCCTTCCTGCCGGACGACACCGGGCCCGGCGACGATCGCACCTTCGGCGAGCTGCCGGCCCGCGAGAAGCACGCGATCAGCCACCGCGGCCGAGCTGCGGCCGCCCTCGCACAGCACCTGGGAGCGGCGCGATGACGATCACCAAGCCCGCCGCCGCCGGAGTCTCGATCGCCTCCAACGCGATCCTGATCGCGCTGAAGCTGGCGGCGGCGGCGATCACCGGCTCGATCGCGATCCTGAGCGAAGCGCTGCACTCGATGATCGACCTGATCGCATCGGTGATCGCCTTCGTCGCGGTGCGCAGGGCGGACGAGCCGGCGGACAAGGAGCACCCCTACGGCCACCAGAAGATCGAGAGCGTCGCCGCCTCGATCGAGGGCATGCTGATCCTGGTCGGCGCGGGAATCATCGTCTACGAGTCCGTGCGCCGGCTGTCGAGCGGGGCCGAGGTGGAGTCGCTGGGGGTCGGTATCGCGGTGATCGCGTTCTCGGCGGTCGCCAACGCCGGGGTGGCCTACTTTCTGAGGGGGCAGGCGCGCAAGCACTCCTCGCCGGCGCTGGCAGGCGACGCCGCGCACCTGGGTACCGACTCGCTGACCTCGCTCGGGGTGCTGATCGGCCTGGTGCTGGTGGAAGCGACGGGAGTGGTGGAGATCGACTCGGTGGTCGCGATCCTGGTCGCGGGCGTGATCGTCGGGGCGGGGGTGAGGATCATGCGCAGGGCATCCGGGGCGCTGGTGGACGAGGCGCCGCCCCCCGAGGAGATGGACCAGATCGAAGCCGCGATCGCCGGGGCACGGCCGCCGGAGATGGTGGGCTACCACCGCCTCCGTGCGCGGACGGCGGGAAGCCGCCGCTACATCGACTTCCACGCCCAGTTCAAGGACGGCACCACGCTCGAGCGGGCCCACGCGGCGGCGCACGCGCTCCGCGGCGCGATCGAGTCCGAGCTGCGCGAGGCCGAGGTTCTGATCCACGTCGAGCCCGAGGCCTCGGCGCGGGACCCGGCCACCGAGCCGAAGCACTACCGAGCCGGCTGATGGCGCCGGGCCCTCGGCAGTCCCCTACAGGAGGTTGACGGCGGCGGCCAGCCCTACCGCCCCGACCACGATGCTGTAGCCGGTGTAGCCGCCGATCGCGAGCAGGACGACCGCGATCAGGCAGATCACGATCACGGTCAGCCAGGATCCCTGCGCCAGTGTCACGCTCGCTATTTTGACCCCATGACGGATTCCGACGCGGCGACCCTGACCGATCCTCGCCAGGCTGTCGCCTACCTGGAGGAGATCTCGCCGGAGATGCGCGGCTGCGCGATCCTCGATTCCAGCGGCGAGGTGCTGGCCTCGACGGGCGAGGGGGATGCTTGGAGGGATGCCGCGGCCGAGTTGATGGAGGCGGCCGACTCGGCCAACGGCGAGCCCGCCGCCCACTCTCACGTCGCCACCGGCGACGGCGAGGTCTTCTGCGTCCGCCATGAGGGACTGGTGGCGGTGGCCGTGACGGAGCGCTTCGTGCTGGCGTCGCTGATGCTGTTCGACCTGCGCGCGGTCCTTCGCGGCCTTGCCGGGGGACGCTGACCCTGCCTCCGAAGCCGCACAGGGTGCTGCTGGACCGCGTCTCGGGCTACGCCGACGAGGCGGCCGCCTACCTGCGCCGCCGCCGGCACCTGCGCAAGCCCTTCGCCCGCGTTCACTACCCGGGCGGGCGCTTGATCGCCTACTCCTCGGCGACCGACGAGGGCAAGGCTCTGTTCGTCGCAGCGGCCCACGTGATCGAGATCGGCGGCCGTCCGCGCCCCGAGGCCAGGCAGGCGCGCGCAGGCGCCACCCCTCGTCCCAGCGAAGTCGCGGAGTCAGGCGCGGAGGGCTCCTCACCGCCTTAGTGGCAATCACGCACAAACCCCGGAATTCGGCTCCGGGGGCGGTGTTAGTGTCGCGGCGACTCCGATCTCCGAGGAGGAACGACGTGACGAAGGCTGAGTTCTTGGATGTGCTCGCGGGCGACAACCGGATCGGGAGCAAGAAGGAGGCTGGGGCCGCCGTCGATGCCGTGCTCGACGCGATCAGCGACGTGCTCTCCAAGGGTGGCGATGTCAACTTCACCGGGTTCGGCAAGTTCGCCGTGGCCGAGCGCGGCCCGCGGCAGGGCGTGAACCCGCGCACGGGGGAGCGGATCTTCATCCCCGGGGGCAAGGTGCCCCGCTTCTCCGCCGGCTCCGGCCTGAAAAAGAAGGTCAAGGGCGGCGGCGCAGGTGGAGGGTCGGGCGGCGGCGGCGAAGCCGCCTAGCGTCCCGTACAGCGCATCGGCGCAACGCCCTTCGCGGATCGGCTCGCGGCGCTCACGGAGGAGCGCCGAAGCCAGGTCTGCCTGGGGATCGATCCCGACCCCGCCTCGCTGCCCGCGGACGGGGACGGGGACGGTGACCCGGCCGAGCGCGCGGCCCGGGCGGTCGTCAGCGAGTCCGCGCGGCTGATCGAGCTCGCCGGCCCGGCCTGCGTCGCCGTCAAGCCGCAGCTCGCCTGCTTCGAGCGGCTCGGCGCCCCCGGCTGGCGGGCGCTGGGGGAGGTCATCGCCGCGGCGCGCGAGGCCGGGCTGCTGGTGGTGGCCGACGGCAAGCGCGGGGACGTTCCGACGACCGCCGCCGCCTACGGCCAGGCGATGGTCGGCGAGGCGGCGACCCCGTGGGGCCCCGCGCCGGGCCTGGGCGCAGACGCCTTCACGGCAAACCCCCTGCTGGGCGGCGACGCGCTCGAGCCGCTGATCGAGGCCGCGGTCGAGCGGGGCGCCGGTGTCTTCTGCCTGGTGCGTACCTCCAACCCCGGCGCCGCGGACCTGCAGGACCGGCAGGTCGAAGGCCGGCCGCTGCACGAGCTGCTGGCCGGGATGGTGGCCGAGCGCGCGCCGCGGCTGGCCGGCGCCGGCGGCCTCAGCGGCATGGGGGCGGTCGTGGGCGCCACGGCGCCCGGGCTCCTGGGCCGGATGCGGGAGCTGATGCCCGACTCGATCTTCCTGATCCCCGGGGTCGGCGCCCAGGGCGGGCGCCCCGAGCAGCTTGGCCCGGCGATGGCGCCGGGGCGCCCGGCCTCGATCCTGGTGGCCGCGGCGCGCGGCATCGCCGGCGCCGACGATCCCGCGGCCGCCGCCGAGCAGCTTCGCTCGACGCTCTGGACGCTGGCCGAATAGGCCCCGTGGGCGGCACAGACACGGGGTACATTCCAGGGCCGCGATGACCCCCGAGACGCCCCGGCGGCGACCCAACTACATCGCCCGCGTGCTCGCGATCCTGGCGTTGCTGGGCGCCCTCGCGCTGGTGGTCGCGACGATCGCGACCAACGGCGACGGGGACGGCGACGACACCGAGAAGAACGCCAAGCAGACCGGCGTGACGAAGGAGGGGCAGCGGGCCCTGAATAAGGGGGTCTGGGTGGTCGAGGAGGGCGACACCCTGGTCTCGATCTCCGAGGCGACCGCCATCGACCTCGACGAGCTCGTCGAGCTCAACACGGACATCGACCCGCAGGTCCTGATCTCCGGGCAGCGCGTCTCCCTGCGCCCGGGCCAGGCCGAAGGCGCGGATGATGGGACCACCGCGACCGAGACGTCAGGCGACCCCGCGGACGAGTTCGGCGACGGCAGTGTCGGCGGCAGCAACTCAGGCTCCGGCGACGGAGCCTCGTCGCCCTAGAAAAGGTGCCACCGCCCCAGACAGCTAATCGGGCCGCGGCCCTGCGGCGGCTCGCGGCGGCGGCGGCGACGCTGCTGGCCCTGCTTCCCGCGACCGCGCTCTCGCAGGGAGGGCAGGCGGCTCCGGACGACGCCGGGGCCGAGGCCAAGCGCGCGAAGAAGAAGCAGAAGGCCGGGCCGGCCGGGCCTCCCAAGCTCGATGCCCGCGCCTGGATCCTGGTCGATCCCCGCGACGACGAGGTGCTCGCCTCGAGCGCCCCCAACAGGGAGCTGCCGATCGCCAGCGCCACCAAGCTGATGACGGCCCGCCTGGCGCTCGAGCGGCTGCGCCCGAACGAGAGGCTGAAGGCGCCGCCCTACCAGGCGCTGGCCGCCGAGTCGCTGCTGGGACTGCGCGCCGGCGAGAAGATGACGGTCCGGGACCTGCTCTACGCGCTGGTGCTGGAGAGCGCCAACGACGCCGCCGCGACCATCGCCACCGGGGTCGCCGGGTCGGTGCCCCGCTTCGTCAACCAGATGAACCGCGAGGCGGCGGCCCTCGGCCTTGACCACACCAGCTACGCGAACCCGATCGGATTGGACGCGCCCAGCAACTACTCCAGCGCCGCCGACCTGGCGGAGCTGGCGGGGTTGCTCTTGGACGACCGCCTGTTCTCGCGGATCGCCGACACCCAGGTCGTGACCCTGCGCAGCGGCGATGCCCGTCGCCGCATCGACACCCGCAACACCCTGCTCAACCTCGATGCAAGCGCCGACGGCGTCAAGACCGGCCACACGCTGGGGGCCGGCTACGTGCTGGTGGGGTCGGCGACGCGCGAGGGCACCCGGCTGGTCTCGGCGGTGCTAGGTGCCCGCAGCGAGGCCGCGCGCGACGCCGAGACGCTGCAGCTGCTCGACTACGGCTTCTCGCTCTACCGCGCCCGCATTCCGGTCAAGCGGGGGGAGGAGCTCGCCGACCCCAAGCTCGACTACCGCGACGAGCGGCTGGCGCTGGTCGCGCGGCGCCCGCTGGAGGTCTCGGCCCGCGAGGGCCAGCCGGTGAGGACCAGGGTCGAGGCGCCCTCGGAGCTCAGCGGCGCGATCGAGCAGGGCGAGGCGCTGGGGCGGGCGGTGGTGACCGTGGACGGGAAGGTCGCCGGAGCGACCCCGCTGGTCGCGTCACGGAGCGTGGAGGCGGCGACCCTGCTCGACAAGGCCCGATCCGCGATCGAAAATCCACTGATCTTGCTGCCCGCCGGCCTGTTCGTGATAGTTGTAGGGCTGTTGCTGGCGCTCAGGGCCAGGCGCTCCGAGCCCAGCGGCGAAACCGAACCCCCGCCGGAGCCCAAGACCAAGCCGCCGGAGCCCCAGGCCAAGACGAGGCGATGGCGACGGGATCGGGGCTCGCGCGAGCGGACCCCGGAGGAGAGACGGCAGATGCACGAGGAGCGGATGCGCAGAAGGCGCCAACGGGCAGACGAGGATCTCTCGTGATCCTGACGGTCACCCTCAACGCCGCGATCGACCGCACCGTCGCCGTCCCCACCTTCCGCCAGGGCAACCGCCACCGGGCAGTCGAGGCCAGCACCGCCGCGGGGGGCAAGGGCGTGAACGTCGCCCGCGCGCTGAAGCTGCTGGACCGCCCCGTGATCGCCACCGGCCTCGCCGGCGGGCCCACCGGCGCCCGCCTGGTGGAGCGCATGGCCGAGGAGTCGATCCTCACCGACTTCACCTGGATCGCGGGCGAGTCCCGGACCAACCTGGCGGTGATCGACCCCACCTCCGGCGAGCAGACCGAGATCAACGAGCGCGGCCCCGAGGTCACCTCCGAGGAGCTCGAGCGCTTCCTGCAGAAGCTGCTCTACCTGGCGCAGGGCGCCCGCATCTGCGTCATCGCCGGCAGCCTGCCGCCGTCGGTGCCCGCCTCGTTCGCGGCGCGGACGGTCGCCGAGCTGAAGCAGCTGGGCGTCGAAACGGTGCTGGACACCGAGGGCGAGCCCCTGATCGGCGGCCTGCGCGCGGGGCCGGCGGTGGTCACCCCGAACGCCAGCGAAGCCGAGGGCGCCGTCGGCCACGAGTTCAACGACCGCGACGACCTGCTCGCCGGCCTGCGCAGCCTGATCGAGCTCGGAGCGGGCGAGGCGATCATCACCCGAGAGGAGGGCTGCGTCGCATCGCTCCTGGATGGCTCGGAGCGCAGCCTGTACGAGGTGACGGCGCCGGCGCTGGAGCCGATCGCGACGGTCGGCTCGGGCGACGCCTTCCTGGCCGGCTTCGCCGCCGCCCGCTTCGACGGCCGCCCCCCGCAGGAGTGCCTGCGCTTCGCGGTCGCCTGCGGAGCGGAGTCGACGCAACACTTCGGCGCCGGCACGATCGACCCCGAGGAGGTCGCCAGGCTGGCCGAACGGGTCGAGCTGAGCGTGCTGGACACCGCCGCGGCCGTTCGCTGAGCTCCCACGTCTGGGCCTATCGGGCCTTCCTCGCCGGGGCACCCGGGTTGACCGCTGTTATCCTCGGTGAGGCGTTGGAGCGAGTCTCAGACAACGCCGCAAACAGCGGTACTTCGCAGTTTTCGCCCCGGCCCGCCGGGGCTTTTTCGTCCGCGAACGAACGTAGGGTGATCGGATGGAAGTAGAGATCGGTCGAGGCAAGAAGGGTCGTCGTGCCTACGGCTTCGACGACATCGCGATCGTGCCCTCGCGCAGGACCCGCGATCCCGACGACATCGACTTCACCTGGTCGCTCGGCCCATACCGCTTTGACCTGCCTCTGGTCGCCTCGGCGATGGACGGCGTCGTCAGCCCCGAGACCGCCGGCATCATCGGCAAGCTCGGCGGCCTCGCCGTCCTCAACCTCGAGGGGATCTGGTCGCGCTACGAGGACGCCGACGCGAAGCTCGATGAGATCGCCTCGGCGCCGACCGAGGTCGCGACGCGCACGATGCAGGAGATCTACGCCGAGCCGGTCAAGCCCGAGCTGATCGCCAAGCGCGTCGAGGAGATCAAGTCCCAGGGCGTCGTCGCCGCGGGCTCGCTGACGCCGCAGAAGGTCGCAGACTTCCACGAGGTCGCGCTCGAGGCCGGGCTCGACATCCTCGTCGTCCAGGGCACCGTGATCTCGGCCGAGCACGTCTCGACCCAGTCCGAGCCGCTGAACCTGAAGGAGTTCATCTCGGAGGTCTCGGTCCCGTGCGTGGTCGGAGGCTGCGCCTCCTACAACACCGGTCTGCACCTGATGCGCACCGGCGCGGTCGGCGTGCTCGTCGGGGTCGGTCCCGGCGCCGCCTGCACCACCCGCGGAGTGCTCGGCCTGGGCGTCCCCCAGGCGACGGCGATCGCCGACGTCGCCGCTGCGCGCTCCCAGCACATGATGGAGACGGGGCAGTACTGCAACGTGATCGCCGACGGCGGCATGCGCACTGGCGGCGACGTCTCCAAGGCGATCGCGGTGGGCGCCGACGCGGTCATGATCGGCTCGCCGCTGGCCCGCGCCGTCGAGGCCCCCGGCCGCGGCTACCACTGGGGCATGGCGACCTTCCACCCCTCGCTTCCGCGCGGGGCTCGCGTCACCACAAAGCAGGACGGCACCCTGGAGCAGATCCTGCTGGGCCCCGCCCAGGAGAACGACGGCACCTTCAACCTGATGGGCGCGCTGCGGACCTCGATGGCGACCTGCGGCTACGCCGACATCCCCGAGTTCCACCGCGCCGAGGTGATGGTGGCGCCGGCCCTGCAGTCCGAGGGCAAGCAGCTCCAGCACGAGCAGTCCGTCGGAATGGGCTCCAACGGCAGGGCAGCGGTCGACACCGGGGTAGCCGTCTCGGATGACTAAGGGCACGAAGGTCGTCCCCGGCGAAGTCGCCGAGCGACCGCACGTGCCTGAGCGGTCAACCTCCGACGCTGACCCGCGGGTGGCGCCGAAGTCCGGTGCGCCTGCTCTTGCTGGTGCACCGGATTCGGTGACAGGACCCGCGGGCCGAGCGCTGGAGGAGGTGCTGGTCCTCGACTTCGGCGGCCAGTACTCGCAGCTGATCGCCCGCCGCATCCGCGAGTGCGGCGTCTTCAGTGAGCTGCTCCCGCATGACACGCCGCTCGAGGCGATCCGCGAGCGGGAGCCGAAGGCGCTCGTGCTCTCGGGCGGCCCGGCCTCGGTCTATGCGGAGAACGCGCCCGCCCTGCGCACGGAGCTGCTGGAGCTCGGGATCCCGGTACTGGGCATCTGTTACGGCATGCAGCTGATGGCTCGTGAGCTCGGCGGCAAGGTCGAGCAGGCGCCGGCCGGCGAATTCGGACGGACCGAGCTGACACTGCGGGACGGAGGAGGGAGGCTGCTCGAGGGGCTGCCCACCGAGCAGCAGTGCTGGATGAGCCACCGCGACACCGTCTTCGAGCCGCCGCCCGGATTCGCCGCGCTCGCCTCAAGCCCCGAGTCGCCGGTTGCAGCCTTCGAGGACCCGGCCAAGGGCCTCTACGGGATCCAGTTCCACCCCGAGGTCGTCCACACCCAGCACGGCACCGAGGTGCTGACCCGCTTCCTTCGCGAGATCGCGGGCTGCGTCGAGCGCTGGTCTCCCGCGTCGGTGATCGACGAGCAGGTCGAGGCGATCCGCGCCCAGGTCGGCGAGGCCCGCGCCATCTGCGGGCTCTCGGGCGGCGTCGACTCCGCCACCGCTGCGCTGCTGGTCCACCGCGCGATCGGCGATCGCCTCACCTGCGTCTTCGTCGATCACGGGATGATGCGCAAGGACGAGGCAGCCCAGGTCGTCGAGGCCTTCCGCGACCGGCTCGGGGTGCCGCTGGTCCACGTCGACGTCGCCGACCGCTTCCTCGACCGCCTCGCCGGGGTGGACGACCCCGAGACCAAGCGCAAGATCATCGGCGAGGAGTTCATCCGCGTCTTCGAGCACGAGGCCTCGAAGATCGAGGACGCGCGGTTCCTCGTCCAGGGCACGCTCTACTCGGACGTGATCGAGTCCGGCGGCGACGGCCGCGAGGCCGCCACGATCAAGTCCCATCACAACGTAGGCGGCCTGCCCGAGGAGATGGAGATGGAGCTGGTCGAGCCCCTCCGCACCCTGTTCAAGGACGAGGTCCGAGCCGTCGCGGCCGAGCTCGACCTGCCCGACCGCTTCGTCTGGCGCCAGCCCTTCCCGGGGCCCGGCCTCGGGATCCGAGTGGTCGGTGGCGAGGTCACCCGTGAGCGCCTCGAGATCCTGCGCGACGCCGACGCGATCCTGCAGGAGGAGATCCGGGCCGCCGACCTCTACCGCGAGCTGTGGCAGTCCTTCTGCGTGCTCCCGGTCGTGCGCTCGGTCGGCGTCCAGGGCGACGAGCGCTCCTACGCCTATCCGATCGTGATCCGCGCGGTCACCTCCGACGACGCGATGACGGCCGACTGGGCCCGCCTGCCCTACGACCTGCTCGAGCGAGCCTCCAACCGCATCATCAACGAGGTCAGCGGCGTCAACCGCGTCACCCTCGACATCACCTCGAAGCCGCCGGGGACGATCGAGTGGGAGTGAGCATCGCCCGCCCTTGCGTCATCTGTCGCTGACTCCCCTGATCTCCTCGAACTCGTAGCCGCACTGCTGGCAGGAGCGGCGGTCGAGGCGGACGCGGGCCCCGCAGCGGTGGCAGGGGCGGGTCGGGTGGCGGTAGAGCACGCTGACGGCGACGAATATCGCGATCACCGCGAGCACCACCGCTCCGAAGCTCTTGATGTTGAGCAGGACCGCGAGGCTGACTGCGCCGAGGACGAGCACCGTCCCAGGCTAGTCGGCCGGAGCTAGCTGAACGAGTCCCAGTACTTCAGCGTCGCCAGCGGGTCCACCGGCTTGCCGCCCGTGTACCAGCCGGCGCCGACCCAGATCTCGAAGTGGAGGTGGCAGCCCGAGGCGTTGCCGGTCTGGCCGACGCGGCCGACCTCCTGGCCGGTGCTCACCTGCTGTCCCTTCGCCACCGGGGCCGGCTTCTTCAGGTGGGCGTACATGTAGTCCTGCTTGATCCCGGAGGCGTCGATGACGACGTAGTTGCCGGCCGCGCTCTGGAAGGCCTTGGCCTTGACCACCCCGCTGTGGGCCGCGATCAGCGGGCTGCCGCAGGCGGCGAAGATGTCGACCCCCTGATGGGAGTGGCCGTCTCGGGCAGCCCCGAAACCGTCGCCGTAGGTGTGCGCCGCCGGGAGCGGGAAGCGGTACTGGGCCTGCACCGCCTTCAGCTCGGCGATCGTGCCGACGGTGAAGCTGACGGTGGAGTCGCGGACCTGGCCGAAGGTGTCGGCGATGCGCACCGGGCCGCTGACCGCGCCCTTGGCGACCTTGGAGAGGACGGCGCCGCTGGGCCTGACGACCGGGCTCTTGTCCTTGGCCCTGGTGCCGTCGGCGCGAGGGAGGGAGACCATCGTGGTGCCGCCCAGATCGGTTCCCAGCAGGCGGATCTTGGACTTGGCCACGCCCTTGTCCGGCCCGATGCATCGGGTCACGCACTGGATCGAGAGCACCTGCGGATCGCCCGGGGCGCCGGTGCCGCCGCCTCCGCCGGGGCTGACCTGGGCCGCCGCGGCGCCGGCGCCGATCACGGGCGCGGCGGTCGCGATCGCGAGGATGACTGCGACCCGCTTGCGAGCGGCGCCACGAGCGAAGGTGTTGACGGGTGACTCGGTCACTCTTTCTCCGGCCTACGGGGTTAGCTGCCGGGCTCGCGCCGAAAGAGCGGCGCTACGACATGCGGTTCGGACTTCGGGTCCGACTATGCCTGTCGATTCGCCCCCGGGAGCAAGATGCCCTGCTCCCGTTGGTTCCCCCGCTCCCGGCCGGCGTGCCGCCCGGGATTGGGCCTTTGCTGGCGCGGCAGTATAACGTCGCCCCTGGCCGCCTAAGAGGGCGCCCGCACCGCCTTCCGCGGGCTATCATGCGCGTCCGGCCGCGCCTCGGCGCGGCGCTTTTTATGAGCGCAGCCACCGCACAAGAGACCAGCGTCCAGAAGACCTATCAGGCGAACGCGCAGGACCGCGAGCGCGATTGGTACCTGGTCGATGCCGAGGGCAAGACCCTGGGCCGGCTCGCGACCCAGATCGCCCAGGTGCTGCGCGGCAAGCGCAAGCCCACCTACACCCCGCACGTCGACGTCGGCGACTTCGTCATCGTCGTCAACGCCGCCAAGATCCACGTGACCGGCAACAAGCGCGAGAGCAAGCGCTACTGGCGCCACAGCGGCTACCCGGGCGGCATTCGCTCGCGGACGCTTGGGGACATGCTCGAGCGTCGCCCCGAGGAGGTCATCCGCAAGGCCGTGAAGGGGATGCTGCCGCGCAACCGCCTCGCCCGCCAGCAGCTGACCAAGCTCAAGGTCTACGCCGGGCCCGACCATCCCCACCAGGCCCAGAAGCCCGAGAAACTCGAGATCGAGACGTGATGGCTGACGAAGAGCAGCAGAACGGCGAGCAGGCGCCCGAGAGCCCCGACACCCCCGAGGCGCCCGGGACCGACGACCCCGCTCCCGAGCAGCAGGTCCCCGAGGCCGACGATCAGGCCCCCACCGCCGAGCCGCCCCCCGAGGCCGCTGAGGAGGAGGAGCAGCCGGCCGCCGAGGAAAAGCCCGCCGAGGAACCGGCCGCCGAGGAGAAGCCCGCCGCCGGGGAACCGGCCGCCGAGGAGAAGCCCGACAAGGAGAAGCCCGCGGACGACAAGAAGGCCGGCGACAAGAAGGAGAAGAAGCCCGAGGTGGTCCCCGGCGCCGAGCTCGATCCGATCGCGATCGAGTCCGAGAAGCCGATGTCCGCCGAGGAGCGCGCCCGCAAGGAAGCCGAGGAGGAGGAGCGCGCCAGCCGCGAGGCCGCGCTGATCGGCGAAGGTGACGATGACGTGCCACTCGCCACCAAGGTGGCGAAGCTCTCAGCCGACTCCCGCTACCTCGCAACCGGCAAGCGCAAGTCATCGGTGGCCCGGGTGATGCTGACCAAGGGCAGCGGTTCGATCGAGGTCAACAAGCGCAAGCTCGACGAGTACTTCCCGCGGGCCTATCTGCAGACCGTCGCCAAGCAGCCTCTGGTGCAGAGCGGCTACGAGGGCAACGTCGACGTTCGGGTGCGCGTGCACGGAGGCGGCATCTCCGGGCAGGCGGCAGCGATCCGGCACGGCATCGCCCGGGCGCTCTGCGACGTCGATCCCGAGCTGCGCGTCGAGCTGAAGCGGCGAGGCATGCTGACCCGGGACGCCCGGGTCAAGGAGCGCCGCAAGGCCGGGCTGAAGAAGGCGCGCAAGCGTCCCCAGTTCTCCAAGCGCTAGCCGTAAGCCCATGGCGGAGCGCAGACTCTTCGGCACCGACGGGGTCCGGGGGGCGGTCGGCGACTTCCTGACCGCCGACCTGGCGATGCGACTTGGCCGCGCAGCGGCGCTGGCCGTCGATTCCGAGCGCCCCAGGGCGCTGGTCATCCGCGACACCCGCGAGTCCGGCCCGATGCTGGAATCGGCGCTGGCGGCCGGCATCGCCTCGGGCGGCGGCGACGCCATGACCGCGGGGGTGCTGCCGACGCCGGCGGCCTCGGTCCTCTCCCGCCGTCTCGACTTCGACCTCGCCGCGGTGGTCTCCGCCTCGCACAACCCCTATGGCGACAACGGCATCAAGTTCTTCGACCGCCGCGGGGTCAAGCTCGGCGATGACGTCGAGGCCGAGATCGAGCGGCGACTTGACGACGGCGGCGCCGAGCACGCTGGAACGGTGACCGAGCTCGAGGGCGCCTTCGACGACTACATGCGCGAACTTCGGTCGGCCTTCCCGCTCGACCTCTCCGGCAGCCGCGTCGCCCTCGACTGCGCCAATGGCGCCACCTACCGGATCGGGCCGGCGATCTTCGAGCGGCTCGGAGCTGAGGTCGATGCGATCGCAACCGAGCCCGACGGCCGCAACATCAATGACGGCTGCGGCGCCACCGCCCCCGAGGCGCTGGCCGAGCGGGTCCGGGACTCGCAGGCGCAGATCGGCTTCGCCTTCGACGGCGACGGCGACCGCCTGATCGCGGTCGACGGCAACGGCCGGATCCACGACGGTGACGAGCTGATCGCGCTTGCGGCCAGGCACCTGCACGAGTCTGGAGACCTCGCCGGCGGCGTCGCCGTCACCGTGATGACGAACTACGGCTTCCACCAGGCGCTGGGCGCTGAGGGCATCGAGATCGCCCAGACCCAGGTCGGCGACCGCTACGTGATCGAGGCCCTGGGCGAGCGCGGCTGGAACCTGGGCGGCGAGCAGTCGGGCCACATCATCTGGACGGACTTCACCCCGACGGGCGACGGCATCGCCGCGGCGCTGCTGACCCTCCGCGCCCTGGGTGATCGCGGTCTGGAGGACGTGGAGCCCTTCGAGCGCCTGCCCCAGCGTCTGGAGAACGTGGTCATCGCCGACCGCGGGGCGGTCGACGGCGCGACCGCTCTCTGGGACGCCGTCGAGGAGGAGAACTCCAAGCTCGAGGGCCGCGGCCGCGTGCTGGTCCGTCCCTCCGGTACCGAGCCCCTGCTGCGGGTGATGGTCGAGGCCCCGACCGAGGAGGAGTGCGAGCAGGTCTGCGCGCGGCTGGTCGAGCTCGTCAAGTCCGAGCTGACCTGACCCCTGGCCAACGGCTTCGCCATCAGATCGCGGCCACGAGCGGCCGCCGACATTAGTCGCGACCGCAAGCGGTCGCTCCAAATAGTGCGGCCTGGTGGCCGCTCTGCGGCTACCCTGTGTCGCCTCTTATGTGCGGCATAGTCGGATACGTAGGTGACCGACCGTGCCGGGACCTGCTGATCGCCGGGCTCGAGAAGCTCGAGTACCGGGGCTACGACTCGGCGGGGGTCTCGGTGATTTCGGACGGCGAGATCGACAGCGTCAGGGCTGTCGGCAACCTGGCGAACCTGCGTGCGGCGATGAAGGAGCATTCGGAGAACGGCAGCGGCAGCGTCGCCGTCGCCACGGAGCCCGCGACGATCGGCCTCGGCCACACGCGCTGGGCTACCCACGGACGGGTGACCGAGGAGAACGCCCACCCGCACGGCGACTGCAGCGACAAGATCCACATCGTCCTCAACGGGATCGTGGAGAACCACAGCGAGCTGCGCAAGGAGCTCGCCGACGACGGCCACGTATTCAGCTCCGAGACCGACGCCGAGATCGTCAGCCATCTGATCGAGCGCCACTTCGACGGCGACCTGACCAAGGCGGTTCGGGAGGCGTTTGACGACCTGCGCGGGCACTACGCGTTCGTCGCCATGCACTCCGAGCAGCCCGACGTGCTCGTCGGGGCGCGCAAGGAGTGCCCGCTGGTGATCGGCCTCGGCGAGCACGAGACCTTCGTCGCCTCGGCGATCCCCGCCTTCCTCGCCGAGACTCGCCGCGTGATGGAGATCGAGAACGGCGAGCTGGTCACGATCACCCCCGACGGCGCCGAGATCACCGACGCCGAGGGCAACCCCGTCAGCCGCAACGAGCACGAGGTCAGCTGGGACGAGGACACGGCCGAGAAGGGTGGCTACCCGACGTTCATGATGAAGGAGATCCACGAGCAGCCCGACGCGGTCGCCGAGACGATCACCGACCGGCTGCCGAGCCTGGACAGCGTCGACCTCTCCGAGCTCGAGCTCGACGACGACTACCTCCGCAACATCGATCGCATCGTGATCGTCGCCTGCGGGACCAGTTACCACGCCGGCCTGGTCGGCCGCTACGCGATCGAGCAGTGGGCCCGCGTCCCGGTCGAGATGGACGTCGCCTCCGAGTATCGCTACCGCGACCCCGTGCTGCGCGAGAACGACCTGGTCATCGGCATCACCCAGTCGGGAGAGACGGCCGACACGCTGGCCGCAATGCGCCTCGCCCGCGAGGGCGGCGCCAAGGTCCTGGCGGTGACCAACGTGATGGGCAGCCAGGCGACCCGCGACGCCGACGCCGTGCTCTTCACCCGCGCGGGCCTGGAGATCGGGGTCGCCGCGACCAAGACCTTCGTCAGCCAGGTGGCGGTCATGTACCTGCTGGGCCTGCGCCTGGCCGAGCTGCGCGGCACGATGCCCACCGAGCGGCTCGCCGAGCTGATCGCCGAGCTCAAGCACATCCCCTCGAAGATCGAGGAGACGATCGAGGTCGCCGACCAGCAGGTCCAGGCGATCGCCCGCACACATCACCAGCGCAGGTTCTTCCTCTACCTGGGCCGGCACATCGGCCTCCCGGTCTGCCTGGAGGGCGCGCTCAAGCTCAAGGAGATCTCCTACATCCCCACCGACGCCTACGCGGCCGGCGAGATGAAGCACGGCCCGATCGCGCTGCTCGACGAGGACACGCCGGTGGTCTGCGTCGCCACCAACAGCCCGGTGCTCGAGAAGATGCTCTCCAACGTCGAGGAGGTCCGCGCTCGCGGAGCCGACGTGGTGGCGATCGCGAGCACGGGATCCGAGCAGGTCGCAGAGGTGGCCGACCAGACCCTGTTTATCCCGGACACCGACTGGATCCTGGAGCCGATTCTCGCCGTTGTCCCGCTGCAGCTGCTGGCCTATTACATCGCCCGCCTCAACGGCCTCAACGTCGACCAGCCGCGGAATCTCGCCAAGACCGTTACCGTCGAGTAGACGGGACTCTTGAGGCGCCTCTTGACAAGCACTCTGGCGGTGGCCGCCTGCGCCGCATTCGCCGCCGGCTGCGGCGGCGATGACGACGATGGCTCTTCGACCGACCTGACCCAGTTCGCCCCCGCGGACGCTCCGGTGTTCGTCGAAGGCTCGATCAGGCCCGAGGGGGACCTGAAGGAGTCGATCGACTCGATCCTGGAGCGCTTCCCCGACGGCGATCAGGTCGGCGACGAGCTGATCAAGGCGATCGACGAGAGCGCCCGCGAGGACGGCCAGGACTTCACCTACGAGGACGACATCGAGCCCTGGCTGGGCGAGCGCGCCGCCTTCTACGCCACCAGCTTCGAGGTCAATCCCACCAGCGACGACGACGACAGCCCGACCGACCTCTCCGACGGCGCCTTCATCGCCGAGACCACGGACGAGGACGAGGCGCGCGAGAGCATCCGCTCGCTCGCCGAGGGCGAGGGGGAGGTGACCGAGCGCGAATACAACGGGGTCACCTACGAGCTCTCGCCCGACGACGACAACCCCGGCGAGCTGGCCGCGGCTGCGGTCTTCGACGGCGTCGCGGTGGCCGGCTCCGAGCAGGGCGTCAAGGACGCGATCGACGCTAGCCAGGGCGAGTCCCTCTCCGGCAACACCGGGTACACGGAGTTCCGCGAGCAGCGCGGCTCGGACCTGCTCTTCTCGGCGTACGCCGACGTCGGCGCCCTGCTGGACGCGATTCCCCCGAGCCCCGGATTCAGCGCCAAGCAGCGCGATGCCATCAAGAACGCCTACGGCTCCTTCACCGAACAGCCGGTTCTGTTCGGGGCAGAGGTCACCGCCGACCAGGCCACCTTCGACTTCCAGGGTGGCGAGACGCCGTTCGGGGGCGCGGGCGCCTCCGAGCTGCTCGAAACCGGCTTCGCTGAATCCTGGTTCGCGGCCGCGATCCCCGACCTCGGCGAGTCCTTCTCCAAGAGCTTCAAGCAGATCGCTTCGGCGGGAATCCCTCAGCAGCAGGTCAACCAGATCGACTCGATGCTGCAGAGGCAGCTCGGGTTCAGCCTCGACGACGTCGAGGGGATCGGAGACGTTGCGGTGTTCGCCTCCGGCGAGAGCCTGGTCGAGCTCCAGGTCGGGGGCCTGTTCGAGGTTCCCGACGCCGCGACCCGCACCCGGCTGCTGGAAGCGATCAGCCGCGCGGCTCAGCGCTCCGGTGCGGGCAAGGTGACCCCGCTCACCGTCGAGGGCGCCGATCAGGGCTTCTCGATCCAGGTCCCGGACCTGCCGGTGCCGATCAACGTCGCTGCCTCGGGCGACCGCGTCGCGATCGGCGCCGGTCCCGCCGCCCAGGCCCTGCTCAGCGGCGACGGGGGCCTGACCGGCTCCCAGGGCTACGAGGCCGCATCCGAGGCGCTCGGCGAGGGCAGCTCGCTGGCCCTGCTGGTCGAGATGGAGCCGATCGTTGACCTGGTCGAGTCGACCGGCCAGGATGACGCCGACTTTCAGGAGGCGAAGCCCTACCTGGAGGCCTTCGACCTCTTCGCCAGCGGCATCGAGAGCAGCGGCGAGACCGAGACGCAGCGGTTCGTCGTCCGTTTCTCGGACTGACGGGACAATGCCCGCCGGCATCGGCATCGACGTGATCGAGATCGAGCGCATCGAGCGTGCCCTCGAGCGCCGCCCGGCCCTGCGCGAGCGGCTCTTCACCCCCGCCGAGCTGGCCTACGCCGATTCGCACCAGCGTCCCGGGCGTCACCTCGCCGCCCGATTCGCGGCCAAGGAGGCCGTGATCAAGGCGCTCGGGGCCGACGGCGTCGGCCCCGGATCGATCGAGGTCGTCGCGACCGGCGGGCCGCCCGAAGTGCGCCTCACGGGGGCTGCGGCCGAGGCCGCAGGGGACCGCGAGATCTCGATCTCGCTCACGCATTCGCGCGAGACGGCCGCCGCGGTGGCCCTCGCCCAGCGCTAGGTCAGCGCGCGGCTAGGCTGGCGGCATGGAGCCGTGGCTGAGCCCCTGCCTGGACGCCGAGCAGATGCGAGCGGTTGACGGCTGGGCGATCGAGCAGCAGGGAGTCCCCTCGCTGGAGCTGATGGAGGCCGCGGGACGAGCGGTGGCCGCCGCCGCGGCCGAGGCCGCGACCTCCAAGCGCGCCGCCGTCGTCTGCGGCAAGGGCAACAACGGCGGCGACGGCCTGGTCGCTGCGCGGGCGCTGGCCGAGACCGGGTTCGAGGCCGAGGCGCTGCTGCTGTGGCCGGCCGACGAGCTCTCGGGGGACGCCAAGGCGAACCTGGGGCGGTTCGAAGCGGTGCGCGTGCTCGAGTCCGGTGAGCTGACCGGGGCGCTGCAGGGAGCGGGCGTGATCGTCGACGCGATCTTCGGCACCGGCTTCCAGGGCGAGCCCCGCGACCCCGCCGCAGGGGCGATCGAGGCGATCAACGAGGCCGAGGCCCCGGTGGTCGCGGCCGACATCGCCTCGGGCGTCAACGCATCCGACGGCGTGGTCGAGGGCTCCGCCGTGCGCGCCGACGTCACTGTCAGCTTCCATGCCCCGAAGCTGGGTCACTGGATCTCGCCGGGCAAGGCTCACACGGGTGCGTTGCGGGTGGTCCCGATCGGGATCCCCGACGGCGGCCCGGACGCCGCCGCGGCGGGCCTGATCGAGACCGCGGTTCTTGCCGAGCTGCCGCAGCGCGGTGCCGAGTCCACCAAGTTCAGCTCGGGCCAGGTGGTGGTGGTCGGCGGCTCGCGCGGGCTCACCGGGGCGGTCTGCCTCTCGGCCGAGGCGGCGACCCGGACCGGCGCGGGCTACGCCACCGTCGCGGTGCCGGCTGACCTGGAGCCGATCTTCGAGGCGAAGCTGACCGAGGTGATGTCGGTCGGTTGCGCCAGCCGCGAGGGGCGGCTCCGGCGCGCCGCCTCCGAGCAGGTGCTGGGCGTGGCCGAGGGCGCCGCCGCCGTGGTGCTGGGCCCCGGCATCGGGCGCGAGGAGGGGACCAGGGACCTCGTTCGCGACCTCGCCCAGCGGATCGAGGCTCCGCTGGTGATCGACGCCGACGGACTCAACGCCCACGCAGGCCGGATCAAGAGCCTGGAAGACCGCGGCACCCCCACGGTGCTGACGCCGCACGAGGGCGAGCTCGGCCGGCTGCTGGAGGTGGATTCCGATCGCATCAAGGCCAAGCGGCTCGCCTCCGTGCTGGAGGCGGCCCGGACCAGCGGGGCGATCGTGGTGCTGAAGGGCGACGACACGATCGTCACCGACGGCAAGCGCGTCGCCGTCAACAGGGGCGGCTCGCCCGCACTTGCCACGGCCGGCACCGGCGACGTCCTCTCCGGGATCACGGCGGCGATCCTGGCTCGCGGCATGGACCCGTTCGCGGGGGTCTGCGCCGCGGTCCTCGCGCACTCGCGCGCCGGGCGGGTCGCGGCCGAGCGGATCGGCGCGCCGGAGTCGGTGATCGCGGGAGACGTCGTCGAAGCGATCCCCCGGGGGCTGGCGACGTGAGCCCGCAGGCGGAGGACGGCCGCGCCGTCGCGCGCGTCAGCGTCGGCGCAATCGAGGCGAACTGCCGGCTGCTCGCCGGCAAGCTCCAAAACGGCGCCGAGCTCTGCGCGGTCGTCAAGGCCGACGGCTACGGCCATGGCGCCGCCCCCGCTGCCGCAGCGGCCATGCGCGGCGGCGCCTCCCGGCTCGCCGTGGCGGCCGCACCCGAGGCCGAGGAGCTGCGTTTTCACTTCCCCGAGATCCCCCTGCTGGTGATGGGTGCATTGACCGAGCCCGAGCTACGCAGGGCCCTGGACGCCGATGCGGACGTGGCGGTCTGGCGCCGGGGCTTCCGCGAGCTCTGCTCGCGGGTCGCCGGCGAGCGCGGCGAGCCGGTGCGGGTCCACGTCAAGCACGACAGCGGCATGGGCAGGCTCGGCGAGCGCGACCCCGAGGCGGTGGTCGAGCTGGCCCGGGACTGCGCCGAGGACGACGGCCTCAGGCTGGCCGGCGTCTGGACCCACTTCGCGACCGCCGACGAGCCGGACGACGGCTTTCTCGCCGAGCAGCTCGCGGCCTTCGGCCCGGTCGCCGAGCGGGTGTGCGAGCTGGCTCCCGCCGTGGTCGTGCACGCCGCCAACAGCGCTGCGACCCTGCGCGACCCCTCCAGCCACTTCGACATGGTCCGCTGCGGAGTCGCCATCTACGGTCTGGACCCGTTCGGCTCGGATCCCGCCGAACATGGCCTGCGGCCGGCGCTGGAGCTGCGCTCGTATGTCGCCGACGTGAAGCGCTTCGAGGCCGGCGCCGGCGCCGGCTACGGGCGCACATGGCGGGCGCCCGCCGACACCTGGGTGGGAGTGCTGCCGATCGGCTACGGCGACGGGGTGCGGCGGGCGCTCAGCAACAACGGCGAGGTGCTGGTGCGCGGCCGCCGCCACCCGATCGTCGGCAACGTTTCGATGGACAACATCACGATCGACCTCGGGCCGCAGACGGAGGTCGAATCCGGCGACGAGGCGGTGCTGATCGGCTCGCAGGGATCCGAGAGCATCCTCGCCGAGGAGTGGGCGCGGCGGCTGCAGACGATCAACTACGAGATCACCACTGCCGTCTCGCCCCGGGTGCCGCGCGCCCACGGGCAATGAGCGACGGCCGGGCCCTGGAGTCCCGCCTGGCGGCCGCGACATCGGTCGCCACCGCACGCGAGGCCCTCGCCGCCGAGGAGGCGGTCTGGATCGTCGGCGGCGCGGTGCGCGACGCCCTGCTGTCCGAGAGCGTCGGCGACGCGGACCTGGCGGTGGCTCCAGGCAGGGAGCGGGATGCCGCGAGGGCGATCGCGCGGGCCGCGGGCGGAGCCGCCTTCCCGCTGTCCGAGCGGCACGCCACATGGCGCGTCGTGGTCGGCCAGGGAAAGGGCGGCGGCGGCGAGTGGCACGTGGACGTGACGGCGCTGCGCGCCGACACGATCACCGACGACCTCCGGGCGCGCGACTTCACGGTCAACGCGGTCGCGGTCCCGCTTCGCGGCGGCGAGCCGATCGACCCCACCGGCGGCCTGGCCGATGCCGAGGCGCGCCGCTTGCGGGCGGTCAGCGAGGCCGCCTTCACCCAGGACCCGCTGCGGCTCATGCGGGCGGCGCGGATCGCGGCCGGGCACTCGCTGGAGATCGAGGAGGGCACGCTGCGCCTGGCCCGCTCCCAGGCCGAGCTGGCGGCCGAGGCGGCCGGCGAGCGCCAGTTCGCCGAGCTGCGCGCAATGCTCGGCGGGCCGGCGCCTCTGCGCGCGCTGGAGCTGCTGGACCAGCTCGAGCTGACCGCCGTCGTGCTGCCCGAGCTCGAGGCGACGCGCGGCGTCGTCCAGAACCCGAACCACCACCTCGACGTCCACGGCCACACGATGGCGGTGCTGGAAGAGTGGCTCGCGATCGAATCGGACCTGGCCGGCTTCGCCCCCGACTTGGCCGAACGGATCGCCTCCTTCCTGGCCGAGCCGCTCGCCGACGAGCTCACGCGCGCCGAGGCGCTGCGGTTCGGCGCGCTCTTCCACGACCTCGGCAAGCCGGCGACGCGAGGCGAGCAGGCCGGCTACGTCACCTTCATCGGCCACGACCGCGCGGGAGCCGAGATCGTCGCCGGGATCTGCCGCCGGCTCCGCACCAGCAACGCTCTCAGCGCCCACCTGCAGGGCCTCGCGGAGCACCACCTGCGCCTCGGCTTCCTTGTTCACGAGCGCCCGCTCTCGCGCGACGTCGTCTACGGCTACCTGAGCGCGACCGAGCCCGTCGCCGCCGACGTCACCCTGCTGAGCGCGGCCGACCGGCTCGCCGCCCGGGGCAGCGGCCCGATCGCGAGCCCCGAGATGGTCGAGGCCCACATGGAGCTGGCGCGCGAGATGCTGACCGAGGCCCTGGCCTGGCACCGCGACCCCCCGCGCCCGCCGCTGAGCGGCGATGAGCTGGCCGCGGAGCTCGAAATCGACCCCGGCCCCCGTATGGGCGAGATCCTCGAGCAGCTGCGCCGGGCGGCATTCGCCGGCGAGGCGACCGACCGCGATTCGGCGCTGGCCCTGGCGCGGTCCCTGGCCGAGAACGCCGGAGTAACCCCTGAGCGCGTTGCGGCGCTGTAGGAGGTGTATACCCGAGGAAGCTAGGGAAAGGAAGATATGCGAAAGCTCCCAATCGCGATTGCTGTGGGCGCACTGGCCGTAAGCGTGGCCGCTGTCCCGGCGATCGCAAAGCCGGGGCCCAAGGGGGCCAAGAACGTCGTTAGCACGATCACCCTTGTGGCCTCGCCGACCACGATTGAGCCCACCACCGAGACTGTGGCCGTGAGCGGCAACATCAAGGCCAACAGCAGCTGTCGTAAGAACCGCACGGTCCATTTCTCCTATATGGACGAGAACGGCACTACGGCTCTGATCGAGACCGCTGTGACCGGGCCGAACGGCGACTACAGCGCAACGCTGCCGAAGCCGACCACGACCGTCCCCGTCCCTGCGAGCGTGACTCTGATCGCGACTGTGGACGAGGCTCTTCGCGTCACCAAGGGCCAGTCCAAGGGCAAGGGCAAGAAGAAGGGTCACAAGAAGAAGGCCAAGAAGTTCAATTGCCTCAGCGCCACGGCGCAGACCGCGCTCACGGTTAACTGAGCTCGGCTGGGCCCGGTGTTTGCCGGGCCCAGAGGTTCGGTCAAGGCGAGCGGCCCGCATGTTTCCCCGTCGGGTCGCTCGTCTTGATCGGGCCTGAACGAGGTGACTAAAGTCCGCCACGTGGCCGACTGCCTCTTCTGCGGGATCGTCGAAGGCTCGATCCCGAGCCAGACGATCGACTCCGACGAGCGCACCGTCTCGTTCATGGACATCAACCCCGCGACGCCGGGCCACGCGCTGGTGGTCCCGCGGGCACATTCCGAGGACCTGATGGAGATCGAGCCCGAGGATCTGGCGGCGGCCTCGGCCGCGGCGCAGCGCTTGGCGCGGCGGATGGACGAGGTGCTGAAGCCCGATGGCTTCAACGTCCTCAACTGCTGCCGCCCGGCCGCCTGGCAGACGGTCTTCCACTACCACTGGCACGTGATCCCTCGCTACGAGAACGACCCGCTGAAGCTGCCGTGGATTCCCCGCGGCGGGCCCGAGGACGAGATCGCCGCGATCGCGGACAAGCTGAGAAGGGACTGACGATGGCCGATGCCCCGGTGCGCCTGGAGATGGACGGCAACCTCGCCCACGTCGTGCTGGACAACCCGCCCCTGAACCTGTTCGGCGCCGACGCCTTCATGGGCCTGATCGCGTGCGTGGATGAGGTCAAGGCCTCGGACGCTCGCGCCATGGTCTGGCGCGCCGAGGGGGACGTCTTCAGCGGTGGCGCCGACGTGAAGTTGTTCCAGCAGGTGGTCGAGGACGGCACCGCGGCCGAGTCCTTCGGCAGCCTCATCGCCGCGACCGAGAAGCTCGAGGAGCTGGAGATCCCGACCCTCGCCCTGGTCCACGGGCTCTGCCTCACAGCCGGGCTGGAGGTGGCACTGGCATGCGACATGCTGTGGGCGACCGAGTCCGCCCAGTTCGGCCTGGTCGAGGCGGTCGTCGGGCTCACCCCCGGCGCCGGCGGCACCCAGCGATTGGCCGAGCGCGCCGGGCCCGCCAGGGCCGCCGAGTTCGTCATGACCGGCGGCCTCTACGACGCCCCGACCCTCGAGCGCTGGAACGTAGTCAACCGCGTCGTGCCCGACGACCAGCTGCTCGAGAAGGGCCTCAAGTTCGCCCACCGCCTCGCAAACGGCCCCACGATCGCCCACGGCGCCACCAAGCGCGTCATCCGCGGCTTCCGCGAGGGCGGCGTGAAGGGGGCCGATCGCGTCACGCCTGAGCAGTTCGCGGACCTGTTCGCGAGCCAGGACCTGCAGAACGCGGTCGCCTCGTTCCTGAAGGACGGCCCGGGCAAGGCCAGCTTCGAGGGCAGGTAGGCGGGAGCGGCCAACCGCGACCGCCGCTGCCGAGGCGCTACCCTGCCCGACGCCTATGGGCAAGGAAGAGAAGATCGAGATGGAGGGTGAGATCACAGAGGCCCTCCCCAACACGATGTTCCGGGTGAAGCTCGACAACGACCACGAGGTCCTCGGGCACATCTCGGGCAAGATGCGCCGCCACTACATCCGCATCCTGCCGGGCGACAGGGTGAAGATCGAGCTCTCGCCGTATGACCTCGATCGCGGCCGCATCACCTACCGCTACAAGTAACGGCCGCTACAAACCCCCTCCGGGCGGGTTTGGTGGGCAGGATCAAAGCGGGGGGGCGGCGAACTCAAGTCCCAATCCCCTGATTCCGATCGTGGGGATGGCACCCATGCACGAATCCACTTCAAGCAACAGGAGGCTCAGATGAGTCGTCGATTCAAAGGGACGGTCGCCATCGTCGGCGCCCTGGCCCTCTGCCTGTCCCTGTTCGCGGTCGGAGTCTCCGGCAAGAGCAAGATCAGGCGCGTCGGCAGCTCGACCCAGGTCGAGACGTCGACTCACGGTAAGCGCAACATCGTCGTCACCGGCCTGGTGCAGTCGTCCGTGGCGAAGTGCGAGCGGGACCGTTCGGTCCTGCTCTACCAGGACGGGCCCGGCGGCACGTTCGTCGGCGCGGCGCTGGGTCACAGCACCAGCGTGGGCGGTAGCAACCGCGGTCAGTTCGAGATCAGCGGCCTGGCGCCGAAGAAGATCCTCGCCAGCAGGCGCTTTCGCGTCGAAACGGTCGGCCGCAAGGTCATCGTCAAGGGCAAGAGCGTGATCTGCAAGCGCGGCGTCTCGGTCCAGTTCCCAGCCACCTTCGGGGGCTAGGGCGAGGCGCTCACTTCGCGCGGGCCCGGGGAGCGCGCCTCTCCGGGCCCGTCGCGCTGCCCGGTCGACGGGCGTCCGCATCAAATGTGTGAGCGCGGCGCATCGGGGTCCGGCGCCGCCAGCTCGGCGATCAGCGTCGACCAGCCGAAGTCGCGCGCGCCCAGGCCCTCGCCCGTGAACGGCTCGTAGAACTCGCGCGAGCCCTCCCGCGCGTAGGCCTCGCACAGGGCCGCCGCCATCGAGGCTGCCTGCTCGTCGTATCCCAAGCGCTGCAGCCCCAGCCAGATCAGCCAGGCGGAGTTGATCCACGTCGGCCCGCGCCAGTAGCGGCGCACCAGCCAGGTCTCCCAGTCGCGCGGCTCGAAGCCCGGCTCCTGGGGGGAGACCGAGGGGGGCGGGTAGGGGGTCCAGTAGCGCTCGGGGTCGAGCAGATGCTCGTCTACCAGGCGGCGGCCGATCTCATCGGGAAGATCGGGCAGCGCCAGCGGCGCCAGCGCCGACCAGGTCGAGGTCCGGACCCGGCGATCGCCGCCGAGGGGGTCGGTCTCGCCTTCGCGGGCGACCTCGCCGCGGGCGACGTCGAGGAAGAGGCCGCGCCGCTCGTCCCAGCAGCGCTCGATCAGGGCGGGGGTGATCGACGGCTCGCCGGCGGCGAGCCGGGCCAGGCCCCAGAGCACGTTGACCACGACCTCGCACAGAAGCGGCCCCCCGTCGTCGAGGATCCACCTCGCGTTCCACTCGCGGCGGCGGTTGCGCTGGATCAGGGCGATGAAGCCGAGGTGCGCGTGGGCCCGCCGGCCCCAGATCGGGTCGAACTTGGGCGAGGAATCGAGCCCCGACTCGTCGGGCTGCACGATCCACAGCAGCCCGTCGCCATCCAGGTCGCGGTTGCGCTCGAGCCAGCGGTGGTGGGCGGCTATCCGCGCGTCCTCGGAGGGATCGCCCACGGCGATCCTCCACGCCCAGGCCAGCAGCGGGGGCTGGATCGTGGAGGTGTTGCGAGCCCGTCGCCCGCTGATGTTGTAGGTCCAGCGGCGTCGCAGGTCCACCGGGCGGTCCCAGAAGATCGTGTGGCCGATGAAGCCGTCGTCGGTGCCGCCGTTCAGCAGGGAGCTCAGCTCCAGCCGGGCCCGCTCGGGCTGGAAGCGGCGCCAGACGATCGCGTGAAAGCACGAATCCCAGTACCACTGCCAGTAGTAGTGGCTGGGGCTCGGTGGGGCGTACGCGTAGGGGACCCCGGCCCGCTCCCCTTCGGTCCAGCTCTGCCGCAGCGTCCGCTCGGCGACCTCCAGGGCCCGCTCGGCGCTCACGCCGTCATCTTGCGCATGTTGCGCAGCGCGAAATAGGTGAGGACGACGGCCAGGCCGGCCAGCGCCAGCAGCCCCGGCCAGGTGTCCGCCCACGTCACCTCGCCGACGAAGCCCTGGCGCGCGGCCTCGACCACCTGGGTGACCGGGTTGATGCGGGCGACGGTCGCGAGCCAGCCCTGCAGCAGGTCGAGCGGCGCGTATGCGGTCGTCAGCAGCACGGCGAGGAACATGCCGGCCTGCATCAGCGGGGCCGCCGACTGCGACTTGAAGCGCATCGCCAGCGAGGTGCCCCAGGTCGCCGCCACGACCCCCATGCCCATCACCAGCACCAGCGCGATCAGCAGGCCCAGCAGACCCGGCCACTGCGCGCCGACGGCGAGGGCGACGATCAGCAGGAAGGTGGCGGGAAGAAGCGCCCGCAGGCTCGCCGAGGCGACCAGGCCCGCCAGCAGCACGGGGCGGGGGGCGGGGGAGGCCAGCAACCGGTCGAACCAGCCCTGCTCGATGTCGCGGGCCAGGTTGACCCCGGTGGCCGCGCCCGTGAAGGCGGCGCCCTGCAGCAGGCTGACCGGGATCAGGAAGCTCTGGTAGCTCTCGGTGTCGAACCCGGGCAGCAGCGTGAGGCTGCCGAAGACGCTGGTCAGGCCCAGGAAGAAGATCGTCGGCGCCAGCACGCCGGGGATCGCCGCCCCCGGCACCCGCGTGAGCTCGTTCATCGCCCGGCGCACGAGCGCGGCGACGGTCGCCCTGCTCTGCGCGGGCGTCATACGCCCCTCCGCACGCGGCCGCGCAGCGCCAGCGCGCAGAGCCAGAAGCCGAAGGCCATCACCGTCAGCACGGCGAGCGCGGCGAGCGCCTCATCGCCTCCGTCGAACGAGGCGATGATCGGCGCGCGCAGCCCCTCGACGATGAAGCTGAGGGGGTTGTAGTCCGCCACCGAGGCGGCGGGCTCCAGCATCAGGTTGGCCGGGAAGAAGGCGCTGGAGAGGAAGAGGATCACGAACACCAGCGGGAACAGCCCCTGCACCACGCTGGCGCTGTTGGTCCGCAGCGCGATCGCGGCGCCGATCGAGCCGAAGGCGAGCGCAGAAGCCGAGACCAGCACCACGATCCAGAGGGCGCCGAGCACTCCCTCCTCGATCGTGGCGCCGAAGATGAGCCCGATCGCGATGAACCAGAGCGCCGCGAAGCACCCCAGCACGGTCGTTCCCGCGAGCCGGCCGAGCACGATCGCGTAGCGGCTGACCGGAGCGGCGAACAGCCGGTCGGTGAAGCCCATCTCGATGTCGAGGGCCAAGGCGATGCCACCCGAGTTGCCGGCCAGCAGCACCGACTGCATCATCGCTCCGGCCAGCATGAAGTCGAGGAAGCCGTTGACTTCCGGAAAGCCCGGCAGGTCGACGGCGCCGCCGGCGCCGCCGGTCTGGATCGCCAGCAGCAGCGTCGGGAAGACCAACAGCGGCGCCGCGAGCTGCGGCCGGCGCAGCGTCTGCCTGACCGAGCGGGTTCCGAGCGCGGCGACCACGCGCGCGTTCGTCGCCAGGCGTCGTGTCAACCCCGTGACCTCATACCTGGGCGACCTCCGGCTCGCCGGATTCCCCGCCCTCGTCCTCGCCCTCCAGATGCTCGCCGGTCTTGGCGACGAAGACGTCGTCCAGCGTCGGCTGCACCAGGTCGAGCGACTCGACCGCGAGCCCGGCCTCGTCCAACGCGACGACGATCGGGCCGACCTCCGAGGTGCCGTGCTCGAGCTCGACCAGCAGCTTGCCGTCCTTGGCGGGAAGGGGCTTGCCGAAGCGCGCCAAGACCTGCTCGCAATCGGCCTCGTTCCCCGCTTGGTCCACGAGCGAGAGCTCGAGGTGGGGCCTGCCGACCTCGCCCTTGAGCGTTTCGGGCGTGCCCTCGGCGACGAGCTTGCCGCGGGCAATGATCCCGACTCGGTCGGCGAGCTTGTCGGCCTCCTCCAGGTACTGGGTGGTGAGGAAGACGGTGGTGCCCTCGTTGTTCAGCTTCTCGACTTCCTCCCAGATCGCCTGGCGGCTGACCGGATCGAGCCCGGTGGTCGGTTCGTCCAGGAACAGCACCGATGGCTCGTGCACCAGCGCCGCCGCCAGGTCCAGACGGCGCCGCATTCCGCCCGAGTAGGTGCCCACGCGGCGGTCGGCGGCCTGGGCCAGGCCGACCCGGTGCAAGAGCGAGTCGCCCAGCTCGCGCCCGCGGTCGCGAGGAAGTCCGTGGAGCGTCGCCTGCAGCTGAATCAGCTCGCGGCCGGTCATCAGGGGGTCCAGCGCCGCCTCCTGCAGAGCCACGCCGATCTTGCGCCTGACCGAGCCGGGGTCCTCGGCGACGTTGAAGCCGGCCACCGTGGCCCAGCCGCCGGTGGGCTCGAGCAGCGTGGTCAGCATCCGCACGGTGGTCGTCTTGCCCGCCCCGTTCGGGCCCAGGAAGCCGTAGATCTCGCCATCGGCGACCTCGAGGTCCACCCCGTCAACGGCCTTGATCCCGCCCTCGTACTCGCGGGCGAGCTGGTGGGTCTCGATCGCGGCCACGCGAGAACAGTATCCGGCGCCGCTCGCGGGCCCACGCAGGGGCCACGCAGTGTGAGCGATCTCGCTGACCTTGTTTTCGGTAGCGAAATCGCAACCATCGGGGGGCAAGAGTGTTCAATGACCTCATGGGCCAGGATGCTCACGCCTACGCACGGCCGCGTCGCCGCGCCGCGCTGCTCGCGGCCTGCGCGCTCGCGACCACGGTCGCGCTCGCGGGCGGCACCGGCGAGGCCGGGGCGGCCCCGAAGACGATCGTGCTCGGCGCCGCCGCGCCCGCGACGCCGTCGTGCCCGGACTCGTGCCAGGCGATCGGCAAGACGACCGGCTTCCAGAACACGATCGGCAGGCTCAAGAGCCCGTTCGCCGCGCCCTTCACGGGCAAGATCGTCGCCTGGTCGATCAAGCTCTCGCGCCCCAGCGCCAAGCAGATTGAGTTCTTCGAGGACTTCTTCGACGGCACGGCCCAGGCACGCGTCTCGGTGCTGAAGCCGATCATGAAGGAGCAGAAGCGGGGCAGGCCCGTCTACAAGCTCAAGGGGCAGACCCCGGTGGAGGAGCTGGCGCCGTTCTTCGGGACCACGACCACGTTCGCGCTGCAGGCGCCGCTGAAGGTGAAGCGGGGCCAGATCGTGGCGCTGACGGTGCCGACCTGGGCGCCCGCGTTCGCGGTCGGCCTGGGCGGCAACACCGCCTGGCAGGCGAGCCGCAAGCGCAACAAGTGCAACAAGGCCGCTGACATCCAGGCCGGTCGCGCCCAGCAGGGCCTCGGAACCGACCGGACCTACGGCTGCATCTACAAGACCGCGCGCCTGCTCTACTCGGCCACCGTCGTCGCTCAGCCCTGATCGTGGCTCGCCGCGCCAACGGGAAGCTGCTCGTCGCCGCCCTCGTATGCGCGCTCGCGGTGGCGGTCGGCTCGTCCTCGGCCGGCGCCGCCGCGACGGTCATCCTCGGGGCGGCCAAGCCCGCAAACGCCAGCTGCCCCGACGACTGCCTGGTCGAGGCGCGCGTGACCGGGTTCCAGACCTCGATCGGCAAGCTCCAGAACCCGTTCGTCGCTCCCGAGGACGGAGAGATCGTCGCCTGGTCGCTGAAGCAGGGCAAGCCGCGCAAGGCCGACCGCCGCGCCTTCAACGAGGAGTTCGGGCCCCCCACCGCCCGGCTCTCGATCCTGCGCCGGGTCACGGGCAGCGCCAGCCCGCCGCGTTACAAGCTGCTGCGCCAGAGCCCGGTCGAGAACCTGGGGCCCTACTTCGGCGCCACCACCACCTTCAGCCTGGACGCGCCGCTGGCGATCCGCGAGGGCGAGGTCGTGGCGCTGACGATCAAGAGCTGGGCGCCCGCCTTCGCCGTCGGTCAGGGCGCCGCAAGCGAGTGGACGGCCAGCCGCCGGTCGACCCGCAAGCGGGGCGGCTGCACCGACGACGAGGGCCGCGCCAACGTTGACGCCGGCGCTCCGCAGACCAAGAAGGGAAGCCAGCGCCCCTACGGCTGCGACTACGACCGGGCGCGGCTGCTGTACTCGGCCACGTTCCTCCCCGCCGGGTAGCGGGCAAGGGGCTACTGGCAGGCGGCGGGGTTCTGCTCGCAGGCCTGCTCGAACGCCGCCTCGGGCGAGCCGGGCTTCGGTGGCTTGTCGTTCGTGGCCGAGTCCTCCTGGTTTGGATCGAAGTTGCCGCTGCCGGTGCCGCCGGTACCGGGCTCGTTCGGGGTCGTGGCCCCCTCGGTCTGCTGGGTCGTCTCGGTGGGAGCGGTCGTGCCGGTCGTCTCCTCGACCGAGATGGTCGGCAGCGTCACCTCGTCCTCGTCGTCGCCGCAGCCGATCCCGACCAGCGCCCCGAAGGCCAGAGCGGCCGTGGCGAGCAACAGGGCTGTGACCCGGGATCGCCTGCTCACGACTCTCCGTCCAGGGCCGACTGGCGAAGGCCGCAGTACGGACAGTCGCTGACGTCGAGGCCGATCAGCTGATCGCAGCGGCGGCACTCGCGCAGGTTCTCGGGGGTGCGAAGCAGGGCCGATTCGGAAGGCGCCAGGGGGAGGGTGCGTGAAACCACGCCCATCTCCTCCCCGGATTCGCGGTCGACGTAAACGCCGTCGCCGCTGACCTCGGCGATCGCCTCGCGTCCGGAGGCCGGCGCCCTCAATCTGTAGCGCTGCTTCGGGTTCTGCATCGGCGCGGAAGATAACAACCGCTGGACACCCGAATAGGTTTCGCGGCGTGCGAGTGCTGATATTCCACGGCTACCTGCTGCGAGGGACGGGCTCGAACGTCTACAACGCCAGCCTGGCGCAGGCGCTGAAGCGCCTCGGGCACGAGGTCCACCTGCTCTGCCAGGACCGCGGAGCCGAGGAGCTGTCCTGGGTCGGAGGAGAGGGCCCGGGCTCCGTGACGGTGCACGTCCCCGACATCGGCGGGCTGCTGCCCGTCTACGTCGCCGACACGTACGAGGGCTTCGAGGTGAAGACATTCCCGGAGCTGAGCGAGGCCGAGCTCGATCGCTACCTCGAGGCCAACGTCGAGGCCGTGCGCAGGGTCGTCGGCGACCATGGGCAGCCCGACGCCGCCCTGGCCAACCACCTGATCATGGGCCCGGTGATCCTGGCCCGCGCAGGGCTCGAGTTCGCGATCAAGGTGCACGGCTCGGACCTCTCCTACACGGTGCGTCCGCATCCCGAGCGCTTCGTCCCCTACGCCCGTGAGGGGACCGACGCGGCCTCGGGACTGTTGGTCGGATCCGGCTACACAGCGGAGGACCTGTGGGAGACGGTCGGCGACCCGGGCCTTCCGGAGCGCACGCGGCTCGGTCCGCCCGGAGTTGACACGCGCGAGTTCAGAGCCAGGCCCGAGACCGAGGCGCTGGTGGCCGTGAAGGAGATGGCGGACCGCATCGCCGGCGAGCCAACCGACGAGAGCTTCGGGCGGGACGGGCCAGCGGCGTCGCGGGCGCTACGGGAGTGGGCCGAGGGATCGCCGCGGGTCCTCTTCGTCGGCAAGTTGCTGAAGAACAAGGGCGTCGACCTGCTGGTGGCCGCCTGGCCGCAGGTGCTCGAGGCCCACCCCGAGGCGAGGCTGCTGCTGGCCGGTTTCGGGGATCTGCGCGAGGAGCTGGAGCGGCAGGTAGGAGAGCTGGGCGAAGGGGAGGCCGGCTCGATCTCGATCAGCGGCCGGCTCGAGCACGCCGAGGTCGCAGAGGTGATGCCCGCGGCTCAGACCCTGGTGATGCCGTCCGTCTTCCCGGAGGCCTTCGGCATGGTCGCCGCCGAGGCCGCGGCGTGCGGGGTGCCGCCGGTCTCGGCCGATCACTCGGGGATGCGGGAGGTCTCGAGGGCGCTCGCCGAGGCGGTGCCCGAGCACGCGGGGCTGCTCTCCTTCGAGGTCGGCGATGACTCGGTGGACGCGATCGCCGAGCGCATCAACGGCTGGCTGTCGCTGCCGGAGGCCGAGCGCAAGCGGGTGGGCGCGGCGCTGGCGACGCGCGTGCACGAGCTCTGGAGCTGGGAACGCGTGGCCGAGGGCGTGATCGCGGCCTCTCGGGGAGAGCTGGACGCCCTGCCTCAGGTAGGTAGTGACTGACGCCTCAAGCGCGGAAGCCCGCCGCGCCCGATGAATAGAATCCCGGCCGCGATGTATGGCGTCCCGCTACTACGGCTCGTCGCGGTAGTGCTCGTCCTGACCGCCGTCACCTCGGTGATCATGCTGATCCCCGATTGGAACGGCGAGCAGGCCTCGACAGCCGCCGACGACATCGACCGGTTGCTCGACGTCGCGATCGTGCTCTCCTCGTTCGTGTTCGCGATCGTGATGACGATGCTGGGCTACTGCATCTACAAGTGGCGCGCCCGGCCCGGCGACGAGTCCGACGGCGAGCCGATCCACGGCAACACCCGGGTCGAGATCGCGTGGACCGTGATCCCGACCGTGATCGTCGCCTGCCTCGCCGCCTACTCGTGGATCGTGCTGGACGACATCGAGGCCGAGGCGGCGGACGCGATGCCGGTCACGGTCACCGGCCAGCAGTTCGCCTGGAGCTTCGAGTACCCCGATCAGGGCGTCCAGTCCGACGAGCTCCACGTCGTCGTCGACCAGCAGATCGCGGTCGAGATGCGAGCGCTGGACGTGCTGCACTCCTTCTGGGTGCCCGAGTGGCGGATCAAGCGCGACGCCGTTCCGGGCGCCCCGGGCTCGGGCATCGACGACGACTTCGTCGTCACTCCCGATCGCGAGGGCACCTTCAGCCTCATCTGCACCGAGCTCTGCGGCCTCGGGCACGCGACCATGCGCGCTCCGGTGATCGTGGAGAGCCAGGAGGACTTCGACAAGTGGATCGCCGGGCAGCCGCCGATCCCGCCCGAGCAGGAACAGCCGACGGGGTCCCCCGAGTCGTGAGCGCGGGCCGCGTTGAGATACTGCAGTCGATGAACGGAGCGGGCAGATGACCGCGGCGCTGACGCGCCCCGGCTGGTGGCGGGCGGGCCTCTACTTCGTGATCGGCTCTGCGTTCGGGTTCGGCCTTGTGATCGGCCTGCGGGCGATCTCGGGACTGGACCTGTTCCAGACCGAGCCGACCGGCTACCCGCACATCGTCGTGCCGGCGATCACGGGGCCGATGGGCTTCCTGATCGGGCTCGGCGTCTTCGACTTCTGGTTCCGCTGGGCATCAGGCGCCCCGACCGTGCCCGACGACCACGCCGACCACGGCGCCACCCGCTGGCAGGACTACTTCAAGGTCAACACCGATCACAAGGTGATCGGCATCCAGTACATCGTCACCACCTTCTTCTTCTTTTTCTTCGGCGGCTTCCTGGCGATGTTGATGCGGGCCGAGCTGGCCCAGCCCGGCACCCAGATCGTCGACCCCGGCGTCTTCAACGGGCTCTTCTCCACCCACGCGGCGCTGATGATCTTCGTCTTCGTGATCCCCGTCTTCGCCGGGATCGCCAACTACGTGCTGCCGCTGATGATCGGGGCGCCCGACATGGCCTTCCCGCGGCTCAACGCTCTGTCAGTTCTGGCTGCTGCCGATCGCCGGCCTGCTGTTCATCGCGAGCTACTTCGTGCCGGGCGGGGCCTTCGACGCCGGCTGGACGGGCTACGCGCCGCTCTCGACGGGCGCGCCGTTAGGCCAGAGCTTCTTCAACTTAGGCGTGCAGTTCGCCGGCGCGTCGTCGATCGCGACCGCGCTCAACTTCCTGGTCACGATCATCACCATGCGTGCGCCCGGAATGACCTTCTGGCGGCTGCCGCTGCTGGTCTGGGCGAACCTCTCGACCTCGCTGCTGGTCGTCGCGGCGACGCCTTTCATCGCCGGCGTGCAGTTCATGGTCCTGTTCGACCGCGCCCTGCACACCAACTTCTTCCAGGCGGCCTTCGGCGGCGACGTCGTCAGCTACCAGCACATCTTCTGGTTCTACTCCCACCCGGCCGTCTACATCATGATGCTGCCGGGCTTCGGGATCGTCAGCGAGGTGATCGCGACCCACGCGCGCAAGCCGATCTTCGGCTACCGGCTCATGGCTCTGGCGCTGATCGGGATCGTGATCCTCAGCTACACGGTCTGGGCGCACCACATGTTCGTGGCCGGCATGTTCGAGTGGCTGCGGGTGCCGATGATGATCACCACCCTGCTGATCGCCGTGCCGACCGGGATCAAGATCTTCTCCTGGCTGGGGACGCTGTTCCAATCCGTGCTGCACCTGAGGTCGACGGCGATGCTGTTCGCGCTCGGCTTCATCGTCACCTTCACGATCGGCGGCATCTCGGGCGTGATGCTGGGGATGATCCCGATCGACATCCACGTCAGCGACACCTACTTCGTCGTCGCCCACATCCACTTCGTGCTCTTCGGCGGCTCGGTGTTCACGATCTTCGCCGGCATCTACCACTGGTTCCCGAAGATGACCGGCCGCATGTACGACGAGCGGCTGGGACGCGTCCACTTCTACCTGACCCTGGTCGGCATGCTCGGCACCTTCGTGCCGATGCACTGGATCGGGATGGAGGGGATGCCGCGGCGGGTGGCCGACTACGCCGCCGAGTTCGGGGACTGGAACCTGATCATCTCGGTCTCCTCGTTCCTGCTCGGGGCCGCCCAGCTGGTGTTCCTCTACAACATGATCGTCAGCTGGCGCTACGGGCCGAAGGCCGGGCCGAACCCGTGGCGGGCGAAGACGATCGAGTGGCAGGTGAGCTCGCCGCCGCCGATCTTCAACTTCGACGAGATCCCGCGAGTCGTGGGAGGCCCCTACGAATTCGGCGTGCCGGGCGCGCGCCACGCGATCATGGCCGGCGAGCAGGCCGAGGTGAAGAAGCCCGAGCGCACCGAGGCCGGGATCGGAGCCCCGACGTGAGCGACGAGCCGGTCGAGAAGGCCGAGGAGGCCGCCAAGGACGCGATGGATTCCCCGAGGGAGGACCCGAAGTCCCCTGAGCCTGGTCCCTCCGGCGAGGCGAGCACGGACATGGGCACTCCCGCCGAGCACGAGTCCGAGGTGGTCGCGGCTCCAGAGCCGAGCGGCCAGGGCGACCCCGATCCGCCTCCCTCGCGCGAGGGCGTCGAGCGCGTGCTGATCTTCCTCAATGAGGTCGCCGGCGGGCGCAAGCTGGTCACGGCTGCGCGCGAGCTCGCCGACGCCGGCGCCACCTACTTCGCCGCGGTCGCGCCGCAGAACCAGCCCGCGGTGGGGCAGCTCGTCGACACCGACGAGACCCGGGCCGCCGCCCAGAGCCGGGTGGACGTGACCCAGGCCGTGCTGGCCGAGTTCGGGATCGAGGCCGACGGCGCCGTGCTGGACCCCGACCCCTCGCTGGCGCTCGGCGACGCCGTGCGCGCGACCAAGCCCGACTACGTGCTGCTCTCGGCGCTGTACGACACCCGCTTCGGCTGGACGCGCAAGGACCTCGTCGAGTGGGCGAAGGACAACCTCGAGGCCCGCGTCGAGCACATTCCCGTCCGCGTCGATGACGACGCCGTGCGCTGGGACCTGACCCACGTGCTGGTCGTCGGTACCAAGACCGTCAACAGCCCCGACCTCATCAAGCGGCTGAAGGAGCGCGCAGGCGAGCAGCCCCACCGCTACACATTCATCTGCCCCAGATCGGGGGACGTCGAGCGCGAGCAGGTCTGCGCCAATCTCGCGGCCACGCTGGCCGAGCTTTACCGCGACGACATCGACGCCACCGGGCAGCCGATGAGCCCCGACCCCTTCCACGCGATCCAGAACGCGATCGAGCACTACCGGATCGACGAGATCTTGATCTCGACGCTGAAGGGCGAGCAGTCGAAGTGGCTCGAGGAGGGGCTGATCGACCGCGTCAAGGAGATCACCGACAAGCCGGTCGAGCACGTCGAGGCGAGCGCCGGACCCGAGGAGCCGAAGCCCCAGGAAGCCGCCGCGGCCGCTGGAGCGGCGGGAGGAAGCGCCTGATGGAGTCGGCCTCAGTAGCGGCGGGCGCCCACCGCGCCGACGACCACGCACACGAGCACCACGGCCCGCCCGAGGCCAACCAGAGCTCGCGGATCGACCGCCAGACACTCGGGATCCTGCTCTTCATCGTCACCGAGGCGATGCTGTTCGGGGCATTCTTCGCCTCCTATTTCTTCCTCCGCGTCGTCGCCAACGAGGGGCCCTGGCCTCCGCCGGAGTTCGAGCTGCCGGTCGCAGTCGCGTTCACCAACACGCTGATCCTGGTCAGCTCCAGCTTCACCATGCACTGGGCGCTGGAGTCGATTCGCGCCGGCAACCGCCGCGGCCTGCAGATGGGCCTGGTCACCACCTTCCTGCTGGGCGCGACCTTCCTTTTCATCCAGTTGAACGAGTACATCCACATCGGCTTCAGCGCCCGCGACGGCGCCTTCGGCACGATCTTCTACGGCCTCACGGGCCTGCACGGCGCCCACGTCTTCGTCGGCCTGACGCTGCTTGCGATCGCCGCCACCCGCGCCTTCCGCGGCCACTACGGCCCCGCCGCCAAGGACCACCTGGGCGTCGAGGTGCCGGGCATCTACTGGCACTTCGTGGACGTGATGTGGATCATCGTCTTCACGTCGGTCTACGTCCTCTAGCCCGCCTCACCGCGCTGCCAGAATCGGGGCATGGAGCAGCAGCGCCCCCGAAACCCCTTCCGCAGCGAGGCCGACGCCTTCCGGGTGCTGATGATGTTCGTCGCCGCCGGCGCCCTGGTGGTCGCCGCCGACGGTGCTGATCAGCGGGCTGGCGGGCGTGCTGGTGGGGCTGGTGCTGCTCGGCGTCGGAGCCTGGCGCGCCTGGGGCCTGCTGCAGACCTGGCGACGCGAGGGCTCTGACCCCGACCCGGAGGCCCGGGCGAGGAGCGGGCCGCCGCCCGGCTAGTTGCCGCCGCCCCCGGCCGACTGCAGCAGGTAGCGGACGAGCTGCTGCAGCTGCTCCGGGGTGAGGGTCTCGCCGTAGTTGGCGGGCATCACGCCCGCCGGGGAATCCGGACTCGATCTGGGCCTCGGGGTCGGTGATCGACTCGGAGACCTGGGCCGGCGCTCTGGCCGGGAAGCACGTCGTCAAGATTGGGGCCGACGGTGCCGGTGGTGCCGGCCGCGCTCAGCGTGTGGCAGCCGCCGCAGTTGGTGGCGAAGAACTCGGGCGCGATGAACTCGGGGGGCTTGATCCCGGGCACGCCGGCGACGCTGGCGACGTAGGCGGCGACGTCGGCGGCGTCCTCTCCCTCGACCAGGTTCGCGGGCATGTAGACCTTGACGTCCTCGGGGCTCGCCGGCCGGGGGTTCTCGATCTGCGACTCGACGACCCCCTCGATCGTGTCCTGGTCCATGCCCGCGGCGCGGGCGGCCTTGAAGGCGAGGTCCAGGTTGGGGCCGACGTCGGCGTTGGTTCCGGCGGCGGTGAGGGCGTGGCAGCTGCCGCACTTCTGCGTGAACAGCTGCTCGCCGCGCTCGGTGTCGGCGTTCTCCTGCAGGTCGCAGCCGCTGAAGGCGACCAGCGCGGCGAGCGCCGTGGTCGCGCCCAGCGCGAGCTTCACCTGCCGGTTGAAGGGGTGCCGCATCGGCGGGAATCCTATATGTCGCCTCACCTCTCCCAGCCGGCCGCCCCGGCCCCGGCGTGCGGTGGCGGGCGTTGGATAAGCTTGCGCCGAAAGGCACTATCACCCGGAAGCGGAGAGCCGAGGGAATCGATGGAGGTTCGCGAGGGCATGTCGAGCGTGATCCTGGCCGTGGGGCCGGATCACACCCTGCGAGACGCCGCCACCAAGATGACCGAGAAGGGGACCGGCGCCGCTCTGGTCTTCGACGAGCAGTCCCCGGCGCCGCGCATCATCACCGAGCGCGACGTGCTCAACGCGATCGGCACTGGGATCGATCCGGACAAGGCCAGCGTCGCCGATCACATGAGCGACAGCACCATCTCCGCTCCACCCGATTGGAGCCTCGAGCGGGCCGCCGAGGAGATGGTCAAGCTCGGCATTCGCCACCTCGTCGTGGTGGATAGGGGCGAGCTCGTCGGGATCCTCTCGATGCGCGACATCGTCCGAGTCTGGACCCGCGTCGGCGCGACCTCCTCGATCAACCCGCCCTAGTTACTCCCTGCCGGAGAGGGGGATCGGCGCGGTGTCGGTCTGCTGGCGGTTGGGCATCGCCGCGATCTCGCGGCTGTTCTGCCGCAGCCAGCCGACCAGGGCGACCAGCGCCACGACGCCGCCGATCACCGCATAGGGCCACCACGCGAAGAGCCCGATGATGACGCCGGCCAGGCCGGCGGCGAACAGGGCGGGCCGCGCCGAGGAGGCGCTCTGATAGATCAGCTCGGTCGGCGGGGGAGGCTGGCTCACGCGAGGTAGAGGACCGTCACGTAGAAGGCGAGTCCGAACACGAACAGGGCGATCGTCCCGGTCAGCAAACCGGCGCCGATATTGCTCCTGACGCGCTCGCGGTCCACGGGCGGAAGCCTATAACCCCCCTACAACGCCTTGTCGACGGCCATCGCCACGAACAGGATCGCCAGGTAGGCGAGCGAGCTCAGGTAGAGGCGGCGCGCCGCCGGGCGGGAGGGGTGGCGGGCCAGGGCGCTCGCCAGCGCCACGAAGCCGATGCCCAGAGCGAGCGCCACGGCCAGGTAGAACGCTCCGAACAGGCCGGTCAGCACGGGGCCGACCGTGATCGCCACCAACAGCAGCGAGTAGCCCAGGATCTGCCGCCGCGTCGCGCCCTCTCCGCGTACGACTGGCAGCATCGGCACCCCGGTGCGGGCGTAATCGTCGGCGATCAACAGCGACAGCGCCCAGAAGTGCGGCGGGGTCCAGAAGAAGACGATCGCGAACGGCCACAGCGCCTGCGCCTCGAGCGAGCCCGTCGCCGCCGCCCAGCCCACCAGCGGCGGCATCGCTCCGGCGGCGCCGCCGAGCACGATGTTGAGCGGCGTGCGCGGCTTCAGCCACAACGTGTAGAGGAAGATGTAGCCGAGCAGGCCGGCGGCGGCGAGTACCGCGGCAAGCGTGTTGACGGTCAGGCCCAGCTGCGCGGTCGCCAGGGCTCCGAGCGCGATCCCGAAGGCGAGGCCGTGCGAGGGATCGATCCTGCCGCTGGCGATCGGCCGCCCGCTGGTGCGCGCCATGCGCGCGTCCGACTCGCGCTCCAGGTAGTGGTTGATGGCGCCCGCGCCGCCGGCGGCGAGGTAGCCGCCCAGCATCGTCCACAGGATCGTCGACAGCGCCGGGCCCGCCGGGTCGGCGACGAACATCGTCGTCACCGTGGTCAGCAGCAGCAGCGAGATGATGCGCGGCTTGGTCAGCGTGACGTAGTCGCGGACGATCTCGAGGGCGCCGCGCGAAGAGCTCGCGGGATGCGGAACGGGCGTCGTCCCGGAGCCGTTGCGGCGCTCGCGCGAGCCGATGCGGCCGCGGTGGATCGTTCCCGTCTTCGCCTCCATCGTCAGGCCCCCGCCGCCGCGGTCGAAGCCGAGCGGCTCGCCGAACGGGCCGCGGGCGCGATGGCCAGGGCCGGCGACCACGCGAGCGTGTAGGCGATCAGCACGACGGTGCTCCACAGTAGCGTGGCCACGATCAGGTGAGCGAGGATGAGCGCCGCATGCTCCTCGAGCAGCACGTTCAGCACCCCGAGCAGGATCTGAGTCGCCAGCAGCAGCCCTGCGATCAGCAGCAGACGGGAGCGCGCGCCGCGATAGAGCGCCACCCCCAGCAGCACCAGGATCGCCAGCGTGGCCGCGTAGACGAACATGCGGTGCGTGAGGTGGATGTCGCTGAGGCGGCTCTCGCCGAAGGGTGCGACGCCCTGGTTGAGGCAGCCGGGGAACTGCTCGCCGCAGGCCATATGCGCTCCGGCGATGTTCGTGCCGGTGCCGCCGACGCCCTCCTCCTCGGTGCCGGCCACGTAGCCGCCTGCGACGATCGCGCACAGGAGCAGCACCGCCGCCGCTGCGCTCAACGGCTTCAGGCCGCGAACGGGGGCCGCGAGTGGGGCGGCGGCCTCGTCCTCGCCGGACTCGCGCGCCGCGATCTCGGCCCGCGCCCGAACCGAGATCCACAGCACCAGTCCGATCAGCAGCATCGCCAGGCCCAGGTGCGCGGCGACGAGCTCCTCGGCCAGGCTCTTCTCGACGGTGAGGCCGCCGAGGCCGGCCTGGACCAGAACCAGCACCCCGGCCGCGACCGAGGTACGAAGCGGCCAGCGCAGCTCGCGCAGGTGCTTGTACGCGGTCCACGCGAGCAGCGCGATGAGTGCCGTCACCACCGCCGCCAGCGCACGGTGCGAGAACTCGACGATCACCTCGGTGTTCCCGAAGAGGGGAACGGCCTCGCCGTTGCAACGACGCTACTCGCGCCCTGAGAGGGGGATCGGCGCGGTGTCGGTCTGCTGGCGGTTGGGCATCGCCGCGATCTCGCGGCTGTTCTGCCGCAGCCAGCCGACCAGGGCGACCAGCGCCACGACGCCGCCGATCACCGCATAGGGCCACCACGCGAAGAGCCCGATGATGACGCCGGCCAGGCCGGCGGCGAACAGGGCGGGCCGCGCCGAGGAGGCGCTCTGGTAGATCAGCTCGGTCGGCGGGGGAGGCTGGCTCACGCGAGGTAGAGGACCGTCACGTAGAAGGCGAGTCCGAACACGAACAGGGCGATCGTCCCGGTCAGCAAACCGGCGCCGATATTGCTCCTGACGCGCTCGCGGTCCACGCCGGGAACCCTATTGAATGAGTGCCCTGTCGACGGCCATCGCCACGAACAGGATCGCGAGGTAGGCGAGCGAGCTCAGGTAGAGGCGGCGCGCCGATGGGCGGGAGGGGTGGCGGGCCAGCGAGGCCGCGAGCGCGACGAACGCCCCGCCCAGGGCCAGCGCCACCGCCAGGTAGAAGGCGCCGAAGAGCCCAGTAAGCACCGGCCCCACCGTGATCGCGACCAACAGCAGCGAGTAGCCCAGGATCTGCCGCCGCGTCGCGCTCTCTCCGCGGACGACTGGCAGCATCGGCACCCCGGTGCGCGCGTAGTCGTCGGCGATCAAAAGCGACAGCGCCCAGAAGTGCGGCGGGGTCCAGAAGAAGACGATCGCGAACGGCCACAGCGCCTGCGCCTCGAGCGAGCCCGTCGCCGCCGCCCAGCCCACCAGCGGCGGCATCGCTCCGGCGGCGCCGCCGAGCACGATGTTGAGCGGCGTGCGCGGCTTCAGCCACAACGTGTAGAGGAAGATGTAGCCGAGCAGGCCGGCGGCGGCGAGTACCGCGGCAAGCGTGTTGACGGTCAGGCCCAGCTGCGCGGTCGCCAGGGCTCCGAGCGCGATCCCGAAGGCGAGGCCGTGCGAGGGATCGATCCTGCCGCTGGCGATCGGCCGCCCGCTGGTGCGCGCCATGCGCGCGTCCGACTCGCGCTCCAGGTAGTGGTTGATGGCGCCTGCGCCGCCGGCGGCGAGGTAGCCGCCCAGCATCGTCCACAGGATCGTCGACAGCGCCGGGCCCGCCGGGTCGGCGACGAACATCGTCGTCACCGTGGTCAGCAGCAGCAGCGAGATGATGCGCGGCTTGGTCAGCGTGATGTAGTCGCGAACGATCTCGAGGGCGCCGCGCGAAGAGCTAGCGGGATGCGGAACGGGCGTCGTCCCGGAGCCGTTGCGGCGCTCGCGCGAGCCGATGCGGCCGCGGTGGATCGTTCCCGTCTTCGCCTCCATCGTCAGGCCCCCGCCGCCGCGGTCGAAGCCGAGCGGCTCGCCGAACGGGCCGCGGGCGCGATGGCCAGGGCCGGCGACCACGCGAGCGTGTAGGCGATCAGCACGACGGTGCTCCACAGTAGCGTGGCCACGATCAGGTGAGCGAGGATGAGCGCCGCATGCTCCTCGAGCAGCACGTTCAGCACCCCGAGCAGGATCTGAGTCGCCAGCAGCAGCCCTGCGATCAGCAGCAGACGGGAGCGCGCGCCGCGATAGAGCGCCACCCCCAGCAGCACCAGGATCGCCAGCGTGGCCGCGTAGACGAACATGCGGTGGGTGAGGTGGATGTCGCTGAGGCGGCTCTCGCCGAAGGGTGCGACGCCCTGGTTGAGGCAGCCGGGGAACTGCTCCCCGCAGGCCATATGCGCTCCGGCGATGTTCGTGCCGGTGCCGCCGACGCCCTCCTCCTCGGTGCCGGCCACGTAGCCGCCTGCGACGATCGCACACAGGAGCAGCACCGCCGCCGCTGCGCTCAACGGCTTCAGGCCGCGAACGGGGGCCGCGAGTGGGGCGGCGGCCTCGTCCTCGCCGGACTCGCGCGCCGCGATCTCGGCCCGCGCCCGAACCGAGATCCACAGCACCAGTCCGATCAACAGCATCGCCAGGCCCAGGTGCGCGGCGACGAGCTCCTCGGCCAGGCTCTTCTCGACGGTGAGGCCGCCGAGGCCGGCCTGGACCAGAACCAGCACCCCGGCGGCGACCGAGGTACGAAGCGGCCAGCGCAGCTCGCGCAGGTGCTTGTACGCGGTCCACGCGAGCAGCGCGATCAGTGCCGTCACCACCGCCGCCAGCGCACGGTGCGAGAACTCGACGATCACCTCGGTGTCGTTGAAGAAGGGGATCGCCGAGCCGTTGCAGAGCGGCCAGCCCTCGGTGCCCGAGCCGCCCGGGCCGCAGCCAAGGCCGGACTCGCTGACGCGGACGACTCCGCCCAGCACGATCAAGGCGAAGGTGGCGAGGACGGTCAGATCTGCAAGGCGGCGAAACCGGCGGAGCTCGGCACTCCCGCCGCCGCCGGCGCGGGGCGAATCCATAGGCGGGTCAGGCTACCGGCTCGCCGCTCTTGGCCCTGCCGGCCGGGGCCGGCGCCTGCCGGCGCTCGACTGCCTCGCGGACGTCCCGCATCGGCTCGTCGCTGCGCACGTCGGGGATGACGTCGAAGTTGTGCGGCGGCGGCGGCGAGGTGGCCAGCCACTCGAGGGTGTCACCGCGCCACGGGTCCGGCCCGGCCTTGTTGCCGCCCGATGCGCTGAGCGCGGCGTTGACCAGCGAGGCGACGATCCCGATCGCCAGCACCACAGCGCCGATCGTGATCAGCAGGTTGAGCAGGTCGAGGCTCTGGTAGGTGTCGACGACCACGTCCAGGCCGGTGCCCGAGCCGTCGTAGACGCTGTCCTCGTAGAACTTGAACGCGTCCACGGGCTGGCCGTTCACCCCCGCCAGGGCCATCGGGATGAAGGTCAGCTGCGCTCCGGCGATGATCGCGGCCAGCGAGAACTTCGCCAGCGACTCGCCCATCAGCCTGCCGGTCAGCTTGGGGAACCAGTAGTGGAGGGCCGCCAGCCCGCCCAGCACGGGCCCGCCGACCAGCACGTAGCCGGTCGCGGCAGTCGAGTCCATGGTGTCGGCGAGCAGCCAGTTGACCGGGATCACGGCGTGACCCAGCTCGCTGGCGAGGCCGAATGAGAGGGTCGAGATCGCGCCCAGCGCGAACAGCATCGGCGCGCGCAGCTCGATCGCCCCGGAGGCCATCGTCCCCAGCCAGTTGACGAACAACAGCCCGACCGGGACCAGCAGCAGCACCGCTGCCGCCATCGCGAAGTAGAGCCAGCCGGCCGGAATCGAGGCGGTGAACATGTTCTGCATCCAGGCCAGCAGGCCGAGCCCGCCGATCGCCGCCATCGAGAGGTTGACGGCCCGGCGGTTGATCAGCGGCTTGCGCGAGAAGGTGGCGACGATCTCGGAGATCGCCCCGGCGGCCGGCAGGACCATCAGCAGATAGCAGCCGGTGAAGAAGATCCAGCTCAGGTGCTGCCAGTAGGTGGGCGCTCCGCCCTCGCCCGGGTCGAAGAAGACCCCGTTGAAGTGACGGTCGATCTCCAGCATCGTGAGGCCGGCGATCATCGCCGGGCAGGCGACGACCAGAACCCAGCTCGACACCGCGGCCGAGAAGGTGAACGGGGGCAGCCGCCGCCAGACGAGCCCGGGCGCTCGCATCCTGCGGATCGTCACGATCAGGTTCAGCGCCAGCAGCAGGAAACCGAGCGCGCTCAGCCCCACCGCGGTGACCCAGACGTCGATCCCGTTGTTGGAGATGAAGGCCGTGTCCGACAGCGGCGGCAGCGGGTTGACGCCCCCTTCCGGCGGGGTGTAGACGAAGCTGACGTAGAGGATCGCGCCGCCGATCACGTAAAGCCAGAAGGAGAGGTTGGCCAGCCGCGGGAAGGCCAGCGAGCGAGCGCCGACCTGCAGCGGGACGAGGTACGTATAGAGGCCCAGCGCCAGCGGCAGCGCGAACAGCACCACCAGCGACGCCCCCATCACCGACAGCAGCCGGTTGAAGGTGACCGGCTCGATCAACCCGTTCTCGGGAACGACGAGCTGGGCCCGGATCAACAGGAACTCCAGCAGACCCAGCACCAGGAAGGCGAGCGCGGCGGCGATCATCATCCGGCCGACGTCCTTGTGGTCGCTGCTGGTCGCCAGCTCCAGCCAGCGCGGGCGCGGCCGGGGGACGCCGCCGGTGACGAGCTCGGGGCGCTGCGGCGAGATCGCGGGGCCGCTCACTGCTCAGCCCCTTGCGGTGCTTGCACGTCGGCCGAGCCGGCCTCGGTTCCCGACGCGCCGCGGATGGCGATCTCCTCCTGGACGAAGTCCTGCGCTTCCTGGATGTCGGTGGCCTGGCGGTCGAGCCAGGCCTCGTACTCGGGCACGCTGACCACGCGAACCTCGGTCCGCATCGCGGCATAGGACGCGCCCGAGAACTGGTAGGAGGCGCCGTAGTAGACGCCCTCCTCATCGGCCTTGAACCAGGTTCGGTTCGACTGATCGGGGACGGCGTCGAACTTGCCGCCCAGGCCCGGCACGGACCAGCGGTGGACGACGTCGGTCGAGGCGAGGTTGACGATCACCGCGGTGTCAACGGGGACGACCAGCTCGTAGTAGGAGAAGGTCTCCCCGTCGGGGTACTCGTAGCGCCACAGCCACTGTTGGCCCGAGGCCTGGATCTGCAGCGGCGCGGTGGCGTCGGCTGGCGGAAGGTCGACGTCGCGCTGCGCGGTGCGCAGGGCCGAGGCCTGCAGCCCGCGATCGCCCGAGGCCTCGACCTGGCTTGCGTTCTCGGTCTGGATCACGCCGGCGCCGAAGATGATCACGGCGAGGCCGGTCAGCCCAGCAGTGACCAGCAGCTGGGCCGAGCGGCGGCTGCGAAGTCGTCTCGGCTCGCGCCCGCGGGCCGAGCGGTAGCGCATCACCAGGCCGATCAGCGCCGCGTTGATGGCGACGATCAGCAGCCCGGCGACGATCAGCATCACCCAGTAGAGGGCGTTGAGGTCGTCCGCGTTCGGCGAGTGGGCGGTCTCGGGGCCAAGCAAGCGGGGGCCAGTCTATAAATTCGCCCCCTGGGCAAGCGCCGCGCACGAGCGCGCGCGAAATTTGGCTGGCTGGCCAATTCGCCTCCCGTTCTGCCAGAATCGCCGCGAGAGCGGACGAGCGAGGAGGAGATCGGATGGCTAGGAACGGAGGCGCCGACACGGAGGGGACCGCGACGCAGGCGCTGCGGCGGATGGCCGAGGCCGAGCCCGAGCTGGCCGCCCGGATGATGCTGCAATCGATGCCCGTCGCAGCCGCGACGCTGCCCGACGGGCTCAGCTACCGCCTCGAGCTCTCCGACCTCGGCGCCTGGCGGATCGTCCCCAACGGGGGTCACGCCGACGTCACCGAGGTGGCGCCGGGCGGGCAGCTCAACGGCGACGCCTTCGCGATCGAGACCGACGCCCGCACCCTCGCCCTGCTCGCCGCCGGCGCCAACCCGCTGCCGGCGATGATCCGCGGCCGGGTGCGCCTGCGCGGCAAGCGCCGCAAGGCGCTCGCGCTTCGCCGGCTGAGCCAGGATGCCGGCCCGCGCGAGCTCGCCAAGCTCGGACTGCCGGTCGACGCCGACCTGCTCTACCGCTCGCTCCCCTACGCGATCGAGCCCGAGTGGACCCGGGGGCACAGCTTCCGAATCGGCTATGAGCTGCTCGGCGAAGGCGGCGGCACCTGGACCCTCGTGGTCGAGGATGGGAGCGCCAGCTGCGAGCGCGGCCTGGACGATGAGCCCGAGTCGCTGGTCCGGATTCGCTACGAGGACTGGCTGAAGCTGCTGAGCGGCGAGAGCAATCCCACCGACTCGGCTCGATCAGGCTTCACCGAGCTGCACGGGGCGATTCCTCCGGTGACCCTGGTCGGCCGCTGGATGGACCGCGCCGCGGGCCTCGACGGCCCCGAGCTCGAGCGCGAGGCCCGCCAGCGCCGTGTCCAGGCCGAGCGCGCCGCCTGGGGCTCGCGGCCCGCCCGCGGCGGCAGCGGGGCCACCTCGGACGCCGGCGACCCGGCAGAGGTAAAGCCGGCCAGGCCCAAGGGCGGCCTGATGGACTACGAGCAGCTCTACGCGCTGTGGGAGCGGCAGAACTGGCGCGCCCACGAGCTCGACTTCACGGTCGACAAGGAGCACTGGGTGCAGACGCCGACCGAGTCCCAGCAGGAGACCGCGTTCAGCTTCGGCAGCTTCTACGTGGGCGAGGAGCGCGTCACCGCCGACCTGGCCCCGTTCGTGCTTGCCGCGCCCAACGGCGAGGTCGAGGCCTTCCTCGCCACCCAGCTCGTCGACGAGATGCGCCACGCGGTCTTCTTCGACCGCTGGATGGCCGAGGTGATGGCCCTCGATGCGAAGGACCTGCGCTCCCGGATCCGCGAGATCGAGGAGAACCTGCTCGACGTCGGCCCCTGGAAGTTCCTCTTCGACGACTCGCTGCGCGACATCGCCAACCGGATCAAGGCCAAGCCCGACGACCTGAAGCTGTTCGTCGAGGGCATCGTCACCTACCACATGGTCACCGAGGGAGTCCTCGCGATGCCCGGGCAGCGGCTGATCATCCAGTACACGGAGGACCACGGCCTCTACCCAGGGTTTCGGGAGGGCTTCAGCCTGGTCGAGCAGGACGAACACCGTCACATCGCCTTCGGCGTCCGCTTCCTCCGCGACGTCTGCGAGGAGCGCCCCGAGATGAAGCAGGTGATCGTGGACAAGCTCTGCGAGCTGCTTCCCGAGGCGGCCGAGGTGTTCGTCCCGCCCCAGGAGACGGACCCGAGCGACTACTGGTCATACGACCACCATTCCTCGCAGGTCTACGGCTTCGCCTACCAGGCGCTGAACCGCCGCATGAAGGCGATCGGGGTCGAGATCCCAGGCCCCGAGCGGCTGATGCCCGGCCCGGTCGACTTCAGCGGCCTCGATGCGCGCAGCCGCATCGACCCCGTCGAGTCGCCCGCCCCCGCCTGACCGTACGTCAGAACTCGCTCAGCGGCGGCCGCAAATGGCCGGAGTTGCCGGCTGCGACGAAGCCCTTGTCCTTGGGGCGCTTCGCCTCCCAGTCGATGAGCTTGGTGCCGCAGAGCTCGGTGCCCGGCGTTGCGATGTTCCCGTCATTGGTCGTCCAGGAGGCCTCGCCGGACATGCCCGTTCCGATCACCCTGCCGCCGGTGGGCGTGCTCGTCAGGGAGGCGACGGCGCCCTTGAAGTAGCCGCCTTCGCTGGCGACGTCGTCGCTGATCGGATCGCTGACCTCGAAGCGCTTTCCCTGCGGGTTCTTCTTCCTCTTCTTCTCCATCGACATCGTCCCGTGCGTGATCGTGACCACCTTGGTGTACTCGGGATTCTGCGAGGTCGGAGTCTTGCGGCAGTACAGCGTCGCGTTGGTGAGCGTGAAGTCCAGGACCTTGCCGGCGCGCGTGAGCTTGTAGCTGACGGTCCCGTTGTACTCGGTCAGACCGACGAATTTCCCGGCGATGCCGTTCTTTTTCTTCTTCTTGGCCTCAGCGGCGCCCAGGAAGGGGGCCGCGGTCACGCCCACCGCGCACAGAACCGCCACGAGGAGCGTCCGGTGCCGTCTCATCGTGGCCATTCTGCCACGCCAGGCCGCGTAGCCTGCTGCGGATGGCGATCTCGATCGAGCGCGCCGACGCCGCCGACGTGGACTCCCTGCGGGAGCTCTGGCTTCAGCTCCACCACCATCATCAGCGAATCGGGCCGCAGAGCGGCAGCTTCACCGACGACGAGTCGTCATGGGGGGTGCGCTCCGCCAACTACCGCGAGTGGCTGGACGAGCAGGGCTCCTTCGCGCTGCTCGCGCGCGACGGCGAGGAGCTGGTCGGCTACGCGATGGTCCGCGTGACGCCGGGCCCCGCGAGCGAGAGGGATGCCTGGGTGGTGCCCGAGACGGTCGCCGAGCTGATGACGCTGGTCGTCTCGGAGGGCAGCCGGGGAGCCGGCCTCGGCAACCGCCTGCTCGACGAGGTCGACGCCGAGCTCGAGCGCCTCGGCGTCGGGGAGCTCTTCGTCGGCCTCATCCCCGGCAACGACGGAGCCCAGCGCCTCTATGAGTCCCGCGGCTTCAAGGGCCGCTGGCTGACCCTGGTCCGCTCGCGCTAGCGCGCCGGCGACGAACGGCGTCTCGCGCTTTGGTCGAATGTCCCAGCGGATCGGCCAGCAAGACCAGCCAATAGGCTGACGCCCGATGGCGAGCGTGCGCGAGGCCTCCTTCGAGCTGTTCCGCAGGCACGGGATGACGACGATCTTCGGCAACCCGGGATCGACCGAGTTGCCGATGCTGGCCGAGTTCCCCGACGACTTCCGCTACGTGCTGGGGCTGCAGGAGGCGGCGGTCGTGGGCATGGCCGACGGCTACGCGCAGGCTTCGGGCCTGGTGACCCACGTGAACCTGCACACGGCGCCCGGCGTCGGCAACGCGATGGGGGCCATCTTCAACGCCCAAGCCAACAAGTCGCCGCTGCTTGTGACTGCGGGCCAGCAGGTGCGGGCGCAGATCACGATGCAGGCCAACCTCACAAACCGCGACGCCGCCAGGGTGCCGCATCCGTTCGTGAAGTGGAGCTACGAGGCCGCCCGCGCCCAGGACGTGCCGCTGGCGCTGGCCCGCGGCATCCACCAGGCGCAGATCCCGCCCCGCGGCCCCGCCTTCGTCTCGGTGCCGATGGACGACTGGAACGCCGAGGTGGACGCGGCCGAGGCGGAGCTGGTCGCCTCGAGGACGGTGCAGGCACGCGCGGGTGCCGACCCCGAAGCCGTCGCTGCCCTCGCCAAGCGCCTGGAAGCCGCCTCCAGCCCGGTGCTGATCGCCGGCCCGGACATCGACGCATCGGGTGGCTGGGACGACGCCGTCGCGCTCGCCGAGCGCCAGAAGCTGCCCGTGTTCGCATCGCCCGCTCCCGGCGGCGGCCGGCTCGGCTTCCCCGAGGGCCATCCCCTGTTCGGCGGGGTGCTGCCGCCGGCGATCGGCCCGGTCGCGGAAACGCTCAAGGGCAAGGACCTGGTGCTGGTCGTCGGCTCCTCGGTCTTCCCCTACTACCCCTACATACCTGGCCCGCTGCTGCCCGACGGGGCGGAGCTGGTGCAGATCACGAGCGACCCCGACGAGGCGGCGCGGGCGCCGATGGGCGATGCGATCGTCGCCGACGTGGCGCTGACCCTGCGCGCGCTGGTCGAGGCGGTGGGCGAGGCGAACCGCGCCGAGCCGACCCCGTTGCCCGACCCGGTGCCTGGCGAGGAGAGCGACCCGATGACCCCGACGATGGTCCACAACACCCTCGCCGGCGTCTTCCCCGACGACGGGATCGTCGTGCTCGAGTCCCCGTCCAGCACCTTGGCGCTGCGCAACCAGCTGCGGATTTCCCGGCCGGGCAGCTACTACTTCGGCGCCGGCGGGGGGCTGGGGTTCGGGCTCGCTGCCTCGATCGGGGTCCAGCTCGCCCAGCCCGACCGGCCTGTGGTCTGCGTGCTCGGCGAGGGATCGGCGCAGTACGCGATCACCGGGCTCTGGTCGGCCGTGGCCTACGAGGTCCCGGTCACCTTCCTGGTGCTGCGCAACTCCGAGTACTCGATCCTGAAGTGGTTCGCCGACATCGAGGAGGTGAAGGGAGCGCCGGGGCTGGACCTGCCGGCGGTCGACACCGCCGAGATCGCGACCGGCTACGGCGTCGCCTCGAAGCGGGTGTCTGCGCCCGAGGAGCTGCGCGAGGCGCTGGCTGCCTCGTTCGGGTCGGCGACGCCCGAGCTGATCGAGGTGCCGGTCACGCCCGGAATGGCCCTGTTCTAGCCGCCATGCCCGGACGCGAAGCGGAGGACATGCCCTGATGGACCTCCTCGCGCCCCCGGTCGAGCCGCTCGCCCCCGAGGCGGGCGAGCCGGCGGCAGACAGGGCGCCAGACGTGCTCGCCGGCGGCACCCCCGAGCCGCTGCGCTCGGATCTGGTCGAGCTGCTCGGCGCCGACCGCGTGCTCAGTCGGGCGATCGACCTCGTCAGCTACGCCTCGGACGCGAGCCCCTATCGGATGTTTCCGAAGGCGGTGGTGCGTGCTCGTGACGCCGCCGAGGTGGCCGCGGTGTTCGGCTACGGGCGGCGCGCCGGGATCCCGGTGACGCTGCGGGCAGGGGGGACGAGCCTGAACGGGCAGGGCCAGGGCGAGGGGATCCTCGTCGACGTTCGCCGCCATTTCGAAGGCATCACCGTCGAGGACGACGGCCGGCGCGCCCGGGTCAAGGCCGGCACGCTGCTCGGCCACGCCAACCGGGTGCTGGCACCGTACGGGCGGAAACTCGGCCCCGACCCCGCCAGCACCGACATCGCCACCGTGGGGGGCGTGATCGCCAACAACTCGGGCGGCATGCGCTGCGGCACCACCGCCGACTCCTACAGCACCGTCAGCTCAGTCAGCTTCGTGCTGCCGTCCGGGACGGCGATCGACACCGCCGACCCGGCCGCCGAAGCCGCCTTCGCCGAGGCCGAGCCCGAGCTGGCCCGGGGGCTGGAGCGGATCCGCGACGAGCTGCGGGCCGACGCCGAGCTGTCCGATCGGATCCGCCGCAAGTTCGAAATCAAGAACACGACCGGCTACCGGCTCTGCGCTTTTCTCGATGCTGAAGAACCCCTGGAGATCTTCCGGCGGCTGCTCGTGGGCAGCGAGGGGACGCTCGCCTTCGTCGCGGAGGCAACCTTCGAGACGGTGCCCCAGCCGCCGCACACCACGGTTTCCTGGCTGCACTTCGACGGCATCGAGTCCGCGACCGAGCCGGTCCCCGAGTTCGTCGCCGCAGGGGCGACCGCGGTCGAGCTGATGGTCGCGCCGGCGCTGATGGTGGCCGCCCAGAACATCGCCGGCGCTCCCGCCGACTGGATGGAGCTGCCGCCGGAATCGGCCGCGCTGCTGGTGGAGTTCGGCGCGGACACCGAGGCGGAGCTGGACGATCTGGTCGGGCGCGCCGAGGGGATCCTCGCCGCGCGGGCGCCGATTCGCCCGCCCGACTTCACCCGCGACCCGAGCGGATCGAGGTCGCCTGGACCGTGCGCGAGGGCCTGCACGGGCTGATCGGCCGCCTGCGTCCGCCCGGGACGGCGCTGATCATCGAGGACGTCTGCGTGCCCCCCGACCGCATCGCCGAGTCGGCTCGCGACATTCAGGCGCTGCTGGGCGAGCACGGCTTCCTCACCGGCGTCGCCGGGCACACCTCGGCGGGGAACCTCCACTTCATGCTGACCCCGGACTTCTCCAAGCGGGAGGACCTGGAGCGCTACGAGGCCTTCATGGAGAAGCTCGTCGAGCTGGTCATAGACAAGTACGACGGCTCGCTGAAGGCCGAGCACGGCACGGGTATCAACATGGCCCCTTACGTCGAGCGCGAATGGGGCGCGAAGGCGACGGAGATGATGTGGCGGCTGAAGGCGCTCGCCGACCCCGACGGGGTGCTCGCGCCCGGGGTGCTGCTCAACCGCGACCCCGGGGTCCACCTGCGCAACCTGAAGACGACGCCGCCGATCGAGGAGGTGGCCACCAACTGCGTCGAGTGCGGCTTCTGCGAGCCGGTCTGTCCCAGCCGCCACCTGACCCTGACCCCCCGCCAGCGGATCGTGGTCCGGCGCGAGATGGCGCGCCAACCGCCGGGGTCGCCCGTGCAGCGGGCGCTGATCGAGCAGTACGAGTACGAGGGGATGGAGACCTGCGCCGCGGACGGCAGCTGCGCGGTCGCCTGCCCGCTGGCGATCGACACGGGCAAGCTCGTCAAGGGGCTGCGCGCCCGCCAGCATTCCGAGCGGGCCGAGCGCCGGGCGGCGACGATTGCGGGCCGTTGGCGGAGCGTCGAGCGCGCCGCCCGGGCCGGCCTGCGCGCCGGCAACCCGCTGGGTGGCCTGGCGGCCCGCGCCGGGTCGCGCGCGCTGCGAGCTCTGTTCAGCGACGAGCTGGTGCCGGATTTCCCTTCGGATATGCCCCACGCCGCATCGGGCCGCCTGCCACGGACCGAGCGGAAGGGGGCCGCCGCCGTCTACATGCCCGCCTGCGTCAACCGTATCTTCGGCCGGCCGCGGGGAGCCGCCCGGCGGCCCTCGCTGCCCGAGGCGATGGTCGCGCTCTCGGCGCGGGCCGGGCAGCCGGTCTGGATCCCCGACGACGCAGCCGGCCACTGCTGTGGCGTCCCCTGGAGCTCGAAGGGCTTTCGGGCCGGCCACGAGCTGATGGCGAACCGCACGGTCGAGGCGCTGTGGCGCTGGAGCGGGGAGGGGGAGCTGCCGGTCGTGATCGACGCCAGCTCCTGCTCGCTCGGGCTCGGCGACGAGGCGGTTGGGGCCCTGGACGAGCGCAATCGCGAGCGCCACGCCCAGATCGAGGTGATCGACTCGGTCGCCTGGGCGCACCGCATGCTGCCGGCCCTGAAGCCGGTGGCGAAGCTGGGATCGGTCGCGATCCATCCGACCTGCTCGACCAGGCACCTCGGCCTCACCGCTGAGCTGAAGGCGCTGGGCGCCGCGATCGCTGACGAGGTCACCGTCCCGATCCGAGCCACGTGCTGCGGCATGGCAGGCGACCGAGGCCTGCTGCACCCCGAGCTGACCCGCTCCGCCACCTCAGAGCAGGCTGCCGAGTTGGCCGGCCGCTCGCACGACGCATACCTCTGCAGCAACCGGACCTGCGAGATCGGCCTGCAACAGGGGACGGGGCAGGCCTACGAGTCGGTCGTGATCGCGCTCGAGCGGGCGACCCGGCCCTAGACGATCCCCTCGGCGCGGATCCACTCCGCGCTGCGGCGGATCCCCTCCGGCAGCTCGACGGAGGGTGACCATCCCAGCTCTTCCCGCGCCCGCTGATTGGACGCGGTCCCGCGCCGGTCGAGCAGCGTGGGCCCGTGACGTCCGAAGGCCGGCGGCTTGCCGCGCAGGCGAGCGACCGCCTCGGTGAGGCCGCCGGCGGCGACCAGGAGCGGCTTCGGCAGCTTCGGTGGCTCGCGCAGGTCGAGCTCGCTCGCGAGCATGCCGTAGTAGTCGGCGAAGCTGACACCGTGGCCGTCCCAGACGGTGTACGAGCGGCCCGGCTCCCCGCGCCGGAGGGCCAACAGGATCGCGGCGACGAGGTCGTCGATGTAGGCGGGCAGCATCGTGCCGTCGCCCTTGCCCGGCAGCGCGATCTGCTTCGAGGCCATCAGCTCGACCGGCCTAACCAGCCACGGGATCGAGCCGGGCCCGTAGACGTCGCCGGGGCGGACGATGACCGCGCCGCGGCGCGCCGCGATCGCGTCCGAGGCGCTCTTCGTGTCGATGTAGGGGACACCGACCGCGCGGCGGAAGGCGCCCTCGCCCTGGTGGCTCTCGTCCGCATAGCCGTAGACCACGACCGAGCTGACGTGGACGACGCGCTCGGCGCCGGCGGCCTCGGCCGCGTCCAGGACGTTGGCGGTGCCCTCGACGTTGACCCGCATGAAGTCCTCCATCGCGCCCCACTCGCGCACGTACGCGGCGGTGTGGACGACCAGTTCCGCGTCCTCGAGCGCGGACGCGGCCGCCTCGTGGTCGGCGACGTCGGCGATCCGGGGCTCGACGCCGGCGGCGCGCAGCTCGGCCTCGTGCTCGGAGGAGACCTCGACGCCAACCACCTCGGCGCCCTCGGCGGCCAGGGCGCGGCAGACGGCCGCGCCGATGAATCCGTTGGCGCCGGTGACCGCGATCCGGCGCCCCTGAAGCTCGATCTGCTCGGCGTCGGCCATCACGCGTGAGGCTATTCGGAGCCGCACCTCAGAGCCCGCCCGGGGGGTTCATATACTCGCCGCGCCTTGCTGCAATCCCCTGCAAAGCGCGCCGTGCGACCGAGGTCCGGGTGGGGGCCGGTCGTCCGGGGGGTGGCGGCGGCGGCGCTGGCCGCAGCATTCGCAGTGCCGCTGGCGCGCAGGAAACTGAACGTGCCCCCCGCCGTGACCACGGTGGCGCTGGTCGGCGGTCCGCTGGCGCTCGCGGTGCTGCGGCCCCGGACCGGGACCCGCGACGCGGCGCTGTACGCGCTGCAGATGTGGGGCTTCCTCAACGCCAAGGACCTCCCGCACGACGATCCCGAGGCGCTTCGCAGCAGGCTGCGGATCGACTACCCGATCCGCGCCGACCTTGCGATCGGCGGCGGCGAGCTTCCCAGCGTGCGCCTGCAGGAGGCGCTGGAGGGCCTCGGCCGCGGGAACCCGCTCGACCGCACCCTCTCCTGGGTGCACTGGATGTGGTTTTTCGAGCCGCACAGCTCGCTGGTCTGGATCCTCGCCAAGCACCCCGAGCGCTTCCCGCGCGCGGCGCGCCAGATGTCCGGCGTCTTCGACCTCGGCTGCGTCGTCTACGCCACCGTCCCCACCGCGCCGCCCTGGTGGGCGGCCGAGAACGGCTACGCGGACGAGCGCGTGCGGCGGATCATGCAGGAGGTCGGCAAGGTGCAGTGGGGGCGCTCCTGGGACCACCTCTACGCGTTTCTCGGTGGCAACCCCTGGGCGGCGATGCCCTCACTTCACTTCGCGGCCTCGCTGATGGCGGCGATCCTGCTGAGCGAGGCGGGGCCGGTCGAAGGCGCGCTCGGCTGGGCTTACGCGGGCACGCTCGGGTTTGCGCTGGTGTATTTGGGGGAGCACTACGTCATCGACCTCGTTGCGGGCGCCGCCCTCGTGGCCGCGGTCAGGTGGGGCGAACCGCTGGCGAAGCCGATCGTGGAGTTCGTGAACCGCCGGCTGCAGAGCCTGGAGGCGATTGCGAACGATCAGGCCGGTTTGCGACGATTGGAGGCGTGACGGAGGCTAAGCAGCAGGAGCCCGTCCATCACGAAGAGTCGGCACGCGAAATGGCCCAAGAGGCCGAGCCGAACTTCTTCGCGAATCCCAAGCGCATCGTGCAGACGATCGTCGCGGTCGTGCTGCTCACGGTTGCGATCTACGTGCTGTTCCCGAGGATCGTCGGGCTCGAGGGCGCCCTGGACAGGATGGGGGACGGCGACCCGGTGTGGATCGGGATCGCCCTTGCCTTCAACGTCGCGGCCTTCGCCGCCTACGTGGCCCTCTTCCGGGGCGTCGTCGGCGAGAAGGTCATCCACCTCACCGTCAGCGAGAGCTACCAGATCACGATGGCCGGGCTGGCGGCGACGCGGCTGTTCTCGGCAGGGGGCGCCGGCGGCATCCTGCTTACTTACTGGGCGCTGCGCAAGGCCGGGATGGAGCGCCGCCAGTCGGTCTGCCGCATGATCGCCTTCCTCGTCGTCCTCTATTCGGTCTATCTGGTGGCGCTGGTCGTTTTCGGGGTGTTGCTGCGGACGGGGGTGCTGGCCGGCGACGATCCTCTCTCGGGCACCGTGATCCCGGCGGCGCTTGCCGGGGCCGCGATCGTGATCGTGCTGGCGATCGCGCTGCTGCCCGAGGACCTCGAGCGGCGCATGGCGAAACACACATCGGGGCGCTTCGGGCGCTTCGCCATCCGTCTGGCGACGGCCCCGGCGACCTTCGCGCAGGGGACGCGCACGGCGATCGCGTTCGTCCGCCATCCCAGCAGCGGCGCGCTTGCGGTCGGCGGCGCGGTCGGCTTCTGGGCCGCCAACATCGGCATCCTCTGGGCCAGCTTCCACGCCTTCGACGTGTCCGTCCCGCTCGGCGTCGTCGTCCAGGCCTTCTTCCTCGGGATGATCGCCAACCTGTTCCCGTTCGCGCCCGGCGGCGTCGGCGCGGTTGACGCCGGCATGATCGGCGCCTTCGTCCTCTTCGGGATTCCCAGCGAGGCGGTCTTCCCGGCGGTGCTGACCTACCGCGTGATCGCGTTCTGGCTGCCGATCCCGCCGGGGATCGTCGCCTTCTTCCAGCTGCGGAAGACGGTCAGTCGCTGGGAGGCCGAGGGGAGGGAAGCCCCGACGACGAGCGAGTCAACGCTGCCGAAACAGGCCGGCGCGGCGGCGGGATCCACCGCCTGAGGCTTGACTGAGTCGGTACTATACAAAGTGAAGTAAGGGTCCGGACAAGACCACAGGTAGCCTCCGAAAGGAAGAGCGTGAGCGAAGACCGAGTGGAGAACGTGATCATCGTCGGCGGCGGCCCCGCCGGCTACACGGCTGCGCTCTACGCCGCGCGCGCCGAGCTCAAGCCCCTCGTGATCGAGGGCTTCCAGTGGGGCGGCCAGCTGCAGAACACCACCGACGTCGAGAACTACCCCGGCTACCCCGAGGGCATCATGGGGCCGGAGATGATGAACGACTTCCGCAAGCAGGCCGAGCGCTTCGGCACCCGCTTCATCACCGACGACGTCAGCGAGCTGAAGCTGACCGACGGGGACGTGCACGAGGTCATCGTCGGCAAGGACACCCACCGCGCCCGCGCCGTGATCCTGTCGATGGGCGCCGAGCCCAAGCGCCTCGGGATCCCCGGCGAGATGGAGCTTCAGGGCCTGGGCGTCTCCACCTGCGGCGTCTGCGACGGCGCCTTCTTCAAGGGCAAGGACGTCGCCGTGATCGGCGGCGGTGACTCGGCGATGGAGGACTCGATCTTCGTCTCCAAGTTCGCCGACAAGCTCACGGTCGTGCACCGCCGCGACGAGTTCCGCGCCTCCCAGATCATGGAGGACCGCGCCCGCGCCAAGGACAACATCGAGTTCCTCACCCCCTACAAGCCGGTCGAGTTCGTCGCGGGCGAGGACGGCAAGATCGGCTCGCTCAAGCTCGAGCACGCCGAGAACGGCGAGCAGAAGAGCCTCGAGATCGGTGGCGCCTTCGTCGCCATCGGCCACACGCCGCGCTCGGAGCTGGTCACCGGCCAGGTCGACACCGACGACGAGGGGTACGTCGAGCGTCGAGGAGCCCTCCACCAAGACCAAGCTCGCCGGCGTCTTCGCGGTCGGCGACCTCGTCGACAACACCTACCGCCAGGCGGTGACCGCGGCGGGAACCGGCACCAAGGGCGCGCTCGACGCCGAGTGGTACCTGCGCGACACCCCGGGCCCCGACCCCGAGGCCCACTGGGGCACCCAGACCGGCGCCATCATCGAGGCGGTGGAAGCGAGTTCCTGATTCTCTGCGCCTGATCGTCGTCCCCTACGAGCAGGGGCGGCTGCGCAAGGGCGTGGGGCGGGGACCGGAGCGGCTGCTCGAGGCCGGAGCCGAGCAGGTGCTGGGCTCCGGCGGCAGAGAGGTCAGCTCCGATGTCGTCGAGCTCGACTGGGACTTCAACGAGCGCAGTGGCTCGGGCGAAGACGACGCCTGCTTCGAGCTGATGGGGAAGGTCTCCGAGCGCGTCGCCGCCGCCCGCGCCGACGGCGCCTTCCCGGTGGTCCTCTCGGGCAGCTGCTTCGCCGCGGTCGGCGTCGTCGCGGGCCTCGGTGAGCCCGCACCGGGCGTCGTCTGGCTCGACGCGCACTCGGACTTCAACTCTCCGGAGACGACCCTCGAGGGCTACCTCGACGGCATGGGCCTGGCGATGCTGACGGGTGGCGCCTGGCAGCGGATGGTGGCCGGCGTGCCCGGCGCGAAGCCCGTCCCCGAGACCGCGGCCCTGCTGGTCGGCGCCCGCGACTTCGACGAGCCGGAGAAGCGGCGGCTCGACGAGTCGGCGGTGCGGCTCGTCGGTCCCGGCGAGCTGCGCTCGCCCGAGGCGCTGCTCGCGGCGATCGAGGGACTGGAGCCCGCCCCGAGCGGGCTTTACCTGCACGTCGACCTCGACGTGCTCGACGAGGCCGAGGGCCGGGTCAACGTCTACAGCGCCGCGGACGGCGTCAGCGCCGCCGAACTGATCGAGCTGGTCGGCGCGGTGCTCGACCGGCATCCGGTTCGAGCGCTGACGCTGAGCGCGTACGACCCCGACCACGATCCCGAGGGCCGCATCCCCCCGGTGGCGATGCTGGTGCTGGGCGCGCTCGCCGAGCGCGTCGGCCCGGCCTAGCTCTTCCTCGCGTAGATCAGGTCGAAGTCCTTGGCCCAGTCGCCGTCCTCGTTGATCTCCCAGGTGCCCTCGATCCGGCTTCCGTCGTCGCTGAAGGTGCCGGTGAAGCGCTGGCTGAAGTCGAGTGGCGAGAAATCCGCCTCTTCGCGCCACAGCTTCCAGGTGCCCGATTCCAGGCTCATCTTGTAGACGCGCGCGACGCCCCGCTCGTCGAAGTAGTGCTGCAGGTAGCCGTCCCCCTCGGGATCCGGCCCGATCACCGCGATCCCGTCGGGGCCGGGGTCGGGCACGGTCCAGCGCTGGACCACGAACTCGCGCCCCTTCATCCACTCGAAGCTGACGGTCGCGACGCCCGATGCAAGCTGCTCCTCGATCGGCGGCATGTCGGGCCAGGCCTCGCCGCCCCCCACGGCGATGTTCCAGTCGCCGATCAGCACCTCCAGTTCGTCCAGCGTCATCGATCCTCCTCGTTCGGGTCGTGGTGATAGCGGGGCTGCGGCCGCTCATCGTGTAGTACCAGCGCGAGCGGCGGAGCGAAGATCGGCCCTCCTCTCCGCAGCTTGCCGCTTCGGCGGCCATCGGGCCGAACTATCTCGCATCGCTACCGTGAGCTGGATGGACCGCCGCTCATGGACGATGCTGCTGATCCTGGGCGCGATCTGGGGTGCCTCCTACATGTTCATCAAGATCGGGTTGCGCGACTTGACCCCCGAGGCGATCGCGTTCGTGCGGATCGCCCTGGCCGCGCTGATCCTGGTGCCGCTCGCTCACTCGCGCGGCGCGCTGCGGGGCCTGCGGCCGCTCGCAGGCTGGTTCCTGCTGATCGGCTCGGTGCAGGTGGCGGTGCCGTTCGTGCTGATCGGGCTCGGCGAGGAGGAGATCTCATCGGGGCTGGCGGGGATCCTGGTGGCCACGACTCCGATGTTCACGGCCCTGCTGGCGATCTGGGTGGACCACGAGGAGCGCTCGGGGGGGCTGCGCCTGGTCGGGGTCGCCACCGGCTTCGCCGGGGTTGCGCTGCTGCTTGGGGTGGACCTGGGCGGTTCGGGCGCCGAGCTGCTGGGCGGGCTGCTGGTGGTGCTGGCGGGACTCGGCTACGCGATCGGAGCGCTGCTGGCCAAGCACAAGCTCGCCGGCGTGCAGCCGATCGCGATGTCGGCCGGGGTGATGGCCTCGAGCACGCTGGTCCTGATTCCGGCGGCGATCGCGGGCGCGCCCAGCGAGGTGCCCGGCCTGGGTCCGATCGCGGCGGTCGTCACCCTCGGCGTGGTCGGCACCGGCTTCGCCTTCATCCTCCTCTACAGCCTCATCGCCAGCGTGGGGCCGGCGCGCACCTGGCTCGTCACCTACATCGCCCCGCTGTTCGCGGTCGCATACGGCGCCACGTTGCTGGGCGAGGAGATCACCGCGGCCACGATCGGCGGCATGGCGCTGATCCTCGCCGGTTCCTGGCTCGCCGCCGAGGGCAAGATGCCCGCCTGGCTCGGGCCGAAAGCCAGACCCGACACCACCTGACGCTTACCATCGTGGGGTGGCCACGCTGCCAGAGCTTGATTCAGCCGCCGTGGCGCAGCTGGGTGAGAGGCTGCGCGAGAACCTGCAGCGAGCGATCAAGGTTCGCGACGAGGTCGTTCGCGAGCTGTTGGTGGCGCTGCTCGCCGACGGCCACGTCCTGATCGAGGACTACCCGGGGGTCGGCAAGACGGCGCTGGCGCGGGCCCTGGCCCGCTCGATCGACGCCGAGTACGCCCGGCTTCAGTGCACCGCCGACCTGCTGCCGGCCGACCTGGTCGGTACCAACGTCTTCAACCAGCGCGACGCCGGCTTCGAGTTCCACCCCGGGCCGATCTTCGCCAACATCGTGCTGGTCGACGAGGTCAACCGGGCCTCGCCCAAGACCCAGTCCGGCCTGCTCGAGTGCATGCAGGAGCGCCAGGTGACGGTGGACAACCAGGTTCACGAGCTGGCCGCGCCCTTCCTGGTGATCGCGACCCAGAACCCCGTCGAGTACGAGGGCACCTATCCGCTGCCCGAGGCGCAGCTCGACCGCTTCATGATGCGGCTGGCGCTGGGCTACCCCGACAGCTCCGATGAGGCGAGCATGCTCGACGAGCACGCCGGCGGCGACCGCGTGCTGGAGCTGGAGGCGGTGACGGAGGTGGCGACGATCCTCGCCGCCCAGGCGACGGTCGCCGCGGTGAACGGCAGCGAGGCGCTGCGGGAGTACGTGGTCGCGCTCTGCGCGGCCACGCGCGAGAACCCCAGGGTCGAGTTGGGCGCCAGCCCGCGCGCGGGGTTGCTTCTGTTCCGGGCGGCCAAGGCGATGGCGGCGCTCGACTCCCGCGACCACGCCTTGCCCGACGACGTGAAAGCGCTGGCGCCGGCCGTGCTCGCCCACCGGCTGCTGCTTGCGCCCGGAGCCGGCGAGGACGATCGCCGCGAGGTCGTCAGCGACGCGCTGGACCGGGTCAGCGCGATCTAATGCTGGGGTCTTGAAGGGTTTGTAATGCCCCGCGCGCGCTCTGTGATCCAGTTCGGGGCGGCACTCCTGCTCGCCGGCGCGCTCTTCGACCTGCCGTCGCTTTACGTGCCGGGGGCCGCCCTGGTCGCCCTCGCCGTCCTCGCCCTCGCCTGGGTTGTGCTCAGCTCCGGCGATGCGCGCGTCCGGCGCGCGCCCGGACCCGCAACTGCGATCGAGGGCGATCTCTACCCGCTGCGGGTCTCGATTGAGCGGGGCCGGCTGCCGCTGCCCGGCGGCGAGCTCCGCGATCCCGCCCTGGAGAGACCCCTGGCGCTGGGCCCCAACCCGCCCCGCATCGTCTCCGATCGGGTCCGCCTGGGGCGCCGCGGGCGGCGGCGGCTGGAGGCGACGACGCTGGTGGTCCGCGACCCGCTGCGCCTGTGCACGCGCGAGGTGCGGGGCGAGGGGGCGGCGGAGGTGCTGGTGCTGCCGCGGACCGAGCCGATCCTTCGAGCGGGCCGCGACGGCGACCGCGCCGGCGCCGGCAGCGGCGGCAGCGAGGGCCTGCGCCACGGGGAGGGGGATGGCGGCGATCGCGGCCTCAGCCTCCGGGCCGCCTCGCCCGCCTCGGAGCTGGACGGGGTGCGCCCCCACGAGGACGGCGTGCCCGCCACTCGGATCCACTGGCGCACGGTCGCCCGCATGGGCGAGCTGTTCGACCGCCGTCTCGTCGCAGGCGCCCAGTCCTCGCACGTGGTCGTGCTCGACGCCGGGCTCGCCAGCGGCGGCGAGGAGGCGCTCGACATGGCGGTCCGGGCGGCGGCATCTTTGTGCCTGCATCTGGCCCCAGCGGGAGGTTGCGCGCTGCACCTGCCGGGTGAGGCGAGACCGCTGGCCGTCGATCCACGGCTGGGCGGATGGCCGAGCGCTCACGCCCGGCTTGCGCTGGTGGAGGCCGGCGGCGGGCCCCCGCCGGCGGTCAGGCGCGTCAACCGCGGCCTCACGATCCGCGTCAGCGCCTTGACCGAGGCGCCGAGCGCGCGTGAGCTGGCGCGGATCGCGGCAGGCTCCTCGCACCTCGTCGCGCCCGTCGAGCTCCCTTCATTGCCGCCCGCGTTCTCGGTCGCCGGCTGCAACGGCTACGAGCTGGCGAGGGCCGGGCGCCGCTCGGGGACCCGGGAGGCCGAGGCGGCGTGAGCCGGAGCGCCGACAACCGCGGCTTGGAGCTGCTCGCCTTCGGCGCCCTGGCGGCGTTCGCCGCGGCGCATTGGGTGACGCTGGTGGCCGACCCGCCGCTCGGGCGCGCGCTGCTGGCGGTGCTTGCCGCGTGCGCGGGCGGCGCGGCGCTGGCCCGCCTGGGAACGGCGCGGCTGCCCCGCGGCGGGACCTGGGTGCTGGCCGCTGTTGCTGCGGCCGCGGCGCTGGGACTTGGGCTGCTCGCGCTGGGCCTGCGGGCGGGGCTGCTGGCGCCGAGCGGCTGGGGGGAGCTGGCGGACGGGATCGGACAGGGGCTGAACGGGCTCGCCGACGCCGACTATCCCTACTCGGGCCACAACCCCTGGGCGCGGCTGACGATCCTGCTGGCACTGCCACTCGCGCTGGGCCTGGCCGCCGCTCTCGCCTTCTGGCCCGGCCGCCGCCGGCGCGGCGGCCTCGCGCTCGTCCTGCTGATCGCCCTCTACGCCGTGGCGGTGGCCGTCAGCCCGCCGCCGCTGTCGCTGCTGTGGGGCCTTCTGCTGCTGGCGCTGATCGCCGCTTGGCTCTGGCTGCCCGGCTTGGAGCGGCGCTCCCTGGGTGGTGCCGCAGCAGCGCTCGCGGCCGCGGCCGCCGTCGGCCTCGGCGCGGCCGTCGTGCTGGACGGCGATGACCCGTGGCTGGACTGGACCAAGTGGCGCTGGCCGGGCGACCAGCCTTCGGTGGACTTCCGCTGGAACCACTCCTACGGGCCGATCGACTGGCCGCGCGAGGGGACCGCGCTGCTGCGTGCCGAGAGCGACGATCCCCACTACTGGCGGACGATCGCGCTCGATCGCTTCGACGGCTTCCGCTGGGAGGTCGAGACCGAGCGCTCCAGCATCTACGAGCCGCTGGAGCTTCCAGAGAAGGTCGAGGGCCCCGGGGTTGGGCCGCCCAACCCGGATTGGATCGAGGAGGTCACCTTCACGGTGGGCGCCCTGGACAGCGGTCTGCTCGTGGCTCCAGGCGCGGTGCGCACGGTGGACGGCCTGGACGGCGTCAGCCCCGGCGCCGGGACCACCAACCTGACCGCGGAGTCGCTGGGCGAGGGCGACGAGTACACGGTCACCGCCTACGTCCCGGAGCCGAGCGCGGCCCGGCTTCGCGCTGCGCCCGATGGCTACGCGCCCGTCCTGCGCCGCTACACCCAACTGGAGCTGCCACGGCTCTCGCCGGTCGCCGAGGCGCTCAGCGGGGCGGCGCTGGCGGAGGTGCCCGAGGTCGCGGTGCCGTTGCGCCGACCGCGGACGCCGCCCGGCGCCGAGCGGGTGCGGCGCTCGGCGGCCGTCGAGGTGCAGCTGCAGCGCTCCCTCTATGCGCCGGTGAGCCGTCTCGCGCGCCGGCTCACGGCCGGTGCCCCGACGACCTACGACGCGGTGACCTCGATCGAACGGCACCTGCGGCGGAACTACGCCTATGACGAGTCCCCGCCCGACCGCGAGGTCCCGCTCCGCGCCTTCCTGTTCGAAGACCGCGCCGGATACTGCCAGCAGTTCTCGGGAGCGATGGCGCTGATGCTGCGGACGCTCGGCATTCCCAGCCGGGTGGCGTCGGGCTTCAGCTCGGGCGAGCGCGAGCAGGACGGCGGGGCCTTCCAGGTCAGCGACCGCGACGCCCACTCCTGGGTCGAGGTCTACTTCAGCGGCATCGGCTGGGTCCCGTTCGAGCCCACCCCCTCAGCGGCGCCGGCCGGGGCGCAGCTGACCGAGCTGGCGGCGACTCGCGGCGCCCAGCCGGCCGGGCAGCAGGTGATCCCGCGCCGCGGGCTGGTGATCCCGACGGTGGCCGGGCGGCTCGGCCCCGCGCCCGAGTCCGGCGACGGCCCCTGGTCGTCGCTTATGACAGTCCTGCTCGTGCTGCTCGGGCTTGCGGCCGCAGCCGCCGTCGGGCTCGTCGCGGCCAGCGCCGTTCGGGTGCTCCGCTTCCGTTCGCTTGACCCGGCTGCCTCCGCGGAAGCGCAGGCGCGCGAGCTGGAGCGGGCGCTGCCGCGGCTCGGCTTTCCGATCCCGATGGGCGCCACCCTGCTGGAGCTCGAGCGCCGCCTCGGCAGCCGCCGCGGCGTCGCGGCCTATCTGGCGCGGCTGCGCGAGAGCCGCTTCCGCTGCGGCCACGAGCCGCCCGGCCCCTCCGAGCGCCGCCGCCTCCGCCGGGAGCTGGCATCGGACCGGGGGATCGCGGGAAGGCTGCGCGCGCTGGCCGCAATGCCCCCCGGCGCGCCCCGCTAGAGCTTGGCCCCTCCGTCGGCGGCCTCGCGCAGCAGCGGGGCGGCCCGGTAGGCGTCGCCCCGGCTTCCGCGCAGCCCGTCGAGGGTCTCGACCACGCGGGCGGGCCCGAGCAGCACGGCGAACTCGAGCGGCCCCGCCGGCCAATTGAAGCCGAGCTTCATCGCGGCGTCGATGTCACCCGGCTCGGCGACCTCCTCCTCCAGCGCGAAGGCCCCCTCGTTCGCAATCTGCGCGACGATGCGCCCCAGGACCGCGGGCGCCAGCGGGCCCGCGACCGCCTCCAGCTCCACGGGGTCCAGCAGCGGGCGCTCGGCCTCGACGGGCGGGTCGGCTTCGCGGTGGTCGCCGTCCGAGTAGTCGTAGAAGCCACGGCCGGCCTTCCGGCCCAGGCGCCCCTCGCGGACCATCCGCTCCTGGATGGGGCTCGGCTGCCAACGCGGCTCGCCGCCCGACTGCTCGTAGAACGAGCGCGCGACCGCGTAGTTGACGTCGACGCCGATCAGGTCCATCAGCTCGAACGGGCCCATGCGGAAGCCGCCGCCCAGCCGGCAGACGCGGTCAATCTCCTCGTGGCCCGCGAGGCCCTCGCCCAGCATCCGGAGCGACTCCAGCGTGAACGGGCGGGCGCAGCGGTTGGCGACGAAGCCGACCGAGTCGCGCGCCCGGATCGGGGTCCGGCCCATCGCCAGGCCGATGGCCGTCGCGAGCGTCAGCGCCGGGTCGCCGCTGCGCTCGCCGGCGACGATCTCGACCAGCTTCATCGCTGCGGGCGGGTTGAAGAAATGCATGCCGACGATGAGCTCGGGGTGCTCGATGCCCTCGGCGATTGCGGTGACCGAGAGCGAGGAGGTGTTCGTCGCCAGAACCGAGCGCTCGCCGGTGACGGCCCGGAGGCCTGCGAACAGCTCGCGCTTCAACTCCAGGTCCTCAGGCGCGGCCTCGACGATCAGGTCGCACTCGCGGAGCGCCTCCAGCTCCGGGGCCGCGCCGAGCCGGGCGAGCGCGGCGTCGGCCTGCTCGGGGCTCCAGCGCCCACGCTCGACCCCCTTCTCTATCGCCGAGGTGGCCGTGCCGATCCCCTGGTGCAGCGCCTTCGGGTCGGGATCGTGAAGCAGGGTCTCCATGCCGCCGAGCGCCGAGATCTGGGCGATCCCGGCCCCCATCGTGCCGGCCCCGACGACTCCGACCGCGGGCGAGCTCATCGCGTCGGCGGCGGCTCCTCGCCCTCCCAGAACGGCTTCGAGTCACGCTCGTAGTAGATGCCGTGCATCCCCTCGCCGTGGCCGCCCGGCGGCCGGCCGAAGGCGCTGATCTTGCCCGACTCGGGCCGCACGACGATGTCGGGGGCGATCATCTCGCTCAGCATCAGGATCCGCACCGGCCCATCGGTGCGGTTGATGACCTGGTGCGCGCCCTGCTCCCCGAGCGGAAAGGAGACGATCTCGCCCTCGGCCAGCTCGCGCTCGCCGTCGGCGCTCCGCAGCGTCGGCGTCCCCGCGATCACGATCAGCATCTCCTCGTTCCCCAGGTGGTAGTGGAGCGGGAAGGCGGCGTTGCCCGGCTCGATCTCGAACAGGCTCGCTCCGAGTCGCTTGGCCTCCGCCTGCTTGCCCAGCATGGCCCGCCGGGTCCGGAAGCCCTCCTGCTTCTGGGTCTGGTCGAACTCGGGATCGAACAGGTTCGCCATTGCAGACGTCGTTCGCAGGCCAGGGTGTCGGCTAGGTCGTCTTGACGACGAACACCGAGCAAGCCGCCTGGTGCGTGACGGTGTTCGGCACGCTGCCGAGCACGCGCCGCTTCATCCCCTTGTTCCCGATCACGAGCACGTCCGCCCCGGATTCGCCGGCGAGGCGCACGAGCACGTCCGCCGGATCGCCCTCGTCGACCGCGGTCCGGCATTCGATCCCCTCTGCCCGGACCTCGCCCTCGGTCCTCGCCAGGATCTCTCGCGTCCGCGCCGCGGGGTTGGACGCCCACTGGATTTCCTCATCCGCGTCGTCGCCCTTCTTCGCGGGGCCCGCGATGGCGCTGATCAAGACCAGTTCCGAGTCGAACCGCTTCGCCATTCCGACCGCCACTTCGACCGCCTCAGCGGCGGTGGCCGAGCCGTCGGTTCCCACGGCGATCGTGGAGAGCATCGTGGCCACACTATCTCTAATCGATGCCGGCCGATGCGTAATCGGCGAGGGCCATCACGGTCAGCTGTGGGTTCACGGTCACCGATGACGGGAACACGCTGGCGTCGCAGACGTAGACGTTGTCGGCGCCGTGAAGCTTGAAACGCTCGTCCACCACGCCCTTGGCGGGGTCGCCGCTGACCGCGTTGCCGCCCTGCGGATGCGAGGTGTGGAGCCCGATATCGGTGTTGTCGCGGACCACGTCGTCGAGCTGGTCGACCTCCTCCACCGAGCTGTAGGAGAGCGAGCGGAAGGTCATCGGCATCACCCTCAGGGCGCCGCTGGCGAAGTGGATCCTGGCCGCGAGCTTGTTGCCCTTGATCATCAGCTTCAGGTCGGCGTCGGTGGGGACGTAGTCAAGCTTCATTCCCTTGCCCCGGAAGCCGGGCTTGACGCGGCCGTTCCGCTGCGAGCCCACGACGACGCCGATGCAGCTCAGGTGGACGTAGCGGCGCATGTTGTTGAAGTGGTCCGAGAACCAGCCCGGCATCAGCATCGCCTGGGTCCCGACAGGGTTGAACCAGGACTCGAGGATGAGCTGGTCCTCGCCGGCGGGGCGGAAGGTATGGGTGATCTGCAGCCCGTCGTAGGCGTGCAGCTCCTGCTCGAAATCGGCGGTGAGCGGCGCGCCGACGTTGAAGCTGAGACCCGTGCCCGTCAGCTCGCCGCCGAGCCCGCTGCGCTGCAGCAGCAGGCTGGAGGCGAGCGCGCCGCCCGCGACCACCACCGTGTTGGCGGCGACCCGAGCCGGCGCCCGTCCGAGAGGCGGCAGTGGACCTCGGTCGCGCGGCCGCCGCTGGTCTCGATCCGCTCGGCCAGGCACTCGCTGAAGATCCGCACGCCGTCGGGGAAATCGGCCTGGGCCCGCGGCAGGATGTTGTCCAGCGCCGAGAGCTTCTTGCCGTAGGCACAGCCCATGTTGCAGTAGCCCGAGCCCAGGCAGTCCTTGATGTTGGCGTCGACCACGCTCGCGGGCGTGTCCAGGCCGAGCTCCTTGATCCCCTCCGCCATCTTCGTCCCGCCCGCCTGCAGGTGCCCGTTGTCCTGGGTGAGGACGGGCAGCCACTTGCGCAGCCGCTTGAACGACTTCATCAGCCGCTCCTCCTCGATCCCCGCGTCGAGCCCGTCGGGATCGTTCCAGCGCTTCAGCGTCCGCTCGGGGATGTCGAGGCAGACCGCGTTGTTGACGACGGTGCTGCCGCCGACGCACTTGCCCTGGAGCACCTGGAAGCGGGCGTCCTTCGACATCTGCATGGCGCCGTCGGCGTACAGATTCGAGAACTGGACCCGTTCGTCCTCGGTGAAGTCCCGCGGGTCCACGTGCTTGCCCCCCTCCAGCACCACGACCTCGCGGCCCCGCTCGGCCAGGCGGTAGGCGAGCAGGGCGCCCGCGGCGCCGCTGCCGATGATCGCCACATCGGCGTTGACGCGCTCGGCGTCGACCTCGTTGGGATCGCTGACGACCAGGCCGGGCCGCTCGAGGGGGAGCTTCTTGACCGCCTTCGCGTAGCCGGGGCGCTTCGAGAACGGCACGAATCCCGTCGACTCCGCCGATCGCGGATCCCCGTAGTAGCCGATGATCGCGAGCTGCTGGGTCGCGAACAGCATCGACTGCACCAGCCCGCGCAGGAAGCCGGGGAGGCGGCGCTCGACCACGTCGTCGATGAAGCAGCGCTCGATGAACTCGAGGCGGCGGGCGGGCGAGATCAGCGCGAACGGGGGCCTGAAGCGGAACATCGGATAGACCGTCAGCACCGACAGCGCCAGCTTCGCCTTCCACTTGTCCTGGGCGGCGAACGAGAAGAGGTAGTCGTCGATCCCGGCGGCCACCTCCTCCGGCGTCAGCGCCTCGTCCTCGCCGATCACCAGCACCTCGGCCATCGCCATCGCGGTTCGGTGCTGGTGCGGCAACAGATAGCGCAGGGCGTAGCGCGATCGCGCCGCCGAGCGGTACAGGAGCCAGAGCACGGCGATGACCCCGCAGGCCGAGGACGAGCCAGATGAACAGCAGCACGGTCGGATCGGAAGCCTCGATGCCGAAGGGCGCGCCGAAGGTCGCCTCGACGCTGTCGGCGTGGCCGATGAGCGAGCATGAACAGCAGCGAGGCGACGATCAGGACATGCCCCGCGATCACCAGCTGCCCGGCCCAGCCGTTCTGGCGGATGTCGCCGGCGGCGATGAAGGCGAGCACCGCGAACATGCCGTCCTTGGCCACCGAATTGGCGACGAACGGGAACTCCGCCGGCCCCAGCAGGCCCTGCAGCAGGTAGCCGATCACGAAGGCGACGAACAGCAGGGAGAAGAGCCGGAGCACCAGCTCGAGGCGCCGCTCCTGCGAGGTCAGCTCCGCGACCTCCAAGCCGTTCGGACTAGCTCCCATCGGGGGCGGATGACTTGGTGCCGCCGGCGTCGCCGATCCAGCTCATCGCCTCGTTCTCGTCGTAGAACTCGTGGACCCGAACGCACTTCTCTTGGTCGAAGGTGAACACCTGGATCACCTTGTCGGAGATCTCGAGGCCGCTGTGCTCGCCGCGACCCTTGCGGCGAGCGTAGGCCACGACGTGATCACCCTTGTCCACCACGTCCTCGAGCTCGAATCTGAGCTCGCCCACCTCAGCGCGCCACTGCGCCCAGAACTTCTCCACCCCCGCGTACCCGCGGTAGGTGCCGGGGTCCGGGTCCTCGGCCGGAGTCACCCACTCGACGTCCTCGGACATGTGCTCGAGCACCCAACTCCTGTCACCCGAGTTCCAGGCGTCATATCCCCTGCGCACCAGGTCTAGACGCTCTTGCGACACCGGGGACCAGTATCCCACTGTGGGCTGGGCGGCGCTATCGCCCCTGGAAGTCGGGCTTGCGTTTCTCCAGGAATGCCTCCATCGCCTCGACGCGGTCCTCGGTCGCCATCGCGACGCCGAACAGGCGGCGCTCGGCCTCGACGCCGGCGGTGAGGCCGGTCTCCTCGGCGGTCAGGATCGCCTCCTTGGCCAGGCGGGCGGCGAGGGGCGGGCGGCGTGCGATCACGGCGGCCAGCTCCATCGCCTCATCCAGCCAGACGCCCTTCTTGGTCACCCGGTTGACCATTCCCATCTCGAGCGCCTCCTTCGCGTCGAAGCGGCGGCCCGTCAGGACCAGCTCCATGGCGCGCGCCTTGCCGACCGTGCGGGCGAGACGCTGGGTGCCGCCGCCGCCGGGGATGATCGCCAGCGTGATCTCGGGCTGGCCGAACTCGGCCGTCTCCGAGGCGACGATCATGTCGCAGAGCAGCGCCAGCTCGCAGCCCCCGCCCAGCGCCCAGCCCGAGACGGCGGCGATCATCGGGGTGCGGACCAGGGCGAGGCGGCGCCAGAAGGACTCGCTGGGGCTGAGCTCGTCGTTGATGTCGTGCTCGGCCAGCGCCCTGACGTCGGCGCCCGCGGCGAAGGCCTCGTCGTCGCCGGCGATGACGATGCAGTTGACCTCCTCGCCGGCGTCGAAGGCCTCGATCGCGTCGGCGAGCTCGCCCCGCAGGCCGGGGCTCAGCGCGTTGCGCGCCTCGGGCCGGTTCAGCCGGCAGAGGCCGACCCGGCCGTGTGTCTCGGTGAGGACGAGCTCAGCCATCCGACGCAGGCGGGACCAGTGCGTTGATCCCCGTCGCGTCGCGGCCGATGATCAGCTTCTGGATCTGCGAGGTGCCCTCGTACAGCGTCGTGACCCTGGCGTCGCGCAGGTAGCGCTCGACCGGGTAGTCGTCCACGTAGCCCGAGCCGCCATGGACCTGGATCGCCGCGTTCGCGCATTCGACGGCGGACTCGGTCGCGTACAGCTTTGCGATCGAGGTCTCGACGGTGCTCGGTTGGCCGCGGTCCTTGAGGTCACCGGCGCGATAGACCAGCATCCGGCTGGCATCCCGCTTCACGACCATGTCGGCGATCAGCTCCTGCACGAGCTGAAAGCTCGCGATCGGAACGTCGAACTGCTTGCGCTCGGTCGAGTAGGCGACCGAGGCCTCGACGCAGCCGTCGCAGATGCCGACGCAGCCGGCGGCGACGCTGTAGCGCCCCTTGTCCAGCGCGCTCATCGCGACCTTGAAGCCCTCGCCGATCTCGCCGAGCATCGCCGAGTCGGGTACCTCAACGTCGTCGAGCGAGATCTCGGCGGTGTCGGATGCGCGCAGGCCGAGCTTGCCGTGGACCTCCGTCGTGGAGAACCCCTCGGCGCCTGTCGGAACGAGGAAACAGGCGAGACCCTTGTGCTTCTTGTCGGGGTCGGTCTGCGCGAAGATCAGAGCCACCTCGGCGACGTTGCCGAGCGAGATCCACATCTTGTTGCCGCTGATCGTCCAGCCCGAGTCGGTCCTCTTAGCCCTTGTCCTCAAGTTGGCGGCGTCCGAGCCGGTGTCGGGCTCGGTCAGGCCGAAGCAGCCGAGCGCCTCGCCCGAGCACAACCGCGGCAACCACTCCTGCTTCTGCTCCTCGGTTCCCCACTGCTCGATCGAGCCGCACACCAGCGAGGTCTGCACCGAGACGACGGTGCGCGCCGCCGAGTCGGCGCGGCCGATCTGCTCGACGATCAGCGCGTAGCCGATGTAGTCGAGGCCGCGGCCGCCGTAGTCCTCGGCCACCGGGGCGCCCAGGTAGCCGACCTCTCCCATCTTCGAGGCCAGCTCGCGGTCGAAGCGGGCGGCGCGGTCGCTCTCGCGGACGCGGGGCATGATCTCGCGGTCGGCGAACTCGCGAGCCGCCTCGGAGATCAGCTTCTGCTCGTCGGTGAGCTGCAGGTCCAAGCTCAGCCCCGCGCTGCGGTCGGGCCCATCTCGCGCTCCAGCACCGCGGCGAAGGCTTCGCTCGCCTCGCGCGTGCGCGGGCCGGCCAGCTCGGGCAACTCGGTGCCGTCCACGGCCGAGATCGGCTGTACCTCCCGGACGGTCGAGGCGAGGAAGGCCTCGCTCGCGCCCAGCACCTCCTCGAGCGGGAAGTCTCCCTCGACCACGTCGAGCTCGCTCACGATCCGGTCTCTGGTGATCGAGGCGAGGATGCCGGTGTCGAGCGCCGGGGTCCGCAGCTCGCCACCGGTCGCCCAGAAGATGGTCGAGGTCGGCGCCTCGAGCACGATCCCATCCGGGCGCACCAGCAGCGCCTCGTCGGCGCCCCTCGCCTGCGCGAGGCGTGTCGCGTGCATGTTGGCGCCGTAGGAGAGCGACTTGACCCCGGTCAGGATGATCGTCGGCGAATACGCCACCGAAGCGAGCGAGACGCTGGCGCTGTGCTCGATCAGGGCCTCGGTGAAGGCGAGCCGGCGCCCGCCGCGGGTGACGACCAGCCGCAGCTGGCCCTCGCCGTCCCCGAACGCCTCCAGCAGCGCATCGATCTCGCCCTCGAGCGCCTGGCGCTCGACCGGCAGCTCGATCGCTGCGGCCGAGCGCTCCAGCCGGTCCAGGTGCTCGCCGAGCGCGAACGGGCGCCCGGCGTAGAGCCGGATCACCTCGAAGACCCCGTCGCCGCGCAGCAGGCCGTCGTCGGCGGGAGCGATCCGAGCCTCGTCGGTGGGCGAGATCCGTCCATCGACGCTTGCCAGCAGGGGTGAGGCCATGCCGTGCCGAGGCTATCGGAGCGGGCGTGGACAGGCAGGGCGCGCGCCGTGCGGCGGTACTCTCGTCGCGTGACCCTGATCCTGATCACGATCGCGCTGGTGATGGTCCTGTTCGTGCTGGTGGTGCTGACCGCGCGGCTGTTCCGCGACTACCCCGCCTCGGAGCTGCTCGACTGGAAGCCCACGCGCTCGCCCGAGGTCGAGGCCCAGAACGAGATCGACGACGTGCAGCAGATGATGGATGCGCAGAACGAGTACCGGCGCAGGCGCGGGGCGAAGGAGATCACCGAGGCCGACGTCGAGCGCCAGGCTCGCGAGGACCAGGCGGTGCGGGCGGCGGGCAGGGGCCCCTTCGCCCAGGGTGCGGGCGTCGAGGACGACGTCGACGAGGTCGTGCCTCCGATCCGGCCAAGGAAGCGCTCGAAGAAGAGCGGGAAGAAGCGCTAGTTGGCGAGGGCGCTGATCGTCGGTTGCGGTCGGCGTGGCCGCGCGCTCGGCAACGAGCTCGCGGCGCGCGGGTGGCAGGTACGCGGCACCAGCCGTTCCGACGCCGGGCTCGAGGCGATCGACCACGCCGGGCTGGAGCCGGCGCTGGCCGACCCCGAGCGTCCGGGGACGGTCCTGGATCTGGTCGGCGACGTCGCCGTGGTCGTCTGGATGCTGGGATCGGCCGACGGTGGGCGCGAGGAGCTGGCCGCCATCCACGGCCCGCGCCTGGAGCGGTTGCTGGAGAAGCTCGTCGACACGCCCGTGCGCGGATTCGCCTACGAGGCTGAGGGCAGCGTGCCCTCGGAGGTGCTCGACGGCGGGCGCGCGATCGTGGAGTCGGCTGCGCGCACCTGGCGGATCCCCGCGGCGATGCTCGGGAGCGGGAGGGACGAGGACGGCTGGGCGCGCGAGTCTGCCGACACGGTCGCGGGCCTGCTCGCGCCGCAGAGCAGGCCGATGCGCAGATGAGCTCCGCCGACGGTTTCACCGGGGACGCCGGGGGAGAGATCTTCTGGCAGAGCTGGCCCGCGCCCGGCGGGGCCCCCGTCAAGAGCGCCGTCGTGATCGCCCACGGCGTCTCCGAGCACTCCGGGCGCTACGCCCACGTCGCCCGGCGCCTGAACGGAGCCGGCTATGACGTCTTCGCGCTCGACCACCGCGGCCACGGCCGCTCCGATGGCGGGGGCGCCAACATCGGCCGCATCGCATCCGCGGTCGCCGACATCGGCACCCTGATCGGAATCGCGCGCGAAGTCAGCTCGGGGCCGAGGCTGTTCCTGCTCGGGCACAGCATGGGCGGCGCCCTGGCGCTGCAATTCGCCCTCGAGCGCCAGCGGGAGCTGGACGGCCTGGTCCTGTCGGCGCCCGCGGCGGCGTTGGAGGCCGCCAGCCGCTTCGAGCTGGTCGCGGGCCGGGCGCTGTCGGTGGTGGCCCCCGGGCTCGGCGTCTTTCCCGTTGACCCCTCGGCGGTCAGCCGCGACCCCGTCGTGGTCAGCGACTACGAGTCCGACCCCCTCAACTACCACCGCAAGCTGCCGGCCCGGACCGTCGCCGAGCTTGCCCGGGCGATCGAGTCCTTCCCCGATCGTCTTCCGGGTCTGACCCTGCCGCTGCTGGTGATGGTGGGCACCGCCGACCTCCTGGTGCCGCCGGACGCCTCGCGGATGGTCGCCGAGCGGGCCGGATCAGCCGACAAGCGGCTGATCGAATACGACGGCCTCTACCACGAGATCCTGAACGAGCCCGAACAGGACAAGGTCATGGACGACCTCGTCGCCTGGCTCGACGGGCACCTCGGCTAGCTCGCCGCTAGACGACCCGGTACTTGACGTGGGTCGCGTCCGGGCCCTCGATCACGCGAATCTTCTCCACCTGCAGGTCGCCCACGTTGTCCATCAGGCGCTCGCCGTCGCCGAGGACGATCGGGGCGATGTTCAGCTCGAACTCGTCCACGAGCCCCGCGGCCAGGTACTGCTGCAGCGTGCTCGCGCCGCCGGCGAGCTGGACGTCCTTGTCCCCGGCCGCCTCGCGCGCCTGCTCCAGCGCGGACTCGATGCCGTCGGTGACGAAGAAGAAGGTGGTGCCGCCCTCCATCTCGACCGGCTCGCGCTCGTGGTGGGTGAGGATGAACGTGGGCGTGTGGTACGGCGGATCGTCGCCCCACCAGCCTTTCCAGGACCCGTCGCCCCAGTCGCCGCCGCCGATCGGCCCGAACATGTTGCGGCCCATGATCACGGCGCCGTAGCCGCTCCCGAGCTCTATCGCGACCTGGTTGCTGGCGTTTTCCTCTCCGCCGGTCTTGCCGTGGGCCTCGAGCCAGGCCGGGGTCTTGAACATCCACTCGTGCAGCTCCTCGCCGCCCTCGCCGAGCGGTTCCTCCTCGCTCTGGTTGGGGCCGGCGCTGTAGCCGTCCAGTGAAACCGTCTGTTGGAATCGGACCTTGCTCATCGGAGACGTCTTCCGAGCCTACCCAGAAGGTCGGTGAGTATGCGCGCGGTCGCGCCCCAGATGACACCGCCGCCGACCTCGAACGTTTCCGTCTTGATAGGGACCCCGCGCCGCACCAGCCGTTTCATCGCGAACCCCTCCCTGAGCTGATCCAGCGAGGCGACGATCACGCTCTCCACCTCCTCGGGGTTGGGGGTGAAGCTGAGGCCAGGCTCGATCAGCCCAACGAAGGGGTGGACCTTGTAGCTGGTGACGAAGGTGCCGATCGGCGGCAACGCCCCGGCCAGCTCGACCTGCTCGCGGCGCAGGCCGATCTCCTCCTCGGCCTCGCGCAGTGCCGTCTCCACCAGCTCCTCTCCGGGGTCGCGCCGCCCACCGGGAAAGGAGATCTCGCCGGCGTGGCGGCGGAGGTCCCCCCGGCGCTCGGTGAAGACCAGGCCGGGCGCATCTGGCCAGCCGTGCATCGGCACCAGCACCGCCGCCTCGGTGCGGCCGTGGGCGTCCATCGCCTCGGCCTGCTCGGGACTGAGGAGCGCCTTGCCGAGGTCGATCAGATGATCACCTGAACGGTGCCGCCGTCCACGCTCCAGGCGGCGCCGGCGACGTAGGAGGCCTGTTCGGAGCAGAGGAAGACGATCACCGAGGCGACCTCGTCGACCTCGGCGAGCCGGCCGATCGGCCGCTTCGATCCGGCGACATCCAGCGCCTCTTCGCGGCTCTCGTGCCCGCCGTGCTGCTGCGACTGGTCGAGCAGGCCTCCCTCTTCCATCCACAGCTCTGAGCGGACCGGGCCCGGGCAGACGGCGTTGACCAGCACGCCGTCGGCGGCGTGGCGGTCGGCGTAGAGGCGCGAGAGCGAAAGCTCCGCCGCCTTGGCGACCGAGTACTCGGCCATCGCTGCCGAGGGCCGCTTGCCCGCAGTGCTGGCGACGTTCACGATCCGCCCCCAACCGCGCTCGCTCATGCCGGGGGCGAGCGACCTCATCAGGCGCATCGGCGCCATCACGTTCACGTCCCATGCGGCCTGCCAGTCCTCGTCGGGGACGTCGTCGAGGTCGCGCCACTTGGCCGAGCCGGCGTTGTTGACGAGGACGTCGGGCGCGCCGAAACGGTCCTCGGCGGCGGCGGCGATCCGCTCGGCGGCGTCCGCTTCGGTGACGTCGCAAGCCAGCGACTCCGCGGCCCCGCCGGCATCGGCGCCGGCGGCCAGGCACTGGTCGGCGGCGTCGACGACCCGCTCCTCGTTACGGGCGACGAGCAGCACCCGGGCGCCCTCGGCGCAGAGCATCGTCGCCGTCGCCAGGCCGATGCCGCGGCTGGCGCCGGTGACGACGCAGACCCGTCCGCTCAGCCCCAGGTCCACGCGGCCTCAGGCCTCGATCAGCTCGAGGCTGTCCTCGATCTTCACGTTCTGCGCCAGCAGCGTCTTGTGCACCGGGCACTTGGCGGCGATCGCGAGGATGCGCTCGCGCTGTTCGTCGCTGAGATCGGCCGGTATCCGGATCCTGACCTCGAAGCTCGGGGGTGCCTCGACCGTGGGCGGCTCGTAGTCGACGCCGACCTCGATCGCGCCCACGTCCCATCCCTTGCGGTCGGTGTATATGACGATCGTCATCGTCGTGCACGAGGCGAGCGCCGCGGCCAGCAACTCGGTCGGCCTGGGGCCGGCATCGCCGCCTCCGTCGTCCACGGTGTTGTCGGAGATCAGACTGTGGCCGCGGATCTCGACCTCGGTCTCGAAGCCCTTCCGCCGGCGTGCGAGTGCACTACGCATCCTTGGGCTCCTTCCGTCCGGCGAACAGCTGCGGGTTGGGCTCGTCGGCGAAGCGAGCCATCGCGAACGCCAGGTCCGAGGCGCGGTTGACGTAGCGGAGCACCGCCTCGGAGGCGAGCCCGTCGGAGTCGCGCAGGGCGACGATGCGGCGCTCGGCGCGGCGGATGGCGCTGCGCGCGACGTCGAGGGCGGCCGAGAGCTCGGTGCCGCCGGGGATCACGAACTGGGGGGGCAGGTCGACCTGGCGCATGTAGCGGTCGATGTCCACCTCGACCGCGTCGACCATGCCGTCGGTGATGCGGCTGACGCCGTCCTCCAATCGGTCGGCCGCCTCCGGCGCCGTCGCCAGCTCGGCGCCGGCGACGAACAGGTCCCGCTGGAGCTGGAGCAGATCGGAAGCAAGGCCGGACTGGTTCTTCTTGCACAGAGCCCGGGCCACCCCCAGCGCCGAGTTCGCCTCGTCGATCGACCCGTAGGCCTCGGTGCGGGCGTCGGTCTTGGGCACGCGGCCGCCGTACCAGAGGCCGGTCGTCCCGTCGTCCCCCTTCTTCGTGTAGATCTTGACCACGGGGCGACCTTAGCTCAGCGGGTTGAAGACGATGCCCGTCGCGACCTTCGGGAAGAAGTAGGTGGACTTCGGCGGCATCGTCTCGCCCGCGGCCGCGACCTCGCGCACCTGCTCGACCGGGGTGGGACGCAGGAAGAAGGCGGCGTCGCATTCGCCCGCCCGCAGCTTCGCGACGGCGTCCTCCGCACGCGGGGTGTAGCCGAGCTGCTTCTTGGCGGCGATGTCCTCGGCGCTGAGGCCGACCGCGTCCTGGAGGAAGAGTTTTTCCAGGGCCGCGGCGTCGAGGCGGCGGTAGGCCTCGGAGTTGCCGGCGAGCGCGGTGTCCAGCAGCTTCGGGTCCTTGGGGGTGAGCCGCCAGGGCTGCAGGTGGTGGGCGTCCATGTAGCCGAAGCTGCCCGGCGGGTCTTCGGGGTCGGGAACCAGCTCCGCCTCCGTGACCTCGCGCAGCTCGAAGCCGGCCTTGGCGGCGTCGCGGATGCCCTCGCGCTGTTCCTCGACTCAGGTCCTTCAGCAGGCGGTGGGTGGCGAACACGGTCAGGCCGGGGTCCTCGAGCGAGACCAGCGCCATCAGCGTGTAGTTGCTGCGGCCCCTCGCCACCGACCTCGCGCGCGTAGGCGAGCGAGGTCTCGTAGCGGTGGTGGCCGTCGGCGATCAGCAGCTCGCCGTCGGCCAGCTCGGAGGCGATCGCCTCGTGCACGCCGGGGTCGCCGACCCGCCAGACGCGATGGGTGGTCCCGTCGGCGTCCCCGAACTCCCCCCACGGCTCTCCCGCGGTCGCCCGCTCGATCGCCGGCCAGGCGTCGCCGGGGTAGAGCGAGAAGATGGGGGAGAGGTTGTGCTTCGTGGCTCGAGTCAGCCGCAGGCGATCCTCCTTCGGCCCGGGCTGGGTGCGCTCGTGCGGCCGCACGCCCTCTCCGTACTCGGCCAGCCGCACCCGCGCCAGGAATCCCTTCCGCGTCATTACCCGCCCGTCGGGCGCCGTGTAGTTCTGGGCCATCGCCCAGATCGCCGGCTCCGCGTCATCCACCAGCGCCCCCTCCTGCTTCCAGCGCTCCAGAACCCGCCCGGCGTGCTCATAGCGATCCCCTCCGTCGGGATCCTCGGGCAGGTCGAGCGAGACGACGTTGTAGGGAGACCGCCCCGCCAACTCCGCCCGCAGCGCATCGTCGATGACGTCGTAGGGAGGCGAGACCACATCCCCAAGCGCTCCGACCTTCCCCAGGTCGTAGTGCAACGCGCGCAGTGGTTCAACCCCGGCCACGGCGCAGAACCCTAGCTCTATGCTCGCTTGGTCCGGGGCGTAGCGAAGCCTGGTTATCGCGCGGCTTTTGGGGAGCCGAGATCGGCGGTTCGAATCCGCCCGCCCCGACTCACTTCCTATGGCGTCCGAAAGCGCGGAAAACCGAATCGCGGTCGCGGGGGCCGGACAGGTGTCCCAGGTAGCGCGGCTGCTCGCGGAGTTCCACGATCACCTCGGGAAGTCGCGGCCCTCGGCCGAGGAGCTCGAGAACAGCGTCCGTCACGTGATGGAGGGGGGCGACGGTGAATTCCTGCTCGGCCACGTCGGGGAGGAGCCCGCGGGGTTCGTGCAGCTGCGCTGGCGCTGGGCCGTGTGGACGCGGGCGCTCGACGGCTGGCTCGAGGACCTTTTCGTCAGCGAGCGCCACCGCCGTTCGGGCATGGGGCGGGCGCTGGGCGAGGCGGCGATCGAGCGGGCGCGCGAGCTCGGCTGCGTGCGGCTCGAGCTCGACGTGGACGCCGACAACGAGGCCGCGCTCGCCCTCTACCGCTCGCTCGGGTTCTCGGATACCCCTAAGGGTCCCGCCGGGAGCCGGCTGATGGGCATCCGGGTAGACCTGCCCTAGGTCAGCCTCCGCGCTCGACCCGGTCGAGCGCCGCGTGCGTGTCGTCGGCCAGGTCGGCCGCGGCCAGCTCGATCCCCGGCGGCAGCTCGACGTGCAGGTCGCTGGACGGGTCGAGTCCGACTTTCAGCCCCGCGGCCTTTGAGTCGAGCACGTGCCCGCCGCGGCGGCGGTCGGCGGTCATGAAGTGGAGGTGGTAACCGCTCACCTCGATCCCCTCCGCGTAGTCGGGGAAGCGGAAGCCCATCATCGTCCCCTCGACCTCGGTGAGCTCGAACACGTGCTGCTCGCCGACCACATCGGTCAGCGGCCGGTAGGGCGGCTCCTGGCGCGGCACCGATCGGGCCCGCACCAGATCGAAATGCCCATCGAGGCGGACGGCGGCCGAGGGCGCTCCGTCGGGCAGATGTTGGTCGAGCGCCGCCAGCAGCTCCTCATGGCTGAGGCTCTGCTTCAGGTCGAAAGCGATCGCCGGTTCGAAGCGCGTGACGACCGCGAACGGCGTCCGCTGCTCCGGCGCCACCTCGCTCACGGCCCCCTCGACGTCGGCGCGGTAGAAGCGCCCGTCGAGCGCGATCATCTCCCCGTCCAGGTGGTCGAGCGTCCCCAGCCCCAGGTCGCCGCGCTCGGCCAGCTCGGCGAAGCTGACGTCGCCCTCGTAGTTGCCCTCCAGCAGCGCCCCGATCGTCGAGGCCTGAAAGAGGACGTGGGGCTCGCGCTCGGCGTGCAGGTCGGCGTGGCGCATCGCCTCGACGTGCAGCGATCTGATCCAGCGCTCATCGAGCACGGCACGAGTCTGCCCTCGGGGGCGGTCGGCAAGCTCGTACTATTTCCCCCCGGAGGGATTTGAAATCGCCACGAAGAGAGAGGAAGACGCGAACGATGCCGAGCAGCTTGGCGCGGAGGGCGATACCTGCGCGCAGTGCGGCACCCCGCTGGCGACCGACCAGCGCTACTGCCTCACCTGCGGCACGCCGCGGGCCGAGCCCAGGCTCGACTTCCAGCGCCACCTCTCGGCGGGCGACCGCGGCGGGCGCGGCGCGGCGGGGACCGGTGGCGGGGGCGGCATCCAGTGGTCGCCGCTGTTCGTGGTCATCATTATCGCCGCGCTGGGTGTGATGCTGTTGCTGGGCGTGCTGATCGGAAAGGACGATGGTGACCTCACCGTGACGGAGGTTCCGGCCTCGACGACCACCACGACCGGCGCCACCACAACCCCGACCACCACAACCGAACCGATCGTGCCGACGACAACCGATCCGACCGGAACCGAGGGCACCACCACCGCGCCTGACGCAAACTCCGGCGGCGCGGGCGCGCGCAAGGACGGCACCGGTGGCCTGGCGCCGGGAGGCACCGACTGATGGCCTCCGGAAACCGCCCCGGGTTCATGGACACCTTCCGCCACGGCTGGGCCCCGGCCGGACGGCGCGGCGGCGGCGCTCGCGCGGCGGCGCCCGCATCCGCCGGGAGGCAGCCGCGGCCCGGCGGGCCGGGGGGACGCAAGACCGCGACCGCGGCGAAGGGTGGCCCGGGGTCGGCAGCGGGCGCCTCCAAGGCCGCTCCGGCTCTGGTCAAGCGCCGCGAGGAGCTTTCGCGCAACTTCGCCGAGCTGCAGTGGGACCTCGGGCGGCATCGCCTATGAGATGGCGCGCCGGGACCACTATCGGCTCGAGGTGCTGAACGCCCAGGCCGCCAAGCTGCAGGAGGTCGATGCCGAGCTCGGCCAGATCGAGCGCATGGTCAAGCTCGACGAGGCCGGCGCCGCCGGCAGCTGTCCCTACTGCGGCGCCCTCCAGGCCCGCGGCGCCTCCTTCTGCTGGCGCTGCGGCAAGGACGTGACGCCCGCCGAGCCGAAGGCCGCGAAGGCCACGAAGCCGAGACGCAGGAGACGCCGATGCGCAACCCGCGAAGGCGCAGGCCAAGGCTCCGAAGATCGCGAAGCTCCGACGTCCGCAGGTCCTCCAAGTCGAGAGGCGTCGTCCGAGGCTGAGGGCGCGCGCAGCACGAAGGACAAGGACTCATGAACGCCGGCCCCTGCCCCGAGTGCGGCGAGGAGCTGGCGCTCGACCAGCGCTACTGCATCAACTGCGGCCACCGCGCCGAGACCTCGCTGGCGCCCTCGTACCACCCTGTCTTCGACGGCATGGGCGAGAGGGGTGACGCCCGCCGCGGGTTCCCGATCCCCATCCCGATAGCGACCACCTTCGCCGCCGCCACGCTGGCGTTCGGTGTGGTCATGGGCACGGCGATCAGCCCCAACCTCTCGGGCCTGGTCGCCGGCGAGCACATCTCCGGCCCGACCGTCGTCCAGGCCCCCGCCCCCGAGCCGGAGAAGGAGAAGGGGGCCGCCACAGACGCCGAAGGGCTCGAGCGGCTTCGGCGGCTCGAGCGCGTTCGACACGAGCTTCGGCTCCTCCGGGTTCTACGGGAACAACGGCTCGTCAGGGTCCACCGGCGGGACCGGCGGGCGTGGCCCCTCCGAGCGGCGACAAGAAGAAGCCGAAGCCCGACTACACCTACCTGACCGGAACCGTCGTCCACCAGAACCCGGTGGCAAGCAGCTACTCGATCAGCTCCGGCGCCGGCCTCAGCGCGATCCACACGAGCAAGGCGCTGCCGTCGGTCGGCGCCAAGGTCAAGGTCCCGATCCGCGTGCTCGCCAACGGGACCTATGCCGAGGAGGCCAAGCGGCAGGTCCAGGGCACGGTCACCAGCGCCAAGTTCTCCGGCGTCGTCACCGACAGCCGCGACGGCCTCGTGCCGGGCGATCCCGACGTCTACTCGGTCTCGGCCCGTGGCGCCTCGGTGTTGGTGTTGGCTCCCGACGCCACCGGAACCACCGCCTCGCCGGGGGTCGGCTCCCTGATCTCGACCACGGTCGAGATCCGCAACTCAGCCGCCGTCACCTTCCCGCTCCCTCTGCCCCCGGGCACCTGCCTGCCGCCGGCGACATCCTTGCCCGGCCCGCCGACCATCTTCCCCTCGAAGCAGCTGTTCCAGACGGTCCCGCCGACTCCGCTCGTGGCCACGCCGGTGACGACGACGGTGATCGAGACCGTCGTGCAGTCGACGTGCACCGCCCCCGGCAGGGCGGTGCTCTCCAGCGACGACATCCGCCAGGGCCAGAGCGACGTCTCCCTTCCGACCGCGGCCGGCATCGACCCGGCCAAGCTGGTCCCCGGCGAGGCGGTGATGGCGAGCGTCACGATCGCGGCCGGCGCCCTGACCGAGGTCACCGGCACCGCCAGCGACCAGGGCATCAAGGGCGCCGACAGCAACGCCGGCAACCAGGGCAACCTCGCCCGCGTCGCACGCAAGACCGAGATCCGAATCGCGAAGGCCTCCTCGCGCCCGCGAAGATAGCCGCGGATACGCTCACCACCCAGCCCCCGTAGCTCAGCTGGATAGAGCGTCGGTTTTCTAAACCGAAGGTCGGAGGTTCGAGTCCTCCCGGGGGCGTACGCTCGGATTCCTGGCGGGCGGCGAGCAGGATCGCGTTGCCGGAGGGGTCGCGCAGGATCGGGCCGTCCTCGACGTGCTCGAGCTCCCGGCCCGCCTCGGCGATGCGCGCCAGCACCTGCACGCGCTCGGCCTCGTCGGGCAGCACGACCGTGGCGTGGCGAAGCGCCGCCATCCCGGGCTCCGGCGGCGAGGCGCCCGCGCTCTGCCAGGTGTTCGCCCCCAGGTGGTGGTGGTAGCCGCCGGCGGCGAGGAAGGCCGCCTGGGGACCGAGCTGCGCCATCAGGCCGAAGCCCAGCAGGTCGCGGTAGAAGGCGACGGTCGCCTCGATCTCCGCCACCTTCAGGTGCACGTGGCCCATCACCGTGCCGTCCGGCAGCCCGTCGAAGGGCTCGTTCGCGGGGTCGTCCAGCTCGCCCATCAGGTCCTCGACGTCCAGCGGCAGCGTCGTCATCCGCTCGGCCACCAGTCCCTGCCAGGCCTCCCGGGGGCGGTCCCAGTAGATCTCGATCCCGTGCCCGTCGGGGTCGCTGAGGTAAAGGGCCTCGCTGACGAAGTGGTCCGAGAGTCCGGTCATCGGCACCCGCGTGCGCGACGCGTGTGCCAGCCAGCTCGCGAGCTGCACCCGCTCGGGGACGAGCAGGGCGAAGTGGAACAGTCCCGTGTGGCCGAACGCGGGTTGCGCGCCCTTCTCCTCGGTGAGCACCAGCAGCGCCCGCTCCTTCGTCCCCACGCTGGCTCGCCCGTCGCTCTCCTGGAGGGGCGTCAGGCCCACCGCGTCGCGGTAGAAGTTGAGCGAGCGCTTGAGGTCGGAGACGGTCAGATGCACCTCGCCCATCCTCGTAAGCGGCGAGATCTCGCCTCCATCGGCGCTCGCGGTCACGTCCAGCCACTCGGGGTCGGGCAAGCCGCCGGGTCCGGATCCGAGCGCGTCCATGCCCATCGTTCTATCGAACGAGGGGCCCGTAAGGGCGCCGGGACGCCGTGCCGATAGCCCCGCGCCCGGCACGCTAGATTGACCTCAGTCCTGGTGGGCGTAGCTCAGTTGGTAGAGCTCCTGGTTGTGGTCCAGGTGGTCGCCGGTTCGAGTCCGGTCGCTCACCCTCAGAGAAGTCCTGCAAACCCGAAGTTCAGCCGTGCCCGCCGATGTGAGGGGTCCGACCGAGCGGACGATCCACTGACCGCCGCGATGACGGCGCCGCATAACGACTAGCGGGAGCGTGGGGGCTTCGGGGAGAGGCGAGCGGCGCCTTCGCCTTCTCCCTCGTCCTGTATCGGGGATCTGCGCAGCACGGTCCGCCACGCAACCAGCGCTGCCGCCAGCGACGTGCCGACCCCGAGGAGCCAGAATGCGTGCTGCGTGTCGACCTGACCGATCATCCACTCGAAGGTCATGCCGAAGAATCCGGTGACGAAGGTGAGTGGCAGGATGGTCGCGACGACGGTCAGCCAGTACGACATCTCGTTGAGCCGCAGGTCGATCACGCTCGCCATCCCGTCCCCCGTGGCGTCGATCGCGTCCAGCAATCGATTGGACTCACGGCGAGGCGGTCGAAGTAGCGTTCCTCGTCCAGCAGGGACAGCAGGTCTTCGCCAGAGCGCGGACGGCATACAGGCCGGCGAAGCCGCCCCCGGCGACGACGGCGTTCCAGGGTCAGCGCGGCGCCCGCGTCGGCCCTGCCACGGCCTCGCCCTCCGCCGACGGGGCTGGCTCGAGCTCGTGCAGGATCTTCTCCCCCTCGATGTCGAGGTTCGGCATCCGCCGGTCGAGCCAGCGTGGAAGCCACCACGCACGCCGGTCGAGCAGGGCCAGCACGGCGGGCACGAGCGTCATCCTGACGAGGAAGGCGTCGACGAGCACGCCGAACGCCAGCGCGAAGCCGATCGACTTGACGGTGAGCTGGTCGTCGATGATGAATCCGGAGAAGACGGCGATCATGACGAGCGCTGCCGCGGTGACCACCCGGGCGCTCGCCGCGAAGCCGTTGATCGTTGCTTCGCGTGCCCTCCCCGTGTGGACATAGCCCTCTCGCATGCGCGAGACGAGGAAGACCTCGTAGTCCATGGCGAGGCCGAACAGGATGGCGATCATCAGCACCGGCAGGAAGCTGACGATCGGTCCGGTCGAGGCCACTCCGAGCAGGTCGGCCAAGTTCCCCTCTTGGAAGATCCAGACGACCGCGCCAAGCGAGGCGGCGATCGTGAGCAGGAACCCAGCGGCGGCCGTGACCGGGACCGCGATCGAGCGGAACACCGCGGCCAGGAGGAGCAGCGCCAATCCGACGACGAGAACGAGGAACACCGGCAGCTCGCCGGTGAGCGTGTCGGACGTGTCGATGTTGATCGCCGTCGTGCCGGTGACCATCGCGTTGATGCCCGAGTCCTGACGGATCTCGGCGGCCTCGTCGCGCATCTGACCGACGAGGTCCTTGGTCGTCTCTGAGGCGGGGCTGCCGCTCGGGGTGACGATGATGATCGCGACCTCGCCGTTCTCGTTGAAGACCGGCTCGGAGGCGGCCACGACGCCGGGGAACTCGGCCAGCGCCCTCGCCGCGTCCTCGGTGATCGCTCTCGGACTCTCCTCGCCCCGGAAGTTCTCGAAGTCGATTACGGTCGTCAGCGGCCCGGTGAAGCCCGGGCCGAACCCCTTGGTCAGGAGATCGTAGGACTTGCGCTCGGTCGTGTCCGTCGGCTGCGTGCCGTCGTCCGGCAGGCCCTGGCGGATGTCGAGTGCCGGCAACGCCACCACGACGATGACGGCAACCACCGCTCCTATCGCGACCCACGGCCTCCGCGTCACGAGCTGCGCCCAGCGCCGTCCCGCGGTGGGACCCTCCTTCTGCCGCCGACCGCGGCCGGCGCGCTGGCCGGCGAAGCCGAGCAGCGCCGGCAGCAGCGTTACGGCAATCAGCACGGCGATCGCCACCGTCCCGGCCGCCGCCAGCCCCATCACCGACAGAAACGGGATGCCGACCACGACCAAGCCGACGAGCGCGATCAGCACGGTCACTCCGGCGAACACGACCGCGCTGCCGGCCGTGGCGGTCGCGCGCGCGACCGACTCGGCGGGATCCAGCCCGTCGGCAAGCTGCTGGCGGTGGCGCGACACGATGAACAGCGCATAGTCGATCCCCACCGCGAGGCCCAGCATGGTCGCCAGTGTGGGAGCCACCGAGTTGATCTCAGTGACTGCGGTCAGCGCGGAGATCGCCGACAGCCCGATCGCAACGCCGAGAATCGCGGTCACCAGCGGCAGCCCCGCAAGGAGCAGCGTGCCGAAGGAGATGAACAGCACGACGAAGGAGGCGACCACGCCGATCACCTCAGCGATCGACTGCTCGCCCTCGCTCGTGCTGACAACGCCGCCCGAGAACTCGACCTGCAGACCCGCCTCGCGCGCCGGCCTCGCGACCCGCTCGAGCGCCTCCTTCGTCGAGTCATTCAGATCCTCGACCGGGACAGCGAAGTGGAGATCGGCGAAGCCGATCGTCCGGTCGCGCGACGGCGTGAAGCCCTCGACAAACTGCTCGCCCGTGGTGACGGCTTGCGGCACCGCCCGGGCGCGCTCGACCGTCGGATCGACAACCTTCTCGTACCGTGGCTCGTCGAGCGTGTGTCCCTTCGGGGCGGCGAAAACGAGCCTCGCCGTCGCGCCGCCGCTCCCGGGAAACTTCTCGTCCAACAGGTCGAGCGCACGCTGCGACTCAGTGCCTGGGACGTTGAACGCGTCGTTTGTGTCCTTCTTGACCGCCTGCGATGTCACCACCACCGCGACGAGCAGCGAGAGCCAGAAAGTAAGGACGATCCACCGGCGCCGAAACGCCCAGTGCCCGAGGCGATACAGGTAAGAAGACATCTGGCCCCTCGGCCGGGGACGAGTCACAGCAAGCGTAACCACGGTTGGGATCGGAGTCCAACCCGGCCCTGGCCTACTCCGTCGGCGGTCTAGGGCGGTGTCGTGGCAGCCCGGTCCTCGGCAGTTCCGGCGCCGCGGCCAACGCTCTGCCGGCTAGTAGCGCGACTCATGCGCGGCCGTGAAGCTTGAGAGAGCGGCGGCTGGCCGTTACAAGCCGAACGACGGCAGGAAGTGGGTCCTGGCTCGGTTCGATCGCTTCGGGGGGACGTCACCTCCACCGACATCATCCTGATGGGCGCGCTGCTGGCTCAGCCGCTGTCGAGCGCTCCCGACTGGGATGCGATCGCGCGCCGCCAAGCCGCGATTACGTCGCGGGCCTGCCAACGGCCGACGGGCTGCCGCTCCCCGGGCATGCCCTCACCCGCGCCGTGCTCGAGCAGTCCTTCACGCAGTCCTCGCGGAATCGACCGCGCTGAGCCAGCGGTCGACGAACGCGCCGAGCGCATCGAGTGCCTCGTCGCCTTCGTCGAGGCCTTCGTCGAGCATGCTCGTGAAGCTCTGAAAGACATGCGGCATATCGGGCCAGACGTCGAGCCCGACGCGACCGTCGCACTCCGCCACGCGTCGAGCCAGGCCCACGGCATCGCCCATAAGGATGTCGTGCGAGCCGGCCTGGACGAGCATCGGGGCGAGCCCGGAGAGGTCGGCGAACAGCGGGCTCGCCGCCCGGGCATCCGCCGGCGTCACGTACTCGTCAGCACGACGTCGCAGCCCCTGCACCGACAGCACCGGATCGACGTCGGCCTTGCTGTCCAACGTCGCACTCGTGAGCGTCAAGTCCACCCACGGGGACATCAGGGCCGCGCACGCCGGCTGGGGCAGCCCACCCGCCTTTGCCCTCACGAGCGTCGCGGCCAGCAGCCCCGCACCGGCCGATTCGCCAACGATCGCGATCTGCCGCGCGTCGACGCCGCTGTCGAGCAGGCCGCGATACGCGGCAACGCAATCATCGACGCCGGCAGGGTAGGGATACTCGGGCGCCAAGCGGTAATCGATCGAGTAGGCACGCGCCCTCGCACGCCGAGCGACCTCGGAGGCCAGCCCAACGCCGATCCCCGCCGATCCGAGCGCGTACGCGCCCCCATGCAGGTACAGGAACAGACGATCGGAGCTCGTCCCGGGAGTCTCGACGAGGATCGCTTCGATTCCCCCGAGTGTCGCGTCGCTCGTCGTGACGTCGTCGGGCAGCGGGGTCGAGGCCATCATCTGCTCGATGATCACTCGCTGCTCGGCCACCTCCCCGCCGAGATCCAGGGGCGCCTTGCGCAGGAGCACGTCGAGCGCCTCGCGCTGCTCGCGACTCATAGCAACAGCGTAGCCATTCGTTAGCAACCGCATCGGGCTGGGCCGTTCCAGACCACGGATGCTCGAGTCCCTGGATCAAGTGACTCCTCCGCACCGGGGGCCTCAACTCCGGATTCGGCGACGCGGGGAGATGGCAATCGACATCCCCGGGGGAATGCCGAAGTCCACGCGGTGGCGATCGACTCGAAAAGCCAGATCGTGGCCACGGGCAAGCCCGACTTCTCCGTCGCGCGTTCCAGCCGAACGGCAATCTCAACCGGTCCTTCGGGCGTCGCGGGACGCGTCGATCAGGTGGCTCGCTCGATGTAGTCCCCGGTACTGGTCCACTCGATCTCAGGGTCGTAGTAGCGCAGCACCCCGTCGAGTTCCTCTCGGCCATAGGCCTCGATGGCACGGCGCACAACCTCCACGTTCTTCTGCGACATCCCCTACTCCCGCAGCCAACCTTCGGGAACACGCCCACTCGTCCGGTTTCCAGTGGAGGATGAACGGATGGCGACTGTCGACCAGCCGGTTGCGCGAGCGCGCCCGCCGCACCATCGGTTGCTGCCGTTCTGGGATCCATCTCGTGCGCGGCGCCTTGTCAAGGTCGCCGCCTGGCTCGTCGGGATCGCCTTGCTCGTCGTCGTGCTCGAGCTCGTCGGAGTGGACGTAAGCGGCTGGTTCTCGGAGCTCTGGAATGCTGTGACGGCCGGCTCCGTCGGGTATCAGCTTGTCGGTTTCTCGGCGCAGACCGTCCAGACCACGCTCACCGCTCTTGCCTGGTACTTCATTCTGCGAGCGGGATTCCCAGGCGCCCGGGTTGAGTACAAGGAGGTGCTTGCCGCTTACGCCACCGGCGTGGCGATGAACAGCTTTCTCCCAGCCAACATCGGCACGGTGGTGACGCTGCTGATGTACGTGGCGATCATTCCCACGGCGAATCTTGCGGGCGTCCTCGGAGCGGCTGCCGTGCAGAAGGTCTTCTTCGTGGTCGCCAGCGCCTTCGTTTACGTCTATCTGTTCGCCTCGGTGCCCGGTTCCTTCGAGCTCCAACTTGGCGGACCGCACGATCACCCGATCAGGACCGCCCTCATCGCCGCCGGTGCCGTGATCCTGGTCGTCTTCGCGGGGCGAATTCTCTGGCCAAAGCTGCGAGAGGCCTGGGAGGAAGCAAAGCAAGGCGGAGCGATCCTCGCCCGCCCGCGCGAGTACGCGGTACAGGTGGTGCTGCCGTCGCTCGGGGCCTGGCTGGCAAAGGCCGGTGTGATTGCCGCGTTCATGGCGAGCTACGGCATCACCGTCAGCTTTCACGCGGTGACGGCGGTGATGGCGGGCAACTCGATCGGTCGCGCCGTCCCCCTTACGCCCGGCGGAGTCGGCGTAAACCAGGCGACCAATGTGGCCGCCCTGCACGACCACGCCGACGCGGCCACCACAGCCGCTTACTCGCTGGGCCAGCAGTTCTCAATCACGGCGTGGAACATCGCCTTCGCCGTCGTCATGGTGGTCTGGGCGTTCGGGTTGGCTGGGGGCAAGGCGCTGGTCGAGCGGTCATACGCCGACGCGAAGGAGCAGGCGATAGCGGACCGAGAGGGCTCGGGCAGGCGGTGAGGGGGCCTCCGGCCTCCTAGTCGTCCTCTACCGGCGATCTCCGCACAACGGCCCGCCATGCCGTCAGCGCTGCCGCCAGGATCGTGCCGACCCCCAGGACCCAGAAGGCAAGCGCCGTGTCGACCTCACCGACCATCCACTCGAAGTTCATGCCGAAGAATCCGGTGACGAATGTGAGCGGCAGGAAGATCGTCGCGACCACGGTCAGCCAGTACGACATTTCGTTGAGTCTGAGATCGATCACAGTCGCAATGCCGTCTCCGGTGGCATCGATCGAGTCGAGCAGCCGATTGGTCTCGTCGGCCAGGCGGTCGAAGTACGGTTCTTCGTCCGCCTGGAGGCCGGGGAGCCGTTTGATCTCCGTTCCGATCCTGTCGAAGAGACCGCGCTGAGGTCCTGTCCGGCGCCTGATGCCCGCGAGCCCGGAGAGCATCCGGCGCAGGGTCGCCATCTTCACCCGACCGGCCCGCATGTCGGTCGCCGTCACCACGCGCTCATCGAGCATCAGTTCGATCTCGTTCAGCGCCTCGAAGGCAGTGGCGAGCATCGCTTCGAGGACGGAGTAGACGACGTACTGCTCGCTGCGTCCCTTGGCTATCTCCGGGGCCAGCAGGTTCGTCAGTGACACCCGCTCCTCGTGAGTAGTCAGCAGGTACTCGCCGCTGACGAGAACCTGGACATGGATGGGCTGCATCAGCTCGGTTCGGGATGCTTCCCCCGAGCGCTCGATGTAGCAGGTCGCGGAAAAGACGAGGTGGGCACCGTCCGTGTAGAACGTCCGCGAAGGCCGGTCGGCCACGCTGAGGCGAGTCAGGGCCCGCATGCCCCGCTCGGGAATGTTCAACGTCTCCGCGAGATCATCGAGGCTCGTCTCGCTGTGCGAGACGTCCAGCCAGAAGAAGCGCTCAGCCTCCCGGAGTGTCGCGACGCGCTCTCGCTGCGCACCCCGGAGCCCGTAGAGGGTCTCCGTCACGCCTCGCGAGGGTACGGTCGTTGACGGACGCCCCCGCGGAGATCCTCGATCTGATCCACATGCTCCGCGTCTACTCCAAGCTCGACGCCCACTGCCGCAAGGAAGCGGTCGACCGTGCGCGTGAGCTCGGATCGATCTCAGCCGGTTCTCACTTGCGCTGACGAGCTACGAGCGACCCGGCATGGACGCGAGAAGCCGCTTCGCCTCTTCCGCGACCCCAGAGTCGGCCTGGATCTCGTAGCGATCGGCTTCGATGCTCGTGTCGGAGACGAAGTCGCGGTGCCCGTCGCTGCTGAGGGTGTACGTGGTTGGTGACCGGTCGTCACCCAATTGACGATTTCCCCGCAGGCTCCTTCCCAGGATGTGGTTCAGCGGGCGCGGGCTCTGCGACGCTTTCGCCAGACTCACGACACAGGCAAGATGTCCGTCGTGCGCGACCCTCCGACCGGATCCGATCTCGACTGGCGCCCGTTCGCCATCCGCACCAGCGGAAGCGCAACGCAGGGCGTGTACGGGCTCATCCTCGCGACGGCCGTGATCGCGATTTCACGGGAGTCCGATCCTTCCGACGCCGGGCAGGCTGCCATCAGCGTGCTGGTGACAGCGCTCGTGTTTTGGCTGGCGCACGTGTACGCGCGCCTGCTCGGGAGAGCCGTGTCGCACGACGGCGGGTTGACTCGGGCGGCCGTCGCTCGGGCCACGCGGGAGAACTGGTCCGTCGTTGAGGTCGCCATCCCGCTGGTGCTCATCCTCGGGCTGGGCGCGATTGGCGTAATGCCAGAGCGGGCGGCGCTCGTGGCGGCAACCGTCCTTGCGCTGGTGGAGTTGGCCGCGACGGGTGCCTACGCCGCGATCCGCCAGGGTGCCGGCCCAGGCGGGACGCTTCTCTCGGCCGCGATCGCCTTGGTGCTGGGACTCTCCATCGTGCTCCTCAAGGTGCTCATCCACTGACGGCGCGGCCGCGCATGAGGCGGTCCGAAAAGACGCGATCCCTTCAGGGATTCACCGTCGCCCCCCGGCTCGTACTCGTAGAAACCTTCGCCGGATGCGCGGCCCAACTTGCCCTTGTCGATTAGTGCTCCTTGAGATCGGCGCCTGCGGCGCGGGTCTTCTCGTTATCGGACGCGGCGCTGACGCCGCAGACGGTCATGTCGCCGCCGAGCCGGCGGTCTTGTGAGACTCTCACGCCGGAATGCGGGTTGCCGTAGTCGGGCACGTCGAGTGGATCGAGTTCGGGCGCGTAGAGCACGCGCCCGCGACCGGCGAGATCGTGCACGCGCATGGGACATGGCAGGAGGTCGGCGGTGGCGGCGCCGTCGCCGCGGTTCAGCTCGCCCGGCTCGCCGGCACGTGCCTGTTCCTGACGGCACTCGGCGACGACTCGCTTGGTCACAGGGCGTACCGCGAGTTGGACGCCCTGGGAGTTCGCGTCGTTGCCTCGTGGCGCTCCGAGCCTCAGCGGAGGGCGTTCGTCCACGTCGACGCCGGCGCGGAGCGCACGATCACGGTGCTCGGCAAACGCGTCGGGCCGCGCAGGGGCGACCCGCTTCCGTGGAAGGAGCTCGACGGCGCCGACGCCGTGTACCTCACAGCCGGCGACGCGGGGGCGGTGCGGGCGGCACGGCGCGCGCGCAAGCTCGTCTCGACTGTGCGCGCGATCGAGCCGCTGAGCCAGGCCTCCGTCCCGCTCGACGCGCTGGTGTCGAGCGCCACGGACCAGGGTGAGCGCTACGTGGCCGGAGAGCTCGATCCATCGCCTGCGTTCGTTGTGCGCACCGCCGGCGCTTCCGGAGGTGAGGTGACCGCGGCCAATGGACGGACCAGCAGATGGACGGCGGCGCCATTGCCGGGCCCGAAGGTGGATTCCTACGGCGCGGGCGACTCGTTCGCTGCCGGCCTTACCTACGCCCTCGGGGAGGGCCGTTCCGTCGAGGATGCGCTCGCACTCGCGGCGCGAGCCGGCGCGGCGTGCATGACCGGCCGCGGTCCATACGAAGGGCAGCTGAGGACCGCGGTCTGACCGCGCGAACGCGGTCGGGATCATCCAGACTGGATGACGCCAGTTCACCCTCGCCGGAGCGAGCCTTCCAGGAGCACGTGATGACATCCCAGGGCGAGCAAACACTTCTGATCCTCGGCGCCAGCGGCGACCTGGCGGGGCGACTGCTCGTCCCCGGCCTGGGCGACCTCGTCGCCAGCGGTGCCGTCGAAGACGTCTCGCTGGTGGGCACCGATGTCCACGACTGGGACGACGAACGCTGGCGCTCCCGGGTGGCCGAGTCGTTCGCGGCCGCGGGCGCGACCGGTGATCGGCTCGACGCGGTGGCGAAATCGACGCGCCACATCAAGGCCGATGTCACCGCGGAGAGCGAGTGGCGCCGAGTGCTCGACGCCTGCGACGGCAGTGTCGTGATCTACTTCGCGCTGCCGCCGGCCGTTACCGAGCGTGCCTGCCAGGCCCTGACCGGCATCGAGCCACCACCGGGGACCCGGCTGGTCTTCGAGAAGCCGTTCGGCACCGACGCCGCCAGCGCGAAGGCGCTGAACCAGCTGGTGACTCGCATCGTTCCCGAGGAGCGCGTCTTCCGGGTCGACCACTTCCTCGGGACCTCCGCGATCTTGAACATCGCCGGCCTGCGGTTCGCGAACCGCATCTTCGAGCCGCTGATGTCCGCCGAGCACGTCGAGAGCGTGGACATCGTCTTTGACGAGACCCTCGGGCTGGAGGGTCGCGCCGGCTACTACGAGGACACCGGTGCACTGATCGACATGATCCAGAGCCACCTCCTCCAGGTGATGTCCGTCGTGGCGATGGATCCACCGAGCACGATCGGCGAGCGCGACGTCCGCGACGCCAAGGCGGCCATCCTGCGCGCCACCAACGTCCGGGACGGCGATCCGGTCGCCAACAGCTTCCGCGCCCGCTATACGGCCGGAGAGGTCGACGGGCGCCGGCTGTCCTCCTACGTCGATGAGGACGGCGTCCGCGCCGACAGGAAGACAGAGACGCTCGCCGAGGTCGTGCTGGAGATCCACACCCGGCGGTGGGCCGGGGTTCCGTTCCGGCTGCGCTCCGGCAAGGCCCTCAGCAATCCGCGCCAGGAGGTGGTGGTCACCTTCAAGAGGGCCCCGCACATCCCGACGGGCTTCATCGGTGGCGATCAGCCGGACAGGCTACACATCGGCATCGCCTTGGATGCCGGCCGCGTGACACTCGAGCTCAACGTCAACGGCCCCGGCGACCCCCGGGAGATCGACCCGGTGACCATCGACACGGGCTTCGCACCGGGTGAGCTGCGGGAGTACGGGGAGGTACTCAAGAGCATCCTGGCCGGCGACCCGATCCTCTCCGTGCGCGGCGACATGGCGGTAGAGAGCTGGCGAATCATCGAGCCGGTCCTCGAGGCTTGGCGAGACGACCGGGTGCCGCTGGAGGAGTACCCCGCCGGCAGCACGGGGCCTGACGGGTGGCCGCTCTCGGGGGTGTCGCCGGCCCCCGCCTCCGTCGCCACCCCGCAACGCGTCGCGGCGGATCGCGATGACGGCTGAGACGAGATCCCCAGCGAGAGTCCTTCCTTCGGGGGAGCAATTTGAGATCAACGCCGGAGGGCAGCGCGCCACCATCGTCGAGGTCGGTGGCGGCCTCAGGGAGTATGTGGTGGACGGTCGTCCCGTTCTCGATCCATATGCGGCCGACCGGATACGCGACGGCGCCCACGGCGCGCCGCTCATCCCGTGGCCAAACCGACTCGAGGACGGCCGGTACTCCTTCGACGGCACGACCTATCAGGTACCGCTGACCGAGCCGGAGAAGCGGAACGCCATCCACGGGTTCGTCCTCTGGCAGCCGTGGGAGGCAGCCGAACGCGATGCCGGTCGCGTCGTGATGACGACGCACCTCTATCCGCGCGAGGGCTACCCCTTCACGCTCGGGATCCGGATCTCGTATGAGCTCGGGCCCAAAGGCCTCACGGTCGCCACGACTGCCCAGAACCTCGGCGACCGTGCCTGTCCTTATGGACACGGCCAGCATCCCTACCTCTCGCCCGGTAGCGGCTACATCGACGCCTGCACGCTGCAGCTGAGCGGCAGCACGCGGATTGTCACTGACCCGGAGCGCCAACTGCCGATCGGCCGCGAACCCGTCGAAGGCACGGACTTCGACTTCCTGGAGCCTCGAGGCCTGGGCGAGGCTCGCATCGACCACGCGTTCACCGATCTCGTCCGCGACTGCGACGGCCGGGCGTGGACCCGCCTCTGGGGCCCCGACGGGGGATGCGCGGAGCTCTGGGTCGATGACAAGTACGGCTTCGTTGAGACCTATACAGGCGACACCCTCGCCCCCGACCGCGCGCGCCGGGGCCTTGGGACGGAGCCGATGACTTGTTCGCCGAATGGGTTCGCCAGCGGAGACCGTGTCATCCGGTTGGAGCCGGGCGAATCCGTGACCACCACCTGGGGGGCCTGCCTCTCATGAACACGCACCCTGTCGGAGCACACCAGTACGGATACGACTTCCTGCAGGCGGTGCTCCTCCTGACCTGAATGCCATGTAAGTGGGGAGTAGGCCCTCGAAACCCGTCAGGGGCCGTCAGGTCGCTCGTGGATTCGAATCCCACCCCCTCCGCCTGATGACCCCGAGAAGGGGCTTGCCGACCGGAACTCGGCGACGATGATCCGGGCGGCGGCCTCGATCAGCGCCAGGTGTGAGAACGCCTGTGGGAAGTTCCCGAGGTGGCGGCCCGTGCCGGGGTCGAACTCCTCGGCGTAGAGGCCAAGCGGGGAGGAGATGCGGAGCAGCCGCTCCATCAGGTCGCGGGCGCGCTGCCATTCGCCCACTATCGCAAGCGCCGAGACAAGCCAGAACGAGCAGATCAAGAAGCTCCCCTCCTTGCCGGATAGGCCGTCGTCGAGCTCGTCGGTCCGATAGCGCAGCACGAAGCCGTCCTCGGTCAGGTCGTCCTCGATCGCCTCGACCGACTTGCGCAGTCGTTCGTCATCCGGGGGCAGAAAGCCGAAGAGCGCCGCGAGCAGCGTGGACGCATCGAGCGCGTCGGTGTCGTAGTGCTGACGGAGAACACCGTCTCGGATTCCGTGCTCGAGAATGTCCTCCTTGATCTCATCCGCGGTCGCAGCCCATTCCGACTCGAGCTCGGGATCGCCGCGAATCGCTGCGAGCCTCGACGCACGGTCCAAGGCCACCCAGCACATCAGCTTCGAGGAGACGTAGTGCCAGGGCTTGCCGCGGGCCTCCCAGATCCCTTGGTCCGACTTCCTCCACACCGCGCTTGCACACTCGGCCTGTGACTGGACGATCGGCCATAGCCTTCTCGGCAGGCGCCCTGAGTGTCGTGTGTGCAGGAGGATCGAGTCGAGGACCGCGCCGAAGACGTCGTTCTGGCGCTGGTCGAAGGCGGCGTTTCCGACCCGCACCGGTCTCGCCCCCGCGTAGCCGGACAGCTCGTCTCGCGTGGATTCGGTGAGGTCGCGTCTGCCGTCGATCCCGTACATGATCTGCAACGCACCGTCCTCGTTCGGCTCCAGATCGGCGACGAATTGCACGAACTCGTCGGCTTCCCAGTCGAGGTTCAGAAATTGGAGTGCCCGGAGGGTGAAGGTCGCGTCGCGGACCCATGTGAAGCGATAGTCCCAGTTGCGTTCCCCGCCGGGGGTCTCGGGCAGGGAGGTGGTGAGCGCCGCGACCGTGGCGCCGGTTGGCATGTAGGTCAGCCCCTTGATCGTCAGGGCGGAGCGTTGGACCGCATCCCGGAACCGGTGGTCCGGCAGCAGCGCCCGTCCCAGCCAGGCACGCCAGTAGCGAGTCGTGGCGGCCAGCCGGGCGTTCGCCTCGTCGACGTTCTCGGGTGAGACGAGTTGATCCGCCCATGACAGCGAGCAGTACGCCTGCTCACCCTTCGTCAGGGTATGCCGCGCCCGGACCGTGTCTCCCTCGATGCCGAGGGCCATGTCGGTTCGCAGGCGGACCGTCTGCTCGGCGCCTGTGGCGTCCGCGACGTGACGGTCGCCTTCGACCAGGGACCACTCCGCCGGCGTTCGTCCATAGTCGAATACGGGCTCGCAGATGAGCTCGACTTCGACGCTTCCCTCGAGGCAGAGCACATTGCGTACGAGCATGTGGTCGCCGTCGTCGTCTGCCGGTGGGCGCGTGTGGGGGGTGACCTCGTCCTCGCCGTCCCCCGGACCCATGGTGAGCGCGTCGCGGACCAGAATCCAGCCCGTCGGCGTGTTCCAGGTGGTTCCCAGCGTGTTCGTCCCCGGCTCGTAGCTCCGGGCGGTGGGAACGTGGATCCCGAACGGCCCCACCCGGAAGGTCCCGGCCTCACGATCGAGCAGGCTGCTGAAGATGCTCGGCGAGTCGAAGCTCGGCACACAGAGCCAATCGACGGCGCCGTCGGGTGCGACGAGCGCTCCGGTATGGCAGTTCGAGAGGAACGCGTAATCGGCGATCGGGGGGAATGGCGACGGAGCTGCAGCGGACTGCGGCTTGCGCCCCGACTTTGCCCGCGAGGGTGGCTCCGAGCTCTCGGGACCACCCCCTTCAGCACCTTCAGGAGCGGGCTCCCTGGAGCTTCTCGTGGACATCTCCACCTCCTTGGTCGTCGTCCCGGGAGAGTGACAGACGACCGGGTGAGCGGTCGTCGTCCATTCTTGGTGATCTTCGGCACGTCACCGATCGCCTTGGTCTCGACGCTCTCGGCGCGATTGAAGGCGAAACGACCGCACTAGCCGAGACGCGGCAGCGCGCGCTGGTCGATCCGACCGCGTCGGTATCAAGAGCGAGTGGCCAGCCCACAGTCCTCCTCGTCCGCCGGCGACGGCGGTCGCCCCGAGGTCGATGTCTCGATCTCGGTCCGGACGATCCTGCTGGTCGCCGCCGTGGTCGCGATCGCGTGGGCCCTCGTCTCGATCGCGGAAGTCATACTCGTGATCTTCGTCTCCACCTTCAGCATCGCCGTGTTCTCGCCGGTGGTCGACGCGATGGAGCAGCGTCTACGGTGGAGCCGGGGGTTGTGCTCCACGGTGCTGGTGTTGGGGATCGGGATCATTCTCAGCGCCGTCCTGCTCGTCCTGGTGCAGGCGATGAGCGGCGCGGTACGTGGTTTCAGTGCCGACCTGCCGCAGATCGTGGACGAGATCCGGCAAAGCGATGTGGGGAGCGCCATCAACGACGAGAGCGACGCGCTCGACACGCTGAAGGAGAACGCGAGCGAGATCACCGGCGGGGTGTCCAAGGCGGCGGGCGGCGTCACCGACATCGGAGTCTCGGCCTTGGGGGCGATTACGCTCTTCTTCTCCGTCATCTTCCTGACGCTCTTCGGGCTGATCGACGAAAAGCGCATGCGGGCCTGGATCGGGAGCCTGATGTACACGGACAAGCGGGACCGTTACACGCAGGTGGCTGATCGGATCGTCCACACGACCTCGCGCTACATGCTCGGCAACCTGGCCATCTCGGTGGTCTGCGGGACCGTCTACGGCGTCACCGCGCTGATCCTCGGGCTTCCGTACCCGCTCGCCCTGGCGCTGATCGCAGGCTTCCTCGACCTCATCCCCAACATCGGGGCCACGATCGCCGGCATCATCATCGGGTTCGTCGCGCTCTCGGTCGGCGTCGGCGCCCTGATCGCCATCGTGATCGTGATGGTGGTCTACCAGCAGATCGAGAACTACATACTGCAGCCCACGATCATCGGGAAGGCGGCCCGGGTCTCCGGCTTCACAGTGCTCACCAGCGTCCTGGCGTTCGGGGCGCTCTTCGGAATCATCGGGGCGGTCATCGCCGTCCCGATCGCGGCCGCGATCCAGATCCTCGTCGAGGAGTTCACCGCCGACCGCCGGGCTCGGATCGCCGCTGCGGACGCCGCCGAGCAGCAGCCCGCTTAACCGCTCGCCTCATCCGCACCAGGCTCCGTCCGGGAGAATCTATGGTCGTGGCCCCGGTACCGAGCGAGCATCCGCGCATCACGCGCGGCGCGATCCTGAAGCGCTTGCTGGCGGTGACCGTGGCCGGGCTGGCGCTCTACGGGGTCGCGCCCCAGCTCGAGGAGGTGCTCGGCAGCTCGTCGCGCCTGCGTGAGATCGAGCCAGGCTGGTTCGCGGTGATGGCCGTGGCCCAGGGCGCGAGCCTCTTTTGCATGTGTGCCGTGCAGCGAATCGCCACTGGGGAGCATCGCTGGGGGCCATTCCTGCGTTCCTACCTCGTCGGCAACGCGGCCAGCAAACTCCTGCCCGGCGGTGCCGCCACGTCGGCTGCGCTCCAGTACGAGATGCTCTCGCAGGAGGGGGTCCCGCCCGGCCGCGCTGCGTCCGGCATGACCGCCGCCTCGCTGATCGTGTTCGGCACCCTGCTGCTCTTGAACATGCTGGCGTTACCGCTGGTGGTACTGGGCGTGGCTGTGCCCGCGAAGCTGCTGGCGGCGGCGTGGGTCTCCGCGGTGCTGTTGCTCGCCATCGTTCTGATCGGCTGGCTCGCGCTGAAGGGCGACGGTTTCCTGACCGCCGTCGGCCGAGCGGCACAGTGGAGCGTCAACAAGCTGAGGAGGCGCTCCGAGCCCGTGCAGGATCTTCCCAAGCGGCTGCTCGACCAGCGCACCGCTGTCGCCGAGGCCGTGGGCAGTAACTGGTGGCAGGCGCTGCTCGCCGCAGGCGGCAAATGGGTGTTCGACTACCTCACGCTCGTCTTCGCTCTTGCCGCCGTGGGCGCACACCCCAACGGCGCGCTGGTGCTCGTCGCCTACTCGGCGGCATCGCTGCTCGGACAGCTCCCGCTCACGCCCGGCGGGCTCGGCGTAGTCGAGGCAGGACTCACCGGCACACTCGCGCTGATCGGCGTGAACGGCGGTTCAGCCGTGCTGGCCACACTCGCGTATCGGCTCTTCAACTACTGGCTGTACCTGCCGGCTGGCCTCGTCGGCCTGATCCTGCACAGGCGCTCCCGCCGCTCCCCGCAACCCTCTCCAAGCGGGTGATCCGCGCATGCTCCCCACCACACGGAGTGCTGCTCGCGGTTAAGGAGCGCGTCGCGAAGGTTCGGCGGTGGGTGATTCGGCGTTCTCAGGCCACACCTTGCTGGCGGGAACCGCCGCCCGCATCACCCGGTTGAGGTGAGAGTGAATCTGTCGGCTCGGGTGATCAGATGTCAGTCTTCGCCTCTAGGAGGCCGTCCTCGACGGCGCTTGCAAACCTCTTGTAATCCCGGTCGTTCTGCTCCGCGTAGGCCTCGGAGAACTCGCAGATCGCGCGGTCGAAGGAGTCACCCTTTCCCAGATACGCGGCGATCGCGATGCGGTCCCCGGAGCGGGCGTGGGCGCGGGCGAGCGTCCAGCCGCAGAGCTTCGCGTAGAGCGTCATCCCTTTCGGGTTCATCTTCTCGACCTCCGCCGACCCCTTGCCGTCCCAGAGCTGGCGGACGTAGAAGTCGCGGCTCTTGCCGTCAGGCCCGTCGGAGGTCACCCAACCGAGGAAGATGTCGCTCGCCGCCTGCATCAGGCGCTGCCCCTCGACCACGCGCCGCCCCTGTTGCTCGAACTCGCTTGCGCCGCCGAATGGCTCGAGGACGGAGTCCTGAGCCTCCTTCGCCTGGAGGAAGAGCGGGTCCTGCGAGTCGCGACCCAGCAAGAGCAGGATCCACGCCCGAGTCCCCACGCTTCCGACCCCGACCACCTTGTGGGCGGCGTCCGCGAATCGATAGCCGTCGACCACCTGGCGGACGTCGTGGCTGAGAGTGTCCGTGTAGGCCGCGAGCACCGCCCGCAGCCGCTGCTCGACGATCGCGGGGTCCACCTCGAACATCTCGTCGATCGGGACGATCAGGGGCGGGTCGCTGACGATCCGGATCTCGCCGTTCTCCTCTCGGGTGAGCTTGTTGAACGCCCGCAGGCGGTTCTTGGCCTCCGCCTTGGCGACGTTCTTGTCGATGTTCTTCGCCTGGCTGCGGCCCACCTGTGAGCGGTACTGCTGCAGGGCCTCCAGATCGAGTCGCTCGTACCAGACGTCGAGGGTGCCCATCGAGGCCAGCCGGCGCATCTGCTCCCGGTACTCCCTCGCCGCAGTCGTCACTGCGGAGCGGGTCTCGCGGCCCTTGAACCCGAGGTTGCGACCCGCGACCGAGAAGCTGGCGGCGAGGCGCTTCAGATCCCACTCGAACGGACCAGGGTGGGTCTCGTCGAAGTCGTTGATGTCGAAGATCAGGCGCCGGTCCGGGGCAGCGAAGGCGCCGAAGTTGGACAGGTGCGCGTCGCCGCAGAGCTGAACCCGGAGCCCCGAAGTCGGGGTCTCCGCGAGGTCGGCCGACATGATCGCGGCCGCCCCGCGATAGAACGTGAACGCCGAAGCCAGCATTCGACCGTGGCGGATCGGGACGAGATCCTGCACCCGCGTCTCATCCTGCCGCTCGAGCGTGTTCACGGGATCGGGGCGGTCCGACTGCGGCTCCCACGCTGCATGGCTCGAGCGAGGCGTCTTCCGCCGCGCGGCCTTTCCCGCTTCCTGGCGCTCTCTTGGGGTCAGGGCTTCGGCCATGAGGAACCATTTTGGCGCCGCCCGACGGCCGGCCGGCGGTGCTCGTACACCGCAACCCGACCTGGGGCTATCTGTTCCTGCCGCGACCGGGCTCGAGATCACTCAAAACGTGTGACGACCGCTCACCCCCTCACCCATCACGCTCCTCCTGACAAATCCACAGGAGGTTGAAAATGGCACTATCGGATGACCTTAAGAAGCTTGCGGACCGCGCCAAGGAGGCCGAGGACCGGGCGGCGAAGGCGCGTGAGAAGGCCCGGACTGACATCGAGGCCGACCGCGACGCCGCCCGGGCGGCCGGCGAGGAGGAGGCCAAGGCGCTGCGCGAGACGGCCGAGGACGCCAAGAGCGACGTCTCGGATTGGTGGACACGACGTTCAGCGGTCCTGGGACGAGGCCGTGAAGGCGGCCCGCGAGGACATTGCCAACAGGAAGGCGGAGCACGACGTGCACAAGGCACAGCGAAGGGCCGACCGGGCCGAGGACGACGCCAAGTTCGCGATCGACTTCGCCTACTCGGCGATCGGCGAGGCCGAGTACGCGGTTCTGGACGCGACCCTGGCAAGGAAAGAGGCCGTGGAGCTGTCGGAGCAGGCGGATGCAACCGCCTGAGACGGCTGCTCGGTCAGCGCGACCGCGGCGCGGAGGGCTCCGGCCCCCGGAGGCCTCCGCGTCCGCTCGGGCATGGCCTCAACCCCGAGCACCGACCCAACCGCGACGTGTCATGAAAGAGGCATGGGCGACTACAGCGACGAAGAGCGGCTTTCGCGCCAAGAGGCCGCGGAGCGCCTGACCGATATCGCCTACGGGCTGATATCCGGGGGGCCGATCGAGATGAGAATCGATGGCCACTCGGTCAAGCTTCCGGTCGGCAATGACCTCGTGCTCAAGCGCGAGAGCGGATCGAATCAGGGCCGCACGCGGCTGCAGCTCGAGCTCAGTTGGTCGACCGCGACGGTTCCAAAGGCCCCTCGCCCGAAGTCACCCCGGCGCTGAGTCGATGACCGGGCCAGGGGTGTGGGGCGAGCTAAGCAAACTGGACGCGGCCGTCTACGCTGCGATCGCCAGGATGCCCACCCCGGGCCTGGACCAGGCCCTCGGGCGGCTCTCTCGCGCGGCGGACTTCTCGAAGCTGTGGCTCGGAAGCGCTTCGGCACTGGCCGCCTTCGGCGGGGAGCAGGGCCACGCCGCGTCCGGCTTCGCCTTCGCGACTGGCGTGGCGAGCGAGGCGCCGCTAGCGGGCGGCCTGCTCACCGCGCTCGCTGCGCTCGTCGCCTACTCGCGCGTGCACACGGGAGTGCACTATCCCTCTGACGTCGTCGCCGGCGCCGTCATTGGCGCCGCGCTCTCGCCGATCGCCGTGGCCGCCGCCGAGCGCTATCGCGCCGCGGCACCCTGACCCGCAGCGCGCGCGGCCGGATCGAGAACCGAAGCGGCGGGGCGAGCTCCACTGCCTCGCCGTCAACGCCGGCGTGCACGGTCGCTGGCGCACCCACCTCGAGGAAGCGCGCGGCCCAGGCCCGCCCCGGCGGACGCCCGTGCCCGGGGGGCGCGTCGATGACGATGATTCCCAGTCGCCCGCCGTCGAGCCTGGGGCGGGCGCCGCGCTCCATCGGCCGACCCAGCGCGTATGTGTTGTTCGAGACCAGGACGATCACGGGATGGGCGTGTCGGGCGCCGAGATCGTCCACCAGGTTCAGCTCGGGCACCGCGCCGCTCGGACCGAGAACCGCGTGAGCGGTCTCGAGCAGCGTGCGAGCCTTCGCATCGCGGTAACCAGAGCGCTGGACGGCCTCGCCGTAGACGCCCAGAGAGACCAGGTTCAGGAAAGACCGTCCGTTCACCTCCCCGAGGTCGATCCGGCCCTCGACCCCGTCGCCGAAGGCACTCAGCGCGCCGGCCGGATCGCCGGGATCCAAACCGAGGTCTCGAGCGAAGTGGTTGCGCGTTCCCGCGGGTACGCAGATGAAAGGCAGTTCGTGCTCGCAAGCGGCGGTAGCGACGACCGCGAGAGAGCCGTCACCACCGGCCATCCCGAGCGCATCCGCGCCGCTGGCCACGGCTTGATCGACCAGGCCCCTCAGGTCCTGGTCGCCGCCGAGTTCGACGACCTCGATGCCCTGCTCCCGAGCGCGTTCAGCTACGCGCGCACGCCTTGCGGCGCCCCCACCTGACCTCGGGTTGACGAAGAGCACGGGCATGCGTGGCGGATCGGCCGCTTCCCAGCCGGTCCGCCACGACGGCGTCATGCCGCGCCCGTGTGGCCGCTCTGGCCAGCCCCGCTAGGACGACCTGGACGGCGGCTGGACATCGTTGTGTACCTCGTTGTGGACCTCGCGGATCTCGAACGCGCGTACGACGTCGACGATCCCCTCCATCAGGGCCCAGATGCCCGCGAAGACGAGGAGCAGATAGGCCTTCTCGATAAAGAACTGTCCGGCGGTCCAGAACCCAAGAACCGTCATCAGGATGCCGGAGATCAGGCCGAGCCACCAGAGTGAGTTGATCGGTCTCTCCTGGAACGCACGGACGATCCACCACAGTCCGACGAGCAGGAAGAGGAAGCCGAGCATGTCCGCGAGCCCGGCAAAGGTGTCCTCGGGGCTTATGAACGAGGCGATCGCAGCGCCGAAGAAGAGCACCGCGAACAATCCCGCGACCCAGCGCCATGCCGTGGACAGCCCGAGATCCTCGATCGCCTCGCGTGGCGCCGACGCGATGGCGACGTTCTGCACCCCCGCGAACGTGAACAAGAATCCGACGAGGACACCGACGGTGGTAACCGAGGCCTCGTCGAACTGCAGGAGCACCGCCGAGATCACGATCCAGGCGATTCCAGCTACCAGCCAGAGCCACCAGTAACCGGTGAACTGGCTCACCGCTTCCGTCACCGGTCCCCTTGGTGGTCTTCCGAACCGGGGTTCTGCTGCGTGTTCACTCATAGCTTCTCCTTTTTATCTGGATAGGCGCCGCGAAGCAGCGCCTTATCGAGCATTGATGCCAGTGAGCCTGAACCCGGGTGCGGTGATCAGTCATCACCAACTTTGAGTGATTCGGCTTCGGGGCCAGGTCGTCCCGCCGCGTGCGGCCGGGGCGGCATCCGTGCTCACTACGGATGGCGCAGCCGACGCGACGCGGGATATGCTGAACCGGCGATGGAGCGTGATCGGGACCGCTTGACCGGGACTCGGCCTGAGCTCCCCGCTCGACGTGGGATCGTCCGCCGCCAGGGGTTGTTGGAGCTTCTCTCGGCGGCACCCAGCGGTTGCGTGGTCCTCGTCTGCGCCCCCGCCGGGAGCGGCAAGACCGAACTGCTGAGATCGTGGGTTGAGACCGAGGACCTCGGCGAGCGCATCGCCTGGGTGGGGGTCGGCCGCGGCGAGCAGGATGCACAGCACTTCTGGCTGGCGGTCATCCACGCGCTTGCCGAAGCGGCGGGGCTGGAGGAGCTGGTCGAGCACGTTCACCCGACACCGGGCTTTCGCGGTGAGGCGGTGGTCGAGCGGCTGCTCGTCGATCTCGATTCGCTGAACGAACCGCTCGTCCTGGTCATTGACGATCTCCATGAGCTCGATTCGGCCCAGGCGCTCGCGTGGCTGGACCTGTTCGTCGCTCGGCTGCCCGCGCGACTGCGGCTGGTTCTCGCGAGCCGCGAGGAGCCGCGACTCGGGCTGCATCGCCTCCGCCTCGCTGGTCGGCTGACCGAGATCCGAGACCCCGACCTGTGCTTCTCGCTGGAGGAGGCGCGCGAGCTGCTGGAGGCGAGCGGGATCGAGCTCCCGGAAGAAGCGCTGGTGCTGCTTCACGAGCGGACCGAGGGGTGGGTGGCCGGCCTGCGCCTGGCGGTGATCTCGCTCGCCCGGCACCCCGACCCCGAGCGGTTCGTGAGCGAGTTCTCCGGGAGCGAGCGGACCGTCGCCGGCTACCTGATGGCGGAGGTGCTTGATGGCCAGCCGCCAGAGGTGCGTGAGTTGCTGCTGCGGACCTCGATCCTCGACCGGGTGAGTGGGCCGTTGGCCGACTCCCTCACCGGGGGCTCGGGCTCGGAGCGGATGCTGCAGGAACTCGAGGACGCCAATGCCTTCGTCAGCTCGCTGGACGCGACCCGCTCCTGGTTTCGCTACCACCATCTGTTCGCCGACCTCCTGCAGCTCGAGTTGCGACGCACCGATCCCGCGAGCATCGATTCGCTGCACCGCAAGGCCGCCCGCTGGCACGAACAGCACGGAGATCCGGTGGAGGCGATTCGTCACGCCCAGGCGGCGGAGGATTGGGGGCACGCCGCGCACCTGCTCACCGACAGCTACCTCAGCCTGTTCTTGGATGGGCGCCGGGCGACGGTCAGCGGGCTGCTCGCCGACTTTCCTCCGGAGGGCGCGACGACGGATCCCGAGTTGGCGATCGCGCTCGCGGGCGCCGGTCTGTTCGACCGCCAACCGGAAGAGGTGACCAGCTACATCGATCTCGCCGAGCGCCAAGCGGGAACGGTGCCGGATGAGCGGCGGTCGCTCTTCCAGCTCCGGGTTGCCTACACGAAGCTGTGGCAGGCCGGCCGGCGCGGTGATCTCTCCGGGGCACGCGAAGCGATGCGCGCGGTCGAGGAGGCGGTGGCGGCCCAGCCGGCGGACCGGCTCCCCCAGCTGGCCGAGCACCGGGTTGCGGCGCTCACGACCGTCGGCGTCGTCGAGCTCTGGACCGGGGAAGTCGCTGATGCCGTGCGTCACCTCGAGGCGGCGCGCGAGCTGGCGCGCCGAATCGAGCGCCCCTACCAGGAGATCGGGGCCCTCGCCCATCTGGGGGTGGCGGTGCGGATGAACGGGGAGACCTTCGCCAACGGGCTCCGGCTCCTCGAGCAAGCGGTCGCGCTTGCCGAGGCTCACGGGTGGGCAGACGATCCCATCGAAGGCGCTCCCGCCCTCGCCTTCCTCGGTTCGGAGCTGGTCTGCCTTGGCCGCTTCGAGGAGGCGGAGCTGCATCTCGTGCGCGCAGAGCGCGCGCTGGCCCGAGAGGGGGCGCATCTGACCGAGCTTGTCGTCCGGTACGCGTGGGGCATGCTGCGCTTCGGGCAGGGCCGGCTCAAGGAGGCCCTCGCGGCGTTCCGGCAGATGGATCGGATGAGGCCCCTTCTGAGCGAGGACGTGATCATCGACCCGCGGGGACGGATCGTGCAGGTGTCGGCGCGGATGGGCGAGACGGCTCCCGCTCGGGCCACGCTCGACGAGCTCAGCCCTCAGGAGCGCGACTCGGTGTTCGGGCGAACCGTCATTGCGCAGATCCTCCTGGCGGAGGACAGCCCGGAGCAGGCTGTGGACGCGCTCGCCCCGGTGATCGAGGGCTCCTCCGAGGTTTCCTGGCAGGTTGACCCGCGGACGGAGTCGATCGAGGCACTGCTATACGACGCGGCGGCCCGCGACGCGCTCGGGGAAGCCCGTGCAGCGGAGGCGTCGCTGGAGCGAGCGCTTGAGCTCGCCGAGCCCGAAGGGATCATCCTGCCGTTCGCGCTCGCCCCCGTTCAGGGGCTGCTCGAGCGCCATCCGCGGCACCGAACCACCCATGCGAATCTGGTTTCCGAGATCCTCGACGTGCTGGCCGGCTCATCGGCTGCGCCCCGGGCGGATGGTCCTCCGCCGCTGGACGAGCTGAGCAAGGCTGAGTTGCGTGTGATCAGATACCTGCCGAGCAATCTCAAGGCACCCGAGATCGCCGCGGAGCTCTTCGTCTCCCCCAACACTGTCCGCACCCACCTGCGCCACATCTACTCCAAGCTCGACGTGCACAGCCGCGGCGAGGCGGTCGAGCGCGCGCGGGAACTGGGGCTCGTCGCGCCCAGCTCTCGCTTGCGCTGAGGGCGTTAGGCAGGTCCTTCCGCACCGCTATCAGGGCCGCAGGCAGGTGTCCGACCAGGTCGCCCAGGCGGACCCTGGGGTTGGACTGCTGAGCGACGAAGGCTCCGTCGACGAGCGAGCGAAGCGCGCGGCCGGTCCGCGTCCGCACCATCGCGAGCGACGCCGAAGACGATCTGCATCTGGTCGCGAAGTCGCTCCAGAGCGAGGTCCCGGACGTGGTTCACGACTCGATGGACCTCGCCGCCGGACGCATTGACCGGCTGGGTCGCCATCACGATCAGGATCCGAAGGAAGTAGGGATTGCCCTGTAGCGCCTCCGCCACGGTCTCGAAGAGGCCCGCCAGATGCTCGCTCTGAGATCCCTGGCGACGGTCGGGGATCGGCAGCGCCTCGAAGAACCGCTCCGCGCCTCGCTCCATCACCGCGAGGAGCACCCCCTCCTTGGAGCCGAAGTAGTGATAGATGGAGCTTGCGGGGACGCCGGCCTCGTCGACAAGGGCCGACACGCTCGCCGCCTCGTAGCCCTTCTGCGCCATCAGCCTCTCCGCGGCATCTAGCACGAGCTCTCTCGAGCGTCTGCCCCGGCTGTTCGGCGTCACCGCCGTTCTCTCCGCCACCGAGAGGATCGTACCGCAGAATTGTAGTTGACATTACAGAACTAGTTCTGTAGCGTTCACTCCAATCATTGCTCGGATGTGCGGAGGAGAAGAAATGCACGAGGAAGTCCCAGTCCTGATCGTCGGAGCCGGCAGCGCGCTGGTGGGAGCCTGAGGATGGACCACGAGCTCGACGTCGCGGTCGTCGGATACGGCCCCGTCGGGCCAGGCGGTCGCGGGCATGCTCGGCCGCGCCGGCCACCGCGTCGAGGCGTTCGAGCGGTTCAGCGAGATCTACCGCCTTCCTCGCGCCGTCCACATCGACCACGAGATCATGCGCCTGCTGCAAGCGGTGGGGGTGGCCGACAGGCTCGCCGACGAGCTGGTCCCGCTGCGGGAGTACCGGTGGTTCGGCGCCGACGGCGAGGAGCTGATGACGCTCACGCCGGAGACGCCTTCCAAGTCGGGATGGGAGCCCACTACCTGTTCTTTCAGCCGGAGCTCGAGCGGGCGCTCGACGCAGCGTGCGCGGCCGGCGTCGCCGTCCATCGCGGCTGGGTGGCGGAGGGCCTGGAGCAGGGGGAGGGCGGCGCGTCGCTCACCCTGCGTCGCCACGAGCTGGGCGCGCAGGGCCTGGAGCCGACTGAGGAGACGCGAACGGTGCACTGCGCGCTGGGTGATCGGCGCGGACGGCGCCAACTCCTTCGTGCGCGAGGCGGGCGGCATCGACCGGCGCGACCTGGGCTTCCAGGAGCGCTGGCTGGTCGTGGACGTCGAGCCCAGCGATATGTCAGCCCTCGCCGAACTGCCCGTCGCCTGCCAGTGGTGCGATCCGCGGCGGCCGACCACGCACGTCCAGAGCGGGCCCCGCCACCGCCGCTGGGAGTTCATGCTGCTGCCCGGGCGAGCGGTCCGAGGACTTTCGACGAAGATGCGCGCCTGGTCGCTGCTCGAGCCGTGGTTCACGCCCGCCGACGGGACCCTGACGCGAGCCGCCGTATACGAGTTCCGCTCGATGCTGGCCGACCGTATGCGCGATGGCAACGTCGTCCTCGCCGGCGACGCCGCCCACCTGACGCCGCCGTTTCTGGGACAGGGCCTTTGCGCCGGTCTGCGCGATGCGGCGAACGTCGCCTGGAAGCTCGACCTCGTCCTGCGCGGGCTGGCCCCGGACGCGCTGCTCGACACGGTCGCGGCCGAGCGCCAGCCGCAGAACGAATGGGTGATCGGCTTCGCGATCGAGCTGGGCAAGGACCTGTGCCAGCTCGACCCGGCGCGGCGGCGGCAGCGCGACGCCACGCTGCGCGAGGCGGGTCCGCCGCCCCCGATCGAGATGCGCGCCGCTCAGCGACGGGGTGATCCGTCGCGGCGCGGACGATGCCGACGATCCCCTGGCGGGAGCGCTGAGCGTCCAGGGGCAGTCGAGGTCGATGGCCGGCAGGGCCGCTTCGACGACGTCGTCGGGCGCGGCTGGACGCTGTCGCCGCCGCGGGCGACCCACTCGACGAGCTCGACGCGGGGCAGCGCGAGCTGGTTGACGCTCTCGGTGTCGACCGTGGCGTCGCTCGATCCCGGCTCCCCGGCGGGCGTGCGGGACCTCGACGGACGCCTCACCGCTTGGCTCGGCCGCGCACGGCGCCCACGCCGTGCTGGTCCGGCCCGACTTCTACGTCTTCGGCAGCGCGGCCTCGGCCGACGCGCTGCCGCCGCTCTCGGACGACCTGCGGAGCCAGGCTGGCGCTGACTCTCAACCCACTGACCAAGGAGCACTGAAATGTCGGACTCGACGAAGTGATCCACCCGAAGTTCCACCACCTCAACCTGAAGACCACCCGGCTGCAGGAGATGATCGACTTCTACTCCGTCCTCGTCGGGCGCCGAGGTCCTCATCAGGACGATGTCGGCGCCTGGCTCAGCAACGACGAGGCGAACCACCGGATCGCGCTGCTGGCGTTCCCGAACTTCACGCGACGACCCCGAGAAGGAGGCCCACACGGGCCTGCATCACTCGGCTTCGAGTACGGGAGCTTCGACGAGCTCAACTCGAGCTACCTGCGGCTGAAGGAAGCCGGCATCGAGCCGTCCTTCTGCCTCGACCACGGCATGACGTTCTCCTACTACTACACGGACCCCGACGGCAACCACATCGAGCTCCAGGTCGACAACTTCGGCGACTGGGCGAAGTCGACCGAGTGGATGCGGACATCCGAGGAGTTCAAGGCGAACCCGATCGGGCAGTTCGTCGATCCGGACAAGGTCGCGGCCGACCACGCCGCGGGCGTCGGGTTCGAGGAGATTCACGCCAAGGCGATGGCCGGCGGCTACGCGCCGGACCAGGCGCCGGTCGAGATCCCGGAGGCGTCATGAAGCGCTGCAGGTTCGAGGCGGATGGCGAGGTCCGCGAGGGCTCGTCGAGGGAGACGGCGTGCTCGACCCCTACGGGGGGAGCGACACGCGCTCGAGGAGGTGCGCCTGCTCGCGCCGGTGCGGCCGCGCAAGTTCCTGGCGATCGGGCTCAACTACGCCGACCACATCGCCGAGAGCGGCATGGAGGCGCCGAAGTTCCCGGTCTTCTTCAACAAGCAGGTGACCTGCGTGGTCGGTCCCGGCGACGACGTCCACATGCCGCGGGTCTCCAACCTGCTCGACTACGAGGGCGAGCTCGCGATCGTGATCGGCAAGCGCTGCCGCCACGTCCCCGAGGAGCGCGCCGCGGAGGTGATCGCCGGCTACACGATCGCCAACGACGTCTCGGTCCGCGACTGGCAGCTGCGGACGCCGACGATGACGCTCGGCAAGTCCTTCGACACCCACGGCCCGCTCGGGCCGTGGGTGGTCAGCGCCGACGAGCTCGGCGACCCGCACTCGCTCGTCGATCAGGACCTACGTCAACGATGAGCTGCGCCAGGACGGCAGCACCAGCGAGATGATCTACGACTGCTTCCAGCAGGTCGCCCATCTCTCCGAGGCGTTCACCCTGGAGCCCGGCGACGTGATCGCCACCGGCACGCCGGCCGGGATCGGCGCCGCCCGCCAGCCGTTCCGGAGGGCCTGCTCAAGGTCGGCGACACCGTTAGGGTCGAGATCGAGGGGATCGGCACGCTGGAGAACACCGTCGTCGAGGAGCCCGAGGGCTTCGTCGTCGCTGGAGCGGAGGGAGACCCGCCATGGACGTCCTGACGGATGAAGTCCGCGACTTCCTTGATGCGCAGCGCGTCGGCGTCCTGGCGACCACCGCTGCGGACGGGCGCCCTCGCCAGTCCGTCGTCTACTACGTGCGGGACGGCGAGCGACTCCTGATCTCCACCCTGTCCAAGCGTGGGAAGGCTCGGGACGTGCAACGCAGCGGCTGGGCCTCGCTCTGCGTCCGTGGGGACGAGCAGCCGTATCCGTCCGCGACGATCGCCGGCACGGCCGAGATACTCACGGAGGGCATCGGTCCTGCGACCGCCAGGATCATGCAGCGGATCGCCGGCGCCGACGAGACGCCCGAACCCCAGACCGACGAGGCACTGGCGGCGCTGGATCGTGTCGTGCTGTCGATCGCCGTCGAGCGCGTCGGGCCCGTGAGCTATCTCACCCGCCAGACGCCCTAGCGGCGTCGGGTCCGCCTCGCCCACCCGCTCGCCGTGCGTCAGTGCGCGAGCGCCTTCAGGAGCACGATGACTGCACCGAGCCCGACCGCGACCGCTGCGGAGGCGATGGTTCCAATCGGTCCAGCGCCGCGCCTGCGTGCTGCGTAGCCTCCAGCGGCGGCCAAATCCGCGAGCGCGATGCCGATGGCCGCGAGAAGGGCCGTTCGGTCGGGAATCCACTCCAGCGCGCCGGCACCAAGCACGGCCAGGAGGGGAGTGGGGACCGCCACGAGCGAGAAGTGGTCCCGCATCGCGTGGCCGACCGCCCCTGGCGTCAGCTCCTGGCCCTGCGAGACGCCCCTGCCGAGCAGATCGGAGTAAACGTGCGCCATGTAGAAGACGACGGCCGTGATCAGGACGCTGAGCCCCACCAGACCGGCGTCCGGCGAGGAGTCGTACTCGCGGGCCACGGCGATCACGGACAGAGCCAGGATCAGTCCGTAGACGCCCTCCGTCGCGCTCCACTCGGTGCGGAAGACCAGCCGGAGACCGCTCAGGCGCCCAGGTGGTCGCCGGTTCGAGTCCGGTCGCTCACCTTGCGGGTGGTTGCTTATCGGGCGCCATGGTCCGTCTTGCATAGCAAGCCGTACTCCATCGAGAGATACTGGGCGCGGAGATGTCGGAGAAGAACGTCGAGATCATCCGCCAGGACTACGAGGCCTTTGATCGGGGGGACTTTGCGGCGTTTCTCGACGATCACCATCCCGAGATCGTCACGTGGGCTCACCCGCGAGGGGATGCGGGTAGGTACGAGGGGAAAGACGGCGTGATTCGATTCATCACCGAATGGACCGAGTCCTTCGAGGAGTTCAGCCAGGTCGCTGAGGAGTTCAGGGATGCAGACGAGAAGGTCCTGGTGCGCGTCTTGCACCGAGGGCGAGGGAAGGGGAGCGGCATTCCCGTGGAGGCGCATTACTGGCTCGTTCACCACATGCGGGACGGCAAGGCCTACCAGGTTGATCTTTACGACAACGAGGCCGACGCCCTCGAAGTTGCCGGGCTCTCGAAGTAGTTGCCTCGGGCAAGAAGCGGCTGTTCAGAGTGGGCCTCATACCGGGTTGATTCCGCGCAGCCGGGCGTGAGAACCGACGCAAGCCGCGGGATCGCCCGAACGGCCGTTTGGTTGAAGCCATCCCAACAGGGACCTTCTAGTGATTGATTGCTGAACCCGAGGCGTGAGAGGCTTGCCTCAACGCAACCGCTAGGAGGCTCGGATGGCGGATTCACAAGGGGCAAAGCTGTGGCTGGCACGGGCACTGGCTGTCACCGCAATCGGCCTCGCGGCCTGCGGGGACGATGACGGCGACGAGGACGGGACGGCTACCGACGCAGAAGAGGCCGGAACGACCGCCCGCGGAGACGAGACCGGCACGACCGCCGAAGCGGGCGGCGACCCGATCCTGATCAAGACGCACGTGGTCTTCCTCGAGGACCCCAGCGCGAAAGTCGAGACGATGGGCGAGGTTCTTCCCGGGTCCACCATCGGCGACTCGGCCTTCTGCGCCGGAGGGAGATTCAGCGATCGGCACGGGGAGCCCCCGCTTGGGTTGGTGGTCAAGACATTCAGTTGTCCCGGTGGCCGCCTGACGATCACCTTCAGCCCGACAGAACCGAGCCTGAAACAAAGCAGCGATTGGGAGGTCGTGAATGGCAGCGGCCGGTTTGAGGGACTCAGCGGTGGAGGCCGGATGACGGCGGTGTTCGAGTCGAAAGGAGGGGAGGGCCGGGAAACCTTCACCGGGAC
>CAWABY010000012.1:0-89141 GCA_963780395.1 uncultured Solirubrobacterales bacterium
CTGGCGAGCGGTTCCGGCGCCGGCGCGGTGTCGGTCGTCGGCGAACCCATGACCGCGGCGGCTGAGCTCGTGGACGCTGCAGCCGCCGGGGAGATCCTCCTCGGCGAGGAGACCGAGCGGCTCGTCCGCGGACGCGCCAGGACGGGGCAGGTCGAGACCGAATCGGGCCCCGCCTGGCGGCTTCGTGACCTCGCGCGCGAGAGGCCCGCCGTTGGATCGTTGAAGGCGCCGCTCGTCGGCCGCGAGCCCGAGCTTGCCCAGCTCCGGCAGGCGTTCGAGCATGCGACTCGCGAGCCCACGCTGCACCTGCTGACGATCCTCGGGACGGCGGGGATCGGGAAATCGAGGCTCGCGCAGGAGCTCGCCTCGCTGGCCGCCGAACAGGCCACCGTTCTCGTTGGCCGCTGCGTGCCGTACGGGGAGGGCATCACCTTCTGGTCTCTGCGCGAAATAGTCAGCCAGCTCACGGCCGCCGGCCCGAACGGAGAGCTCCTCGCCGATGGGCACGAGGCGCGGCCGCTCGCCGAAAGCCTCCAGGAGGCGATCGGCGTCGCGGAGGCGTCGAGCGATCGCGAGGAGATCTTCTGGGCCACCCGAAGCCTGTTCGAAGCGCTCGCCCGGGAGCGGCCCCTCGTCGTCTTCTTCGAGGACGTGCACTGGGCCGAGCCCACCTTCCTCGACCTGGTCGAGTACCTGGCGGAGCGGGTGCAGGGTGCGCCGATCCTCGTGGTTTGCATCGCCCGTCCCGAGCTCCTCGAGGAGCGGCCCGGCTGGGGCCGCGGAAAGCCGAATGCGAGCTCCCTCCTGCTCGAGCGCCTTCCGGACTCGGACTGCGAGGCACTGATCGCCAACCTCGCTCGAGGTCTCGCCCAAGCCACAAGGGTCCGCGTACTCGAGACCGCCGATGGAAACCCCCTCTTCATCGAGCAGCTCGTCGCCATGCTCACAGAGAGAGGTGGTGACGAGGCCGAGCTCCCGATCCCACCGACGATCGCGGCGCTGTTGTCGGCGCGGCTGGATCGTCTCGGGCCGGGCGAGCGCGCCGTGATCACCCGAGCCGCCGTAGTCGGCAAGGAATTCTCCCTCCCGGCTGCGGTTGACCTGCTGCCAGAGGATGCCCGGGCGTTCGTCGACCGCCACATCGAGACCCTGGCCCGCAAGGAGCTGATCGGGCCCGCGCCATCGCCTGGAGGTGGAGAGAACTACCGCTTTCGTCACATCCTGATCCAACAGGCCGCCTACAGAGCGACCCCCAAACGGGTCCGTGCGGAGCTTCACGAGCGCTTCGCCACGAGGATCGACGACCCCGCGTCGCGCGGCGGGGTCGCTGAGGACTCGGAGATCGTCGGCTACCACCTCGAGCAGGCGTTTCGCTATCGCGCCGAGCTGGGCACCGTCGGCGAGGAGGAGCTCGAGCTGGCGCGCCGAGCCGGTGAGCATCTCGCCTCCGCGGGTCAGCGGGCGTTCCAGCGCGGAGACATGCCGGCTACGGTCAACCTGCTCGGCCGGGCCGCCTCGCTTCCCACCTCGGATGGTGAGGCCGGCTTCGCGGCGCTCCCGGAGCTGGGCTATGCGCTATTCGAGATCGGCGAGGTGGACGAGGCGAGCACCCTGCTCGCCGACGCGCGCGCGAGCGCACGCGCGGCCGGGGATCGCCACCAGGAGTGGCGCGTCGCCGCCACACGCGCGCGCATCGAGATGTACAGGGACCCCGAGGGGATAGACCTGGATGCCCTCGCCGCGGAGACCGAGACCGCGATCGAGGTGCTCGGCGAGCTCGGCGACGAGGCCGGGCTGGCGAGAGCGTGGATGGTTCTCTCCGACCTCCATTGGAGCAGGGGGCGGCTTCGCGAGGCGAGCGAGGAAGCGACCCGGGCGGCCGAGCACGCACGGCGTACCGGCAATCGCCGCGAGGTCGGCTGGGCCCTCGGACAGAACGCCCTGTGCGCGATCCACGGCCCGATGCCGGTCGCGGAGGGTCTGAGCTGGCTCGAGCGGTTGCTCCAGGCGGAGCCGGAGAACCGCACCCTGGATGCCAACCTGTCGGGGTTCGTCACGGTGCTCGAGGCGATGAGCGGCCGCTTCGCCAAGGCCCGCAAGCACATCGCGGAAACCCGCGCCCTGGCGCGGGACCTCGGCCTGCTGTGGCAAGCGGCCGTCCAGGAGCTGCTCAGCGGCTACGTCGAATTGCTGGCCGGCGACCCGGCCGCCGCCGAGCGCGATATGCGGACGGCCGAGCAGGCCTTCCGCGAGATCGGCGAGGGATGGTTTCTCTCGACCGTCGCGGTCGACTTGCCCCGCGCCGTCTACGAGCAGGGGCGCTACGACGACGCGTTCGCCCTGCTCGACGCCATAGATGAGGCCCCAGCGCCCACCGATCGCGAGTGGCAGATCAAGCGCACGGGCGTTCCCGCGCGGCTGCTGGCCCGACGGGGACAGCTCGAGGAGGCCGAGAGGCTCGCCCGCGAGGGAGTCGCGCTCGCCGCGGACAGCGAGTTCGTCGTCCTGCATGCGGATGTCCTCCTCGACCTGGCGGAGGTTCTCCGGCTGGCCGGCCGATCGGAGGACGCAGACGCGGCCGCCGCCGAAGCCGTGAGCCTCTACGAGCGCAAGGGCAACGTCGCCTCGGCGCAGAGAGCGCGGGGTCGAGCCCGCGGCGGGTCGCACTCCGAGCTATCTCGCAAAACCTAGGTCCGTAATGGACCCGGCTAGGCGCGCCTTCGCGTCAGGCCGGCGGCATCTCGTCGTGCTGCGGCGCGTTGTCGCCGATCTGGTGCCAGCTTGCCTTGTAGGCGACCTGCTGGTGGAAGGCCGGCTCCATGTCGAGGTCGCTCATCAGGCCCGCGGCCACGAAGTAGACCGCTCCGAGGTCGTCGTACAGGCTTGACCCGCAGTTGCTGCAGAAGTTGCGGGGGGCGAGCTCGCTCGTGTAGGTCTTGACCAGGTCCTCGCCTTTGGTGAACTTGAAGTTGTCCGGGTCCACGACGACCCCCGCAAGGCTCGAGCCCGTCCAGTGCTGGCAGCGAGTGCAGTGGCAGTAGGCGAGTGCCTGGGGATCCGAAAGCTCGTACTCCACGCCGTCGCACAGGCAGTTTCCCTTGAGCGTTTCAGCCATCATGGCCCCTCTCGGTTGGCGTTGAACGATCCGAGCGGCAACGCTACCACCGGCAGGCTGACGCGGTGCGAGCGACCTACGGGGCGAGCTCGGAGGCGTGTGCCGCGCGAGCGCCTCGAAATCGCGGTCGGCGGTCAGCACCGGGATGTCCGCCCGGATGGCCACCGCCGCGATCAGGCAGTCGATGTGGGTGCGCGGGGTGATCCCCTCCGCTCGGCAGGTCCGGTAGATGGCGGCGGCCCGCTCCCAGTCGCTCGGTCCGCTGACCGGATGCGTGCGGCAGGACGCCAGGGCGGCGCGCACGCGGCCCGCTTGCTCTGCGGAGCGGGCTCCCGCAAGGAGCTCCATGCTTATCGGCTCCGTCGTGGCGATCTCGCCGTCGCCCTGGATCAGGGCCCTGATGCTCAGGTGGACGGGGCTGCCGGTCGCTCGGAAGAGCTCGATCCACGCGGACGAATCGACGAGCGTCACTCGCGCTCGATCCAGCTCCGGACCGGTTCGCGGGTCGCGCGCATCTCGTCGAGGTCGCCGTCCCAGCCCATGCCCTCGAGCTCCAGGATCTCCTCGCGCGACATCGGCTCGACGTCGAGGTGCCGCAGCGCGCCCTCGACGGCCTCGCGCTTGGAGCGGAAGTCGTAGCGGCGCATGACGCGCTCGATCAGGGCTTCGTCGATGTCGATGTTGGTGCGGGCGATGGGTTGAATCGTATCGCGCTCGTACACACGAATGTGTAACGGATGTGTATCGACTCTGCGTTGCCGTACCATCCCGCGTCCCATGAGCCCGAGCAGCCTCCACCAGACCCTCGCCGCCACGCCCGCCGAGAGGACCTCCGCAACATCGCGATCGTCGCCCATGTCGACCATGGGAAGACGACGCTGGTCGACGCGATGCTGTGGCAGTCGGGGGCGTTTCGCAAGGGGCAGGACGTGGACGAGCGGGTGATGGACTCGACCGACCTCGAGCGCGAGAAGGGGATCACGATCCTCGCCAAGAACACGTCGGTCCAGTACGGCGAGGTGAAGCTGAACATCATCGACACGCCCGGGCACGCCGACTTCGGGGGCGAGGTCGAGCGGGGGCTGACGATGGTGGACGGGGTGCTGCTGCTGGTGGACGCGAGCGAAGGGCCCCTCCCCCAGACGCGGTTCGTGCTGCGCAAGGCGCTGGAGGCGAAGCTGCCGGTGATCCTGGTCGTGAACAAGGTGGACCGGCCCGACGCGCGGATCAAGGAGGTGATCGACGAGGTCTACCAGCTGTTCCTGGACCTGGACGCGGGCGAGGACCAGATCGACTTTCCGATCGTCTACACCAACGCGCGCGCCGGCTGGGCATCGCTGGAGGAGGGCACCGAGGGCAAGGACCTGAAGCCGCTGATGGACCTGATCACCGAGGCGATCCCGGCGCCGACCTACGACCCCGAGGCGCCGCTGCAGGCGCACGTGACCAACCTCGACGCCTCCCCTTATGTAGGGCGGCTGGCGATCTGCCGCGTCCACAACGGCACGATCCGCGCCGGCGAGCCGATCGCCTGGTGCCGCGCCAGCGGCGAGGTCGAGCGCGCCACCGTCAGCAACCTCTACGTCACCGAGGCGCTGGAGCGGGTCGAGGCCGCCGAGGCCGGGCCCGGCGAGATCATCGCCGTCGCCGGCCTCGCCGACGTGACGATCGGCGAGACGCTCGCGGACCCCGAGGACCCCCGGCCGCTGCCGGTGATCTCGGTAGACGAGCCCTCGCTCTCGATCACGGTCGGGATCAACACCTCTCCCCTCGCCGGCAGGGACGGCTCGCGGCTGACCGCGCGCCAGATCCAGGACCGCCTCGACCAGGAGCTGATCGGCAACGTCTCGATCCGGGTGCGCGAGACCGAGCGGCCCGACACCTGGGAGGTCGAGGGCCGCGGCGAGCTGCAGCTGGTCGTGCTGCTGGAGACGATGCGGCGCGAGGGCTTCGAGCTGACCGCGGGGCAGCCGCGCGTCGTCACCCGCGAGATCGACGGCGCCCAGCATGAGCCGGTGGAGAGACTGGCGATCGACGTGCCCGAGGACTACGTCGGCGTCGTCACCCAGGCGCTGGCGGTGCGCAAGGGCCGGATGGAGCAGATGGTCAACCACTCGACCGGCTGGGTGCGGCTGGAGTACCTGGTGCCGGCGCGGGGGCTGATCGGCTTTCGCACCGAGTTCCTGACCGAGACGCGCGGCACGGGGCTGATGCACCACGTCTTCGACCGCTGGGAGCCGTGGGCCGGCGACCTCAGCGCGCGGCCGACCGGCTCGCTGGTCGCCGACCGCATCGGCAAGACCGCCGGCTTCGCCCTGTTCGGCCTGCAGGAGCGCGGCACGCTCTTCGTCGGTCCCGGCGAGGAGGTCTACGAGGGGATGGTGATCGGCGAGAACGCCCGCAACACCGACCTCGACGTGAACGCGATCAAGGAGAAGCAGCAGACGAACGTCAGGGCCGCTGCCGCCGACGAGACCGTTCGGCTCGTGCCCGCGAAGCGGCTCTCCCTAGAGCAGTCCCTCGAGTTCCTGCGCGAGGACGAGTGCGTCGAGGTGACCCCCGACGCGGTTCGCCTGCGGAAGGTCGAGCTCGACCAGACCGAGCGCGTGAAGCTCGCGCGAAAGCGCGCCAAGGCTTAACGGCTGCGCCGCCTGCGGCTGCGACCGCCGCCGACCGAGCCGTAGCTCTTGCTGAATCCCTTCGACTGACTCGCCTTGGCCGCCCCGGCCGCCGTTGCTGCGGGCCTTGTTGAAACTCTTGCCGCTCGCGCCTCCGTTACGGGATTTGCCGTTGCCGGAGTGCTTACGAGCGGCGTGTCCGTTGCCATTGGACCTGCCGTGGGAGAGGCCCTTGGGGCGTCCCTCGGCAAACTCTTGGTACAGGCCCAGCTGCTCGGCCACGATGCCCATCTCGTAGTCCTGGTCGGGGAGGATGAAGCTGGCGGCGACCCCTGTTGCTCCCGCGCGGCCGGTGCGGCCGGTGCGGTGCACGTAGGCGTCGCGGTCCTCGGGGGCGTCGAAGTTGATCACGTGGGTGATGTCCTCGACGTCGATGCCGCGGGCGGCGACGTCGGTGGCGACCAGCGTGTCGCAGTCGCCGCGATCGAAGCTGGCGAGGGCGCGACGGCGCTGGTTCTGATTCTTGTTGCCGTGCATCGCCAGGGCGCGGATCCGGTGGCGGCTGAGCTTCTTGACCAGCCGGTCGGCGCCGCGCTTGGTGCGGACGAAGACCAGGGTGCGGCCGCGCTCTGAGTCGTTGAGCTCACCGACCAGGGCATCCAGCTTCGCCTCGTGGGTGAGGTGGATGAAGCGGTGCTTGGTCGCGGCCGACTTCTCGACCTTCGGCTTGTGCACGTGGCGGACGGCGTCGCGGGTGTAGGCCTTGGCGAGCTTGCCGGCCGCTCCCTCCAGCGTCGCCGAGAAGAACAGCGTCTGGCGGTCCTTCGGCATCTGGGCGACGATGCGGTCGACGGGGGGCTTGAAGCCCATGTCGAGCATGCGGTCGGCCTCGTCGAGGACCAGGATCTGGATCCGGTCGAGCTTGAAGTGACCGCGCTCGATCAGGTCCTCGAGCCGTCCCGGTGTGGCGACGACGATGTGGGCCTTGGCGGCCTTGCGGGCCTGGGCCTCGATGCCGACCCCGCCGAAGACTGGTGCGACCTTGATCGCCCTCGAATGGGCGATCGAGTCCATCTCGTCGACGATCTGCTCGGCCAGCTCCCTGGTGGGGGCGAGCACGAGGGCCGCGGGGCGGCGCGCGTCGGCGCTGATCAGATCGACCATCGGCACGCCAAAGGCGAGCGTCTTGCCCGACCCCGTCGGCGACTGGACCAACACATCCCTGCCTTCAAGGATGTCTGCGATTGCGAGCCGTTGAACTGCGAACGGCTCTGTGATGCCGCGCTTGGCGAGTGCGCCCACGACTGGGCTCGACGCGCCGAGCTCGGCGAATGACTGCGATGACATGTAGTGCTTTCTCCTTATGAGTGATTCGGGGAGATCCTGCGACCCCCGACACTCTGCAAAGCACAGGGAGAAACGGAACCTCTCGGGCGACGAATCCGCGTGGCGGTGGTCACCCGACGCGGCGAAGGTAGCAGCATTGCCCCGAGACAACGGCCCCGGGGTGCATTCCGGGAAGAATCAGCCGCTTCAGGGACCGGGAGGAATGCCGAGCCGTATCCGCGCCTTGCGCACGGCGATGATCGAGGTGTGGCAGGACTTGGCGATCCGGTTGTCCGGACGCTCCGGGTCGCGCTGCACCTCGAACTCGATCCTCGCGTGCGACCTCAGCTTCTGGCGCTCGCTCGCCGGGGTGTCCTCGGGCATGTCATCCACTCCGGCGTCGGCGGCGACCTCGCGGCGGCAGCTGAGGCAGTGGAGGACGCCGTCAACGTCGACCCAGCTCGGCGGCATCTCCGGGCGCTTCACGTCGGGCATCCAGCTGACGGTCACCTCGCAGCGGTCGCAGGTCCAGCCGGAGCGCAGTCGCCGCCTCAGGCATCGGCCCTGGCCCGGATCAGGCGCATCTGGGCGAACTCGGACTCGCGCTTGAGCTCCCTCAGCCTGCCTGGACTCGTCACCCTCGAGCTGTAGGTCTTGGCCTTGTAGAGGTCGTAGCGGCGGCGGGTGTGGGCCGCGTCCTCAGTCAGTTCTTCCATCCGTCGCCGACTGACCGCCGGCTTCTCTATTCCGCTCATCCGCGCGCCTTCCTTGACCCTCTCGGTGGGGTGGGTTCGCGCGAGGGAAGAGGGAGCAGAGCCGACGGGCGAATGTCTCCCTACCAGGATACCCCTCGGATGGGTCAACCCCGGTCGATCACGCCCTATACTTAATGCAGTATGGCCACCAGAGCCCCCTCAAGAGTGGATCACCCGGGACTCGGCGCGACCGTGCGCGCGGAGCGCGAGCGCCGCGGCGTCAGCCAGAGCGCGCTGGCCCGCCGCACAGGGGTACCCCAACCTGCGATCAGCCGGATCGAGGCCGGTGAGGAGGTGCCGTCGCTGGAGCGCTTCGGCCGCCTGCTCAGCGGACTCGGCCTGCGCCCCGAGCTGGGCCTGCTCCCGCTTGCCGCCCACCGCGCCGATGCGGGGCACGCGGCCGCGATCCGCGCCATGAGCCCGGGCGAGCGGATCGAGCAGGCCGCCGGCTGGAGCGGGTTCGCCTCGGAGTTGCGCGGCAAGGCGGCCACGGCCTAGTGGAGGCCCGCCGGTTGGCCCAGCGCTCCGACGCGCAGCCCGACCGCATCCTCGAGGCGCTGATCGCGAACGGAGTCGAGTTCGTGGTCGTCGGCGGCGTCGCGGCGATCGCCCACGGGGTCAGCCGCATCACCCGCGACCTCGACCTGATCGTCGCGCCCAACAGGGCCAACCGCCGCCGCACGATCAAGGCGCTGGTCGAGCTGGAGGCGCGCGAATACCGGCCGGCGACCAAGAAGTGGGTCCGGATCCGGTCCAATGCCGATCCCGACTGGCTGCTGCGCCAGCCCCGCCTCTGCGACTCGCGCTTCGGCGGCATCGACATCGTCAACGCGATCAAGAGCGCGCCGAGCTGGAAGCAGGCGCGCGCCACCGCGATCGAGGTCGACGCCTTCGGCCTGCGGTTCCTGGTGCTCGGCAAGGACGCCCTGATCAAGAGCAAGCTCGCCGCCGGCCGCGAGCAGGACAAGGCCGACGTCGCCGAGCTGAACGAGCCGTGAGCGATCCAGGCCGACCCCGCGACGTACTCTGATCCCCGGGATTTCCAGGGCTTTCCCTTGCGCGGAGCCCGGTGAAGGAATAGGGTCGGGGCGGTTAGGGGGAGAGCAACACAGGAGCGATTGATATGGGTGAGAACGCCGACACTGTCAAGGCCCGCTGGGACGACTTCGGGAAGGGGGATGTCGACGGCGCGGTCTCGACCACGGACGAGAACGCCGAGATCGTGATCCCGGAGACACTGCCCTGGGGAGGCACCTACAAGGGCTCGGATGGGTTCAAGGAGATGATCCAGAAGTTCCTGTCCAACTTCGAGTCCGTCGACCCGAAGCCGACCGGGTTCTTCGATGCCGACGACGGCGAGACCGTGTTCGTCACCGTCGAAGGGACGGGCAAGACGAAGTCCGGGAACGACCTGAGCGGCCGCTCGGTTTGGATGTACAAGGTGAGCGACGGCAAGCTGATGAGCGCCGAGTTCTTCGGCGACACCGCCCAGGCTCGGGACGCCCTGAGCTAGCGGAGGAGAGGTCGGGTCGGAGGGGCCCCGCCCGATGGGGCCCCTCCTAGACTCGGCGCATGGACCTGGAGCTGCTCGAGCGCGAGCTGGCCGATGCCGGCGAACCCCCCTACCGCGCCGGCCAGATCTGGGAGTGGGCGGCCAAGGGGGTGCGCGGCTACGGCGAGATGACCAACCTGCCGGCGGAGCTGCGCGAGCACTTGGACGCGACGGTGCCGCTGTCGGCGCTGGAGCTGGCGACCGAGTCGACGGCGGACGACGGCACGCGCAAGGCGCTGTTCCGGACCGCCGAGGGCAAGCCGCTGGAGGCGGTGCTGATGCGGTTCCGGGACGGGCGGCGCTCGATCTGCGTCAGCTCACAGTCGGGGTGCCCCCTCACCTGCACCTTCTGCGCGACGGGGCAGATGAAGTTCAGCCGCAACCTGACGGCTTCGGAGATCCTCGACCAGGCGCTCCACTTCCGGCGGATCGAGCCGGTGGACCACTGCGTGTTCATGGGGATGGGCGAGCCGATGATGAACCTGGACCAGGTGCTGGCGGCGTGCGAGCGGCTGCCCGACCTGGGGATCACCCACCGGCGCACGACGATCTCGACGGTCGGCTGGATTCCGGGGATCGAGGCGCTGACCGCGCAGGAGATGCCGATCCGGCTCGCCTTCTCGCTACACGCTCCAGACGAGGCGCTGCGCTCGGAGCTGATGCCGGTCAACGACCGCTACCCCCTCCCCGACGTGCTCGAGGCCTGCCGCGAGCACCACCGCAAGCGCCGCCGCAAGGTCTTCATCGAGTACGTGATGCTCGGCGGCGTCAACGACCGCCACGAGCACGCCGTCCAGCTCGCGCACATCCTCGACCCCAAGGTCTTCAAGGTGAACCTGATCCCCTACAACCCGACCGGCGCCGGCTTCGAGGGCTCGACCCCGAAGGCGATCGAGGCGTTCCGCGCGGCGCTGGCGCAGCGGGGGCAGCCGGTGACGGTGCGCCTCACCCGCGGCCGCGACATCGACGCGGCCTGCGGCCAGCTCGCGGCGACGACCTAGCGCGCGAGTCGAAGGGGGCGAATCTCGGCCGCTGGGGCCTTGTGCGGGTACGCATGAGCGCCACGCAGGAATTGACGTCCACGTCATCGAAACTGGTTAGGGTGATGACATCAACTGCCGAGTCCCCCGAGCGACGCGAGGGGGAACGGGGGAACCAAATGGATGACGGGGCTAATCGGACCGGATCGGTCCGAAGCGCAGCTCTTCAGCGCTCGCCCGACAGCTAACCCCGTAGGCCTGACGAAGAGGAGTGTCTGAATGACAGCGCTGATTGAGCAGCTCGCCAGCGAAAAGCTTGACAAGAGCACCGTCGCCGCCGCCTACGTGATCGGGATCGTGGTCGCGGCCGCGCGTGCTCGTCTTCTTCGGCGCCGCGGTCGTCTAGGCCCAGGCGCGGCGAGGGCCGGCCCGAAGGGCCGGCCCTCTACCCGTCGACCTGGCTGGGGGAAGCTAGGCCGGCTGTCCGGCGGCGCCCTGCTCCTCCGGGGCGCCGATCTCCACGTAGTCGCGGCTGTCGCTGCTGCGGATCAGCACCAGCGTCAGCACCAGGCCGAGCGCCGCGATCGCGGCGCCGCCGAGGAAGGCGGCCTGGAAGCCCTCGGTCAGCGCGTTGGGGAGCTGGGAGGGATCGCCCTGCGCGTCCGTCATCAGGTTGTCGGTGCGCGTGGTCGCGATCGTCGCCAGCACCGCGAGGCCGATCGCACCCCCGATCTGCTGGGAGGTGTTGATCAGCCCGCTCGCCAGGCCCTGCTCGTGATCGCGGACGCCCGCGACCGCGGCGATCGTGTGGTCACGAAGCCGAAGCCCAGCCCGACCGCTGCAAACAGCGAGGGGCCGAGGATGTCGGTCGTGAAGCCGCCGTCAACCGAGACCTGGCTGAACCAGGCCAGCCCGATCGCGATGAACGCCATCCCGGCCGCCAGCACCGGCTTGAAGCCGATACGCGTCACCAGTTGCGAGCCGATCGCGGCCGAAGCGATGATCGCCAACGCCAGCGGCAGGTAGGCGAGCCCGGCCTTGATGGCCGAGTAGTCCAGCACCTGCTGCATGTAGAGGCTGATGAAGAAGAACATCGAGAACAGCGACGCGCCCAGCAACAGCCCGACGACGTTGGCGCCGGTCAGGGTCCGCAGCCTGAAGATGCGGAACGGGACCAGCGGCGCCGCAGAGCGCAGCTCGATCGCGACGAAGGCGGCGAGCAGCGCCGCCGAGAGGCCGATCAGCCCAAGCGTCTGGAACGAGCCCCAGCCCGCCTGGGTGGCGTCGACCAGCGCGTAGACCAGCACCGTCAGGCCTGCGGTCACCGTGACCGCGCCCGCGACGTCGAAGTTGCGGGTCTGGCCCTCGGCGCGGCTCTCGGGGATCAGGCGCGGCGTCAGGATCGCGGCGATGATCGCCACCGGCACGTTCACCCACAGCACCCACTCCCAGCCGAGGCCGTCGGTGAGGATGCCGCCGAGCAGCACGCCGGCGGCGCCGCCCGAACCGGCGACCGCGCCCCAGGCGCCCAGCGCCTTGTTGCGCTCGGAGCCGTCGGTGAAGAGGGTGGTGACGATCGACAGCGCCGACGGCGAGATGATCGCGGCTCCGAGCCCCTGAGCGGCGCGGGCGGCGATCAGCTGACCCTCGGTGGCGGCGAACCCCGCGGCCAGCGAGGCGACGGCGACGACCACGAGGCCGGCGAAGAAGACGCGCCGGCGCCCGAGCAGGTCGGCCATGCGCCCACCCAGCAAGAGGAAGCCGCCGAAGGTGAGCACGTAGGCGTTCACGACCCAGGGCAGGTTGTCCTGGCTGAAGCCGAGGCCCTCGCCGATCGAGGGCAGCGCCACGTTCACGATCGAGGCGTCGAGGACGACCACGAACTGGGCCATGCACAGCAGCGCCAGCGCCTGCCAGCGTCGGTCTTGGTACTCGGCGGCCGTGGTCATCATCTGGGTTCCTCCTCTTGCTTTGCGTCTGCTGTCGCTGTAGTATTCGGAAGTGGAGTTCCGGTTCCGCTTAGGGCTGCACTATACGGAATCAGAATTCCGTTTGTCAACCCGAATCTGAGTGAAGCTCGTCACACGGGGCCGAACAGATGAACCCAGCCACGAAAGCACCCACCACCACACCCCTCCCCGCCGGGCCGGCGAGCGCCGAGCCCCGCCAGCGCGCCGACGCCCGGCGCAACCGCGAGGCGATCCTGGAGGCGGCGCGCGATCGCTTCGGCGAGTGCGGGCTGGAGTGCCAGATGGAGGACGTCGCCCGCGCCGCCGGCGTCGGGGTCGGCACCGTCTACCGCCACTTCCCCAACAAGGAGGCGCTGATCGAGGCGCTGATCCAGCGCCGCTTCGAGCGCATCGCTGAGAAGGCCACCGAGGCCCTGGAGCAGGACGATCCCTGGGAGGCCTTCTGCGAGCTGATGCGCTGGTCGGCCGAGTACTCAGCTGACGACCGGGCGCTGTCGGACCTGCTGAGCCAGCGGCCCGCCAGCGGCCGCGCCAGCGCCGCCAAGTCCGGGCTGGTCGAGACGACCGAGAAGCTGATCCGCAAGGCCCAGCGCTCGGGCCAGATGCGCAAGGACGTCGTGGTCGAGGACGTGCCCACGATCATGTGCGGGCTGGGCAGCGTCATCGGCGCCCACGAGGAGAGCATGCCGGCGCTGAACTGGGAGCGCTTCCTGGCGCTGCTGCTGGATGGCATGCGCGCCCCCGGCGGCCAGAGGCTGCCGAAGCCGAAGGCCTTGATCAGCGGCTAGCCCCGGTAGGGGTCAAAGCGCCGCGGCTGGTATGCGCCCGCGGAAGGTGCGTTCGTCTCGCCGCTCGTCTCGCCGCCTGTCTCGGCGCTCGGCTCTCCGGTCCAGTCCCGGCTTGGGCCCCGCTTCGGCAGCGGGATCAGCGCGATCAGGAAGGCGCCGCCAAGCAGCCCGGCGAGCAGCTTCCACTTGTCCAGCACCGCCATGAAGGAGTCGAGGCCGAAGCTGAGCTGCGTGGTGCCGCTGTCGCCGAGGCTGCCACTGATCCGGTACTTACCCTCGGCGGGGACGTCGAGGTTGGCGACCGCGCCGCCGGAGCCGATCGCCTGGCTGCGGGTTGTGAGCAACTCACTGGTGCCGTCCTTCGTCGTCGGATCCTTCGCGACCGCGGGCCCGCCGCCGACGGGCGTCACGTCGAAGCGCAGCGGTGCCGAGAGGTGGCGCGGGTCGCTGCTGTCGTCGCCGGCGGTCGCTGACTCGTCCACGAACACCTTCGTCGTCCCCTCCGGCAGCGTCACGACCCCGCCGCGGGGCAGGGTCACCTTGCCGTAGTCGGCGCTGTGGTCACTGAGCAGGGTGGCGAGGACGACGCCTGCGGCCGCCAGCACCAGGAGCTTCGGAAGGAGACGTTTGAGCGCCTGCATCGGATCCTCGAGGTCGGTGGAACAACCGTTGAACCGGTCTCTGTTCTGTCGTCAATTTCGGGGTCCGGCTTTACCCGTGGGCGTGAGGCAGTACGAGAACAGGTTCGGCTAACGCCTGAGGCAGTACGAGAACAGGTTCAGCTCGAACTCCTGGTCGCCGATGATTCGCAGCAGCACGCCCCATCTCAGGTGCACCGCCCCGTACGAGTACTTCGCCAGGCGCTGCTCGCCGGTTGAGAGCTCATCCCCGACGAGCCGGAACCCGCCCGAGCCGAGGTGGCCGTCACGGCAGAAGGCTGTCTCGCTCTCCGCGTAGTCGTTGCCCATCACCTGAACGTTCTCCGTGGAGACCTTGACCGAGCCGGGTCGGCCCTTGACGCAATACGCGACGGTGCGGAGCGGCACCTGCTCCGTTGGTGCGTCAAGGGGCACGCTCAGCTGCGTCCGCCAGCGCGTGAGCCCGGTGCGGTAGCTGCCGGTGACGGCGCCACCTGGCGGCAGCGAGGTAGCGAATCCGCCGGCGACCGCGTAGCGCCCGGCCGGGCAGCCTGCCTCCAGCTCCCACGTGCCGATGAGGCCGCCGCCCGCCGTCTGCTGACTGAACTCGCGGACCGCGCTGGGGGCATCGCCCTTGCGGCAGGTGGCGCGCGCGATCAGCTTGTGGGGCTTGTCGATGGAGCTGGGCACGGCGATGTGCCCGCTGACCCGCCAGCTTCGCTTGCCCTGGCGCAGTGATTCTTCGACACTGACCGCGCCGCCGTTCGGCGACCTGGTCCTCCAACCGCCCGAGAGGACGTTGGTGCCCTTGGGGCAGACCGCGACGGCTCGCGCCATGGTTCCCACCGGCCCGTCCAGCACCGCAGCCGCCTTTGCCCCCCGTAGCCCGGGGGAGGAAGCGGCACTCGGAGCCGGGGCGACCGCGCAGAGCGCGGCGGCGCAGAGCAGTAGGGGGAGCGTGCGGCGTGCGGTCGTCATCGGAAACCTCCTGGTCAAGTTGACCACAAGCATCCCGGTACGCGGTGGCCCGAGACGGGCCAACCTTGCCCCGACTGGGTTAGGGTCGCGGCCGTGAGGAGGACGGCACTGGTCCTGGCGCTCGCCGCGGCCCTGGTCGCCGGGTGCGGCGGCGGGGACGAAGAGGGGGGCTCGGGTTCTGAGGATGGGGCGAGCACCAACGAGGCGCTGGCCTGCGTGCAGGATGCGGGGCTGAAGGCGCTCGCGACCGCCGGCGACGAGCCGCTGGGGATCACGGGCGCCCTGCGGATCAGCGTCCCGCCCGAGAACCGGATCACCGTCGACTTCTTCGAGGACGCCGGTCAGGCGAGCGACTACGCAGAGGGCCAGGCGGCCTTCCTCGAGCCTACGGGCGGCGTCTCGGAGGTCGTGGGCGAGACCGTGGTCGTCGGCACAGCTCGGGCCGGCTCCGACCGCGAGCTGGCGCTGGTCAAGGGGTGCGTGGACTAGCTCCCGGCGCCCGCGTGCTTCAGCGCCAGCTCGGCGATCAGCTGGGGATGGTCGAGCAGCGGCGAGTGGCCGTGGTCCTCGAGCGTGCAGAGCTGGGCGCCCGGGATCGCCTCGACCATGCGGGCTGCGCCCCGGTAGTTGAGCACGCCGTCTGCGCTGCCCCACGCGATCAGCACCGGGACGGAGATCTGGGCGAAGGCCTCGCTGTTGTTCTCGATCAGGTCTCCCGGGCCGCCGACGTCGGCGAGCAGCTTCGGGAATCCGACCGAGCGGGCGAGGTAGCGCATCGAGGTCTCGAGCTCGGCCGGGTCCACCAGGTCCGGGTCCTTGACCGAGCCCCGCAGGGCGATCCGCCGCAGCAGCGACACGCGGGTGATCGGTCCCAGTGCCCACCCCATGGCGCGGACCGCGGTCCGCGACTGGCCCAGCACCCGCTTCGCGTAGTCCGCCTCCTCTTGCGTCGCGCCGCCGACCGGGGCGACCGCGAGCACGTCGAGCGCGCGGCCGCGGCGGGCCAGCTCGAGCGCGATCCAACCGCCCATCGAGTGGCCGACCAGGTGCGCTCGCTCGATCTGCAGCCGGTCGAGCTCCTCCTCGGCCGCGGTCGCCAGCGAGTCCATCCGCTCGGGGACGGGACCGTCGAACCACGGCTGGTCGCCGAAGCCGGGCAGGTCCACCGCGATCACGTCGAAGCGCTCCTCGAGCGGCACCCGGGCGCGATCCCAGACCCCGCGCCTGGAGCCGATGCCGTGGATCAGCAGCATCGGCTCCCCCGTGCCGCCGCGCGTGCTGCCCAGCGGGCGGTCGCTGAGCGGGCTCACGCGGCCAACCTCAGTCCGGCGAACCCGTCTCCAAGAGCCGCTTCAGCCGGGCGAATCCCTTGTCCAGGTTCGACTGGGTGCCGCGCGCGATCAGCGGCTGGAACAACCGCAGCGCTCCCCCGGGGTTGCCCGTAACCGAGAAGTCAACCTGGGTCGAGTCACCGTTGGACTCGAGCCCGTAGACGAGCGTCGTCGGGAACGGCCCCGAGGTGCTCACGATCCGCTGCCGGCTGGGCGCCTGGTGCTCGATGATCTCCCAGTCGATCTCGTAGTCGCGCCCCATCGAGCGCAGCTTCGTTCGGACCGTGCTGCCCACCCCGATCGGCTCGGGCGAGGTCAGCTCCTCGCTGTCCACGCTCTCGTCCCATTGCGGGCGGTTGCGCGCGTCCGCGATGAAGGCGAAGACCTCCTCGATCGGCCGGGCGATCGTCACCGACACGCTGCGCTTGAACAAGCTTCCTCCCCTGGTTGAGCCGGGCACGCCGCACCCTAAACGCTGCGCCTTTAAGACGCCTCTCAGCATCAGCGGGGACTATTGGAGGGTGCGAATCCTGGTCGTTGACGACGAGCCGCAGCTGCGCCGCGCGCTCGAGCGCGCGCTGAAGCTGGAGGGATACGAGGTGGCGCTGGCCGGCGACGGCGAGGAGGCGCTTGCCGCAGCGGCCGAGCGGCCGCCGGACGCGATCGTGCTCGACGTGCTGATGCCGAAGCGGGACGGGCTCGAGGTCTGCCGCATGCTGCGAGAGCGGAACGACCGCACCCCCGTGCTGATGCTGACCGCACGCGACGCCGTCGCCGACCGCGTGGACGGCCTCGACGCGGGCGCCGACGACTACGTGGTGAAGCCCTTCGCGCTGGAGGAGCTGCTGGCGCGGCTGCGGGCGCTGCTGCGCCGCGGCGACGGCCGGCGGCGACGGCGAGCTCAGCTACGCGCGACCTGAGCCTCGACCCGGCGACCCGCGAGGTGCACCGCGGCGAGCCGCGAGATCGAGCTGACCAAGACCGAGTTCGCGCTGCTCGAGCAGCTGCTGCGCCACCCGCGCCAGGTGCTGACCCGCTCGCAGATCTTCGAGGCGGTCTGGGGCTACGACTTCGGGCCGCGCTCGAACTCGCTCGAGGTCTACGTCGGCTACCTGCGGCGAAGACCGAGGAGGGCGGCGAGCCGCGGCTGATCCAGACGGTGCGCGGCGTCGGCTACGCGCTGCGCGAGAAGTGAGCCTGCGCCGCCGCCTCGCGCTGCTCTCCGGCGCCGCGGTCGCGGTCGCGATCGTGCTCGCCTCGGCGATCGTCTACGTGCTCGTCCGCGACAGCCTCCGCGACCAGGTCGACGACGACCTGCGCGGCCAGGCCGAGCGGCCGATGCCCGTCGCGACGGCGTCTCGGCCGGGCCCCGTTCGGGCGCGGCGATGCCCCGAGCGCCGGCGGGTCGCGCCCGTGCCGAGGCGCCGCCCGGCCAGGGCCGAGCCGCCCGGCGCCGACGGGGCCTGAGCGGCGTCGAGGTCCCGCCCCCCGCCCCGGGCGGCGCCGCCGGCCCTCGGGCAGATCATCGGCGCGGACGGCGACGGCGATCCCGACGCCCGGCGCCGCGATCCAGATCCCGGTCTCCGACGCCGGCCGGCGAGCTCGCCGCCGAGCGGCGGCGAGCCGCGAGCTTCGAGGACGTCGACGTCGACGGCACCACCGCTGCGGGTGCTGACCCAGCCGCTCGCCGAGGGCGCGCGCGCTGCAGGTCGCGCGCTCGCTGGAGGACACCGAGCGACACCCTCTCGACGCCTGGTCCTGATCCTGTTCCTGGTCAGCGCCGGCGGGATCGCCCTGGCCGCCGCGCTCGGGCCCGGTGGTCGCGCGGACCGCGCTGGCCCCGGCCGGCGAGGTCTCGGAGGCCGCCGAGGAGGTGGCGCGGACCCACGACCTGACCCGGCGCATCGAGGTGCGCGGCGACGACGAGCTGGGGCGGCTGGCGGCGAGCTTCAACGAGATGATGGAGGCGCTCGAGCGCTCCGAGGCGGCGCAGCGGCGGCTGGTCGCCGACGCCTCGCACGAGCTGCGCACCCCGCTGGCGACGCTGCGCACCAACATCGAGACGCTCGGCCGCGGCGAGCGCCTCGACGCCGGCCGAGCGCAAGCGGCTGGTCGCGGACCTCACCGACGAGCTCGAGGAGCTGACCGACCTGGTCGCCGACGTCGTCGAGCTCGCCCGCGTCCGGGCGAGCGACGGCGGCGCCGTCGCGAGGACGTCGCGCCTCGACGAGCTCGCCGCGACGCGGTCGAGCGCGCGCGGCGGCGGGCTCGCGCGGGCTGCGCTTCGAGCGAGCGCCTCTCCCCCTCGCTGGTCAGCGGCGACCGCGCAGCGGCTCGGCCGCGCGATCTCCAACCTGCTCGACAACGCCGCCAAGTGGAGCCCGGCGGGCGGCGAGGTCGAGATCGAGGTCGGCGGACGGACGCGTCGCGGTCCGCGACCACGGCCCGGGCTTCGCCGCACGAGGACCTGCCGCAGGGTCTTCGACCGCTTCTGGCGCTCGGACGAGGCGCGCGGCAAGCCCGGCTCGGGCCTGGGCCTGGCGATCGTGCAGCGGGTCGCCGAGGAGCACGGCGGGACCGCGAGCGCCGCCAACGCCGCAGGGCGGCGGGGCGATCGTCGCGATCGAGCTTCCCGGCCGAGCCGCCGCCTCAAGACGCCTTCTTAGGCGGTTCTCAGCGGGCTCTCAGGGTGGGCTGGCTTCATGGGCCAGGCAATGGCACCCGAGCGAAAGGAAGCGAACAGATGAAGAAGCTGATGCGCAGTGGACCGTGGCTCGCGGCCGCGGCGCTGACCGCAGCGGCCCTCGCGGCCGTCTCGGTCGCGCAGGACGGCGGTTCGAACGAGTCGCAGGGACGGTGGCGACGCGCTCCGAGCGCGGGCCCGCCGCTGGCTGAGGAGCTCTCCGACGAGGACCGTCAGGCGCTCGAGGAGTTCCGCTCCTGCATGGAGGACAAGGGCGTCGAGCCTCCGCCGCGCCCGCCCGGGCCCGGCGAGGGCGGGCAGGGCAACTTCGAGCTGCGCATCGAGCCTCCCAGCGAGGAGGAGCGAGCCAAGATCGAGGAGGCCTTCAAGGCCTGCGAGGACAAGCTCCCCGAGGGCGCCCGGCAACTCGGGCCGCACCCGTGCGGCCCTCCGCCAGGCGCACCTGACGGCGAGGGCGCGGCGATCCCGGCGCCTCCCCCCAGTTCGGGATCGCAGCAGGAGGGAACGGTCGCACCTGCACCGCAGGGCGCGTCCTCCTGATCAGCGCATGAAGGTTGACGGAGCGGGGCCCGCCTGGGCGGGCCCCGCTCGTCGCTCCTCATCTTGCCGCCCGCTCTAGGCGAACAGCACGATCAGGATCAGAATCACAAGCAGCGCTCCGATGCCGATATACACGTCTCTCGCCTCCTTCATCGTCCGTGACGCTCGGCGAAAGGGATACCCGCTTGCCGGGCCGCCAAACTAGGCGTAGAGCCCGACCGACTCGAGCGACTCGGAGATGTCCGAGAAGATGGTGAGCCGGGCGACCTTCCTGTCGCGCTGCTCGACCACGTGGGCGAGGGGCACGTCCAGCTCCACCCCGCCCTCCTCGCCGGCGATGTGCAGCCGGCCCAGCACCACCCAGCGGTCCTTGCCCGCGAAGCGGATGCCGACGGGCAGGAAGCGCTCCTGCTCGAACAGCTCCTCCATGTCGCTGCGCCAGTTGAGGAAGCCCGCGCACGCCCTTGTAGCTCTTGCCCTCGAGGAAGATCGCCTTCACCTGGGCCTGGAACTCGGGATGCAGGATGGCGCCGATCGCCTCGGCGTCGCCGCTGTCGAACTCGCCGTAGAGGCGCTGAATCGCCTCCAGCGAGGAGCCGGTGTCGGCCTCCTCCATGGCCGCGTTGAACTGGCGCTCAAGGGCCTCTACGTCCTGCTTCTCGTACATCCTCTCCTAATGGTCGGGCCGTTGTTGCCGATCCCTAGGCGGGGAAGCTATAGCGGAGCCGACATGGGAGGAATCCTGAGCGAGAGATCCGACAGCCCTGTTCGCGGCGAACGTCCCGCCCCGCCCGCCGAGATACCCGATTTGCTGGCCGATCGGGTGCGGGCCGGTTGATAGCCTGACTTCGAGTCAATGAAGTCTTCCCGGAGGGGCCCTCGCCATCGCGCGCGCTTGATTCTCGGCCTGCTGGCCGCGGTCGCCGGCGCGCTCGCGGCGGGCGCACCCGCCGCCTCCGCCGCCGCCCCCAACTGCACCGACACGGCGCCCGACGAGCAGACCTGCACCTTCCGGGTCCCGATCCAGGTCAACGGCTACGAGGTGCTGCAGGAGACGAGGACCGTCGGCAGCCCCAACCGGGCCCCAGCGCTGGACGGGCACATCACCAAGATGGAGACGGACATCGTCGACGCCGGTGGGGCCCCGCTCCCGATCAGCCGGCTGATGCTTCACCACATCGTCTTCCTCAACATCGGACGCTGGGACGCGACCTGCCCGGGCGGCATCACCGACTGGGACAGCACCTCGCAGGGCTTCCCCCTGCCGGAGCGCTTCTACGCCGCCGGCGAGGAGCGGGCCAAGATCTCGTTGCCCGATGGCTACGGCTACCCCCTCAACGCCTCCTCGGACAACACCTGGGCCCTGCTCTACATGGTCATGAACCACCGCGGCGTCACCGACAACGCCTTCGTCCAGTACACGATGACCGTCGACACCAGCGGCACGGCGACGCCGGTCAAGCCCTACTGGATGGACATCAACGACTGCCACGTCGACCCCTTCTACAACGTGCCCGGAATGGGCAAGCCGGGCACGACCCAGAACATGACCAAGGACGTGACGATCACCGAGCCCGGGCGCATCGTCGCCGGGATCGGCCACGTGCACGGTGGCGCGCGGAAGCTGACGCTGACCGAGCCCGGCTGCGGCAACCGGCAGGTGGCCGAAAGCCTGCCGACGTGGGGCAACGCCGACCATCCCTTCTACAACGTCAGACCGATCCTGCACGAACCGGGGCCGGTCAACATGACCGCGTTCCGAAGCCAGCAGGGCATCCCGGTCAACGACGGTGAGGTCGTCCGCCTCAACTCGATCTACGACAACTCGAAGCCCCACACGCGCGTGATGGGGATCGAGCAGATCTACGTCGCGCCCGACCCCGGCGTCACCCAGAACTGCCAGCCGCTGCCCACGGACATGGAGACGCTCGGCAGCCCGCTGGCCGGCCGCTCCAGCCCGCCCGACTTCACCGTGCCGCTGACCGGCCTGGACGCGAACGGCCAGGCGGTCACGATCAAGGCGCCGCCCGGCAAGCTGAAGCGGGTCAAGGGCGGGACCGTGGTCCCGGTCGTCGACCGCGCCTTCACCAAGCCGAACGTGGAGGTCCGGGTCAAGAAGGGCCTCACCTGGCAGTTCGCCGGCAACGAGCTGCACAACGTCACGCTCGCGAACGGCCCAGCCGGAATCGCCTCGCAGAACCTCGACGACAACCGCACCTTCTGGTCGCAGCTGCCCAAGAAGGGCACCTACAACTTCTTCTGCTCGCTGCACCCGGTGCAGATGCACCAGCGCGTCGTGGTCAAGGGCAAGAAGAAAAAGAAGCGCAAGAGCAAGCGCAAGCGCAAGTAGCGAATGGCCGATCCGTTCACGATCAAGCGCATCGACGAGATGGAGGCGAGCTTCCTGGGCTCGTTCAAGCGGGCTCGCGCCGAGCTCGGAGTCACGTCCTTCGGCATGGCGGTGATCGACCTGCCGCCGAACAACGACCTCTACCCGGAGCACGACCACGCCGACGACGGCCAGGAGGAGGTCTACTTCGCCCTCAGCGGGTCGGGCGAGATCGAGATCGAGGGCGAGCGCCATCCGCTCACGACCGAGGCGATGATCCGGGTGGGGCCGGGCGTGAAGCGCAAGGTCTTCACCGGGGACTCACCGTTGCGAATGCTGGTGCTGGGCGGGACCCCGGGCGCCCTCTACGAGCCCGGGCCGAACAGCGAGCTCGGCGTGCCGGACCCGATGGCTCGCTGAACGATCCACGTTTCGCTGCTTGAGCGCCGGGCAAGCTCCCCTGAAGGCAAATCGAGGGAGTGATTCGAGATGGGCAAGACAGCCCGCGATGTGATGACCAGCCCGTGCGAGTGCGTGGGCGAGAAGGAGACGGTCGGCGATGCGGCCAAGAAGCTCGCCAAGCTGGAGGTCGGCTCGATGCCGATCTGCGGCGAGGACGACCGCCTCAAGGGGATGCTGACCGACCGCGACATCGTCGTCAAGGTGGTCGCCGAGGGCAAGGACCCGGCCGGCGTCACGGCCGGCGAGCTCGGTGAGGGCAAGCCGGTCACGATCGGCGCCGACGACTCATCCGAGGAGGCGCTGAGCGTGATGTCCGAGCATGCGGTCCGCCGCCTGCCGGTGATCGACGGCCAGAAGCTGGTCGGGATCGTGAGCCAGGCGGACGTCGCCAAGGCCCTTCCCGAGGAGAAGGTCGGGGGCATGGTCGAGGCGATCTCGGCGGCTCCGTGACCCGAGCCTGACGAACCACCAAACGCATAATCAGCGCGGTGCGGCGGGCCTTTCGGTAGGTTCGCCGTAGCCGTGCGGATTCGCGGGGGCACATCCTGGGGGGCGGTGCTCGGCACCTGCCTCTTCTGTTTGACCGGGCCGGTGGCTTCGGCTTCCGGCGAGTCGCTGCGGGCCGGGAGCGCGGTGACGCGCGACTGCGCGGCCCGTGCCTTGCCCACCGGAGCGCCCGGGGTCGCCACGGCTTCCTGGACGGCGCCTGCGGCAGGGCTGTTGACCGCCCGGCTCAACGCAGGCCCCGGCCCCGACTGGGACCTGGCCGTGCTGCGCGGCGGTGAGCCGGCCGCGGCGTCCACCTCGTTCGGCTCGGTCGAGCAGGCGACGATCGCCGTCAGCGCCGGTGATGAGCTGGTCGCCCAGGCCTGCCGGCGCGCCGGGACGGAGCCCGCCGCGGAGCTGAGCTTCGACCTGTTCGAGACCGCGGGCATATCGCCTGCCGCCGGACGGGTCTCGCTGGAGTCGGTGGCGATCTCGGGCCCGGCAGACCTCGAGCGCCTGCAGCAGCTCGGCGTCGACGTCACCCATGACGTCTCGGCCCACGCGGCGACGGTGGCTCTGTACGGCGACGGGCAGCGGGCGCTGCTGGCGAGCGCAGGGTTCAGGACGACGACGTTGATCGAGGACCTCGCGAGCGAGGACCGCCGCGACCGCGGCGTCGAGTCGCGGGCGGCCGTGGCCCCGCGGGTCTCGGCGCTGCCGACGGGTCGCGAGGCCTACCGCGTCTACGAGGACTACACGACCGAGCTCAAGGACCTGGCCGAGGCCAACCCCGCCCTGGTCCGGCCGGTGGTGCTGGGCACCTCCTTCGAGGGCCGCCCGATCGAGGGGATCGAGATCGCGACCGAGGTCAACCGCAGCGACGACGGGCGGCCCGTCTATCTCAACTTCGGCACCCACCACGCCCGGGAGTGGCCCTCGGGCGAGTTCCCGATGGAGCTGGCGCACACGCTGGTCCAGGGCTTCAACGCCGCCGACTCCAGGATCACCGCCCTGCTGGGCGACGTCCGAGTGGTGATCGTGCCGGTGGTGAATCCGGACGGCTTCATCGCCTCGCGCAGCTTCGGGACCAGCCCGCTGGACGACAACGCCAACGCCAACATTGCGCAGATCGTCGGCAACCAGGCCGCCTACATCCGCAAGAACTGCCGCCCGACCGACCCCGCCCAGGCCTCGCTGCCGTGCGCGCTTCGCAGCGGCTCAGGCGTCGACCTGAACCGCAACTACGGCTACTACTGGGGCGGCCCCGGCTCGACCACCAACATCACCAGCCAGGGCTACCGCGGCAGCGGGCCTTTCTCCGAACCCGAGTCCGAGGCGGTCCACCAGTTCAGCTCCGGGGTCCACCCCACCGTCTTCATCACCAACCACACCTTCACCGACACCGGCTGGTGGCTGCGCCAGCCCGGCTTCGACGGCGCCTTCCTGCCGCAGGGGCCGAGTGGCGCGATCACGCCGGACGAGACCGCGATGAAGGCCCTGGGTGACGCGATGGGCGGCGCCACCGGGTGGCCCTCGGACCTGGGCTGGGAGCTGGGCGACATCACCGGCGCGACCGAGGACTGGAACTACTTCGCCCAGGGCACCTACGGCTACACGCCCGAGGCGCGCGGGCCCAACTTCCACGCCAACTACGCGGACATGGTCGTGGAGGAGTACGTCGGCGACGCATCTCATCCCGGCGAGGGCGTTCGCGAGGCGTTCCTGCTGGCCGGCGAGGAGGCCGCCGACAACGCCAACCACGGCGTCCTCTCGGGCACCGTGCCGCCGGGCGCGACCCTGACCCTGCGCAAGCAGTTCGAGTCGCCCACCTACGACCAGCCGGCGCTGAACGTGGACGAGACGCTGGAGACGACCCTGCGCGGGCCCGCCTCGGGCAGCTACGAGTGGCACGTGATGCCCTCGGACCGGCCGCAGGTCAGCGGCGGGCCGGCGCCCAACCCCGGCGACGAGCAGTGGACGATGACCTGCCAGCGCCAGGGCGGCTCGCTGTTCACGACCTCGGTCGAGGTCGCGCGCGGCCAGAGCGTCACCGTCGACTGGGGAGCGGCCTGCGGCGCCGATGCCCCGGGGAACATCCCGCCGGTGGCCGGGTTCAGCGTCTTCCCCGCATCCCCGGAGGCCGGCCAGCAGGTGAACCTGACCTCGACCTCGACCGACTCCGACGGCGCCGTGCAGGCGACCAACTGGGACCTGGACGACGACGGCCAGTACGACGACGCCAGCGGCCTGGTCGCGACGACGAGCTTCCCCGCGCCCGGCGCCTACGACGTCGGCGTCGAGGTCAGCGACGACGAGGGGGCCACCGACACCGAGGTGAAGACGATCACCGTCGGCGCGGCGAGTAACGCCGCGCCGGTGGCGAACTTTGGCTTCTCGCCGGCCAACCCCTCGCCCGGCGGGGGCGTCGTCTTCGATTCGAGCTCGAGCGACCCCGACGGCACCGTGAGCGCGCTCGACTGGGATTTCGACGAGGACGGCCAGTTCGACGACGCCCAAGGCGGCCAGGTGACCCGCTCCTTCCCCGCCAACGGCAGCTACCGGGTCGCGCTGCGCGCCACCGACGACGAGGGCGCCAGCGACACCGAGGCCCGCACCGTCCAGGTCGGCCCGGTCACGGTCGCCCCGCGCTGCCGCGGCTTCGCCGCAACCATCGTCGGCGGGGCGGCGAGCGAGCGGCTCAGCGGCACCCCCGGCGACGACGTGATCGCCGCGGGCGGCGGGCGCGACCGCGTGGCGGCCGGCGCCGGCAACGACGTGGTCTGCGGCGGGGCGGGCCGGGACAGGCTGGCGGGAGGCCCCGGGGACGACGTGCTGAGCGGCCAGCAGGGCCGAGACCGCCTGCTCGGCGGCAGGGGCAGCGACGCCTGCAACGGCGGCAAGGGCCGCGATCGCATCCGCTCCTGCCCGTAGCGCCGCTTAGAGTCGGGCAATCGCCGACGTCCCCCTGACAGACACCGATCTGCAGCGCCGGACGCGGATCCTGCTGACGGCGACGCTGGTCACCTCGAACCTGATCGGGGCGGCGATCGCGTTCGCGATCGCGAACTACGTGGTCCCCAGCGAGATCGCCGACACCGATTCGGTGCGCGAGGCCGACCTGATCGCCGTGGCGATCTACCTGCCGGCCGCCCTCATCGTCGGCGTGATCTGGGGCAACCGCCGCGCCGCGACCGTGCGCGCGTTCCTGCGCGAGGAGCGGCCGCCGACGCCCGAGGAGCGTCGCGGCGTGCTGCGGGCCCCGCTGGGCGTGGCCAAGATCAGTGGCGTCCTCTGGGGCGGCGCGGTCGTCCTCTTCGCGGTGTTGAACCTGACCTTCTCGCTCGAGGCCGCCTACAACGTCGCGGTCACGGTGGCGCTGGGAGGCATCACGACCTGCGCGATCGCCTACCTGCTGAGCGAGCGGCTGCTGCGCCCGACCGCCATCCGGGCGCTCGCGAGCGCCACCCCCGAAGGGGCGGGCGTGCCCGGCGTCGCCACCCGCAGCGTGCTTTTCTGGGCGCTCGGCACCGGGGTGCCGCTGGTGGGGCTGCTGCTGGTGGCGCTCGGGGTGCTCTCGGGCGACGACAAGATCAGCGAGCAGCAGCTGGCGACCACCGTCGTCGTGTTCGCCGGGCTGGCGCTGGTGATCGGGCTCGGCGTCGGAGTGCTCGCCTCGCGCGCGACCGCCGACCCGATCATCTCGGTGCGCGACGCGCTGGCCGAGGTCGAGCGGGGCGAGCTCGACGTCGAGGTTCCCGTCTACGACGGCAGCGAGGTGGGGCAGCTTCAGGCCGGCTTCAACCGCATGGTCGCGGGGCTACGGGAGCGCGAGAAGATCCGCGAGACGTTCGGGACCTACGTCGACCGCGACGTCGCCGAGCACATCCTCAGCGAGGAGGGCGCAGAGGGCCAGGAGGTCGAGGTGACGCTGATGTTCCTCGACGTCCGGGACTTCACCGGCTTCGCCGAGCGCGCAGCGCCGCGGGAGGTGGTCTCGACCCTGAACCGCCTGTTCGAGAGCGCCGTGCCGATCGTCCGCAGGCACGGCGGCCACGTGGACAAGTTCATCGGCGACGGCTTCCTGGCCGTGTTCGGCGCCCCCCGCCCCGCCTCCGACCACGCCGACCAGGCGCTGGCCGCCGCCCTGGAGATCGCCCGGGCGGTGGACGGGATGGAGGACCAGCGGCTGGAGATCGGCATCGGCCTCAACACGGGATCGGTTGTGGCCGGCAGCATCGGCGGAGCCGGGCGGCTCGAGTTCAGCGTCATCGGCGACGCCGTCAACGTCGCCGCCCGCGTCGAGTCCGCCACGCGCGAGACCGGCGACGTGATCCTGCTCAGCGAGCGCACCCGCGAGCTGCTGCACGGCGAGCACGAGCTGGTCGAGCGCCCCGGGATCGAGCTGAAGGGGAAGAGCGCGCCGGCGACGCTCTACGCGCCCGTGTACGCGGGCCTGCGCTAGGAGCTAGAACCCGGAGGGGTGACGCGCGGTGAAGCCCGAGTTCGAGCGGGGGTCCGAGTGCCAGCGGGGTCCGGCGCCGCCCGAGGTGTCCCAGCGCAGGCCGGCGACGTACATGTAGGCGTGGCCGTAGTTGGCGTAGACGGTGATCCAGTTGCCGGCCCCGGGCGAGCCCCAGCCCGTGAAGCCGCCTGAGTCGAGCGGGGTGCTGAGCAGGCCGCCGCCGTGCAGCGCGTAGCTGACCGCGCCCGAGCAGTCGTAGCCCGATGAGGTGAATGAGCCGTGGCCGCCGCCCCAGACGTAGGGGGTGTCGTTGATCTCGTTCGCGGCCTCGATCACGGCCTTGACGACGAGCGGCGCGTTGGGCGGCGCCACGGCGGTGTCGCCGACCAGGCTCGCCCGTTCGCCGGGGCCGGGGATCGAGGTGCCCAGCTCCTCCTCGAGGTCGGACTCGCGCGCCTGCAGCGCCGCCAGCGAGGCGGCCCGCTCCTGGCGCGCGGCCGTCAACTGCGCGTGCTGGTCCGCGAGCTGGGACTGGGTGACCTGCAACTCCCGTTGGCGGGTCACGACCTCGTCGCGGGCGGTCTTGATCCGCTCCTGGGCGTCGCGCAGCAGGGTCACGGACTGCTCGACCTCGGTGCGAAGCTCGGTCACGCGGCCGACCACGGCCTCGTCGTAGTTCTGGATGCGGTCGAGGTACTCGGCTTGGGTCAGCAGGTCCTCGAAGCTCGCCGAATCGAGGATGACGCTGAGCGTGTCCGGGCTCGAGGACTTGTAGATGCCGACCAGCAGCTTCTCGAGCGAGTCGATCGCGCTCGCGAGCCGCACCCGCACCGCCTTCAGGTGCTCGCGCTCGGCGGTGAGCGCGGCGTTGGCCTGGTCCAGCTGGGCCTGGCGGCGGTCGAGCTCGGCCTGGACGGTGGCGGCCCTGGCTCGCAGCGCCGCCTCCTGGCCGATCAGCTGGTCGATCTCGGCGTTCTGGCGGTCGATCGTCGCCTGCAGGCCCCCCTGCTGGTCGACGTTCGCCTCGAGCTCGTCGAGCTTGCCCTCGAGCTCGCCGGTGGCGTCCTGCGCCGGCGCGCTGGTGGCCACGCCCAGGGCGCAGAGCGCGATCAGGGCGAAAAGTGGGAACACGAGCCGGCGCACGGGCGCGAGGCTACACGTTCTCCTTCAAATGTCAGCGACCCTTAATACTTTCTGCAAGACGTCTTGCGTGGCCGACTTGCGTACGCTGAGGTCAATGGAAGGGCGAGAAGAGCGCTTCTGCGACGTCGGCCGCGGCATCAGCCTCTGCTACGACGAGTTCGGGGACCCTAACGACCCGCCGCTGCTGCTGGTCATGGGGCTGGCGACCCAGATGATCGCCTGGCACGAGGACTTCTGCGGGGGGCTCGCCGAGCGCGGGTTTCGGGTGATCCGCTTCGACAACCGCGACATCGGACGATCCACGCACATGGAATTCCGCCCCCCCACCCCGGGCCAGATGCTGCGCCGCCACTGCGTGCCGGGCCAGTACACGCTCTCCGACATGGCCCAGGACACCGCCGGCCTGATCGGCGAGCTGGGCCTGGCGCCGGCGCACGTGGCCGGGGTCTCGATGGGCGGCATGATCGGCCAGACGCTGGCCGCCGAGCACCCCGAGCTGGTGCGCTCGCTGACCTCGATCATGTCCACGACCGGCAACCGCTGGCGCGGCCAGCCCTCGCCCAGCGTCTACCGCTATCTGCTGCGCCCGCCGCCGACGGACCGCCAGGGCTTCATCGATCGCGCCACCGAGATCTTCGGGATCGTCGGGTCGACGGGATTCGAGAACGACCCCAAACACCTCCGCGAGTACACCGAGCGCAGCTACGACCGCGGCCACAGCATCGCCGGCGGCGCACGCCAGCTGGGAGCGATCATCGCCTCGGGCGACCGCACCCGTCAGCTCGCCGGGATCGAGGCGCCGACCCTGGTCATCCACGGAACGGTGGACCGGCTGATCCGCCCCTCGGGCGGCCGGGCCACGGCGCGGGCGATCCCGGGCGCGAAGCTGATGATGGTCGAGGGCATGGGCCACGACCTGCCCCGCGGTGCTTGGCCCAGGCTGATCGACGCGATCAGCGACCACGCCAAGGCGGCCGACGCCGCCCGCGAGCCGGTCCGCGCCTAGTCCCTATCCGGGTGCGCCCAGCGCCTTCGCGACGGCCTCGAGCTGGGCGGGCGAGCCGATCAGGGCGCGCTGCAGCTCCTCCTCCAAGGCGAGGCCGTCACGCCGTCCGAGCTCGGGCGCCTCGCCCAGCAGCCGCTTGGCGGAGCGGATCGCATCGGGTGAGCTGTCGGCGATCCGGGTCGCCAGCTCATGGGCCTCCGCAAGGGGATCGTCGACGACGCGGGTGAGCAGGCCCAGCTCGGCTGCCTCGGCGGCCTCGACCACGCGGCCGGTGTAGACCAGCTCGCGGGCGACGTCGTCCCGAACCAGGCCGGGCAGCGTCTGGCTCAGTCCCATGTCGGGAATCAGGCCGTAGCGGATCTCCATCACCGAGAAGCGCGTGTCGGGCGCGGCCAGGCGCATGTCCGCCGCCAGCGCCAGCTGGGCCCCGCCGCCGAGCGCGTTCCCGTGCAGCGCCGCGATCACCGGGACCGGCAGCGAGCGCCAGCCGTGAGCGGCGCGCTGGGCGAAGTTCTCGTCCTCGCCCTCGCGGCGCTCGAGGCCGAGCAGGTCCTGATCGGGATTCGCCATGAAGCTCTTGAAGTCCAGCCCGGCGCAGAAGCTCGGCCCCTCGCCCGAGAGCACGACCGCGCGGGCCTCCTCGGAGGCGGCGACCTCGTCGATCGCCGCGTTCAGCGCCTCGAACATCGCCCAATCGAGCCCGTTGTGCTTGTCGCCGCGCGTCAGCCGCACGTCGGCGACGCCGTCGGCGACCGAGAGCTTGACCCTGTCGGCTATTTCTTGCCCTTCTTGCCGCGCTCCGGCGGGTCGATGATCTTCCGCAGGAAGTCGTCCACGGTCTTGTAGAAGCGGTTCGTCTTCGGGGCGGCGATCAGCGGATCGAGGTGGGCCTGCTCGGACTCGGCGTTGACCAGGACCGACTCCTTCTTGGTGGTCTTGGAGCGGTTGATCAGGTTGCGCCCGCCCTGCAGCACGCGGCCGCCGGTGAGGTTGGTCTGGATCACGTACAGCGGGTCGTCGATCTTGTTGGTGTGGAGCAGGCGGAGGCCGAGGAAGTTGGCGGCCTCAGTCGGGTCCATGGCGCTGGCTGCGTCGGTGTCGATCGTGAGCCGCCGCGGGAAGTACCACTCCACCCCGTTGGCGGGCTCCTGGCCGAAGGTCGCGGCCAGGCGGGCGACGGGTGAGACGCCGCCGTCGACCCACGGCCGCGGGTCCCCCGAGGACGCCAGCGCTCCGCCGTTCATGTGGATCAGCGCCAGGTTCGCCGGCGAGGTGTCCTGGTCGAAGGCGTGGCCGAAGAGCCCCGTCGTGGTCACGGGGACCGGCGGGTTGAACTGCGGCGGCAGCAGCGCGAAGCCCTGCAGCGTCGATGCCGAGGAGCTGGGCGCCAGGCGCGCGTAGATGCCGCCGACTTCGGCGAACAGCCCCGTGATCTCGGGGATCCCGAAGCCGAGCAGGTCGGCGAAGGGGTTGCCGGTGCTGAGGTCGTCGATCGCGGCCTGCGTCTCGGCCAGGGAATCGAGCGAGTCGAAGCTGCCCAGCAGGCCGCCGTCGATCGCGACCATGCCGACGATGTCCTTGTAGCCGGGACGCCCGTTGAAGTCCCAGGCGGCGTAGGCGGTGGTCAGCGAGGCGCCCAGAGAGTGCCCGCCGAGGATGACCTTGCGCTTGCCCTTGGCGCGAGCCTTGAGCACGACGGCGCGCGCGTCCTGGAGGGCGACCTGCATCCCCCATTGGCGGGCGTAGGGGTGCGAGGAGCCGTTGACGAAGGTGTGGTGGGTGGGCGGCGTGGCGCCGTCCAGGTAGCCGAGGTAGTAGTCGAACATCTCCTGCAGGCTCTTCTCGCCCCGCAGCGTCTGGGCGAACATCGTCGTGTCCTCGAGCGCCTGCGAGCGGCGGTCAATCGCCCAGACCTGGAGGTCCGGCCACGTGCTTGACCAGGTATCGGGCGACGAGGGTGAAGTTGCCCGAGCCGGCGATCGTGCCCGGCATCAGCACCAGCACGTGCTTGCCGTTCTTGGGGCCGTACTTGTCCACCCAGACCTGGTTGAACTGCGCCGGACCGGGCCCGGCCGGCGTCGGCACGGTCACCCTCGCCTCGCGCGCGGCCGCGGGGACCGCCAGCGCGAGCATCAGCGCGCCCGTCAAGGTGAGCGCGATTGCGAAGCGACGACGGCGATTCATGCCTCTCCTCCTCTGCCTTTCCCTGAAGTCCGTCCCTGGAGGCGGCAGCCTAGCGGCCAGCGCGCAGGATGGAGGCGTGGACCTCGCCTGTGGAGCCGACGATCCACTGCATGGGACCGTCCTTCAGCAGCGCCGCCGGCCCCGGCAGGGCGGGATCGCGGTGCTCGACCTCGCCGTCGAAGCTCTCGGGCTCGGCCGCGCCCAGAAACCCCTGCTCAGGCGGGGCCCAGTAGTGCGAGTTGTTGACGTGCCCGGCGATGTCGAGGTCGGTGGCGCGAAACGGCCACGGCTCCCGCTCCGCGCCCTCGGGGGGATCCGGGTGGCGGACGCGGACGTTGGCGTCGCGCTCGCCGGCCGTCTCGGCATAGGCGTGGCGGAACTCGTCGGAGAAGCGCTGCGGGCGCCGTCCCTGCGGGTCGAAGCAGATCCAGCGGCTGACCGCCTGCACCTCGGAGCCCTCGCCGCGGATCGAGGTCCGTCGCTCGGCCGAGAAGCGGCCGATGCCGCTGCAGAAGGTGCTCAGCGACAGGCGTTGGCCGTAGCGCGGGAAGGCTCCGACGCTGATCCTGGTCCGGCGCACGATCCAGACCCCCACCCCGTCGAATCCGGCGTCCTGCAGGTCCCCGCGGGCGATCTCCTGGAGCCAGCGGGCGATCGCGTCCAGGCGCGAGCGCCCGGTGCCGGTGACGTCGGCGACCTCAGGCGTGAGCGAGGCCTCGAACACGCGCCCCGAGGCCGGCTCAGGCACGAAATCCATCATCTCGACGGTGGTCATCCGGCTACTTTGATACCTTGTTATGCGTAAGCGTCGAGGTCCAGGGCCTCGACAGAATCTGCAGTGTTTCGCGAGTCACCGCTTGATCGGCACCTTCGCGAACGCTTCTTTCGACCCGCGGAGGTAATAACTATGCCCGAGGCCACCACACAGGACATTGCGCCCATCAAGGCGCCCCGCTCGCGCTCATGGCGCTGCTCTGACTGCAAGGTCAGCGTCAGCTTCGCCGCGAACCGGGCGCCCGTGCAGCCCGACGGCTGGGTCAAGAAGAGCAACAAGTGGATCTGCCTGCGCTGTCAGCGCGAGCGGGTCATGGATCGCGCCGCCTCGGGCCGCGGCGCCGACGGCTGGGCGTCGCGCCGCGAGGCGCTGATGGAGTTCGAGCTGCTTCGCACCCCGGACGAGTCCGACGTCGTGATCGCCAAGCGGGCCAACTGCTCCACCGGTCACGTGCGCAAGGCGCGCCAGGGCCTGAAGGCCTCGGGCAAGCTGCCGAAGCGCGGCAGCAAGCAAGCTGCCTAGCTAGGGGCCGCAAGAGGCGCGGTCGCGTAACCTTGCCGGCGGTGAGGGCAAGGATCGCAGCGGTCATCGCGGTCGCAGTGGCGGGGACGGCATTGGCGGCGAGCAGCGCAAGCGCTGCCGTCACGCCCAACCCGTGGCTGGAGAACCGCTTCCTCAACATCGCCCATCAGGGCGGCGAGGACGAGGCGCCGTCGAACACGATGTACGCGTTCAAGTCGGCGGTCAACGAGGCCCACGCCGACATGCTCGAGCTCGACGTGCACCTGACCAAGGACGGGCAGCTGGTCGTCCTGCACGACGACACCTTCACGCGGACCTCATGCCTGCCCTCGCTGTGTCCCGGGCCGAACTCCTCGACCGAGCTCCAGCGCCCCGCCTCGCAGATCCGCGACATGACGCTGGCCGAGGTGCAGGCGCTCGACGCCGGCTACTGGTTCCGCCCCAACACCTACTCCCACGACTACTCGCTGCCGGACTCGGCCTACCCCTTCCGCGACATCCGCACCGGCGCCAAGGCGGCGCCGAAGGGCTACACGGCCGAGGACTTCCGGGTCCCGACGCTGGCGGAGGTGCTCAAGGCCTTCCCCTTCACCCCGATCAACATCGAGATCAAGATGCCGAAGAGCTATGACCCGCCGAACCCCTACGACGAGACCTGCGGCAACGGCGACGGCCAGCCTCCGGGCGAGCTCTGCGACGACCTCGACCTGACATCGCCCACGACCAAGGCGCTGGCGGCGACCCTGAACGACACCTACCGCCAGCTGACCGGCAAACAGAAGAAGAAGTTCAAGCGCTGCAAGGCGAAGGCAAAGGCCAAGGGCGCGGCGACGGCCGCGAAGTGCCGCAAGCCGAAGCGGCGCCTGCGCGACGACCTGATCGCGGTCTCCTTCGCCCAGGACCCGATGGTCGAGTTCGCCTCGCTCGCCCCGCACGTGTACCGCGCCCCGAGTCTCGAGTCGCTCTACAACCACATCATCCTGAGCGAGCCGCTCGTGCCCGACCCCGTCGCCTTCCAGGTGCCGCCGGTGTTCGGCGGCATCCTGGTCCCCGAGCTGCTGATGGGGTCCTACGACGCGCACTCCAAGGGCTACGCCGTCCACATCTGGACCGACGGCGATGACGATGAGACCGTCGAGAGCTACAGCAAGCTCGTCGGTCTGGGCGTCGACGGGATCATGACCACGAGCCCGCGCTTCCTGAACGACTACCTCTGCAGCTCGGGCGTCAAGCACCCGGACGGCAGCAGCCGCTGCAAGCCCCACAAGAAGAAGAAGAAGAAGAAGAAGAAGAAGAAGAAAAAGGGCAAGAAGGGCTAGGGCCGCCCGGCTCTCATCGGATTCTCATCTGACGCTGGAAGCCTGCGTAAATGAGGCTCATCCGATGAGAGTTCTGGTCGTCGAAGACGAGGTGAAGATGTCCGCGCTGATCCGGCGCGGGCTGCAGGAGGAGGGGATGGCGGTCGACGTCACCCACAACGGCGAGGACGCGATCCCGCGCGCCGGCGCCACGGAGTACGACGCGATCGTGCTCGACGTGATGCTGCCGGGCATCGACGGCTTCGAGACCTGCCGGCGCCTGCGCGACGACGGCGTCTGGTCGCCGGTGCTGATGCTGACCGCGCGCGACTCGGTCGAGGACCGGGTCGCGGGCCTCGACGGCGGCGCCGACGACTACCTGACGAAGCCGTTCTCGTTCTCGGAGCTGCTGGCGCGGCTGCGCGCTCTGGCCCGGCGGGGCCCGGTCGAACGCCCGGTGCTGCTCGAGATCGGCGACCTGCGCATGGACCCGGCCACCCGCCAGGTCTGGCGGGGAGAGACGGAGATCTCGCTCTCGGCCAAGGAGTTCAGCCTGCTCGAGGTGTTCATGCGGCGTCCCGGTGAGGTGCTGTCGCGCTTCCAGCTGCTGGAGCACGCGTGGGACTACGACTACGAGAACCGCTCCAACGTCGTCGACGTGTACGTGCGCTACCTGCGTCAGAAAGTCGACCGACCCTTCAAGAAGGAGAGCATCGAGACGGTCCGCGGCGCCGGCTACCGCATGAAGAAGGACGACTGACGGTGGACCGCCTCTCGATCAGGGCGAAGCTGACCGCGGCCTTCGCCGCCGCGATGGTCGTAGTGCTGGTCCTGGCCGGCTTTTTCGTCTACGAGCGCGTCAGCAGTGATCTCAACGAGACGCTCGAGAATTCGCTGCGCTCCCGCTCGGACAACCTGGCATCGCTCGTGGAGAGCACCGGCAGGCCTCCGGAACTGAGCAGCAACCTGCTCGAGGGCGAAGAGGGCTTCTCGATGGTCCTGACCCCGGAGGGTCGCGTGGTCGCGTCCACCCTGCCGCCCGGATCTCCACAGCCCCTGAGCTCCGCGGAACTCGCCGCCGCCGATGGCGGGCCGGTCCTGACCGGTGACCGCACGGTCGAAGGGGTCGAGGGTCAGACCAGGATCCTGGCCCAGGCCGCCGACTCCGGTCGCACCGAGTATGTAGTCGTCGCCGGAGCCTCCACGGGTGACCGCGAAGAGGCGCTCGCCGGGCTCGCGGGATCGTTCCTGGTCGGGGGCCCGATCGCGCTTCTGGTCGCGTCAGGACTCGGCTACGTGCTGGCCGGCCGCGCCCTTGCGCCGGTCGAGGCGATGCGGCGCCGCGCGGCCGAGATCACCCTCGAGCGCAGCGGCGAGCGGCTGCCCCTCCCGCGCGCCGAGGACGAGATCCACGACCTCGGCGCCACGCTGAACACGATGCTTGACCGGATCGAGGCCTCGCTTGACCGCGAGCGGGTATTCGTCGCCGACGCCAGCCACGAGCTACGGACCCCGCTGGCGATCCTGCGCACCGAGCTGGAGCTGGCCGAGCGCCAGCAGCGATCGCCCGCGGAGCTGCGCGCGGCCATCGTTTCGGCGGGCGAGGAGGTGGACCGCCTCTCGCGCCTTGCCGATGACCTGCTGGTGATCGCGCGCTCAGACCAGGGCCGACTGCCGATCAAGCGTGAGCCGGTCCAGCTGCACGAACTGCTCGACCGCGTCAGCGGCCGCTTCCAACAGCGCGCCGAGGAAGCCGGACGCTCCATCAGCGTCGAGGCGCCGGCGCGCGCGGGCGCCGAGCTCGATCCGCTCCGGATCGAGCAGGCGATGGGCAACCTGGTCGACAACGCACTGCGCCACGGCGAGGGGCGGATCAGCCTGGGAGCCTCAGCGAACGGCGACCGCGCCCAGCTCTGGGTCGCCGACGAGGGAAACGGCCTGGGGACGGGGTTCGAGGATCGCGCCTTCGAGCGCTTCACCCGCGCCGACGAGGGCCGCACCGGGGGAGGCGCCGGTCTGGGCCTGGCGATCGTGCGCGCGATCGCGCGGGCGCACGGCGGCGAGGTGCGCCCGGACGGGGCTCGGATCGTGCTCACGATCCCGGCCACAGGCGCCTGAGCGCTTTCCTAAAGACGATTCTCACCGCCGCCTAACGGCCATCCCATCCGCCCCCTCCAAAGTTGCGGGCGTAATCGAAACCCCAGTCCAGAACCTGGACGAAAGGAGAATCAAATGACCCGCAACAAGAAGATCATCGCCGTGGCCGCCAGCGTGGCGGCCTTGGGCGCCGGCGGCGCCGCCATCGCGAGCGCCACCGGAGCCGGCCCGCTCGGCGACGACAGCGAGAAGCCCATCAACGGTCCTGCCCTGGAGCAGGCGAGCGCCGCGGCGCTGGCCCACACGGGCCAGGGCTCGGTCTCGGACACCGAGGTCGGCGACGAGGAGAGCTACTACGAGGTCGAGGTCACCCTCGACGACGGTAGTCAGACCGACGTCCAGCTCGACCGCGACTTCAACGTCGTGGGCAGCGAGGCCGACAAGGGTGGCGAGGACGAGAAGGGTGGCCAGTAGGCCCCCCTCGCATCCCGCACCTGATCGATGACAAGGGCCCGCCGATGGCGGGCCCTTGTCGTTGCGCTTGGAGCTGCGAGTCGACGGCGGTTACTCGCTGCCCTCGTTCTCCTCGCCCTCGCCCGACTCGTCCTCGCCGCCGCTGTCGTCATCCGCGGCGGTTCCGACCGAGTCGAACTGACCACTGACGTGAACCTCTACCTGCGAGCCGTCGGGGCGCTGAACCTCGACCTCGTAGACGCCGTCGCCGTCGCCGTCCTGCTTCTCGACCTCGAGCACGGTGCCGCCACCGACCTGGTCGAGCGCGGCGGCCTTGGCCTTGTCGGCATTCGCGCCCGTCACCTGCTCCTCGGACTCGCCGCCGACGCCATAGGCGATCCCGATCCCCCCGGCCGCGAGCGCGAGCACAGCGATGCCGGCGATCAGGACCTTGCGATTGATCTTCATGAGCGTCCCTTCGGATTGCTTGGTGTTGCAACGGCTGTCGTAGCGCGGGGCGATGAAATGAGCATGAGTCGGGCGTGAGATCCGGCCATTCCCCTGAAAATCGACCTCATCTGTTTCTCACCGAATCCTCACCGAACCCTCATCCCGCTTCTGGAGGGTGGCCCGGTCAGACAACACGACCGGGATTCGCCGGTCAGATGAAGGGAGATTCAGATGAGGAACAGGATCAAGAAGTCGATCGCCGTCGTGGCCTTGATCGCCGTGGCGACCACGTCGGTCGCCGCCTGTGGCGGCGGCGGCAGCGGGCCCGAGGCGCCCTCCGCACAGGCGGCGGCGAACCAGGGCCTGCCCCAGGGCAGCGAGTCGGTCAAGCTCGATCCGGCGGAGTTCACCACCGAGATAACCAACCCGTACTGGCCGATGTCACCGGGCAGCAAGTGGGTCTATAGCGGCGGCGACAAGCTGGGCGCCGATCAGAAGGTCGTCGTGGAGGTCACAAACGAGACCAAGACGATCGCCAACGGGGTCGAGGCTGTGGTGGTCCGGGACACGGTCACCGAGAACGGCGTGCCGACCGAGGTCACCGACGATTGGTACGCCCAGGACTCCGAGGGCAACGTCTGGTACATGGGCGAGGCCACCCAGGAGTACGTCAACGGCAAGCCCGGGCCGAGGACCGGCTCCTTCGAGGCCGGCGTCGACGGCGCCCAGGCCGGGATCGCGATGCCCGCTAACCCCGAGCCGGGGCTGTCCTATCGCCAGGAGTACTACAAGGGCGAGGCCGAGGACAAGGCCTCGGTCGTCACCGTGGGCCAGGAGCAGGTCCAGGTCCCGTTCGGGTTCTACGCCAAGGACGTGCTGATGACGCGCGACCTGGTGCCGACGGAGCCCAAGGTCCAGGAGCTGAAGTTCTACGCCCCCGGCGTGGGACCGCTGCTGAGCCTGCACACCGACGGGAATCTCGGCCACGCCGAGCTCGTCAGCTACACACCGGGCGGCTAGCCCGCCGCCAACGCGGTAGCGAGAGGAACGGCCCGCCAGACCGGCGGGCCGTTCCTGTTCTCATCTGCGGTTCATCCACCCCTCATCACACTCTCACCGAGGTCAACGAGGCTGACGACGACGTGTCAACTGAGCCGGGTTGCGACGGCCAGGACCGAAGGGAGATTCGAATGAGGAGCAGCAGGAGCAAACGAATCAGCAGGCCGATCGCCGCCCTAGCCGTCCTGGCCGCGGCGCTGATGGTGACGGCCTGCGGCAACGACGACGAGGGCAACGGCGACTCCGGCGGCAGCTCCTCGCTGCCGACCGGCAGCGAGCCGGCCAACCTCGATCCTGCAGAGTTCACGGCCGATATCACCAACCCCTACTGGCCGATGGCCGTCGGTAGCGAGTGGGTCTACAGAGAGCAGGACCCCGAGGGGGAGCTCAAGGTCGTGGTCACCGTCACCGACCAGACCAGACAGATCGCCAACGGCGTCGAGGCGCGAGTCGTCCACGACGAGGTCAGCCGAGCCGGCGAGCCCGTCGAGATCACCGACGACTGGTACGCCCAGGACGCCGACGGCACTATCTGGTACCTCGGCGAGGACACGGCCGAGTACGAGAACGGCAAAGTCGTCTCGCGCGAGGGCTCGTTCGAAGCAGGCGTCGACGGCGCCGAGCCCGGCGTGATCATGCCGGGCGACCCGCAGCCGGGGCTCGAATATCGCCAGGAGTACCTGGAGGGCGAGGCCGAGGACTTCGCCTCGGTGCTCGGATTCGCACTGCAGGTCGAGGTCCCGGCCGGGCGCTACGACAACGTCCTGCAGACCCAGGACGTGAACCCACTAGGCGACCCGCAGCAGGTGGAGAACAAGTTCTTCGCCAAGGGCGTAGGCCCGCTGCTGACCATCGACCTCACCGGCTCGGGCCGCGAGGAGCTGGTCAGCTACACGCCGGGCGGCTAAGGAGAGGTCCGTAGCCGCTGGGATACTGCGCCGCGGCGCCCAAGGCGGCGCCGCGGCGCCCGTTCGGGGCGTCGCGCGAAGGGAAAAACGAAAGGGAGACGCAATGAGCGCGAACAGGCTCGGCGCCCTGACGGGCGTCGGTTTCGTGGTTTTTCTGATTCTCAGCTTCGTGGTCGCGGGAGAGCCGCCCGCGCAGGACGATTCCGCCCAGGAGATCGTCGACTTCTATACCGACAACGAGAGCCAGGTCTGGATCGGCGTTTCCCTGTCGATGGTGGCGGCCACGCTGCTCGTGCTGTTCGGGGGCTACCTGAGAAAGGTGCTTCGGGCGGCAGAGGGAGAGGGGCACATGCTCTCCTCGGTCGTGCTGGCCGGAGCGACGATCGTCGCGGTAGGCGCCGCGTTCGACGCCACCCTCAGCGTCGCTTTGGTCGAGACCGTGGACGACATCGATCCGGTCGGCGTGCAGACGCTGAACGCCCTCTGGAACAACGACTACATCCCGATCGGCCTGGGCGCGATGATCCTCTCCCTGGCAGCCGGGCTGTCGGTCATTCGCCACGGGGCACTGCCGAAGTGGCTCGGCTGGGCCGCGATTCTGTTTGCGGTCATCTCGGTGACGCCGATCGGCTTCGCCGGAGTCATCGGCACCGCCCTCTGGATCCTCGTGGTCAGCATCATGCTGGCGATGAGGGCGGATTCCGCTACGGCATAGCGTCCCCTCCGGGATGCGCGCGTTGAGCCCGACCGCGTCGGCGGGCGCGGTCGGGCTCACGCGACTTGACGCGGTTGCTTTGATGTGGGTATGGCCACCTGCACGCATCTCGACACGATCAAAGTAGAAGTGCCCGACGAGATCCCCGGCTGCGAGGAGTGCCTGAAGACCGGCGACCGCTGGGTGCACCTGAGGCTCTGCCGCGAGTGCGGCAAGATCGGCTGCTGCGACAGCTCGCCGAACCGCCACGCGAGCTCGCACGCGGCCGACAGCGGCCACCCGATCGTGAGCTCGCTCGAGCCGGGCGAGGACTGGTACTGGTGCTACGTGGACGAGGTCGCCTTCGAGGTCGCGTAGGCCGAGGGAGCAGCCGCTCGGCCGCGCCGGCCTCCGGACTGCTCGGTGGCGACCGTGGATTCACCGTGGCCGAAGCGGATCTCGGGCAGCACCCGGCCGAGCCACGGGGGCAGATACCAGGCGGCGCCGCCCGCGAGCCGCATGAACACGGGCAGCAGGTTGAGCCGGACCTGGAAGTTTCGAGCAGCACGCGACGCCGAGGATCACTCCCATCTCCTTCGGCGGCAGCGGCCCGGAGAGGGCGAAGGTGAAGAAGACGGCGACCATCACGGCTGCCGGCGGCGAGGATGACCCGGCCGGAGCGCGCCACCCTACGACCATCGCCTCGCGCGCGTCGCCGTGCTGCTCCCAGTGCTCCCGCGCCGAGGAGAGCAGGAACACCGTGTAGTCCATCGCGATCGCGAAGATCATCGCGAAGAAGAAGACGGGCGCCCAGGCGTCGAGGAAGCCCTGGGACTCGAAGCCGAGCAGGCCGGCGAGGTGCCCGTCCTGGAAGATCAGGGTGCGCGACGCCGAAGGCCGCCCGGTCGCCAGCAGGTTCGCGAGCACCCCGATCGCCGCGATCAGCGGCGCCTGGAAGCGCGACCAGCAGCAGCAGGAAGCCGAGCGCGAGCACGACGCCGATCACGAGCGGCGTCTTCGCGGCCAGCGCCCGCTCGAGGTCGTGGTTCTCGGCGGCCGCCCGCCGACCAGTGCGCCGGCGGGAAGGTCGTCGCGCAGCGCGGTCGACCGTGTCCCCGAACGTCGGCGCTCGGACGGGCCGCTGCGAGGGGACCGCCGTGGACCAGCGCCGTGCCGCCGGCGCCGGTCTGCGCGGGCTGTAACCGAGGCGATGCCGGCGTCTGCAGCCAGCGGCCTCGCCCGCCGCGCGCGGCGCTCAGCCGCGGCGCGACGACCTGGAGCGCGCCGGGCGCGCCCGCGCCGAAGGCGGCCTGGATCTGCTCGTAGCCGACGCCGCGAGCTGTCGTCCTCGGGCACGACCTTGATCGAGGGCATGCCCGTGTCCAGGCCGCAGCACCGGCAGCGTCGAGCCCGACCAGCAGCGACCAGCGCGACGCCGCCGAACAGCAGCGGGCGGCGCCACAGCCGCTCCGGCCCCAGCGCGCGAAACGGGGCGAGCGGTGCTCGCCGCTGTGCACCCAGGGCAGGGCGAGCTTGTCCACGCGCGGCCCGAGCTTGGCGAGCACGGCCGGAAGCAGCGTCAGCGTCGCCGCCAGCACGAAGGCGACCGAGACCATGATCCCGAGCGCGATCGATCGGAACGCCGGGCTGGGGACGAGCATCACCGCCGACAGCGAGATCAGCACGGTGATCGCCGGAGAACAGCACCGCCTTGCCGGCCGTGTCCATCGTCACGGCCGACCGCGTCGATCGAGCTGAAGCGGCTGAGCCGAAGTACGCGGTGCGGAAGCGCATGACGATGAACAGGGCGTAGTCGATGCCCAGCGCGAGGGCGAACATCAGCGCGAAGTTCATCGCCCAGATCGAGATCGGCGACGATCTGCGGTTCCCAGGTAGAGCGACGCCGGCCGAGGCGACGAGGCCGAGGATGGTCAGCATCAGCGGCAGCCCGGCGGCGACGAGCGAGCCGAAGGCCAGCACGCAGGATCGCGAGCGTGACGGGCCAGGAGATGAGCTCGGACTTGAGCATCGCCTCCTTGTTGGCCTCGTTGAAGTCCGACCACATGCCGGAGGCGCCGGTCAAGTCGACCTCGACGCCCTTGGGCGCGTCAGCCGCCAGCTCGGCCTTCAGGTCCGACAGCGGCCTCGACCATCGCGTCGGGGTCGGCCGCCGCCCCTGCCTGGATCACGAGCCGTGTGCCCGTCGGCCGAGATCGCGCCGCCGGGGGCGGAGGACGCGCCTGACCGCCGGGTCGGCGGCCAGGGTCTCGCGCGTGTCCCCGACGGCGCGGGCGAAGGCCGGATCGGAGGCTCTGGAAACGCTCCGGAGTGGATCGCGACCTGGATCGCGTAGGCGCCGTTGCCGCCGAAGCTGCTGTCGATCGCCTCGCGCCTCGCACCGACTCGGAGCCGTTCGCCTGCCAGCCGGCGCCCGAGAGCGCGTGCTCGACCCTGGGGCGCAGCGCGCCCAGGACCACCGCCAGCACCGCCCACGTCCCGAACACCCAGGCCCGGTGCGTGGCGGCGAAGCGCCCCAAGCGGCCGATCGGGCCGAGTTCTGCTGGGCTGGTCGCTACTCTGAACATTGCAACTGCACGCTAACACAACTTTACAGTTGTAAAGTGGTACGTGGATCACAAGATGGCGATCGAGCTGAACGTAGCAGAACGCGGAGTTGATTGCGCGCCGATTCAAGGCGCTCTCGGACCCCACTCGCCTGCGGGTCCTGAACCAGCTGCGCCAGCGCGGCGAGGGATCGGTGGGCGAGATCGCCGAGGGGATCGAGGGCTCCCAGCAGAACGTCTCCAAGCACCTGGGGGCGCTCGCGCCGAGGGCTTCGTCGCCAGGCGAAAGCAGGGGACGAGCTCGATCTACCGCATCAGCGACCCCACCGTGCTGGAGCTGTGCGAAGTGGTGAGCGCCGGCATCGAGGCCCAACTCGCGCAGATCGAGGCCGCGCTGGCCCGGCGCCCCTAGGGTTTCGAGAATCTGCTCGGCGGCCCGGCGGCCGCTGCGGAGCGCGCCCTCCATCAGCCCGTGCCATTCACCGGCGGTGTGCTCCCCGGCGAAGTGCAGCGGGCCGATCGGCTGGGCCAAGTCGTCATCGCGCAGGGGCGAGGAGACGCTTCGCGCCGAGTAGGCGCCCCGCACCCAGGGGTCGTCGTGCCAGGTGGACAGCAGCGCCGCGTCCGGATCGTCGTCGACCTCGAGCTCCGCGCGCAGCGCGGTCAGCGGCTTGATCCAGGTCTCGGCGCCGCCGGAGGTGAGCGTTTCGATCGCCGCGGTCGTGCCGGTGTAGCCGGTCAGGAACGGCGCCGGCTCGCCGTCGGCGCCGAGCTGGGTGTAGGACCAGAAGTGCCCGGCGACGGACATGATCGCGCTGGGCTCGGCCGGGGCCCGCATCGGCAGGAACAGCTTGGCGTTCTGCCCGTACTCCACCCCAGCGAGCGCGTCCGCCGTCGCGCCCTCCAGCGGCGGGTCGAACTCAACCTCCGCCAGGGGCCGGGTCGGGATCGCGATCACGGCGCCGTCTGCCTCCACCTCGGCGTCACCGGTGGAGACCGTGACGGAGCCCTCGGACCAGCTCACGCGCCGCACCGGTGACTCCAGGTGGATCGCGTCGCCGAGCTCCTCGGCGAGCGCGTCGGCCAGGCGCATGTTCCCGCCCTCGAGCGTGAAGTTGTCGAAGTCCCCGAAGGTGGATGCGCCCTCCTCCAGCACCGAGACCTCGAGGTCCTCGACCGGATGGCCGTTGGAGATCGCGACCCTGGTCTTGATCAGCGCCGAGAGCGGCGGTTCGAGCAGCAGGGAGTCGATCGCCTCGCCCGCGTTGGCGGCATCCTGCGGCGGGCCGGCACCGATGCGCTCGAACGCGGCCTCCAGGTCCGACCAGCCGACCGACTCCTCGCCGACCGGGATACGCCGCCCGTACGGGGTGCCCTTGAGGACAAGCGGGATCCCGAAGCGCGCCGCCAGCTCCTCCATCACCTCATAGCCCGGCAGGATGAACTCGGCACCGCGCTCGATCGTCGCGCCCTCAAACGGCACCGACCAGACGCGGCCGCCGACCCGGTCGCGGGCCTCCAGCACCGTCACCTCGGCGCCGCCGGCGCGCAGCGCGTCGGCCGCCGCAAGTCCGGCGTAGCCGGCGCCGATCACGGCGACGCGCTTCAAGGCGCCTTCAGCGAGCGAGCCACCGCTTCGGGTTCTCCACCAGCATCGTCTCGAGCTGCTCGTCGGTCATCCCGGACTCCTTCAGCGTCGGGATCACCGACTCGAACAGGAAGGTCATGCTCCAGTCCTTGGCCACGGGCTCGAGCTGCTCGACCATCTCGGGCGGGTACCAGTCGAGGCCCGCCGCGATCGGGATGTCGAAGTCCTGCGAGAGGAACATGCGCTCGGCGTATCCCTTCTCCAGCAGGGCGAGCACAGTGGCGTTGCGCTTGTCGGTGGGCAGGAAGATGTCGAGCCCGTAGCGGTCCATGCCGATGTAGACGCCCTTGTCCAGCAGGCCCTCGATGTAGGAGAGGTCGTCGCTGTCGCCGGTGTGGGCGATCTGGATCTTCTCGGGCGCAACGCCCTCCTCGAGGAAGATGTCCACCTGCGCCGGGCCCGTGTCAGAGGCCGGGCGCGAGTGGGCCATGATCGGTGCGCCCGTCTGCAGCGAGGCGCGCGCGGCGGCGCGGTGCAGCTTCTCGACGTTCTCGGTGATCCCCGGCTCGTCGGCGGCGCACTTGATGAAGGCCGCCTTGGCATCCGTGCCCTGCATCCCCTGTTCGACGTCGTGGACATAGAGGCCCGCGATGAAGTCGGCGTCGCGCGTGGTGAGGAACATCGGCAGGTGGTCGTAGGTGTAGATCCCGGTACAGGCGACGATCTGCAGGCCGGTCTCGGAGGCGAGCTGCTGCAGGACCGAGACCTCGCGTCCCAGCATCATCGCCGTCGGCTCCACCACGGTCTTCACGTCGTGGGACTTGACGGCATCGGCGGACTCCATCGCCAGGGTCCATTCCTGGTCGCGGTCACGGGCGTGCGGCCATTGCGCGGTCACCGCCTCGTCGCCCGAGAAGAAGTGCTCGTGGATCAGCGTCAGACCGAGCTCGTCGGCGTCGATCGGTCCGTTCACACCCTCCACGCTCGCCATCCCGGCTCTCCTCTCCTCGTTGGGCGGGCGGATCCTATTCGGGCGTCTGGGGCGGGCGCACGCTGCCGCCGTCGCCGCCATACATGGGCAGCTCGATCCCCGGGCCGGTACGGATGATCTGCTCCCACATGCGACTGACCCCGCCGGTGCCGTATTCGCGCACGCGGGCGACGGCGTCGAGGTCGAGCACGTCGGTCAGCAGCTCCTCCCCCTCCCCCGCCCGCAGGCGGACCAGCCCCTCGGGATCGACGATCAGGCTGCGGCCCAGCGCGGCCGGCTGCGCGGCGTTCAGGTTGACGACGTAGAGCTGGTTGGCGATCGCGTTGGCGCGCGCCATCACCAGCTCGGCCTCGCGGTCGGCGGTCGTGGTCAGCGCGGGCTGGATCACGACCTCGGCCCCCAGCCAGGCGAGCTGGCGGAAGGTCTCGGGGAAGGAGCCGTCGTAGCAGATCGCCAGCCCAACCCTGCCGACCCCGGGCATCTCGAAGGTGACGAACTCGCCGCCGGGCTCGGTGGACTCGTGGGGCTGCCACGGGAAGACCTTGCGGTAGGTGGCGACCAGGTCGCCCTCAGGCGAGAGCACGGGCACCGTGTTGTGGATCAGGCCCGATGCGGTGCGCTCGTAGACCGAGCCGGCGACGAGCCAGACGCCCGCCTCGCGGGCCAGCTCGCCCAGGCGCTCGGTCAGCGGGCCGGGGATCTCGACCGCGACCTTCTCGGCGTAGCCGCCGCCTTCGTCGAGCAGCTGGGGCACCGCGGCCAGGTAGAGCTCGGGCAGGACCACGAGCTGGGCGTGGCCGGCGATCCCGCGCACCCGCGGCAGCCGCTCGGCGAGCTGGGCCAGCGTCGCACCGGGGTCGCCGAACACCGGCGCGGTCTGCAGCGCGGCGATCGACAGCGCCCTCATCAGGGCGCCGCCGGGAAGCTGATGCCTGCGAGCGAGAACCAGTCCCCGTCCACGTAGCCGCTGCCGAGAGTCACCGAGCCGTCGGCGCCGACGTCGATGCGGTTGAGGCCGACGCCGTTCTCGAGCACCGCGAAACGAATGGCGCTCGGCCGGGCGGAAGCCGGCGGGCAGGACGAAGATCGGCCCCAGGGTGACGACCGTGCCGCTGTTGGTCGGAACCGCGATCGATCCCTGCAGGTGGACGATCCCGAACTCGTCCCGGGAGAAGGCGGCGCTCGCGTGGCCCCCCGGCCCGTCGAAGTTCTGGAAGTGCTCGTCGCAGACGACGCCGTCGCTGTGGAGGCAGGTGAACTGGCCCGGCGGGTTCGCGGCTCTGGTGGGCCTCGTCGACGGGGTCCAGTCGAGGGGCCCGCTGCGCGCGAGCGCTGACGAGTCCACCCCGTCGAGCGATCCGGCGTCGGCCGCGGAAGGCACCTGGCCGAGCTTCGCCTCGTTGACGTCGCGGCCGTCGAGGCTGTCGGGCTTGACCTGCTTCGAGCCGACGCTGTTGGACCCGAAGCTTACCGGCCGCGTAGGCGCCGCCGCCGAGCGCGACGAACAGGGCGATGACCGAGACGACGTTGGCGAAGTTCAGGTGGCGAGGCAGAGCGCTGATGGTACGGTGCGCTAGAGTTCCGCGAGCGCCGCGGCGGCGGCGCCGCGGCCGGTCCTGACCGCGCCCTCCATGTAGCCGCAGACCCACTGGTCCGAGCCGCAGACGTAGAAGGGCGGCTCGTGGGTGCCGTGCAGCGGGCCCACGGCCATCACGTCGCCCGGGCGCCACTGGGTGATGTAGCCCTGGGTCCAGGGATCGACGCCCCAGCGCCGCATGAAGACCCGGCCCGGGTCGGCTGCGCCGTCACCGAGGGCCGCGACCAGCTCGGCGGTCAGCTGCTCCTGGAGCAGGTGCTCCGGGGTGGCGAGCAGGGGCGCCAGCCGCTCGGGCGGGGTCAGCGTGGAGAGGATGCCGTCCACCTGGGCCCAGACGCCGCCGATCATCCCCGTTTCGCCATAGACCTCGCCGTTCTGGCCGTTCTCATGCCAGAAGGACTTGTCGTACGTGAAGACGGTCTTGGCGGCCAGGGCGTGGCGCTGGCGGTGCAGCGATCCCAGCCGCTCATCGGAGACGCCCTCGACGTGGATGTCCCGCAGCGGCCCGGCGGGGACGGCCGAGACGACGGCGCCGCACTCGAAGCGATCGCCGTTGCGGCCGATCACGACGCAGCCCGACGAGCTGACCCGGATGCGGTCCACCGGCGCCGCGTAGCGGATGCGGTGGGCACCGACCTCCTCGGCCAGCCGCAGCGGCACGGTTCCCGAGCCCTCGGCCACCCGCTGGGATTCCCAGCTCTCGTACTCGTAGAAGCCGGTCGCGCCCGCGACGGCCTGCTTGCGCAGCTCGGACAGCAGCGAGGTGCGCTCGATCGACTCCGAGGACAGCGCGAGCGCGAACAGCTCGCGCATGCGGACCGCGTTCGGCGCCGCGCCCACGTCGCGCATCCAGGCGCCCAGCGAGAGCCGGTCCAGCTTCTCGGCCTCGGGGTGCTTCCAGGGGTCATCGGGATCGACGGTGCGGGTCAGCTCGCGGAACTTCTCCTCGGTCTCCGCGTAACTGGCGCGGTCGTCATCCGACATCCAGGGGTAGCCGTCGCCGACGAAGCGCCCCTCGGCGAGCATGAACGTCTCCTCCCCCGGGTCGTCGGCGAACGACGCCTCCACCGTCAGCCCGAGCTCCTCGACCAGGCCGAGGTAGGCCTCCTGGAAGGGCCCCGTCAGCTCGCCCCCGAGCTGCACCAGCCGTCCGTCCTCGAGCTGGGTCTGCACCACCCGGCCGCCGGGTCGGTCGCGCGCCTCGAGCACGATCACGTCGGCGCCGCCGTCAGCCAGGTCCCGCGCGGCCGAGAGCCCGGCGAGACCCGCCCCGACGACGACCACATCGTGCTTTGACATCGGCTCCTCTCCCCTCCAGCGAAAGCTGAATCTGGACTCAATCTATCGCTGCGGCCGATAGAGTGGCGGCGCGAGCACCCCCGGACGCGTGAGCGGTCCGTAGGACCGCGAATCAAGGGGCTGACGGAGGAGGTGGCGACTCATGGGGAAGCGAGCCTGGACGGCGATCGCGGCGGTGACGGTGCTGGTCGGAGCCGGCGGGGTGCTCAGCGCCTGCGGGGATGACTCGGAAGAGACCGAGTTGACGGCGATGAGCTTCAACATCTGGGGCGGCGGCGCAAACGAGAAGAAGCCGATCGACGAGACGGTGGCGGCGATCGAGGCGGCGGACGCCGACGTGATCGGGGTCCAGGAGACGCGCCTCGAGGGACCACTGTGCACGGCCGAGTTCTGCCCGCCGCGCGGGCCGAGCGTGGCCCAGGACCTGGCCGACGCGCTGGGCTACGAGGTCTACGAGCAGAAGGCCGAGAACGAGGCGCTGTGGGCGAACGCGATCCTCAGCCGCTATCCGATCAAGAGCCCGACGCCCAACGACCTCGGGGTCGAGCTTGACGTCGACGGCCGCTCGGTCTACGCCTTCAATATCCATCTGGACGACGCTCCGTACCAGCCCTACCAGCTGCTCGACATCAAGTACGGGCAGGCGCCGTTCATAGACACCGCCGAGCAGGCGGTCGCCTCTGCCGAGGAGACCCGCGGCGCGGCGATCGAGCTCCTCCGCGAGGATCTCGCCGAGGCCGACGATGCCGATGCGGCTTTCGTCTTCGGCGACTTCAACGAGCCTTCCGGCCGCGACTGGACCGAGGAGGCCGTCGAGGCCGGCAACCAGCCGATCGCGGTCGACTGGCCGAGCTCGCAGGCGATCGAGGACGAGGGCTTCGTGGACGCCTACCGCGAGGCGAATCCCGACCCCGTCGAGCGGCCCGCCTTCACCTGGACGCCGACCAGCAAGCCGACGGTGAAGTGGGACCACCACGACCGCATCGACTTCGTCTTCGCCCGCGGCGACGACCTCACCGTCGAGGACGCCTCGATCGTCGGCGAGGCCGAGCCGCAGGCCCAGATCGTCGTGGACCCGTGGCCCTCGGACCACCGCGCGGTCGTCGCCACCGTCGGCTTCTAGTAGACGACGACCGCCGTACCCAGCGCCGCGAACTTGTAGAGGCCCTTGGCCTCGGGCGCGGGCACGCGGACGCAGCCGTGCGAGGCCGGGAAGGTGGGCACGTCGGGGTACTCGTGGAAGGCGATGCCGTTGTTGAAGTAGGACGCGTAGGGCAGCCAGGTCTGGAACGGCACCGACCACGACCGCAGCTCCTTGCGGAAGACCTCGTAGCGGCCGCTCGGCGTGATCGTCCCCGGGGCCCCGCTGGAGGTGTGGATCGCCCGTTTGGTGCGCCCGCCCTCGACCAGCAGGGTCACGCCCCTGTCGCGATAGACCTCGAGGCGCTTCGGCGGCCCGCCGCGGCGAGGCTTCGGCCGCCGCGCCGACTGCAGCGCCTCGGCGGTGATCGGGCCGACGTCACCGTCGCGGTCCAGGCCCTCCCATGACTGGAAGGCGATCACCGCCTGCTCGGTCTGGTAGCCCGCCACGCCGTCGATCGCGCGCTTGGGCAGGTAGGAGAGCTTGGCCAGCTTGGTCTGGACCGCGCGGGTGCCCGGCAGTTTCGGTCCCCTTGCCCTGACCACCGGCTTCGGCCCCTGCTTCGGCGCCGCCAGCTCGCGGCGATCGACCTTGGGCTCGACCACGGTGTCGCCCGAGATGAGCCGCGCGTTCTCGATCCCCTCGAATTGGGTCAGGGTGTAGGTGACCTGCGCCACCCGCGCGTCCAGGTCGGCCTCCTGGTCGCGGCTGCGCTCAGCCTCGTCCGCGGGGACGCCGCCGGCGAACTCGGGCGAGAGCTTGACCGTCGCGGTCCCGTCCTCGGCAACGTCAAGCCCCTCCAGCGATGCGCCCTCTGGAATCTGGGTTTCGATCGGGACCTTGCCCGCCGCGCGCTGCTTGCGCGCCGGCCCCTCGAGCAGCTCACGGACGGCCGTCTTCGGGCCCGCGTCTGGCGAGTCGGTGTCCACGGGCTCGAACTGCTCCCCTGCCGTGAAGAAGACCTTCGGCCCCTCGGTCGCCTGCTGGGAGGAACCGTCCTCGCCGCCGCCGCCACCGCAGCCGGCGAGCAGCAGGGCCGCCCCGACGCAGATCGCGGCGCTCGCCTGCCGCTGGCTCCCGAGAGGCTTCACCGCGCGAGAGCCTAAGCTAGGTGTACCCCGCCGCAACGCAAAGGAGGAAACGATGGCTCTGAAAATCGGCGACACCGCCCCCGACTTCGAGGCCGACTCGACCGAGGGCAGGATCAAGTTCCACGACTGGCTCGGCGACAGCTGGGGCGTCCTCTTCTCGCACCCCAAGGACTTCACGCCCGTCTGCACGACCGAGCTGGGCTACATGGCCAACGCCAAGCCGGAGTTCGACAAGCGCGGCGTCAAGATCATCGGGCTCTCGGTAGACCCGTCCGACAAGCACGCGGAGTGGGCGAAGGACATCGAGGAGACCCAGGGGACCGCCCCGAACTACCCGATCATCGCCGACTCGGACTACGAGGTCTCAAAGGCCTACGACATGCTCCCGGCCGACGTCGAGGGCGATCCGGCCGACCGCACTCCCGCCGACAACCAGACCGTCCGCAACGTGGTCGTGGTCGGCCCGGACAAGAAGGTGAAGCTGATCCTGGTCTACCCGATGACCACCGGGCGCAACTTCGACGAGGTGCTGCGGGTGATCGACTCGCTGCAGCTGACCGCCAACCACAAGGTGGCGACGCCGGTCAACTGGAAGCAGGGCGACGACGTAATCATCGCCGGCTCGGTCAGCGACGACGAGGCCAAGGAGAAGTACCCGGACGGCTGGGAGTCGCCGAAGCCCTACATCCGCATCGTCCCGCAGCCGGACTAAGCGGCGGCGGCCCGCCGGATAGGCGCCCACCCGGTACGCTCTCCCTTCCGGGGGCACGAAAGGGAGCGATGACCGTGAGGCGCAGCACCAAGCTCGCAGTGCTGGTGGCATTTGCCGTGCTGCTCATGGCTGCCGGGTCCCTGACGGCGGCCGCCTCCCCCGCGGACCAGGCGCAGGTGCTCAGCTACTCGAAGTCCGCGTCGATGCACTCGAACAACACCGACGTGATCAACGGCGTCCCACAGCCCGGGACATTGCTCAGACTCGGCCAGCAGTTCTCGGTGCGGTCGGTTCCGCTCGGCGACATCCGCGCCGGGGAGACGATCAAGGCTCTGTCGGAGGTCGAGGTCACGAATGACCTCGTCACCAAGGACGCGAACGGAACCAACAAGTACCACGACGTACGCACGGGGCTGACGCTGGTGATCGCGACCTCCCCCGACGAGACCACGGGGATCGAGGTCGCCGAGGCTCAGAGCACCTACGTCACGCCTGAGGTGCACCACTGGACCTTCGAGAAGTCGGGCACCTTCACGGCTCAGGCTGACCTGCCCAACGCGTACCTCAACCTCGTGATGTGGGCCAGCATGCCCGACCCGCCCTCGGAGTGCTGGACCTTTCCGCGATCGAGCCTGCCCTCACCGCAGCAGCCCCGCGACTGCGGAATGGACGTGTACTACAACCGCGGCCATCTGAGCGCGTTTCGATCGGCGGTACCGGCGGCGGCGCCCGCCGACGCGAAGCCGTACTCAACCGAGCAGTTCAGCGGCCCGAGCCTGCCAGAGGCGTCACCGGCGGACGCTCCGATCACCTACTCCGGCGAACCGGCGCAGTTCGTGGTCGCCCTCGCACGGCCGGTTGGAACGCTCAAGACCGGCGACATCATCAGCGCTCACAGCGAGCTTCAAGCGGACGCGCGCGACGTCGTTCGCAGCAACCCGAGCTGCAACGCGATGCTGGCCACTCGGCTCTATCCTGTCGCCGAGCCCGAACTCCCTCACCGGCGCCACCGCGATAGGCACCGAGGGCGGATACAACTTCACCGGGCGCGGGAGCCGAACCGTCAAGACACTCGAGCAGGGCGTGGTGCCGAGCTCCGGCACCTTGAAGCTCGACCGTGACTACACAAGTCCGATGTACGTCGTCCTCCGTATCTGGACCCTGGGGAACTCGGCCTGCAAGCTCTACGGCAACGGCATCCGGATCAAGCTCTCGCAACCAGAGAGCTTCATGCACGTCCTGCGCCACCGCACCGAACAGCAGGCCACCCGGGTGACGGACACCGCCAACAGCGGTGACGCCTCCGAGGGGGCGAGCGCCCTCGACGTCGTTGCGCAGACTCCGGTCAGCGTCTACTCCGTTCCGCTCAGCGACCTCGCCGCTGGTGACCTGGTCGAGGCGCTGGCCGAGGTGGAGGTGGAGACGCATGATCGCCGAGCTTCGATCCACACGTCGTTGATACTCGCCGACAGCCCCACGGCCACCACGGGCACCGACCTTCATCTCGACCAGCACACCGAGGTGAATCCCTACATGGCAGAGCTCCCGATCCATGTGGCAACCGGTTGGCAGGTTCCCTCAGGCATCAGCGGCACGAGATATCTCAACCTCGTGATGTACGGCGTGGACCTGCAGAGCCTGGAGGGGGCGGCCGACAACAACGTCTCGATCGTCCAGGACGGCGGGCGAATGGTCGTACAGCGCTCGCGGCCGGCGGACATCACCCCGCCCCAGACAACCATCGACGCGGGTCCCTCCGCGGCCACCAACGACACCACCCCGACCTTTGCGTTCTCCTCGAGCGAGGCCGGGTCCACCTTCGAGTGCCGGATCGACGCCGCGGCATTCGGACCCTGCTCGGGGCCGGGAAGCACGCATACCCCGCCGGCGCTGGCGCAGGGCACCCACAGCTTCGAGGTCCGTGCCACCGACGGGGCCCGGAACACCGACGCGACGCCGGCGAGCCGCTCGTTCACGGTTGACACCACCGCCCCTCAGACGACGATCGTCTCCGGCCCCTCCGGCTCCACCAAGGACACCACCCCCACCTTCGGTTTCTCCTCGAGCGAGGCCGGCTCCACCTTCCAGTGCCGGATCGACGCCGCGGCCTTCGGGCCCTGCTCGGGGCCGGGAAGCACGCATACCCCGCCGGCGCTGGCGCAGGGCACCCACAGCTTCGAGGTCCGTGCCACCGACGGGGCCCAGAACACCGACGCGACGCCGGCGAGCCGCTCGTTCACGGTTGACACCACCGCCCCTCAGACGACGATCGTCTCTGGGCCCGGCGGCTCCACCACTGACACCACCCCCACCTTCGGCTTTTCCTCCAACGAGGCGGGCTCGACCTTCCAGTGCCGGATCGACTCCGCCGCCTTCGGGACCTGCTCAGGGCCGGGAAGCACGCACACCCCGCCGGCGCTCAAGCTGGGAGCCCACACCTTCGCCGTCCGCGCCACCGACGCCGCCGGGAACACCGACCCGACCCCGGCGACCCGCTCGTTCACCGTCAAGAAGTAGGACCTGACTACATCAGGATCGTTGCCGCAGCCGGAGTGGGCCCCCTAGAACCAACGAGAGCCCTCCCGCCAAAGGAGGACTCTCTATTGGTGCTGCACCCGTCCGTTTGTCGGCTCAGCGTCGCGTCGCCGTACCAGCCCTCTAGTGCTTCTTCTGCGTCTTCTCGACGGCCTTCGCGATGTCGCTCGCCTGCTGGCCGTAGGCGGTGACGCGGTCGGCCACGGTCTTGATCGTGTCGAGGTCGATGTTCGCGGCCGGCTTCATCCCGCCCAGCTTCTTCAGCGGGCTCCGGCTCTTTCCGTTGCCGCCGGCGAGGCTCTTGATCAGCGCGCCCGCGGCGACCCCGGCCAGCGCGGTGCCGCCTGCGATCAGCGGCGTCTTCGCCTTGGACGCCGCATCGGCGACCGTGTGACCCGTCGTCTTCGCCTTGTCCATCGCGGTCTCGGCGAACGATGCGGACCCGTTGCGGCTCTGTGCCGTTGACCGCGCACGCGATGCGCTCGAGCTCTTGGCCCGGCCGTTCGAGCTCTTCGCCCGGCTACCCGAGCTCTTCGCCCGCGTGCCCGAGCTCTTCGCCCGGCCGTTGGAGCTGCTGCGGCTCGAGCTGCTGCGGCTCGAGCCCGATCGCTTGCCGGTGCTCGTGCTTTTCCTGGTCTTGGTCGATTGCGCCATGGTTTTCTCTCTCCTAGATGTGTGGGTGCGTCAGCCGCGCTCCCCGCGGCGGACATCCGTGTCCTTTCGAAGCTCTCGGCCGGCGCGAGGAAGTTTGATTCAGCTACATCGCGCCGATCACGAAATCGGTCTATTTAAGGAATACCCCCGCTATATGCCGGTAAACGCGCATTGAGAATCCGTGAGTTGGCGCCGTTTCCCGTATAGAGTCGTTCCGCGGTTCCACCGGATTGGAGAGGGATGAAACAGCCAGCGGGGAGTCTTCGTAGCCGATACGTGGCGGTGGCGCTCGCGGTCTCATCGGTCGCGGTCGCGACGTTGTTCGCCGCAGGGCCGCTGACCGCCCCCAGCCAGGCCGCGTTTCCGGGGCTACCGGGCAAGATCGCCTTCGTGCGCAGCACGGGCATGATGCAGTCGAACCTGTTCGCGGTGAACCCTGACGGCACCGGCGAGACCCCGCTGACCACGGGCACCGGGAACAACTTCGCCCCCACCTTCTCGTACGACGGTCAGCTGATCGCCCTGGTGCGCCCTGCGCCCGAGCAGGAGATCTTCGTGATGCCGGCCGCGGGCGGCACCGCCACCAACATCACCGACAACGCGGTGCTCGACTCGGCCCCGAGCTTCTTCCCCGACGGCAGGATCGCGTTCGGCAGCACCGACGGCGACGACGAGATCTACGTCATGAACGGGGATGGGTCGGCGCAGACCAACATCACGAACAACGACCTGATCGACCGCGACCCGGCGGTCTCGCCCGACGGCACCAAGATCGCGTTCGAGCGCTTCGACGGAAGCGACCTCGAGATCTACGTGATGAACGCCGACGGGTCGAACCAGGTCCCGCTGACCAGCAGCCCGGACGGTGACACCGCGGCAGCGTGGTCGCCGGACGGCCGGCGGATCAGCTGGTTACGGACGGACGGCGTCAACGTCGGGATCCTGGTCATGAACGCCGACGGCTCGTCGCAAACGCCCGTCGCCGTCAGCGACGACGCCGAGACGTTCCCCGAGTTCGCGCCCGACAACTCGCGACTCGTCTTCAAGAGGAGCGGAGCGAACGCCGGCCTCTACACGCTCGACCTGGTCGGCTCCGCGGGCGTGGCGCCGCTGACCACGACCTCGTCCGACACCCTTCCCACTTGGCAACCGATCCCGGTCAACTGCGGGGGCAGGCGCGCCACGATCGTCGGGACACCCGGCGGCGACACGCTCACGGGCACGCCCCGAGCCGACGTGATCTCCGGCCAGGGCGGCAGGGACAGGATCTCCGGCCTCGCCGGCGCCGATCGCCTCTGCGGCGACAAGGGCAAGGACGTCCTCAAGGGTGGGCCCGGCAAGGACAGGCTGATCGGGGGCAAGGCCAGCGATCGACTGATCGGAGGAAAGGCCCGCGACGTCTGCATCGGCGGCAAGGGCAAGGACTCGGGCAAGGGCTGCGATCGCGGCAAGCTCTAGCCAGCTCATTCTCGGGCCTGTGCTCAGGAACGTCACCGCGGACGGTGCCACCATCTGGCTCGAGGCCGATTCCCCCTGCGAGGCCAAGGTGCGGGTGCCGGGTCGAGAGCGCTCGTCACCGACCTTTGCGATCGAGGGGCGCCACTACGCCCTGATCGAGCTCGATGAGCTCCCCGCTCGAAGTAGCCACGAGTACGAGGTGCTGCTTGACGACCGGCGGGTCTGGCCCGAGCCGGAGTCGCAATTTCCTCCCTCTGCGATAACCCCGCTTCCCGACCAGGGCCCCGTGAGCATCACCTTCGGCTCCTGCCGGATCTCGCTGCCACACGAGCCTCCCTACGTCCTCTCCCAGGACGAGGATCCGGAGGGACAGGGGATCGACGCCCTGCGCAGCTTCGCGTTGCGTGCCGCCGAACGGGCTCCCGATGGGCTCCCGAGCTGCCTGTTGCTGCTCGGCGACCAGATCTACGCCGACCAGCTCTCGCCGACGATGCGCGAGCGCGTCGAGCACCGCTCCCGGCCCGACGAGCGGGCCACCGACGAGCTGGTCGACTTCGAGGAGTACGCGGAGGCGTACGTGGAGGCCTGGTCGGAGCCGGCAATCCGCTGGCTGCTCTCCACGGTCCCCTCGGTGATGATCTTCGACGACCACGAGATCAGGGGCGAATGGAAGATCTCGGAGGACTGGTTGCAGAAGGCGCGAGCCGAGACCCGCTACCCGCGGCAGGTGCCAGACGGCCTGATGGCCTACTGGATCTATCAGCACATCGGCAACCTCGGACTCGACGAGCTCGAGGGGAACGAGTTGCTGCGGCGGGTCCGGTCACAGGAGGACGCCGGGGGCCTGCTGAGGGACGAGATGACCGCAGCCGACTGCCAGGCGGGGCACAGCCGCTGGAGTTACCGTCGCGACCTCGGCCGCACCCGCCTGGTCGTGATCGATTCGCGGGCCGGCCGGGAGCTCGAGCCCGGCGCGCGCCGCATGATCGGCGAGCGCGAATGGGAGTGGGTGGTGGAGTCCTGCCAGGGTGACTTCGACCACCTGCTGCTGGCGAGCTCGGTCCCTTTCTTCCTGGCTCCGGGGCTGCATCTCGCCGAGGCATGGAACGAGGCGGTCGCCGACGGAGCCTGGGGAAGCGCCGCCGCCGCGGCCGCGAAGTGGATCCGCCGCAAGGCGGTGATGGATCACTGGGCCGCGTTCCAGCGCTCGTTCGGTGCAGTGGAGGACCTGCTTGAGTCGCTGGTCCAGGGGCGTCTGGGGACGCCGCCGCGCTCGGCGATCCTGCTCTCGGGCGACGTTCATAACTGCTACCTGGCGGAGGTCGGCTTCCTCCCCGGGGTCCGCCGCGCCGAGGCGAGAGGCGACCATGGGCAGACGCCCGTCTGGCAGGTCGTCTGCTCAGGGCTGCGCAAGCAGCTCGAGCCCAGGGAGCATCGCGCGATCGCCTTCGGGACCTCGCGTGCGGGCGCGGCGCTGGCGCGCGCACTGGCGCGGTCCGCCGGCGTCAGGCCGACCCGGGTCGGATGGCGGCTGGTCGACGGCCCCGCCTACGACAACCAGATCGCCACGATCACAGCGACCTCCGATCAGGCAACGGTCGCGATCGAGACCACGGCCGGAGCCGACTGGCGTTCCCCCGGGCTGCGCACCGCGATCGAGAGAAGGCTCGCGTAGGGCCGATCGCGAATCGAGGTGTAACGAGCGCCGAGTCGGGGTAGGAGAGGATCATGCTGATTGCTGGGATCATCGTCTTCTGCGTCATCCTGCTGGTGCTCGCCTTCCTGGCGCCCCGCCTGTCGAGGCACTTCCAGAAGGCCGGCGATAAGCCGCTCGAGCTCGGCCAGAGGGCCGGGGGCAGCGCGCCCGGCAAGCTCGGGGAGTGGCTGCAGAAGCCCTTCGGCACGTCACGCAAGGCCGTTCGCAAGAGTGGCAGCGCGGGCCGCAAAGGCCGCTCGAACACCCCCGTCTGAGGCCGGGCAACCCCCTACAGCCCGGCGTTCATGTCCGTCTGGACTTCCGAAGCGGTCAGGGTCCTGTTGTAGATACGCACGTTGTCGAGGAGGCCCCTGTAGAACTGCCAGGGGTCCGCATCGGCGCCGACTCGCATCAGCCTGCCGCGCGCGGTGAGGCTGGCGGGGAGCGGCTTGCTGCTGACAAGGGCACCGTTGACGTAGAACAGGGCCTGCGACCCGTTGAAGACGATGGCCAGGTGGCTCCATTGGTTGAGCGCCAGGCTGGTGTCCATGCCGGCTCCCGCCAGTCCCACGGTCGTACCGACGAAATACTGCGGCCTGCCGTTGGAGAGCTCGAGGCCGTACTGGTAGTAGGGGCTCGTCATGCCGGCGTTCCAGAACTTGCCCAGCACGACCGAATCGCCGCTGACCGAGCCCGGATTGATCCACATGGACATCGTCATGGAGTTGCCCGAGATGTCGAGCGAGGAGGAGTTGGCGACCGTCAGATTGTCGTTGGCACCATCGAAGCTGAGGCCGTTTCCGTATTTCCCTGCGACCCGTGAGGGCCCGTTCACGAGCGTCGCCGTGTTGCCGTTCCCCGAGGCGTCGGCGGTGGTCGTGCCGCTGGCTTCATTGAAGCCCCACGCCGCCGCAGGCCCGAGGGGCGCGGATGCTGCGCTGTAGTTCGCGGTGTATGACTGAGCCGCGCTCGGCGCCGAGATGGTGTGGCTCTGCGCACCGCCGTCCGACCATGAATTGAAGGTATAGGCGCTGCCTCCAGAGGTTTGATTCCGCGCGTCGATCGTGTGCTGGAAGCCGACGAGCGTGTCGTAGGACGAAGGGCGTCGCGCGAGCGATCCCGTCGAGGTAGAGCGTGAGGCCGCTCGGCGCGGTGTCGAAGGGAAGGTTCACCTTCTGCGGGAACACGGTGACCGACTTGGTGTCCGTGAGCCCGTTCGAGTCGGTCACCGTCAGCGTGATGCGGTAGCGGGTGTTGCCCGCTGAAGTCGTGGCCGCTGGTGGGGATCGTGAAGGTGCCGGACTTGACCCCGGTGATAGGCGTGGTCGGATGCACGTGGGTGTCGTGCAGGAAGTCGATGCTCCAGCTGAAGGCGCTGGCCGGCAGGCTGCCGTCCTCCGCGTCGGTGCCCTGTCCGCCGTAGCTGATGACGTCGCCGGCGCGGAAGCTCGCGCCGTCGGTCGGCGAGTCGATCGTCGCGGTGGGAGCGCTGCCGACGCTGATCGTGAGCGGAGTCGAGAACGAGCTGTTGGCTCCGTCGGAGACGGTCAGCCTCGCCGTGTACTGCCCGGCCTGGGCGTAGGTGTGGACGGGGTTGCTCGCGGTGGACGAGGTGCCGTCGCCGAAGTCCCACGAGTACGTGATCGGCTGGCCCTCGGGATCGTTCGACCCTGCGCTCGAGAAGTTGACGGCGAGCGGTGCGGGTACCCGACGTCGGGTTCGCGGAGGCGATCGCGAACGGGCGCCTGGTTGGACTGCAGATAGCGGATGCGGCGGATCTTGCTGACGCCGAACGTGCCGCGTGACGTCGGAGTAGCCGAGATCGACGTAGTAGAGCGCGCCGTCGGGGCCCTCGGTGAGGTAGACGATGTCGCCGTACGGACTCGTTCGGCGTAGCCGTCTGAGCGGCTCGAAGTTGAAGACGCCGCTGACGTTGCCGTTCGCGTCGAAGGTGAGGCGCTTGATCCAGTTCTGCGCGTAGTCGGCGAAGAAGTAGCTGCCCTGCATCGAGGCCGGGAACTGGGTGCCGTGGTAGACGAAGCCGCCGGTGATGGATGCGTTGCGGCCGTTGTGCGCGTAGGCGTAGATAGGGCTCGTGCAGGGTGCCGAGCACGCTCCCTCGGAGTCCGGCCAGCCGTAGTTGGCGCCCGCGGGCGCCGACGTTCAGCTCCTCGTTGGAGTTGCCCATGTTGCCGCCGACGTCGCCGATGTAGAGCCGGCTGGTCGGCGCCGTCGAAGTAGGCGCGGAACGGGTTGCGCAGGCCATAGGCCCAGATCGAATCCCAGTCGGGCCCGGCGCCGTCGTAGAACGGATTGTCGGTCGGGACCGTCCCGTCCTTGTTGATGCGGTGGATCTTGCCGCGCGGGTTGGTCAGGTCCTGGGACGGTGGCCGGCGTCGAAGTGCTCGCCGGTCGTGAAGTAGAGCTTGCCGTCGTTGCCGAAGTTCGATCGGCACCGCCGTGGTGCTCGCTGGATCCGCGGCCTGCGGATCCTGGTAGAGGATGACCTCGCTGCCGGCGACCGTGCCCGTGAGCGTGGCGTTGGCGGTGAACCGGGAGAGGCGATCGCGAGTTCGGCGTGCCCAGCGTGTAGAAGACGTAGTAGTAGCGGTTGGTGGCGAAGTCGGGATCGAGCGCGACGTCCATGATCCCCTGCTGCACCCCGTCGGCCCCGATGTTGGCGATCTGCAGGAACGGGGTCGGGTCCGGCGTCGTGTAGGGCGGCGGCAGGACCTTGATCGTGCCCGCCAGCTCCGCGACCAGCATGCGGCCGTCGGGCAGGAACTCGATGTTCGTCGGCAGGTCGAAGCCGGTCGCGAGGATCTCGTTCTGGAAGTAGTCGCTGTTGGCGACCGTTCACGTTGACAAGCGGCGGACAGCGTCGTCTTGCCGTCGGTGTCGCGGGCGCGGGCGGTCAGCGTGTGCGCGCCGTTGGCCACCGCGCGCGTGTCCCAGTTCAGCCGCATAGGGAGCGGTCGTGTCCTCCGGCCCCAGGCGGGGTCGCCGTCGACGTAGAACTGCACGCCGGCCACGCCGACGTCATCGCTGGCGTCCGCCGTGATCGTGCGGTTGCCGGACACGATCGCATCGTTCGCGGGGCGAGGTGATAGGTGACGCTGGGCGGCAGTGGGATCGGACGCAGGCGCAGCGAGCTGCGTGTTCATGTCGTTCTGGACCTCGAGCTGGCGTCTCTGCGCGGTTGTAGACCCGGACGTCATCGAGGGTGCCTCTGAAGAACTGCCACGGGCACGCGTCAGCCGCCATGTGCAAGAGCGAATCCCGGGGGGTGATGCTGACGGTGCTCGCGAACAGCTGAGGGCTGGAGACCAGATTCCCGTTCACGTAGAAGTGCGCCCGCGTTCCGTCGAACACGACCGCCAGATAGCTCCATTGGCCAAGAGGTCAGGGGGCTGCCCATGGAGGCGCCCGCTAGGCCTCCTGGCGGTCCCGAAGTAGATGTGGGGAGTGGTGCCGCCGTCCAGCTCCAGCGCGTACTGGTAGCTGGGTGGGCTCATCGTCGCGCTCCAGAACTTGCCGAACGGGACCTGGTCGCCGCCGCCTCCTAGCGGGTTGATCCACATCGACATGGTCATCGCGTTCCCCGAGAGGTTGATCGACGGCGAGTTCAAGGCCGTCAGGAAGTCGTTGACACCGTCGAAGCGCAGGCCGCCGTCGTACCTCCCCGACGTCCAGGTGGGTTCGTTCTGCATGGTCGCGGTGTTGCCGTTTCCGGAGACATCGTTGATCGTCGTGCCGAGGCTCTCATCGAACGACCAGCCGGCGACCAGCCCCGCCGGTACCGGCGGCGCGGAGTTGGAGACGGTGACCGTTACCGAACTGCTCGACGTGCCGAAGTTCCCGGCTGCATCGCGAGCCCGGGCCTGCAGGGTGTGCAGGCCGTTCGGCGCCGATGCCGTGTTCCAGGTCATCGAGTACGGAGCGGTGGTGTCCTCGGCGCCAAGGGGGGCGCCGTCCAGCAGGAACTGCACGCCGGCGACGCCGACGTTGTCGCTCGCGTTGGCGGACACGGTCACGTTCCCTGAGACGACGGACCCGGCGGCGGGCGCCGTCATGGACGCGTTCGGGGGCGAGCTGTCCGGCGCCGGCGTGGTGGCGGTCACCACTGCGGATTGGGCGGACTCGTTTCCGGCGGCATCCCTGGCCAGGATGGCGTAGTCGTAGGTGGTGCCGGGAGTCCGGCCGGAGTCTTGGTAGGCGGTATCCGTGCTCGTCGTGACCAGCGTGCCGTTGCGAAACAGCTTGTAGCCCGTGACGCCCACGTTGTCGCTGCTCGCGCTCCACGAGAGGTTGATCTGGGTTGACGACGCCACCTGTGCGGCCAGGTTGGCCGGCACGGTCGGCGGACTGACGTCCAGCGTCCTTGCGGAGGCGGCGGCTGATTGAGCCGAGTTGTTACCCGCAGCGTCATAGGCGCTGACCCTGTAGTCGTAGAGGGTGGCCTCGTTCAGGCCGACGTCCTGGAAAGAGGTCGTGGTGGAGGTCCCGACCTGAGTCCCGTTGCGGAAGACCTTGTAGCCCGTGACGCCCACGTTGTCGCTGCTCGCGGACCACGACAGGTCGATCCTCGAGCTGGAGACGGCCGTCGCGCCCAGGTTCGCCGGGATCGTCGGCGGTGCGGTGTCGCCGGGCCCTGGGCCTTGCGCACCGAGCCGCGTGTTCATGTCGGTCTGGACCTCGAGCTGGCTCTCCGCGCGGTTGTAGACCCGGACGTCGTCCAGGGTGCCTCTGAAGAACTGCCCCGGGCTCGCGTCCGCTGCCATGTGAAGCAGGGCGTTCCGCGGCGTGATGCTGAGCGGGCTCGTCGAGAGCTGCGGGCTCGAGACCAGGGTCCCGTTCACGTAGAAGTGCGCGCGCGTCCCGTCGAACACCACCGCCAGGTGGCTCCACTGGCCCAGCGTCAGGGGACCTCCCATGGAGGCACCCGCCAGGCCTCCGGCGGTCCCGAAGTAGATGTGAGGAGTGGTGCCGCCGTCCAGCTCCAGCCCGTACTGGTAGTAGGGCGAGCTCATCGTGGCGTTCCAGAACTTGCCGAACGGGACCTGGTCGCCCCCGCCGGCGAGGGGGTTGATCCACATCGACAGCGTCATCGCGCTCCCCGAGAGGTTGATCGACGACGAGTTCGAGGCCCGCAGGAAGTCATTGGTGCCGTCGAATCGCAGGCCGCCGGCATATTTCCCCGAGGTCCAGGTGGGCCCGTTCTGCAGGGTGGCCGTGTTCCCGTTGCCGGAGACGTCGCTTGCGGTCGCGCCGAGGCCATCATCGAAGGGCCAGCCGGCGACGAGTCCTGGAGGCACCGGCGGGGTCGAGTTGGAGACGGTGACCGTGACCGGGCTCGATGTGCCGAGGTTGCCGGCCGCATCCCGAGCCCGGGCCTGCAGGGTGTGCTGGCCGTTCGGAGCCGATGCGGTGTTCCAGGTCATCGAGTACGGAGCAGTGGAGTCCTCGGCGTCGAGGGGTGCGCCGTCCAGCAGGAACTGAACGCCGGCGACCCCGACGTTGTCGCTCGCGTTGGCCGAGACGGCCACGTTCCCCGAGACGATGGTTCCCGGGGCGGGGGCGGTCAGGGACGCGCTCGGAGGCGAGGTTTCGCTCGGCTCGGCCTTGAAGGCCACCATGTGCATCACCCACCGGTTGCCGTTCTGGGTGGCGGTCGCGCTCTGCGGGCCGGCCGAGGTCACGTTCCTGTCCTCGGTCCTTGTGCCGTTGGCGTTCAAGCGGCTGGTGAAGCCCGTTCCGGGCGCGGTCACGCTGCTGCTGGAAGAGCCGGCACCGAAGATCAGATCGTCGGCGTTGGTGGTCGTCGACGAACCGCTGCTCATCGCGCTACTTGTGCCGATGCTGACGGCGCTCGCGTCCAACGGGGCGGTCCGGTTGAGCCCGGAGTACTCGTGGATGAAGAGCTTCCCGAACGACGTGATGGAGGTCCCGAATGTCGCGGTGACCGTGTTGGCGCCGCCCGCGATATTCCTGGCGTAGAAGACCTGCGAGCGCCACTGGTTGGTGCTACCCCAGGGCGTCGCGGGCGCGACGGGCGTGTAGGCATTGCCACGGGTGTCGGACAGGGAGACCGTCCCAGTGTTGCTCCAGGCCACATAGGCGACGATCAGGTTGCCGGCCGTGTTGGGATTGGTGAAGGCACGATTGTTCACCGTGCCCGAGGTGATTCGGTTCTGTTGGGCCTGGACGAAGGTCCCCGTGGCCGCATCAGCCCAGTGGACGAAGAGCGTCGCGGCCAGCAGCGCCCCCGAAACGGCGGTCACGCCGACTAGCTCGAGCCAGCGGGACCGGGCGCGCGCTCGGGGTTGAACCATGCTCATCCTTTGGCCGGGCCACGACGGCTTGCCGAGGCGTTGGAGCGGCATTCGCTCGTTCTAAGAACCTATGCGCCCAGGGCACGCCCGTCGGCAAGATCATCCAAAGTTGCAACCGCGCGTCATTGATTTTGGTTATAGGTGGGCGAGTCGGTCGAAGACCAGCCGGATCGCCATCGACCCCTCGCCGACCGCGGAGGCGACGCGCTTGATCGATCCGGAGCGAACGTCCCCGACGGCGAAGACCCCCGGGCGGCTGGTCTCGAGGAAGAATGGGGGATCGCCGTCGTGCTCCGATAGAGCCCCGTCCTCTACGTCGCGGCCGGTCAGCAGAAACCCGTCATCGTCGGTGGCCAGCTGGCCCTCCAACCACTCGGTGTGTGGCAAAGCACCGATGAAGACGAACAGCGCTTTGGCCGGGACCACACTCCGCTCGCCTGAGCGGTTGTCGGTGACCGTCACCGTCTCCAGCTCGCGCTCGCCGCCGAGCTCGGCCACCTCCGAGTGAAGGCAGACTTGGACCAGATCGTTGCGCTCGATCTGGTCGACCAGATACCGCGACATCGACCTACCCAGATCGCCGCCCCGAATCAGGAGCCGGCATTGCGATGCGTGCCGGGACAGGAACATCGCTGCCTGTCCGGCTGAGTTTCCGCCGCCGACGATCAGAACCGGATCGCCGGCGCAGAGCTGCGCCTCCGCCTGGGTGGCGGCGTAGTAGACCCCGCCCATCTCGAACTCCTCCAGCCGGGGAACGTCGAGGCGGCGGTACTGCGCCCCGGTGGCGATGACCACGGCGCGGCCGACCGCCCTCTCGCCATTCGAGAGCTCGATCTCATGCCGCCCCGGTTCACTGGACATCCGGATCGCCCCGGCCGGCACGGACAGGCGGGCGCCGAACTTGAGCGCCTGGACTCCAGCGCGCTGGGCCAGCTCGCTGCCCGACACTCCCGCGGGAAAACCGAGGTAGTTCTCGATCCTTGCCGATGTCCCAGCCTGACCGCCGCTGGCGACCGCCTCCACTCCCTGAACGTCGAGGCCCTCTGAAGCGGCGTACAGCGACGCCGCAATTCCAGCCGGCCCGGCGCCGACGACCACGACGTCGCAGAGCGCCGGGACCGCACCTTTTGACCCGAGGCCGAGAGCCTTTCCCAGCTCTGCATTGGCCGGGTTACGCAAGATCTCGCCGCCGCTGGCGATCACGACCGGGGTCTGATCGGGCTCGACGGCAAGTTCACCCAGCAGGGCCTCCGCGTCGTCGTCCTCTTCCAAATCGATCCATTGGTGGGGCATGCGATTGCGGGCAAGGAACTCGCGCAGCCGGCGCGAGTCGGGCGAGAACCGGGAGCCGATCAGCTTGATTCCCGTTTCGGCGTCGATCAGGTTCGCGCGCCGGGCCATGAAGGCGCCGAGGATGGTGTCGCTCAGGGCCTTGTCCTCGGCGACGATCTCGCGCAGCTTCTCCACCGGGACCTGGATCACCGCTCCGCCGTCGCTGACGACCCCGCTCAGATAGAGCCGCTGGCCGGTGAGCATGCTGAGCTCGCCCGTGAACCCGCGGCGGCCGTGTACGGCGATCACCCTGTTCTCCCTCCCGTGTCCCTGGACGATCGCCACCGAGCCCGACTCGACTACGAAGAAATCGCTGCCCTCGTCGCCTTCGGCGAAAAGGACATCGCCGGACGCGACCTTGCGGGTCTCGCCGAGGGCCCGGAATCGCGCCATCTGTTCCTCGTCGAAGCGCGGGAAGGCACCTTCGCTATCAACGTTCTCCGGAAGCCCGGCGGCGATCGGCGGGCCACCACCGTTCATGGCTGCTCCCCCAACAGATCCAGCAGGGCGGGGGCGTCATTGGGGCCCCGGTGGTGGATCACGCCGTCGATGAACAAGGTGGGCGTACGGTCTAGCACTCCTGACGCAACCCCGCTCGGTTAGCCGGAGGGCTATGGTCTCTCGCGCCAACGACGAGAGGAGGTCCGAGTGCCTCGCTCACGTTCCGCCGGACAGGATCATCACCCCACGCACAGTTCCCCGGTGGCTGCGCTTGCGCTTACGACGGCGCTGCTCCTGTGTTTCGTTTGCCTCGGTGCCAAGCCGGCCGCCGCCGCCACTTTCCACAGCTGCGCCAGCCAGAAGCTGGAGAACAACGGCATCTTCAGCCTCAGGGCCAGCCACGCGAAGTGCAAGGTCGCCCGGCAGGCCGCCTATGCCCGCAGGAGGGGGGATGCGACGCCGAAGGGCTTCTCCTGCATGACCGGCCAGGGCGGCAATCTGACGCCCTTCACCTGTTTCCGCCGGGACCAGGTCGTCAAGTTCTCCCTCGAGGGATAGCTCGACACCCCGAACGCCCTAGCCCGGGACCCGGGACAATAGGCTGGTCCGAAGCGATGCAGCCGCCGTCCACAAGGGTCGTCCGCTTCGTCGTCGCAGCGAGCATCGCGGTGACCGCGTTCCACTTCACCGACAACGCGGTCTCGATCGAGGACTACCCGCAGCCGGACTGGATCACAGAAGCGGTGGTGTGGATCGCATGGCCGCTCTTCTCCGCCGTCGGCGTCGCCGCGTACCTGCTCTACCGGGACGGGAAGTTCCCGCTCGCCAACTGGATCCTGCTCGCCTACGCCTTCGCCGGGATCAGCAGCCTCGGGCACTTCCTCTCCGGATCGCCGGACGAGTTCACGACGCGTGGCGTCGTCTCCGTCTTTGCGGACGGCCTGGCGGGGGTCACAGTGCTCACCGTCGCCCTGTGGTCGTTCAATTCCCGTCGGCTGACTGAGGCGACGTGACCTGACCGCGTCCGGTGGCTAGGGAATCTTGTTGTCCCGCTCGCAGCCCTGCCCGCGATCACGGCCCTGGCCGCCATTGCAGCGGTCCTTGCCCTTGCCGCCGTTGAGCCGGTCCTTGCCCTTGCCGCCGTTGAGCTTGTCCTTGCCATTGCCGCCGTTGAGCTTGTCGTTGCCCTTGCCGCCCTTGAGGCTGTCCTTGCCGTTGCCGCCGCAGAGCCCGTCCTTGCCGGCGAGTCCCGTGAGGACGTCCTTGCCGCCCAGGGCGAGGATGCCGTCGGCGGCCGAGGTGCCGGTGAGCTTGTCGTTGCCCTCGGTGCCGACCCGATTGACCACCGCTCCTGCGCAGATGGCGTACTCGTAGGCGCCGATGTCGGTGCTTCGCGGCACCCCGCGCTGGTCGGTGGGCGGGGCGTCGGGTGGACCCGCGTCGATCGCGAGGGAGCCGGGGGTCAGGGCATGCGTCTGCGTCGGGCCGCCGTTGTCGGCCAGCGGGCCGAGCCCGGGGTTCGGGCCGACGATGTCCGTGGGCTGCTGGTTGCTGATCGTGCAGCCGGCGGGATTCCCGATCAGGTTGTGGCCCTGCGAGGTGAGAACACCGCCGCAGTCGGGCGCGGAGACCGTGCCGGTGTTGCCGGCCAGGATCGACCCCTTCAGGTTCAAGGTGTTACCGGCCTCCGGGAAGGTGCCGCCGCCGTTCGCGGCGGTGTTGGCGGTGATCGTCGAGCTGAGGACGTTGACGGTCGGTTGATTGAGCCCGACCACGCGGATGCCGCCCCCGTCGGCGGTGGCGGTGTTTCCCGAGATGGTGCTGTTGGTCACGTTCAGGACGGCCCCCGTCTCGGCGTTGATCCCGCCGCCCTCGCCCATCGCACCGGGTGCGATGTTGCCGGCCACCGTGGTGTCGATCACGGCCAGCGTCGAACTACTGCCGAGCACGTCGAGACCGCCTCCGATTGCGGAGCTGTTGCCGGTGATCGTCGAGCGGGTGACCGTCGACGCTGCGCCCGCCCTCGTCTCGATGCCGCCTCCCGCTACTGCGTTCGCGCCACCGGTGATGGTCAGCCGGTCGAAGGAGGCGGTCGCGGGACCGATCACCTCGAAGACGCGATCGATGCCCCCGCCGTCCACCGTGCTGCCAGCCGGATTCCCGGCGATCGTCAGCCCGGCGGGATCGGTGACGTCGAGGTCGCCGCTCGCGGCGACCTGATCGCCCGCGGGGCCAACGCTCAGCGCATAGCGTCCGACCGCCAGCGGAATCGTGTCCGCACCGCTGCCCGCCGGGCAGGCATCGACGGCCGCGTTGGCGTTGGCGGCGCGAATCGCCTCGCGCAGGGTGCAGTTGCCATTGACGGTGTTGTCGTCGGCGAGCGTGCTGGGGGTGATGGTCGCCGCATGGGCCTGGGATACCGCCAGCAGGGCAACGGCAACCGAGAGCGCGGCCATGACCGCTCGCTGATAGGCCCCCCGATGCGCATGGGCAACCAGAGCACGTGCTACGGGCTCCCTCCTACCCGGATTCGACCTCATGTCGCCTCACCGTAGCCCCGCGCGGAGCGGGATGTCAACTCGGCGTCCGATCCGCGGCTGATCGCCTGAGGGCTACCCGCTCGCGGCGACGACGTCGTATTCGTCCTTGCGCCAGGCGCGGAACTGGTTCTGGCGCTCCTTCGGCGTCCGGTCGAGCAGGAACGAGTAGTACGGGGCGACGAAGGGGTCGGGCGCCATCACAGTGTAGGTGTGGTAGACGGTCCCGTTCTCGCGCGCGAATGCGATCCAGCTAGGTCCCTCGCGGAGGCCGTCCTTGAGCTCGGCTCCGACCTGCTTCGACCAGTCCTGTAGCCAGTCGGGCGGGTCGTCGATCATCTCCTTCACCTCGGGGATCTGCTGCGCCTGCTCCTCGGTGAGGGCGAGTTCGAAGTCCCAGGGGAAATCCGTTTCGTGGGTCGAAACGTACGGGAATTTCCAGCCCATCCGCTTCTTGTAGGCGAGCAGCCGGTCGATCGGTGCCCGCGAGAAGCAGATAAGGGTCACGTCGCGGTGGTTGAGGTGGACCTGGGCACCCTCGAGCCCATCGGCCAGGTTCGAACAGCCGGGGCAGGCCCCGATCTCGTAGTCGGGGCCGTACATGATGTTGTAGGCGAGCAACTGCGAGCGACCATCGAAGAGCTCGGCGAGGGTCATCTTGCCGTCCTCGGTGTCGAACTCGTACTCCTTCTCTACCGGGACCCAGGGGAGCTCCAGCCGCTTCCTCTTGATCTCCTCGTTTCGTTGCGCTTGCTCGCTCTCGAGCTTCGCGAGCTCTTCCCGGGCCGCCTTCCACTCCTCCACGGTTCCGGTCTTGTGCTCGGCCATTGCGTTCTACCTCCGTTTCGTCGCTACGCCGCTTCGGAGTCTGCGGCCTACCGCCGTCCCGTCGATTCGCGGCCTACCAGTCGGTTGGCTTGCCCTCCTCGAAGAGCCAGACCTGGAAGAACTGATCCAGGTTCTGACCGCTGATGCTCCTCGGCGAGCTCGATGAACTCGGCCGTGGTCACGTTGCCGTACTTGTTGTCGGCGTACCAGGTGCGGAGAATCTTGAAGAAATCCTCGTCCCCGATCTTCTCGCGCAGGGCCTGCAGCGTCATCGCGCCGCGGTCATAGACCGGTGTGTGGAACAGCTGGCTCGGATGGTGCAGGGCGGCAGGCGCCGGGAACCAGAGGTCCTCGTCGTCCGCCGGGGTCGCGTAGACATCGTCGAACGTGTCCGCCGCGGCGGGACCGCCGTGTCTCATCTCGTCGTAGATCCACTCGGAGAAGGTGGCGAAGCCCTCGTTGAGCCAGATGTCGGGCCACACCTCGGGCGTGACGGCGTTGCCGAACCACTGGTGCGCGACCTCGTGCACCACGGTGGTCGGCGCTGGGGATGCGGTGGTAGTTGGTCCGGGTCTGCGACTCGAGCGCATACCCGACGTCGGGCGCCCAGTCGACCAGCCCGCCACCGCTCGTGAACGGGTAGGGGCCGTAGAGACCGCTGAAGAAGGCGGTGATCTCCGGCTGCGGGTCCAGGCGCTCGAAGGCGAGCGTCGGGGTTCGGCGGATCGGCAACGAGCCGGCGGGTGTTGGGGTCCACGCCGTCGTAGAAGAGCAGGCCGTTCGTGTCGGTGTAGAAATCCGTGATGAAGTCGCCGTTCGTCGCGGTCGCCAGGTACGGCGCCATCGGAGCGTCATCCGCCCAGCGCCAGGTGGTCTTGCCATCCGCGGTGGTCTGGGAGATCAGCTCGCCGTTCGCGAACGCCTCACGCCCCGCGGGCACCGTGATCGCGAATTCGAACGTCGCCTTGTCGCGCGGGCTGTCGTTGACCGGGTACCAGCCGGGCGAGCCCTGCGGCTCGTTGACCACGTAGGCGCCGTCGTCGGTCGGAACCCAGCCCTCGATCGACTTGTCCGGGTCCTTGATCGCCTTCGGCTTGCCGGCGTACTCCACCTCGACGGTGAACGGAGTCCCCGCGTCGAGGTTGGTGGCCGGGTTGATCTGGACCTCCTGGGCGCCGGGACGCGCGAACTGGGCCGGCGCGCCGTTGACCGTCAGGCTCGAGATCGCGTAGAAGTCGCGGAGGTCGAGGTTGAAGCGGCGCAGGTTCTGGGTCGCCGTGGCCTCGATGACCGCCGTGCCGCTGAGGAAGTTGGCGGGCTGGTCGTAGTCGAGCGTGAGCGAGTAGTGCGAGACGTCGTAGCCCCCGTTCCCGGCCTTCGGGAAGAAGGGATCGCCGCTGCCGTCGGAGCCGGCGACGTACTGCTGGCCCATGGCGGACGGGACGATGACGAGAAAAGCGCCGGCTGCGATCGCCAGCGTCCTGCGAAGCACGACTGACCCAAACACCGATGACCTCCTTGTCAAGGGACTGAGACGTGGGTGTCCTACCCAGAATTAGCAAATCCAAACAGGAGGCGGCACTGCGGTTGCGGGCTAATGCTGGTGCTCGACCCGGCCGGTGCGCTCGAGGTGCTGCCAGCGCAGCCGCGCCCCCTGCAGCGCGCTGATCAGCGTCTGGATCACCACCAGGTACATGAGCTGGCGGTAGACGAACTGCTGCAGCGGCATCGCCCAGAGACCGCGAAGCGGCTCGCGGTCCAGTCTGAAGGCGTAGGCGCCGATCGCGAGCAGGAGGAGGTTGAACCCGACCCAGGCGGCGAGCACCGGGACGGGGTCCAGGAAGATCAGCCCGTAGAGGGCGAACAGGTCCACCAGCGGCGCGAGCGCGGGCAGGACGATCTGGAAGAGGATCAGGTAGGGGAGCCCGCGACGGCCCACGTGCCCGGGCTCACGCTTGACGAGCGCGGCCCTGTGCTTCCAGACCGCCTGGATGGTCCCAAACGACCACCGGTAGCGCTGCCTCCACATCTCACCGAGCGAGGCCGGGACCTCCGTGTAGGCCACGGCGTCCTCGGCGTATGCGACACGCCATCCCAGCCTGCCAACCGCGATCGTGACGTCGGTGTCCTCGGCGAGGGTGGTCCCCGAGAAGCCGCCGGCCTGGTCGAGGGCCTCGCGCCTGAAGGCCCCGATCGCACCGGGAACGGTCGGCATGCACTCGAGCACGTCGTACAGGCGCCGGTCGAGGTTGAAGGCCATCACGTACTCGATGTGCTGCCAGCGCCCGAGCAGGCCCCGACGGTTCCCCACCTTGGTGTTGCCGGCAACGGCTCCCACCCTCTCGTCAGCGAGCGGCTCGACGAGCCGCGCCAGGGTTTCGGGCCGGAAGCTGGTGTCCGCGTCGACGGTGACCAGGATCTCGTGGGCGGCCGCAAGCGCTCCCCTGTTCAGGGCGGCCGCCTTGCCCTGATTGTCCTGGCGGATCACCCGGACATGCTCGAGCGCCAGCGAGTCGACCAGCTCCCCTGTGCCGTCCTTCGAACCGTCGTCGACGAGGATCACCTCAAACTCGGGATAGTCGCTGTCAGCCAGCGAGCGGATCGCGTCCTCGATCCCCTTCGATTCGTCGAAGGCCGGGACGATGATCGAGACCGGAGGCGCATGGTCCCGTGCGCTGGACGCCCGTACCCGCTTCGCGTGCCGGCGCGCGAACAGCAATACGAGCAGGGCGCGAGCCACCGCCAGGGCGCCCATCAGGATCAACAGAGCCCCGAACACGGTCGTCGCCACGCGCGCGGCCTTGAGCGCGCCGATCAGCAGCTGTCCCCGGGTCCTCTCCGCCCGGCTGCCCGGGATCGCCACCTGCTCCTCCGAGAGCCCGACCAGCCCCGCGACGGTGGTGAAGCCGTAGCCCCGCTCCTTCAGGCGCGGGATCAGCCGCTCGACCGCGTCAACGGTCTGCGAGCGGTCCCCGCCACCGTCGTGCATCAGGATCGCGCCGCTCTGGTTCCCCCGCGGAATTGCGTTCTGGACGATCCGCTCGACCCCCGGCTGTCGCCAGTCCTCGCTGTCGAAGTCTGAAAGCGCGATCAGATAGCCGCGGCTCGCGATCTCGCCGAGCCGGTCCTCGTCATCGACCGTGACCGCCTCCGGGATCGCCGAGTAGGGCGGGCGGAGCAGGCGGGGCCTGGTCCCGATCGCGCCCGAGATGGCGCTCTCGGTCATGTCTACCTGCAGGTCGACCTGCCAGTCGGGGATCAGGGTCAGATTGGGGTGCGAGAACGTGTGGTTGCCGATCTCGAACCCCGCGTCGTGGATCTCCTCGAGCACCTCGGGATGCTGGGCGACGCTGTCGCCGGTGACGAAGAACGTGGCCGTCACGTTCTCCCGCTCCAGCACTTCGATGATCTCCCGGGTCCATCGTGGGTCGGGACCATCATCGAAGGTCAGGGCGACGCGCCTGTCCCCGGTTTCGCGCAGGGGTCGCAGCGAACCGTCGCCGTCGGACTTGTAGACCGCGCTGCCGGTGAGCGAGGCGCCTTCGCGTCCCTGCGCGGCCAGGGTGCTGCTATCGCCAGTGGTCTTGGTCGACAGCCCCTGGGTCAGCAGCAGCACGACGAAGGACAGCACGACAAGCGCCAGCAGACCCCAGTGTGCGGGCGGACGCTCGATTTGCCGCCCGATGTCCCTCGCCTTATCGCCACGCATGCCGCGGGCGCTGCTGGCTCAGTGACCGTTCGCCGGCACGGGCTTTCCGCTCGGGTTCACGTCCGGCGGTCCGCCTCCTCCGCCCGGCGCGGGGGTCGTGGGATGGGTGGGATGGGTGGGATGGGTGGGATGGGTCGGCTGCTGGGGAACAGCCTGCGGGCTTTGCGCGCTAGGAGCTGGTGACGCCGGCGTCGGAGTCACGTTGCCCTCAGCGTCGGCCGTGCCGTCCTGGCCACCCCCGCCCGGGGCGCTCCCGGGAACCGGCCCTCGCGAGGCATCCGCAGCACGTGCCGGGTCGGCCTCCCGGCCGTCTGTGCCCCCCGGTGCCGTGTCCTCGGCCGTGTCGAGTGGTCGGGCGCTTCGTTCCTGCGTGGTACCACCGTCGCCGCCGAGCACCGGCAGCGATCCGAAGCCGGAGATTCCGCTCGCGACCGCCCCCACCCACACGCACAGAAGCAGGGCCATCGCGACCCCCGCCGCCCTGACGCTCGCCTTTCGATGCCAGCGACCGCTGGCGAGTATTGGTCCGTCTGGTCGCAGCATTCGCAAACACCCGCCCCTTGTCGTTTACGGCCGAATTGAGCCCTTCTCCCCTATCAGCGCCGCGGACCCCGCCGCGGTTACGGGCAAACCGAATGACAGACCTTGCCCCAGCAGGCCCGAGGGGAGATACTGAAGCGATGGCGCAGGAGGACTACCTGCTCGCCGACCAGCCCTCGGAGTTGGAGCGCCTGCAGCTGCAGTCGCGCGTGTGGGAGCCCGCCGGGCGGCAGGTCCTCTCGAAGCTCGGCGACGGATCCGGCCGACACGCCCTGGACGTCGGCTGCGGAGCCCTGGGCTGGCTTCGAATCCTCAGCGAGTGGGTCGGGCCGTCCGGCCAGATTGTCGGCACCGACATAGACGAGAGCTTGCTCAACGCCGCTCGTTCATTTCTGGAGGCAGAAGGAAACTCCAACGTAGAGCTCGTCGTCGATGATCTCTTCGAGAGCAAGCTGGAGCCGCAATCGTTCGATCTCGTCCATGCCCGCTACGTGATCGCTCCACTCGGGCGCGGCCGTGAGCAGGTGGCCTGGTACCGGCGCTTGGTCAGACCCGGCGGCTCACTGGTCCTGGAGGAGTGGGACCTGGGCTCGTGGCACTTCAACCCCCCTGCCCCCGCGGCCGAGCGATTGATCCGATCGCTCTCCGAGATCTTTGCCACGCTGGGCGGCGAGGCGGGCCGCGGACTTCCGGAACTGCTCGGGGAGGTCGGTCTTGAGGAGCCAGATATCGACGCGCAGGTCGTCGCGCTCAAACCAGGCCACCCCTATCTGCGTCTGCCGCTTCAGTTCAGCGTCGCGCTGGAGTCGCGGCTGCTTGAGACTTTGAGCGAGGACGAGCTCGCCTCGCTACGCCGCGAGGCCGAGGCCGAGTTGGCGGAGCCGGGCAGATGGGGCACGACCTTCACCCTGATCCAGTGTTGGGGCACGATCGAAGGCTGAGAGGTAGCGACCGCAGACACGATGTCCGACGAGAACCTCGAGGTCGTGCAGGAGCTTTTTGACGCGGTTGCCCGAGGCGACATTGAGGGGGCTCTTCGATACGTGCGGCCCGACGGGGAATGGGTGAATCCTGATTACGCGATGGAGTCGGGTATACGTCATGGCCTGAGCGGGGTGCGGACCGCGCTCACGGCACTTCGAGATTCCTTCGCTGAGCTCCGTTTCGAAATCAGCGAGATGATCGACGTTGATGATCGCGTGCTCGTGACGGGCACCTTCTCCGGCGTCGGTCGTACTAGTGACGCCGCTTTCGGACCGCAGGTCTTCGGCTCCGTGGTGACACTGGCCGGCGGCCAGATTCAGCGTTACCAGTGGTACCTCAGTACGGAGGAAGCCCGCGACGCTGCCGGACTGTCGGAGTAGCTCGGAAGTCTCGCGCTAGAACAGCTGTGGCCCACGCCACCGGGCCCGCCGGCAGCCGGTCAGCCACCGAGATAGTCAACGTGCCACCACTCGCCCGGTGCGTGAATCTTGCCCCAGCCGTACTTCCAGCCGATCTCGTCGATCACCGAGCGCATCTCGAACGTCGGGACGTCGACCGAGACGCCGAGCTCGTGCGGTGAGGTTCCGGGTGGATTCGCGGGTGCACCGGTGCCGCTTAGGAAAGCGTCATAGAGGGATGCCTGCTGCTCGTAGGTGCGGTACGCCGACACGGGCCCGGCCGGGTATAGGTCCATTCCGTAGACGGAGAGCACCTCCTCGCGCATCGCGTTCCACGCGTCGGCCGCGGCGGGGTCGAGATGCAGCTCGCCGTATGGTGACGGGACGTGGCCCATCCCAGGAGCCGGCACGACGACCTGGGTCAGATCCGGGGAGCCGGCTTCGCTACGCGGTTGCGGCGACGGTGGTGGTGGCCGGCGCTGCGGCTCCCGCCTCGCTGCTGGCAAGCGAGGCTGCACCCTCGGCTACGGTTGGCACCTGGATCGTGGTCCCCGCGATCAGGCCCGCGTCCTCCGAGACTCCGTTGTAGACGGCGACGGTGCGCGTCGTCAGGTTGTTCGCCGCGGAGATCGACCACAGCGACTCTCCCGGTTGGACGAGATGGGTGCTGTCCGCGCGCGCGGTCCCGGCCGTCAGCGCAAGCACTGCGAGGCCGCACACGAACACACCGGCTCCACCTGATCGCATCAAGGAGCTCCTCGATCGACAACGTTCGGAGCTGACGAGTTCGGAACTTCATCTGTGAGTCCTGCGAAAACTTGGTAGCTGCAACAGCCCCTTCACCAAGTCGTCCATTCGCCTCGTACAAGCGCCACTAGAGTCGCCGCAGTGACCAGTTGGCTTGACGAGGCCGAGCGACTCGATCTCGCGGTTTACGCCGCCATAGCCCGGACCCCTACCCCCAGGGCCGACCGGGCCATGGCGCGCCTCTCCGACGCCGCCAACTACTCGCGGCTCTCGATTGCTTCGGCGGGTGCGCTGGCTCTGCTGGGTGGGACCAAGGGGCGTCGTGCCGCCGCGATGGGCCTCGCCTCTGTCGCGGTGACCGCGACCGTGGCGAACCTCGTTTTGAAACCGCTCGGCGGGCGGCGGCGCCCGGAACGCACGATGCAGGAAGTCCCGACCGCGCGACAGGTCCGGATGCCGCGGTCGAGCTCGTTTCCATCCGGGCATACGGCGGCGGCGTTTGCCTTCGCGATCGGCGTCGGCCATGTCTCGCCGGCGGCCGCGGCACCGCTGCACGGGCTCGCTGCGCTCGTCGGCTATTCGCGAATCCACACCGGCGTTCATTTCCCCGGTGACGTGATCGCCGGCGCGCTGGTGGGAGTCGTGCTGGCCGAGGCGACCGCCCACGCGGTCGAGCGCCGCCTGGGGTAGGTCAGCTCACCACTTCAACTCGATCTCGAGCTCCCGCTCCTCGGTCTCGACCTCGAGCTCGACCTTGAGCTGCACCTCGTCGGGGACGGCGACCTTGATCTTCGTCCCGCCCTGCTCGAACTCGATGTCGTCGTCCTTGGCCAGCATGTTGGCCAGATGCCTGAGGCGAGTGGCGATCTCCTTACGTCCCAGGGTTTCCTTCTTCTCGATCTCGATGATGTCCATATCTCTCCTCTGTCGGGGTCTCTCTGCCCGCGGCGCACCGCAGCAATACGCGGACCACGTCCGCGATCCGTTCGGGGATCGAGGCTGAAGGTGAGGCGCCGGGATGCTGGCGGGCGATCCGCACCCGCAGGACGGAGGGCAGGATACGGAACCGAAGGGGGGCGCTGAGAACGAGCGCCTCGCCGTCGATGCCGGCGGCGATCGGGCCCTCGGCGCGGACCTCGAACTCGGGCGCCGACCACTCACGCCACGGTCTCTGCCGCTTTCCGCCGCCGCCCCCGGTGGGCGCGGCGGCGATCGTGATTCCGAGCAGGCCATCGTCGATGTGCGGCCGGGTCCCGGACCCGACCGCCATGCCGAGCCGGTAGAGGTTGTTGGAAACGAGGATCGCTGCCCCGGACGAGTGCTCGGTGCCGCCCGGCCCGGTCCATTGGAGGTCGAGCCCCTCCCCCTCGGGACCGAGCGCGTCGGGCAGGGTGTCGAGGATCGTCCGCAGCTTCGCGTCGCGGTAGCCCTCCCGCTGGACGGCCTCCGCATAGAGGCCGAGCGAGACGTTGTTGACGAACACCCTGCCGTTGACCTCGGCGAGGTCCACCCGGCGCTCGCCCCCGTCGACGAACGAGTCGAGCGCCCCGACCACGTCATCACGATCTACGCCGAGGTCCAGCGCGAAGTGGTTGCGGGTCCCGGCGGGGATGCACGCATACGGAAGATCGAGCTCAGCCGCGATCGAGGCGACGACCGCCTGCGAGCCGTCGCCGCCGGCCATCGCCAGCCCGTCGGCGCCGCGGGCCACGGCATCGCGGACGAGCTGCTCGAGGTCGGTCCCCCGCGTGAGCTCGATCGGGTCGATCCCGCGCGCCCGCGCCTCGTCTTCGAGCTTGAACTTCTCGGCCTTGCCTCCCCCGGACTTCGGGTTGAAGAACAGCACCGGGTGCGACGGCGGCACCGCGTCGGGGAGCGCGACCCGGGTGACGAGGGCGGCCCTGGCCGCGGCGAGGGCACCGAACGCCGCCGCCCCGACGACGATCGCCTCGAGGACGCCGCCGTCGAGGATCACGATCAGCACGGTGGCCAGCACCAGCAGCGCCGCGCAGGTCACCCCCGCGACCCGGGCCACGCCGCGGCGGATCAGCCCATGCCAGGCGGCGACAGCGGCGGGGATCAGCAAGGCGGCGATGATCGGTCCCCGCGGAAACTCGCTGATCACGGAGTAGGCGGTGACCCCGAGCGCCAGCACACCCAATCCGATCGACAAGCATGCCGCCAACCGAGCCTTACTCATCAGACCTCGCTCTCCATCGTTCGGGCCGGCGATTCGGACCCTAATGCAGAAAGCCCTCCCGAAGGAGGGCCCTCGAGCGTTGCTGAGAGAGGTAGCGGGGGCCCGATTCGTTTCTCGCTACCACCCGACGCGGGCGCCGTCCCAGAGAGCTTGCTTCTCGTCTGTGCCTAGGGCTCACCCTGGAAGCCCCGGGTTCGGGTGACCACGGTGGGGGTGCTTTCCATCGACGGTGTCTGATCGCGGGGATGGCGTTCGAACCAGTCCGCGTAACGGTCGGCCAGGGGAGCGGCTGTAAGGCCATGAGCGAAGACCGAGAGCCCCACGGTGAGGTAGATCGCCAGCACAATCAGGTTCTCGTGGGGAAGCTGCGACTCCTCGATCACGATCACCGCGAAGACGATCGAGGCCAACCCGCGAGGCCCGAACCAGGCGAGGAAACCGAGCGTGGGCAGCCGCGCGCGGGCGCCGAGCAGTGCTATCGCGACGGGCACCATTCGAACGACCGTCAAGCTGAGGACCGCGTAGAGGACGAGGCTCCAGCTCAGCTCCCCAAGCGCGGGTCCGAGCAGGATCGCCCCGAAGATGATGAACGTGACCCCGTTGAGTACGCCCCCAACCTCCTCAGTGAGTCGGTTCAAGTCCTCGGGATCGCGCTTGATCACCGCCCGGAAGACGATGCCGGCGACGAATGCCGCGATGAAGCCCGACCCGCCGAGGGCGGCGGCAGTGCCATAGGCGAGCACTGCGCCCGAAGCCGGGATCACCTGGCGCCAGCTCCCCTGGATCATGTCTCTTCGGCCGGCGTATAGGACCACCGCTCCGATCACGAGCGCAGCGGCGACTCCCCCCACCACGCCGTAGCCGACCTCTTCGAGCAGAAGGGTCATCCCGGTTCGGCCTTCCGAGATGTGCGACTCCACGTCGGCCGCGGCGACCGCTGCGAACAGGAGCGGCACACAGATCCCGTCGTTCAGCCCGCTCTCCACGTTGAGTGTCTGCCGAATCCGACCTGGGACGCGTGGCTCGGTGACGACCGCCTGCCCGAGGGCGGCGTCGGTGGGCGCCAGGATCACACCAACGATCACCGCTTCCCAGAAGGTCAACTCCCCGAAGATCAGGGCGGCCGCGAGCGCGCCCAAGGCGATCGTCAGCGGCAGCCCGATCCCGAGCAGCCGGGAGGGGAGCGAGAGCTCACGCCGCAGTTCCTTGAGATTGATCCGTGACGCGTCCGAGAACAGGACGAGCGCCAGCGTCGCCTCGGCCAGCGCCCGCACCGTCGAGCTGGTGCTCGAGATGTCGACTTCGCCGAGGACCCTTGGGCCGACCAGGAGCCCGATGGAAACGAAAACGATCGCGGGCGTGATCGGCGTTCCCGACAGGCGTTTCGAGAACGCGGCGACGGCGATCAACGCCAGGGCCACGATCGTCAATGACCAGTCCATTCAGACCTTCCCCTCAGAGCGACAGGGACCGAACCTATGGCATGCACGGACGGGACCGCCGCGCGATACTTGCGAGAGCACCCGACCATGGCAAGCGACCCCGAGACAGACCTTGCAGCCCGCCGCACGGAGATGGCCAGCGAGCGCACCGCGCTTGCCTGGTGGAGAACCGCGCTGACAGCGCTTGCGGTCGCGATCGGCGTCGGGCGAGTTGTCCCGGAACTCGGCCCGGACCATGACGAGCTGCCCTACGTGATCATCGGTGCCGCATTCGCCGCCTACGCACTGCTTCTGTTCGTCCACGGTTCGCTGCGGGCGCGTGCGGTCAATGTCGCCCTGGACCAGGGACGATTCGCCTCTACGCCCGGATGGCTCTCGGTGGTGTTGGCGCTGAGCGGTGTCCTGCTCTGCGTGGCAACCCTCGCGCTCATCATCGGGTCGTAGGGTCAACCTCGAGCTCGCCGGGTCGATCAGCATCGGCCTAGAGGCTCCCTTGGTACCCCGGACGGAGCAGTCATTGGTCGACCCGACCTTCGGAGATAGCCGTGGAACCGCGGTGAGGCCGTCGTGAGGCTGAGATGAGGCGGCGCTCACGGGCTTCGAAGGCGAGCAGGACAAGCGCCGGCGGCACGGTGCCCGGCAGCGAATCGAAGACCAGGAACAGCTGGTTGAACGCCTGGGCGACGACGAAAGTCGCCAGCGCTGCAATCGCCTGGGGCCGGCGCTCGGCGGCCAGGATCCCACCGACGAGGCCGGCCACGAAGTAGTCGCCGTAGTCCGTCGAGACGTCGCCGATGTCGGCGACCTGCAGCCGCGGCAGCTCGCCTGCCGGCGCAGCAGCGTTGAACTGCGCGTTCTGCTCACCGAAGAAGTCGCCGAAGATGAAGACCGCGTCGATCGTCGCCATCGCGTACACGCCCGCCTTGAGATAGATGAGGGGCGCCGCCCCTGCAAGCAGTCGTCCGGCCGTCACAACCGAGCCGACGATGAGGGCGAGCCTGCCGACCCTTCCCAGCGGATCGTCGGGCGCAACAAGCGCCGCTGCGAGCATCGGCACGACGAGGACGGCCATCCACGGCCGGGCGCCGTGCGCTGCCCAGCCGAGGGCGAGCGCGCAGGCCGGCGGCACCAGCAGCAGCGCGACCCAGGTGAGCACGTCGGCGCTCGCCGCCGCCACGGTGATCGCCACCACCGTGAGGACCACGGAGAGAGGTGCAACCAGCGACCAGCCGCGCCCGCCGAGTCGCGCCAGCATCGGCGGCAGCCCGGCTGCGGGTAGCGCCACGCAGAGGGCCTGGGCGGCGTCGAGGACCGCGGTGTCGGTCTCGAAGTACACGGTGGACAGCGTTGCAAGCGTCGAGCGAGCGGCAGTGACATCGTTGCCCTGGTGAGCTCGCGGGCGAGAGTGGTTGGGCGGCGCGTGGTGGTCGTCGCCGTGGTTGCGGCGCAGGTCGGGTTCGCCGCCCGCGGCTACTTCTCCGACCACAAGGAGTTCGCCTTCCAGATGTTCCCCGAGGCGAGTACCTGGCGCGCGCACATCGTGCGGGTGACCAGCGACGGGCGGCGCGTGCCGATCGAGCAGCGCTGGTCGGGGTACAGCTGGGACGAGCTCGCTCCGAACGTGGGCCTGAGGAACCCGGGGATTCGCCACCACGCCTACGCCGGGCTCGACAACCAGCTCGCCTTCCTCGACTCGGCCCTCGACTGGGTCGCGGCCAACACCCCGCGCGACGAGGAAACCCGCTTCCTCGAAGCGAGGGTGACGGCTTGGCACAACGACGACCCACCCACCGACGAGGTCATCCGAAGCGATGTACGAAACCGCGCCGAGTAGGGTCAGCGGCCGCGACGCACCGGCGGGGGGCGGGGCGCTCGCGGCGCTCGATGAGCTTCTCGGCCGCCCGGTCAGCATGCGGTCCCTCGCCCTCCTGCGGGTGCTGGCGGGCCTGGTCGTGCTCCTTCACCTCGAGCCGTTCCTCTCCGACAGCCTCGACGGGCGGACCTATCTGGACGCGTTCCACGAGCCATACGCGGCCTGGTATCCCGAGGTGCCGGAGGCGGCCTACATCGGCCTGCTCTGGCTGGCGGCGATCGCTGCGGTCGCAATGTCCCTCGGCCTGCTCACCCGGGTGGCGACGGCGACGACGTTCTCCCTCGTCGCATACAACCTCTTCCTATCGACCACCCACTTCCACAACAACCGTGCCTACCTGGTCATCGTCCTCGGGCTGCTGGCGGTGGCACCCTGCGGACGGGAGCTCTCACTGGATTCGTGGCTTCGCCGTCGCCGGGGCCGCCCCGCGCTCGTGCTGTCGGCTCCCGCCTGGCCTCTGTGGCTGCTCCGGTTCGAGTCCTCGGCCGTCTACGCGGCGTCCGGCCTCAGCAAGCTCCTCGATCCCGACTGGTTCGGCGGCACGGTCACCTGGCAGCGGGTGGTCCGGGCCCGGGACGACCTCGAGGCGACGCCCCTCCCGGATTGGGCGATCTCGGTCCTCACCGACCGCGGGTTCCACAGCGGCGTCGCTCCGATGATCGTGTTCACCGAGCTGTTCATCGCAGCGGGGTTGTGGCGGCGGGGCAGCCGCTACCTGGCCGTCTGGGTCGCCGTCGCCTTCCATGTCGCGATCGAATACTCGGCGTCGGTCCAGATCTTCTCCCTGCTCGCGATCTCGGTGCTGCTCGTCTGGGCGGTGCCCTCGACCCGGGATCGATTGATCCGGATCGACCCCGGCGTCGCCCGCCACCGACGGTTGGGCGCGGCGGTGCGCGGCCTCGACTGGCTGGCCCGGTTCCGCGTCGAGCCGGCTCCGCCCGGCTCTCCGCTTGAGCTCGTGGACCGCGACGGCAGCACGCTCCACGGCGCACCAGCCGCGGCATTCGCGCTCAGCCGCCTTCCGCTGACGGCGTGGTTCGCCCTCCCCTCTCTCCTCCTCCCCGGCGTCCGCCGAGCCCGCGAACGATGATCGCGGCTCGCCTCTGGCGGGCCGGCCTGACGCTGGCGCTGATCCTCGCCGCCTCGCTGCTGCTGGTTGCGCCGCCGGAGCGCTGCCCAACGGTGACGACGACGGAGCTCCGAGTCTCGGCGCAGTCCGCCGTCGATTGGTTCGTCCGCAACCAGGACGCCGATGGCAGCTGGCTCTACCTCTACAACGCCGAGGAGGACTCGGTCGACTCCGAGTACAACGAGGTCCGCCACGCCGGGGTGACGATGGGGCTCTATCAGGCCGCGGCGGCGGGGTTGCCGGGATCGTTGAGCTCCGCCGATCGGGGTACGCGATGGGCCCTCGACCGGTTGATCGAGCGCGATGACTGGGCCGCGCTCACCTACTCCGGCGAGGTCAAGACGGGAGCAACCGCCCTCCTCACCGCCGGTCTGGCGATTCGGCGGGAGGCCACCGGCGACCGGCGCTATGACCCCCTGCTGGCGCGGCTCGGTCGCTTCCTCCTCGCTCAGACCGAGCCCTCGGGCGCGGTGCTCGCCTCCTACGACACGTTCGCCGAGGGGCCGGAGCCGGGCGAGTACTCCAAGTACTACACAGGGGAGGCCTACTGGGCCCTCGCCCTCCTCCACAGGGCGTTCCCGGAACAGGGTTGGGGCGAGGCGGCCGACCGGATCGGCGCCTACCTGGCAACCCGGCGTGACGAGGTCGAGGATCACTGGCCGCCGATTCCGGATCACTGGGCCGCCTACGGCGCCGCCGAAACCGTTGAGTTCCCCGAACGAAGCGGCAGCGGGCTGACCGAGGACGAGGCGGAATACGCGCGCCAGCAGGCCGAACTCTTCGGTCCCCAGGCACGGTGGGTCGCCCAGCGCTACGGACCGTGGGGCGAGCTGGTGCGGGGCAGCTACACGCCCCGCGGCGGCGGATACGGCGTCATCAGCGAGGCCCTGACCGGATGGTGGCTTGCCGCTCAGAGGGAGCCCCAGCTGGACGGCCTGCGAGAGCCCGTCGCCGAACGTGCAACCTGCATCGCCGGGCTGGCGATGGAGGCGCAATCCGACGACGGGGACGCGCAGGACGCCGCCCGGCCAGAGCGGGTCGAGGGCGCCTGGTTCCTCGACGGCGAGACCCGGATGGACGACCAGCAGCACGCGCTGGCCGGGCTGCTGCGGACGATCCCGATCGTCGAGGCGAGCGAACGGCCAGACGGCATCTCCGGGCCCGGCGACGACGCGCCGTCGGCCTGGCTGTGGGCCGCGGTGCTGCTGCTGGCGCTGAACCCGGTGCGGGCATCGTTCGCGGTCCCGCGCGCCGGGCGGTCGCCGCGGAACGTCCTCGGCGTTGCCGCCGCCGGCGGGGCGATCGGCGGGCTCGCGGTCTGTACAGCCGCGGCCGTCGGGACCCCGCTGCTCGAGGCACTCGACGTCAGTGAGCCCTCGTTCCGAACCGCTGCCGGAGTCGTCGCGGCCCTCGCGGGCGCCGTCGACGTGTTCCGCAGACCGCCCCCGCCCGAGCCCGCCCTGGCCGGCTGGCGCGCAGCGCTCGTCCCCGTCGCGATCCCAGCGGTCGCCCGTCCCGCCCTGCTGGTGGTGGCGCTGGGAGCGGGCGCAGACCAGGGCGTGCTCGTCGCCGCCGCCGCGATGGCCGCTGGGGTAGCTCTCCTGGCCGGGCTGGTGGCCGCGGCGCCCACCGAGGGCACCGGGGGCCGGGTCCTACGCTGGGTGAGCCGGCTGCTGGCGGCCGCGCTCGTCGCAGGCGGGGTGCTCCTCGCCCTCGACGGGATCATGGCCGTCTAGGACGAACACACTGAAGAACGGGCCGCTGAACGCTTGCACTTTCTCTTTGGCTAGGTAGTCCGCTGCGTTTGCTGTCGGGCCGGACCCCGCGCGTCCTCGCCCAGAAGCACTTCGAGCAGATCGCCAATCCTCCTCTGCTCCGTCTCCTGCGTGAGCGGATGGCGTAAGGGCAGCTCGGGCTTCACCGTGTAGACGTTTCGCCTGCCAATTCGCTCGCGAACGACGTAGCCGTCATCGACCAGTTCCGAGAGGATCCGATGGGCGCTTCGCTCCGTGATCCCTACCGTCTGGGCGATATCACGCAGGCGAATGCCCGGGTCGTACGCAACGCAGAGCAGGACTTGAGCGTGGTTCGTGAGGAATTGGTACTGGGGCATCTCATTTGCTCCGGTCGCCGGGGCGAGCCTGAACATGATAAAGGTAAGGAGTATCTGGCCTTATATCACTAGATATGGATAACATGATATACTGTTCATCCAAGGTTGATTGCTGACCTAATCGACTTATCGGAGGTACTGGCTTATGCATGTAGTGGTGCAGCACCGGATCAGCGATCCGGAGAAGTTCTTCTCGATGGACGCCGAAGAGGTTTCTGGAGGGGGGCCCACCGGTGTCCGGGGGGTCCAGTTCTATCCATCACAGGACGAGACGGTGGCCGTCTGCCTGTGGCAGGCGGATTCGATCGACGCGATCCGTGACTACCTCGACCCGGCAACCGCCGGCGCGAGTGAGAACACGTATTTCGAGGTCGATGGGGACCGTGCGATGGGCCTTCCGGAGACAGCCGCGGCCTAATACGGCTGCAGCAAGCGTGACCAAGGGCCCTCAAATGAGGGCCCTTGGTCTTTCCGGTCAGCGCATCGACGGCACCACCGGCACCGTCGAGATCCTGGCCCGCGCGTCCGGATAGGGAGGCGCCAAGCGCCGCGACAGGAGGTCCTCACGGACCCAGGCGCTTACTTGGCGACCCGGATCAGCTTCTTGTTGACGAACTCGTCCATGCCGTAGGGGCCCAGCTCCCGGCCGAAGCCGGAGCGCTTGACGCCGCCGAATGGCAGCTCCGCCCCGTCCAGGCCGACGCCGTTCACGAACACCATCCCCGTGTCGAGGCTGTTCGCGACGCGCGTTGCCTGCTCGGAGTCGTCCGTGAAGACAAAGGAGCCCAGGCCGAACGGCGTGTCGTTCGCAAGCTCGATGGCCTCCTCCTCGGAGCCGACCTTGTATACGGCCGCGACGGGCCCGAAGAACTCCTCGCGGTAGGCGTCGTTGTCGGGCGTGATTCCGGTCAGCACGGTGGTCGGGAAGAAGTTGTCCTTCCGCTCCCCTCCGACCACGACCTCCGCGCCGCCCTTGACCGCGCGGTCGAGCTGATCCTGCAGACGCTCGGCGGCGGTCGCGGACGACAGGGGGCCGATCTCGGTGTCGTCGGCCGTCGGGTCCCCCGGCTCGGCCTCCTTCATCTTCGCGCTGAACTTCTCCAGGAAGTCGTCGTACAGGTCGTCCGCCACGATGAACCGCTTGGCGGCGTTGCACGACTGGCCCGTGTTGTCCAGGCGGGCGTCGATGGCGGCCTGCACGGCCTCGTCCAGGTCACCGGTCTTCAGCAGGATGAACGGGTCCGAGCCGCCGAGCTCGAGCACGACCTTCTTCAGGTTGCGGCCCGCGATCTCGGCGACAGCCGCGCCGGCACGCTCGGAGCCGGTCAGCGAGACGCCGCGGACGCGGGGGTCGGCGATCATCTCCGCGATCTGGTCGTTGGACGCGAGGATCGTCTGGAAGGCGCCCTCGGGGAAGCCGGCGTCGTCGTACATCTTCTGCATCGCCTCGGCCGACTCGGGGCACTGCGGCGCCGGCTTCAGCAGGATCGTGTTGCCGACGATCAGGTTGGGGCCGGCGAAGCGGGCCACCTGGTAGTAGGGGAAGTTCCAGGGCATGATCCCGATCAGCGGCCCCATCGAGGTCCTGCGGATCAGGGCGGAGCCCTCGCCGGCCAGCAGGTCGATCGGCTCATCCGCCAGGAACTTCTCGGCGTTGTCGGCGTAGTAGCCGTAGATGTCGACGCAGAAATCGACCTCGCCCAGGGCCTGCTCCATGGGCTTGCCCATCTCCTTGACCGCGATGGCGGCGAGCTCCTCCCGCCTCTCGCCGTGGAAGTCCGCGACCTTCTGGATCAGGCCGGCACGGTCGGCGACGGAGGTCGTCTGGGACCACTCGGCGTGCGCCTTCTCGGCCGCCGCGATCGCCGCGGAGATGTCCGCGTCGGAGGCCTCCGGGTACTCCTTGACCTGCTCACCCGTCGCCGGGTTGACGACCGCGTAGCTGCTCATCTCTTCACTCCTCCTGTCGGCACGGCGCGCGCGCCACTTGGTTTTCTGAATGAAGCTTCAGACTAACTGGCGCGGCCTGCTCGTTCGGAGCGGCGGCACTGGGAGCGGCTCGGCGCAGCCCCCATAGAGTGTCCGCAGGGCAGTCCTACCAGGAAGGAGCACCATGAGGAGGCTTAATCGCGTCCCGTCACCCGGGACCGTGATTGCGGTGATTGCGCTGACCGTCGCGCTGGGCGGCACCGCCTACGCGGTGAAGAAGATCGGCACCAAGCAGCTCAAGGCCAACGCCGTGACCAAGAAGAAGATCGCCGACAACGCCGTGACCAGCAAGAAGATCGCCGCTGGGGCGGTCACGCGAGGCAAGCTGGAGGCCGGTCAGCAGACCGCCTGGGCGCTGGTCAACGGAACTGGGACCGGCAGCATCGTCGCGCAGTCGGGCGGCGTCAGCACGGTCGCAGGGCTCGGCGGCGGCTCTTACTTCGTCAAGTTCCCGTTTGCGCTGCCGGGGCATGCGATCGTCGGGAACGTTCAGTCGGCCCAGGGCGGCGGCGAAATGGCGACCGGCATCTGCGGCAACCCGGTCCCGTCCGCCGGCGTGGAGCAGCTGTTCTGCAATACGACCAGCCCGGCGGACAACAACACGTCGGTCGCGCGGATCGAGACCCTGAACAGCGCCGGAGCAGCGACGACGAAGAACTTCTACGTCGCCGTCCTGCCCAAGTAACCCCGACACCGGCTCGGCCGGCGGCGCCTTCGCGGGCCGCCGGCTGAGGCGCGGACACGCCGCCCTCCTCAGCGCCATTCGTCGCGCGGGATTTGTTGCCCCTAGGCCACGAGCCTCTCGGCGCGCAGCTCAAAGGGCCCGGCGTTGAGCCCTCGGTAGCTCTCGTCGTCGACCCAGTGGAGCCAGGCCTCCCGCGCTGCGACCTGATCGCCCGCGGCCCGGAGCTCGACACGAGCGCCTAGCTCGGTCGAGGTGCCGATGGCGGCGTCGTGACGCTGGCTCAACCGGTCCTGCTCGGCCAGCACAGCCTCCAGCCGCTGTACCGCGCTGTCGTGCTCTTCACTTCTAGTCATGGTGGCAAGCCTTTCGTCCCTCTGGTGGGTCCGCGCGGAAAGTGGAGGGCCAGAACCCGAGCGGTCAATCAGATGGAGACGAAGCCACCGGGTCGGTGGGGTATCGCCCTTAGAGGTACAGCACCGACCCCGCAGTCAAAACCAGTAGCCCCCACCTCGCGCCTCGTGGCGCTTGAGCCGCGCCGTCGGTGGCATTCCGGTCGGGGTTGAGCATTCTGGCCGCAGGGCCAGCCGCAACTGACACTACTCCTATTGCGTGCGGTTGTGTAGAAGCTCGAAAGCCGGCTACTGGCAGGGGGCCGCATAAGTGTTGACGGTCGAGGTGTCCCTGCGTGGCTGGGTCGATTGGGAGCGCATTTATCAATTCAATTGATATACGTAGATTGATGGCCGTCGATCTGGAGCTGGCTCCGAAGCAAAAGCGCCCCGCGGGCCAGCCCTGCTGCGAGCCCGTCGTCTACCCCGACATCGAGCGCGAGCAGGCCGAGCGCCTCGCCGCCGTCGCCAAGGCCCTCGGCGACCCGATTCGGATGCAGCTCGTCGACGTGCTGCGCAAGCACGCCGGCAAGGTCTGCGTCTGCGAGCTCGTCCCCCTCTTTGACCTCTCCCAGCCGACGATCTCGCACCACTTGAAGGTCCTCCGCGAGGCCGGGATCGTCGGCTCAGAGCGGAAGGGCCTCTGGGCCTACTACTACGTCCATCCCGAGGCTCTTGAGGAGATCAGCGCATGGCTGAGCTAGAGACCACGAGCACCTGCTGTTCAAGCGAGGCTCAGGAGTCCTGCTGCGACCCCGAGGCCAAGTCCGAGTGCTGCGGCGCTACCGACGGCAGCTGCGGCTGTGGCGAGGGCAAGTCGGCCGGGCCGGACGTCCAAGAGGCGGTTCGCGAGCGCTACGCGTCCGCGGCTAAGGCCGCCCAGGCCGGTGGAATCGCGACCTGCGGTGACGGGAGCTGCGGCCCGACTGACCTGATCGAGACCGAGGCCGACTTCGAGGACTTCGGCGCCGAGCTCTATTCCGAGGGCGAACAGGGTCAGCTCCCTGACGCGGCCAAACTCGCCTCGCTCGGCTGCGGCAACCCGACTGCAGTCGCAGAGCTCCACGACGGCGAGACGGTTCTCGATCTGGGCTCGGGCGGCGGCATCGACGTCATCCTGTCCGCGCGGCGTGTCGGTCCCGCCGGTAAGGCCTACGGGCTCGACATGACCGACGAGATGCTTGAGCTCGCCAGGGCCAATCAGCAGGCTGCCGGCGTTGAGAACGTCGCGTTCCTCAAGGGCAACATTGAGGACGTGCCGCTGCCCGAGGACTCAGTCGACGTGGTCATCAGCAACTGCGTGATCAACCTCTCCGCCGATAAGCCAGCGGTTTTCCGCGAGGCCGCTCGGGTCTTACGACCCGGAGGACGCTTCGCCGTCAGCGACGTGGTCGCGGATCCGGACATGGACGAAGCCACCCGCCGCGACATGGAGCAATGGACTGGCTGCATTGCCGGCGCCTTGACGTCCGAGAATTACGAACGTGGGCTGCTCGAGGCTGGCTTCGAGGCGGTCGAGATCACCGAGACGCATCGCGTGCACGAGCACGCCGGCTCCGCGATCATCCGTGCCAGCATCCCGGCGTGAGCGTCGCCACCGCCCATCTCAAAGACCCCCAGCAGCTCTACCTCGACTGGGAGCACTCCCACTGGGCCGCCCGAGACATTGACCTTCGCCGGGACCCGGGTGATTGGAACGGGCTTGACGACGCCGAGCGCGAGCTTCTTTCCTTCGTGCTGAGTTCGTTGATGGTCGCCGAAGAGCGGATCTCGACCCAGTTCTGCGGACTCGTGCTCGCCCAAGACGACGAGGAGGAAGGCTCATTCCTCTCGACCCAACTCGTCGACGAGGTCCGGCACATGCAGTTCTACGCGCGCTTCCAAGACGAAGTCGTGGCCGACCCGGCGGCGATCGCCGAGCACGTCGCGAGATCCCGCGAGGTCCTGAGCAAACCCTTTAAGCACATCTTCGACGAGGCCCTGGTCAAGGCTCACGACCGGCTTCGTCTAGACCCAGCCGATCGCGAGGCGAAGGTCGACTTCGTGACGATCTACCACATGGTCCTCGAGGGGACGCTCGGGATTGTCACCTCGCACTTTCTGCTGGGCCTGCTCGAGGAGCGCAAGCTCCTGCCAGGTTTCGCCGACGGCTACGGCCGGATCGCCTCCGACGAGCAGCGCCACATCGCCTACGGCACGTGGTTTCTGAGAGAGGCGGTCAGCGCCGACTCGGCGATGGGCGAGGTGGTTCGAGCAAGGTTGCTTGACCTGCTGCCGCACGTCGCGCAGTCCCTCTCGCCGCCCGGTGACGGCGCGCTCGATGCGCTCGGGGTCGAGGAGGGCGCCCTCGCGGAGTTCGGCCTTGACGCGCTCAATCGACGCCTCGCCGTGATCGGAGTCTCGCTCGGATAGGCCCCCTCGAAACGCAGAAAGCCCTCGTCATCATGTACCCACGGTGAGCATCGAGGAGAACAAAGCTCTCGTTCGTCGCCTCGTACAGGAGGTCGTCATTGACCGCAACGAG
>CAWABY010000013.1:0-167015 GCA_963780395.1 uncultured Solirubrobacterales bacterium
GGTCGATGGCAAGGTCTTCAAGGTCGTCGAGTTTCAGCACGTGAAGCCCGGCAAGGGCGGCGCCTTCGTGCGCTCGAAGCTGAAGCGGGTCGAGGACGGGGCCGTGATCGACAAGACCTTCAAGGCGGGGGAGAAGTTCCGCCCGGTCCGGACGGAGGCCAAGAAGATGCAGTACCTCTATGAGTCCGGGGACAACGTCGTGCTGATGGACAACACGAGCTACGACCAGGTGGAGATCCCCAAGACCGTGGCGGAGGATGCGTTGAAGTGGGTGCCCCCGAACTCCGACGTCGAGCTGCTGCTTGTCGACGAGCGGCCCAGCGACGTGCAGGTGCCGAGCGCGGTCGAGCTGGCGGTCGCCAAGACCGACCCGGGCGTCAAGGGCGACACCGCCTCGGGCGGCGGCTACAAGCCCGCCACGCTCGAGACCGGCGTGGTCGTGCAGGTGCCCCTCTTCATCGACGAGGGCGAGAAGGTCCGCGTCGACACCCGCAGTGGCGAGTACGTCAGCCGCGCCTAAGCGACGTCCCTATGCCTCGCCGCGGGCGACCTCGGCACGGATTCGGGCGCGCCCCTCGCCGTAGCTGCGCGTCTCGAACGCGATCATCGCCCAGAGCACCGCGGCTACTGCGACGAGTACCGCCAGGGAGGGCACCTCGACCGCGAGCGGCACCGCGGCGAGCAGCAGCGCCGCGATCCCCAGCCGCTGGCGGTTGATCGAGCGGACGTGCCTGTAGCGGAACAGCACGTGGCCGATCAGATAGAGCGCGACGCCGCCGAGCAGGGCGAACGCGGGCACGGTCTTGAGCGGGTCGTCGACGTCCCCGAGCGTCTTCTTCAGGCCCAGGGCGACCAGCACGATCCCCGCGACCATCACGAAGTGCATGTAGGAGTAGGAGTCGCGCGCCATCTCGTTCTGGACCCGGCCGCGCTCGGCCTGGACGAGGCGCCGGCCAGCGACGACGGCGACGATGTCGAAGTAGATCCACCACAGCGCGGCGGTGAGGACGATCCCGGCCGCCGCCGCAACCGCGATGCCGGTCGTGAGCGTGACCTCGGCCCCGACACCGATTGCGACGATCGACTCGCCGAGCGCGATCAGGATGATCAGCGCGTGGCGCTCGGCGAAGTGGGCCGGCTCGAGCTTCCAGCCCTCGGATCCGAACACGTAGGGCTCGCCGATGTCCAGCACCAGTGCCAGGCTCCAGAGCGCGGCCTGGCCCCAGCCGTCGAGGAACGAGCCCGCGACCAGCAGCGAGACGCCGAGCAGGGTGCCGATGCCGAGCCCGGTCGTCGACCGGCGGAAGCCCGGGTCATCGTGGCTGGCGATGATGAAGACGCCGATCTGCGCGAACCGCACCGCCCCGTAGGCGAGGGCGAACTCGAGCGCGAGCCCGCCCCAGGCGTTCGGAATGCAGATCGAGACGATCAGCAGCGCCCCCATCGCCGCGAAGATGACGGCGCGGATCGCGCCGTCGTCCGGGTCGACCACGCTCGTCATCCAGGAGTAGCCGACCCACGCCCACCACAGCAGCGCCAGGATCAGCATCGCCTGGCCGACTCCCTCCCAGGTCGGGTTGTCGGCCATCAGCGCCGTGCACTGGGTCAGGGCCAGCACGAACACGAGGTCGAAGAAGAGCTCGAGCGGGCTCACGCGCTCGTCCTGGCGCATCGCCGGATCGATCCGTCGCCGTCGGCCCTCGGTGGCGGCTTCCATCCGCACAAGCCTAGGACCTGGGTCTCCCGGCCCTGTCAGGATTGAGCGATGCGACGATCGGAGCAACGCCGCGACGCGGTCTTCGCGCTCTATCAGCACGACGTCACCGGGCGTCCTCTCGCCGAGCTACTGGAGGGCGCCAAGCCCTTCACCCGCGAGCTGGCCGAGGCGGTAGACGCCAACCGCGCCGAGCTCGACGAGCTGATCTCGCGCCACTCCAAGGGCTGGGCGCTGGAGCGGATCGCGCCGCTGGAGCGCTCGATCATGCGGGTGGCCCTGCAGGAGGCTCTGCACGACGACGAGGTGCCGGTGGAGGTCGCGATCGACGAGGCGGTCGTGCTCTCGAAGGAGTACTGCGGCGCCGATGCGCCTGGCTTCGTCAACGGGATCCTGGGCGCTGCGGTGGGCGAGCCGGCGGCTTGATCGCGAGCGCGATCGAGGGGCTGTTGATCGACCTCGACGGCGTGCTCTACGTCGAGGAGGAGGCGGTCCCGGGAGCGGTCGATGCCGTCTCGAAGCTGCGAGAGCAGGGGCTGGGCCTGCGCTTCGTCACCAACACAACCTCGCGCTCGAAGCGCCAGACCCTGGAGCGGCTCCAGCGCCTCGGCTTCGAGGTCGAGCCCGGTGAGCTGGTGACCCCCGCTGCCCTGGCGCGAGCTCGCTGTCTGGAGGCTGGCCACGACCGCGTGGCCCTGGTCATGAACGAGCAGGTGAAGGAGGATTTCGAGGGTCTGACCGAGGCGAGCGACGACGTGGACGCGGTGATCATGGGCGACCTGGGGGAGGCCTTCGGGTTCGAGATCCTGAACCACGCGTTCCGCCAGGTGATGGACGGCGCCGAGCTGATCGCCCTGCAGAAGAACCGCTTTTGGATGACACCCGACGGGCTGGCCCTCGACGCAGGCCCCTTCGTGGCCGCGATCGAGTACGCGACGGGTGAGGAGGCGCTCGTGGTGGGCAAGCCCGCGCTGGCGTTCTTCGAGCTCGTGCTCGATGACCTGGGCGTGGCGCCGTCGGCGGGGGGAATGGTGGGCGACGACGTCGAAACCGACGTCGGCGGCGCCATTGGGGCGGGCCTCGCCGGGATCCTGGTGCGAACCGGCAAGTACCGCGAGGATTTCGTCGCGCAGTCGGGAGTGGAGCCGACGGCCGTTGCAGATTCAATCGCGGACGTGCCGGGGCTGCTGATCTAGCCTTGCCGGCCATGGAAGGCACGTCCGACCTGGACCGGATCACCGAGCGGCTCGAATCGCTGGCCCGCGAACTCGACTCCGGGCCCGAGGAGCAGCGAGCGGCCGAGCTGGTGCGCGAGGCCTCCGAGCTGGCAGCCGAGGCCGGCCAGGCGGTCGATCGCGCGCTCCGCGGCGCGAGTCCCGGCGCCACTCCGGATGCGCCGGACCCCAGCGCCCAGTGAACGACTACCCCGAGGACCTGCGCGAGCTGGTCGACGACTATCTGGAGCGCCTCCGCTTCTCGAGCGACCCGACCACGGCGGGCCTGGAGGAGGCGATGCGCTACTCGCTGCTGGCGGGAGGCAAGCGGATCAGGCCGGTGCTGGCGCTGGCCACGGCGCGCTCGATCGGGCTCGATCCCGAGGGCGTGCTGCCGGCGGCCGCGGCAATCGAGCTGATCCACACCTACTCGCTGATCCATGACGACCTCCCGGCGATGGACGACGACGAGCTGCGCCGCGGGATGCCCACCTCGCACGTCAAGTTCGGGGAGAACGTGGCGATCCTCGCGGGGGACGGTCTCTTCGCCGAGGCGATGCGCCTCTACTGCGAGCAGCAGCAGGGCGAGCCCGAACGCGTCGTCGCCGGCCTCGGCGAGCTGGTCAGGGCCACCGGCATAAGCGGCATGGTCGGCGGCCAGTACGTGGACGTCACCACCTTCGACCTCAAGGGGCGGTCAGGCCGCCCAACTTCGGAGCGGCGCGACAGCGCCGCGACTGATGCCGAGCGGCCGCTACCGCCCCGACCTGATGTCGGGGGGCGCGCCTCTGCCGACCCCGAGGCGCTGCGCGAGATGCACAACCTGAAAACTGGGCGATTGATCGCAGCGAGCGTCGGCGTCGTACTCCTTTTGAGTGGAATCCCTGAAACTGCGAGAATTCCGTACCGCACCTTTGCCGGCGAGCTCGGCGTCCTATTCCAGATCGTCGACGACATCCTTGACGTGACGGGGAGCGATGAGGAGCTCGGCAAACCCAGCGGAAGCGACGAAAGGCATGGCAAACTGACCTACGTAAGCGCGTTCGGCCTGGAACGGGCGCAGGAGCTGGCCTCCGAATCACACCGCAAGGCGCGGGAAGCGTTGTCCGAGGCGGACACCCGAACCGACGACCTTGCTCGGATCACCGACTTCATCCATACGCGACATACCTGACCCACATCACCTGATGAGCAAAGACGAAGACAAGCTGAACGAGGGCCGCGCGGAGCGCCTGCTGCACACGGTCGAGGGCCCGGACGATCTCAGCCGGCTCGACGACGAGCAGCTCCAGGGTCTGGCCCAGGAGGTGCGCGAGCTGATCATCGACACGATCGGCGAGATCGGCGGGCACTTCGGCGCCAACCTCGGCACCTGCGAGCTGGCGGTGGCGCTGCACAGCATGCTCGACTCGCCGAAGGACAAGATTCTCTGGGACGTCGGCCACCAGGCCTACCCGCACAAGATCCTGACCGGACGCCGCGAGGATCTGGGCAGCATCCGCCAGTACGAGGGTCTGGCGCCGTTCTGCTCGGTGTTCGAGTCCGAGCACGACATCATGGGCGCGGGCCACGCCTCCACCTCGATCGGCTACGCCGTCGGACTCAAGGAGGCGATGCGGAAGGGCATCGGCGAGGACGGCAAGGTCGTCGCCGTGATCGGCGACGGTGCCCTCACCGGCGGCGTTGCTTACGAGGCGCTGCACCACGCCGGCGGGCTGCAGACGCCGATCGTGATCGTGCTGAACGACAACGGCATGTCGATCTCACCCAACGTCGGCGCCATCTCCCGCTACTTCAACCGGATGCGGCTGAACCCGCGTTGGTACGACGCGCGCTCCAAGACCGAGGAGAGGCTCACCAACCTGCCGCTCGGCCTGGGTCAGCGGATCGAGCGCCTGGGGCCCGAGGTCAAGGCGGCGATCAAGGCCTACTGGGCGCCGGGCCTGTTCTTCGAGGAGCTCGACCTCGCCTACGTCGGAGTGATCGACGGGCACGACGTCGGCGCCATCCGCGGGGCGCTCGAGGACGCCTTCGAGGCCAACCGCCCCGTCGTCGTCCACATCCACACCGTCAAGGGCAAGGGCTTCGAGCCCGCCGAGGAGGGTGGCCTCGAGGGGATGGAGAAGTGGCACGCCGCGAAGCCGGGCAGCATCGTCAACGGCAAGGCGGCATCACCGGATAAGGCCGCCTCCTCCGCTTCGCGTCCGGGGGCGGCCCCGCCGGTCGTGCCCGTCAGCGAGTCGGATTCCCCTGAAAAGATCGAGAAGCTCGAGAAGCCGCCGCCCCCGGCGCCCCCGCAGTACACGGCGGTCTTCGCCGACGCGTTGGTCGAGGAGGCCAACCGCGACGAGCGCGTGATCGGGATCACCGCGGCCATGGCGGGCGGCACCGGCCTCGACAAGTTGCAGAAGGCGCTGCCCGAGCAGTACTACGACGTCGGCATCGCGGAGCAGGACGCGGTCCTGTTCGCCTCGGGGCTCGCGATCCAGGGCGCGAAGCCGGTCTGCGCGATCTACTCGACCTTCCTGCAAAGAGCCTACGACCAGCTGGTTCATGATGTTTGCCTGCAGAAGCTGAACGTGGTCTTCGCGATGGACAGAGCGGGCCTGGTCGGCGACGACGGCCCGACCCACCACGGCGCCTTCGACGTCTCCTACTTCAGGGCGCTGCCGAACGTGGTCGTGATGGCGCCGCGCGACGAGGCAATGCTGGTGCACATGCTGCGCACCGCGCTCGCCCACGACGACGGCCCCATCGCCTTCCGCTATCCGCGCGGCGCCGCCGAGGGCGCCCCGATGCCGGACGCGCCGAAGCAGATCGAGATTGGGAAGGGTGAGATGCTGCTGCCCGGCGACCGCGTGGCGCTGCTGGGATACGGCTACGGGGTCCAGGTCGCTCTCCGCGCGGCCGAGATCCTGCGCGACAAGGGTCTGGAGCCGACGGTTGCGGACGCCCGCTTCGCCAAGCCCATAGACGGGGAGCTGGCGGAGCACCTCGCCGCGGACCACGAACTGCTGGTCACGATCGAGGAGAACGTGCTGTCCGGCGGCTTCGGCTCGGGCGTGCTCGAGCACCTCGAGGACGCCTTCGCCGAGCGAGAGTCCGAGCGGGCACGCGTCATGCGCATCGGCCTGCCCGACCGCTACGTGACCCACGGCAAGCCGGCGCTGCTGCGCGAGGAAGTCGGCTTCACCGGCGAGGCCGTCGCCGAGCGCGTGCTGAGCTCGCTCGGCTCGCGGATCTTCAGCTAGGACAGCCCGACGGTTTTCATCGCCTCAGCACGATCCCAGTAGGAGTCGTAGCGCACGATTTTGCCCGCGCGCAGCGTGAACAGATCTCCGAGCTCGTGGTTGATGGGCGCGCCGCTCAGCTTGCCCACCGCGGTGTGCCGAGATAGCACCAGGACGCGGTCGTCGTCGAGGTCGATGATCTCTTCCGCCTCGATCCGTAGGTCGGAGAAGGGGTGGAGGTACTCGCGCATCGCACGCGAGAGTTCTTCAAGACCTCGAAACTCACCCTCCATGTCCGGGGTCTGGGCGCCGATCCGCCAGTGCTCGACCTCGGTGTCGTAGAAATCCGCGGGAAACTCACCACGAGCCCAGTGCTCGTACATCGCACGGATGATCTCCACGTTCTCCTGCGACATCTAAGCGGCGAAGGGCGGGCGGCTTGGCGCTGGGAGCCGCAGCCGGATTGAACTGATCCCGGTCAGCAGACGCGGCGCCAGGGCGATGGCGGCAATATCGAACAGCACGTAGATGCTGGCGATGCCGCTCGGCGGGTTGCCCGCAGGGACGCCGGTGACCGGCATCTGCGCCGCCCAGCTCCAGGCGCCGACGGCGGTGCCGTAGATCTCGAGAAAGGCGACGATCAGGAAGACGCCGCCGTAGAGCGTCGGCACTCGCCCGCGCAGCAGGCAGTAGACGAGCAGGGTGCCCGCGAGGGCGCCGAGCAGGTCGGTGCGCCCGAGGGCGACCAGGCCGACGGCGCCCCAGGCGGCCACGAGCCCGATCACTCCCGCGATGAAGGCGCGCTGGCGACCGCGCTCGATCACCCAGGCGCTGATCGCGAGGCCGCCCAGATAGACGAGCCCGTGGCCCGGCGGCACGAATGCCGGCAGGTTCGAGAGCCGGTACTCGTAGATGCCCAACACGACCGAGCCCAGCACCTCGGCGCAGGTGGCGACGACCACCACCAGGGCGACGCGCGCGCGCTCGTCCGGGGACAGGCTGGCGCAAGCCCAGATCAGCACCGACCATGTCGCGGCCCCCAGCAGCAGCTGGCCGCCGGCGCCGACGAAGTGGTCGATGCCCAGGAACAGGGAGATGACGCCGATCACCACGGCCGCGAACTGCGGGCGGTTCGCCATGCCCCTCGGTTCGGCGCCTGCCGCGGATCGGATCACGCGCGACCTCGGGCTAGGCGGGGACGCGCCGGCGCGCCTCGCCGTGGCGGCGGCCCGTCGGAGCTGGGCTCGAGGGCTCGGTCAGCGGCGCCGAGCAGAGCATCTGGTAGACGGCCGTCTGCCCGGTCTCGAAGCCGTTGCGCGCGGCCCGCAGGTAGAGCCGCCAGACGCGCACTCTCTCCTCGCCGGCGATCCGGGTCGCCTCCTCCAGGTTCTCGTCCAGGCGCGTCGACCAGTGGCGCAGCGTCTCGGCGTAGTCGTTGTGCAGGTTCTCGACGTGCAGCGTCTCGAGCCCGGCGCGCTCCAGCGAGAGCAGCATCCGGGAGAGGTTCTGGACCTCGCCGTCGGGGAAGACGTAGCGCTCGCTGAAGTCGCCGCCGATGTGGAAGCCCTGGTCGCTTGGGGGGACCCAGGCGATGCCGTGGTTCAGCACCCGCCCGCCCGGGCGCAGGACTCTTGCGACCTGGCGGCCGTACTCGTCGGCCTGCGAGCCGCCGACGTGCTCGACCATGCCGATGCTGGCGACGGCGTCGAAGTCGTCGTCGGCGAGGTCGCGGTAGTCGCGGACAACGAACTCGCAGAGCTCGCCGACCCCCGCCTCACGCGCACGCTGGTTCGCCAGCTCGGCCTGGGGAGGGGAGAGGGTGATGCCGAGCACCGAGGCCCCGTACTCGCTCGCCGCGTGAATGCCGAGGCTGCCCCAGCCGCAGCCGATGTCCAGCATGCGCTGGCCCTCGGTGAGCTCGACCTTGCGGCAGATCAGGTCGAGCTTGGCGCGCTGGGCGTCCTCGAGCGTGTCGGCCCCTTCCTCGAACAGCGCGCAGCTGTAGGTCATGGTCTCGTCCAGGAAGAGCTCGAAGAAATCGTTGGAGACGTCGTAGTGGTGGCGCACGACCTCGGCGTCGCGCTCGCGGGTGTGCCGCGAGCGGCTCGGTTGGAGCTCGGCCACCGGGGGCTTCGGGGGGCGGCGAAGCCCGGCGGCGCGCAGGGCTGCGATGCCGATCCGCGCCTTCGTGGCGAGCGAGAGCGGCGGAGCGTGCCAGCGCCCCAGCAGCGCGATGACCCCGTCGAGGTCATCGACGTCGATCTCGCCGGTGACGTAGGCGCGCCCCAGGCCCAGCTCGCCGGGCGCTCGCAGAACGTGTCCCAGCGCCCGCGGAGAGTTGAAGGTCAGCGCCGGCCCGGGACGTGTGGACTCGACGGCGTTGCCGTCCCAGAAGCGCAGCGAGAAGGGACGGTCGGGAAATGCGCCGGCGATGGCCTCGCAAAGGGCCTGGGAGGAGTCGGCCATGCGGCCAGATTAACGCGGCGGACACCGTCTGTAGGGTGCGCGCGGGATGGCGGAGAAGCAGGCGATCGACCGCGGAACCTGGCTGGCGCTCGTCGCGATGGCGATCGCCGTCTTCGTCGTCGCCAACGACTTCTCGGCGATCAACGTCGTCATCCCTTCGATCGAGGAGGACTTCGACATCTCGGTCGATTCGGCACAGTGGGTCGTGAACGCCTACGCGCTCACCTTCGGGGTGCTGATCGTCACCGGCGGGCGCCTCGCCGACCTGTTCGGGCGCAGGCGGATCTTCTTCGTCGGGGCGGGGATCTTCGCGACGATGTCGCTCGCCGGCGCTGTGGCGCCGAGCGAGCAGTGGCTGATCACCGCCCGCGTGCTGATGGGTGTCGGCGGCGCGCTGATGTGGCCGGCGATCCTCGGCATGACCTTCGCCGCCCTTCCCGCCGAGAAGGCGGGATTGGCCGGCGGCCTCATCCTCGGCGCTGCCGGCGTCGGCAACGCCGCCGGGCCGCTGATCGGAGGGGTTCTGGACGACATCGCCAGCTGGCGCTGGATCTTCTATTTGAACCTGCCGGTGACCGCGTTCGCTGTCGCCGTCACCGCCAAGTTCATCCATCAACCGCGCACCCAGACCGAGGACACCCAGCTCGACTACTGGGGCGTCGTCACGATCACCGTCGGGCTGGTGGCACTGCTCCTGGCCCTCGACCAGGTGCCGGAGTGGGGCGGCTGGGGCGATCCCCGCATCCTCGGCCTGATGGCGCTGTTCTTGATCGGGATCGGCGCCTTCATTCTTGTCGAGCGCTCCGCCAAGGAGCACGCGCTGGTGCCGCGGGACGTCATACGCGACCGGGGCTTCGCCTACTCCTGCGCTGCGGTCCTCTTCATCTCAGCTGTCTTCTTCGCGATGATGCTGTACCTGCCGCAGTACATGCTGAAGGTGCTCGACTTCACTCCGATCCAGACGGGCGCCGGGATGCTGCCGATGATGGCCGTGTTCGCCGCCGTCTCATTCATCGCCGGGCCTCTGTACGACCGCCTGGGGCCGAAGTTGCTCGCCTCGATCGGTACCGCCTGTCTCGCCGCCGGCCCGCTGCTGATCGCCCTCGTCGCCGCGGACGAGAGCTACGGCGCAATCGTCCCCGGCCTTGTCGTCACCGGCCTTGGCGTCGGCGTCTTCTACCCGACGATCACCACCGCCGGAGTGACTGCGGTCGACGAATCGCGCAGCAGCCTGGCCGGGGCGATCATCTACATGTTCCAGATCGCCGGTGGCTCGGTCGGCCTGGGCCTGACCACCACCGTCTTCCTCGAAGCCGGTGATGCCGCGTCTGGCAACGACGCCTTCATAGATGGCATCGAGGCCGCCTTCAAGCTCGACGCGGCCCTGGCCCTCGTCGGCTTTGTCATCTGCGTCCTCCTGGTCGGCGGTCGCGCCCGAATGCCCCGCATCCCCTTCCACCGCCACCACGCCGGCCACACTCCGCGCGGCCACGGGCCCTAGCCGGGCCGGCTAGTCGTCGTCGGGCTTCTCGGGCTCGTCGCCGCCGGAGCCTGAGCTGCCGGATCCCGAGGAGCCGCTGCCCGAGGAAGCCGCTGCCCGAGGAGCCGCTGCCCGACGAGCCGCTGCCGGAGGAGCCGCTCCCGGACGACCCGCTTCCGGAGTTGTCATGGCCCGAGCCGTTGTCAGCGCCATCTTCGTCAGGGTGCTCATCTCGTCTCCTTGGTCGGGTGATCAGTCATTGCCCGGCGACTATCGGGGACGGCGGTCAGGTGACGGCAACGCGAGGGTTAAGCCTTGGCAAGGCATTGAGGCCGCGTACCCTCAACTCCGATGGGCAAGCGAATCGTCGGCGAGCACTTCAATCGGGACGGCAAGCCCAAGCGGGGCTACTCAAGCGAGCGCCTGGCCAAGCAGGAGGCCGCCCGCTTCGGCAAGACCTACTACCGCTGCGAGGTCTGCGACAAGTTCCACCTCGCGAGCGCTCCCAAATAGAAACGACCCGCCGAAGGTGAACGTGCCGGTCGCTCCCGGTCCGTGTCAGGCCCGCGATAGCCTCACGGCGCGATACTGCGTGGGCGATGTCGCAGGAGAACGTCGAGATGGTGCGCGTTTTCCTCCAAGCGTTCAACGACGAGGACTACGCGAGCTGCCTCGACCTGATCGACCCGGATGTCGAGTGGCACCCTCCGCCTGACCTTCCGAACGCCGCCGTCGCTCACGGGCGTGATGCGCTGATCGCGACCTGGCGGGACTGGTTGGGAGCGTGGGACCGCTACCAGGCGTCCCCCGAGGAAATCCGGGAGGGGCGACATGAGACGGTCCTTGTGATCTCCGTGGTGTCCGCGCGAGGCAGGGGCAGCGGCATCGAAGTTGAGTCGCGCGTTACGGCGCTCTACGAGCTGCGCAGCGGAAAAATCGTGCGGTTCAGGGCCTACCTGGACCAAGCGGAGGCCCTCGAAGCCGCCGGGCTTGAGGAGTAGGCGATGTCGCGGGAGAATGTCGAAGCGGCGAGACAGTTGATTCAAGCCTTCAATCGCCGGGACCTCGCTGCAATGACGGAGATGTTCGATCCCGAGATCGAGTGGACGCCTGGCGGTCCCGCGGCGGTGGAACGCGCCGTCTACCGCGGCCGCGACGAGGTCTCGGGCGGGTTTGCCGCGACGTGGGAGGCCTGGAAGGTATTCCAGCTCGAGGAGCACGAGGCTCGTGATCTCGGTGACTCGGTCCTGTGGCTGGGACGGGCCCAACTGGAGGGCGGCGCCAGCCACCTGGAGCTCGACCAGGAGTTCGCGGTTCGCATCGCGATAGACAGCGGCAAGATCGTGCGAATGAAGGGCTTCCAAACGTGGGTCGAAGCCCTCGAAGCCGCCGGGCTCCGGGAGTAGGCAACGGCCATCAGCTCTGGATTACTGATTCCCCCGGGCGACTTGTCGTTATCGGATCCGCGTGCCGATGCAAGAGCTTCCAAGTGCGCTCCTCGAGGCGAAACACGCTCGTGACGCGCAGCGAAACCGGAGTGACTTCCTCCGCTCCGGCGACCTTCGTTTGGAACCGTTCGATCTCGAGGATGTAGCCCAGGTCCGAGGTCTCGTATTTCGCGAAGTTCTCGAACTCGATCGCGCCGCCGTCGCGATAGTTGGATGCGGCTCGCCGTCCCGCCTCCTCGATCTCACTCCAACCGCGGGTCGGCGGGCCGTAGGGGTTCGCGAGTGTGGCGTCGTCACGACGGCTGTAGAGCTCGAAGAAGCCGTCGGGATTTCCTCTCGCGATCTCGTCCAGGGCTCGGTGGCTTGCTTCGATCGCTTGATTGAAGCTCTCGGGATGTGTCATCGCTTACTCGCTTGCCGGGCCGGGGTCGCCGCAAGGCTATAGCTCGGCCACCTGAGAGCGCGATACTGCGCGGGCGATGTCGGAGGAGAACGTTGATCTGTTCAAGGAGAGCATCGAGCGGTTTAACCGCGATGACGTCGCTGGCGCGCTTCGCTACTTCCACCCCGAGATCCGGTTCGAGCACCGGCTCGCGGAACTTCGGGGGGACTTGACCGGAATCGACGCGGTCGGGGATTGGTTCGTGGACGCCACTAAACACTTCGACCGCTGGATGATCGACTGCGACGACTTCCGTGATCTGGGCGACCGGGTGCTGGCGCTCGGCACGGTCCGAGCCGTCGGGAAGGAGAGCGGGGTTGAGGTGGAAATGCCCTATACGGTCGTGGTCACGGTCAAGGATGGCCTGGTGACCCATTTCACCGACTACGGCGATAGAGAGAAAGCCCTCGAAGCCGCCGGGCTGTCGGAGTAGGCGATGTCGCAGGAGAACGTCGATACGGTGCGCCGCATCTACGACGCCTTTGGCGAGGGTGACTTCGCGCGAGCGCTTGAGGAGGGGGAACCCGATTTTGAGTGGATTCCCCCCGAGCAAGACGTCCAAGCACCGGTTCAGGGGCTGGAAAGCCTTCGGCGCTTCCTGGAGGACCAGAACGAGGCCTTCGAGGACTTTCGAGTCGAGGCCGAGGAGTTGAAAGACCACGGCGACAAGGTCCTCGCGTTGATCCGGGTCAGCGGCCGGGGTCGCGGAAGCGGCGTCGCGTTTGATATTCGGGCGGCGAACCTTTGGACCTTTCGCGGAGGCCGCCTGATTCGTGGCCAGGTGTTTCCCGAGCGCGAGAAAGCCCTCGAAGCCGCCCGGCTGAGGGAGTAGGAGATGTCGCAGGAGGACATCGAGACGCTTCGCGAAGGTTATGCAGCCGCGAGCCGCCGAGACTGGGATCGTTGCCTGCGCTTCATGCACCCAGACATTGAGTGGGTGACGCAGCGCACCGGCACCTATCACGGTCACAAGGAAGTCAGGCGGTCAATGGAGGAGACGGCGCTCCCGTTTGAGGAGGTCATCCTCGAGCCCGAGGAGTTTTGCGAGCGGGGTGATCAGGTTGTGGTTTTCGTGCACTTCCGCGCTCGGCTCCCCGGCACACAAGCCGTAATCGAGAACCGAATCGGACACGTTTGGACGATGCGTGACGGAAAAGCGGTCCGTTGCCAGACCTTCCCCAGACGGGAGGATGCCCTCGAAGCCGCCGGGCTGCCGGAGTAGCCCTCCTCCTTTGCTTCCGGGGCTCGCGCCGCAGCACTAATGCCGCCGCTATCCGACGCACAGAAAAGGCCCTCCGAAGAGGGCCTTTTCCCGGTTACTACAGGGAGGAGAGAACTGACACCCACGCACGGCACCCCGCTCTCAGGCACGAATCCACCCGATTAGCCCCGGTTGTATCCGGTTGTTTCGGTGTCTGACTGGCGCACGAATGGCGCACGGAACCCGCCGCGGCGCTGCGTAATATTTACCCACGACCCGGAGCCACCGCCGGGGGCGAAAAGCATCAACTCCACCTAGGAGGACGACCCCCAACGATGGCAACGGCAACGAAACCAACCGGCACCCGAGTGCAGACCTGGTTGCCGATCACCCTGGCCGAGCAGCTGAAGGCGCAGGCCGACCTTGAACGGCGCAGCGTTTCCAGCGCGATCCGGAACCTGATCGAAGACGAACTTCGCAGGGACGTGCCGGGGCGGCGGCCATGACCGAGATTCAGATCCCCTACCAGGACCGCGAGCAGACGCTCGCAGACGCGATCGCCTGCAACGTCGACCGGGCGCTCGACGGCGAGGAGCGCGACATTGCCTTCCAAGTGCTATTCGACTCGCCCCCTAGCCAGACCATGGGCGAGCTGTTCGACCGCCTCGATGCCGATGGGCGGGACATGGCGAACAAGGCCCGTTCCGAGCTCGGACTTGAGAGCGTCGAGGAGGTGGAAGCGCACCAAGCTTTCGAGGCGGCGAACCGAAACCTGCCGCCGAGCCGCGACGCCGAAGGCCGAATCTTCCAGGCCTGCCACGCGGAGAACTGCAACAACTTCCCGACCGGCGAGTTGGGCGAACCGATCTCGGTGTCGGACAGGCGCTGGTGGTGTGACCAGCACCGAGACCAGGCCACGGCCGAGGACCACCTACCACCCGAGCCCGAGTACGTGCTCGACATGCAGACCATGTCGCTGAAGGCGGTGGGAGCCGAGCAGGAGCGGCTGCTTGAGGAGGACCGCAAGCTGCAGGAGAAGGCACGCGAGCGGACGGAGCGCCAGCGAGCCGAGGGCGAGCGGCTGGCGAAGCTCGAGGACGAGTACCAGGCGACGCTGAAGCCGCCGGTGGGATTCGCCCCGCGATGACCTCAGACAAGCTGATCGCCCACGAATGCGGCCACGCCATCGGCCTGCTGTTGTGCGGCCACGCCATCGCCGAGGTCCGGGTCGACCATCAGCTGGTCGATGAGCTTGGCCGGGTGACGGTTGACTTCAGCCACTCCCAAGCCGACTACGGCGTCCTGATTGCGGGGTTGATGGGGCCGATGAACGGGGGCGACCTACCGCCGCCCTGGCCCCCCGATCCCGACTCGGCCAACCGAGACGAGCGCAATGCGGCCACCTTGGTCCGCCATCTGGAGCTTGACCGCAGCGACTACAAGGCCGCCTGTGCCTTCGCTGAGGTCTGGTTGGCCTGGCACGAAACAAAAGGCGCCATGGCTCTGCTCGGCCAGGCGCTCGGCACAGTGCCGGTGATCAGCGGTCGCCAGCTCGAGCAGCTGCTCGGCCCCGACCGTCTTGCCCGACTTCGAGGAGAGAGGACGCCTGATGTTGCACAAGCAAGTTGAAGCCACCGCCACGCCGACTATCGAGAAGGGCACGGCCGTGCTGCTGGTCGCCGCCTACACGAAGGACCGCAGCGGGGATGTGATCGAGCGCGGCGCCTTCCGCTCCACGATCGCGGCATGGAAGGACTCGGGCAAGCAGATCCCCCTGGCCTGGAATCACGACACCGGCGAACCCGAGCGCCTGATAGGTACGGTCGACCCTTCCTCGCTGAAGGAGACGCGGGACGGCCTGCTCGCCGAGGCACACCTCGACCTCGATGGGTCCGAGACAGCGCGCACGGCCTGGAGGCTGGTCAAGTCCGACTCGATCGGCGTCAGCTTCGGCTACACGGCCGAGACCAAGAAGGGCGAGAACGGCACTCGCCTGCTGACGAGCATCGACTTGTACGAGATCTCATTGACCGCAACGCCGATGCATGGCGCGACGCGGGTTGTGAACTGGAAGGGCGCCGGCGTCGACGGTGACTGGGAAGCCTTCCGAGCTGCTACCCGAGCAGCCGATCGGGCGCATGAAGCAGCTCAACGTCAACGCGAGAAAGAGCAGCGCGGGGAGAAGCTGGTCGAGGAGATCACCGCAAAGGCCAAGGCCGCGGAAGTCCGAGCCGCACGGAAAGCCCGCCCGATCAAGACCAAGACCTTCCATGTTTAGTTCGCTAGCGGTCGATGGCGCTGGAGGACAGCCCGGTGCCTACGACCCATGCAACGGGGCGAGGAAGCAGATCTGATGCCCGGCCTACTCCGACATCCCTCCTCAGCCGGGCTTCAGTCGATGACGGCGTAACCCACTACACGTCGATGATGCCGTAAGCGACTATGAGTCCCACAATCGCGATCACCATAAGTACCTCCAGAAACCTGACCAGCCCACGGGTCTCTGGTGCTGATCCCATACCCGACGCTGCTACGCGCTCACGGCTCTGTGGCGGTCCTGCTTCCATCCTCGATCACCATCCTTTGTTGCCCATTGACTCCTACCGCTGCCTTGCCTGGGCAACCTACCTCAGCCACGACCCAGGGGGAGGGTCGCGACCGCGAATCCACGCACGCGCTAAACGCCGATTGGGCGACCGCGCGCGCCGTCAAACGATCTGATGAGGGTCCAAAGAGATCCCGCAACAAAAAGGAGCGGCCCCTCTAGTCGCCGCCGTAAGGCTGGCGCACGGGACCGCCCCTTCTGAGGAAACAACGAGCTATGCGAAGAGAACTTCCGACGGAGTACCAGCGATGAGGCGTGATCTGACCGTCAAGGTACGCCTGGCAGGGTCCGAGCTGGTCCGCCTGGACGAGCTGCGCCCCGCCGGCGGGCGCCTACGGAAGCAGATCTGATGCCCGGCCTACTCCGAAAGCCCGGCGGCTTCGAGGGCTGCCGCCTGATCGTCACCGAAGTACTTCCACTCGACCGGCTTCCCGTCGCGGAACGTCCACAGATTCCAGACATGCGCCTCAACCTCGACTCCGCTCCCCTTCCCCCGAGCGCTCGAGCGGATAAAGGCGACCACCTTGTCGTCCGCGTCGATCAGTTCCTGCGGCTCCCACGCGGGCCAGTCGTCCCACGCTTCGCGCGCCTCGCTCACGTAAGAAGCAATCGCCTCGTCGCGACCCCGCACGACGACCGGCTCCACGAGTCGGCGCGAGAAGTCAACCACCAACTCCGGGGCGGTCAGATCGCGGAGCGTGTCCCCGTCCCCTCGCGTGAGCGCCGCGTAGGCCCGCCGCACCAGCTCCACGTTCTCCTCCGACATCGCCTACTCCTCAAGCCCGGCCGCTTCGAGGGCTTCGTCCCTGCTCTGATAGAGGCGGACCGAGACGGGCGTTCCCTTGCGGAACGTCCAAAGCTGCGCACCCTGCGCCGCTACGTCAGCCCCGCTGCCCTTGCCTCGTGCTCGAACGCCGCCCACTCGCACCACCTGGTCCCCGGCATCGATGATCTCGTCCTCGAAGTACTCGAATTCCGACCAAGACTCGGTGGTCCATGCGAAGGCTCGCCGTACCTCGTCGCGGCCATGGTAGACGCCGCTCTCAGGAGCGCGGGATGCGGACCAGTCGGCAACGAAGTCAGCGGGCAGGTGTGCGGTGGCCGCATCCAGGTCGCCCTGATTGATCGCCTCCCACACGGCACGGATCGTCTCCACGTTCTCCTCCGACATCGCCCACGCAGTATCCCGCGACGTAGGGGGAGGGTGCGAGGCGAGAACTGCGCGCTCTGGAAACCGCCGATTGGCTTCCTGCAAAGAAGACCGATGCGGCTGAGGGCGTTTTGTGGCCGACCCTGATCCCGCAGCGGCGCTGATCGAGGCGATCCGAGAGGGGCTGCCCGCCGGCGTCGAGCTGGACGAGCGCGAGGAAACGCTGCTGGACCTGGCCGGTCGACAGGCCCGCGACGTGGAGCGCGCCGAGGCCGACCTCCAGGAGCGCGGCTATCTCGTTCCCGGATCACAGGGTCAGCGGGTGATCAACCCGAGCGTCGGCGAAGCGCGGCAGGTACCGCTGGAACCCTTCGTACCCGCCCCAAGCGTTCGCCTTCTCGATCTCCTCGAGCTGGATCCTCGCCTCGAACGCGGATGCCCACAAAGCGCGGGCGGCCGCCCGCGCTTCGACTGCCCGATCTTTACGCGAGAGGTAAACCTGAGCGGCACCCGTTGCGAGCGCGCCGATTGCAACGCCGACCAGGGTGAATGCCTCGTCGCTCACCGTCGCCAGCCTATCCGCTAGCTGGCGCAGCTCTGCAAGCTTGGCTGGCGCACGAGCTGGCGCACGAGGCCTCGACGATCCTTGATGCCGGACCACCATGGAGCGAAAAACCCCTGCAAGCGAGCCAATAGAAAAGACCCTCCGAAGAGGGCCTTTTCTGGGGTACTACAGGGAGGAGAGATATGTGTACTGCTGTGTTGTCTATGGGAGGTAGCCGGTACTCAGGCTCCGAGCGGGCGGCTGTACCGCGTTGAAGCGGACAGCCACAGATGCGCGAAGCCGAACCCGACCATGAAGATTCCGGCGGCGGCGGGGCCCGTGATCAATAGGGCGATCCCGACCGCGATCGTGATCGCGGCCAGCACGTTGTCGAGGCCGGCGTGGGCGGTGAGGGACACGCTTGCCCGCTCACCCTCCCCGCTGAAGATCGACACGGCGAGCCCGATCAGCATGGCGCCCAGGGCGATGCTGAGGGCGCCGGCCACGATGCCGAAGCCGAGCACGAAGGGCGCGACGATCAGCAGCGGAGCGGCGAGCACCTCGAGTGCGCCGTGGACCCCGATCGGTATGGACTTGATGGAGTTCATTACGAGTAACAGCCTACGAACGTATGTGCGATCCGTCTGTGACCTCGATCACTCATGGGCCCGTAACACGCGGATTGGGCCGGCCCTCACGCACGGAACCGAGCGTTCGAGGCGGCGGCCAGCGGCTACGGTTCGCCGACCATGGCCGCCGGCAAGACCCGCAACCGCCGCGCCGACGCCCTGCTGGCCGAGCGGGGGCTGGCCGCGTCGCGCTCGGCCGCCGCGGCCTCCGTGCGCGCGGGCCTGGTCCGCGTCGGCCGCGACGGGCCCGCGGTCGAGAAGCCGGGCCAGCTGCTGCCCAGCGACGCCGAGTTGATCGTCGACCGCGGCGCAGAGTTCGCCTCGCGCGGGGGGATCAAGCTCGCCAATGCCCTCGACGCGCTTCCGATCGAGGTCGCAGGGCGAGACTGCCTCGACGTAGGGGCCTCGACGGGCGGCTTCACCGATTGCCTGCTGCAGCGCGGCGCCGAGCGGGTGATCGCGCTCGACGTCGGCTACGGCCAGCTCGACTGGCGCCTGCGCCAGGACCCTCGTGTGACCGTGATGGAGCGGACCAACGCGCGAGACCTGATGCGGGGGAACCTGCCCTTCGAGCCGAGCCTGGTCACCGCCGACGTCTCCTTCATCTCGTTGGCGAAGCTGCTCGGCCCGATCGCGGATGCCGCGGCGCCGCGCTTCGAGCTGCTGGCGCTGGTCAAGCCCCAGTTCGAGCTGGGGCCCGGGCGCGTCGGTAAGGGCGGGGTCGTCCGCGAGGCCTCCGACCGCCGCGACGCTCTGCGCGCCGTGGCCGTGGCGGCGGGCGAGGCGGGGCTGGTCGTGTGCGGGTTCGCCTCGTCGGGGCTGCCCGGCCCGAAGGGGAACCGCGAAACCTTCATCTGGTGCTCGCGCCAGGGGGATCCCGTGGACGTTGAGCGGTCCCTGGCCGAGGTCGACGCGTGACCGCCGTCATCGTCACCCACACGCACCCCGAGACCTCCTCCGAGGGAATGCGGGCCGCGGCCGCCGCCGCCGAGGCGGCAGGGGTCGAGCTGGTCGCCCCCGCCGACGAGCACGAGAAGCACGGCGACGCGGCGAAGGGAATCGGCCGGGTCGAGGAGCTTCCCCAGAAGCCTGACGTCTGCATCGTGCTTGGCGGCGACGGCAGCATCCTGTACGCGCTGCGCAACTACGCCGACAGTGACGTGCCCGTTTTCGGAATCAATTTCGGGACTATCGGCTTCCTCGCGGCTGTCGAGCGCAATCAGCTCGAGGACGGTCTGCGTCGTGCGCTCAGCGGCGAGTTCGAGGTGATGTCGATGCCGGCGCTCGAGATGGATGAGATGGACGTGCCGGGCAAACGCCCGGTGGCCTTCAACGACGTCTCATTCATCCGCGTGCCCCACGGCCGGGTCGCGGAGCTCTCCTACAGCGTCGGCGGCCAGGAGGTGGGCCACGTTCGCTGCGACGGCCTCGTCGCCGCCACCCCCGCCGGCTCGACGGGCTACAACCTCGCCAACGCGGGGCCGATCCTCGCCTGGGGCGTCGAGGGCTACGTGGTGAGCTTCATCGCCCCACATACCCTGACCGCCCGCGCGCTGGTGGTCGCGCCCGGGGACTTGCTCCAGGTTCAGAACGCAGCCGGCCGCGACCCGGTCGAGATCGAGATCGACGGCGAGCACACCGGCGAGCTGGCGCCGGGCCAGCAGGTCGAGGTCCGCTTTCGTGACGGCGCCGGCAGCCTGGCCCAGCTCTCGGGCGCAAGCTTCTACACGCGCATTCGCGAGAAGTTCGGGCGCCTCGCCACGTAGCGCCCGCTTGGCCCTCCGCTCGATCGACTAAACAGAGGGGGTGGAGCGCAAGTGGTGGACCCTGCTGGCGACCTGCGTGGCGATGTTCATGCTGCTACTGGACATCACCATCGTCAACGTCGCGCTGCCCGAGATCCAGCGCGATCTCGATGCCACCTTCAGCGACCTGCAGTGGGTGGTCGATGCGTATGCCCTCACCCTCGCCGGCCTCCTGCTGGCGGCGGGCTCGCTCGGGGACCGCCTCGGCCGGCGGCTCGTGTTCGCCTCCGGGTTCGCGATCTTCACGCTCGCCTCGCTCGCCTGCGGGCTCGCCTCCGACCCGACCTCGCTCAACATCGCCCGCGCGGTGCAGGGTGTCGGAGGCGCGGCGATGTTCGCGACCACCCTCGCCCTGATCGCCCAGGAGTTCGAAGGGCCCGAGAGGGCGACGGCGTTCGGAATCTGGGGAGCGACGGTCGGCGGCGCGGTCGCGATCGGGCCCCTCGTCGGCGGGGCGCTCACCGACGGGCTTGGGTGGGAGTGGATCTTCTTCGTCAACGTCCCGATCGGGATCGCGGCGATCTTCCTCACCCTGACCCGGCTTGCCGAGTCGAAGGACCGCGACGCGGCCGGCGTGGACTGGCCCGGGGTCGTCACCTTCTCGACGTCCCTGTTCCTGCTGGTCTTCGCGCTGGTTCGCGGGAACGCCGAGGGCTGGTCGAGCTTTCTGATCATTGGATCGCTGATCGGCGCCTTGGTACTGATGGCCGCCTTCGTCGCGATCGAGCTGCGTTCCACCCGGCCGATGCTCGACCTCTCCCTGCTTCGCAAGCCAGCGTTCGCCGGGGTCTCGATCGTCGCATTCTCACTCTCGGCCTCGATGTTCGCGATGTTCCTGTACATCACGATCTACATCCAGGGTGTGCTCGGGTACGACGCATTCGAGGCGGGCGTGCGGTTTCTGCCGATCACGCTCCTCTCGTTCTTCGTCGCTCCGGTCGCCGGGCGCCTGCTGACGCGGGTTCCGGCGCGGATCTTCTTCGGCGTCGGCCTGGGCCTGGTCGGCCTCGGGCTCCTGCTGATGCGCGGGGTCACGCCCGAGTCGGAGTGGACCACGCTGCTCGCGGGCTTCCTCGTCGCGGGCGCCGGGATCGGAATGGTGAACCCCGCGATCGCCTCGACCGCGGTCGGGGTCGTCTCCGCCGCGAAGGCTGGGATGGGTTCCGGCATCAACAACACCTGCCGCCAGGTGGGGATCGCGACGGGGATCGCGGGGCTCGGGGCGATCTTTCAGCACGGGATCGAGACCCGGCTTCCCGGGTCGGCGCCGAGCGGAGCGGCGGAGGGGATCGCGGCCAGCGGCACCAGGGCGGCCGAGCAGGGCGGGCCCCAGGCGGTTGCGACGGCTGGCGACGCCTTCATCGGCTCGCTCAACGAGCTGTTCCTGATCGCCGGGATCCTGGCGCTGGTCGGCGCCGCACTCGGGTTGGCGTTGACCCGTGAGCAGGACATCTCATCATCGGGCGAGTCGCCCGGCGCGGCCGGCTAGGGCGGCCGGGGCGAAATCCGTCGGCCCCGAACGTTAGAAACGGGGGCGATGCTTCTCGAGCTGCGGATCGAGAACCTGCTGCTGATCGAGCGCGCCGAGCTTCGACTCGGGCGAGGGCTCAACGCGATCACGGGCGAGACAGGCGCCGGCAAGACGATCCTCGCGCACTCGCTGGACCTCATCCTCGGGGGAAAGGCGCGGCCGCAGATCGTGCGGCCGGGGGCCGACGAGGCGTACGTCGAGGGGGTGTTCGAGATCCCCGAGGGCCTGTTCGAGGATCCCGAGCTGGCCGAGATCGCCGAGCGACTGCCGGACGGCGCAACCGAGATCGCCCTTGGCAGACGGGTCGGCAGCTCTGGGCGGACCAGCGCCTTCGTCCAGGGGAGGGTCGCCTCGGCCGATGACCTGCGCGAGCTCGGCTCGCGGCTGCTCGCCTTCTACGGCCAGCACGAGCACCGCAAGCTGACGCTGGCCTCGGCCCAGCTCGAAACCCTCGACGGGTCCGCCGGCGAGAAGCACCTGCAGCGGCTGCGCGGCTACCGCGGCGCCCACCGCCAGGTTGTCGCGATCGAGCGGGAGCTGGCCGAGATCAGCGAGCGGCAGGGGGCGCGCGAGCGCGACCTCGACCTGCTGCGCTTCGAGCTCGAGGAGATCGAGGTCGCGAAACCCGACCCGGCCGAGGAAGCCGAGCTGGCGCCCGAGCGCGAGCGCCTGCGCCACGCCGAGTCGCTGCGCGCCGCCGCCGCGGAGGCGCTGGCCGCGATCGCGGGCAGCGGAGCCGATGATGGCGGGCAGGGTGGCGCCTCGGAGGCCGTCGCGGTCGCCGAGTCCGCGCTCGCCGCCCAGGAGGGGGTGGACGCCTCGCTCGACAAGCTGGCGGAGCGAGCGCGCGGCCTCACCGTCGAGCTCCAGGAGCTGGCCGCGGAGCTGCGCTCATACGCGGACGGGATCGAGGCACAGCCCGAGCAACTGCAGCAGGTCGAGGAGCGCCTCGAGGTGCTCGACCGGCTCAAGCGCAAGCACGGCGGCTCGATCGAGTCGGTGCTTGCGCACGCCGAGCGCTGCCGCGTGGAGATCGCCCAGATCGACGGCGCGGGCGAGCGCACCGACGAACTGGAGCAACGGCGCGCCAAGGCGACCAAGACACGAGGGGAGCTGGCCGCGGAGCTGAGCGAGAAGCGGGTGAAGGCGGCGAGGAAGCTGGAGAAGCGCGTCGCCACCGAGCTCGACCAGCTGGCGATGAGCGGCGCCAAGCTCGAGGTCCGGTTGGAGCCCCACCCCGACGGGTTCGGCGCCAGCGGCCAGGAGCGGGTCGAGTTCCGGGTCGCGACCAACCCGGGGCTGCCGGTGTCGCCGCTGCGCGACGCGGCCTCGGGCGGCGAGCTCTCGAGGGTGATGCTGGCGCTGGCCGGCCAGGGTGCTCGCGGCGGCGCCGGGACATTCGTCTTCGACGAGATCGACGCCGGCGTCGGCGGCAACACGGCTCGCGCCGTCGGCGAGCGCCTGCGCGCCCTGGGGGATGAGCGCCAGGTGCTCTGCATCACCCACCTACCGCAGGTGGCCTCCTTGGCCGAGACCCACTTCACGATCGAGAAGAGGATCGAGGCGGGCCAGGCGACCGCGCAGGTCGCCGACGTGGACGGCGACGACCTGGTGGCGGAGATCGTGCGCATGATGGGCGGCGACCGCGACGACAGGACGGCGAGCAAGCACGCCCGAGAGCTGTTGAAGGCCGCGTAGCTCCCCTCGGCGGTCTGGCCCATAATGCGGGGCGATGGCGACCCTCAGCCGCCGCACCTTCGCGCGCGCTTTTCGGACGGATCGCAACGGCCGCCAGACCGAGCGGGGGCCGGTTCACGGCACCGCGCGCAAGGGCAAGCGCACCAAGGACCTCGTGAAGCGCCTCGACTCGGGGGACGTCGCGGTGATCGACCACCGCAACCTCGACCGCATCGCCGCCGAGGAGCTGGTCGCGAGCGGCGTCCGCGCGGTGATCAACCTGTCGCCGTCCTCTGACGGCAGCTACCCGAACGTCGGGCCGCTGACCCTGGTCCGGGCCGGCGTCCCCCTCGTCGACGTCGAGGACCCGGCCCTGTTCGAGCGCCTCCGCGACGGCGACCCGCTGGTCCTGGACGGAGGCAGCGTCCGGATCGCCGGCGAGGTGGTGGCCGAGGGGCGGCTGCTGGAGGCCGACGAGCTGGCCCGCGAGCTGGACGAGCAGCGCCGGCGCATCGACCGGGCCCTGCACGACTTCACCGAGAACACGATGGCCCACATCCGCGAGGAGGGGGCCCTGCTCTCGGGCACGATCGACTTTCCCGAGACGCTGACCACCTTCCGCGACCGCCACGCGCTGATCGTGGTCAGGGGCACCGACCACGTCAAGGACCTGCGGGCGCTGCGCGCATATATCCATGACGTCAGGCCCGTGCTGGTGGGCGTGGACGGCGGCGGGGACGCGATCCTGAAGGAGGGGCTGACCCCGGACGTGGTGCTGGGCGACATGGACTCGGCCAGCGCGAAGACGCTCCGCTCGGGCGCCGAGCTGATCGTCCACGCTTATCCCGACGGGACAGCGCCGGGTGCCGACCGGCTGCGCGAGCTGGGCCTGGACTACACCGTGGTGCCCGCCGCCGGCACCAGCCAGGACGTGGCGATGCTGCTCGCCTCGGAGAAGGGCGCTTCGCTGATCGTCAGCGTCGGAGCGCACTTCAACCTGACGGAGTTCCTGGACAAGCAGCGAAGCGGCATGTCATCGACCTTCCTCACCCGGCTGCGGGTGGGCGAGACGCTGGTGGACGCCAAGGGCGTCAGCCGGCTCTACAACCCCGGGCTCGGGTTCACGCAGATGGCCCTCTTCTTCGGGGTTGCGGCGCTGCTGTTGGTCGTCGTCGTCCTGACTACCCCGGCGCTGCAGGACCTGTTCGACCTGCTGTGGCTGAAGATCAAGGTCCTCCTTGGGCTATAGCGCGCGCTACCACGCGGCCTCGCTGGTCGCCGTGTTCCTCGCGCTCGCCGTCGGCATTCTGATCGGCGCCGGGCTGGGCGACAACCTCGTCTCCGACACCGAGGCCAACCTGCGCGACAGCCTGGAGGGCGACATCGAGGACGCCCGGGGCGAGGCCGACGAGCTGCAGGTGGCGCTGGATCGCGAACGAGCTTTCTCCACGCGGGCCTACCCGGCCCTGGTCGGCGACCGCCTGCAGGGAAGGGAGATCGGGGTGATGGCGTTCGGCGATCTCTCGGCCGAGCTGGCGGCCAGCATCGACGCCGCGCTCGAGCCGACCGGCGCGGAGCTGGTCGAGGTCGCCGTCGTGCGCCGCCCGCCGGATACGGCGGCGCTCGCGTCCGAGCTGCCACCGAGGCAGGGCGAGGAGATCCAGCAGGATCCGGCTGAACTGGAGGAGCTGGGCGAGGTGCTCGGCGACCAGTTCGCGACGGGGGGCGGCCGCCTCCTGACGCGGACCCGCGACAACCTCTTCAGCCGCTCCAGCGGCGAGGGCGGCAGGCTCGACGGCGTCATCCTCGCGCGCGCCTCGCTGGGCGAGCTCGAGGGCGAGGACTTGGCGAACGCCAACGCGCTCGAGTCAGGGCTGACGCGGGGGGTCGCCGACTCGGGCACTACGGCGGTCGCGATCGAGCGCAGCGACGCCTCGGAATCGTCGATCCCCTTCTTCGCCCCCTTCCAGATCGCGACGGTGGACAACGTCGACCTGGTCTCGGGCAAGGTGGCGCTGGTGTTCGCGCTGCTTGGTGCCGAGGGCAGCTTCGGGATCAAGGAGAGCGCCAACAGCCTGCTGCCCGAGCTGCTGGCGCCGTCTGGGACCAGCGCCTCTCCGTAGCGGGCATGGAGTGGCTCGCCCTTCCGGTCTCGTTCGCGGTCGCCCTGGTGGTGGTGCCGGCGGGAGTCCGGGCCCTCGCTGACGCGGGGCTGCGCCGCCAGAACTACGCGGGCCGCGAGGTCGCGTTTCCGCTGGGCGGGGTGCTGGTGGCGGCTTCCCTGGTCGCGCTCGCCCCGCTGGCGCCGCTCGATGACCGCGCTGACCTGGAGTTGCTCGATCCCGAGCTGCGGCGCTGGTTCGCGTACGTCGTCGGCGTCGCCCTGCTGGGCCTGCTCGATGACTCGATCGGCCGCGGCGGCGAGGCGGGCACGGCGCGAGGGTGGCGCGGGCACGCGCGCGCCGTGCTCTCCGGCGACCTCTCCACGGGTGCGATCAAGGCGATCGGCGCCTTTGCGCTGGCGGCCTACGCGACCTCGGGGCTGGGTCGCGAGTCGCTCGACTACGTCGTCGACCTGGCGCTGCTGCTGCTCGCGACCAACCTGGCCAACCTGCTGGACCTGCGGCCCGGCCGCGCCGAGAAGGCGCTTGCGCTGGTGGCGGCCGGCCTCTGCGTCGGCTACTGGACGCTGGCGCCGGTCGAGCTGCTCGGGCTGTTCATCGGCCCGGTCATCGTGGGGGCGTATTTCACGCTGCGCGAGCGGGCGATGCTGGGCGACACGGGCTCCAACCTGATCGGCGCCCTGATCGGGATCTGGCTGGTGACCACGTTGTCCGATCCCGGGCGGCTGATCGCCCTCGGCCTGCTGGCGGCGTTGACGGTCTATGGGGAGTTTCGCTCGATCTCCTCGGCGATCGAGCGGATTCCGCTCCTGAAGCAACTAGACTCGCTCGGCAGGGTCAGTTGACCTCTCTATGAGCCAACCGAAGCCAGGAGACACGCGCTTTCTGTTCGTAACCGGCGGCGTCGTCTCCTCCCTCGGAAAGGGCATCGCCTCCGCCTCCATCGGCCGGCTCCTCGTCAGCCGCGGCTTCCGGGTCCAGCTGCAGAAGCTCGATCCCTACATCAACGTCGACCCCGGGACGATGAGCCCGTTCCAGCACGGCGAGGTGTTCGTGACCGAGGACGGGGCCGAGACCGACCTCGACCTGGGCCACTATGAGCGCTTCACCGATGAGAACACATCCCGCGCCTCCAACTTCACCGCTGGCGGCGTCTACAACTCGGTGATCCGGCGCGAGCGCCGCGGCGATTACCTCGGCGCCACCGTCCAGGTGATCCCCCACATCACCGACGAAATCAAGAACCGGATCCTGATCGTCGCCGAGTCCCAGGCCGTCGACTTCGTGATCACCGAGATCGGCGGCACCGTCGGCGACATCGAGTCGCTGCCCTTCCTGGAGGCGATCCGCCAGCTCTACACCGACCTCGGGCCCGAGCGCTGCATGTTCATCCACCTGACGCTGGTGCCCTACATCGGGCACGCGGGCGAGATGAAGACGAAGCCCACCCAGCACTCCGTCAACGAGCTGCGCCGCATCGGCATCCAGCCGCACGCGCTGGTCTGCCGCTCCGAGCAGGGCCTGGACCGCGACATCCGGCGCAAGATTGCGCTTTTCGCCAGCCTGCCCGAGGACGCGGTGGTCTCGGCCCTCGATGTCGACAACACCTACAAGATTCCGCTCGTCTTTCGCGCCGAGGGCATGGACGACCTCATCCTCGACCACTTCGGGATGGAGGCCGACCCGCCGGACCTGGACGAGTGGGAGGAGCTGATCAAGCGCGCCGACGCCTCGCGCGGGCGCAAGGTCAAGATCGCGCTGGTCGGCAAGTACGTGCAGCTCGAAGACGCTTACAAATCCGTGATCGAGGCGCTCACCCACGGCGGCTGGGAGCACGGGGTGGACGTCGAGACCGAGCTTGTCTCCTCGGAGGACCTGAGCGAGGAAAGCCTGGAGTCCGCCGACGGAATCCTGATCCCTGGCGGCTTCGGCGAGCGCGGGATCGAGGGGAAGATCGAGGCCGCTCGGATCGCGCGCGAGAAGGGCATCCCCTATCTGGGCATCTGCCTGGGCATGCAGATCGCCGTGGTCGAGTTCGCGCGCCATGTCTGCGGGATGGAGGGCGCCAACTCCGCCGAGTTCGACCCCGAGACGCCGTTCCCCGTCGTCGATCTGCTGCCCGAGCAGAAGGAGGTCTCCGACCTCGGCGGCACGATGCGACTGGGCGCCGACCCGGTCAAGCTCCACGACGGCACCCGCGCGCGCGAGATCTTCGGCGAGTCGGTCATCTACAAGCGCCACCGTCACCGCTATGAGGTCAACAACCAGCTCCGGCGCAGGCTCGAGGACGAGGGCTTGGTCGCCGCGGGCACCTCACCCGACGAGCGCCTGGTCGAGGTGATCGAGCTTCCCGACCACCCCTTCTTCGTCGCCTCGCAGTTCCACCCCGAGTTCAACTCGCGGCCGACCCGTCCCGAGCCCCTGTTCCGCGATTTCGTGGGCGCAGCCGCCGAGCGCGCGGCGGGACGGCCACAGGGCGAGGCCGACGAGCCGGAAGCCGAGCCGCAGACCGCCGACGAGGACGTCGGCGTCCGCCGCTCCGGCTGAGCCGCGCCGGGGCACATAGCCTTCCCCGGGAGTCCATGGACCGAGGAGAGGCAGTCGTACGCGAGGTCTGGAGCCGCTGGAACTCCGGCGACCGCGACATCGACGAGAGGCTGATCGACCCGGACTGCGAGGTCCACTCGGCCCTCGCCCAACGGGTCTATCGCGGGCCCGGACGAGGTCCGGGAGTGGATGGGGGAGATCGACGACCAGTTCGACGACTGGGACCTGTCGATAGACGAGGTCAGCGCGATCGACGCTGACCGACTGCTGGTCGCGGGAGGGATCCACGGGCGCGGGCGCAAGAGCGGGATCGACCTCGACGAGCCCGCCGCCTGGATCATCGGGATGCGCGGCGAGCGGATGTGGAGCATCAGGAACTTCATCGGCCGGGACGCGCTCGAGCAGGCGAGGTCGGAGGCCGCCATCACTGAGAAATAGAGCGGGGGGCCGGACGCCCGAGGGCGCCCGGCCGCACTGCTCCTAGAACTTGACCTTGAACGTCTGGCTGACGCTGTTGATCGTGTTCGTGACCTTGACCTTGGCCTTGAGCTTGCCCTTCGCTTTCGCGAGGCGCTTGCCCGCCTTGCTCAGCTTCGCCTTCGCCTTGCCCTTGGCGCCGGGCGCCACCGAGTAGGAGCCCTTGGCGACGGTGACCTTCTTGGCAGCCGACGCCGAGGTGCCCGTGGCGTTGGTCGTCACGGTGACGTTGCCGACGCACGGGTCGCTGGCGCCCTCCGGCAGCAGGCACTGGATGGGCACCAGCAGGTTCTTGCCCTTGAGCCCGAACTTGCCCTTGACCTTGGCGCCGACCTTGCCCTCGAACAGGTCCGGCGGCTTGCAGGTCGTCGGCGGCTCCTGGGTGAACCGCAGGTTGTCCACGAACACCGCCGAGTCGTAGATGTGGTCGCCGGCGTCGAAAATCGACAGATAGAGGGAGTGGGCGCCCGGCGTGACCACGGTCTTGGTGGTCAGCGTCTTCGTCGCGGCGTCGTAGGTCGTTCCGACCGAGTTCGAGGGATCGACGATCGTCGGGCCCACCGTGTCCACGGCAACCTGGTCGCCGTAGCCCGCCGCGAAGTCGAGCGGCGCGCTGATCTTCGAGTTGCTGGTGACCCAGGTCGACTTGTCCAGCTCAGCGACGAAGCCGTCGTTGAACCCCTTGTTGACGAACTCCGGGAACTCCTCCGAGAAGAACTTGTAGTCCACGTTGAGGCAGTTCTGTCCAGCAGGAGTCCCGAAGTCGAGCCGCAGCGTCTGCGAGTCGTTGGCGTCGCCGCGGCCCGGGTCCTCGATGCCGAGGTTGGCGCCATCCCCATTGCCGTCGTTCAGGGTGTCGGCGATCTCGGCGTTCCCCGATGTGAGGATGCCGTACGTGGCCCCGGCCGTCGGGAACCCCGACAACGAGGGCACGTTGTTTCCGGTCGCGGCCTGTGTCGGGCCCACCGTGAAGGTGAAGCCGGAGCCGGTGTTGGTGCCGATCGCATTGGCGACGGTGGAAGCGACGTTGGTGCCGGTGACTGCGGCGCTCGCCGCCTGGGTGAGCGCGAAAACAGCGGTCACGGTGAGTGCCGCGCCGACAATGACGCGCAGCCTTCGATCATGGATGGGCATCGGGATTCTCCTCCCTGGAGTCTGTGGAAACTCGAGTATGAGTCCATTCGGCGCTCGGGCGCCAAACGTTTAGCCGAGTGGTCTGCGTAGCCTGTCCGCGTGGCTGACCTCGACCAGCGCATGCTCGATCGCTTCGCGCGGCTGTGCGAGATCCCGAGCCCCACAGGCGAGGAGCGAGCCGTGGCCGACGCGCTGCTGGCCGAGCTCCGCGACCTGGGGGTCGAGGTGCGCGAAGACGATTCCGCCGTCGCCGCCCGCGCCGCCTCGGGCAACCTGATCGCGACGGTGCCGGGACGGGGCGAGGGGTGGGTCTCGTTCTTCGCACACATGGACACCGTCCCGCACGACGGCCCGGTCGAGGTGGTGGAGGAGGACGGGGTCTATCGCAGCCGGGGCGAGACGATCCTCGGGGCCGACAACAAGGCGGCCGTGACCGTGCTGATGGAGCTGGCCGCCCGCCACTGCGGCTCGCCCGCGGCGGCGGGCCTGGAGCTGGTCTTCACCCCCGCCGAGGAGGACGGCCTGCGCGGCGCCAAGGAGGTCGATCACGCCGCCCTGCGTGCGCCCTTCGGGTTCGTGCTCGACCACGCCAGCCCGATCGGCGAAGTCATCGTCGCTGCGCCGACCCACAAACAGGTGACCGCGACATTCACGGGCACCGAGGCGCACGCCGGCATCAGGCCGGAGGACGGCAGCAGCGCGATCGAGGCCGGTGCCGCAGCGGTGGCCGCGATGGAGCTGGGCCGGCTGGACGACGAGACGACGGCCAATCTCGGGGTGATCGAGGGCGGTACGGCGTCGAACGTCGTCGCCGGGAGCTGCTCGCTCGTGGGCGAGGCCCGCAGCATCGACGGCGAGCGCGCCGCCGCCGTGATCGGGGCGATGGTGGATGCCTGCACCTGGGCGGCGGGCGAGGGCAACTGCGACCTCGACTTCGAGGTAACCGAGAAGTTCCGGGGCTACCGCATCGACCCCGACTCGGCCGCGCTGCGCGTTGGGTCCGAGGCGCTGCGCCGTCGCGGGCACGAGTCCTCGCGGATCGTCAGCGGTGGGGGCAGCGACGCGAACGCGCTGCTCGCGAACGGGTACGAGGCCCTGCTGCTGGCAAACGGCACCGAGGCCAACCACACCGCCGATGAGTCGGTGACGGCTTCGGCGATGGTGGAGATGCTCGCCGTCTGCGAGGCGGCGATCGAGCTGGCCGGCGAGGCGCCGGCGGGTTAAGGCGATGGTCGCAAAGGAGAGTTCGTGAAGGAGAGCTCGTGCTGAGGCTGCGACGCGGAGTCGTCAGCTCGCTCGAGCCGCTGACCGTGCGGGTCGGCGAGGAGGAGCGCGCGGCCTGGGCCGACGAGGGCATGGTCGGCGAGCTCCGCGAGGGCGACGAGGTTGTCGTCAACGTCGAGGCGCTCGACCTGGGGCTCGGCTCAGGGGGCTTCGACGTAGTGCACGCGAACCTGACCCGGGGGTTGGAGACGCCCACGCGGGGCGACGAGCGCCACGTGGTCAAGCTCAACTACACCTCGCTCCAGCACCCGGTGGAGCCGGTCGAGGTGGCGCACGCCGACGCGCCCGCTCCCTGGGAGGCCGGCGGCAGGATGCCGGTGCTGGTCGTCTCGCTGCACGGGCAGCTGGCGCCCGCCGCATGGGCGGCGGCGCGCGCCGCCCCCGGCCTGCGCGTCGGCTACGTGCAGACCCAGGGCGGGGCGCTGCCGGGGCGGCTCTCGCGGGACGTCGCCGTGCTGCGCGAGCGCGACCTGCTCTGCGGGCACGTCACCGCCGGCCCGGCCCACGGCGGCGAGGCCGAGGCGATCAGCGTCGCCGGCGCCCTGCACGCCGCGGCGCAGTCACTCGGCTGGGACGCCGCGATCGCCGGCCCTGGCCCGGGGATCCTGGGCTCCGCGAGCGCCCTGGGGCACGGCGGCATGGCGGCGCTGGACAGCGCCCACGCTGCGCTGGCGCTGGGCCTGCCCACGCTGCTGGCGCCGCGCCTGTCCGCCGGGGACCCGCGCCCGCGCCACCGCGGGCTCAGCCATCACTCGCAGACTGTGCTGCGGATGCTGCTGGCACCGGTGCGCGTGCCCGTTCCCGAGGTCGACGAGCAGGACTGGCCGACCGGGGACGCGGACGGCGAGGCCGGCGATACGGTGCTTGACCGCCTCCGCGAGGCCTGCGGGGAGCGGCACGACGTCTGGGTGCGCGAGGTCGCCCTCGACGAGTACGCCGCCAGCGGGCTGCCCACGACCACGATGGGGCGGGCGCTGGCCGATGACCGTCTCTTCTTTGCCGCTGCGCTCGCCGCCGGGGACGCGCTGGGCGCCGTGGCCAGTCAAGATCCCGGCTCATGAGCGAAGGCGGCGATGGGAGCGAGCAACGGGCCCAGGACGAGCTGCTCCGGCGGGTGGGCGGCAAGCTCGTTCACAAGGGCCCGATCGTGTCGGTCCGAATGGACACCTTCGAGTACCCGGACGGCACCACCAGCACCCGCCAGGTGGTCGTGCACCCCGGATCGGTCGCGATCATCGCCCACGACGGCAAGGTCCTCTACATGGTGCGCCAGCCCCGTGAGCCCGTCGGCGAGGCGTCGCTGCTGGAGCTGCCCGCCGGCAAGCTCGACAAGGAGGGCGAGACGCCGCTGGCGTGCGCGCAGCGCGAGCTGGCCGAGGAGATAGGCAAGGCCGCGGGCGACTGGCGCGAACTGCGCTGGTTCTACACCAGCCCCGGGTTCGCGACCGAGCGCTGTCACCTGTTCCTGGCCACCGAGCTCTACGACGTGCCGGGCGAGCCCGAGGAGGGCGAGCGGATCGAGGTCGTGAGGATGCCGTTGGACGAGCTCGACGCGGCGATCAAGCGTTGCTACGACGCGGCGTCGCTGGTCGGCATGCTGATGCTGCGCCGGATGATCTAACCCCTTGGCGCGGTAGGAGCGGTTCGGGGCGTGTCGAAGCTAGGGGCGTGGCCACCGCGACCCTTAGGACCGACGAGAGCCGCCCCGCGCTCTCCCCGCGCTTCGAGGCGCTCGTACTCGACTTTCTCGCGCACCTGGAGTTCGAACGCGGCCTCTCGCGCAACACGCTCTCCGCCTACCGCACCGACCTGCTGCAGCTCGGCGGGTTCCTGGCGGCCCGCGACCGGGAGGCGACGGCCGCCACCGCGCAGGACCTCTCGGACTTCCTCGTCTCGCTGGCGAGCGGCAACCGGGGTAACGGCGGCGGTGGCCCCTGCTCGACCGCGACGATCAACCGCAAGGCGGCCTGCCTCCGCTCCTTCTACCGCCACCTGCGCCGCGAGGACCTGATCTCCGACGACCCGACGGCGCAGCTCCCGACGCCGAGGCGCGGAAAGAAGCTGCCCGAGGTCCTGAGCTACGCCGAGGTCCAGAAGCTGCTCGCCCAACCCAGGGGCAGCGAGCCGACCGATCTCCGCGATCGGGCGCTGCTGGAGTTGATGTACGCGTCGGGGCTGCGCGCTTCGGAGACGATCTCCCTCGAGCTCGGCGACCTCGACCTCGATGCAGGCGTACTGCGCGCGCGCGGGAAGGGCTCCAAGGAGCGCCTGGTCCCCTTCGGCGGAAAGGCGGTGGCCGCGGTCAGGGTCTATCTGCGCACCGGGCGCCCGAAGCTGATCCGAGACCACGACGAGCGCAAGCTCTTCCTCAACTTCCGCGGCGGCCCGCTGACCCGGCAGGGGCTCTACAAGATCGTGCTCGGCTACGCCGAGAGCGCGGGGCTCGCGGGGCGCATGAGCCCGCACACCCTGCGCCACTCCTTCGCCACACACCTGCTGACCGGCGGCTGCGACCTGCGCTCGGTCCAGGAGATGCTGGGGCACGCCGATCTCTCGACCACTCAGCTCTACACCCACCTCTCGGGCGAGGAGCTGAAGGAGGTCTACTTCTCCGCGCATCCCAGGGCTCGGGACTAGCCTTGGGTACATGCCCGAGCTGCCCGAGGTCGAGACGATCCGGCGCCAGCTCGCGCCCGAGGTCACGGGCCGCACGATCGTCGGCGCGGAGGTGCTGGACGAGCGCCTGACCCGGCCCGCGCCGCCGCAAAGCCTGGCGCGGGGCCTCGAGGGCCGGCGGATCGAGGAGGTTGACCGCCGCGGCAAGTACCTGCTGCTGCGCCTGGAGGGGGAGGGGACGATGGCGCTGCACCTGCGGATGACCGGGAACGTGCTGCTGCGCCGCGCCGAGGAGGAAGACGCTGGTGACGAAGGTCGGGTCGCGGACCTGATGGAGACCGATCCTCGCCTTGGCGGACCGCGGCTGTACGAGTCCTCGACGGCCCTGCGCCACCTGCGCTTCCGCGCCGACCTCGACGACGGCTCGGAGCTGCTGTTCACAGACGTGCGCCGCTTCGGCACGGCGGTTCTGCTCGAGGGTCCCGAGGCGCTCGACGAGTACCTCGCTCCCCGGGTCGGCGTCGAGCCGCTTTCCGAGGAGCTGACGCCGGAGGCGCTGTGCCGGATGGCCGCAGGCCGCACCGCCCCGCTCAAGTCCTTCCTGCTGACCCAGACCGGGGTGGCGGGCATCGGCAACATCTACGCGGATGAGGCGCTGCACCGGGCCGAGCTCCATCCCCTCTCACCCGCCGGTTCGATGAAGCCCGAGCACTGCGAGGCGCTGGTCGAGGGGATCGTCGATGCGCTCGAGGCCGGCCTGGCCGAGGGAGGCGCGTCGATCGACGACTACCGCGACGCCCGCGGCGAGCGCGGGAGCATGCAGGACGAGTTCTTGGTCCACACCCGCGAAGGCGAGCCCTGCCCGCGAGGCGACGGCACCATCGAGCGGATCGTCGTCGGGGGCCGCTCGACCTACTTCTGCCAGGGCTGTCAGGTGAAGCTGCGCAAGCGGCCGCGGAGGCGCAAGCGGGCCAAGCGCTCGGCTGCCGCATGAGCGAGCCCCTGCCCGACGGCTTCCAGGTCGGGCACTGGTCTGACCCGGTGGGCCTGACCGGCTGCACGGTGGTGCTTCCGCCCGAGGGGGCGCGAGGAGGGATTTGGGTGATGGGCGGCGGGCCCGGCACCCGCGAGACCGACGGCATGAATCCGCTCAGCCGCTCTGAAGGACCGACCGCCGTCCTGATGACAGGCGGCAGCGCCTTCGGGATCGCCGCGGCGGACGGCGTCTCGCGCTGGCTCGAGGAGCGCGATCGCGGCACCTGGACGCCGGCCGGGCCCGTGCCGCTGGTCCCGACCGCGGTCGTCTTCGACGTGGCGAGCGGGGACCCCAAGGCGCGACCGGGCCCCGATGACGGCTACGCGGCCTGCGAGGCCGCGGCAGCGGGCGTGCCGGAGCGCGGCGCGGTCGGCGTCGGCATCGGCGCGACGGTGGCCAAGGCGCTCGGCCGCGAGGGCAGCTCGCAGGGCGGCTTCGGCTACGCCGCGACGCGCACCGGGACCGGCGACGTCGTCGCCGCGCTCGCGGCCGTCAACTCCGCCGGCGACGTGATCGCCGAGGACGGCTCGATCCTGGTCGGCCCCACCGACGCGAAGGGCAACCCCGTCAGCGGCGCCGAGGCGATGGCCGCGATGACCGAGCCGCCGGAGCTGCGCGCTCCCGAGGGCGCCACCACCCTGGTCTGCATCTGCACCGACGCCGCCCTGGACAAGCGCGAGTGCGGCATGATCGCCCGCGCCGCCACCGCAGGCATCGCCCGCGCCGTGGACCCGACCTTCACCCCGGTGGACGGCGACGTCGCCTTCTGCCTGGCCTCGGGTGAGGGCGAGTCCAAGCCCTTCGCGGCGATGCAGGTCGGCGCCGCCGCGGCGACCACCACCGCCGCCGCGATCCGCGACGCGGTCCGCCAGGCGGGCTCGGCATAGGTCACGTCCGGGCCTAGGTCACGTCCGGGCGATCCGGCAAGTTGAGGGGGTGCCGGGATCGGTCAAGACCCAGGCGGTCGTGCTGCGCAGCATTCGCTACGGCGAGGCCGACCGGATCCTGCATCTGTACTCGGCGACGCGGGGCAAGATCGGGGCGATCGCGAAGGGGTCGCGGCGGCCGAAGTCGCGCTTCGGGGGCAGGCTGGAGCCGTTCTTCCGGCTCGACCTCGTCCTCTACGAGGGCAGGGGGGAGCTGCTGACGGTGACCGGCGCCTCGACCGTGGACGGGTACGGGCGGCTGCGCTCGGACGGCGGGGCGCTGATGGCGGCCGGGCGCGGCTGCGACGCCGTCCTGCGCTTGTTCGGCGAGGGCGAGCCGAACGAGCCCGCCTACAACCTGCTCTGCAGCTACCTGGCGCTGCTCGACGCCGACCCCGCCGCGGCGAGCGAGCCGGGTCCGGCCCTCGCCTTCCGGCTGAAGTTGGCGCTGGCGGCGGGCTTCACGCCCGAGCTCGCGAGCTGTGCCCGCTGCGGCGAGGCCGACCACCTCAGCGCCTTCTCGGGCGCGGCCGGCGGCGTCGTCTGCTCGAGCTGCGAGGGCGACGGTTTCCCTTTCACCGAGCAGGCCCACCGCTTCATGGTCGAGGCGCTGGCGAAGCCGCTGGCCGAGGCGCCGCCCGCGTCGGACCCGGTCGCCGCGCTCTCGGACCGCGCGGTGACCGAGACGCTCGAGCACCACGCGCACGTGCAGCTCCGCGCCGCCGCCTGATCGCGGCCTTTGCGCGGGATACTGCCCCAGATGTCAGAGCAGAACGTCGAGATCGTGAGCAGGGTCTACGAGGCGATGAACGGGCGCGACGTCGACCGTATCGAGGAGCTGGCCCATCCGGAGGCCGAATGGATCTCCGACCCCCGGCTTGGCATAAAGCCGCATCGCGGCAGGGACGAGGTGATCCGCTTCTTCACCGATCAGGCCGAGATGTTCGAGGAGCTGCGAATCGAGGTCGAGCGGTTGGACGACGCCGGCGACAAGGTGCTCGCCCTCATCAGGGTGAACGGGCGCGGGGGCGCGAGCGGTGCGGAAGTCGAGATCAGCGTCGGCCACGTGTGGACGATCAAGGACGGACGCGTCGTGCGCGGGGAGGGGTACGGAGACCGGGACGAGGCCGTGCGCGCAGCCGGCCTCTCGTAGTAGTCCGGCTAGTCCCCGTAATCCTCGGCGCCGAGGAAGTGAAGCGAGACGTAGGGCTCGTCGCCGACGACCCAGCTGTCGTGGCCCGGCGGGACGTGGAAGAGGTCGCCTGGCTTCATCACCAACTCGGTGCCGTCGTCCATCTTCACCATGGCTTGTCCCGAGACCACCAATCCAATGTGCTCGACACCGCAGCTGTCGGTGCCGGCCGAAGGGCCGACGTGCTCGGACCATTTCCAGCCGGGCTCATAGGTGGCGCGGCCTACCGTCATGCCGCCGATCCGGACCAGCTCGAAGCGGCCCTTCTCGAACTCGCGGCTCTCGTCCGGCGAGTCGAAGCGCTCGATCGAGACCGGGTCGCTCACTTCGGCCGGTACAGCCGCTCCGCGACGGCGATCTTGATCGCCCGCGGGGCGGGAGCGTTGAGACGCACGAAGTTGCGGAAGAAGCGGCCGGGGACCATCGAGCGCTTGCCGCGGTCATACGCGGCCAGCGCCTCGCGGACGACCTGGTCGGCCTCGATCGCCCCGGGCATCATCTCGCCGCCGACGGCCTCGTAGCCGGCCACCTGCTGCCATTCGGTCGGAACGGGGCCGGGGTTGACCGAGAGCACCCTGACGTTGGTCGAGCGCAGCTCGGCGTGAAGCGCCTCGGTGAAGTTGAGCGCGAACGCCTTCGAGGCGCCGTAGACCGCCTCGTAGGGCAGCGGCTGCATGCCGGCGGTGGAGGCGACCGTGATCACGCCGCCGCGGTTGCGGTCCAGCATTCCCGGCAGGAAGGCGCCGGTCAGCGTCACGACAGCCTCGCAGTTGACCCTGACCATCTCGGCCTGGCGCTCGGCCGGCAGGTCGGAGAAGCGCCCGCGCAGCCCGAAGCCGGCGTTGTTGACCAGCAGGTCCACGTGGACGCCCAGCTTCTCGACCTGCCCGTGCAGATCCGGAGCGTCGGAGACGAGGTCGCAGGGCACGACGTGCGCCTTCGTCGGCAGTGACTCGGCGAGCCCGTACAGTCGGCTCTCGCGGCGCGCCACCAGCACGAGGTCGTGGCCGCGGGCCGCGAGCTGCCTGGCGAACTCCTCGCCGATGCCCGACGAGGCGCCGGTGATCAGGGCGGTATCGGCCACGCCGTCAGCCTATCCGCCGTGCGCTCGTAGAATCGCCGCCGAGGAGGATCAGACGAGCGCGACCGCGACCACGTACGTCTACGACTTCGCCGAGGGCTCGCGCGAGATGCGCGACCTGCTGGGCGGCAAGGGCGCGAACCTCGCGGAGATGACGCGGGTGCTCGGAGCCGAGCGAGTACCGGCCGGCTTCACGATCACCACCGAGGCTTGCGTGGCCTACATGCAGGGGGAGGGGGAGATGCCCGCCGGGCTCGACGCTCAGGTCGATGAGGCGCTGGGGCGCCTGGAGCAGAGGACCGGGAAAGCGCTCGGCGATCCCGCCGACCCGCTGCTCGTCTCCGTCAGGTCGGGTGCCCGGGTCTCGATGCCAGGCATGCTCGACACGATCCTCAACCTCGGCCTCAACGCCTCCTCGGTGAAGGGCCTGGCGGAGCGGACGGGGAACGAGCGCTTCGCGCTGGACTCGCAGCGCCGCCTGGTGCAGATGTTCGGGAACGTGGTCCGCGGCATCCCGGGCGAGCGCTACGAAGAGGCGATCGCCGACGCAAAGCGCGAGGGGGGCGTCGAGCTCGACACCCAGCTCGGGCCCCGGGAGCTCGGCGGGCTGATCGAGCGCTTTCGCGGGATCTACCGCGAGGTGACCGGCGACGAGTTCCCGGACGATCCGCGCGAGCAGCTGACGCTCTCGATCCGGGCGGTGTTCGACTCGTGGAAGGGACGCCGCGCGGTCGAGTACCGGCGCCTCAACGGGATCCCCGAGAGCTGGGGGACCGCCGTCAACGTACAGCAGATGGTCTTCGGCAACAGGGGCGAGGACTCGGGCTCGGGGGTCGCCTTCAGCCGCGACGAGATCACCGGCGAACCGGAGCCCTCGGGTGACTTCCTCGCCGACGCCCAGGGCGAGGACGTGGTCTCGGGCGTCCGCAACACCCAGGGGCTGAACGAGATGGCCCGGGTTATGACCGAGGCCCACGCCGAGTTGATCGAGGCGCTGGGGACTCTCGAGCGCCACTACCGCGACATGCAGGACGTCGAGTTCACGGTCGAGGAGAAGCGGCTGTTCCTCCTCCAGACCCGCAGCGCGAAGAGGCCCGCGCAGGCGGCGGTGCGGTTTGCGGTGGACGCGGTCTCCGAGGGGCTGTTGGACAAGGGCGGGGCACTGCTGACGATCGACGCGGACAGGCTCGACGCGCTGCTGCACCCGACCTTCGATCCCTCGCACGACTACGAGGTGCTGGCGCGCGGCGTGGCGGCCTCGCCCGGCGCCGCCCGTGGCGCGATCGTGTTCAGTGCCGACGAGGCGGTCGAGCGCGGCGGCGCCGGCGAGGAGGTGATCTTGGTGCGGCCGTTCACGGAGGCCGAGGACGTTGCCGGGTTCGCGGCGGCACGCGGGATCCTGACCTCGGAGGGCGGCAAGGCCTCGCACGCGGCGCTCGTCGCCAGGGGGATGGGTCGGCCGTGCGTCTGCGGCGCCTCGGAGCTGGACATCGACCTCTCGCAGGGGGTCGTGCACGTGGACGGCCACGACCTCGCCGCGGGGGAGATGATCGCGATCGACGGCTCCACGGGCGCGATCACGCTGGACGACGTGCCGCTGATCGAGCCCGAGATCTCCCAGGAGTTCCGGACGGTGCTGGGCTGGGCCGACGAGCTGCGTCGCCTCAGCGTGCGCGCCAACGCCGACAACCCCAAGGACGCGGCAAAGGCGCGCGAGTTCGGCGCCGAGGGGATTGGCCTCTGCCGTACCGAGCACATGTTCTTCGGAGCCGACCGCGACCGGCTGGTCAAGGAGATGTTCCTTGCGGCCGAGGAGTGGCGGCGGGCGCACCTCTCCGAGGAGGGTGAGGGATCGGAGCGCGACGAGGTGGACGAGCGGTTTCGCTCGGCGCTGGCGGCGCTGAAGGACCTGCAGCGATCCGACTTCGAGGGGATCTTCCGCGAGATGAGTGGACTGCCGGTGACGATCCGCCTACTGGACCCGCCGCTGCACGAGTTTCTCCCGGTGGAGTACTTCGAGCAGGAGCAGCCTGAGTCGGCGCAGCTCGTGCGCGAGCTGCAGGAGGCGAACCCGATGCTGGGGACGCGCGGGGTGCGCCTGGCGGTGCTGTACCCGCCGATCTACGAGATGCAGGTGCGCGCGATCGTCGAGGCCGCGGCTACGGTCGCGGCGGCGGGCGAGCAGCCGGAGGTGGAGATCATGCTGCCGCTGATCGCCTATGAGACCGAGCTGGAGCAGGTCCGCGAGCGGATCGTGCGCGCTGCCGACGAGGCGCTGGAGGGAGCCGGGCGCGGGGTGCCGTACCTGATCGGAACGATGCTGGAGCTGCCGCGAGCCTGCCTGGTGGCCGACCGCATCGCCCGGCACGCGGACTTCCTCAGCTTCGGCACCAACGACCTCACCCAGACCGCGATCGGGCTCTCGCGCGACGACGTCGAGGCGAAGTTCCTGGGGCGGTATGTCGAGGAGGGGATCATCGACCGCAGCCCGTTCGAGACGATCGACGAGCCGGGGGTGGGGGAACTGGTGGCGGTGGGGACCACGCGGGGCCGCGAGGGCAAGCCGGGGCTGAAGATCGGGGTGTGCGGCGAGCACGGGGGGGACCCGGACTCGGTCGCGTTCTTCGAGCGCATCGGCCTCGACTACGTCAGCTGCTCGCCCTACAGGGTGCCGATCGCGCGGGTGGCCGCGGCGCAGGCCGCCGCCGCGCCGGAGCCGGAAACCAATAGCGACGGCTAGGTTTGGAGGGATGGCCACCGAGGCGACAGCAACCTTCGAGGACCGGGTCCGCTCCTGGGAAGACGAGTACCTGTGGGATCCGGCGACCCGCTCCTACCCGGCGCTGCGCGCCGAGCCCGAGCGGGACAGCCCGGTGCGGACGCCCTTCCAGCGCGACCGCGACCGGATCGTGCACTCGAAGGCGTTCCGGCGGCTGAAGCACAAGACCCAGGTGTTCGTGGCCCCGGAGGGGGACCACTACCGCACCCGGCTCACCCACACGCTCGAGGCCTGCATCATCTCGCGCACCGTGGCGCGGGCCCTGGGTCTGAACGAGGACCTGACCGAGGCGGTGGGCCTGGGTCACGACCTCGGGCATCCGCCGTTCGGGCACATCGGCGAGGAGGTGCTGGACGAGGCGCTGGCGGGGCACGGCGGCGGCTTTCGCCACAACGAGCACTCGCTGCGCGTCGTCGAGGTGATCGAGGAGGGGCGGGACGGGCCCGGGCTGAACCTGACAGAGCAGGTGCGCGACGGCATCCTGCGCCACACGGGGCCCGAGAAACCGGCGACGCTCGAGGGGAGGCTGGTGCGGATCGTGGACCGGGTCGCCTACATCAACCACGACATAGACGACGCGGTGCGGGCGGGGATCATCTCCGAGTCTGACCTGCCGGCCGACGAGATCGAGTCGCTGGGGGCGACCGGGGCAGAGCGGGTGGACGCGCTGGTGCAGGACATGGTGGAGCGCTCGCGCGCCGCCGGGGACATCACCCAGAGCGAGGACGTCGGTGGCGCGATGCTGCGCCTGCGCAAGTTCATGTTCGACCGCGTCTATCTGGGGGCCGAGGCGCGGGGCGAGCAGGAGCGGGCGCGGCGGGCGCTGAGCGCCCTGTTCGAGCACTACCTGGCCCACCCCGAGGAGCTGCCGTCGCCCGACCCCGGGGCGGATCCGTTGCAGCGGGTGACCGACTACCTCGCGGGGATGACCGACCGCTATTGCCTGACGACCTACGAGAACCTCGCAGCGTCCGGGGAGTTGGGCTCGTGAGCGGGCGCAGGCGCCGCCGCTCGTGAGAGATTGAGGGCGATGGCCAGGTTCACCGACGAGAGCAAACAGCGGGTTCGCGAGGCGGCGGACATCGTCGAGATCGTCTCGGCATACACCGACCTGCGCCAACGCGGCAAGGACTGGTGGGGGCTGTGTCCCTTCCACGATGAGAACAGCGCCTCCTTCAAGGTCAACCCGCTGGACAAGCTCTACTACTGCTTCGGGTGCGAGGCCAGCGGCGACGTCTTCGGGTTCGTCCAGGAGAAGGAGGGGGTGGGCTTCCCCGAGGCGGTTGAGTTGCTGGCGGAGCGCTACGGCGTTGAGCTGGAGCGGGACGCCGAGGACCCGCGCGCAGAGGCGGCGCGGCGCAAGCGGGCGCGGGTCCTGGAGCTGCTGGAGCGGACCTCGCAGTTCTACGTCAAGTACCTGTGGGAGGGCGAGAAGCGCGAGGCGGTGCGGGCGCGGACGTATCTGGCCGAGCGGGGACTGAAGCCCGATGCGCTGCGGAGCTTCGGAGTGGGGATGGCGCCGAACCGCTGGGACGCGGTGCTGCTGGGCGGCCAGACCGCGGGGTTCAAGGTCGAGGAGCTGTTCGAGGCGGGTCTGCTGCGGCGCAACAAGCGGGGGGCCTACGACTACTTCCGCCAGCGGATCATGTTCCCGATCCGCGATCAGAGGGGGAGGGTGCTCGGGTTCGGGGCGCGCGCCCAGCGCCCCGATGAGAAGGCCAAGTACGTGAACTCGCCTGAGAGCGAGCTGTACCGCAAGGGCCACACGCTCTACGGGATAGACCTGGCGCGAACGGCGATTGCGAAGGCGAAGCGGGCGATCGTGGTCGAGGGCTACACGGACGTGATCGCACTGCACCAGGCGGGGGTGACGGAGACCGTCGCGATCATGGGGACGGCGATCACGCCCGAGCAGCTGCAGGCGCTGGGAGCGCTCGCGGACACGGTGGTGCTGGCGCTGGACGCCGACCGCGCGGGCGCCGACGCGATGATCCGCGCGCAGCGGGTGGCGGGTGACCGGGGGATGGACCTGCGCGTTGCGGCGATGCCCGAGGACGCGGATCCCGCCGACATGCTGCTGGGAGGGGAGATCGAGCGCTTCCGCGAGCTGGTGGACGCAGCGATCGACCTGCCGAGCTTTCGGGTTCGCACCGCGCTCGACCGCGCCGACCTGGGCAACGTCGGCGGCCGCGAGCGAGCGCTGGCGGAGGTGGCGCCGGTGCTACAGACGCTGGGCGAGAAGACGGTGGGGCGCGACGAGCTGGTGCGTGAGGTCGCCGACCGGCTCGACACCGACCCGAGCCTGGTCAGCGAGCGGGTGCGGACCGCGCGGCCGCTGCAGGAGGTCGAAGCGACCGGCGGCGCCGCCGGAACGGATCAAGCCGGCTCGGGCGCGCGGACGACGCCGGCCGAGCGGGCGCCGCTGACCCCTCGCGAGGCCCGCGAGCGGGCCCTGCTGGCGATGTGCATCTCGGACTCGAAGCGGGGGAGGGCCTTCATCGAGCGGCTGCGCGAGGAGCACATGTCGCCCAGCGGCGCCCCCGCCCTCGCTTGGCTGCGCGACCACCTCGACGACCCGGCGAGCGGCCTGCCCCGCGACGACCAGCAGCTCACCTCGCTGATCACCGAGCTGGTGATGACCGCCGAGCGAGAGCCCGCATCGGAGGGCGCGATGGAGCTGAACTTCATGCTGCTCGAGCAGGAGCGCCTGGAGAAGGGCATCACCGCCGCCCAGCAGGCGGGCGCCGACGACGAGCGAGCCCGCCTCATCCGCGAGCGGGCCGAGCTCCGAGACCGCATCTCCCACGCCGAATCCATCGGTGCGTAGCTAACGTTCAGCGAGGCCGTAAGTGGGTGGCGCCGGAAGATCAAGCGGCGGCTGGTGGAGCGAGGCTGGTGGTGCATGCCAGCTCTGCGGCTACGACCGTCACATGGGCGCTCTGCAGTTCCATCATCTCGACCCAAGCACCAAGTCGTTCGTCGTGAGCCGCAACGGAGTCACCCGGTCATTTACTGAGGTGGCCGCTGAAGCCGACAAGTGCGTCCTTCTGTGCGGGAATTGCCATGCGGAGGTAGAAGCTGGCTTGATCGACCTATCGGCTGCCCAAACCGCGGACGGTAAAGTTGACGCCCAAGGGCCGCCCTCCTAGGTAGCTCTTCTGGATTACTGTCCGGGGTAGCTCAACGGTAGAGCGATCGGCTGTTAACCGATAGGTTGTGGGTTCGAATCCCACCCCCGGAGCTCTCTGTAGCGACGTCACGTACTTCGAGCCGGCGACCGCCGGCTCGACGCGTTCAGGGCGGCTTCCTCAGCCAGCTCTGCCGCGCGCTCGGCCCCGTCGTTGGCCCGCGACCAGGCCTGTAACTCCAACGCCGCTTCGCGGTAGGAGGGATTCCCCAGGATCCGCCGCGCCGCCAGCCGGATTCCCCGCGGCGAGAGCAAGCCGCCGCGGTAGCGACAGCCCCGCGCCCGACCACGCCACCCGTGCCCCGTTCTCGCTCATGTCGCCGACCGCGGGGCAGACCAGCAACGGCGCCCCCAGCGACAGCGCCCGCACCACCGTCCCGTGTCCCCCGTGCGAGATGACCAGGTCCCCGGCAGCCATCGCCTGCGAATAAGGCAGCCAGTCCAGCAGCACCGCGTTCGCCGGCACCTCGATCGGCTCGGTGGGCGCCCGCCGGTTCGTCGTCGCCAGCACCCGCACCGGCTCCTCCGCCAGTCCCTCCAGCGCGGCCCGCAGCATCTCGCACTCGGGGTCCTGCGCCGTCGACGGCGCGATCACGACCAGCGGCTCATCGCCCTCGGGGATCTCGATTCCGTCGGTGGGAAGCTCGAAGAAGAGCGGCCCGCTGACGCGAGCGTACGAGGGCCACTCCCGCGGGTACTCGAGCTGGGGAAAGGTCGCCACGATCGCCAGCAACTCGCTGATCCCGCCGTGGAAGCGGTCCTGCGGCGCCAGCCCGAGGCGCTCACGCGTCTCGTTCAGTTCGTCCCGTCCCTGCCGCAGCCCCACGTTCAGCAGCGGCATCGTCGCATGCCACCCTGCCCGCCCCAGCGCCGTCCGCGCCGGTTGGAACCCCATCGAGTACATCGGCTGCCCCGGCCTCTGCACCGGATACACGTGGGGGATCAGCGTCGCCCCCGGCACTCCCGCCACCTCCGCCGCCAACGCCGGCGCCCTGGTGAGGATGTCGCTGACCACCAGGTCGGGCTCGAACTCGCCCATCAGTCCCGCCAGCGCCCGCGCCGCCCGCGCCACGATCTGCCCCTGCGGCGTGTCGGGGCCCGGAGGGGGGAAGACCATGTACTGCTGCGCCGCCTCGAAACGCAGCCCCTCTCCCTCGACCGCCCCCTGCCACTCCTCCCAGCTCTCGACCAGCACCGCGTGCCCGCGCCGCTGCAGCTCGCGCGCCAGCGCGATCGCGGGAAAGGCGTGCCCGGCGTCGCCGAAGGCGGCCACGACGAAGCGAAGCTGGTCCCGGGAGCGGCCCACGCCCCAAGCCTCCCAGATGACCGCAAAATCCCGCCGCCGCACGGGCCAGGCGCTATCCCTGTCTCGATGAAGAGGCGACGCGAAACCGCCGAGCGCCTGCGCCGGGCCGTTGACGCCCTGCCCGCCCACACCAAGCGCGGCATGCTCGAGGGCATCCGGGCCAACCGCGTCATCGTCGGCGCCTACACCGACAAGCGCGGAGGCGTCTGCCCGATGCTGGCGGCGCACCGCAACGGCGGCCGCACCGACTTCGGCACCTTCGCCAAGGCCTGGGACGCCTTCACCGGCGCCAGGCGCTCCCGCCGCGCTTCCGCCCGCGAGGTCCGCACCCTGCGCGGCTACCTCGAGGTCGCGCTGATCCGCGACGGCTTCCCGCCTCCCGAATCAGACTTGGCAAGCACCCTTGAACGCACGTCCCCCTGGGCCGCGCGCCCCCTCGCCGAGGAGGTCCGCGACGTCCAGGCGACCCGCCGCCGTCTCGCCGCGTCCGAGGCGAGCGAGCACGCCGGCGTCACGATCGAAGAGCTGCTGCAGCGCACCGCCGCGGAGACGGCAGATACCGTCAGCGGCGATGATCGCCCCGGCGTCCAAGCGACCGCCTGAGCCGCCCTCGACACCGGAACGATGGGGCGGGCCCGTCGCCTGGTCGGTCCTCGCCCTCGTCTGCGCCGCCTCGATCCTCGTCCTGACCATCCTCGGCACCCGGCTCACCTTCTTCAACGACGACTGGTACTTCCTCCTCCAGCGCCCCGGCCTCGAGGGCTCCTCGGTCCTCTCCCCGCACAACGGCCAGCTCGTCGTCGGCGTCGACCTCAGCTACAAGGCGCTGGTCGCTCTCTGGGGCTTCGACCAGCTTCCCTTTCGCCTCCTCCTCAGCGCCGCCGTCTCCGCCGTCGGGGTGGTCGTCTACCTGCTCGTCGCCGAGCGCATCGGGCCGCTGCTCGGGATCGTCGCCGCCACCCTGATCGTGTTCCTCGGGCCCGCGTGGGAAGCGCTCCTCTTCTACGCCTCGATCGGCCCGGTCGCCGCCCTCGCGGCGGGCCTGGCCGCGCTGCTCCTGCTCCAGCGCGACACCCCCCGCAGGAACGCGGCGGCCTGCGCCCTCCTTGCGTTCTCGGTCGCGCTGTCGGGGGTCGGCATCGCGTTCGTCGCCGCAGCGGTCGTCGCCGTCGCGATCCGCAGGCGCCCCACCCAACTCTGGATCCCCGCCGCGCCCGTGGCGATCTGGGCCGCTTGGTCGCTGGCCTGGGGCGACGATTCCACAGCCGAAGTCTCGCTCTCCAACGTCGAGCACCTGCCGCGCTACATCCTCGACTCCGCCTCGTTCGGGCTCGCCTCGCTAACCGGCCTCAACCAGGGCCCCAGCGCCGAGCTGCAGGCCCACCTCCTGCTCGCCGTTAGCACCTTCGCGATCGTCCTCTGGCTGGTGCGCGGCGGCCGGCCCTCATCCCAACTCGCCGTCTTCGCTGCCGCCGCCCTCGCCTTCTGGACCCTGACCGGCCTCGGCTTCGTCACCGGGCGCGAGGCATTCGCCAGCCGCTACCAGATCGTCAGCGCCGCGCTGCTGGTCGTGATCGCGGCCGAGCTCCTGCGGCCCTTCCGCCCCAACCGGTGGCAGAGCGCCCTGGTCATCGTCGTCGCTGCCCTCGCGCTCGTCTCCAACCTCGAGCGCCTCGACGAGGGCTATCGCTACCTGAGCGCTCGTTCGAGCGCCGCCAAGGCCGACATCGGCGCCCTGGAGATCGCGCGCGGCCGCACCGGCGGGGACCTCCGCCTCACGACCGCGGTCGCTTACGACGACTACATCGCCGGCATCACCACCGACCGCTATTACGAGGAGACCTACGACCACGGCCCTATGTCCCATTACTCACCCCAGCAGATCGCCGAGGCCCATCCCGTGCTGCGCCGCGCAGCCGATTCAGTTCTCGCGGCCGCCTATGCGCTGGAGCTCGCCCCGGCCGACCCGCCCGGCGCCGCCGATCGCTGCCGGCGCCTCCCCAGCGGCCCCGAGGCAGAGCTGCCGCCGGGCGGCGCCTCCGTCCGCAACCTCGGCACGAGGCCGGTCGAGCTCGGCGTCCGCCGCTTCGGCCCCCTCGGCGCCTATCTCTACCTCGGCCGGCTGGCCCCCGAATCCGCCGGAACCGTCACCCTCCCTCGGGACGACGCCGGCCGGCCGTGGCTGCTGGCCGCGGAAGGCGATGCCCCGCTCCTGATCTGCTCCGCGCGCGTGATGCCGTGACCGACTACCCGTTCATCTCCGTCGTCGTCCCCGTCCGCAACGGCGCGGACATGATCGCCGACTGCATCGAGTCGATCCTCGCCTGCGACTACCCGCCCGACCGCCACGAGATCCTCGTCGTCGACAACGCTTCCACCGACGCGACGGCGGAGGTCGTGGCCCGCCACCCGGTGCGCCTGCTGAGCGAGCCGCGCCGTGGCGTCTCCTTCGCCCGCAACTGCGGCATCGCCGAGGGCCGGGGCGAGATCTTCGCCTTCATCGACGGCGACTGCCTCGCCGATCCCGCCTGGCTGCGCGAGCTCGCCCGCCCGTTCGAGGACGCCGAGGTCGGCTGCGTCGCCGGTGAGCTGCGCCACCTGCCAGCCGCCACCCTGGCCGAGCGCCAGGCCGTTCGCATGCTGGGGGAGTGGCAGCGCTACGCCGTCAACTCCAACCCGCCTTACGCGATCACCGCCAACGCCGCCTACCGCCGCGAGCGTCTTCGACGAGATCGGCCCCTTCGACACCCGCATGCCCCGCGCGCAGGACGTCGAGCTCGGCCTGCGGTTCAGCGAGCGCAACCCCCTGCGGCTGGCCTATGCCGAGCATGCCGTGGTCCGCCACCGCCACCGCTCCACCCAGCGCGGCTTCTTCCGCCAGCAACTGGGCTGGTCCTACGGCGCCGGCCTCGTCGCCGCCAAGTACCACGCCCTCGACGGACGCCCCAGCCCGCCACCGCGCCTGCGCGACGTCGGCACCCAGGTCCGCGGCCTCGCCGTAACCCTGCGGGTGCTAGCGCTACGCCGGGGCAGGCGCGAATGGGTCGAGGACGCCTGGTTCGGCCTCATGCGTCAAGTCGCGTGGTACGTCGGAGCCCGCGCCGGGATGCGCCGCGGCGCCCGCATCTTCCGCGGCGAGGCCGACGCCCGCCGCGCCGACGGCGGCTCCGCCTACCCCGAGCCGCCGCGCGCGTAAGCAGGGGAAGGCCTACGGCGATCCCGCCTGGTTGGCCTCGTCGGGCCGCAGGAAGACGATCTCCGGCACCACGCAATGGCGCGACGTGCGCAGCAGGAACCGCACCGACTCTGCGAGGTCGGTCGGCTGGATCATCTCCTCGGCCGGCACCTGCCCCTTCACGAACTCGGTCATCGGCGTGTCCACGAACCCCGGCGCCAGCGCCGTCACCCCGATCCCCTGTCCGGCGACCTCCTTCTGCGTCGATTGGCTCCACGCCAGCACCGCCGCCTTCGTCGCCGAATAGACCGACAGCCACGGCTGCGGCGACTTGCCGGCGACCGAGGCCGTGTTGATGATCAGCGCCTTGCCGTGCTCGGCGCCCGCCTCGCGGAGCATGGGCAGGCACTCGCGCGTCATCAGCATGATCGCCCGCAGGTTGACGTCGAGCTGGATGTCCACCTTCTTCGTGGTCATTTCGTGCATCGCCTCGCCGATCCCCACTCCCGCGTTGTTGATCAGCACGTCGAGGCGCCCGTACTTCTCGCGGTGGGCCTCGACGATCTTCGTCAGGTCCTCCTCGTCCGCCATGTTGGCGGCCACATCGAGCACCTCGTGCCCGGCGCCGCGCAGCTCCTCGGCGGTCGCCGTCAGCTTCTCGGCCCGTCGAGAGGAGACGGTGAGCGCGTAGCCATCCTCGGCCAGCGCCCGCGCGATCGCCAGGCCGATGCCGCTCGATCCTCCGGTCACCAGTGCAGCCTTGTCAGCCAACGCGTCTCCTTTAGGTCGCCTTCGCGCCGCACCCTATCCTGCCGCGCATGCGCTTCCTGACGGGACTGGTGGCCGTCGCGCTCGCGGCCTCGTTGCTCGCCGCGTGCGGCGACGGCGACGGCGACACCGACTCGCCCGAGTCCGCCTCGCGCCCAGCCCCGCCCGCCTCGGACTTCCCGGCCGCCGACGGGCGGCCGCTTCAGCAGGTGCTCTCGGCCGTGACCGAGGAGGGCCCGGTGGTCACTCCCGCCGCGCGCGTGCTGCGCCGGGGCGAGAACCGGTTCTCCTTCGGCGTCTTCACCCTCGCCAAGGAGCCGATCCCCGACGCCGAGGTGGCCATCTACGCCGCACAGGGCAGCCTCAAGGGCCCGGCGATCGGCCCCTTCCCGGCGCGGATCGAGTCGCTCGAGACCGAGGCCGCCTTCCGAGCTAAGACCACCGCCGACGATCCCGACGCCGCCACGGTCGTCTACATCTCCGACGTGCCGCTGGAGAAGCCCGGCGAGTGGGTGTTCGCCGCGATGACCAAGCAGGGCGATGGCTTCGGCGGCAGCCTTGTCCCGACCCCCAGCGCGGTCGGCCAGTTCGACCCGCCGGACGCAGGCGACAAGGCCCCCGTCACCGACACCGACGTGGCCGCCGACAACCCCGACCTCGCCGCGATCGACACCCGCGTCCCGCCCTCCAGCATGCACGACGACAACCTCGCCGACGTGCTCGGCAAGAAGCCGGTGGTCCTGCTGTTCGCGACCCCGCAGCTCTGCCAGAGCCGCATCTGCGGACCGGTCGTCGACGTCGCCGAGCAGGTGAAGCGCGACGCCGGCGATGACGTGGCCTTCATCCACCAGGAGATCTACAACGAGAACGACATCAACAAGGGCGAGCGCCAGCCGGTCACCGACTACGGCCTGCCGAGCGAGCCTTGGCTGTTCGTGATCGACAGGGAAGGCACCATCACCACCGCAATCGAGGGCGCCTTCAGCGTCGAGGAGCTGCAGGCCGCGGTGGACCAGGTCTCCTCCTCCTAGCACGCGGTTGCGCCCGGCTCATTCGGGTAGAACTTGTGCTGTGGGTGACGAGGAGCTGCTCGAGATGCTCGCGGCCGAGGCCAATCGCCGGGTCCCGCCGATGAAGCAGTCGCTGAAGAAGCTCGCGAAGGGATCGAAGCCGGACCCCGACGCCGTCGAGGAGCTCCGCGTCGAGGTCCACGGCCTCAAGGGCGCCGCGCTTGTGCTCGGCGAGCAGCGCTTGGGCCAGCTCGCCGACCACGCCGAGCAACTCCTGGTCGCCAACGCCGCCGACGGCGCGCTAGGCCCCGAGCTCGCCGCTCCACTGACCGAGGCGATGGACGCCTTCCAGGCGGGCGCCGACGCCGCCGCCGCAGGGGAGCCTGAGCCCCCATCGGTCGCCGAGGCCCTGGTCGCCCTGCCCTGAGACCCGTGGGCGGCGAGGCCCCCTACCTCGACCTCTCGGACCCCGCGTTCGCGATCGACTCCGAGCAGGTCGCCGAGGCGAGGGAGCTGTCCTGGTACGCCCGCACCAACTACGGCCTGGCCGTGCTCCGCTACGAGCAGGTCAGCGAGCTGCTCAAGGATCGCCGCCTGCGCCAGGGCAGCTGGGCCTGGCCGGCTCTGAACGGGGTGGAGGCGGGTCCGCTGGTCGAGTGGTGGAACCGCGCCCTGCTCAACCTCGAGGGTGACGATCATCGCCGGCTCCGCCGGCTGCTGAACCCGGCGTTCACCCCGGGACTCGTCAACGGCCTCGCTCCCCGGTTTCGCGAGCTGGCGACCGAGCTGATCGACGCCTTCGCCGATCGCGGGCGCTGCGAGTTCGTCAGCGAGTTCGCCGAGCCCTACGCGGCGCGCGTGATCGCGACCATGCTCGGGATCCCCGAGTCCGAGTGGAAGCGGCTCGCGGAGCTCTCCAGCGACCTCGGCCTCTTCCTCGGCGTCACCATCGCCGAGGACCTGGACCGGATCGAGGTGGGCCTCGAGGGCCTCTACGGCTACGCCGACGAGCTCATCGCCGAGCGCCGGGACGGCAGCGGCGACGACTTCACCAGCGGCCTGATCCGCGCTCGATTCGAGGAGGACCGGCTCTCCGACGAGGAGCTGCGCGTCTCGATCGTGCTGCTGATCTTCGGCGGCATGGACACGACCCGCAACCAGCTGGGCCTCGCAATGCAGACGTTCATGGAGCACCCCGACCAGTGGCGCCTGCTCGCCGACCGCCCCGAGCTCGGCCCGAACGCGGTCGAGGAGGTGATGCGCGTCAATCCCACCGTCACCTGGGTCACCCGCGAGGCGCTCGAGGACCTCGAGTTCGAAGGGCTCGAGATCGCGGCCGGAACCACGATCCACCTGCTCTCCGGCGCCGCCGGCTCGGACCCTCGCGTCTTCCCCGAGCCGGACTTCGACATCACCGCCGAGGACCGCCCCAGGCACTTCGGTTTCGGCGGCGGCTGGCATCACTGCATCGGCCACTTCGTCGCCCGCGGGGACATGGCCGAAGCGCTGCCCCTGCTCGCCGCCCGCCTCCGCGACCCCCACCCGGACGCGGAGGTCCGCTCGCTTCCGCGCAGCGGCAACACAGGCCCGGTCGAGCTGCCAATCGCCTTCGAGCCGGCGTCAAGCGCCTGAGCTACGCTCGGCTCGATGCTTCGCCGTCACCCGGGCCGGTAGCTCAGCTGGTCAGAGCAGCGGACTCATAAGCGTCTCCGCTCGAGGAGTCGCAGACGGCGCATCTCGCATTGCAACGCGGAATCCGTGCATGATTGGACCCTTCCGCCGCTGATTCGATTTGGCTGGATCACGCTCGATTTAGCCCGATTCAGGCAGCGAGAAGGCTTGCTGCCCATTAACCGAACGACCCGTGCCGATAGACACTCGACCCTAGAACGCCACAGCAGTCGAGTGCCCGAAATCGTGGCCCTTTAACGCTTTGGAGGTGTGTTTCGAAACCGCTGCTTTCGTCCAAAGCGGCGCCAGGAGCTCCCGGCCAGTCGCGCGCTACTCGGGGAGCGTCTCGCCCGAGCCGCCCAGCTCTTCGGGGTAGTCCCTGAGCTTGGGGAGGCCATCCTTCATGGGCAGCACTGTCGACTCGTAATTGACGTGGACCCCGGGTTCAAACGGAAATTCAGGGATCGTCGCCGCGTAGACGTCGACCAGACCCCACTGCGGGTGCCGGGTCAGGAGATGGCCGCCGCAGGACTTGCACCACTGCCGGTAGCTCCGCTCGTGCTTGTTGTACTCGCCGATCTGGTCTTCTCCCTGGGTCACCTTGACCGCCTCGGGCTTCCAGAGCGTGAATGCGTTGACCGGGCCGGCGGACCAGCTCCTACAGGCGGCGCAATGGCAATAGCCAGCGCCCTCCGGATCGCCCGTGACTTCAATCGTGACGGCGCCGCAGTAGCACTCCCCTTCGTAGGTCTTTTCATCCTGGCTCATGAGTTCTCCGTTCGCTCGAGAGGTCTCGTCGGGACATAGCCCAGGCAGTATCCCGCTCAATGCGCCGCTTCCCATGCGAAGCGCTGCTTCTCGTCCAAAGCAGCGGTCGCCTACTCCCAAAGAAAAACGTGGCGCCTGGGACCTTCCCAGACGCCACGCCCTACTCCCGCAGCCCGGCGGCCTCGAGGGGCTTTGGTCGCCTCTTGGACTGATGGAGCCGCCTCCCTCACGCTAAGGGATGCTCTTCGCCTGCTCGCAGGACTTGCCGGTGTCCTTCACCCTGTCGGGGATCAGGACAATCCCTTTCTCGTCCACGATGGCGTTGCTGCCGCCGTCGCACTTGTCCTTGCCCTGGCCGCCGTTGAGCTTGTCCTTTCCCGACCCACCGGCAAGGGGGGCGTCATTGCCCTGGCCTCCGTAGAGCTTGTCGTTTCCCTTTTCGCCGTACAGGGGGTGGTCGTTGCCGGAGCCGCCGATCAGGGTGTCGTCGCCGGCGTCAGCGTACAGGGAGTCAATTCCGTCCCCGCCGTTCAGGGTGTCATTGCCGTCCCCGCCGTACAGCCAGTCGTCGCCCAACCCGCCATGCACGGTGTTGTTGCCTTCCCCGCCGCTCAGGACGTCGTCGCCCGACCCGCCATGCACGGTGTCGTTGCCGGCCCCGCAGTCGATGGAGTCGTTGCCGTCGCCGCCGTTCACGGTGTCGTTGCCGGCCCCGCAGTCGATGCGGTCCCAGGCGGGAGTGCCCGTGATCACGTCGTTGCCGGGCGTGCCCACGATCATGCAAATCGCGGCGCCGCTGGGCCAGGCGGTGTCGTTGCCGCAGGTAACCGACACCTGGCCTGGTGGAGTTGGGGCTGGAGTCTGCGCCCCCGTCTGCGCCCCGAGCGCCATCACGCCAGCCGCGGCCACGCCGATCAGGATCGCGAAACGCCTGCCCATCTTCTGCTTCTTCTTCGTCTTAGCCCTCATCTCGGGCCTCCTTCGAGTCGTGGCGTCGGACCTCCCAACGAGCCGAGGCTCCGGTGCCTGTTTGACGGCCAGAAGCCTCCGACACGGCGGTACATTCTCGGTACATTTGGGCCGGGCTAGGCGTGGTCTAGGCGTGGGAGGGCACGAAACCGTCAGCCCGAGCGCAGCCGCGCCAATCGAGCGCGCCTACGCGGTATCACGCCAAAGGTGCTGCTTTCCATGCAAAGCGGCGCTTTCCCGGTCCGCGATTCTCACTTTGTTCTTACTTCCCGGGCGATCACTTGCCCGGCCCCTCCGCTCAGACGCCAAAAACCCCGCCCCAGCGGGGCTTCTCGTATGCCGGAGGAGGGACTCGAACCCCCGACACGCGGATTATGATGACGGCCAGGAGGGTCATCTGAGACGGGGTAGGCGCGGCTCAGGCGTGCTGAGATGCTCTCAGTCGGACTCGAAGTCGGGAGTTGGACGCACAGTTCGACGGACGGTTTGGATCCGGACCGCTCCGTTCCCCTACCCATGGGTAGCGAGAAGCCGGGGCGCGGCCACGCGCTGGTGGTGCCGCTCCACAACGACGCCGCCGACAAACCCTGTCTCTAGCCGGCTATCGGCGCCGTGCTCTGCTCGACCGCCCTCCGCCGCACCGTACCCGGCGAGTCGCCGATCACACGCTTGAAGGCACGGCTGAAGGCGGCCTCGGAGCGGTAGCCGAGACGGTCGGCGAGCTCGCCGACAGTTGCACCCTCTTCGGTCAGCGCGTCCACGGCGACGTGCATGCGCCACCGGGCGACGTAGCGCATGACGGGCTCGCCGGCCAGCTCGGTGAACCGAGCTGAGAATGCCGAGCGGGACATCGCGAGCTCGTCGGCGAGCGAAGCGACGGTCCAGTCCCGCGCCGGGTCGCGATGAATGAGCGAGATCGCCCGTCCGATCTGGGGATCCTGCAGCGCCCCCAGCCAGCCGGTTCGGGCGGCCGGATCGCTGTCCATCCATGCTCTGATCGCCTGGATCACGAGGATGTCCCCCAGCCGGGTGATCACCGCCTCACCCCCGGGCCGCAGCTCGCCGGCCTCGACCGCCATCAGCCTGAGCGTGCTCTCCATCCAGTCCAATCTGGGTGAGCCCGATGACTCGATGTGGATCGTGCTCGGCAGAGTCCGCATCAGGTTCTCGGCGGCGGGGTGCTCGAAGCGCACGGCTCCACAGATCAAGCCGGTCGGCGCGCCACCCTCGCCGTGCCGGAGGATCTCGTAGCGGTCGCTGACCAGCTCCCGCTCGAGGTCGAGGATCCCAGGCGCGGGTGCGCCGGCCTCACTGCCGAGGACGTGTCCCTCGCCATGGGGGACGAGCGCCAGGTCTCCGGGCTGAATCCACGAGCCCTGCGCGTCCTCATCCGTCTTCAGCCAGAGCCGGCCCGAGATGACCACGTGGAACCAGATGTACCCGGGCATCGGCGGAAGCGTCAGGCCCCATGGTGCGGTCAGCTCGGAGCGGCAATAGAACGCCCCGTTCATACGCAGAAACTGGAGCGCCTCTCCGACTGGGTCTGACGGCGGGAAGGGGTCCAGGGCTTCCATACAGGCAAGTATGCACCTCGGAGAGCCCGTCGTCCAGGTCCCTGGACGATCGAGCATGAATTAGCTCCTCCCAGTCATAGACAGTCCGCCCTCGTCGTCGGATACTGGACGAGTTGCAATCAACAACACCGAGAGGAGCCGACATGGCATTCGCAGGACAGACACTTGAGAACCCCGCGAGCGGCGAGCGGATCACGATCCGCCGGACCGCGGCGGAGACCGACGGAGAGCTGCTGGCGATCGACCTCGAGCTTCCCGCGCGCGGGCACGTCCCGGGCGGCCAGCACATCCATCCGAAGCAGGAGGAGCGCTTCGAGGTGGTCGAGGGAACGATGCGCTTCCGGATGGGCCGCAAGCGCGTCGTCGCCGGGCCGGGCGAGGTTGTCGTGGTCCCCCCGGGCCAGAAGCACGACTTCGCCAACGCCGGCGACGAGGACGCTCTCGTCCGGGTCGAGGTCCAACCCGCCCTCCGGATGGAGGAGCTCTTCGAAACCGCTGTCGGGCTCGCGCAGGACGGCCGGACGATGATGGGCGGCATTCCGAGGCCGCTCGACCTCGCCCTGTTCGTTGAGGAGTTCGGAGACGAGGTGCAGGCCGCCTTCCCGCCGCGCTGGCTCCAGCGGCTGGCACTCGCACCGCTCCGCTGGCTCGCCAGGCGCCGCGGTCGCCTGCTCAGCGCAGCCAAGCCCGCCACCGCCTGACCCCCTTGAACCCAAACCAACCAATGGAGGAACCCATGAACGACAACACGACACACAGGACCACGCTCGTTCTCGGCGGCACCGGCAAGACCGGCCGCCGGGTGGTCGAGCGGCTGGAAGCACGCGGTCTCCCCGTCCGAGTGGGCTCGCGCTCGGGTGAGCCGCCCTTCGACTGGGAGGACGAGGCCACCTGGGCGCCCGCGCTCGAAGGAGTCGGCGCCGTCTACCTGACCTACTACCCCGACTTCGCCCTCCCAGGAGCCATCGAGGCGACGCAGTCGTTCGCCGAGCTGGCGATCGAGAGCGGTGCGCCGCAGCTGGTCCTCCTGTCCGGGCGCGGCGAGCCGCTGGCGGAGCGGGGCGAGGAGGTCATCCGGAACACCGGCGCCGAGCTCACGATCCTCCGCTCAACTTGGTTCATGCAGAACCTGAGCGAGGACTACATGCGCGAGCACGTGCTGAGCGGCGAGATCCGGCTGCCGGCCGGCGACGTGCCGACCCCGTTCCTCGACGCCGACGACATCGCCGACGTGGCGGCGGCGGCGCTGACGGACGACCGGCACGTGGGGCAGCTCTACGAGCTGACCGGGCCGCGCTCCCTGACCCTCGCGCAGGTGGCGGCCGAGATCAGCGAGGTGGTGGGCCGCGAGGTGCGCTACGTCCCCGTCTCGATCGAGCAGCACGCGGCCGAGGCCGCGGAGCACGGCGCGCCGCCGGAGATGATCGAGCTGCTCACCTACCTGTTCAGCGAGGTGGTGGACGGCCGCAACGCCGAGACCACGGACGGTGTGCGTCGTGCTCTCGGCCGCGAGGCTCGCGACTTCCGCGACTTCGCCCGAGCGGCCGCCACTAACGGCGCCTGGGACCCAGCGCCGATCAGCGCCTGAGCCGCCTGCCGAAACGCCAAGGGCCCTCTTTCGAGGGCCCTTGGCTAGTAGCGGGGGCCCGATCCGTTTCTCGCTGCCACCGCCCGAGGATTCGCGACCAGCCGGCACCCCAGCTAGGGAGCCGACCCTACCGCTTCTGGTCCAAAGCGGAAGCTAGCCCGGCGGCTTTGAGGGTGTCGTGCCGGCTGTCGAACCATTGAAGTCGGATGGCTGCGGCGTCGTAAGATTGCGGCATGGCGTCAGAGCGCAAGGAGCGGCTGGCCCGGAACGAGGCGATGTTCCGCGTCGCCAACGAGCGGATGGCGGACTGGGAGGAGCGGCACGCAAGTAGTGCGGTCGAGCCCTACTTCTGCGAGTGCGCGAACCCCGAATGCGGCGAGCATGTGGATCTGCGCAAGGCCGACTACGAGAGGATCCGCTCGGACTCGCGCCGCTTCGTGATCGTCCCTGGTCACGAGGTGCCGGACCTGGAGACGGTGATCGAGCGAAACGAGGGTTGGGCGATCGTCGAAAAGGCGCCCGAGGTAGCTGGCACTGTCGAAGAACTCGACCCGCGCCGCGACGGCTGATCTTTACGCGGTGCCAGGGACCTGGTCTCGCCGCGCCCGGTGTATGCCATAGCGCCGCTGCGCGCGGACCGGGCGCTGGCCCGAGCGGACCAGGTGGGCGACTGGGGGATGAACCCCCATTGGTTGAACAACTCGTACGTTAGGGCGCACGATTCGGCGTTCTCCTGCGACAACGCCTACTCCCGCAGGCCCCGCGGCTTCGAGGCCACTCGACCTCCTAAACCCGCTAGAACAATCTGATCAGCAGGTTCAGCAAGATGGTGAGCGCGACGAATCGACCAGAGAAGGCAGCCCGGGAGGAAGTGCACCTGTGTGCGTTCCCCAGAGCGCTTCCAGATCACGAACATCGTTTGCCGCCTGCTATCGGTGTCTCGAAGGAAAATAACCCGGCCGAGGCCCTTTGGGGCCCCGGCCGGGAAGCATCCGCTAGCGACCGTTCCGATCGCCCTCGTCGAGGCTCTCGGTGTACGGATCCCTCGACCCGGACTTGGCCAGCCCGCGACCGATCCGACCACCAGGAAGCTTCGAACACACGGCGCACGATCTCCACATTCTCGTGCCACTATCGCGAAGGCAGTACTTCGCCACGGAGAAGATGTCGCTTTCCATGCAAAGCGGCTATTCGCTCGGCGATCGCTGGGCAGCAACTTGACCAGCTCTCGAATCCGCGTGGGGGTGGTAGCGAGAAACGAATCGGGCCGCCGATTCGATCTAGGGGCGACGCATCGCGCGGGCGCGCAGCGTTCCGATGACGCGTGGATGCCCGTCGATGACCGGCGCGTCGATCAGCTCGAAGCCCTCGAAGTCCGCATGGCAGGCCATCGCGTCCAACCCTGCGGGGGTGAATCCCCAGTGCACGAAGTGATCGCGAGCGTAGACCTCGCCTGCCTCATAGGCGTGGATAGCCGCTGGGGCGTCGAGCGTCCGATCCGCTGAGCCGTAGGTCTCGAGAAGTACCCGGCCTTCGGCCGAGAGGTGCCGTCGAAGAACCTTGAGCAGGCCCATCGGGTTGTCTACCCGGTGCAGGATCCCGAAGCAGAGGATGAAGTCGAACGTTTCATTGAGCTGGTCGAGATCGAAGGCGTTGAGACGACGGTACTCGACCTTCGAGCGGAGCAACTCTCGGATCGCTGTGAACCCCTCGCCTCCCTCAAGCTCGACACCCCAGCGCGACTTGACCCACACTCGGTACTGCTCGTTGTCCAGAGCGACGACTCGCCGCGCGCCTCGGGCTTCGGCGAGGAACGCGTAGAAGCCGTCAAAGGTGCCGACGTCGAGCACGCACATGCCGCTGAAGTCCTCGGGAAGGGCGGGGATCCGGTAGCGGTGGTCGCGGGCGACGCCGGGCGTGTAGAGCTGGTCGGAGTGGTCGAGGGAGAAGGTGTGGAACCAGAGCGGGACGCGATCCAGGACGGCTCTGGCCGCGTCGGGATCGGCCTCGATCGGCAGCAGATCAGCCACCTCGCGCTCGGCAGCAGTCGGCTTCGCTGGGGCTTCCCTCCGCAATGTCAGCAGCCCCTTGGGTTCAGCAGGATTTCGACTCCGGGTGCCCTTGGATACATCGAAGGTTGAGAAGGGCCTCTCGCGCTTCGCGTCCTCGTGATTACGAGCTGCGGCGGCCAACGCCGAGCGGCGCTGCTGGGCGCGCGGCCGCTCCGACTCGAGGTTCTCAGAGAGCTAGGAAGTCGTGTCGGTCATGCCACCGTCTCCCCTCTCGATACTGGATGCTGGCTCGGCCTGAGCCGGGGGTGTTCAGGTGGCGGTGCGCCGCGATCGTTTGCGCGACGCGACGGTCACCGTCGGCGTGATGCAACTCGCCGCGCCGTCGTGCTGCTCCTTGGGACAACTTGCTGCCGGTCATAGACCTCAGACCTTCCGTGCCCTCTGTAGGGGGTCGCACGGAAGGAAGAGGGATGACCCAGCGAGCGAGTTGATGCGCGGGCACCGAGGGGGATGATCACTTGGCCGCAGTGCCAGCCCAATTACCTTACTCCGACTTCCTAAGTTTCCGCAGCGGGCGGGACAGGCGGAAACTCGCGGCGAACGCCGGCTGCGGGAGCTATAGCGCCGCCGGCGACGCGGCGGGAACCGTTGCGCGGCGCGTCCGAACCTCGGACCAGGTAAGCAGGCAGCCGGCCTCCGGGTCGATCAGCTTGAGCCGGACCGCGACGGCGCCGTCCCATGCGGTCAGCACTGGGACGTCCCGGAAGATTGGATTCTCGTCATGTGCGCGCTGCAGGTTGTAGTTCGGGACCTTGGCGCTCAAGTGGTGGACGTGGTGGATGCCGATGTTGCCGGTGAAGAATTGGAAGGGCTGCGGCAGCTTCAGGTACGAGCTCCCGCGCAGCGCCGCGTCCGCATAGCTCCAGCTCTCGCTGCTCTCCCAATACACGTCCTCGAACTGGTGCTGGACATAGAACATCCAGACGCCGACCGTGCCGGCGAGGATCGCGGTCGGCATCTGAACGAGCAGCCACTCCTGCCAGCCGACTACCCAACAGATCGCGCCCACCACCACCGCCAAGACGAAATTGGTGACGATCACACTCCGCACCTGGCGCGGGCGCATCGAGCCTGACCACAGGCGAGGCCCGATCATCAACGACCACAGCGGTCCGATCCCGAACATGACGAGCGGGTTGCGGAAGAGCCGGTAGCCGAGCCGCTTCCTCCAGGGGCTGGCGACGTACTCATCAAAGGTCAGCGTCGGGACGTCGCCGGTGCCGCGCCGGTCGAGATCGCCGGACGTGCCGTGATGAACTGCATGGTTGTGGCGCCAGTTCGCGAAGGGCTGGAAGACGAGCAGGCCGCTCAGCCGGCCGAGCCAGAGGTTGGCCCGCCGCGAGGGCAGAAACGAGCCGTGCGTGCAGTCGTGGAAGACGATGAAGGTTCGCATCAGAAACCCGGCGGTCGGGATCGCCAGCGCGAGAGTGATCCAATAGGGGAGCTGGCCGAGGCTGACGTACATGAGCACCGAAAGCACCACGTAGGGCACGACCGAGGTCGCGAGGTCGAGCAGGCTCCGACTCCAGGACGGGCGCTCGTACGGGGCCATCGAGTCGCGCCAGACCGGCCGGGTCGAAGTGGAACCAGTCTTGGACACGGGTGTGAGCTGTGGGGCGGGGTCGGTCATTGCTAACTGCAGCGATGCTTACCCCGCGTTCGCCAGTGGCACACTTCGTAGGCGCCCAGTCAGCGCCGGTAGACCCTTCCAGTGAAGGCGGGAGCGGGGTCTTACCGGCGAGGGTGCCGACTGGTTTCGCGGTTACGCGTCCGGTGGTAGCGAGAAACGAATCGGGCCGCCGATGTGATCTTTCGGAGACGCACCGGTGCAGGCGTGAGCTCGAGCTGCCGAATGCCGCTTTCCAGGGAATGCGGTAGCTCGAGATAGATTCCTATGCTCCTCGCGCGAAGCGGAGCAGGAACCCGAGCGGGTCAGCCGTGACTTCGCTCCCTGTGGTCACCGAAGCGGTAGCCCGGCTTTCGAGCTTCTACACAACCGCACGCAATAGGAGTAGTGTCAGTTGCGGCTGGCCCTGCGGCCAGAATGCTCAACCCCGACCGGAATGCCACCGACGGCGCGGCTCAAGCGCCACGAGGCGCGAGGTGGGGGCTACTGGTTTTGACTGCGGGGTCGGTGCTGTACCTCTAAGGGCGATACCCCACCGACCCGGTGGCTTCGTCTCCATCTGATTGACCGCTCGGGTTCTGGCCCTCCACTTTCCGCGCGGACCCACCAGAGGGACGAAAGGCTTGCCACCATGACTAGAAGTGAAGAGCACGACAGCGCGGTACAGCGGCTGGAGGCTGTGCTGGCCGAGCAGGACCGGTTGAGCCAGCGTCACGACGCCGCCATCGGCACCTCGACCGAGCTAGGCGCTCGTGTCGAGCTCCGGGCCGCGGGCGATCAGGTCGCAGCGCGGGAGGCCTGGCTCCACTGGGTCGACGACGAGAGCTACCGAGGGCTCAACGCCGGGCCCTTTGAGCTGCGCGCCGAGAGGCTCGTGGCCTAGGGGCGAGAAGCGGAGTGGCGCGGCCCGTTCCGCGGAGCCACTTCCGCTCCGGACGGAAGCGATTGCCGGCTAGGAGTGCCGACCGGTCTCGCGAATCCTCGGGCGGTGGTAGCGAGGAACGAATCGGGCCACCGATGCGATCTTTCGGGGACGCACGGATCGAGAGTGCTGCTTTTCGTCCAAAGCGACAGTGCCAGATGGGCGGACCGGCCTCGGAGGTGGTGTCGCGCCGTTCGGATAGAAATACGGGTATGGATGCCGATCAGGTTGTGCGTCCCCTGCTCCTCTGGCTGGGGCGGGCCTGTCGTCAGGCGCGAGAGGAGGCGGGCGTCGAGCAGGTCAGGATCGCGGCGGCGATCGACGTAGACCAAGCGACGATCGCGCGTTTTGAGGACGGCATCGCCTGGCCCGGGCACCCCGAGGAGCTGCTGATGGCGTATGCGGGCGAGCTCGTTATGGACGTACGGCTGCTCTGGCTACACGCCTTCGTCCTATGGATCGAACACGAGCCGATCTTGGACAAGGAGGCTAAGGAGCAGATTCGGGCCGCGCTCAAGCGCCTGCCTGCAGATCATCGGCCCAGGTGAGAGCCACCGCCCCCACGCGTACCACCCTTTTTCCATAGGGCTGGCCCTGCCGCCCCTGCTGGTGGAGATCTCGGGCAGCTAGGCGCTACTCAGCGCGATGTGGCTTGACCCTGCTTTTCGTCCAAAGCAGCGCTTTCAGACAATCCATCGGGGGCACCCCTGGCTTCCGCCTCCACGCGGAAGCGACAGCCGACCGCTGTTCGTCCAAAGCAGCGGTCGCCTACCCCCAAAAAAACGTGGCGCCTGGGACGTTCCCCAGACGCCACGCCCTGCTCCTGGTCGTTCCTACTTGACGAGTGTGATCGTGCGCTTCGCGGTCGCCACGTTCCCGGCCGCATCCGTCGCGCGGACGGTGACCTTCGCCTTGACGTTCTCGCCGTTGCCGAGCGCCTTGCGCACCTCTTCGCGCTGCTCCTCCTCCGCCAGCTCCGGCCCGAGGTTCAGTGGCCCGAAACACTTCGCGCACTTCAGCCAGCCATTCTTGCTGAGCTTGTCCATCTTGACGTTCGTCAGCTTCCCCGTGGCCCATATGGTGCACGCCTCGTCGCCACAGCCGCTCACCTGGACCTCCAAGTTGCAGGCATCGTGGCCGCACCTGGCGAGGTGGCACTGCGCGGACCAGGGCTTGCGACAGTTCCTTGCCGCCCTTCGGGTGTTCTGGGGGCTCTGCTTCTTCGGCCCCCAGACCTTGAGGTCCGGCGGGGTGCTATCGACGGACTCCCCGCCCGCCAACGCCGTCTGCGCCCTGAGGCGAGTCCGTGCCGGGGGGTCAGTTGATTTTTTTTCTGGGTGGCAAGGGCAGTCCACGACGACCCGCGAGTAGCCGGTGCTGCACTTGAACCCATCGCCCACCTTGGGCGTCGCCTTGGCGTACACGCGTCCGACCGGCGACCCGCTCGTCTTCAGGCCCTTGACGCTCACCCGCCAGTTGTGTGACTCCCATTGGGGACCGCTTGTGGTTGCGCCGAGCTTGCGATCCGGACCGGGCCGCTTCCTGAACAGGATCACCTCTCTCCCCTCCGTGCACTTCCTGACCTTTGAGTTCACCTCGCCGTGCAACTCCGCATAGTCCTTGTAGATCGTCAGCTTCGTGCCGTAGCTGACGACGCCCTCGGAGGCCGCCGCCCCCGTCTGCGCCCCGAGCGCCATCACGCCAGCCGCAGCCACGCCGATCAGGATCGCGAATCGCTTACCCATCTTCTGCTTCTTCTTCGTGTTAGCCCTCATCTCGGGCCTCCTTCGAGTCGTGGCGTCGGAACTCCCAACGAGCCGAGGCTCCGGTGCCTGTTTGACGGCCAGAAGCCTCCGACACGGCGGTACATTCTCGGTACATTTGGCGCCGGGCTAGGCGTGGTCTAGGCGTGCGAGGGCGCGAACCGTCAGCCCGAGCGCAGCCGCGCCAACCGAGCGCGCCTCCGCGGTATCTGGCCAAAGGTGCTGCTTTCCATGCAAAGCGGCACTACGGCAGCACGCTCTGGCAGGCGTAGTCGTCAGACCCGACCACGTTGTCCCCGGGACCCCCCGAAAGCGTTACCCCCGGGGGGGCGGGGGTCCGATCGTGGGAAAGTTTCAGAAGCAAAACCGCGCTCGTCGCTCGCGAAAAAAAGCTGAATCCCTGATCCCAAGCTGCTAGTTAGCCTCGTTGGCCGTGAGCCTCGATCGATTGCTAGCCCAACTCGACGCGGATCCCAACAAGCGCGGGCGCGAGTTTGAGCGGATCTGCCGCTGGTATCTGACCAGCGCGCCCCAGTACCGGCGCCGCTTCCAGCACGTCTGGCTGTGGAGGGACTGGCCGGGGATGCGGGCGCCGGATCGGGGGATCGACCTCGTCGCCGAAGAGCACGGCGGCGACCTGTGGGCGATCCAGGCGAAGGCGTACGCGCCCGACTACGCGATCAAGAAGAAGGACGTTGACTCGTTCCTGGCCGAGGCGGGTCGGCCCGATTTCTCCTATCGGCTGCTGATCGCCACCACCGACCACCTCGGCCCCGCCGCCAAGAGCACCCTTGACGAGCAGCGGGAGCCCGTCGGCTATCTGCTCCGCTCGCAGCTTGAGCTTGCACCCGTGGCCTGGCCGCAGTCGCCAGACGATCTCCGCCCCCGCCGCCCGCCGAGGAAGAAGCCGTTTCCGCATGTCAAGGAGGCGATCCGAGCGACAGTCAGGGGCTTCAATGGCAACGACCGCGGGCAGCTGATCATGGCCTGCGGGACCGGCAAGACCCTGGCAGCAATGTGGATTTCCGAGCGGCTCGACGCCAAGCGAACCCTGATCCTGCTGCCCTCACTCTCCTTGCTGGCGCAGACCCTGCGCGAGTGGAGCGCCAACGCCTCCAAGCCGTTCGACTACCTCGCGGTCTGCTCGGACGCGAGCGTCGCTGGGGAGGACGACTTCCTCCAGCACACCTCCAAGCTGGGGTTGCCGGTGACAACCGACCCCGAGCGGATCGCAGCATTCCTCCGCCGCCGGGGACGGCGCGTCGTATTCGCCACCTACCAGTCCTCGCCTCAGATCGCCGCCGCCTTGGAGGGGCGGGTCCCGACCTTCGACCTCGCGGTCGCCGACGAGGCGCATCGCTGCGCGGGGCGGGTTGGGACGGAGTTCACGACGATCCTCGACTCGGATCAGATCCGCAGCAAGCGGCGGCTATTCATGACCGCCACGCCGCGCTTCTACACGCCGCGCCTACGCTCGGAGGCAGGGGTCCTCGACGTGGAGGTCGCCTCGATGGACGACGAGGCCGCCTTCGGCCCGGTCTTCCACCGGCTCAGCTTTGGGGAGGCGATTGAGCGTGACCTGCTCTCCGACTACCAGGTGGTGGTAGTTGGAGTGACCGACTCGATGTACCGTGGGCAGAAATGGGCAGAATCGAGGCGAAAGCGGATTTCGCCAGCGGTCGATCGGCGGAGTGGCCGCAAGCCGAAACCCGCATGGGGGAGCCATAATCGTTCCACCCGGGCCGGTAGCTCAGCTGGTCAGAGCAGCGGACTCATAATCCGTAGGTCGGTGGTTCGAGTCCACCCCGGCCCATCGAAAGCCCCGCTAGCGCGGGGTTTTCGTATGTCGGGGCAGAAAATGTGCCTCCAATGTGCCTCCGCTGGCGAGGACAGACTGCCCTCCGAGGAGGGTTACGCGGGGCCACCGCAACGGCACTCCGCCGGAGCTAGCAAGAGTTGCGAAAGGCGCTGCGGGAGTAGCCGGGCCTCAGATCTGCTTCCTTAGGCTCGCGCCGGCGGTCAATCGGCGGTTGCAGGAGCGGGCAGTTCTGGCCTCGCACCCTCCCCCTACGCCGCGCGATCCTGCGGCAATGACCCCGCACCCCATTGGTAGGTGCGACGACGGTCTTCCACCATCCCGAGCTGGCTCGCGTGCCAGCGCTGGTGCCCCGGTCGACCGGGGACGGCGTAAGATTGCGGCATGGCGACGGAGCGCCAGGAGCGAATAGCACGCAACGAGGCGATGTTCCGCGAGGCCAATGAGCGGGCCAAGGCGTGGGAGGAGCGCCATGAAGGTCCAGACAGCGAGGTCGAGTTCTATTTCTGCGAGTGCGGGAAGCCCGACTGCCTCGAGAAGGTCAGCCTTCGCGAGGCCGACTATGAGCGCGTCCGCTCAGATCCGCGCCGCTTCGTGATCGTCCCCGGTCATGAGCTGCGGGACGTGGAGACGGTGATCGAGCGAAACGAGGGCTGGGCGATCGTCGAGAAGGTGCCCGAGGTAGCTCGCACCGTCGAGGCGCTCGACCCGCGCGGCGCGGGCTGAGCTTTACGCGGCGCGGACCTGCCCGCGCCCGCTTGGCTCAGTCTGGCCGCGGACTGGTGGTCCCTGGGCAACCATCCGATCCCTGACCCGTCAGAACAATCTGATCAGCAGGTTCAGCAAGATGGTGAGCGCGATTGAGAGGGCGATTGACCAGAGCAGGCACCCAGGCATAAAGCGCACCTGCGTGCGTTCCCCAGATCGCTTCCAGATCACGAACATCCCTTACCTTCCCGCTTTCGCTGAGACATAACCCGGCCGAGGTCCCGTAGGACCCCGGCCGGGAAACGATCGGAGCTAGTTACCGTTCCGGTCGCTGTTCTCGTGACTCTCGGTGTACGGATCGCTCGACCCGGACTTGGCGAGACCGCGACCGATGAAGTAGGCACCGGCGACGATGGCGACGTAGAGCCATGCCTGTCGGGCGATGAACTCGTCGGTCCCGTTGGTATCTCCGCCCTTGATCACGGCGGCGCTGACGAGAATCGCGACAATGACGCCGACCATCGCCCAGAACTCCGTGGTCTTGAACGCCTGCTTGGTCTCGGTCGCCAGGCGGCGAACGCGGCCCTGGCGACGGACCGAGTCGGTGCGCACGGCACCGGGCTTCGTTGCAGCTTCCATGCGTTTCACTTCCTGTCTTTGGGGTGTCCCGCCTGGGCCGTGCAAGGTGACCGCAGTCACTCTCGCCCATTTGCTCCCAGACCGGGGTGTGTGGCAGGATGCCTCGCGTCTAGCGAGTGGCAGGTTTGCATCGCGTCTAGCGAAACAATGCTGCCTCGCTTCCCTGCAGTAATGAGCTACCCGCTGAGACACCGTTCAAACATATGTTCGGTGCGAGCCTAAGCCCGCCGGCCGCAGTCCGCATAACCGTCTCAGACGCGCTGAAAAGCGCGGCGGCGGTTTCCGGAGCCCTCGAAGCCGCCGGCCTTGAGGAGTAGCGATGTCGGAGGAGAACGTGGAGATCGTGCGGCAAAACTACGAGCAGCTGAACGAGACGGGTACCCCGGCCCTCGACTCGCTCGACTCGGAGGTTGAGTTCGATTCGCGTGGATGGAGGGAATCGGCGCTGATGCCTGGGTCCGGGCCATCGCGGAATGGAAGGACACCTTCGACGCCTGGGAGATCGAGCCCCGTGAGCTGATCGAAGCGACAACGAGTTCGCGCATCTTTGGACGCTGCGCGACGGCCGCGTTGTCCGTTTCCAGGCCTTCCTGACGAAGGCTGACGCCCTCGAAGCCGCCGGGCTGCGGGAGTAGGCGACACAGCAGAATCCGCCTTTTCTCGCGGGAAGCCAATCGGCGGTTGCCGGAGCGGGCAGTGCTGGCCTCGCACCCTCCCCCTACTGCGCGAGCGTCAGTTCTTTTTCTGCGTCTTCTCGACGGCCTTCGCGATGTCGCTCGCCTGCTGGCCGTAGGCGGTGACGCGGTCGGCCACGGTCTTGATCGTGTCGAGGTCGATGTTCGCGGCCGGCTTCATCCCGCCCAGCTTCTTCAGCGGGCTCCGGCTCTTTCCATTGCCGCCAGCGAGGCTCTTGATCAGCGCGCCCGCGGCGACCCCGGCCAGCGCGGTGCCGCCTGCGATCAGCGGCGTCTTCGCCTTGGACGCCGCATCGGCGACCGTGTGACCCGTCGTCTTCGCCTTGTCCATCGCGGTCTCGGCGAACGATGCGGACCCGTTGCGGCTCTGTGCCGTTGACCGCGCACGCGATGCGCTCGAGCTCTTCGCCCGGCCGTTCGAGCTCTTGGCCCGGCTACCCGAGCTCTTCGCCCGCGTGCCCGAGCTCTTCGCCCGGCCGTTGGAGCTGCTGCGGCTCGGGCCCGATCGCTTGCCGGTGCTCGTGCTTTTCCTCGTCTTGGTGGATTGCGCCATGTTTTTTCTCTCCTAGATGTGGGTGCGGTCAGCCGCGCTTGGCGCGGGCTTTCGTCTTGGTCTTGGTCTTGGTGCCGGAATTCCGCTTCCGCGCCGTGCGGGTGGCCCCCGTGGGCGAGGAGGTGCGCCGGCCGGCTTCGCCGTTGATCTCCGATACGGGGATCTCGTCGTGAGCGACGTCGGTTGCCAGCATCGGCAGCAGCTCGCTCAGGTAATCGGCCATCCGCTGCTCCTCGCTGAGGATGCCGCGAGCGAGCTTCGCCGTCTGCTTGTCGCCCACCGAGGTGGCCATCGCGTCGATCACCTTGTAGGTGGCGATCTCCTCGGCCTCCTCGCGGTATTCGGCGCGGGCGTTGTGGAGCATCTTGCCCTGCTCGCCGGAGCCCTTGGCCAGGTGGAGCGGCCCTTGGGCAGCCGCCTTGGCCTTGCCGACGGCGCCCTGCAGGCTCTGTGCAGCCTTGCTCGCACCCTCGGGGCCGGGTAGCGAAACCGTCTCGGCGGTCCCACCCAGCTGCTTGATCCGCTTGGCGACGGTCGATGCGTGGGACTTCGTCTCCTTAAGGTGCTGGCGGAGCCGCTTCTCGTAGTCCGCTCGAGTGGTCATCGTCAAGTGCGACTCCAGCGAGACCTCGAGCTGGCGCTCCTTGCCATAGGCCTCATTGAGCAGCTGCACGAGCTTCGCGTCCTTGGTCTTAGTGGCGGCTTCCACAGTTGTCTCCAGTCTTTGGGTGTCCCGCCTGGGCCGTGCAAGGTGACCGCAGTCACTCTCGCCCATTTGCTCCCAGACCGGGGGTGTGTGGCAGGATGCCTCGCGTCTAGCGAGTGGCAGGTTGCATCGCGTCTAGCGAAACAATGCTGCCTCGCCTCCTTGCAGTAACGAGTTACCCGCTAAGACACCGTTTCAAACATATGTTCGGCGCAAGTCTAAGCCCGCCCTCGAATCCGCCGGGCTCTCGGGGTAGCCCGGAAAGCGCTGCTTTGGGCGAGAAGCGGCCCTTCGCATGGAATGCGGGATGCGGTCCCGCCCTTACCTCGTTAGCGCTAGTCCGGTCACGCGGGCGAGTGCTCCGAGCCGAACTCGGTCGTCGCATCCGGGTGCTCGATCCGAACGTGGCGCAGAGCCTCAGGATTTTCATCATCAGCAAACCGAAGTTCGAAGACGTTGCTTCCACCGGCAAGCTGCATATCTCCGTTGGCATCCAGGCAAAGGCCTGCAATGAAGGTGCTAGCGCTGAAGTCGGGTTCGGTCCTATCCATGGGCGCTCTCCGTGTCCGGTATCTCGGTCGGCCACGGAGACTGTGACGCCCCTGCCGGACCTACTAACGGCCACCGCCGCACCACCCTTGGGGATGGGGGCGCGAGCTTGAGGACCCCAGCCCCACTAACCGCCCCGAGCGGCGTTATGCAGTTCCGATCAACCAGCCCTTGATTGCTGGCGACTCGTAAGCCCCTCCAGGACGACCTCGATAGCGGACTTGGACTTGCGGGGCGCACCCCCCTCGCCGATCGCTTCGCTTGCGACGCGCACCTGTTGGGCAACCTTCCCGGTCCGCTCGGCGAGCATCCCGATGTTCTTGGCCGCCTCGCCGAGACCCCTCGTCGTTGCGCGCCGAGTACCGCGACTCGGCAAGTGGATGCCGGAGATCCCCTTGTTCTTCTTTTGAGTGACGGCAATACCCGCAGCGACTCCCGCAAGCGCTGTTCCCGTCGCGATCAGCGGAGTCTTGAGCTTTTTCGCGGTCGACGTGACGGCGTTACCGGCGGCGTTCGCGCCCTTCGTCGTTGCATCCTTGGCCGCGTCGAGAGCGCCCTTCTGATCCGACGAACTCGCCTTGCGCTTGGGCGTTCTTGAGGTCTTCGAACGGCTCGCGCTAGAGCGCGACTTCGCGGCCGTGCGGCCGTTTGCCGATGTGCGCCTCTTTGACCGGCTTCCCGAACCTGCACGCGCCTTGGTCTTGGACTGCTGAGCCATTGGAGAGAATCCTTCCCACTGGGGTTCCAAAAATGACTACCCACTTCCAAGGGGAGATAATCGCAAATTGCGGATTCTGTGCGTTTCCGGTTTTCCCGACTGCGCACCGACCTGAGCGCCGCCGCTGTGTTCGGAGTAGGCGCTTTGGACGAAAGCGGCACTTTGCGACTTACCTCACTCCGTCCCAGGACGGCTGCTTGATCAGGTTCAGATACCACCGGCGCCGCTGGCCAACCGTTTGGCAGGCGTCCAGCTCCCGAAACCGCAGACCGTCCGGCGTCGGCGGCGTCGGGTGCCAGTCGTCGTCGCGGACCTGAGCGTCGGGGTCGCGACTCTCATCGAATCGCCGCGCGATCTGCTCAGAGTCGACCGCAATGCGGTCCTCGGGCTTGCGCGCGCCGCGGTGTCGGCACCGGGGGCTGCAGAAGACGTGGCCGCGGCGTCGGGGCTGAAACTGGACTCCGCAGTGCAGACACTCACTCTGGATGTTCAGGCGCGCGCGTTTTTTTCGCGCTGAGCCAGTCGGCGGTTTCCACACGCACGAAAAAAGGTTCACGCCCTCCCCCTACGCCACGCGATACTGCGGGCATGGAGTCCTCCAAGGAACAGCGAGGATCGGGCCAGACGGACGACCACAGCGCCGTCCAGTCCCTGCAGCGCGTGACCGAGGCGGCGCTCGCCTATCTCGACCTCGACGATCTGCTCTCCGAACTCCTCGACCGGACCACAGAAATCCTCGACGTGGACACGGCCGCGATCCTGCTCTTGGAGGAGGACCGCCGCGAGCTTGTCGCCCGCGCCGCCAAGGGGTTGGAGGAGGAGGTCGAGCGCGGCTTTACGCTCCCGGTCGGCGCGGGGTTCGCGGGCCGCATTGCGGCGACCCAGCAGCCGGTGGTGGTCGAGGATCTCGACAACTCCCCGATCGAGATCGTAAACCCGCTGATGCGACAGAAGGGCGTGCGTTCTCTGCTCGGCGTGCCGCTGATCGTCGAGGGGCGGCTGGTGGGTGTTCTCCATGTCGGGACGCTGGAGCGCCGCGATTTCGACTCCGACGACATTCATCTGCTGCGCACCGTCGGGGACCGCGTCGCGCTCGCGATCGAGCACGGACAGCTGATGGAGCTGCGAACGGCCGCGCGGCATCTTCAGCAGGGGCTGCTTCCGCAGGCGCTGCCCGAGATCCCGGAGCTGGACCTGGCCGCTCGCTACCTCCCCGCGGAGGCTGGCGTGGGCGGCGACTGGTACGACGTGATCGCTCTGCCCAGCGGAAGGGTCGGAGTGGCGATTGGGGACGTCGTGGGAAAGGGAGCGCAGGCAGCCGCGTACATGGGTGAGCTTCGCAGCGCCCTGCGCGCCTACGCGCTGGAAGAGCTCGCGCCGGCGCGGGCGCTTGCGAAGCTGGCGCGGTTCGTCGACTTGATACGCGGCCAGATGGCGACGTTGGTCTACGGCATCATCGACCCTGGCGAGTCGCGGATGCGCATCGCGCGCGCGGGGCATCCCTACCCGCTGCTCGTCCACCCCGAACGAGGGGCCACATACCTGACAAGTGGGGGTGGTCCTCCTCTGGGAGTCCCTGGGGTGGACAGCTTCCCGGAGCACGAGAGCGCGATCGAGGCCGGCTCCACGCTGCTGCTCTACACGGACGGACTGGTCGAGCGCCGGGGCGAGCGCATCAGCGACCCAGAGGCGGCCCTCGCCGAGACAGCGTCCGCCTCGCCGCTCGATCCCGAGACACTGTGCGACAACGTGCTCAGCCGATTCGTGCGGGGGCAGTCGAGCCAGGACGACGTCGCCCTGCTCGCGGTCCGCAACGCAGGAATCGACGAATGACCGGCGGCCCGCCGCTGGATGGAAAGTCAGGGCGGCAGGATTTGACCGCGCGATTTCGCGCCATATCGAATCCACCCCGGCTCATGAAGCACTAGTTCAGGTGCGCTAACCGACGATGACCGGGGAGGACGACCCCCGCGCGGCCGACCGGCCGACGCGAGGGTATCGGCGCCGGCCGGTGGTCGTACTTCAGGCCCCTAGCGGCCGAGGGCCGCCAGAATCCGCTTCAGGGACCCGGCCAGATCAGCCGGGACATCGTTCGCGTACAGCGGGCCCATCCGGTCATCGAGCAGGGCGGAGGCCAATGCCACCCCGCGCAATGGCAGGGTGCGGTCGCCGCCGAGCAACTCGCCGATTTCGCCCAGTGGCCCGCGGTTGACCCGGACCCTGTCGTAGTGGAACGGCAGCAGCCCGATGTGGCCTTCCTGCTCGTCGGTCAGCCGGGTGTACGTCCCGGCCAGCCGCTTGCGCACCTTGGGCCTGCTGAGCTGATCGGCGCGGAGCGAAAGCTCCTCGCTATCGAGCGGGTTGGCGCCCGCGGCGAGCGCCCTGTCGAGCTCGTGGGCGCGCCCCCGGACGCGAATGCGCAGCCAGAGACGAGCCCAAGGCGCGGGTGGCCGCTGCGTCGAGGCTGTGGGTATTGCGATTTCCGAAGACATGTGGCTCCTTTCTGGACGGCCGGGATCGGCCATCCCCCTCAGGCTCCCGCGGATGACGGCTTGTGGCCATGGGGCGAAATGGTCATTCGACGAGTTGGGTCTTTGTCCCCATGGCCGTACGGGGGGTGTTACCTGGGGTCCGTTCGGGCCTGATCCGGATGGCGATCCGCGTCACTCGAACGCCATTGGGGCTACGCACGGACAGCCTCGCGAGCGTCCGCGCTCACCTCGGTCGTCTTCGCCTTGATACACATCAACAGCTCGCGATAGGAATCGCGGAAGGAGTCGACGCCTCGGCGCTCGAGCTCGTCCGTGATCGCAGCGAAGTCGATATCGGCCTCGGCCAGCTCGCCGAGTAGCCGCTGGGCGCTGGTCGCCTCGCGGCCGAGTGAGGCGCCGACGTCACCATGGTCGGCAAAGGCTTGCAGCGTTTTCATCGGGACCGTGCTGATCACACCGGGGGCGATCAGCTCTTGGACGTAGCGGACGTCGGAGTAGTCCGGGTCTTTCGTGCCGGTGCTCGCCCACAGCGGGCGCTGCGGTGTCGCACCGCACACGGCGAGGTCCTTCCATCTTGTGGTCTCGAGAGAGCGCATGTAGCGCGCGAAAGCGATCTGAGCGTTTGCGATCGCGGCCCGCCCACGCAGGGGCGAGTCCGGCGCGAGCCAGGGATCGACGACCGTGTCGACACGCGAGACGAAGAACGAGGCCACCGAGGTGATTTCGTTGATCGGCTTGCCGGTCCCGAGCCGGCGTTCCAAACCCCTCCAATACGCATCGATCGCCTGCTCGTAGCGGTGGATCGAGAAAAGCAGCGTGACGTTGACACTGACGCCGCGCGCCGTCAGCTCCTCAATCGCGGTGATCCCGGCGTCGGTCGCGGCGACCTTGACCAGCAGGTTGAGCACGTCGACTCGATTCCAGATTTCCACGGCCTGCTTCACGGTTGCCTTCGCGTCGTCCGCGAGGTCGGGGGTGCATTCGAAGGAGACGAAGCCATCGCGGCGGTCGCTCAGCTCGTAGACCGCGCGCAGGTTGTCGGCGCCGCGACGGACGTCCTCCAGGGCGAGCTCGAAGAAGATCTCTCGCGGATCTCTTAGGCCCATATCAAGCGCGCGGCGGATCTGGGGGTCATACAGGTCCGAGCGCGTGATCGCCCGGGCGAAGATCGTCGGGTTCGAGGTCGCGCCGGTTACCGCGAGCTCTCGCACGTAGCGCATGAACTCACCGCTGTCGAGCAGCTCTCGGGAGAGGTCGTCCAGCCAGATCGACACCCCGGCGTCGTGAAGGTGCTGCAGGCGGCTCAGCATGATCCACCCTCGGATGCCCACGCGCCGAGGGCTTCGCGCTCGTCCTCGTCGTCGTCAGCGTCGCCAGGCTTGCCCAATTCGGCCAGCGGAGTGTCGGGGTCGGCGAGCTCACGCGGATCGAGTCGCCGGCGGGAGGCGATCAGCTCCCGGATCGGGTCGCTTACGTCCCAGACGTTCATGTTCATTCCCGCGACCAGGCGCTCGTCCTCGAGCCAGAAGGCGATGAACTCGCGGGCTCCGACGTCGCCGCGGAAGACGATCTCGTCCCATTCGGTCGCGTGGCCGCTGTACTCCATTCCGGTCTCGTACTGGTCGGAGAAGAAATAGGGGATCCGCTCGTAGGGCTCGCTTGCACCGAGCATGTTCCTGGCGGCGACCGGGCCTTGATGCAGCGCGGTGTCCCAATGCTCGACGCGGAGGTGGCGCCCGTAGAAGGGATGGCGAGCGTTGGCGATGTCACCGGCGGCGTACACACTCGGGATGCTGCTCTGAAGATGCTCGTCGACGACGATGCCGTCGTCGATCCGAAGTCCGGCGCTTTCGAGCAGCCCGGTTCGGGGTGCGACGCCAATGCCCACGACGACGAACCCCGTTTCGATCGAGGCGCCATCCCGGGTGATCACCCGCTCCACCGAGCCCTGGCCCTCGAAGCGCTCGACAGTCGTCTCGGGCAGGAACTCGACGCCGTGCTCGCGGTGCAGGCTGAGGTAGACCTGCCCGAGCTCGGGTCCCAACACCCGCTCGAGGGGCAGTGAGGCCATCTCGAGCATGGTCACCTCGCACCCCTTCTGGCGAGCCGAGGCGGCGATCTCCGCGCCGATCCAGCCCGAGCCGACCACGACCAGTCGCTGGCTCGATTCGATGCGCTTGCCGATCCGCTTGGAGTCGGCCAGCGTCCTCAGGTAGTGGATGCCGTCGAGGTCGGCACCCTGGACCTCGAGCCGGCGCGGAACCGCGCCAGTCGATAGTAGGAGGCGGTCGTAGCCGAGGCGGCGGTCGCCTTCGAGCAGGAGCTCCTGAAGGCCGGCGTCGAGACCGGTGACGCGCGTCGAGCACAGGAGCTCGATCGAATGGTCGTCATAGAAGGTCTGGTCATGCACGTAGGGGGCGTCCTCGGCCTCCCCCCGCAGGTAGTCCTTGGACAGGGGCGGGCGCTCGTAGGGGCGCTCGGGCTCATCGCCCACCAGGACGACGCGACCGTCGAAGCCCTCTTCACGCAGCGTCTCTGCCGCTTTGGCGCCGGCCAGCCCGGCGCCGACGATCACGAATGTCTCGGGCGATGCGACGGTCATCGCTTTCCTTTCTCAGCGGCGCTCAGGCCGGTTGATTGCTTTGGCCCCTGTTTGCGTCCCGGAAGGAAGCGTTCTTACCCCGGGTGCGATGCAGCCGCCTGAACTCCCTCAGCACGGCCTTCGTCTCGCGGGTGGGCCGTCGCCCCACAGCGGCTGGCCGGGGCGTCCGGGTGCGTTCGGCGCGACGAGTGAAGATCAGAGTTCCTGCTGGGCCGATGGTTGCCATGACTCAAATGATCGACTCAGGTGGTCGCCGTGTCGATGGGGCTTTCCACCCATCCCGGCTCGGAGCACTCGTTCGGGGTCAGAACTCTCGGCTGCAGCCCGAGGAACCGCATATCCGTGACGAGATCGGCCAAGGCGTCGGCCAGGCGATCCCGTCCCAGCAGAAGGGATTCCTCGGGCAGTTCAAGCTCGACAAGCCACCCGACCTCGATCTCGGTGTCGGGGAGGTCTTGGGCCAGCCGGGACAGACGGATGATGCCCTGTGGCGCGCCCTTCCGGAGTTGGTCGAGCTGGCCTTCGAGCCAATCCTCGAGGTCGCCGGCGGGGGCCGGCGTGCACGGGTGGCTGAGGATCGCGATCTTGACCATGGCCCAAAGGCTCGCAACGGCTGGGTCGCGGGTCCATGGGTGGAAATCCTCATTCGGGCGGGGACAGGCGCCTGCAGCGTGCCGCACAGACGACCCTCTCGCTATTTGAAGAAGAGCGTGCTTTCGTTAGGCGATGACTTCCAGCGGCGAATCCTCCTCCCGGGAGTCGAGATCGATCGCGCGTCGGGCACTTCTTTCAAGCAGTGCCCTGCTTGCCTTGATCTTCGTTCTCCTGGTGGTGACACCCGTTACCGTCAGCCACCCGATCCGCGCGAGCGAGCTGCTGATCTTGGTCCTGGCTTTCGTGGCGATGCTGGTCGTCAACTTCGTTCGCGTTCGTCGCGCCTTCGCGCCCCTTCGCATCTTCGCGGCCGAGATGGGGGAGGTCGACTTGCGCCACCCCGAGCGGGCGCGGATCGATGGCTCAAGCGACAGCGTCGAGCTGGCCGCATTCACGAACGCGTTCAATGCGATGCTCGGCCGCCTTGCCGATGAGCGTCGCGCGGGCTCGCGCGCCGCGCTCCTCGCCCAGGAGCGGGAACGTCTGCGAATCGCTCAGGCCCTTCACGATGAGGCCGGTCAGACCCTGACCGCGGTGGCTCTTGAGATCGAGCGGGCGGCTTCGCAGGGTCCCGAAAGCGAGCGCAAGCGAATGGCCGAGCTCGCCGGCGAGCTTCACTCCACCCTCGACGAGATCAGGCGGATCGCCCGCGAGCTGCGTCCCGAGGCGCTCGACGATCTCGGGCTGATCAACGCTCTGATCGCGCTCTGCTCCCGGGCAGCCCGCCAGGGAGGTCTCCAGATCGAGCGTCGCCTCTCCGATGACCTGCCCGATCTCTCCTCGGATCAGGAGCTGGTCCTCTACCGCGTGGCCCAGGAGGCCTTGACGAACGTCCTCCGCCACGCCCAGGCGTCGCATGCTGTGCTCGAGCTCGAGAGTTCGAACGGCGCGATCAACCTGACCGTCAGCGACGACGGACAGGGGATTCCCGATCGCCCCGAGGGGGAAACGATCGGGATCGAGGGCATGCGCGAGCGATCGCTGCTCACGGGCGGGACCTTGGCGATCGACTCCCAAACCGGGGTCGGAACCACCGTCAAGCTCAGCTTTCCCCTGGAGCGCGACTGATGTCGATTCCATTGCGCGCCAGGATTCTCCTCGCCGACGACCACGAGCTGGTCCGCAGCGGGCTGAAGCTCGTCCTCGACTCTCAGCCCGATTTGGAGGTGGTGGTCGAGGCGAGTGACGGGGAGGAGGCGCTCAAGATCGCGATCAGCGAGGAGCTCGACCTGGCGGTGCTGGACGTCTCGATGCCGCGGCTGACCGGACTCCAGGTCGCCGCCGAGCTTCACAGCCGCCGGCCGGAGCTGCACACTCTGATGCTGTCGGTTCACGACAACGAGCAGTACTTCTTCGAGGCGCTGAAGGCCGGCGCTTCTGGCTACGTCCTGAAGTCAGAGGCCAACCGCGATCTGATCGAAGCCTGCCGCGGGGCACTGCGCGGCGAGCCGTTCATCTACCCCGCGGCCGCCTCAGCGCTCGTCAAGGACTACCTCGAGCGTGCCCGGCGGGGGGAGGAGATCACGAGTGACCCGCTGACCCCGCGCGAGCTGGAGGTGATCAAGCTGATCGCAGAGGGCCTGACCAGCGAGGAGGTCGGCGAGACCCTCGTGATCGCGAAGAACACCGTCGACCGCCACCGCGACAACATCCTCGAGAAGCTCGGGATGCGAAACCGCGTCGATCTGACGCGGTACGCGATCAAGCGGGGGCTGGTCGAGCCCTAGTCACAGCAGGGCTCAGAGATCGTTCAGCAGCTCGACCAGCACCACGGCGTTGTTGTGCTCCTGATCGCGGGCGGCGTAGAGCACCGTTAGGGGGCGGCTTGCGGCCCGGCGACGAAGGTCATCGAGGCGTTCGGGGTGGGCGGCGAGCTCGCGTCGGTAGCGGGTCCGGAACTTCGCGAAACGCGCTGGGACGTGGTCGAACCACTTGCGAAGCTCGTCGCTGGGCGCCAGGTCTCGCGCCCATTCATCGAGCCGGGCCCGCTCCCGCGAGACGCCGCGTGGCCACACGTGGTCGATCAGGATTCGATAGCCGTCTCCACGGCCGCTCTTCTCGTAGATCCGCTTCGCACGCGCATCGAGGGTCATTGCGGGCTCACTCGCGCTCGCTGTCACGCCAGCCCCTACGCGGCTGATGCCGGAGGGCCAAGCGCTGCCCGCTCAGCGCCCGCATGCCATCGCTCCAAATCATCGCGCGTGCAGTCGGCTCCGGCCGGCGCTGCGGCCCCCGAGGAGCTTGGTAGAGGATTCCTGCTCTGGCTGACATTGTCATGAGCAACTTCCTTTCGGGTAGGTAGTCATGGCGCCAATGCTCCCAGCGGCGACGCCGCGACTCCATGGGTGGAAACGCCCATTCCAACTCGGGCATTCATCGTCGAAGATGGGGTCATGAGCAAGCGCAAGCGCATCCTTCTCGTCGTCGACCCCGCGATCAGCGACGCCAGGGTGGTCCGCCCCTCCGTCCGTGCGGTTGCCGAACGCGAAGCCAGCGAGGTCTACGTGCTTGCCCCTCTCCTGATCACCCGTGTGGAGTGGGTCACGAACGAGGACGATCCTGACGCCGTCGCAGACGCAGAGGAGCGACTGGCCTCCACGCTTCGGCAGCTATACGACCGAGAGATCGAGGCCGAGGGAACGGTGGGCGACGACGCTTCCATAGTCACAGCCATCGGCGATGCGCTCGCCGAGTTTCCAGCTGATGAGATCGTCATCGCCGTCCACACCGACTACGACCGCCATTGGCGCGAACGGGACGTCGCCCAGAGGATCCGCGCCCACCACTCTCAACCGCTCACGGAGCTGCTCGTCGACGCCGACGGTGCGGCATCGGTTCGGGTCTGACTGCTCCGCGACCCCGTGGGCGCCTCGGGAGGATGGGATCGATCGTCGTCTGTTGAGGGGGTCGCGAGGACAGGCATTCAGGCGACCGGTCGCGGGTCCTGATCGGTCGAGCCGGCCACCAGGTCGAGGTGCTCGGGGTGCTCACGGATGTAGTCGGCGATGAACTCGCACCGGGCCTCAACCGTCCGGCCCTGAGCGCGCACGTCTTGCAATGCCGCGTCGGCGAGCCGTTGACCGAGGCCTTTGCCCCGATGAAGCGGATCGACCTGGGTGTCGAAGAGGACTTGGCGGTCGCCATCAACGCGATAGTTCGCAAAACCGGCCACCTGCCCGTCAACGCGGATCTCATAGCGGCACTTCGCGAGGTTGTCTGTGACAGCGGTGCGAGCTCGGTTTGGCATAGACGGATAGTCGCCTGTGATGGCTCCGTCGGCTATGGGTGGTTTTTCCCCATCCCGCCGCACTCCGCCCGGGGGTGGTGGATGCAGCGCCGGCCGAACTGAGTCGTAGGCGGGGCTCCGTAGGTGGGTGGGACAGACCAGGCCGCGGTAGCGGGCGCTGTAGATGAGGATGGTCGTGATCGCGCCAATCTGGATCGCCCCGAGGGCGATGAACACCACCGCGGGCAGCAGGATCGCGTGGACCGTCATCAGAACCGAGGCGAGGAGCCAGATCGTGAATGCGCTCCGGCTGATGCCGGCCGAGCATTGCTCGCGGATCAAGTGGGTGATCTGGGGCAGGTAGGCGTAACCCGCCAGCGACGCCCCTGTGAGTCCGATCAGCTCGCTCATTGCTGTCTTTCCGCAGCGAACGGCCCGGTCGAGCCCTAGCTGCGGGCGGATGCCGGGCGCCGGCGATCCACAGCGTTCGCTCGCTCGCCATCACTGGCGACGATCGATCGCGCAACCGGCTCCGACGGCCGCCTCTGGGGCGGGCGTGGGGTCTGGTAGATGATTCCTGCTCGGGCTGCCATTGTCATAGCCCAATGATCGCCCCGCGCATCTCGCCTGTCGATGGGGCTTTCTCCCCATTTGAGCGGGGACCACGACGATCCCGGCGCAAGCCAAGCCCGGCGCATGCCGCGGCCTGCGCCGGGGAGGAGAGGGGTGCCCTCGCGCCGAACAGCGGCGGGTCGTACTTAGGTGTACCCGGCCAGCGACGCCCCGGTGAGCCCGATCAGCTCACTCATCGTCCGGCCCAGGCGCGCAGGTATGCCCAGCCGCCGACCGCGAGCACGGGGACGATGGAGAGCACCGCCTCCTCCAACGGAATCCCGGCGACGTGTGCGAGGATCAGGGGGACCGCGCCGGTCATGACCAGACGATGCTGCAGCCGAATGGCTCGGTCCGTTGAACACTTGCGGGCCGGCCGGCGACGACGTCGGTGATCGCGTCGTCGAGGTCGTGTGTCGAGATCCGGTCGCCGAGCCGCGAGTCGTCAATGCGACCGCTGTAGGCGACCCTCAGCTCGCGGTCCAGGACGAAGGCGTGCGGGGTACAGATCGCGCCGAGCTCCTTGGCGACGGCGCCGTCGGCGTCCTTGAGGTAGGGGAAGGTGAACCGCCCCTGTGTGGAGCGACGGACCATCTCCGCGAACGTGTCCGGCGGCGAGAGGGAGGCATTGTTGGAGTTGATCGCGACCAGTTGGACTCCGCTCAGGCGCCACTTGCCCTGCAGCGCTATCAGTCGCTCCTCGTAGGCCCGCGCGGTGGGGCAGCCGTTGGAGACGAACACGACAACGGTCGCCGCGTCCCCCGCCGACGCGCGGAGGGAATGGTCGCGGCCATCCACTCCACGCAGCCGGCGGACCCATGCCTCTGGCTTGACTCTGTCCGCGCTCGGCATCGGGCAGCCCTCAGAACTTCTCCGGGAACTGCTTAACGATGCCGGCGGCGAGCACATCGGAGACGGTCAGGATCTCGGTGAAGATCTGATCGAACGCCTCGATGTCGTCCTCCCAGCGCTGCTCCAGCCTCGCGACCGCTTCCTCCTTGGTCAGGACGAGATGCTGGTTGAGGAGGTCGACGACATCCCTTTCGGGCCAGTTCGGGTTCGCGTTGCTGAGAAACGAGGCGATCTCGGCCGCGTTCTGGTCCCACTTGCGGTCGGAGTCGGCGAACTTCTCGTCGTCGCCGCCCTTGGCGGCATCGATCAGCTCGACCGCGATCATGATGTGCTGCTTGAGCAGATCGGTGAGCCCCTCGCCGGCCTCCTCGCCGTAGAAGGGGACGATCGCGTTGCCGATGTCCTCTTGGTTCTTGAGCAGCCTCGTCGCGACCGCGTCCGCATCCGGCGAGTCTGCGATCGCGGCGACGACGTAGTCGCGCGTCCAGATCACGTGGTCGGCCCAGAGGCGGCGCAGTCCTTCCTTCAGCGAAAACTCGGACGGGCTGAGTGTGCCTGTTGCGTTCATGGGAGCTCCTTGGTTGTCGGTCCGCGCCGGGGAAACCGACGCTTGGGCAGTTAGCGTCGACGGGGCGGAGCGTCTTACCTCGACGCTCCCAGGTGAGCTAGCCAGCCAGTCGAAGGTCAGGCCCGGCGCGGGCTGCAGCCCGCGCCGGGGCGGGGGCTTAGGACCTCGCGCCGAACAGCGGCGGGTCGTACTTGCTGGCCAGTCGCGCCAGGGTCAGCGCGCCGAGCAGCAGGCCAAAGTCGCGCAGGGCGACGTCGTAGTAGCCCGAGACTGTCAGCAGGCTGAGGATGATCCCGCCGAGCCAGGCGGCGACTACATAGGCCGCATAGCGCGGCTTCAGGGCCACCGCGATGCCGGCGAGGATCTCGACCACCCCGACCGCGTACATCGCCTCGGCGGCGGTGCCGGGGATGATGTCGTTCATCCAGGGCGCCAGGTAGATCTCCCAGTTGACCAGGACGTCGAAGAACTTGTCCAGGCCGAAGACGATCGGCAGCACCGCGAATCCGATTCGCAGCAGCCAGAACGCCTGATAGGCGGGATCGTCCTTGATTCGATCCGCGGTTGACCCGGCGCCATTGGTGCTGGACGGGACGCGGTGGACCGACGCGCGGTCGGCAACGGTAGCCGTCGACATCTGAACCTCCTTGGTTGGTTGATGGAAGTCCTGCATTGCCTCTTCGCGTCGGTGGGCGGGCGAGTTCTTACCTGGTAAGGCCTGCCGCGGTTGGGACGCAAACGGGACATGAGCACCACGAAGAGCACGGCTTTCGTTCTGTCAGGCGGCGCTAGCCTCGGCGCGATCCAGGCGGGGATGCTGCGGGCGCTCTATGAGCGACGGATCAGCCCGGACCTGATCGTCGGCGCCTCGATGGGGTCTGTGAACGGGGCCTTCATTGCCTCGCGACCGCAGACGCCGGCCACGGCGATGGAACTCGCCTCGGTCTGCGAGAGCTCAGCCGCGGTGAGGTCTTCCCCCTGAACCCGATCACCGGGCTGCTGGGCTTCCTGGGCACCCGCGACCACCTTGTTCCCGACCGAAGCCTGCGCAGCCTCATTCGCGAGCACATCGGTTTCGAGATGCTCGAGCAGGCCTCCATTCCCCTGCATCTGATCGGCACCGATGCGATCAGCGGACGCGAGCTGCGCCTCTCATCGGGGGACGCGATCGAGGCGGTGATGGCGAGCGTCGCGCTTCCCGGCGTCTTCCCGCCTGTGTCCTGGCAGGGACGGGAGCTGATCGACGGAGGGGTAGCGAACAACGCCCCGATCTCCCACGCGATCGAGTTGGGAGCCGAGCGCGTCTACGTACTCCCGACGGGCAGCGCCTGCGATCTGTCCGAGCCTCCGCACGGGGCGCTCGGAATGCTCCTTCACTCTATGAGCCTGCTCGTGATGCGGCGCCTCCTGGTCGAGATCGAGCTGCTCAAGGACCGCTGCGAGCTGGTGGTCCTGCCGCCGCCCTGTCCGCTCCGCGTCTCGCCGATGGACTTCGGTCACTCCGAGGAGCTGGTCGGGCTCGGCTACGCCGGCGCGTTGCGACACCTGGCCGAGATCGAGCGCGGTGAGGCTGAACCGGCCCTTCCGATGAGCACACACGGCCGCCACAATCAGCTCATCCCGGCGTAAGAAACAGCCCCCAGCCGACGCATACACAACGTGCGCCCTCTTGACGCAAACAGATTCGGCACCCCAACGGCAGGCTCGGGACTCACTGAGTGGCGGCGCGGACGCCTGCTCCAAGTGGGCCTTCCCGCCGCCCTCGCCACCGCCGTCGCGGAGGACGAGCGCTACGACCTGCACGCCCTGCTCGTCCTCACCGACCGCGGCTGTGACCCCGAGCTCGCAGTCCGGATCCTCGCGCCGCTCGGCAAAGAGACCGAGTGATGCTGACTGCGAAGGAGAGGCCGAGCAGCGACCGCCCCGAAGGCGGGACAATGCAGAACATGGATTCGACGAGTCCGCCTCGATCGACTCCAGGCCTCGACGACGAGTCACGCGCCTGGCTGACCGATCTGCGCGGCGAGGGGCAGCTGCGCCAGCAAGCCACGGCGCGGCTGCACGAGCTCCTTCTGCGTGCCGCACGTTTTGAGGTGAATCGGCGCAGGGCCTCGATGCCGCACCTGCGCGGCGGTGATTTCGACGATCTGGCCCACCAGGCCGCCGACGACGCCCTGATGGCGATCCTCTCCAAGCTCGACGACTTTCGAGGAGACAGCCGCTTCACCACCTGGGCCTACAAGTTCGCGCTGCTCGAGGCCGCCGTGAAACTGCGCCGGCGCGCCTGGCAGGGCCGCGAGTTGCCGGTCGAGCCAGAGCATTGGTCGGTGATGGCTGATTCCGCTCCCTCGCCCGCGGCGAATGCGGAGCAGCGCGAGCTCCTGGAGCAGATCCAGGAGACGATCAAGGCGGAACTCTCGCCCCACCAGCGGGAGGTGCTGCTGGCGGTCGCGGTCAACGGCGTGCCCATCGACGTCATGGCGGAGCGGCTCAACACGACTCGCGGCGCCCTCTACAAGACGGTTCACGATGCCCGCAAGAAGCTCCGCGCCGGGCTAGAGGGCGCCGGTTTCGAACTGGAGTCCCGAGAGGAGGCAGCAACACCATGAACAGCAACGAGAATGAGCGCGAGGTGCTCGCCCGCCTCTTGGGGCCCGGACGCCCCGAGCTGACCTGCGAGCAGTGCTTCGAGGAGCTTGATCGCTATGTGGAGTTCGAGGTCGCAGGCGCAGACGCCGCGTCCAAGATCCCGGGGATGCAGGCTCACCTGGAGGGCTGCCCCGCCTGCGCTGAGGACTACGAGAGCCTCAAGGACCTGGTCATCAGCATCAGGCCACCGGCTGAGACGGCATAGCGCCCGACGGCAGCAGAAAACCGTTTCGGACAGTCCTTCGTCGGGTCGGCGGCTACTCGGCGCGGCTGCGGCGGATAGCCTCAGTGACCGATGAGCGAGTCGATCGCCGTCCCCTCCGGAAGCCGGGTCCACGTCATTGGCGCGGGACCTGTCGGCCTCATGCTGGCCGCGCTGCTGCAGCAGCTGGAGGGCCTGCCGGTCAGCCTCTACGAGAAGCGCCACGGGTACACGCGCACCCGGATGGTCCAGCTCGCGCCCTACCTCGTGGCGGACTCGGTCGAGGCCTACAGCGCTGACTACATCGATGGAGACACCGTCGTCGCAGTCTTTGATCCGGCGGAGCTTGACCAGGGTCTCGCGTTCCGGCAGTCCATCTCCCCGGAGCTCATGGCGCTCCTTCGGGACTGGGAACGGGGGTTCTGCCCGCTGAACGAGATCGAGGTCGCCCTCAGCGACCTGATCGGTTCGAGCGGCTCGAACGGGGTGCAGCGCACCGAGATCGAGGTGACCGCCGAGGACGCGAAGTCGATGATCGAGCCCGGTGACGTGCTGGTCGACTGCACCGGCAGCAACTCGCTGCTCCGAGACCATCTGGCGCCGGGCTCTGGCGACGGGGTGGGGGTCGAGGGCGCGAACACTCTGGAGATCCCGCTGGAGTACGCGCTGGTGATCACATTCCTGTACAGCCAGACCTACGAATGCAACGAGTACTGCAAGTACTACAAGAACGCCGAGAACCCGGACTACAAGTTCATTCCGTTCGTCCACCGCACCCACTACGACGGCAGCGTCACCCACGTGACGGGGATCGTCCACATCACGCCCGAGGACTACGAGGCGATGCCGTCCCGGTTCGACGGGGAGTGGCTCCGGGACAACCATCCGGAGATCGCGGTATCGATGGACCGGTTCATCGAGAAGATCAAGCAGGAATCCAACGGTGAGCTGGTCGGCGACCTGTCGATCGTGCGGATACCACTCAACGTCTATCGAGCCCGCAACGCGACCAACCGGGCGTGGTGCAGAACGGGCCCCGCCGATGACCCATTCGCGAGCTCACTCGTCCTTCTGGCCGGCGATTCGGCGATCGGCTCTCCGTACTTCCAGTCGATCTCGCTCGGCTTCGAGTGCGCGATGTTCCTGGCCGGCCTGATCGCCCAGCGCGACCTGACGGTCGACGAGATGCTCGAACGCTACGAGCTCTTCATCTACAAGCAGTGGCTTCGCGTCTACATGCGCAGCAAGATGATCTTCCACAACAAGCAGCTGCTCGAGACCATCGACGACCGATACGCCCTCCTCGACAAGCTGCGCATCTACTGATCGGGATGCGACGGAGATGAGAACGAACCCTTACTACGTGCTCGAGGACAAGGGGGTCGTCAAGAGGCTGATCCGCGAGAACCCCTGGGCCACACTCGTCTCCAACGCCTCGACGGGGCTGGTCGCCTCCCACTACCCGATCCTGCTCGAGGAGGACCGCGACGAGCTCTCGATCGTCACCCACGTCGGCCGTCCCGACGAGAAGGTGCACGAGCTCGGTGAGCACGAGCTGCTGATGATCGTGCAGGGCCCGCACGGCTACATCTCGTCGAGCTGGTACGGCGAGTTCGTCGAGGTGCCGACCTGGAACTTCATCGTCGCCCACCTCTCGGGGGTGCCCGAGCTCCTGGACCACGAGGAGAACTTCGAGGTGCTGACGCGGCTGGTGGACAACTTCGAGGACCGGGTGGCGGCCCCACGCCCGCTGTACGGGACGCCGGAGGACGCCGAGAACGCTCGCCGGGACAGCCGTGGCACGGTCGGCCTACGCCTGGCCCCGAAGCGGATCGTGGCCAAGCGAAAGATGAGCCAGAACCACTCGCCTGAGATCGTCAGCTCGGTGATGGGCGAGCTCGAGGGCGACGGCCCCTACGCCAATCCCGCGCTGGCGCGGGAGATGAGGCTGGTTCACGACGGCGACGAGTAGCTGTGGCTACAGGCCGGGAACGTGCCTGGCCACGTAGCCGCTCGGGTAGGCGTCGGCGGGATGCCAGCGGGGCCCCTCGCCGCTCGCGTTGCCGACCGTGTCCCAGCGCAAGCCCGCGATCACGGCGTAGACGTGGCCCGGGTTGGCGTAGACCGTGATCCAGCGGCCCCTGCCGGGGGAGCCCCAGTTCATGAGCTGGCCCGAGGTCGCCGGAGCGCCGAGCATGCCGCCCCCGGCGAGGGCGTAGCTGACCGCGCCCGAGCAGTCATATCCCCTCGAGCGCCACGAGCCGTGGCCGCCGCCCCAGCGATAGGGCTGGTCGGTGATCTGATTCGCCGCGCTGATCGCCGCTTGGATTTCGGGCGGGGCGGTGAACGGTGCGATTGCGGCGTCGCCCACCAGCAGGGCGGCGTCCTCGGCGGATCCGACGGGATGCCTGACCGCCTGGAGTTGCTCGCGCAGGTGGGGCGGGGGCGGCTCGTAGGCGCCGTTGCTTCCGGCCGAGGCCGGGGGCATGGAGTCCGGGCCGCCGATGGCGACGCCGTTCTTCTCCTTCGGCCTGGGCGGCGGCGGCGCCGTGGTCTCGGCCGGCTCGGCCTCCCACGGCAAACCCGGCAATTCCGCGTCGGCCGTCTGCTCGGCCGAGGCGCCTTCGGCGTCGGGCTTGGAGCCGCCGAGGAGAAGCGAGCCCGCTCCGACGAGGGCCGCGGCGATCGCGGCGCAGATCCCGACCCGGCGTCCGATCGGCACACCCTCCAAGCGCATGGGCCGAGTCTAAGCGGGGAGGCCCCACCCAAGCGCCACTAGGTCAACCAAAGGCCCAGCCGTCAGGGCTGGATCAGCGTCTTGATCGCGACGCGGACGGCGGAGACCCTTCGGTTTGGATTGCGCGGGGTGGGTAAGCGGTTCGAGAGTCGAGGAAAGGAGCCGAGAGATGCCACCCCGTGGAGTCAAGAAGGGCACGAAGCGCGCCCGCCAGTACGAGCACGTGAAGAAGAGCGAGAAGCGCGCCGGGCGCTCGAATCGAACCGCCGAGCGGATCGCCAGCGCGACCGTGAACAAGGAGCGAGCGCGCTCGGGAGGGTCCCGGCGGGTGTCGCGAAGCTCCAAGACCGATATCTCCTCGTCACGTCGGGGGGGCCTGCGCTCGGGCAAGGGCCCGGGGGGCCGCACCCGCGACCAGCTCTACGCCGAGGCCAAGCGCCGCGGCGTGGACGGGCGCTCGAAGATGAACAAGAGCCAGTTGGCTCGCGCCGTCGGCCGCTGAGCGAAGGCTTCGGCCTGGGGCGCCTGTTTCGCGGAAGCCGCGGTTCCCGCCGGTTCGCATAGCCGGACGCTTGTAGCGCGCCGGGTTTTCCAAGGCTCGCCGTCTGCCCCGTTTGCTGAAGTCAGGAAGTGGCGTCGAGACGAGTTGACGGACAGCTCCCGTGGCAGCTGCTCTCGGCGACGGTTCGCAGCGGGGCTCGCTGCAGCCACTGCGGGTCCGACGAAGACCTCGTCGCCCACCACCGAATGCCGAGGAGGTACGGAGGTCGGGACACGCTCTCGAACCTCGAGGCGGTCTGCAGGCGCTGTCATCCACGGGTCGAGCAGACCGCGATCGCGCACGCCAAGCTCGAATGGGAGAGCCCGGTTCCGGAGGGACCGCGCCAGCCGAGGCCTCGCCGCCGTCTCAGCCGCCCGTACTGATCCGGGTCTGCGACGCTTGGCCCGTGGCGCGCCGGAAATCCACCGAACGGGGGTCCGAGGGGCCGCGGCCGGACCTGCGCGAGGCGCTCGAGCGCCGCGGGCTGACCGACGACGCCGCTCGCCCCGAGGCGGTTGAGCGGCGCCACGCCGCCGGCGCGCGAACGGCGCGCGAGAACCTCGCCGACCTGGTCGACGCGGGCAGCTTCGTCGAGTACGGCGGGCTCGCGATCGCGGCCCAGCGGGGGCGCCGCGAGCTCAGCGAGCTGCTCGAGCGCACGCCTGCCGACGGCCTGATCGCGGGGGTCGGCACCGTCAACGCGGAGCAGTTCGGCGACCGCGCCGCCTGCGCGGTCCTCTCCTACGACTACACGGTCCTCGCCGGCACCCAGGGCACGATGGGCCACAAGAAGAAGGACCGCCTGTTCGAGCTGATCGAGCGCATGAAGCTGCCGACGGTGTTCTTCGCCGAGGGCGGGGGAGGGCGGCCCGGGGATACGGACCACGCCGTCGTTTCGGCGCTCGAGACCCGCGCCTTCGCCCTCTGGGCCCGCCTCTCGGGCGTCGTGCCCAGGATCGCGATCGTCGCCGGGCGCTGCTTCGCGGGCAACGCCGTCATCGCCGGAGCCTCGGACCTGATCGTGGCGACCGAGAGCGTCTCGCTGGGGATGGGAGGCCCGGCGATGATCGAGGGCGGCGGGCTCGGCACGGTCGACCCCAACGACGTCGGCCCCTTCGAGACCCAGTCCCGCAACGGGGTGATCGACGTCGGCGTCGCCGATGAGGCCGAGGCCGTCGCCGTGACGAAGCGGCTCCTCTCCTACTTCCAGGGCTCGCTGGACACAGGGACCGCCCCCGACCAGGCCCGGCTGCGCGAGTTGGTGCCCGAGCGACGTCGCCGTGCCTATGACGTCCGCACGGTCGTTGAGACGCTCGCCGACGAGGGCTCGGCCACCTTCCTGCGCGAGCGCTTCGGCCCCGCGATGGTGACGGCGCTCGTGCGGATCGAAGGGCGGCCGCTCGGCATCATCGCCAACAACCCGATGCATTTGGCGGGCGCCATCGACAGCGACGCCGCCGACAAGGCCGCCCGGTTCATGCAGCTCTGCGACGCCTTCGGCCTGCCGCTGCTCTCGCTGATCGACACCCCGGGGATGATGGTCGGGCCCGAGGCGGAGGGCACCGCGCTGGTGCGCCACTGCTCGCGGTTGTTCGTGACCGCCGCGGGGCTGCGGGTCCCGTTCGTGTCGGTGATCCTGCGCAAGGCGTACGGCCTCGGCGCCCAGGCGATGGCCGCGGGCAGCCTGCACGAGCCGCTGCTGACCGTCGGCTGGCCCACGGCGGAGTTGGGGCCCATGGGCCTGGAAGGTGCGGTCCGGCTGGGGCTTCGCCGCGAGCTGGAGGCGATCGCCGACGAGGACGAACGCGAGGCGCGGGTGCAGGAGCTGACCGAACAGGCGCACGAGAACGCCAAGGCCCTGAACGCCGCCACCATGTTCGAGCTCGACGACGTGATCGACCCGGCCGAGACACGGGGCCTGATCAGCAGGACCCTGGCCGCTGCCGGGAGCGCGGGCGGCGCGGAGGCGACGCCCCGCCGCTTCGTCGACACCTGGTAGCTCTAGGCGGGCTCGCGCCAGCGGCGTTCGAACGGGAGCCGCCAGCGGCGCGGCGCGATCACGTCGTTCACCTCGCTGGGCCCCCAGCTCTCCTGCTCGTAGGGGAGCACCGGCAGGTCCGCCCGCAGCAGCGGCTCGGAGATCTCCCAGAGCCGCTCGATCCCGTCCGCGGTCGTGAACAGCGTGTGGTCGCCGATCATCGCGTCGCGGATCAGGCGCTGGTAGGCCTCAAGGCCGTCCGTGTGGTCGGTCTCCTGGAGGGAGAACTGCAGACTGTGCTTGTCGAGCAGGATGCCCGGCCCGGGTCGCTTCCCGTAGAAGGAGAGCGAGAGGCGGGCCGACTCGTCCAAGTCGAACGTCAGGTGGTCCGGCCCGAAGTCGCCCAGGCCGGCGCCGTCCGGGAACATGCTCTGCGGCGGCTCTCGGAAGGCGATCGAGATGATCCGCCAGCCCTCGGCCATCCGCTTGCCGGTGCGCAGGAAGAACGGCACCCCCGCCCAGCGCCAATTGTCGACCTCGCAGCGCAGCGCGACCAGCGTCTCGGCCTCGCCGGGGTATCCCTCGTAGCGGCCGCGCACCGCGGAGGTGGGGTCGAGCGGACGCATGCTGCTGAAGACCTTGTTCTTCTCGGTGGTGATCGCGGCCGGCCTCAGGGCGGTCGGCGGCTCCATCGCGACGAAGGCGAGGATCTGCATCAGGTGGGTCACGACCATGTCCCGGAACGCCCCGGCCTGGTCGTAGAAGCCGGCGCGGTCGTCGACCGAGAGCGTCTCGGGGACGTCGATCTGCACGTGGTCGATGTGGGTGCGGCTCCAGATCGGCTCGAACAGCCCGTTGGCGAAGCGCAGCGCGAGGATGTTGAGCGCGGCCTCCTTGCCGAGGTAATGGTCGATGCGGAAGACATGCTCCTCATCGAAGCAGCGGTGGATCGCGTCGTTCAGGGCCCTGGCCGACACCAGGTCGGTGCCGAACGGCTTCTCGAGCAGCAGGCGGGCACGCTCGACGAGGCCGGCCTCGGTGATCAGCTCGATCAGCGGCATGGTCGCCGACGGGGGGACGCTGAGGTAGTGCAGCAGCCGCGGGTTTCCGTCCAGGTCCCCGCGGGTGCCCTCGACCGCGGCGGCGAGGGCCTCAGGGCCCTTCGTGGTGTCGACGTGGCTGAGTCTGGCGACGAATCGGTCGATGACCTCGGGGTCGCGATCGGCCGAGCCGAACTCGTCAATCGAGCGGCGGGCCAGCTCGCGGAACGCGTCGTCGCCGATGTCCTTGCGCGAGCTCCCCACCAACCGAAAGTCCGGCATCAGCTCGGCCTCGCAGAGGTGAAGCAGGCCGGGGATGAGCTTGCGCCGCGCCAGGTCGCCCGTCGCCCCGAACAGGACGATCACGTGCGGCTCGATCTCGGTCCCGGAGGCTCTGGGTGGAACGGGCTCGGTCGGCTCGCCCGGCATCTAGCCGCGCTTGACCTGCGAGCCCCCGACGACCGCGTCCTCGCCGTTGTCGGCGAATCGCACCCAGGCCTTGTTGCCGCCGTCGTAGTCGGGCGCCCAGAGGACCAGGGTCGCCTCGCGCCGCTGTTCGGCGTCGGCGGGGCCGACGCTGCAACGGTCGGTCCCCTCCTCGTCCTTGCCGCGCCAGATGCGGATGAATGGGTTCGACTCCCACTCGTCGCCGATCGTCGAGGGCTGCTTGTGGCCCGGGTGGATCCGCGTCTCGGGCGGCAGCTTCATCAGTTTCTCCATGATCGAGGCCTTGAGGTCCTCGAAGCCGGTGGCGCCGGGTGCCATCGTGCCGCCGACCGTGCCCTTGAAGATGACGTCGGCCGTGAGGCAGTCGGTGTCGTCGATCTTCAGCGCGTTGTGGTCGGCGCAGTGGCCCGGGGTGTGGATCGGCTCGATCCGCAGCTCACCCGACTCGATCACGTCGCCCTCGGTGAAGGTCTCGGTGACGACGCCGTCGCCCAGCTCCTTCGCGGTCAGCTCGTGCGCGAGAAGGGGAACGCCGTACCGCTCGGCCAGCTTCTCGGCGCCGACCACGTGGTCCCAATGATGGTGGGTGAGCAGCACGTGGGTGATCTCGGTGCCCTCTCGGTCCACGCGCTCGGTGAGAGGCTCGGTCACCTCGTTCGAATCGACCAGCACGCCCTTGCCGCCAGGCGCGTCGACGACCAGGTAGGCGTTCGAAAGCCAGTCGGGGTGCTCGACGCGCTGCAGGATCACGGCACTAGCTATAGCGGATCACGCTGCGGATCCCGTCTTGGGCCTCCATCAGCTCGAAGCCCTTGTTGACCTCGTCCAGCGTCAGGTGGTGGGAGATGAAGGGCTCAACGTCGATCTCGCCCGCCATGTAGCGAGCGACCAGCGCGGGCACTTCATCGCGGCCCTTGACCCCGCCGAACGAGGAACCGGCGACCCGGCGGCCGGTGATCAGCCAGCGGGGGATGATGTCGAGCGTCTCGCCCTGGCCCGCGACGCCCGCCACGGTGCACAGGCCCCAGGCCATCCTGGCGGCCTCGACCGCCTGCGCCATCACCCCGACGAGGCCCGTCGCCTCGAAGGTGTAGTCGGCCCCGAAGCCGTCGGTCATCTCGAGGATCTGCTCGACCGCGCCCTCGCCGCCCTCCAGGACGTCGGTCGCGCCCTGCCCCCTTGCGAGCTCGAGGCGGTCCGCGGAGAGGTCGACGCAGACGATTCGCTCGGCGCCCTGCAGACGGCAACCGGCGACGGCGCCGAGCCCGACCATCCCGGCGCCGAAGACGACGCAGGTGCTCCCGGGTTCGACCTTGGCTGTGTTGATCGCAGCACCGAGGCCGGTCGAGAGCCCGCAGGCGAACAGACAGGTGTGCTCGGCGGGCGCCTCGGGGTTGACCTTGGCGAGCGAGTACTCGGACATCACCGTGTACTCCGCGAAGGTCGAGCAGCCCATGAAGTGGCGCATCTCCTCTCCGTCGCGCGAGAGCCGCGCGCTGCCGTCGGGCAGGTGGCCCTTGTTCTGCTCGTCGCGGATCGCGAGGCAGAGGTTCGTGCGCTCGTCGAGGCAGTGGGCGCACTCCCGGCAGCGCGCCGAGAACAGGGTGACCACATGGTCGCCCTCGGCCAGCTCGGAGACGCCGGGGCCGACCTTCTCGACCACGCCCGCTCCCTCGTGGCCGAGCACGGTCGGCGCGTAGCCGGAGGGGTCGGCTCCCGAGGCGGTGTAGAGGTCGGTGTGACAGACCCCGCACGCCTGCAGGCGGACAAGCACCTCGCCCGGCCGCGGATCGGCGAGCTCCAGCTCCTGGACCTCGAGCGGCTTTCCGAATTCCTCGAGCACGGCGGCGCGCATCTTCATCGGCGGATCCTCCTCTGGGCGCTTGTGCGGTAGGCGCATCCTACGCGCGCGGCATGTGACTTCAAGTACGAGCAACCGTTAACACTTCCCTCATACCTGCTAGGCTGCCGCGCAGCAAACGCCGAGTCCCGTCCCCACCGAAGGGACGGGAGCGGGGGAACCGAAGCAGTTGGGGCGAACCCACCCTGAAGTGGGGGCGCAGGCTCCTTTAGCGCCAGCCCGTCAGCTAACCCCGCAGGCCGACGAAGGAGATGGTTGTGCGGTCAAAGACGTTCACTTGCAGGCAGTTCGCGGTAGCCGGACTCGTTTCCGCGTTCTTGCTTACGGGGGCATCCTCGGCGTTCGCTCAGTCGGGCGGCACCCCCGCCCCTGGCGGCGGCAGCGCGGCCGCGACTGGGCCGGCAGGAAAGGCGACCTTGCTGCCGAGCGGCAAGGCCGTCGCTCCGGCCAACGCGCCGCAGGCGGTCATCAACGCGATCGCCGCCGGCAACGCGATTCGCAAGAAGCCCTACATCTACGGAGGCGGGCACCGGAGCTTCACCGCCAAGGGCTATGACTGCTCGGGCGCGGTCAGCTACGTGCTGAACGGCGCCGGTCTGCTCGACAGCCCGATGCCCTCTGGCCCGATGATGAAGTGGGGCTCACCGGGCAAGGGCAAGTGGATCACCGTGTTCGCCAACCCCGGCCACGCCTACATGAAGGTCGCGGGGCTGCGCTTCGACACCTCGTCGATGGGCAGCGGTGGCAACGGCCCGCGCTGGCGCGCCACCAAGCGCTCGCCCAGAGGCTTCTCGGTCCGGCACGCCTCAGGCTTCTAGCGACCGAGCCCCGGGTTCAGAAGGCCGAGCGGGTGAGGCCCGGCTTCGCCTCCTTGCTCACGCGCAGACGCTCGTCGGCGCGGGCGAGCAGAGCGTCGAGGCCGTCTCCGTCCTCGGGGAAGACCGCGCAGCCGGTGCAAGCGCCGAGCCGGCGCCCGTCCACCTTCACCTCGGCGATGCCGTGTCGCAGGCGAGATGCAAGCTCCTCGGCGCGGTCGCGACCGGTCTCGGGCGCGACCACGCAGAACTCGTCGCCGCCGTGGCGCACGAGCACGTCCGAGGCCCGAACCGAACCCATCAGCGACCCGGCAACCTCCTGCAGAACCCGGTCGCCGTGCTGGTGGCCGTGCTCGTCGTTCACCCGCTTGAAGTCGTCGAGATCGACTACCACCAGCGCCAGCGAGCGCCGGTGGCGGCGGTGGTGGCCGAGCTCGCTCGGCAGCTTCTGCAGCAGCATCCTGTAGTTGCCGACCCCCGTCAGCGGATCGCTCTCGGCCAGGCGCCGGAACCGCGCCTCGCTCGCCACCAGCCGCTCGCGCAGGAAGGTGATCGCCCCTGCGGTCAGCAGCAGGGTGGGAATCAGCACCAGCCCCTGGATCAGGGTCTCGCGCGCCGTCTCGGGGTCATAGGCGATCGGCAGCAATGCCGCCACCGATGCGAGCGCGAACTGGAAGGCGATGATCCTGCGCTCTGCGAAGACGTAGGCCGCGTAGAAGCAGACCAGGATGTAGAAGGTCGCGAACACTTCGCCGGCCAGCCAAACGGTGAGCGCGATCTCCAACGTCGCGATCGCCGTCATCAGCGGCAGCCAGCGGCGGCTGACCCGGTCGGCGAGCAGCCAGCAGACCCCCGCCGAGACGAAGGCCAGCAGCGGCAGCAGGTAGATGGTCGGCTCGTGGGCCGGACGGTGCAGCGCGTCTGCCGGGATCGCGGCCAGGCCGCCGCCGATGAAGAGGACCGTGGCCAGCCTCCAATAGCGCCGCTGCAGGTCCGGCTCGCTGGTCGCGGGCTCGATCGGCATCAAAAGGGGCGATCGCTCGCCATCGTCCTCCACTCCCCCCGAGCGGCTCTGGGTACCCCTCATGCCCACCCCATCGGATGAATCTGTGGCCACGCTTTAGCCGACCGAGCCGATAGGTTCCGGCGCATGAACCCACGCACAGCACTGATAGTCGCCGTAATCGCGCTCGTCGTCGGCGCCGCCGGGCTCGTCTTCGGCATCACCGCCAAGAACAGCAGCAACGACGCCAAGGACTCCGCGGATGCGGCCCAGAGCCAGCTCGAGTCCCAGCTCAAGTCCGACGAGCAGTCGCTCGGATCGGCGGAAACGGCCGAGGCCAAGAAGTCGGCCAAAGCGAGCAAGAGCGCTCAGGCTCAGCTCACCGCGCTGGACGCCTCGGTGAAGAAGCTGCAGACCCAGGTCTCGAACCTGTCGACGGCCCAACAGCAGCAGTCGGGCACGATCACGACCCTGACCGACGAGCTGGACAAGCTCAGCGGCAGGGTGGAGAAGCTCGAGAGCAAGTAGCAGGCGCGCGCGAGCCATCTGAGAAGCGAAGGGGCCGCCCGCCGGGCGGCCCCTCGCTTTCAACGCGGTCTGAACGGGCTCGGGAGTGGCGATGGGTAGGGACAGCTCCCATCTCCCGCGTCCGCCGGTGCCCGGGTTGGATTCCGCTCAGCGCCCGCGCGGCGCTCCACGGACCCTGGGCACTTCAGCGAAAGGCCGGATGGCCTTTCAGCGCCCGGGCCTAGCGGCCCTGCACCTCCAGCGTCCCGATAAGCATGTGAATCAGTAGGACCACCTCCTTTCTCTGGTCCCAACATTCAATCAGGCCGGCCCGTCGTGCCGACGCCCGTCCCGGTCCCCGGCCCGTCAACTAGCCTGGCCGCACCATGGGCCACCAGCACGTCGTCAGCCGGATCCACCGGCCCGCACTCGCCGGAATCGTGCTCGGCGGCGCCGCGCTCGCAGCCGGTTGCGGCGGCGACACCGAGCAGGTCAGCGCCGAGGAACTGATCAGACGCGGGGACGGCATCTGCGCCGAGGGCCGCAAGAGCTTCGATCAGGTCCAGTCGCAGGCGCCCGCCAACGCCGCCGCTGCGGCCGACCAGACCGACGAGCTGGTCGAGATCGCGACCGACGAGCTCAACCAGCTGCGAGAGATCCGGCCGCCCGACGAGCTGCGTGAGAGATATGACAGCTACCTGGCGGCGCGGGGGAGAGCACTGGAGTTGCTGGAGCAGGGCCGCGACGCGGCCGAGGACAAGGACGCCGACGCCTACGGCAAGGCGCAGGCCAAGGCCGCCGCCGAGCAGCCCGAGCGGCTGAAGCTGGCCCGCGCGGTGGGCTTCAAGACTTGCTCGAAGGGGTAGGTGAGCCTGCCGTCTGGCGACCGCTAGCGGCCGGTGCCGCCGGTGCGCGCCAGGTGCGCGAACCCGAGCGTCATCGCCAGGTTCGCGGCGCCCGCCAGCCACATCCCGGCCTTGGCGCCGGGCCGCGAGAAGGCATCGGAGCGCGCCCAGACGATGTCGGTGGCGAGCTCGGTGCCCCGCAGCCACGACAGCGCCCACCAGTCGCGAGGGCGGCCCCGCCTGTGCGCGATCAGGTGGGCGGCCGCGAAGGTGAGCCAGATCGGGCCGCAGCGCCGGAACAGGTGCTCGGCGTCATCGGAGGGCTCGTCGTGTCCGAGCGCCTTGAGGGTGGCGGTGGGCGCGAGCAGCGCGCCCGTTCCCAGCGCCAGGTCGAAGGCGATCATGTTGCGGTTCAGGGTCTGCAGCTCCCGCTCCATGGCGAACCGCGATACAACCACATGGGATGTCCACCGTGGAGCGAGAGGACGGGGTGGAGCTGTACTGGCGGCGGACGGGCGAGGGTCCGACCGTGATCATCGGCGACAACCTCTTCTCGATCCCCGACGCGCTCGATGGCCTCGAGGCCGAGCTGGCGTCCGACCACACCGTGGTGCGCTACCACCCCCGTGGAGCGGGCCGCTCGACGCGAGCCGGCCCCTTCGACCTCGACACCGACGTCTCCGACCTGGCCGCGATCGCCGCGGCGGCCGGCGGTGACGCCGTGGTGGTCGGCCCGGCCAACGGTGGGTACGTCGCGACCGTCTGCGCGGCGGCGCGGCCCGAGCTGGTCAGCGCCGTGATCGCGCCAACCGGCGTGCCGATCGCCGCCCCCAGGCTGAAAGAGGGTCTGGCGGCGTCGCGGGAGGTGCTCGACGCGATAGGCACCCAGCTCGCGAGCGACTACCGCGGGCTCGTTCGCACCGTCACCGTCACGGGCAACCCCCAGGACACCGAGGAGCAGCACCGGCACCGGGTGGAGGTCCAGGTGGAGTACTGCCCCGAGGAAACCGCCCGGGGGCGGTGGGAGGCCTACTACCGATCGGACCCGACCGAGGCTGCCATCGGGCTCGGGGACCGGCTCTGGGTCCTTCTGCACGCGAGCATGCCCTGGTGGCCGGTCGAGCTGGCCGGGCCTCTGCGCGAGCTGCTGCCGGAGGCGCACGTGGAGGTCGTCGAGGACGGTCCGGTGTCGCGACCGGACATCGTCGCCGGGGTGGTGAGGGGGATAACCGGCGGAAAGCCGTAGTTCCTTGAAGGGAAACCGCGCAGGGGGGCGAAATCAGCCGCCGTGGCACGCACTGCGACCAAGGCACCCCTGGCTCGAAAGAGCCTGTCCGACTACATAACCGAGCGCTTCGACGACTTCTCGCGCTCACAGAAGGACGTCGCGCGCTACATCGTCGATCACCTCGACGAAGCCGCCTTCCAAACGGCCGAGGAGCTGGCCCGCCGCGCCAACACCTCCTCCTCGACGGTCGTGCGCTTCTCGCAGGCGCTCGGCTTCGACGGATATCCCGAACTGCAGCAGTCGGCGATCGAGGAGTACCGCCACAAGGTCGCCGAGAGCGCCGGCAACAGCAACGGCGGCGGCGCCGCGGCCCTGTTCAACTTCGACCACTCCGAGTTCGAGGCGAGCCTGGGGGCGGACTACGCCAACATCGAGGAGACCGCTCGCAGCCTCACCCGCGAGCAGGTGGAGGCGTCGGTATCGGCCCTCGCCACCTCGCGCCAGGTGCTGATCGTGGGCGTCGAGCAGATGGCGTTCTTCGCCAGCTACCTGCGCCACCTGCTGGGCCTGCTGGACGTGCGGACCGACATCGTCGCCTCTCCCAGTCAGGACAACATCCAGAAGCTCTCGCGCATGGACGAGGACACCCTCCTCGTCGCGCTCACGGCCGGCCGCGCCCACCCGCTGATCCTGCGCGCGCTGAAGCTCGCGCGCCATCGCCGCGCGCGGACGATGTCGATCACCGACGCGACACTCTCCGACGTCACCGAGCACTCCGAGCTGATCCTCTACTACTCGTCGAACGGTCCCTCCTACATCCGCTCGAACGCCGCGCTGATGGGCCTGGTGCAGGCCCTGGCACACGGGGTCTACTCGCGCGACGAAGCGGCCCACCGCGACCGCATCCGCGCCTTCAAGCTGAAGTAGCGGCGCCGCAACGGCGTCAGGCCCGGGGGGCGATCCGGGCCTGCACCTTGACGCGGGGTCGGGGGGAACGACCCCGCTACTCACTAATAGGGTCCCCGCTGTTCATTCAGGCAAACATCGCGGCCCAGCGTTGGCCGCGGCAAGCGGATTGAACGACCGCCCTGCTTCTACTATTCGGAGCCCGATGGCCGAGCGCGCGACATTCAGGGTCAAGACCGGCCTCGCCGAGATGCTCAAGGGCGGGGTGATCATGGACGTCACTGACGCCGCCCAGGCGAAGATCGCAGAGGACGCCGGCGCCTGCGCGGTGATGGCGCTCGAGCGCGTCCCGGCCGACATCCGCGCCCAGGGCGGCGTCGCCCGCATGTCGAACCCCGCCGTGATCAAGGAGATCCAAGACGCGGTCACCATCCCGGTCATGGCGAAGGCCCGGATCGGCCACTTCGCCGAGGCCCAGGTGCTGGAGTCGCTCGAGGTCGACTACATCGACGAGTCCGAGGTGCTGACCCCGGCCGACGAGTCCAATCACATCGACAAGCTCGCGTTCGAGATCCCGTTCGTATGCGGGGCGACCAACCTCGGCGAGGCGCTGCGGAGGATCGGCGAGGGCGCGGCGATGATTCGCTCCAAGGGCGAGGCCGGCACCGGCAACATCGTCGAGGCCGTCCGCCACATGCGCTCGATCACGGACGGCATCAAGCATCTCTCCACCCTGCGGCCCGAGCAGCTCGCCGGCGCCGCCAAGGAGCTCGCTTCGCCGCTGGACGTGGTCCAGGAGGTCGCCGGGAGGGGGTGGCTGCCCGTGCCGCTGTTCTGCGCCGGGGGCATCGCAACCCCCGCGGACGCGGCGCTGATGATGCAGCTCGGCGCCGAGGGCAACTTCGTCGGCTCGGGCATCTTCAAGTCCGAGGATCCCGAGCGCCGGGCCAAGGCGATCGTGGAAGCGACGACCCACTACGAGGACCCGGAGCGCGTCGCCCAGGCCTCGATGGCGCTGGGGGACGCGATGCCGGGCCTCGAGATCGAGGCCCTCACCGCCGACGGCGGCCTACTCCAGACGCGTGGCACTTAGCGTCGGGGTCCTCGCGGTCCAGGGGGACTTCGAGGCGCACCGTCTGATGCTCGATTCGCTTCAGGCCGAGGCCAGCGAGGTGCGCGCCCCCGAGCAGCTGCAGGGGCTCGACGGCCTCGTGATCCCGGGCGGGGAATCGACCACGATCAGCAAGGGAATGGCCCGCGACGGCCTGGATGACGCGATTCGCGCTTACGCCGCGGCCGGAGGGCCGATCCTCGGCAGCTGCGCGGGCATGATCGTCTGCGATCGCGATCACCTCGGCATCGGCGACTACCGCTGCCGCCGCAACGCCTTCGGGCGCCAGCGCCAGAGCTTCGAGCAGGACCTGCGCATCGAGGGCCTGGGCGAAGAGCCAGTTCGCGCCGTCTTCATCCGCGCCCCCTGGGTGGAGGAGCACGGCGCCGCAGTGGAGGTCCTGGCCGAAGTCAATGGCCACCCGGTGGCAATTCGTGACGGGAATCTGCTCGCCGTCGCCTTCCACGCGGAGCTCACCGATGACTCCCGCCTGCATGCCCGGTTCATGGCGATGGTCTCCTCCTTCATCTACGATCGCCCGGCCATGAGGGATCGCTAGGTGAAGGTGGGAGCGCTTCGCGGTTGGGCGCGTCTGCTCTCGGTGATGGACGATGGGCGTGTGAAGGGCACCTGGACCCTGGTCGTCCTCGACGGCGACAATACCGAGACCAGCACCCTGGTCTCCTGGTCGCTCGAGGTGCAGACTGGCTCTCCCTACCGCTCGCGGTGAGGGATCCGAGGGTCACAGCGCTTGCGCGCATCCTCGTCGAGCACTCGACGCAGGTGAGGCCCGGCGACGTGTGCACGATCGAGGGCGGATCGGCCGCGGAGCCGCTGCTGCAGGCGGTCTACGAGCGCGTGCTGGCGGCGGGCGGCAACCCGATCGTGCAGATGGCGCTCGAGGAACAGGCGCCGGCGTTCTTCGAGCACGCCTCGGACGCCCAGCTCGAGTGGGTCAGCCCCACCTCGGAGTGGATCGTCGAGAACGCCGACGTCCGCATCGCGGTGATGGCGAGCCAGAACACACGCGCGCTGTCGCAGGTCCCGCCCGAGCGCCAGACGAGGATGCAGGCGGCGCGCCAGCACCTGATGAAGCGAATGATGGAGCGCAGCGCCGAGGGCTCCTATCGCTGGGCGCTGACCCTGTTCCCCACCCACGCGTACGCGTCGGAGGCCGGCATGAGCCTCTCCGACTACGAGGCCTTCTACTACGGCGCCTGCCTCGCCACCGACGAGGACCCGGTCGGGGCATGGAGGCGCCAGTCCGAGGAGACCGAGCGGCTGGCTGAGTGGATCGAGGGGCGCTCCGAGGTCCGCGTCACAGGCGAGGGGACCGACCTGCGCCTGGGCATCGAGGGTCGCAATTTCATCGCCGCCGCCGGCCGCCACAACATGCCCGACGGCGAGTTCTTCACCGGCCCGATCGAGGACTCTGCCGAGGGCGAGATCAGCTTCCACCTGCCCGCCACCTACGCGGGTCGCGAGGTCTCGGGCGTCCGCTTCCGCTTTGAGGGCGGCAAGGTGGTGGACGCCACCGCCGAGAAGGGCGAGGACTTCCTGGTCCAGATGCTCGACACCGACGAGGGCGCCCGTCGCCTGGGCGAGCTCGGGATCGGGACCAACTACGGGATCACCGACGGCAGCGGCGAGATCCTGCTCGACGAGAAGATCGGCGGCACCGTGCACCTCGCCGTCGGCCGCTCATACCCCGAGACGGGGGGCGTCAACGAGTCGGCGATCCACTGGGACATGATCTGCGACCTGCGCCGGGGCGGCCGCATCGAGGTCGACGGCGAGCTGCTGCAGGAGGACGGGCGCTTCCAAATCTGAGGCTGACCGCAACCCCTGGCCTACGGCGGGGTTCTCGTTACTGATAACCAGGTAGGTCTCGTCCATGGGAGAGCGGGCCTGCCGTTCGCAAGGAGGAACGATGGACGCAGGCAAGCTCGGCCGCATCGGCGGCGCCGCGCTCGCGGTCGCCCTCGTGGGCTGCGTGGCGCTAGCGCCGGCAGCCCAAGCGGGCAACAGGGCCAAGAAGAGCAAGAACACGACGAAGACGTACACCAAGGGCGTCGGCGGCTCGCTCGGCGGGCTGCAGACGACCATCCCCGACGGCGGCGGGACCGCGACCCAGGTCGTCCGCTCGGCGATCCCGGTCAAGGGGCTCAACCCCCGTGGCAAGATCGTCGACGTCAACGTCGGCGTGCGGGCCACCCACGCCCAGGCGACCGACCTCGAGTTCTATCTCGCGACGCCCCGGGGCGTGATCAACCTCAGCTCGGACAACGGCGGCGCCGGCAACAACTACGGCTCGGGCACCGCGGGCTGCGTCGGCCAGTTCACGCTGTTCGACAGCGACAACCCGACCCTGATCAGCACCGCCGGCCTGAACGCTCCGTTCGCGGGCAGCTTCGCGCCCGAGGAGAGCCTGGACCAGCTCCAGGGGCTGGGCAACAAGAAGGCGACCAACGCCACCTGGACCCTGCTGGCCGAGGACGACAGCAACGCGAATCCGGCTGGAACGCTGGACTGCTTCAAGCTGACGATCGCGGCCACCAACCCGAAGAAGAAGAAGTAGTAGAAGGCTGGACTGGCGCCGGTTCGACCTAGAATCGGCGCCATGTCCGGTCACTCCAAGTGGTCCTCGATCAAGCACAAGAAGGGCGCCAAGGACGCGAAGCGCGGCAAGCTCTTCACCAAGCTCGCTCGCGCGATCACGGTCGCGGCGCGGGACGGCGGCGGGGACCCCGACTCGAACCCGGCCCTGGGCCTGGCGGTGCAGAAGGCGCGCGACGCCTCGATGCCCAAGGACAACATCCAGCGCGCGATCGACCGCGGCACCGGCGAGGGCGATGACGCCGCCGCGATCGAGGCCGTCACCTACGAGGGCTACGGCCCGGGCGGCGCCGCGATCCTGGTCGAGACGCTGACGGACAACCGCAATCGCACCGGCTCAGAGGTTCGCCACGCCTTTGAGAAGCACGGTGGCAGCCTGGGCGAGCCCAACTCGGTCGCCTGGCAGTTCGAGACCCGCGGAGTCATCCTGCTCGACGGCGAGCGCTACGGCGAGGACGACCTGATGGCGGCGATCGACGCCGGCGCCACCGACGTCGCGGCCGACGGCGACGTGCTCAAGGTGATCACCGCCGCGGCCGACCTGGCGGCGGTGCGCTCGGCGATCGAGGGCTCCGGCGTGGAGATCGAGTCAGCCGAGCTCTCGATGGAGCCCAGCAGCACGGTCGAGGTCGGCGAGTCCGAGGCCCCGGCGCTGCTGCGGCTGATGGACGCCCTCGAGGAGCACGACGACGTGGACTCGGTCCACGCCAACTTCGACGTGCCCGAGGAGATCCTCGAGCGCGCCGCTGCTAGCGGCTGACCGGCGGGCCTAGCCGGCCTTGCAGTACGCGTACCCGGTCAGCTGACTGCCTTCGGGCGGCAGGGCCGCACCCGGGAACTCGAACAGGCCCACGTGCCAGCCACGCTTGCCCACTGGCTGGAACTCATCGACGCTCGCGAGGGGGACGATGGTTGCCCCAATCGAGAGGAAGAAACCGCCCGAGACGACGTGCTTTCCCTTCGGGCAGGTGGGATCGATGGCGATTCGGGAGTCATTCACAACCTGCGCGACCGAGGAGACCTCGCTGACGCTGTCGCCTTTGGCGTTCCGCTCGCATACGACGTGCCCGGTCACCGTCGCCGGCGGGCCTCCGTTGCGATTGAAGGCCGAGACCGTCCACTGACGCGATCCGGTCCTCCGCGAGCCCAGCTGCAGGATGCGGAACGTGGCCGGGTTGGCGAGGTTCGCCGGGCCGTCGCCGGCGAACCCGCCCGCGATCACGTGGGTGCCCTTGGGGCAGTTGAAGACCAGGTTCTTGTACTCGCCGCTCTGATAGGTGCTCGAGCTCGAGGCCCGAAGCGCGATCGAGCCCTGGTTGTTCGATTCGCAACGGACGAAGGTCGTAAAGCTGCCTGTGGCCGAGGGCACCGTGAACGCCGCGGAGGAGCCGGTCCACCGCTTGGACCCGCTCGGCGTTGAGGAGAGCGGCAGCGTCCGCAAGCCGGTGCTGGGTGGCGCGAAGTTGGGAGCTACCGCGTAGCCGCCGCCGGTCGCGTGTGACTTGCCCTTGCAGGTAGGGGTTCCCGACACCGCCGTCCCGGCCGTGAAGGCCGTGAAGGCGCTCTTCGTGGTTGCGCTCCCGGCCTTCTTTTTCTTCTTTGCGTCCACGGCCGGCGCCAGGCCGGCGAGCGAGATCAGCGCTGCGAGCGCCATCACCACGGTCGCGCCGCGGCGCCTCACCGTCCCATCGTGGTCCCCGCCGCAGATGCGCCGCATCCTATGCCCTGGGGGTGTGTTCTTAGGGTCGCGATCGCGGGTACGCTTTCGCGGGCAGGGCTGGAACTGAAAGCGAACGGAGGGAGCAACGGTGAATCGCAAGCACTCGCGTTTGGCGCTGGTCGGTGTGCTCGCGCTCGCCGCGAGCGTCACGGTCGGCCTCGCCGGCACCGCCGCGGAGGGCGCGAAGAAGAAGAAGAGCGGGAACAAGGCCAGGACCTTTCAGAACGGCACGCAGTTTCTGATCCCAGACGACCCGCCCGGGGCGAGCTTTCCCGGCCAGCTCGACGCCACGATCAAGATCGGGAAATCGTGGAAGGGCAAGGAGGTCGCGGACGCCGACGTCGGCATCCGCATCACCCACCCCGAGCCCGGAGACCTCGACATCTTCCTGATCGCCCCCAACGGCGCCACGGTCGGCCTGGCGTTCGACAACTCGGGGCCGGTGGGCACAGCGGGCTACGGGTCGGGCGACGCCAGCTGCAACGGGGGGCTGACCACGTTCAACGACGAGACGTTCAACTTCCTCTCGAACGCCGCGGTCGTGGACGAACCCGGCGAGATCCTGGCGCCGTGGGCAGGGACGGTTGAGCCGCAGGGGCTGCCGGCACCGCTCAACATCGTCGACGGCTCCAGGATGCGCGGCAGCTGGACGCTCCGAATCCTGGACGACACCGCCGGCGACGTAGGCACGCTCAACTGCTTCAGGGTCCGGATCAAGCCTCGGAAACCGTGACCTGACGGGGCCGCCCGCCATGCGGGCGGCCCCGGCTCCTTCGCCCAGATTCCGGGTTCGCCTTTCCGCAGCTCCTGAAGGACATCCGGGGTGGGGGAGAGAATCAGGAGGCATGATCGTGATCGGCATCGATCCCGGGGCCGCCAACACCGGATTCGGCGTCGTCCGCACCATCAACGACCGGATGGTCGCCCTTGACGGCGGGGTGATCGAGACCCTCCCGGAGCTGCCGGCTGAGGACCGGCTCGCCAGCATCCACGAAGCGCTGGGAAAGCTGATCGAGTGGCACGAGCCCAAGGCGCTGGCGCTCGAGGATCTCTTCTTCGGCAAGAACGTCAGCTCGGCGCTCGCGGTGGGGCAGGCGCGGGGCGTCGTCATGCTGGCGGCCGCCCAGCGCGGCATCCCCTGCTTCGACTACACCCCGCAGGCTGTGAAGAAGGCGGTCTGCGGCTCCGGCTCGGCCGAGAAAGGCCAGGTGAAGCGGATGGTGGCGACCCTGCTCGGGCTCCCGGAGCCCCCGGCGCCCGATCACGCCGCCGACGCGTTCGCGGTGGCGATCTGCCACGCGGGCGGTGCCGCCGCCGCGGACGCCGCCGGCGAATTCGGCCGGCCGGCTGTCGGCACCACTGCCGTGGCCGCCCGCCAGCGCCTCGCCGGCTGAACGGCTCCCGGGCTACCCCGCCTGGGCGCGGGAAGGCATCCGAGCGGGCGCCCAGAATCAGTTCCCATGATCGCCTCCATCGCAGGCGAGGTGCTGGTGCGCCGCCCCGACTACGTCGTGGTCGAGGCGGGCGGCGTCGGGTACAGGCTCGCCGTCTCGGCCGAGACGCTGAAGTCGGTGCCCGCACGCGGCAAGCGCGCGACACTGCACTCCCACCTGGTCGCCCGCGACGACGCGCTCAGCCTCTACGGCTTCGCCAGCGAGGAGGAGCGCGACCTCTTCCTGCACCTCATTTCCGTCAGCGGGGTGGGGCCGAAGGTCGCGATCGCCGCCCTCTCGGGAGGCCCGGTGCGCGAGCTGCTGAGGGCGATCGCGGCCGGCGACGCCAAGCGCTTCCAGGCCGTGCCCGGGATCGGCAAGCGCACGTCGGAGCGGATCATCGTCGAGCTGCGCGAGAAGGTGGCGGGCGAGATCGAGGGCGACGCTGACGGATCCGTCGCTGACGGCGAGGAGGACCCGCGGGCGATGGCCCGCGAGGGGCTGCTCAACCTCGGCTACACGCCGCCCGAGGCCGAGCGCCTGCTGGACGAAGCCAAGGGCGAGAGCGCCGAGGAGATCGTGCAGGCGGCGCTGCGCAACGCCGCGGGGGCGAAGGCCGCGTGAGGGGGATGCAATGACGCTGGAGCCGGGCAAGGGCATCCGCACGCCTGATGCGGACGAGATCGAGATCCACGACGCTCGGGCCGTCGGGGCCGAAGACGACTTCGATCGCTCGCTGCGCCCTCCGACGCTGGCGGACTTCATCAACCAGGTCCAGGTGACCGAGCAACTCGGGGTCTTCATCGAGGCCGCACGGCGCCGCGACGAGGCGCTCGATCACGTGCTGCTGGCCGGCCCGCCCGGGCTCGGCAAGACCTCGCTGGCGCACATCATCGCCGCCGAGCTCGACGCGCCGCTGGTGCACACCGCGGGCCCGGCGCTCGAGCGCAAGGCCGACATCGCCGCCTTCCTGACCGCGCTCGAGCCCGGCAGTGTCTTCTTCATCGACGAGGTCCACCGCCTGGGCCGCGCGGTTGAGGAGACGCTCTATCCCGCCATGGAGGACCGGCGGCTGCCCGTCGTCCTGGGGCAGGGAGCGGGGGCCCGCACCGTCACGCTCGACCTGCCGCCGTTCACGCTGATCGGCGCCACCACCCGCACGGGGCTGCTGACCACGCCGCTGCGCGACCGCTTCGGGGTCTGCCACCGCCTGGAGCACTACGAGGCCGCCGACCTGCGCCAGATCGTGCTGCGCTCGGCCGGCATTCTCGGCACCGAGGTGACCGAGGCGGGGGCGGGGGAGATCGCCTCGCGCGCGCGAGGGACGCCGCGGGTCGCGAACCGCCTGCTGCGCCGGGTGCGCGACTTCGCGGAGGTCCGCGGGACCGGGGCGATCGACGACGCCGTGGCCTCCGAGGCCCTGGCGCTGCTGGAGGTGGACGGGTCGGGCCTCGACCGTCACGACCGCCGGCTGCTGACGACGATCGCCGAGAAGTTCGCGGGTGGCCCGGTCGGCCTCTCGACCCTCGCGGTGGCGATCGGCGAGGAGCCGGACTCGGTCGAGGACGTGTTCGAGCCCTACCTCCTGCAGCAGGGCCTGGTCAAGCGCACCCCCCGCGGGCGGGTCCTGACCGAGCGCGGCTACGAGCACCTGGGGCTCGAGGCCCCCGAGGGCGTCGCCAGCCTCTTCTAGGCACGTTTTGCCTTAGCCCTCGCTGAGGCCGTCGGCTAGCCTTTCGCCGATGCCCTTCTTCATCTGTCCCAACTGCGGCAACAGGGAGCTGAGCGGCGAGCGCACGGTCGGTTTCTCCAACCGGCCCAAGGGCTGCTCCAAGTGCGGCTTCGGCTTCCTCTTCGAGCTGCTGGACGACTACTACCCGGCGCCGGGAGCCGCCTTTTTCACCTGCGACAAGGACGGGCGCCTGCTGGACCTGGGCAAGAACGCCTTCGAGCTGACCGGCCTCAAGGACGAGGACGCGATCGGCCGCTCGGTCAAGGACGTACTGGGACTGGTGTGGATCGACAAGGGCGACGGCGGCACTACCGCCGACATCGACAAGAACGGCGAGACCGATCCGATCGAGACCACGCTGGAGTGGGGCGTGCGCTCGCTCGGCAAGAAGGTCGCGGTCAACGCCGAGGGTGACCTCCCCACCGAAGCCGTCGCCGACGTCTTTCCCGCCTACGACGACGACGGCGGGCTGCTGCTCGTCCTCACCCCCGAGTAGGGAAGGCCCGCCGTGGGCAGCCGCCGCCGCAACCTCTTCGTCCTCCTCTTCGTGCTCGGGCTGACGCTGGCCTCGCTGGCGGTGATCCAGTCCAAGGACACGAAGCTCGGCCTCGACCTCAGCGGCGGCACCGAGCTCATCTACCAGGGTCGCCCCACGCCTCAGAACCCCGAGATCGAGGGCGAGGACATGGACCGCTCGATCGAGATCATCCGCGAGCGCACCGACACCCTCGGCGTCTCAGAGCCCGAGATCTCGCGCCTGGGCACCGACTCGGTCCGGGTGGGCCTGCCCGACGTCCAGAACGCCGAGCGCGCGATCGCTCAGGTGGGCGACACGGCCCAGCTCTTCTTCTATGACTGGGAGCCGAACGTCGTCCCCAACCCCAACGCCTCCGAGGGGGCCGAGACCGAGACGCCGTTCGCCCGCATCTACGACGCGGTCGAGTTTGCCTCGAAGCGCGAGCCGGAGTGCTTCGAGAACACCTGCACCACCACGGGACCGACGTTCTACCTGTTCGATGCCCGGACGAAGGAGCTGCTGGCCGGGCCGGGGGCGACAAAGGGCGACCTGTTCGTCGACCAGCCGGACGAGAAGCAGCCGCCCGGCAGTGAGATCCTGACCGTGCCCCAGGGCACGATCGTGGTCAGGGAGGAGGCGCCGCCGGACAATCCCGACACCCCTGAGAACGAGAGCGACGACGAGGAGAGCCGTGGCTGGTACGTGCTGCGGGACCGGCCCGCGCTCTCGGGCGATGAGATCCGCAACCCCGAGCAGCAGCAGGACCCCAACACCAACCAGCCCAACGTCGCCTTCGAGTTCAACGACGACGGCCGCAAGGCGTTCGAGTCGGTCACCAGGGCGATCGCCGAGCGCGGGCTGAACACCGCCCCGCCCGGCACCTCGGCGCAGCAGGCCGCCGACTTCTCCGACCATTTCGCGGTCGTGCTCGACGACGAGGTCGTCAGCCGGCCGATCATCAACTTCGCCGAGAACCCGCAGGGGATCGACGGCCGCACGGGCGCCCAGATCGAAGGGAGCTTCTCGATCCAGGAGGCCCAGGACCTGGCCCAGTTCCTGAAGATCGGCGCCCTGCCGATCGAGTTGAAGCTGATCTCGCAGTCGACCGTCTCGGCCTCGCTCGGCGAGCAGGCGCTGGACCAGGGCCTGAAGGCCGGGCTCGCCGGCCTGATCCTGGTGATCCTCTTCCTGATCGCCTACTACCGCTTCCTCGGGGTGGTGGCGGCGCTGGGGCTGATCCTCTACGGGATCTTCTTCTACGCGCTGGTCGAGCTGATCCCGATCACGCTGACCCTGCCGGGCATCGCGGGCCTGATCCTCACGATCGGAGTTGCCGCCGACTCCAACGTCGTCATCTTCGAGCGAATAAAGGAGGAGGCGAGAGCGGGCAAATCCATGCCCTCTGCGATCGCCACGGGCTATCGCAAGGGCATCGGGACCATCATCGACGCGAACGTGATCGTCCTGATCACGGCCTTCATCCTCTTCGTTCTCTCCACGGCGGGGGTCAAGGGCTTCGCCTTCACGCTGGGCGTCGGGACCATCGCCTCGTTGTTCACCGCCGTCGTCTTCACCCAGGCGTTCCTGGGTCTGTTCGGCCGCTCGAACTTCATGAAGTCAACCGCCTTCTTGGGCGGGACCGTGGAGGAGCGGGTGCGATGGCACTTCGACTTCACGGGCCTCAGCAAGTACTTCTTCTCGGTCTCGGGGCTGATCCTGCTGGTCGGCGCCCTCTCCTTCGCCACCCTCGGGCTCACCCTCGGGCTCGACTTCGAATCGGGCAGCCGTATCACCGCCGGGCTGCAGCAGGACGCGACCGTCGAGGAGGTGCGCAGCACGCTCGACGCGGCGGGCATCCCTGACGCCGAGATCACCGAGGCGACCAGCGAGGAGCTGGGAGCGAACGTGATCCAGATCGAAGCCGACATCGAGCCCGAGCAGGTGCAGCAGATCCAGCCCGCGCTGGAGTCCGATTTCGGGATCGTCCCCAACGGGTTCGACAGCCAGAGCATCGGCCCCACCTTCGGCGAGCAGGTGGCCCGCAGCGCCGTCTACGCCATCATCTTCTCGCTGCTGGTGATCTGCGCCTACGTCGCCTTCCGGTTCGAGCCCAAGTACGCGGTGCCGGTGCTCATCGCCGTCATCCACGACATCCTCATCACCGGCGGCGTCTACTCCCTGAGCGAGCGGGAGGTGACATCGGGCACCGTCGCGGCCTTCCTCACCATCCTCGGCTATTCGCTCTACGACACGGTGATCGTGTTCGACCGGATCCGCGAGAACGTGCCGCGCCTGCCGCGCGCGACCTTCAGCCAGATCGTCAACCGCTCGATGAGCGAGGTCCTGACCCGATCGCTGATCACCGGCCTCTCCAGCGTCTTCCTGGTCAGCGTCCTCTACATCTTCGGCGGCACCACCCTCCAGGACTTCGCCTTCGCGATGCTGGTCGGGATCGCGTCCGGTACCTACTCCTCGATCTTCATCGCCGCCCCGGTCCTGACCGCATGGAAGGAGCGCGAGCCCGCGTACCGCCGCCGCCGCGAGCGGATCGAGGAGCAGATGGGCACCGTGCCCCCCTTCCCCGAGGAGAACGTGATCTCGCGCTTGGAGGACGGGCCCGCGACCGGAGACGTCCCGCCCGAGCCCGAGCCGCCGCCTCGAGCGCCCGAGCCCGCTGCTCCCGCGCCCACTTCGGCGGTTCCCGGCGTGCTGGGAGACCAGCCCCCGTCGATGGCGCCTCCGCCCGCCCCGGAGCCGGAGCCCGCGCCCGCGCCCGAGCGCAGCGACCAGCCGGGCGAGCCCGCTCCCGCCGCGCCCGAGCCCGCCGCCGACGGCGGGGACGAGCAGGCCGGTGACGGCCTCGGCGACAAGCCCGAGCTGAGCGAGGCGAGCGCGGCCGCCCTGCGCCGGATCCAGGGAGACTCGGGCGGCGGCGGCCGCAAGGGCAAGCGGCGCAAGCGCAAGCACGGGAGACCACGATGATGAGGGCCACGATGAGGAGGGCCACCATGAGGGAACCCACCTGATGGCCGCGCTCGTCTGGTTCACGATGGGAGTCGCCCTCTGGCACTTCACGGTCTTCCTCCCGGACCGCTTCTGGGGCGGCATCGTCGGCGCCTTCCTGGGCGCGTCGGCCGGCGCCATGATCACCGGCGCGATCGCCCAGGTCGCCCTCGGCCAGGGCATCGGCGAGACCGACGTGGCGACCGCGCTGTACGCGGTCCCCGGCACCGCGATCGGACTCGCGGTCGTCTACGCCGCCGGCCTGCGCTCCGAGCGGGTCGGTCCGACGCCTCGCGCGTAGCCTCAGGCGCCCGGTTCCGTCAGGGGCCGAACCTACTGTGGGTCGGTGGCCTCGACCGAGCCGGCACGAGCGTTCGTCGCCGATCCCTACGACTATGGGGAGGCTCGGCGGATCGCGGCGGCGCTTGAGCTGGCCGAGCCGATCGCGGTCACGCTCGTGCGGCGCGGCTATCGCACCGTCGAGGCGGCCCGCGAGTTCCTGGAGGCAGGGGACGAGCACGACCCGCTCGAGTTCGACGGGATGGACGACGTGGTCGAGCTGGCGCTGGGCCACGCCCGGCGTGGCGCGCGCGTCACGATCCACGGCGACTACGACGTCGACGGGGTCACCTCGACCGCCATCCTCGTCTCGACGCTGCGGGCGCTCGGGGCCGAGTGCGACTGGCTGATTCCCGATCGCATGGGCGACGGCTACGGGCTCAGCGCGGGGTCGGTCGAGACGCTCAAGGCCCGCGGCACCCAGCTGGTGATCACCGTCGACTGCGGGATCGGCTCTGTTGAGGAGGTGGCGGCGCTGCGCGCCGCCGGGGTCGACGTGGTGGTCACCGACCATCACGAGCCGCCAAGGCGGCCGCGGACGCGAAGCGGAGCAGCCGCCGCGGAATGGTTGCTGCCCGACTGCCCGATCCTGCACCCGGTCGTGAGCGGCTATCCGTTCAGCGCGCTCTGCGCCGCCGGAGTCGCCCACAAGCTCTCGCTGGCGCTGCGGCGGGCCGCCGCCCTCGGCGGCGACGAGCGCGAAGAGCTCGACCTGGTGGCGCTGGCGACGGTCGCGGACATGGTCCCCCTGATCGGCGAGAACCGGCGGATGGTCCGCCAGGGGCTGGGCGTGATCCGCACCGCGCCCCGCGCTGGCCTGCGCGCGCTGATGGCTGCCGCCAAGGTGGAGCCCGAGGGAATTGCCGAGGACGCCCTGGGGTTCCGGCTGGCGCCGCGGATCAACGCGGCGGGGCGCCTGTACCGGGCCGACGCCGGAGTGGAGCTGATGCTGACCGACGACCCCGCCCGCGCCGAGGCGATCGCCACCGAGCTCGACAAGGCCAACTCCGAGCGCCGGGCAACCGAGCGCGAAGTCGCCGACGGTGCCGAGAAGGCGCGCTCCGCGCTGCCCGCCGAGCAGGCCGAAGCGCCGGCGCTGGTGCTGGCGGGGGAGGGCTGGCACCCCGGCGTCGTCGGCATCGCGGCCTCGCGGCTCGCCGACCGTCACTGGAAGCCGGTGGTGCTGCTTGCGATCGACGGCGACGCGGCTCGCGGATCGGCGCGCAGCATCCCGGGCTTCGATCTGATCGCGGCCCTGGACGCGTGCTCGGAGCACCTGACCCGCCACGGCGGGCACCGCGCTGCGGCGGGGCTGGAGCTGCCGCGCGACCGCGTGGACGCCTTCCGCGAGGATTTCGTCGCCCACGCCGCCGAGGCGATCGACCCCGAGCAGCTCGTCCGCACCGAGCACATCGACGCCCTCGTCGGCGTCGGTCCCGAAGGAATCGGCATGGACCTGGCTGAGCAGCTGGAACGACTCGCGCCGTTCGGCCAGGGCAACCCCGACCCGCGGCTGATCGTGCCCTCCGCGCGGTTGCGCACCGTGCGTCCGCTGGGCCAGGAGGGCAAGCACTCGCGGTTCGACCTCGAGAGCGGGACCGGCCGCGCGCAGGGCGTCGCCTTCGGCATCAACGGCGCGCTCGAGTCGCGCCAGGACCAGTCGCTGGACCTCTCGGTCAGAGTCGAGGTCGACCGCTGGAACGGCGCCGTCCAGCCGCGGGTCGTGCTGCGTGAGCTCTACCCGCTCGCCGAACCCCCCGAGGGGGCCGAGGGAATCAGCTGCGCCGAGGGCGGCTGCCCGTCCTCCGATGCGGAATGGTGGGCGCGGCTGGAGGCCGAGGTAGGGCGCGCCGAGGAGTCCTTCCCGCCCGCGCTCGGGCGCCGGGCCGGGACGGGGCCGGCGCGCGAGATCGTCGATCGCCGGGGCGGCGCTGCGGTGGCAGCGATCGCAGAGCTGGTTTCCAGCGGCGAGCCGGTGCTCGCGCTCTGCGTGGACGCGCGCCGCCGCCGAGCCCTGGCCGATTCGGCGGCGGACCCGCGCCGTTTCGGAGCCGGCAAGCCGGTGCTCGCCTGCTGCCGATGCGGGGACCGCGCGCTCGAGAGCGCCTTTGCGACGGACGGCGCCGGCCTCGTGCTGTCGGATTGGGGCGCGCTGGCGCGTCGGCCCGACGTGGCCGGGCGCTTTGCGCACGTGGTCCTGGTCGACCCGCCCCCGTTCGAGCCGCTCGAGGAACTCGCCCGGCTGGGGCCGGGTTACCTGCACCTCGCCTGGGGGCCTCCCGAGGCCGAGCTCGCCCGGCGCTGCCTGGCGCTGGAGTGGGATCCGCGCGGCGCCGTCGAGCAGGTCTGGCGGCTGCTGGTAAAGCGGGGCGGCGAGGCCCGCGGCGAGGAGCTGCGCTCGCTCCTCGCGGGCGCCGGCGAATTCCCCCGCACGCCCGAGCTTGCCGGCCGCTGCGTGGCCATCCTCGACGAGCTCGGGCTCTGCGAGTGGACCCCCGATTCCGGCGCTTCGGGGCTGAGGGTCTTATCCTCGGAGCAGACCCAGCTTGAGCGATCGCGGTCCTACGGGGCATGCGTCGCCAGGCACGAGGAGGCGAAGCGATTCCTGCAAAGCAGAGCACAGAGCAGCTGAAGGACGGCGATCGCCGCGGGCACCTGCGCGTCGGCGAGCCCCCGAAGCGGAGCAGCGCGCCGCGCGCGGACGCGATCACCCGCGAGCTCACCGCAGAGCAACGCGCGCTGCTGGGCGACCTCTTCGCCGTCATGCAGGAGTACGCGACCGATTCGGCGGCGTCGGGGGAGCGCGAGGACATCGAGCGCGCCTTCGCCTTCGCCTGCGAGAGCCACGCCGGCCAGGAGCGCAAGTCCGGCGAGGACTTCATCACCCATCCGCTCGGCGTCGCGCGGATCTGCGCGGGGCTGCGGCTCGACACCGCGACCCTGTGCGCGGCGCTGCTGCACGACACCGTCGAGGACACAAGCGCCAGCCTCGAGCAGGTCCGCGAGCGCTTCGGCGACGAGATCGCCCAGCTCGTCGACGGCGTCACCAAGCTGACCGAGATCACCTTCCAGAGCCGCGACGAGCGCCAGGCCGAGAACTACCGCAAGATGATGGTGGCGATGGCCACCGACGTCAGGGTGATCCTGATCAAGCTGGCCGACCGCCTCCACAACATGCGCACGCTCGGCGCGTTGGACAAGAAGAAGCAGCAGGAGAAGGCGCGCGAGACGCTCGAGATCTTCGCCCCACTGGCCCATCGCCTCGGCATCCACGCGATCAAATGGGAGCTCGAGGATCTCGCCTTCTCGACCCTGCACCCGCGCAAATACGAGGAGATCAAGGAGCTGGTCGCCCAGCAGCGGGCCGAGCGCGAGACCTACGTCACCGACGCCGGCAAGTTCCTCTCCAAGGAGCTGAAGGCCGTCGGGATCGAGGCCGAGATCTCCGGCCGGGCCAAGCACTTCTACTCGATCTACACGAAGATGACCCGCAAGGGCCGCGAGTTCAACGAGATCTTCGACCTGACCGCGATGCGCGTGCTGGTCGGGTCGGTCAAGGACTGCTACGGGGCGATCGGGATCATCCACTCGCTGTGGAAGCCACTGCCGGGGCGCTTCAAGGACTTCATCGCGATGCCGAAGGCGAACATGTACCAGGCGCTCCACACGACGGTGATCGGGCCCGAGGGGCGGCCGCTGGAGATCCAGATCCGCACGCCCGAGATGCACGACCTGGCCGAGTACGGGATCGCCGCCCACGTCATCTACAAGGAGGAGGGGGACGGGGCGGAGGTGGCCGGCAAGGAGAAGATGACGTGGCTCCGCCAGCTGCTGGAGAACGAGAAGGAGGCCGACCCGAAGCAGTTCCTGGAGGCGCTCAAGGTCGACCTGTTCGAGGACGAGGTGTTCGTGTTCACGCCCAAGGGCGAGGTCAAGAACCTGTCGGCCGGCTCGACCCCGCTCGACTTCGCGTACTCCATCCACACCGACGTCGGGCATCGCTGCGTCGGCGCCAAGGTGAACGGCAAGATCGTGCCGCTGCACTACCAGCTGCGCAGCGGCGACATCGTCGAGGTGATGACCACGAAGCAGGGCCGCGGCCCCTCGCGCGACTGGCTGAATCTGGTCAGGACCTCGCGCGCCCGCAACAAGATCCGGGCCTGGTTCCAGAAGGAGGGTCGCCAGGACGCCGAGCGCCGCGGGCGGGAGGCGCTGGCCGATGCGCTGAAGAAGCGCGGGCTGCCGCACTCCAAGGTCGCCGGATCGCCGCTGCTGGTCGACGTGATCCGCGAGATGGGCTTCCGCAAGGCCGACGATTTCTACATCGCGCTCGGTCAGTCGAAGATCTCGACCAAGGTCGTCGCCAACAAGGTGATGCAGCGCCTGAAGCGCGGGGAGGCCGTCGAGGAGGAGCCCGCCGAGGGCCTGATCAAGGGGAGCGACGACTCGCGCCGCCGCGTCAAGGAGGCGACCAGCTTCGGGATCAAGGTCAAGGGCGTGGACGAGGTCGCCGTGCGCCTCGCCAAGTGCTGCCGGCCGGTCCCCGGTGACGAGATCGTCGGCTACGTATCGCTGGGGCGCGGGATCACCGTGCACCGCGAGGACTGCCGCAACGTCGAGGCCCTGCGCAAGGCGCCGGAGCGCTTCACCGAGGTGAGCTGGGACGGCGACAACGAGGCGGGCTACCGGGTCGAGCTCCAGGTCGACGCGTGGGATCGCCACCGGCTGCTCGAGGACCTCTCGCGCACATTCGCCGAGGCCGGCATCAACATCCTCGAGGCGCGCTGCGCGACCAAGCACCCGATGGTGAAGAACCGATTCGTGGTCGAGGTCGGCGACACCGACCAGCTCAAGGGCGCGATCTCGCGCCTGCGCAACCTCGACTCGGTCTTCGACGCTTATCGCGTCACGCCCGGCTCCTGATCTCGTCGGGCGGCCGAGGGCGAGAATTCCGGGGGCCCCGGTTTAGTTTGACTTGAAATCACCCGCGCTATTCTGGACGCGATGTCGATTCCAGGGAGAGGGCGCAGGGCCTTCGCCGCGGCATTCGCTGCCGCGGCAATCGACGTCCGCGATCGCGGCCAGGAGCGCCTTCGGTGTCGCCGAGACGATCGTCGCCTCGGACGACTTCTTCGCCGCCGCCACCTACGCGATGGACCAGGGGGACCGCCCGACGCTGCAGAACGCCGGCGTCAACCAGCACAACGTCACCGCTCGGACAAACGGCCCCGACGGCGACTTCCTCTTCATCAGCCCGACGATCGGCAACGGCACCTCCACCGTGGAGGGCACCCAGTACCTGACCGCGGGCACCTATGCCTTCTTCTGCACGACCCACCCGCTGAGCATGCAGGGCAACCTCCAGGTCTCCGGCCTGGGCGCCGCCTTGGCGCGGCCCAAGATCGACGTCATCCTCGGCGCCGGCAAGCTCGACAAGATCGCCAGGAAGGGCAAGCTGCCGGTCACGGTCAAGGCTCTTACAAAGAGCGACGACGTCGAGCTCGAGCTGAAGCTCGGCAAGAGCACGGTCGCCTCCCAGAAGGCCTTCGACCTCGCGGCCGGCCAGAGCCGCAAGCTGAAGCTGAAGCTGAGCAAGGCCGGCAAGTCGAAGCTGGGCGATCGCAACAGCGCCAAGCTGAAGCTGACAGGCGAGGTTCCCTTCGGCTCGCCCGACTCGGCAAAGCGCACCTACAAGTAGCGCCTGACCGCCTTCCGCACGCTCGCGGCGACCTTCTTCATCTCGGCCTCGGAGGCGTACTTGGTGCGGGGCCAGAAGAACCCGCGCAAGCCGTCCTTGGGGACGCGCGGTACGACGTGCACGTGCATGTGAGGGACGCTCTGGCTGACGACGTTGTTGAGCGCCACGAACGAGCCCGGCTTGCCCATCGCATCCGGGATCGCGCGGCTCAGCAGCCTCGCGTTGCGGAAGAGCGCCGCCACCAGCTCGTCGGGCAGGTCCGCGAGCGTCTCGTGATGGTCGCGCGGGATCAGCAGGCTGTGACCGTGAAAGAGGGGGCGGTTGTCGAGGAACGCGAGCGATTCGGCGTCCTCGAACACCACCGTCGCCGGCTCGTCGCCGCTCGCGATGCGGCAGAAGGCGCAGTCCCCGGTGTCCGCCATCAGCGCAGCCTAGACTCCAGGCCGCAGCGGACCGGAGGAGGAGGGACAGGGTGAAGAGGGCAGCGATCCTGGCCGCAGTGACCATCGTGGCGCTGGCGCTCTCGGTCGCGCCGGCGGCCGGTGCGCGGAAGGGCGGCGGAAAGTTGAAGACCGGGATCGGCAGGGCCAGCACCTCCGGCGCGTTCAGCATCGCCGAGACCACCGCCGTCTGCCCGAAGGGGACCAAGGTGCTCGGCGGGGGTTATTCGACAACCGTTCCCGCCGTAGGGAGCCACTGGCTGAACGTGTTCGAGTCGCAGCGCTCGGGGGCGCGGGGGTGGAGCGTGTCGGGCGCCCAGTACTTCGCCGGCGGCGACGAGCTCGTTGCCTTCGCTTACTGCGCCCCGCTGAACGTCAAGATCAGGGCCCGGAGCGCGACGGTCCCGCTGCCGGCGACTGCCGACTCCAGCGCGGTCGTTCAGGCGCGCTGCCCGAAGGGCAACATCGCTCTCTCTGGCGGCTTTTTGACCCAGGCGGCCAGCCCGACTGACTCGAGCCTCGTCTCGCGCTCGATTGGCGCCAGCAGGTCGCGCTGGGTCGTCGACGCGACGAGACTGAGCGGCAGCGCCGCCCGCACCCTGACCGCTCACGTGTACTGCGCGCCGAAGGCGAAATTGGCCACCCGCTTCGAGGACGCCGCGGTTGCCGGGCCGCTGGGCAGCATCCACAACGCTCTCACCCCCGGCTGCCCGAAGGGGACCGGGCTGACCGGCGGGGGCTTCGCGACCAGCACCCCGGTCGGCGGCCTCCTCAACGCAGCCCTCGTCTACGAAACGAAGCGGGCCGGGTCGGGCTGGACCTCTTCGGCCACTCCGAGCAGCGGCACGACCTCGATCACCCTGGTCACCAACGCGTATTGCCGCTGAGTCTCGGAACCTAGGCGACGATCGTCAGCGCACGAGGCTCGACGCTGACGTCCAGCTCGGCGAAGTCGCCGATGTAGTCGCCGTCGACCTGGACCGGGAAGCGGCGCAGGGTGCCGCTCTCGTCCTCGGAGATCGACTGCACCAACGCCTCGGTGACGCCCTCGGCGTGGTCGATCTGGCGGTGCTGGGCCGGGCGCGTGCGCTCGCCGGTGCCGAGCACGCGGCTCGCGATCGTCGGCATGTCGCGCTGGGCCGAACGGCGCAACGCCGCCAGCGAAAGCGTCCCGTTGTCCAGGGCCGCGCCGTCGCAGACCCGGACGGGGCGGTCGCCGAAGTAGGTGAACGGGTCCGAGTTCTGGAGGATCGTGGTCACGCTCTCGAAGCGGTTGCCCTCGAGCTCGACGGACATCCGGACGGGATTGCGCAGGTACTCGCGATAGAAGCCGGAGATCGCCGCCCAGGTGAAGTACCACTGGCCCGCCCTCGACTTCATCTTGGGGTGGGCGTCGACGCGCTTGACCACGGTCGCGTCGAGGCCCATGCCGCACGCGAATACGAAGCGCCGGCCGTTGATGCGGCCGAGGTCGATCTTGCGTGGCCTGAAGTCGTCGGCGATCGCGATCAGGTGCTCGGTCGCGTCGACGACGTCGTCCGGGATACCGAGCGTGCGGCAGACGACGTTGGTCGAGCCGCCGGGCAGCACCGAGACCGGCACGTCGGTGCCGGCGAGCCCGTTCGCGACCTCGTTCAGGGTTCCGTCCCCGCCGAAGGCGACGACGATGTCGTACTCGCCGTGGCCGGCGTCCCGACCGAGCTCGATCGCGTGCTCTGAGGCCTCGGTGTCGATCGCCTCGACGTCGTAGCGGGCCTGGAGGGCGTACACGACCAGGTTCTTGAGCCGGTCCGAGACCGTGGTCGCGTAGGGGTTGACGATGATCAGCATCCGCTTCTTGGCAGCCCCCGGGGCCAGCGGCTGCGCGGGCGTCGGAGCTTGCTCGCGGTCGGGGGCGACGGTCGGCGGCACGGTCCCTGAACCCTAGACCGCGCTAGGTCCGGCGGCCGGGAATCAGGCTTCCGAGCTGCGGATCCGGACCCGTGTCTCGCACCGCCTCGTAGCGGATGACACCTTCGTCCTCGACCTCGCGCACGTGCCCGGCATTGATCAGCAAGTCGACGTGGCCGATCACCTCGGACAGGGTCAGGAAGGCCTGCGTGACGGCGACGTCGCCCCAGAGCGCCTGGGCCAGGTCGTGGCCGGTGCGCGAGCGCTCGGCGATCAGGCCGTAGAGCTTCTCGGCCCGGCGCTGGTGCATGGCGAAGCGCTCGTCGATCAGCGCGCGGTGGTCGGTGATCGGCTCGCCGTGGCCCGACAGCACGACCTCGGCTGGCAGTTCTCGCGTCTTCTGGAGGGACTCGATGTACTCGACCAGCGCCTGGCGACGGTCGCTCGACCCGTCAAGGGGCCTGGAGATCAGTGGGTTGGAGGAGATGTGCTTGATCAGGTGGTCCGCCGCGATCAGGATCTTCCGGTGCTGGTCCCAGAAGACGGTGTCCGAGGGGCTGTGGCCGGGCCGGAGGTGCGCCTCGAGGACCCTGTCGCGCAGCTGCAGGAACTCGCCGTCCTCGAACGGGTCGGTGACCTTCGTCTTTGATCCCCAGGCCCGGAAGCTCCCAACGACCTGGCGCAGCGCCGTCACGACCTCCTCGGAAATCCCATGCCGCAACATCAGCTCGGCGGCCTCCCGATCCTCGCGTTCGGCGTCATCGCCGAAGTTCTCGACGAACGGCACCACCACGTCGATCGCCGATACGTCCGCTCCGGAGCGCTTCGCCACGATGTCGACCAGGCCCAGATGGTCGATGTGCTGGTGGCTGATGATCACAAGCTCGATGTCCTCGATCCGGTGGCCCAAAGCGCGGAGCTGGCGGTCAAGCTCGTGCAGCGCCTTGGCGGAGTTGGGCCCGGCGTCGATCAGCGTCAGCGGCTCGTCCTCGAGCAGGTAGCAGTTGACGCGCCCGACCTGGAAGGGGGTGGGTATCCGGAGGGTGCGGATGCCCGCGTCCGCGATCCGCTGCCAGACGGCGTTGGGGACGGCTTCGCCGTCCGCCGGCACCTCCTCCGCTTCGCGTCCGGGGGCGCCTTGGTGGCTCATTCGCGGATCAGGCCCAGCACCTCGTCCCGCTTCTCCTCCATGTGCTCGGGTGAGGCCAGCGACTCGAGGTTGAGCCGCAGCAGCGGCTCGGTATTGGAGGGGCGCACGTTGAAGTGCCAGTCGGGGTAGTCGACCGAGACCCCGTCGAGGTGGGAGATCTCGCCGTCGGAGTAGCGCCGCTCGATCTCGGCCATCTTCGCCTCCTGGTCGGCCACCTCGGAGTTGATCTCGCCGGAGATGAAGTAGCGCGAGCGAAAGGCCGCCATCAGCTCGGTCAGCGACCTGCCTTCGGTCGCGAGCAGTTCAAGCATCAGCAGCGCCGGGATCGAGCCGGAGTCCGCGCAGTAGAAGTCGCGGAAGTAGTAGTGGCCCGAGACCTCGCCGCCGAAGATCGCGTCCTCTTCGCGCATCCGGGCCTTGAAGAACGCATGGCCCACGCGGCTCAGGTCCGTTCGGCCACCGAGCGCAGCAACCGTGTCCGGAACCGCCCGGCTGGAGCGAGGGTCATAGAGGACGGTTGAGCCGGGCTCCTTCGCGAGCATCGCCTCGGCGAGCAGTGCACAGATGAAGTCACCGTCGGCGAACTTCGCGTCGGAATCAAAGAAGAAGCAGCGATCGGCGTCGCCGTCCCAGGCGATCGCCAGGTCGACCTCGTCCTCCCGAATTCGCTCGACGATTTCGACGCGGTTCTCCTCCAGCATCGGGTTGGGGCCGCGCTCGGGGAAGTCGCTGCGAGGCTCGAAGGAGGCCGTGCGAACCTCGATCTCGAGCCTCTCCAGCACCGGCCCGATCATCGGCCCGGCCATACCGTCGCTGCCGTAGGCGAGCAGCTTCAGGCCGCCGATCCTGCCGGGATCGACGATGCCGAGGAGGTGCTCGTGGAACTCCGTTGCGATCTCGACCGGCTCGCTCGATCCCCCGCCGGGGGGATCCGGCATGCCCGCCTCGATCATCGCGCGGACGTCCTGGATCCCGGCGTCGCCCGACAGCGCCAGCGCCTGCTCGCGCAGCAGCTTGATCCCGGTATAGGCCCGTGGGTTGTGAGAGGCGGTGACCATCGCCCCTCCGTCGAGCTCACGCGAGCCGACCAGGAAATAGAGCTGCTCGGTCGCGACCTGCCCTGCGTCGAGCACGCGCACGCCCTCGGCGACCATGCCCTCGCGGGTGCGCTCGGCCATCTCGGGGGAGCTCTCGCGCATATCGCGGCCCAGTCCGACGACCAGCTCGGCGCCGGGCTTCTCGCGCAGGCCGGCCAGCACGCGCGCGAAGGCGCGCCCGATCAGGAAGGCGGTATCGCCGTCCATCTCGGAGCCGTAGAGGCCGCGGACGTCGTAGGCCTTGAAGATGGAGGCCGGGGGAGAGGTGATCGCCACAGCCGGGGCAGGTTAGTCGCGGGCGGCTATTCGAACGCGCCGGCGAGCGCCTTGTAGCTCTGCTCGAGCGTCTGCGGCATCACCCGGGTATCGGCGAGCACGGGCATGAAGTTGGTGTCGCCGCCCCAGCGCGGCACCACGTGCATGTGGATGTGGTGCTCGACGCCGGCGCCCGCGACACGGCCTTGGTTGAAACCGACGTTGTAGCCGTGCGGGGAGTACGTCGCTTCGAGGATCCGCATCGCCTGCTTGGAGAGCGACATCATCTCGGCCACGGTCTCGTCATCGAGCGCGGGCAGGGAGCCGACGTGATCGTACGGCGCCACCATCAGGTGCCCGTTCGTGTACGGGTACTTGTTCAGGATCACGAAGCAGCGCTCGGCGCGATGGACGATCAGGTTCTCCTCGTCATGCTCGTCTCCGTCGCCGAGCTTGGCGCAGAAGATGCACTCGTCCTCGTTGTCCTTGCTCGCGTCCTTCACGTACTCGAGGCGCCACGGCGCCCAGATCCGGTCGTTGGCCACACGGGCGATGCTACGGCTTCGCCATCAGGCCGCGGCCGTAATGGCCGCTCAGAGCCAGCCGCGCCGGCGGAAGTAGCCGACCATCACCACGAGCAGCGCGAACATGGCGCCGACGATCACGTAGAAGGCGGTGTCGTTGCCCTCGCCGGGGACGCCGACGTTCATGCCCCAGAGGCTCGCCAGGAAGGTCAGGGGCAGGACGATGACGCTGATCGAGGTGAGGACGCGGAGGATGTCGTTGACGCGGTGGGAGATCACGGACTCGTTCGTCTCCTCGTAGGCGACGACGACCTCCTTGTAGTTCTCGAGCATGTCCCAGATGCGCTCGTGGGCGTCGACGATGTCGTCGAAGTAGATCTCGAGGTCGATTTCGGGCGCCAGGTACCGGTCCTTGACCCGCTCGAGGTCCCGCAGCACCGGGCGCTGGGGGCGGATCACCTTGCGGAAGTTGATGATCTCCTGCTTGACGTTGGAGATGTCGCGCACGATCTCCTCGGACCGGCCCTCGAAGATCTCCTCCTCGAGCGCGTCGAGCTTGTTGCCGATCTTGCGCAGCATCGGGAAGCAGTAGTCGAAGCCGTCGTCGACGATCCGGTAGAGCAGGTATCCGGAGCCGCGCGAGAAGATCTGCTCGCGGAGCTCCTCCTTCTGGCGGCAGCGCTCGAAGAGATACTCGACCGGCTGCAGCGGCTGGTTGGGGATCGTGATCAGGAAGCCGGGGCCGACGAAGATGTCGAGCTCGCCGGTGCCGAGGCGGCCGGCGGCGCTGTCGAAGACCGGGAAGTGCAGGACGATGAACAGGTAGTCGTCGTACTTGTCGATCTTCGGGCGCTGGTTGCGCGACAGAACGTCCTCGAAGTCGAGGGGGTGGAAGTCGAAGTGCTCCTCCAGCCACGCCTGTTCGACCGCGGTCGGGCGCTCGACGTTGACCCAGCGCAGGCCCTCGGCCGCGATCTCCTCTACGTGCGGGGTACGGGGCTCAGGCGCCGCAGGCGCGACGACTTCCCCGGCGCGGGTGGCCCTGCGTAGCCTGGGGCGAGGGAGGTTCGGCATCGGCCGGCTCCTGCTGTGTCGTCGGGTCGTCCATTCCGTGGACAACTTTACGCAAGAGGCCGAGCGCCGAGCGCAATGGCGTGCCCGAGGCGATGGCGAATGGCGCTGTTATAGTCCTCGTCACATAGCTGCACCACATCAAGAGGGGTGGAGGGAATGGCCCGTTGAAGCCCCGGCAACCCCCTCGGACGCTGGTCCGAGGAAGGTGCCAAATCCATCAGGACTGAACGACAGGCCTGGAAGATGTGGGAAGAGTTTCCTCGGAACCTCCGCCCACACACCAGGCGGAGGTTTTTTCGTAGAGGGAGCTCATGGCCGTCGATTCACTGAAATGCAAGGAATGCGAAGCGTCCTATGAGCTGGGCGCCGCCTTCTTCTGCGAGAGCTGCTTCGGCCCGCTCGAGGTCCGCTACGACTTCTCCGGGCTCGACGCCGACGAGGCCAGACGCAAGATCTCGGCGGGCTCGCGCGGGATCTGGCGCTACTCGGACTTCCTGCCATTCGACGGGCGCCCGGGCGACCCGCTCGAGCCCGGGCTGACCCCGCTGGTACGAGCCGACCGCCTGGCCGAGCGCCTCGGGCTGGGCGAGGTCTGGATCAAGAACGACGCTGCCAACCCCACGCACTCGTTCAAGGACCGGGTGGTGGCAGTAGCCGTCGCGAAGGCCAAGGAGCTGGGCTTCGAGACAGTCGCCTGCGCCTCCACCGGCAACCTCGCCAACGCCGTCGCCGCGCACTCCGCCGCCGCCGGCCTGGACTCCTACGTGTTCGTCCCCTCTGACCTCGAGGAACAGAAGCTGCTCGCGACGGGCATCTACGGCACCAAGCTCGTCGGCGTCCGGGGCAACTACGACGACGTCAACCGGCTCTGCACCGAGCTCGCCCAGGAGCGACCCTGGGCCTTCGTCAACGTCAACCTGCGCCCTTACTACGCGGAGGGCTCGAAGACCCTCGCCTACGAGACGATCGAGCAGCTTGGCTGGGAGCTCCCGAACCGCATCGTCGGCCCGATCGCGTCGGGCTCGATGTTCACCAAGCTCGGCCGCGGGATCAGCGAGTGGCTGGAGCTCGGCCTGGTGGAGGGCGAGCTGCCGACCTTCTGCGGGGCCCAGGCAGAGGGCTGCTCGCCGGTCGCGACGGCGTTCGCGGACGGGACCAGCGTTTGCAAGCCCCAGAAGCCCGAAACGATCGCCAAGAGCCTCGCGATCGGAGACCCGGCCGACGGCCCCTACGCCCTCGACCTGGCCCGCGGCACGGGTGGCAGCATTGACTCCGTCGACGACGATGAGATTCGCGCCGGGATCCGGCTCCTGGCCGAGACCACGGGCATCTTCACCGAGACCGCCGGCGGGGTCACCGTCGGGGTGCTCGCCAAGCTCGCCGAGCGCGGCGATATCAGCCGGGACGAGCGCGTGGTCGTCTACATCACCGGCGAGGGGCTGAAGACGCTCGACGCCGCCCGCGAGTCCTTCCGCATGCACGAGATCGACCCAACGCTGGAGGACTTCGAGCGCGAGTTCGCGGCCGAGGCCGTGGTCTAGGATTTCGCCGGGATGAGCGTCACGATCAAGATCCCGGCCCAGCTCCGCGCAGCCACAGGCGGCGAGGGCGAGCTCGTGGTCGAGGGCGGCACCGTCGGCGAGGCGCTGGACGCGGTCTTCGACCAGCACGACGGGCTGCGCGAGCGCATCACCCAGGACGGGGATCTGCGGCGCTTCGTCAACGTCTATGTCAGCGGCGAGGACATCCGCTTCCAGGATGGCCTCGAGACCGCTGTCTCCGACGGTGACGAGGTGACGATCCTCCCCGCCGTCGCCGGCGGCTAGCACCGGCCCGCCCTCGCGGCTCCGGTCTAGGGTTCGACGTCGTGCCTTCCTCCGACCAACCCGTTGTGATCCTCTGCGGCGGCCGCGGCACCCGTCTGCGCGAGCGCACGGAGTCGATCCCGAAGGCGCTGGTCGAGATCGGCGGCCGGCCGATCCTGTGGCACGTGATCTCGATCTATGCGGCGCAGGGGTTCCGGCGGTTCCTGCTCTGCACGGGATACAAGGGCGAGCAGATCGAGGCCTGGGCCGGCGAGACTCAGTGGCCCGACGGAGTCGACGTGGACTGCGCCGCCACGGGACTCGACACTCCCACCGGCGGACGGATAAAAGTGGTCGAGGAGCGGCTCGGCGGCGAGCCGTTCTGCGCGACATACGCCGACGGCGTCGCTGACATCGACCTCGCGCGCCTGCTCGGCGCACACCGCCAGAGCGGCGCTGAGGCGACCGTGACAGTGGTGCGCCCGACGCTCCAGTTCGGTGTCGCCGAGCTGGGCGAGGACGACCGCGTGCTGGGCTTCGAGGAGAAGCCCAGCCTGGAGCGTTGGATCAACGGCGGCTTCTTCTGCTTCGAGCCCGGTGTCTTCGCCTACCTGGCGGAGGACAGCGTGCTCGAGCGCGAGCCCCTCGAGCGCCTGGCCGCCGACGGCGAGCTCAACGCCTTCAGGCACGTGGGCTTCTGGGACTGCATGGACACCTACAAGGACGCGGTCCTGCTCAACGACCTGTGGGCCTCAGGCGAGCCGCCGTGGCGCGTCTGGGCCGAGGAGCCCGTGAGATGACGGGGCCAGGCGTCATGGAGACGGCCTGAAGGCCCTGGTCACAGGGGCGCGGGGGTTCGGCGGCTCCTGGCTCGCCAAGCTCCTGTTGGAGCGCGGCCACGAGGTGGTCAGCTTCGACCGCGCGAGCACGCGGCGATCACGCCTGGCCCTGCTGGGGATCGAAGCCGAGGTCGCCGACGAGGTGGGGAACCTGACCGACACCGAGCGCGTCGCCGCGGTCCTGCAGCGACACAGGCCCGACGCGATCTTCCACCTGGGCGCGCAGGCGACCATCGGCACCGCATTGGACTCGCCCGTCCCGACCTTCCGGTCGAACATCGAGGGGACGTGGAACCTGTTGGAGGCCGCGCGCACATCCGGGGTGGGCCGGGTAGTGGTCGCATCCTCGGACAAGGCCTACGGCCCGCCCGAGGTGCTGCCATACAGGGAGGGCGCGGCGCTGCAGCCGGTCTACCCCTACGAGGTCTCCAAGGCGGCGGCCGACATGATCGCCCGCAGCTACTGGCACACCTACCAGCTGCCGGTCGCGGTGACGCGCTTCGCGAACATTTACGGTGGCGGGGACCTCAACTTCTCGCGGCTGGTGCCTGAGACCGTGAGCGCCGTGATGGAGGGCCGCCGCCCCGTGATCCGCTCGGACGGCAGCCCCGAGCGCGACTTCCTCTACGTCGAGGACGTCGCTCGAGCCTACGTCGCCATCGCCGAGGCGCTGGCGGAGGGGCGCGGCGCGGGCGAGGCCTTCAACGCCGGCTGGGGGCACCCCAATGCGGTGCGGGAGGTGGTCGAGCTGATCTGCGAGCTCTCCGGAACCGAGATCGAGCCGGACATTCGCGGCGAGGGCAACCCGAAGGGCGAGATCGACCGCCAGTTCCTGGATTCCGCCAAGATCCGCGAGGTCACCGGCTGGAAGCCCCAGGTGGACCTCCGCGAGGGGCTGAGCCGCACGATCGACTGGTACCGGGCGCACCCGGAGGCGCGCGCCCCGGCGCCCGGCTGACCCGCGGCCAGCACCGGCCAGCCGCCTTGTCGCCGCCTGGTCGCGGTGGGATACTCAAATGGTGGCTTCGACCCACCTTGAGTTGGCGAAGCGCTCGTTTGCCGCCTTCAAGCGAGGAGACGCCGACGCCTACGTCGCCAGCTTCGCTCCGGACGTCCAGTGGGAGGTGTCCGCCTTCGTCACCGGCCGCAGCGACTACAGGGGCCGCGAGGGCGTCCGCGAGTTCCTCGCCGAGCTCGATCGGCTCTCGCGCGACCAGGGGGAGGAGTTCAAGGTGGAGCTCGACGAGTTCGAGGAGGTCGACGACGATCGCGTGCTCGCCCTCGGCAACGCCCGCATCGATCGCGCCGCGGACCCGCTCGAGTTCGAGGCCGGCGCCCTCTACACCTTCGCCGGCCGCGACATCATCAGGCTCGAGGGCTACACCAGCCATGAGGAAGCCCGCGAGGCGGCCGGGTTCGAGTAAGGCCAGGCGCGCCCGGCAGGATTCGAACCTGCGGCCTTCCGCTCCGGAGGCGGACGCTCTATCCAGCTGAGCTACGGGCGCTCGATTGACTCGCGGCCAGTCTAGAGCGGCGGTACGGGTGGATAATGCGCAGGTGGCCGACGAGGGAGCAAAGCCGCCAGAGTTCGACCTCAGCCTCGCTGAGGCCGCGGCCTGGGTCGGCTCCGGTCCCGAGGGGATCGGCGAGACCGCGATCGGCCCCGACGGCAAGGACGAGCTCGAGATCGAGGGCGACGACCCGGCCACCGCCCTGCGGCAGACGCTCGGCATGTTCGCTACCGGGGTCACCGTGATCACGACGGCGGCCGGCGATCAGATCCACGGCATGACCGCGAACGCGTTCATGTCGGTCTCGCTGGAGCCGCCCCTCGTACTGATCTCCGTCGACCGCCGGACCAAGATGTGCAACATGCTGCACGAGGGCCAGCGCTTCGGGGTCAGCGTGCTGGCGGCGGGCCAGAGCGAGCTCTCGGACCGCTTCGCCGGCCGAGCGGGGGAGGGGACCCCCGAGCCGGCCTTCGAGATCGTGCACGAGACGCCGGTGGTGGACGGCTCCGCGGCCCAGTTCGTCTCCAAGGTCGAGAAGTCCTACTGGGGCGGCGACCACTCCCTCTTCCTCGGCCGCGTCGAGTACGCCTGCTACGACGAGAGCGCCCAGCCGCTGCTCTTCCACGGCGGTGAGTACGGCGGCCTAAGCAGCGGCGCGGAGATGGCGTAGTCGTAGGTCGCTGACCCGTTGCTACCTCAGGGCGACGTCGCCCGGTCCTAGGAGCGGGGGCGCTCCTTCTTCGGGTCGTAGAAGGGGATCGGCACGACCTTCGCCGGGATCCGCTTCTGCTCGCCGTCGAGCTTGCCGACCTCGATCGCCGTGCCGGGCTCGGCGTGCTGGATCGCCATCCGGCAGAGGGCGATGTTCTTGCGCAGCACGGGGGAACGGGTGCCGCTGGTGACGACTCCTACGGAGGCGCGGTCGCCGGGCACGTGCACGCAGTCGCCGTGGCCCGCGGTCTCCTGGCCCTCGAGCTCGAGTCCCACCAGCTTGCGCTGGGGATGCTCGGAGCGCTCGATCAGCGCCTGCTTGCCGACGAAGTCGTCCTCGGAGTCGAGGGCGACGGCGAATCCGATCCCGGCCTCGAAGGGGTCGACCTGGTCGTCGAACTCGTAGCCCGCGAAGATCAGCCCCGACTCGATCCGCAGCATGTCGAGCGCCGACAGCCCCAGCGGGGCCATGCCGTGCGGCTCGCCCGCGGCCCAGATCGCGTCCCAGACCGCGGAGCCGTCGCCGGGGTGGCACCAGACCTCGTACCCGAGCTCGCCCGTGTACCCGGTGCGTGAGATCACGATCGGGATCCCGTCGTAGTCGCCGATACGCCCGATCAGCAGCCGGAACCACTTCAGCTCCTCCAGGGCAGGCTGATCGGGCGGCGTCCAGACGATCCCCTTGAGGATCTCGCGGCTCGCCGGCCCCTGCACGGCGACGTTGTGGAGCTGGTCGGTCGAGGGCTTGATGAAGACGCGCATCCCCTCGTCGTCGGCGATCTTGTTCAAGTGCACGCCGGTGTACTCGTCGCCGGCCACGAATCGGAAGTTGTCGTCGCCGAGGCGATAGACGGTGGCGTCGTCGAGCATGCCGCCGGTCCCGTTGCAGACGGCCGTGTAGGTGACCTGCCCGATCGAGAGCTTGCGCGCGTCCCGGGTGATCGCCCGCTGGATCAGCATCTCAGCGTCGGGGCCGAGCACCTCCCACTTGCGCAGTGGGGAGAGGTCCATGATCGCGGCCTTCTCGCGGCAGGCCCAGTACTCGGCGATCGTGCCGCCGCCCGAGCCGGTGAAGCAGTCCGGCAGCCAGTAGCCGCGGTACTCGACCATGTTGCCCGTCAGCTCCGAGGTGCGGGGGTGGAACGCGGTCTCTTTGGTCATGACGGGCTCGGCCTCCGGTGTGACGCGATGGGCAATGGCCAGCGAGAAGCTGTTCTGGGGCGAATAGACGCGGACGTGGATGTCGGTGATCTCCCAACCGTTGGCGGGGTCGATGTCGTCGGGACAGGCGGATGAGGCGCAGAGCAGGTCGTTCGAGGCGCGCATCAGCACGAAGTCGCTCGGCCGCGACCAGGGCTCGTCGGCGATCAGGGCGTTGGCCGCGTCGAAGGTCGTGTTGTAGAAGAGGTTGAGCGCGTTCCAGCCCTCCCGGGGCTCGACCCCCCGCGGAACCAACTCCCCGTTGAAGTTGTCGGTGCAGTTGATGTGCCCCGGGTAGCCGAGCTGGTCGTAGTAGCGCGGGAAGCAGGCGAGCCCGAAGTTGTCGTGGCGCCCGACGGTGTCCTGGACCACCTCCACCAGCGGGTCCTGGTCGATGTCGAAGCTCTTGCGATAGAGCCCGGGGGTCGGGTAGACCGAGCCCATCAGCGAGCGGGTCGTGGTCGCGTCGAGGCCGCGCTCGATCCCTTGCTCAAGCTTGCGCTGGTTGAAGGCGAGGAAGTCCGAGCACTGCTTCCCCCGGACGTCGATGATCTGGATGTACTCGCCGGCCTGCACCTCGTAGGCGAGCGCGCTCGCCTTGTCGACGCGGAAGTCCAGCCTCGGCTCGGCCAGGGGCGGAGGCAGCTCGACCTCCTCGAACCCCCGCGGCGTCGCGCGCTGGATCTCGACCACCAGCGGGGAGGCCGGCCAGTCGCCCTCGACGACCCGCCCGCCCGGCGCGGCCACGATCGCGGTCGCCTCGCGCTGCGCGGTGAACGCCTCGCTCGAGCCCCGGGGCGTGTCGTTGTCGAACAGGCGCAGCGCCCGCGCGTCCGCCGGGACCAGTCCCCGGGCATGGAGCTCCCCGAGGAACCCGTCGGCCGCGCCGTTGCCCGCCAGGGCCCGCAGCACCGTCGCCTCGGCATCGGCGCGGGCCCCGATCGCCGCGGCGTCCTCACCGCCCTCGGCGTCGAGCACGGTCAGCTCGGCGACCTGCGCGCCGTCGTGGTTGATCACGGTCAGCCGGTCGTCCGGCGCCAGCCGCACCGCGGTCGCGGCGCCGGGCCGGACCCAGTGCGACTCGATCGAGCGGTCGACCGGCAGCAGGCCACCGCCGGCCTCGAGCGGACGCGTGGTGACCGCCATCCGCCTAGGCCTTCGCCGGCTCGGTGCCCTCGGCCTTTTCGGCCTGCTCGACGAGCTGCTCCGCGAGCTCGCGCTTGGCGGCCGCGTCAAGCTTCTTCACCTCGTTTTCGACCACGCGCCGATTGTAGTTCTGGTTCCAGTAGTCGAGCGAGTCGAACCCGTTCAGGACCGCCTTGCCGACGAACTGCCGCAGCACCTCGTTGGTCGGGCCCATCACCCAACCCGCCTTGGCGTCGCGCACGTAGCGCTCCAGCTCCATGTCCTTCTTGTAGCCGGTGCCGCCGCAGGCGTGCAGCATCTTGTCGACGTGGTGGGCGGTGTTCTTGGCCGCCTCGAACTTGATCTGCCACGCCCAGTGCAGGTAGTCGGCGCGGGCCGTCTCGCCGGGCTTCAGCACTCGGGTGTTGTCGTCGGTGGCGCGGTCCATCGCCTGCGCCACGGAGTACACGAACAGGCGGCAGGCATTGGTGTCCATCACGGCCTCGCCGACGTAGTCCTGGATCGTCGGGTAGTCGGCGACGCGCATGCCGACGTCCACGTGCTTCTTGCGCGTGGTGTGGCGCTTTGCGATATCGATCGCGCCCAGCGTGATCCCGTTCCAGACCGAGGAGGAGCCGATCAGGAACCAGGGGTCGACGGCCTCGTCGTTCGAGTTGGCGCCGTCGCCGAGCGGGCCAACCACCTGGTCGGCCGGGATCTCCACTCCGTCGACCTCGATCGGGCCGGACTGGTTGCCTCGAAGCCCGAGCGCGTCCCAAAGGGATGGCTGGGCCTCGACGTCGTCGCCGTCGATGACGAACACCGAGAGGTCGTCGTAGCCGGTGAAGTCCGGGCTCGTCGTCTGCACGACGTAGAAGTCGGCGAATCCGCCCGACGTGGTCCACGACGCCTTCTTGTTCACCTTGTAGCCGCCGTTCGACTTCTCGGCGCTGGAGGAGAACGGGTACCAGAAGTGGGAGCCCGTCTCGGGATCGGAGTAGGAGAGGGTCCCGATTCGGACATCGGAGTCGAGCGTGCGGATGTACTTGTCCACCAGCTCGTCGGTTGGGCGCAGCATGATCGTCGCCACCGCGCCGATGTGCATCACGTAACACATCGCGGTCGAGGCGCACCCGTAGCGGGCCAGCGTCTCGCAGACCATCGCGAAGGCGACGTGGTTCTCGCCGAGGCCACCGTGCTCCTCCGGGACGATCAGGCTGAGAAAGCCGTTCTCGGCCATGATCTCGAAGTTGCGGCGCGGGTAGAGCAGCTCATCGTCGGAGCGCTTGGCGTTCGCGCGCATCTCCTTCTCGCAGAGCCCGATCAGGGTCTCGCGCAGCTCCTTCTGGCGATCGGTCAGGACCCAGTCCGGATCCCAGTCGTAGCCCAGTCCCCAGAACGGCTCTGAACCCCACATCTTCTCGGTCATGCGGCCTCTCTTCCTTACTGGACGAATCTGTACAAACGGCGATTCTGCCGAACCGGGGCCAGGAAGTAAAGCCCCCGGGTCGCCGCGATTTCCGAGAAAGTGGCAAATCTGACTTGAATCCGTCTATACGAATAGGTATAACGCGGGCGCTGTCAGGGGCTGCGAGGCCCCGTCCGAGGAGAGACAGGTGGGCCGTCCGGTGCGGTTCGCGCTCCGGCGGTTGACCGAAAGGAGAGGTCATGCTGGAGCTGCTTGCGCAAGCGGGGGAGATCTTCCCCGAGCAGGTGACCACGAACTCGCTGACGCAGAACCTGGTCTACGCGCTGGGGACCGTGGGAGCCCGTCGGTCGTCGCCGGTCTGGTCGTCGAGGTGCATCACGCGTCCAGCGCGGGGCTCGCGTCGATTGGATGGGTGGGGCGCTCGACGCGGCCAGCGTCCGGCCGCCTGAACGTCTTCAACCGTCGACGATCGAGAAGCTGGTCGGCTTCTTCATCGGGTTCGCGACCTATTTCGGGATCGGCTTCGCGATCTGGAACTGGCAGTACAACGAGGCGTTCGAGGTCCCGAACCCGCTCGGGCAGTCGATCGAGGACTTCTGGTCGGCGTGGCACGCTGACCAACGACCTGGCCCTGACCGCTGTCCCCCGACGGTCTTCACCCCGGCCTCGACCAACTTCCAGATCTTCATCTTCTTCCTGGCGGTGTTCGCGGGGATCGTCCCCAACATCCTGCTCCATTCGCGGTTCGGAGCGGATGAAGGCCTCGGCCTTCTACATCACCTGCTTCGTGGCCACGATCGTCTCGTCCCTGGTTGAGCTACCTGACGTGGGGCTCGGTCGGGCCGCTCACGAACGAGGGCTTCCACGACTTCTTCTGGGCGAGGCCGTCGACCGGCTTCGACCTCAACCTGGCGATCGTGCTCGGCGATGGGGCGATCGTGTTCGGTCTGGCTCTTCAACGTCTTCGGGGTGCGTCCGGCGCTCTGGTTCGGCTACCTGACGGGCGCGCTGCTGATCCTGCCCGCCTTCGTGCTCATGTTCGTGCCCTACATCACGGGCAAATGGTCGAGCGACAACATGCAGTGGAACATCGCGCCGGAGGTGGGCTCGGCCTGGCGCTCACCTGGCTGTACTGCATGGGCTGGTCCTCGTACGGATTCGAGACCGTGGCTGCGTTCGCGCCCGAGTGCCGCTCGCCGAGACGGACATGCCGAGGTCCTGCGTGCCTCGGCCGCGTTCTTCTTCGTGCTCGAGGCCCTGCGGCCGCTGGGGCTCGGATGACGATGGCCGACACGGCGGTCGGAGACTTCATCGCCTTCAACAACTACGGCCTTCGTCGTCCTGGCGGTGCGCTGACCGGCGCGATCATCGCCTACCGGACGATACGCCTACCTGCTGCTGGCCCGTAATCGCGGGATACGTGGCGGGCGCCGGCACGCGATGGACGTGTACGAAGCCGTCGGCAGATGTTAACCTGGTCGCCGCGGGCGCGCCGTTCCTCTCGTACGCCGTGTACGAGTTCCTCGGCCGCAGGCGCATCGACGACCCAAGCTGCTCCCGGTATTCGCCACTGCGGGCACCTACGGGTCTGATCATGGTCGGCCTGATCGACTGGGGCACCGCCAAGGGCGGCTACTTCGGGATCACCGAGGGCGACTTCGCGTTCCAGCACGCCGAGATCACGCTCTGGTGGCGGGGATGGAGACTAGGGCTACGGCTGGGACAAGACGGTGAGCTGATCGGCATCGCGGTCTGCATCGGGGCCGGCATGCTGACCGCGCTCGTTCTGGGGTTCATCTACGACAAGACGTTCGGCATGCGGGTGCCGGACGACCAGCAGGCCGAGGGCCTGGACAAGGTCCTGTGGGAGCTCCCCGACGAATACGAGCTGCACGGCAACGGAGCCGGAGACGGCACCCGCAAGAAGGCGGCCGCGAAACGCTGACCCGGCGGGGTCCGCGCGCCAGGCCCATCTAGGCTTGGCGCGTGGACCTCTCGGTCGTCTTCTACGGCACCGGCGGCTCCGTGCCCAGCGCCCGGAGGGCGACCGCCTGCGTGCTGATCCGCGCGGGGGGCAGTCGCGTCCTGGTGGACTGCGGCGAGGGCGCCCAGCGCCAGATGATGCGCTCGACCGGCCTCGTGCAGGTCGACGAGATCCTGATCACGCACCTGCACGCCGACCACTACCTCGGCCTGCCGGGGCTGCTCAAGACCTACGACCTGCAGGAGCGCCAGGCGCCGTTGCGGATCGCGGGGCCGAAGGGCCTGCGCGAGCTTTTCGAGTCGCTGCGGCGGGTGTTCGGCAAGATCCGGTACGAGATCGACCTGATCGAGCTCCAGGGTGGCGAGGCGCTCGAGCACGAGGGCTTCGAGATGCGGTCGTTCGAGGTCGAGCACCGGATGCCCGCCAACGGCTACGCCTTCGTCGAGCTCGAGCGCCCGGGCCGCTTCGACGCCGACGCCGCGCGCGAGCTCGGTGTCAGCGACGTGCGCGACTTCGGCAGGCTGCAGAGGGGAGAGGCGGTCGCCGGCTCGAGCGGGGAGGTGCGCCCCGAGCAGGTGCTGGGCGAGGCCCGCCAGGGGCGGAAGGTCGTGATCACCGGCGACACCGCACCGTGCGAGATGACCCGCATCGCCGCCCACGGCGCCCAGCTGCTGGTCCACGACGGGACCTTCTCCGACGAGGAGGCGGCGCGGGCGGCCGAGACCGGGCACTCGACCGCGCGGGCCGCCGCCGAGCTCGCCGCGGAGGCGGAGGTCGAGATGCTGGCTCTTGTCCACATCTCATCCCGTTACCACGTCGGCGCGGTCCTGGACGAGGCCCGGGAGACCTTCGCGAACACCCACGCCGTGCGCGACTTCGACCTGGTCGAGATCCCGTTCCCCGAGCGCGGCGAGCCGCGGCTGATCGAGCGTGGGGCCAAGCAGCAGCGTGAGGGGCCCGAGCCCGAGCCTGCCCCCTCCGGCGGTTGAGCAAGCACGGCCGCGCCAGCCATGCGAGGCTGCCCGGAACCGTTCAACCGAAGGAGGAGAGATGGCAGAGAGCGTTTACCGCGTCACCGAGGTGGTCGGCGTCAGCTCGGACTCGTGGGAGCAGGCGGCGAAGAACGCGGTGGAGACGGTCTCGCAGTCCGTGCGCGACCTGCGGATCGCCGAGGTGATCCGCCAGGACGTGACCATCGACGGCGGCAAGGTCTCGGAGTTCCGCGTCCGCCTCGGCGTCTCGTTCAAGTACGACAAGGAGTAGGCAAGCCGCCGGCTTCGTCCGGGCTCAGCCTTCCGCAACCTGCGGCCTAACGGTCGCATCGTTTCGGGCAGCCGCCAGCGCCGCTGCTAGGCTGGCCCAGCACCTTTAACCACGGTCCCGTGAGGCCGGGAAGGAGCGGAAGATGGACGACAGGGTCGTGCTCAGCCACGACGATCTGCGCAAGGCGCTCGTGCGCATTGCCAACGAGATCGTCGAGAAGAACCCCGATGGCGAGGCGATCGCGCTGGTCGGCGTCCACACCAGGGGTGCGCTGCTCTCCTCCCGCCTGCACGCGCTGGTCGGCGAGCTGACCGGCTCGGAGGTGCCGCTCGGCGACCTCGACATCTCCTTCTACCGCGACGACATGAAGCGGCGCGAGCCGCTCGAGGCGCCCGTGGTCCACGCATCGCACCTCGACTTCGAGCTCGAGGGCCGCACCGTGATCCTGGTCGACGACGTGCTCTACACCGGGCGCACCGTCCGCGCGGGCATCGAGGCCCTGTTCGACTACGGACGGCCCGACCGCGTGCAGCTCGCCGTGCTGGTGGACCGCGGCCATCGCGAGCTGCCGATTCGCCCCGACTACGTAGGCAAGAACCTGCCGACGGCGGCCGAAGAGCGCGTCAACGTTCGCCTCGAGGAGGCCGACGGCCGCGACGAGGTTGCGATCGTCCCGGCCGCCGCCGGGGTCGCCTCGAACGGGAAGGAGGAGGCATGAAGCACCTGCTCGGAGTGGAGGGCCTGGGGCGCGAGGAGGCCGAGCGGATCCTCGACCGGGCCGAGAGCTTCGCCGAGGTCGGCCGGCGCGACATCAAGAAGGTGCCGACGCTGCGCGGGCGCACGATCGTCAGCCTCTTCTACGAGTCATCGACGAGGACCAGCAGCTCCTTCGAGCTGGCTGCGAAGCGGCTCTCGGCCGACGTCGTCTCGATCAAGTCCGCGGGCTCCGCGGTGGACAAGGGCGAGAGCCTGAAGGACACGATCGCGACCCTGTCGGCCTACGACCCCGCGGCGATCGTGATCCGCTCGCCCCACGCCGGCGCCGCGGGCCTGGTCGCCGGCTGGACCGACGCCTCGGTGATCAACGCCGGCGACGGCAAGCACGAGCACCCGAGCCAGGCGCTGCTGGACGTGTTCACGTTGCGTCAGCGCCTGGGCTCCCTGGACGGGACCAAGATCTGGATCGTCGGCGACGTCCTGCACAGCAGGGTGGCGCGGTCCTGCCTGCTCGCCTTCGGGCTGATGGGCGCCGAGGTGACCCTGTGCGGGCCGCCGACGCTGATCCCACGCGGGATCGCCGAGTCCACGGGCGTCTCGGTCGCCTACGACCTGGACGGGCTGGGCGAGGCCGACGTCGTTTACGCGCTGCGGATGCAGAACGAGCGCATGAGCGAGAGCTTCGTGCCCTCGCTGCGCGAGTACGCCGCGCGCTACCAGATCGACGCCAGGCGGCTGGGGCCACGGCAGCTTCTGATGCACCCGGGCCCGGTCAACCGCGGTGTCGAGCTGGCGCCCGAGGTGATCGACTCCCCACAGTCGCTGATCACCGCTCAGGTCGAGAGCGGCCTGGTGGTGCGGATGGCGATCCTCTACGAGCTGCTGACCGGCACCGAGCGCGCAAAGCCCGACAAGGGGCCCGCACCCGCCGACCCGCCGCGGATCGGGCAGCCGGCGTGACCGCTCCCGCCTCGCCCGAGAACGGGCCGGCCTTCCTGGTGCAGCGCGACGGCGATCCCGCCGAGCTGGTGATCCGCGGGGCGCGTGTACTGGATCCACGCGAGGACCTCGACGCGGCGCGCGACGTGATCGTCCGGGGCGGCGAGGTGGCCGAGCTGGCCGAGCCCGGGGGCGGATCGGCGCCGGAGGGAGCCGAGGTCGTCGAGGCCGAGGGGATGCTGGTGCTACCGGCCTTCGTCGACCCACACGTGCACTTTCGTGTCCCCGGGCAGGAGCACAAGGAGGACCTGGAGACGGGCACCCGGGCCGCCGCCGCGGGCGGCTATTGCGCGGTGATCGCGATGGCCAACACGCAGCCCCCGATCGACTCGGCGGCGGTGCTGGGGTCGGTCAGGGAGCTGGCCGAGCGCGAGGCCTCTGTGCCGGTCGGGTTCGTCGCCAACGTCACCCGGGGAATGGAGGGCGCCGAGCTGACCGAGATGGCCGAGCTGCGCGACGCCGGCGCGATCGGCTTCTCAGACGACGGCCTTCCGATCCGGAGCGCCCGCGTGCTGCGCCGCGCCCTCCAGTACCAGCGCCTCGCGGGCGGCGTCATCGCCCTGCACGAGGAGGACCCCGAGCTCTCAGGCGAGGGCGTCATGCACGAGGGCGAGGTCTCGGCCATGCTCGGCCTGGCCGGCATCCCCTCGGTCTCCGAGTCGACGATGATCGCCCGCGACTGCTCGCTCGCCCTGTTCGAGGACGCGCGCGTACACGTCCAACACCTCTCGGCGCGCGCCTCGGTCGAGGAGATCGCCCGCGCCAAGGCCGCCGGCGTGCAGGTCACCTGCGAGGTGAGTCCCCACCACCTGACGCTGACGGACGAGCAGGTGCGAAGCCTCGACTCCCGTTTCAAGATGAACCCGCCGTTGCGCACCGAGGACGACCGCCAGGCGCTGATCGACGGCCTCCGCGACGGCATCATCGATTGCGTCGCCACCGACCACGCCCCGCATGCCCCGGAGGAGAAGGAGGTCCCCTTCGAGCAGGCGGCGATGGGGGTGACCGGGCTGGAGCATGCGTTCTCGGCCCTGCACCACGACCTCGTGCTGCCCGGCGCGCTCCCACTCGAGACGCTGGTCGAGCGCATGACCTGCGGCGGCGAGCCGTTCGGGATCGAGACGCCCAGGGTCAAGGCCGGAGCGCCGGCGAACCTGGTCCTGATAGACCCGGCCCAGGAGTGGGTCGTAGGCACCGACGGCTACGAGAGCCGCTCCTTCAACAGCTGCTTCGCCGGGCGCACCCTGACGGGGCGGGTGCTGATGACGGTGGCGGCGGGCCAGGTGGCCTTCCGCCAGCGCTCCTTCGCGATTGGAGCTGCTGCGTGAGCGCTTCGAGGCTCGATCGCGAGCGCGCGGCGCTGGTTGTCGTCGACATCCAGGAGGGTTTCCGCAAGGTCCTGCCGGACTTCGAGCAGGTGGCGCACGCGACCGCGACCCTGGTCCGCGGTGCCGAGGCGATGGAGGTGCCGGTGCTGATCACCGAGCAGTACCCGAAGGGCCTCGGCGAGACCGCTCCCGAGGTCGCCGAGGCGCTCCCCGACGGCGCCGCCCCGCTGGAAAAGACGGTGTTCTCGGCAGCCGAGGCCGAAGGCTTCGACCTCGGAGGCCGCGACCAGGCGATCGTCTGTGGGATCGAGACCCATGTCTGCGTCAACCAGACCGCCCTGGACCTGCTGGCCTCCGGCGCCGACGTCCAGGTGGTCGAGGACGCGGTCGGCTCCCGGTTCCCGGATTCGAAGCGGATCGGCCTGCGGAAGATGGAGCGGGCGGGAGCGGTGCTGACCAGCGTCGAGACGGCGCTGTTCGAGCTGCTCGGCCGCGCCGGGACCGACGAGTTCAAGGCGGTGCAGAAGCTGATCCTCGAGTACGCCCCCAACGAGGTGACGAAGTGAGCGCGGGCTATGTGCTCCTCGAGGACGGGACGCGCCTGGACGGCGAGCTACACGGCGACCACGTCACGGGGGAGGTCGTCTTCAACACCTCGATGACCGGCTACCAGGAGGCAGTCACTGATCCCTCCTACGCCGGCCAGATCATCACCTTCACCTACCCCCTGATCGGCAACTACGGCGTCTCGGCGCAGGCGATGGAGTCCGACCGGGTCCACGCCCGCGGCGTGATCATGCGCGAGGCCAAGAACTCAGAGGACGCGGCCAGCGCCGAGGGCGGCTGGCTCGACTGGCTCGCCGACTGCGGCGTGCCCGCGATCTCCGGCGTCGACACGCGGGCCCTGGTGCGCCACATCCGCGACCGCGGCGCGATGCGGGGCGGCATCTTCGCGGCCGAGCTGGCCGAGGGGGAGGCGCGCGAGCTGGTCGCCGCCGAGCCGCCCGATGGACGGCGCCGACCTTGCGCGCGAGGTGACGCCGTCGGAGCCGATCGAGTTCGCCGGCGACGGCCCCCACGTCGTCGGCGTCGACACCGGCATCAAGCTCAGCATCATTCGCCAGCTCCGGGAGCGCGGCTGTCGGCTGACGCTGCTGCCCTGCGACTCGACCGCGGAGCAGATCCTGGACCGGAAGCCGGACCTCGTCTTCCTCGCCAACGGTCCTGGTGACCCCGGCGCGCTCGATTACGTCGTCGAGAACGTCCGGGGCGTGGTGGGCAAGAAGCCCGTTGTCGGCATCTGCCTCGGCCACCAGCTCCTCTGTCGCGCCGTCGGCCTCGACACGTTCAAGCTCCCCTTCGGGCACCGCGGCGCCAACCACCCGGTGAAAGACCTGGAGACGGGCCGCATCGACATCACCTCCCAGAACCACGGCTTCGCCGTCAGCGGCCCCGGCGGAGAGGGCACGATCGAGGGCGACGAGCCGGTGCGCTGGAGCACCGACTTCGGCGAGGCCGAGCTCTCCCACCTGAACCTGTACGACCGCACCGTCGAGGGTCTGGTCCTCAAGGACGTCCCCGGCTGCACGGTCCAGTACCACCCCGAGGCCGGCCCGGGCCCCCACGACGCCCGCTACCTGTTCGACCGCTTCCTGGAGCTGACCAAGTGACAGCAGGAGGCGATGACCGAAGTCCAGCGGCAGAACGTGGACCTCGTGCGGCGCGTCAACGAGCTCGGCGGATCATCCGCCGACATGGGGGCGCTCGTGGAGCGGTTCGACGAGTTCTTCCGGCCGGACGCCAACTGGAAGCCCCGGATGATGGGGTTCGGAAGGGACGCCTACGTCGGCCGGGACGGAATCCGTCAGTACGTGGACGAGATGCAGGAGACGACTGACGAGGTCGATTTCGAGATCGCCGAGCTCCGGCCCGTCGGCGACGAGCACGTACTGCTCTTGGGACGGTTGCACCTGCTTGGGAAGGGCAGCCGCGTTCCGCTCGACATGGAGTGGGCGATCCTCTGGGGCTTCGAGGCCGGGTTGATCAGGTCGGGGGTGGCCTTCAACAGCCACACCGAGGCGGAGGCCGAGGCCGACCGCATCGGCGGTGGGGGTGCCGATGCCTAGGCGCAACGACATCCACAAGATCCTGCTGCTCGGCTCGGGGCCGATCGTGATCGGGCAGGCGGCCGAGTTCGACTACTCCGGCGTGCAGGCCTGCAAGGTGCTGCTGGCCGACGGCTACGAGGTCGTGCTGGTCAACTCGAATCCGGCGACGATCATGACCGACCCGGAGTTCGCCGACCGCACCTACGTCGAGCCGCTGCTGCCGGGGCCGGTCGCCAAGGTGATCGAGCGCGAGCGGCCGGACGCGCTGTTGCCGACCCTGGGCGGCCAGACGGCGCTCAACCTCGCCAAGGCGCTGCACGACGACGGCACCCTGGAGCGCTTCGGGGTCGAGCTGATCGGCGCCGACTACGACGCGATCCATCGCGCTGAGGACCGCGAGGCCTTCCGCGAGACCATGGAGGGCGCCGGCCTCCGGGTTCCGTGGTCGCGGATCGTGACCTCTGTAGGCGATGCCGAGAAGGGCCTCGCGGACGGCGAGATCTCGCTGCCGGTGATCGTGCGGCCTGCCTTCACGCTCGGCGGCCAGGGCGGCGGCGTCGGCTACACCGAGACCGAGCTGGCCCAGGTCGTCTCCGAGGGCCTCGCGGCCAGCCCGATCGGCCAGGTGCTGGTCGAGGAGTCCGTGATCGGCTGGGGCGAGTTCGAGCTCGAGGTGATGCGCGACCACAACGACAACGTGGTCATCATTTGCTCGATCGAGAACGTGGACCCGATGGGGGTGCACACCGGGGACTCGGTCACGATCGCGCCCGCGCAGACGCTGACCGACGCCCTCTACCAGGACCTCCGTGACCAGGCGATCAAGGTGATCCGCGCGGTCGGCGTCGAGACGGGGGGCTCGAACGTCCAGTTCGCCGTCAATCCTGCCAGCGGCGAGATCGTCGTGATCGAGATGAACCCGCGGGTCTCGCGCTCCTCGGCGCTGGCCTCGAAGGCGACCGGCTTCCCGATCGCGAAGATCGCGGCGAAGCTCGCGGTCGGCTACGCGCTGGAGGAGATCCCCAACGACATCACGCGGGCGACGCCGGCGTCCTTCGAGCCGACCATCGACTACGTCGTCACCAAGGTCCCGCGCTTCGCCTTCGAGAAGTTCCCCGGCGCCGAGGGCCAGCTCACCACCCACATGAAGTCGGTCGGCGAGGCGATGGCGATCGGGCGCACCTTCCGCGAGTCCTTCGCCAAGGCGATGCGCTCGCGCGAGCTGGACGACGAGCCCGAGATCCCGGATTCGACGGGCGAGCTGCTGGAGCGGCTGGCGACGCCGTCGCATGACCGCTTCGACCTCGTGCTCTCCGCCTTCGAGCGTGGGGTGGAGCTGGAGCGGGTGCAGGAGGCGACGATGATCGACCCCTGGTTCCTGAGGGAGCTGAAAGCGCTCGCCACCGATGGCGACGGCACCGAGGGCCTCGAGCGGAGCTTCCGCGCCGTCGATACGTGCGCCGCCGAGTTCGAGGCCCGGACGCCCTACTTCTACAGCGCGCATGAGAAGTCCGGGAGCGGAGAGGTCGAACGGGGCGAGAGGCCGTCGGTGATGATCCTCGGCTCCGGGCCGAACCGGATCGGCCAGGGGATCGAGTTCGACTATTGCTGCGTGCACGCCGCGATGACGGTGCGCGAGTCCGATCGCGACGCGGTCATGGTCAATTGCAACCCCGAGACGGTTTCGACCGACTACGACACCTCCGACCGCCTCTACTTCGAGCCGCTCACAGCCGACGACGTGCTGGCGGTCGCAGAGGTCGAGCGGCCCGAAGGGGTGATCGTTCAGTTCGGCGGCCAGACGCCGCTGCGGCTCGCGAAGTCGCTGGAGGAGGCCGGGCTGCCGCTGCTGGGGACGCCGGTGGATGCGATCGACCTGGCCGAGGACCGAGGCCGCTTCGGAGCGTTGCTGCGCAGGCTCGAGATCAAGCATCCGCCCTACGGCACGGCGTTCTCGGCCGACGAGGCGGTGGCCATCGCCGACGACGTCGGCTTCCCGCTGCTGGTGAGGCCCTCCTACGTGCTCGGCGGCCGAGCGATGGAGATCTGCTACTCGACCGAAACGCTCGAGGCCTACCTGGAGGCAAACGTGAAGGCCGATCAGGAGCACCCGCTCTACCTCGACCGCTTCCTCGAAAACGCGATCGAGGTGGACGTGGACGCGCTCGCCGACGGCTCGGACTGCTTCGTCGCGGCGGTTATGCAGCACGTCGAGGAGGCGGGGATCCACTCCGGCGACTCGGCCTGCGTGATCCCGCCGATGAGCCTGGGCGAGGAGATGCTGGACGAGATTCGTGAGACGACGAAGCGGATCGCCCTGGAGCTGGGGGTGGTGGGGCTGATCAACATCCAGTACGCGGTCGCCGAGGGCGAGCTGTTCGTGATCGAGGCCAACCCACGCGCCTCGCGGACGGTGCCGTTCGTGAGCAAGGCGATCGGGACGCCGCTGGCCAAGATCGCCTGCCGGCTGATGCTGGGCGAGCCGCTGGCCGACCAGGAGCTGCCGCGCGAGACCCCGGGCCACGTCAGCGTGAAGGAGGCGGTGCTGCCCTTCGCCCGCTTCGCTGGGGCCGACGCCGTCCTGGGACCCGAGATGCGGAGCACCGGCGAGGTGATGGGGATCGCCGCCGACTTCCCGACCGCCTTCGGCAAGGCCCAGGCCGCTGCAGGCGTCTCGCTTCCCGAGCAGGGCACGATCTTCATCAGCGTCACTGACTCCGACAAGCCGGCCGCGACCCAGCTCGCCACCCGTTTCCACGACCTCGGCTTCGAGGTGATCGCGACCTCGGGCACCGCCCAGGCGATTTCGCGGATGGGGGTGCCCGTGCGGATGATCAAGAAGATCGGCGAGGGCTCACCCAACGTGGTGGACTGCATCCGCTCGGGCGAGGTCGACCTGGTGATCAACACCCCGACCGGGTCGGGCGCCCGCGCCGACGGATACGAGATCCGCTCCGAGTCGGTCCGCCACGGCATCCCGTGCGTGACCACGATGACCGGAGCCTCGGCCGCCTCGCGCGCGATCTTCGCCCAGGCTCGCGGCGAGGCCGAGGTCCTGTCCCTGCAGGAGCTGCACGCTGACATCGGTTCCGCCACCTCCTCCGCTTCGGCGCAATCCGCCGAGCGCGATTGATGGAGCGGACTTCGCCTCCGCGTCCGCGGGTATCGGATAGGCCCTTGGCGCCGTTCGGGCGTCGGGCCTGTGAGGTGACGCGCAACGAGGAAACCGGCGGCTACCGGATCTTCTCGGCGCTTGACGGGAGCGGCCCCGAGCCGGGGGCGGGTCAGTTCTACATGCTCGCCACCGAGTCCGGCTGGGCGCTCGAGGACGGCCGCCCCTACCTGGCCCGCGCCTTCTCGGTCGCGGACTCCGAGCCCCAACCGGGCGGGGTGCGTCTCGACTTCCTGGTCCACGGGATCGGCCCCGGGACGCGCCGGCTCTGTGCGCTCGAGCCCGGCGAGCGGCTCTGGATCCACGGCCCGCTGGGCCGGCCGTTCGCACCGCCGAGCGAGCTGAGCGAGGCCGCGGCGGGCGCGATCCTGGTCGGCGGCGGGATCGGGATCGCGCCGCTGGCGCTCTGGCGGCGGCGGCTCTCGGACGCGGGGACTCCGTCGCGCGTGCTGCTCGGCTTTCGCGACAGCGAGCGCTCCGGCGGCCTGGAGCTCTTCCAATGCAGCGAGATCAAGCTCGCGAGCGAGGACGGCAGCCGGGGCCACCGCGGCTACGTGACCGACCTGCTCGGCGTGATGCTCGAGGGCGACGACGCGGCCAGTGCCGCGGTCTACGCCTGCGGGCCGCCGGCGATGCTGGAGGCGGTCAGGCTGCTCTGCGCCCAGCGCGGGGTCGCCTGCGAGCTGGCGATGGAGGCGCCCATGGCCTGCGGCTACGGCGCCTGCTTCGGCTGCGCGGTGCCCGCGTCTTCCGGGGGCTACCTGCGCCTCTGCGTGGACGGCCCGGTGGTGCGGGGCGAGGAGATCGAGACGGCGTTGGTCCCGGGGGGAGGGCATTGAGCGCGGTGAAGCTGTGCGGCCTCGAGCTGGCACACCCCGTCATCAACGGCTCGGGGACCTTCGACGCGATCGCAGCGCGCCGGGCCTTCGGCGGAGCCGTGATGGCGGACTTCCCGTTCTCGGCCTTCGTCTCCAAGACCATCACTCCCCAGCCGCGGGCCGGCAACCCGCCGCCGCGGTTGTTCGAGACGCCGTCCGGGCTGATCAACTCGATCGGCCTCCCCAACAAGGGCCTTGATGGATTCCTGGCCGAGGACCTGCCGCAGCTCGCCGAGCTACCGGTGCCGCTGATCGTCTCCGTCATGGGTACCAGCCACGAGGAGTTCTCCCGCCTGGTCGAAGGAGTCGCCGCGCGGGACGAGGTGAGCGCCCTTGAGCTCAACGTCTCATGTCCCAACGTGAAGTCGGGGTTGATCGTCGGCGAGTCGCCCGACGAGACCGAGTCGCTGCTGGGGGCGCTGCGGCCGCTGACCTCGAAGCCGCTGATCGTGAAGCTGAGCCCGAACGTGCCGCCGGTCGCGGTGGCCCGCGCCGCCGAGGCCGGCGGTGCCGACGCCGTGTCGCTGATCAACACCCTGAGGGCGACGGGCGTGGACCCGGCGGGCGGTGGGCCCTGGCTCGGGGCCGGCAGCGGCGGTCTCTCGGGGGCGGCGGTGAGGCCGGTGGCGCTGCTCCAGGTCCGCGAGGTGGCCGCGACGGTCTCGATCCCGGTTGTCGGGATGGGCGGGATCTCCAGCGGGCACGACGCCGCGGAGATGATCTCGGCCGGAGCGACCGCCGTCGCCGTCGGGACGGAGAGCTTCAGGGACCCTGCGGCGGGCCGTCGGGTGGCGTCAGAGTTGGAGGCGGAGTTACGGGGCGCCGCTCCGGCCTGAATTATTTTTTCTCGCAAAAGCCGGGTTCGTCCTTCCACGCCGCGGAGGCGGTCTTATACTCCCGGCCGATGCAGGCTCCGGTCCAGTCCTCCAACGCCGCCCCCGCGAGGTCACCGGACCAGAGAATGCAAGCCTTGAAAAGGGCCAACGACATCCGGTCCAAGCGGGCCCAGCTGAAGCGGGACCTGAAGGCGGAGAAGGTCAAGATCCAGACCCTGCTGCTCGACCCTCCCGAGTACGTGCTCACGGCCAAGGTGATCGACATGTTGATGGCGGTCCCCAAGTACGGCCGGGTGAAGACGAACCGGATCCTGAACCAGTGTCGGATCTCGCCGAGCAAGACGATCGGGGGCCTCTCCGAGCGCCAGCGGTCGGAGCTCGTCGCGCAGCTGCGCAAGTAGCACCCTCGAACAACTCACCCTCGAACAACTTCCGCCACCACCTCCGCGTCTTTCGCTCTACCCCGGCGGCTAGGGTCCGGGGCCATGTCCGACCGGGGGAAGGTGTTCGTGATCACCGGGCCGTCCGGGGTGGGGAAGGGGACGCTGATCGCGGAGCTGCTCAAGGCCGCGCCGGACCTGGAGCTGTCCGTCTCAGCGACCACCCGCGAGCCGCGAGCCGGCGAGCAGGACGGCCGCGACTACCACTTCCTCGACCCCGCCGAGTTCGAGCGCCGGGTCGCGGCGGGCGACTTCCTCGAGCACGCCACCTACAGCGGCAACCGCTACGGGACGCTTCGCGATGCCGTCGAGGACAGGCTCGCCTCCGGCCGATCGGTCGTCTTGGAGATCGAGGTTCAGGGCGCGCGCCAGGTCCGGGCGGCGATGCCCGAGGCGGTGCTGATCTTCATCGCGCCGCCGGACCGTGAAGCCCTGCGGGAGAGGCTCGCCGGCCGCGGCACCGACTTGCCTGAGGAGATCGAACGGCGGCTGCGAACGGCCGAGATCGAGCTCGAGGCGCAGGTGGACTTTCCCCATGTGGTCGTGAACGACGATGTGCAGAAAGCAGCCTCGGAACTGGACAGGCTCGTTCGGGACGAGCTATCCCTACACTGATGCGCCTATGAGCATGATCAAGCCTCGCGTCGACAAGCTGATGGACCAGACGGACTCGCACTACGCCGCGGTGATCGTGGCCGCCAAGCGCGCCCGTCAGATCAACGCCTACTACCACTCCCTCTCCGAGGGCGCCTACGGCGAGTACACGCCGCCGATGGTGGAGACCGACAGCGGCAGCAACTACCTGACGATCTCCCTCGAGGAAGTGGCGGCGGGCAAGATCAAGTACGAGTACAAGTCCTAGCGTCCCCGCTCTAAGGAGGGGCTGATGGCCCGGATCCTGCTCGGAGTCAGCGGCGGCATCGCGGCCTACAAGGCGCTCGAGTTGGCGCGCCTCGCCACCCGCGAGGGCCACGCCGTTCGGGTGCTGATGACCCGGGCGGCCGAGCGCTTCATCGGTCCGGCCTCGTTCGAGGGGATCGTGGGGGCGCCGGTGCTGAGCGACGAGTTCGAGCGTGACCCGGCGCGCGGCGCCTTCCCCGGCGACCCCGCGCCCGGCCACGATCCGATCGGCCATCTGGAGCTGGTGGCGAACGCGGACGTCTACCTGATCGCCCCGGCCTCGGCCAATACGGTCGCCAAGCTTGCGGCCGGGATCGCCGACTCGATGGTCACCACCTCCTTCCTGGCCTGCGCCGCGCCGCGGCTCGTCGCGCCCGCGATGAACGACCGGATGTACCGAGACGCCGCGACACAAGCCAACCTGCGGACGCTGGCCGAACGCGGGATCACGGTGATCGACCCCGAGGAGGGATCCCTGGCCTCCCGCGGCGAGCACGGAGTCGGCCGCCTGCCGGACCCCCGGCGGCTGCTGGACGCGGTTACCGCTGCGTTGCCGGGGCCAAGCGGCCCCTGGGACGGGCTGCGCGTGCTGGTCTCGGCCGGTGGGACTCGCGAGCCGATCGATCCCGTCCGCTTCATCGGCAACCGCTCCAGCGGGCGCATGGGCCTGGCGCTGGCCGAGCGAGCCGCGGCCCGCGGTGCCGAGGTGACGCTGGTCGCCGCCAACGTGGCCCTGCCCGCTCCACCGGGCGTCCGCCGCGTCGACGTCGAGACAGCCGCCGAGCTCGCGACCGCGATCGAGGCCGAGTTCGCCACCACCGACGTGCTGCTGATGGCGGCCGCCCCCGCCGACTTCCGTCCCAGCACCTCGGCCGAGAGCAAGATCGCCCGCGAGGGGACGATCGAGCTGGACCTGGAGCCGACCGAGGACATCCTCGCCGGCCTCGGCGCCCGCCGCGCCGACGGCCAGACCATCATCGGCTTCGCCGCCGAGACGGGCGAGGGCCTCGACCGTGCCCGGCAGAAGCTCGCGCGCAAGGGAGCCGACGCGATCGTGCTCAACGACGTCTCGCGGCCGGAGATCGGATTCGAGTCGGCCGAGAACGAGGTCGTGATCGTCGAGCCCGCCGCCGAGCACCCCGTCCCACTCGCTTCGAAGGACCAAGTCGCGGACGCGATCCTCGACCGCGTCGAGGCGATCCGCGCCGCCGCCGGAGCTCCCGAAGGGCGAAAGGGCTGAGCAGCCGTCTCGTAAACTGGGTCCATGGCCCAGTACGAGAAGACGGATCAGAGCGAGTCCCTCTACAGCCTCTACAGGAGGGGCATGGAGCTGCTCGAGGACGGTGACTTCGCCGAGGCGGCGGTGCCGCTGAAGGAGGCCGCCCGCCAGGCCCCCGAGAAGAGCTCGGTGCGCGAGGCCCTCGGCCGCGCGCTGTTCCGCAGCCGCCACTACGCCGAGGCCGCGACCGAGTTCGAGGCCGTCGTCGAGACGCATCCCGTCAACGACTACGCGCACTTCTGCCTCGGCCGCGCCCTCTCCAAGACCGGCGAGACCAAGCGCGCGCGCCACCACTTGGCCCTCGCCTCGAACCTGCGCCCCGAGCGCCGCGACTACCGCAAGTACAGGGAACAGCTAGCGGGCTAGCCCCGACGCGGCCCGCTGTTTGGTCACTTGTGCCCCATATGGGGTGCATAACTGACCAAACATCCGCCGAGGCGCCGCAGGACCAAACATCCGCCGGAGGCGCTGCATCCGGGCCATAGGATCGGCGCATGCGGGCTTTGGTCCAGCGCGTCAGCCAAGCGGCCGTGGACGTCGAGGGCGAGCGGGTCGCTCAGATCGGGCCCGGGATGTTGGTGCTGCTGGGCGTCTCGCGCGAGGACACCGAGGCAGAGGCGGATCGCCTCGCCGACAAGGTCGCCAAGCTGCGCATCTTTGACGACGCCGACGGGCAGATGAACGAGCCCCTCGGCGATGAGCGCGAGGTGCTCTGCGTCAGCCAGTTCACGCTCTACGGCGACACCCGCAAGGGAAATCGCCCGAGCTACGTCGAGGCCGCACCGCGCGAGCAGGCCGAGCCGCTTTACGAGCGCTTCTGTGAGCGCCTCGGCGCGAAGCGGGGTGTGTTCGGCGCCTGCATGGGGGTCGGGCTCGTCAACGACGGACCCGTGACGGTGATGCTCGAGGTCTAGTCAGCAGCTCTCATTGGCATCTCATCGGTCGCCCGCAGACTGCCCGCCGTGAGAGCTCTCAAAGCTTCGGCGCTGATCGGAACCACTGTCGTCGCGGGGCTGATCGGCGGCTGCGGTGGAGGAGACGACTCGACGGGCTCCACTCCCGTGCCCCAGCCCACCCAAGCCCAATTGGCGGCGGCCGGGCTGGACGAGCTCCCGCTCGCCCCCGAGAGCAAGCGGCTCGATCTCGAGGTGCCGCCCTTCTCCAACCCTACGGAGATCACCAATCCGCTCTGGCCCATCAGTGACCTGAAGTCGGTCGTCTTCAGCGGCCGGGTGGACGGCAAGCCCTTCCACACCGAGACCACCCTGCTTCCCCAGACCAGGGTGATCGAGTGGGCTCCCGGCCAGCAGGTCGAAACCCAGGCCTCGCAGTACTTCGCCTTCCTCGACGGGCGCATCGAGGAGGTCGCGACCGACTACTACGCGCAGGCCGACGATGGATCGGTCTGGTATTTCGGCGAGGAGGTTTTCGACTACAACGAGCAGGGGCTCGTTGACAGCACCGAGGGCAGCTGGCTCGCCGGGAAGCATGGCCCCCCCGAGATGATCATGCCGGCGGACCCCCAGGTCGGCGACGTGCACCGCGCGGAGAACATCCCGGCGATCGCCTTCGAGGAGCTGACGATCAAGCGGGTCGACCAGACGATGCCCGGCCCCACCGGCCCGGTCGACGGGGTGATGGTGGCAAGCGAGCTCCACGACGATGGCACCACCAGCGACAAGGTCTTCGCGCCCGGCTACGGCGAGTTCTTCTCGGCCCACCAGGGCGACACCGAGGGGCTTGCCCTGGCGGTGCCGACGGACAGTGCTGGAGCTCCGCCGCCTGCCGAACTGGAGGCGATCGCCGGCAGCCGCGGAGCGAGTTCTCGACGCCGTTCAGGCCGGGAGGTGGGACGCGGCCGAGAGCGGCGCGGCGGACTTGGCCCGAGACTGGGCCACCTATCGCCAGGGCAAGGTCCCCCAACGCATCGCGGTCGAGCTGGATCGCGGCCTCGATGCCCTCGGGCCGGCGATCAAGGCGCGGGACCAGGCCGCGGCGGGCACCGCGGCGATCGACGCCGCGCAGTCGACGCTCGACCTGAAGCTGCGCCACCAGCCCCAGGCCGAGGTCGATCTCGCCCGCTTCGAGCTCTGGGCCCGCCAGATCCAGGTGGACGCCGCTGCCGGGAACCAGGGCGGGATCAACGGGGACGTGGCCACGGTGAAATGGATCCGCGACCGCTTCGCCTCCGGCCTCGAGCCGGCGGACCTCACCGCCATCGACGTGCACCTGGGCGCGCTGGGCGAGAGCGTGATCGATCAGGACATCGCAGCGGCGAGGGAAGAGGCCGCGAGCCTCCGCGAGACCCTCGCCGCGCTCAGCTCTCCCTAGCGGCGGAAGCAGTGCCAGCTGGCCGCGCCGACGCACGCTCGTGCGACTTGGCGCGTGCCTGGGGCCGGGCTATACTCGCCTCCGGAACTTTTTTCGCACCGATTCGTGGTTCGAAAGGTGGGCGAGCGCCCGCCTTTTTTTGGGCCCTCGATGGGCCTCGGAAGGGAAGTGATGAGCGACAAGGAGCTGGAGAGCATCCAGGGCAAGATCGAAGAGAGGCTGCGCGTGGCGAAGCCCGAGGTCGAGCTGCTCGCACTCGATCGGCCCGCGTCCGAGCGCCTGCGTTTGGTCATCGATCGCGCCGAGGGCGTCGATCTCGATCTCTGCGAGGACGTCACCAAGCTGCTCCGCGACCTGAACGAGGACTGGGCGCTCGAGGTCTCATCGCCCGGGCCCGAGCGTCCGCTGACCAAGCCCGAGCACTACGAGCGCTTCGTAGGCCACCGCGTGCGGGTCAAGACCCACGAGGCGATCGACGGGCAGCGCAGCTTCACGGGACTGCTCGAGAGCGCCGGCGACGACGCCGTCAGCCTGGCGCTGGACCAGGGGACCGTGACGATCCCGCTCGCATCGGTGCGTCGCTCGAACCTGTTGACCGACGAGACGGGTGAGCGCCTTGCACGCGCTGGAGACCCTGCTGGCGAACACGCGAACGGAGGTGAGTGACGAGTGACCCAGGAGATCGTTGACGCCGTCAAGGCGCTCGAGCAGGAAAAGGGAATCGACGCCGACACCCTCATGGACGCGCTGGCTGACGCGCTGCTGTCGGCCTACAAGAAGACCCCAGGCGCCGCCAAGTACGCCAAGGTCGAGCTCGACCACGGGACCGCCGACTTCCGCGTGTTCGAGATCAAGGTTCCCGACGACCTCGAGCAGCGCTTGCTGGACGAGCAGTTCGAGGAGCAGCTCCAGATCGCCGAGGCGGCCGAGGCCGCCGGCGAACCCGTTCCCGAGATCCAGCAGACGGGGCCGACCGTCGACCCCGAGACCGGCGAGCGCCGCGAGAGCGAGGAGCCCGAGGTCGAGCCCGAGCGGCTCGAGCCCTTTGCGGCCGAGCTCAAGACCCAGGACGTCACCCCCGACGACTTCGGGCGCATCGCCGCCCAGACAGCCAAGCAGGTGATCCTGCAGCGGATCCGCGAGGCCGAGCGCGGGATGATGTACGACGAGTACAAGGACCGCGTCGGCGAGCTGGTCACCGGGATCATCCAGCAGTCCGACAACCGCTACACGCTGGTCCAGCTGCGCGAGCGCGTCGAGGCCCTGCTGCCCCGCTCCGAGCAGGTCTACAACGAGCGCTACGACCACGGGATGCGCGTCAAGGCAGTGATCACCGACGTCTCGGCCGAGAACAAGGGCCCGAGCATCGTCGTCATCCGCCGCAACCCCGAGCTGATCAAGAAGCTGTTCGAGCTCGAGGTCCCCGAGATCGCCGACAAGCTGGTCGAGATCACCGGCGTCGCCCGCGAGCCGGGCTGGCGCTCGAAGATCGCGGTCATCTCACACGCCGACGGAGTCGATCCGGTCGGCGCCTGCGTGGGCCCGCGTGGCTCGCGGGTGCGCATGGTCGTCAGCGAGCTGCGCGGCGAGAAGATCGACATCATTCCCTATAACGAGGAGCCGGCCCGCTTCGTCGCGAAGGCGCTCTCGCCCGCCCGCGTGCGCGAGGTGCTCGTGGACGACGAGACCAAGGAGGCGACCGTGATCGTCCCCGACGATCAGCTCTCGCTGGCGATCGGCCGCGATGGCCAGAACGCCCGCCTCGCTGCCCGGCTGACCGGCTGGAAGGTGGACATCACCTCGGAGACGGAGTTCTCCCAGCAGGAGGACGAGATTGAATACGAGGGCGAGGAGGCAGCCGACGGCCGCTGTGCCGCGATGCTGACCACCGGCCGCCGCTGCCCCAACGCCGCGCTGGACGGCTCGCGATACTGCGGCCTGCCCCAGCACCAGGCACTGGCGCGATTCTCGACCAGCCAGGCGGCCGTGTTGGCGCCGTTGAGCGAGGACGAGGTCGCGGTGCTGGCCAACGCCGAGGCCGACGAGTCCGACGTGGCCGCGATCGTCGAGCGAGCCGAGGCCGAGTTCGTCGAGGCCGAGGCGGTCGAGGATGCCGCCGAGGATGGCGAGGAGACCGTCGAGGACGACGAGGCTGCCGAGGAGGCCGAATCGGTCGGCGACGTCGAGGCCGAAGTCGAGGCCGAGGTCGAGGACGCCGAGGGGGCCGCCGAAGAGGAAGAGGCGGTCGAGGCCGAAGTCGCCGAACCGCCCGCCGCCGAGGAAGCCTCCGACGAGGAGCAGATCGAAGCCGAGGGCGCCGAGGAGGGCGTTGAGGAGGCCGCCGAGGAGATCGCGGCCGAGTCCGCCGAAGAGGCCGAAGTCGAGTCCGCTGAGGAGGGCGAGGCCGAGGTCGAGTCCGCCGACGAGGCCGAGGGAGCCGAGGCCACGGACGCGGCCGGAGCCGACGGAGCTGAAGCAGCGGACGCCGAGGAGGCGGCGGAGCCCGAAGCCGAGAAGCAGGAGACCGAGGGGTAGGCGGCCGGGTGGCGAAGAAACGAGTTCACGAGATTGCGAAGGCCCAGGGCACGACCAGCAAGGAGCTGCTGGCCGCCCTCAAGGCAGCGGGCGTCGAGGCGAAGGCCGCCCAGTCGAACGTCGAGGAGTCCGAGGCCCTGGCCGCGCTGAAGGCGGCCGGGTCGGCTTCCGGCACGGCGACCGCAACCAAGGAGAAGAAGCCCAAGGCCGCCGCGAAGCCCAAGGCCGCCGCGAAGCCCAAGGCCGGCGGCAAGCCGAAGGCTGACGGCAAGCCGAAGGCCGACGCGAAGGCCAAGAGCGAGGCGAAGGCGGATGGCGCCAAGTCCGAGCAGGCGGCTCGCCCCGTTTCGGCGCAGAAGTCCGACGGCGGGCCGAAGGCGGGCGGCAAGAAGCGCCGCCGCGTCGTGATCGACTCGCAGGCCGCCCGGCGCGACCACATCGCCAAGAACCAGCCCCCGCCGCGTCCACCCCGACGCCGCGGCGGTCGCCGCCGCAGGCCGCTGCTGGAGGAGCCCGAGATCAAGGCGCCGCAGACCGCCGAGGAGATGCCGGCGATCAAGCTCAACTCCGGCGCGACGGTGCGCGAGGTCGCGGAGAGCCTCGGCCTCGGCAGCGCCGAGGTGATCAAGGCGCTGATGGAGGGTGGCGAGATGGCCACCCTGACCCAGACGCTCACCGACGAGTCGGTCGAGGCGATCGCCAAGAAGTTCGACCGGAAGATCGAGATCGTCACCGCCGCCGAGGAGGAGATCGAGGCGCCCGATGCCACGGACGACGAGGCCGACCTCAAGGACCGCCCGCCGGTCGTAACGATCATGGGCCACGTCGATCACGGCAAGACCTCGCTGCTGGACGCGATCCGCCAGACAGAGGTCGCGGCCGGCGAGGCGGGGGGAATCACGCAGCACATCGGCGCCTACCAGGTCAGCCATGACGGCAAGACGATCACCTTCCTCGACACGCCGGGGCACCAGGCCTTCACCGCGATGCGCGCCCGCGGCGCCAAGGTCACCGATATCGCGGTGATCGTCGTCGCGGCCGACGACGGCGTGATGCCGCAGACCGTCGAGGCCATCGACCACGCCCGCGCCGCCGATGTGCCCGTGATGGTCGCCGTCAACAAGGTGGACAAGGAGGGGGCCGATCCCAACCGGGTCCGCACCGAGCTCGCCAACCATGACCTCAACCCCGAGGAGTGGGGCGGGGACACCGTCTACGCCGACGTCTCGGCCAAGACCAAGGAGGGTCTCGACAACCTGCTGGAGATGATCGTGCTGGTCACCGACCTCGAGGAGCTCGGGGCCAATCCCGACGCCGATGCGTCGGGGACCGTGGTCGAATCGGAGCTGGACCCGGGCCGGGGGCCGGTCACCGGCGTGCTTGTCCAGCGCGGCACCATGCGCGTGGGCGATGCCGTCGTCGCCGGCGCGGTCTGGGGCAAGGTCCGGGCGATGCTCGATCATCGGGGCGAGCGCGTCGAGGCCGCGACCCCCGGGATGCCGGTCGAGGTGCTCGGATTCAACGGCGTCTGCGAGGCCGGCGAGCACGTGCAGGTGGTGGAGAGCGAGCGCCGCGCCCGTCAGCTCGCCCAGGAGCGCGAGACCAGGCTCAAGTCCGAGCAGCTCGCCCGCCGCCAGGCCCGCAAGGTCACGCTCGAGGAGGTCTTCGAGCGGGCGCGAGAGGGCCAGCTCAAGGAGCTCAACATCGTGCTCAAGGCAGACGTCGCCGGCTCGCTGGAGGCGCTCGAGGACGAGATCGCGAAGCTGCCGCAGGAGCAGGTCCCGGTCAACGTCATCCACGCCCAGACCGGAGGCATCAACGAGTCCGACGTGATGCTCGCGACGGCCTCCGACGCTGTCGTGATCGGCTTCAACGTGCGCCCCCTCGCCGAGGCCCGCCGCGCCGCCGAGCGCGAGGGCGTGGACATCCGCACGTACACCGTCATCTACAAGGTGACCGAGGAGCTGCGCGCCGCGATGGAGGGACTGCTCGAGCCCGAGGAGGTGGAGCAGACCCTCGGCAGCGCCGAGATCCTGCAGACCTTCAAGGCCTCGAAGGTCGGCACGATCGCGGGCTGCCAGGTCAACGAGGGCAAGGTGACCCGCAACGCGCTCACCCGCCTGGTCCGGGACGGCACGATCGTCTGGAGTGGCAGGGTCGGCTCGCTGCGCCGCTTCAAGGACGACGTCGCCGAGGTCGAGGCCGGGATGGAGTGCGGCATCGTGCTCGACGGCTTCGCCGACGTCAAGGAGGGCGACGTGCTCGAGTTCTACGAGGTGAAGCAGGTCGAGAAGACCCTCGAGTAGAGGATGGCCGCGTTCGTCTGCGTCGTCGAGGCGCACCTCCACTTCGGGGAAGTCCAGGACTTGAAGGGCAAGCGCAAGCTCCTCAAGTCCCTGAAGGAGCAGGTCCGGAACCGCTTCGGCGCCTCGGTCGCCGAGACCGAGGGCCACGACAAGTGGCAGCGCTCGACCATCGTCTGCGCGCTCGTCGGCGATTCGCGGGTGGGGGATCGGGCCGACGGCATGGAGCGCTTCATCGAAAGCCGCTGCCCGGACGGCTGCACGTTCGAGCGCGACCTGCTCAGCCTCACCGACATCCGCGGATAGGTTCACTCGCGGCCAGTGGGCGCGCGTGCGCCGTTCACATGCCTGTTAACGTCAGCGAGGGGATGCCAACCGCTCGAATGCGGCGCGTCAACGAGGTGATTCGCGAGGTCCTCGCTGCCGCGATCGCCACCGAACTGAAGGACCCCCGAATCGGCTTCGTGACCGTCACGGATGTGGACACCTCACCCGACCTGCGCGCCGCGCGCGTGTTCGTCAGCGTGCTCGGCAACGAGTCCGAGCGCGAGAGCGCTTTGGAGGGCCTCAGCTCCGCTCACGGCTTCCTCCAGGGCAAGCTCGCTTCGGAGATGCGGCTGAAGCGCACGCCGACCTTGACCTTTCACTACGACGAGAGCATCGAGCGCGGCGTCAGGCTTTCGGAACTGCTCGACGAATGACGAAGGCCGCGGCGATGGCCAAGAGCGATCTCGATCAGGTCGTGGAGGAGATCCGCGACGGCGAGCGTTTCCTGCTCACCACCCACGAGAACCCCGACGGCGACGCGCTGGGATCGCTGCTGGCGATGCACCAGGTGCTGGAGGCGCTGGGGAAGGACTCGGTCATGTTCCTGGCGGCGAAGGAGTTCCCGTTGCCGGTCGAGTACCGCTTCATGCCGCTGGAGGAGGTCTTCCATGAGCCCCCGGCGGACATGGCCGACCGCACGGTGATCTTCCTCGACTGCGGCAACGTCGATCGCATGCCTTTCGAGTTCCTCAAGAACGACGGCGCCAAGGTCCTGAACATCGACCACCACCACGACAACACCCGCTTCGGCACGATCAACCTCGTGGACGTGGAGGCCTCGAGCACGGCCGAGATCGTCTTCGACCTGATTGCGAAGCTGGGGGTCGACCTGACCCCGGAGGTCGCGATGGCGCTGTACGTCGGCCTCGTCACCGACACGGGCAAGTTCATGTACGAGAACACCGACTCCCGCTCGCACCGGATGGCGGCGGCGCTGGTGGACGCCGGCGTAGACGTCAACGAGACCTATCGCCGCCTCTACGAGCACGTCCCGATCGAGAAGCTGAGGCTGGTCGCGCGCGCCCTGCAGAAGATCGAGGTGCACGACGACGGGGTGCTCGCGGTGACCTACATCTCCAAGCAGGACTACGAGGCGACCGGCGCCAGCGAGGTCCTGACCGAGGGGATCATCGACCAGCTGCGCACGCTCGACGGCACGCTCGTAGCGGCCGTGGTCCGCGACCAGCCCGAGCGGGGCCGCGCCGGCCGCAAGGTCAGCCTGCGATCGACCGACGGCCGTGTCGACGTCTCGGCGATCGCGCGGGAGCAGGGCGGGGGCGGGCACCAGCGTGCGGCGGGCTTCGGCACCGACCTCTCCTACGAAGAGGTCATCGAGTTCCTGCGCGCCCAGGTCGGCGCGCAGCTCTGAACGGCGAGGCCTTGACCGGCGCCCTGCTGGTGGACAAGCCCGCCGGGCCGACCTCCCACGACGTCGTCGCCCGCGTCCGCCGCGAGCGCGACGGCGCCAAGGCCGGCCACGCCGGCACGCTGGACCCCTTCGCAACCGGCCTGCTGATCGTGCTTCTCGGGAGGGCCACCAGGCTGCAGCGCTTCCTGCTGGACCTTCCCAAGACCTACGTCGCCACGGCCCGCCTGGGTTGGCGCTCCAGCACGGGGGACCCGGACGGCGAGCTGACCGAGACGGGGAGGGCCCCCGCAGCCCTCGAACTCCCCACCGGCGAGGTCACCCAGCGGGTGCCGATGACCTCGGCCGTCAAGGTCGGGGGCGAGCGGCTGTACAAGAAGGCTCATCGAGGCGAGGCGGTGGAGACCCCAACTCGAACGGTCACCATCCACCGCGCGGAGCTGCTGAACTCCGACGAGGAGCGCGCCAGCTTCGAGATCGAGTGCTCCTCGGGCACCTACGTCCGCACCCTGATCGAGACCCTCGAGGACGCCTACTGCGAATCCCTGCGCCGCACGGCCATCGGCCCCCATCAGGTGCCAGACACCCCTGAGGAGGAAGTTTCCGTGGAGGCGCTGATGGCTTTCCTCCCGGAGGTGTTGCTCGACGACGAGGAGGCAGACGCTGTCGGCCACGGACGCGCCGTGCGGGGCCGGGGGGAGGCGTCTCTGAACGAGGAACCAACTGCCGGAACTCGAGCCGCCTCCCCCCGTCCCCGCCAACCACCTCCGCCTGACCCACGATGGGCGCCTGATCGCAATCGCGCGGGCCGATGGTGAGAATCTGCGGCCCGAGGTCGTGCTCGCATGACGATTCAAGTCACACAGCTGCCGGACGCAGAGCCCAATCGCGACAGGCACGTCGCGATCGGGACGTTCGACGGGGTGCACCTCGGCCATCAGGCGGTGATCGACGACGCCGACACGGTGCTGACCTTCGAGCCCCATCCGCTGACGGTGATCCATCCCGAGGCGGCGCCGAAGCTGATCATGCCGTTCAAGGTAAAGCGCGACGTGATCGACGGGCTCGGGGTCCAGGAGCTGGTGGTGATCCCGTTCGACAAGGAGTTCTCGAAGCGGAGCGCCGAGGATTTCATTGAGAAGGTCCTGATCGAAAAGCTCAACGCCCGGAAGGTGTCCGTCGGGGAGAACTTCCGCTTCGGCGCGAAGGCCAAGGGCGACGTGGAGATGCTGAGCGCGGATGACCGGTTCGAAACCCGGGTCGTCCCGCTGGTGGAGGTCGACGGCGAGACCGTTTCCTCCACCAGGGTCCGAGGCCTGGTGGCCGCCGGGGACGTCGAGCAGGCGATGCACTGCCTGGGAGCCCCGTTCATGCTCGAGGGTGAGGTCATGAGCGGGGACCGCCGTGGCCGCGAGCTCGGGTTCCCCACCGCCAACCTGGTTCCCGACGATGCACTGGTGGTGCCGGGCCACGGGGTCTACGCGGCGTTCGCGAACGGCCATTCCGCGGCGGTCAACGTGGGGATCCGCCCGACGTTCGAGACAGGACGCGGTCTGCTGATCGAGTCCTACCTGATCGACTTCGAGGCCGATCTCTACGGGCAGAACCTGCGGGTGGCGTTCGTGAAGCGGCTGCGCGGCGAAAAGCGCTTCGACAGCAGCGAGGAGCTGATCGAAGCGATGGAGCGCGACGTCGAGCAGGCCAAGGAGATATGCGCCGCGTACGAGGGCGGCGCAACGAGCTGATCGCGGTCGCTACCCTGTCCGCGACCAGATGCCCCTGACCAAGGACAAGAAGGCCGAACTGATCGGCAAGTACGGGCGAGACGACGGCGACACCGGCTCGGCCGAGGTGCAGATCGCACTGCTGACCGAGCAGATCAACGAGCTGACCGAGCACCTTCGCACGCACGTCAAGGACCACCATTCGCGCGTCGGGCTGCTGAAGATGGTCGGCCGCCGCCGGCGCCTGCTGCGCTACCTGGAGAGCAGCGACCTCGAGCGCTATCGCTCGCTGGTCGCGGAGCTGGGCCTGCGTCACTGACGCCGCCCGCGGCATGATCGAGCCGGGCTCCAAGGCCCCCGACTTCACCCTTCGCAACCAGGACGGCGACAAGGTCAGCCTCGGGGATTTCGCGGGGCGCAAGCTGGTGCTCGCCTTCTATCCGCTGGACTTCAGCCCGGTCTGCACCGACCAGCTCAGCCTCTACCAGGAGGTGCTGGGCGACCTCGAGCGCGAGGGCGCGACCCTCGTGGGGATCAGCGTCGACTCGGCCTATTGCCACGCCGCCTTCCGCCAGCAGCTGAATCTGACCATGCCCCTGCTCGCCGACTTCAAGCCCAAGGGCGCGGTCTCGAAGGCATACGGCGCCTGGATCGAGGAGGCGGACCACGGCAACCGCTCCCTGGTGCTGGTGGACGAGGAAGGAATCGTCGCCTGGTCCCACGCGGCGCCGACGCCGCTGGAGATCCCCGGCGCGAACCTGATCTTCGACGCGCTCGCGACCTGAGCAATGCCCCAGCCCGAGTCCGCGAACGTCGAGCTCATGCGGCGCGGGTTTGCGAACTTCAGCAGGGCGGACTGGGACGCGACGCTCGCGGAGATCCACCCCGAGATCGAGTGGCATCTGACCTTCATGCTGCCGGACCTGCCGCCGGACAAGACCGTGTTCTACGGGCACGAGGAGGTGCGCGGACTCTGGGTGCACCTGCGCGAGGCTTGGGACGAGCTCGAGCTGGGCCTGGAGGAGGTGCTGTTCGACGGGGAGGGAGCCGGGGGGGACGGGCTGCTGGTGCTGCGCGTCCGCTTCAAGGCCCGGAGCGAGTCCAGCGGGATCGAGGTCGACCGCCGCCTGTTCTACGTGCAGGACATCCGCGACGGAATGTTGCTGCGCCTGCGGCCGTTCGACACCGCGGAGGACGCCTTCTCGGCCGCGGGCGTCGAGCGTGACTGAGCTCACCAGCGCCGCGGTACCGCCGCCGGGCGCCGACGATCACATCGCCGGGGAGGGGCCGGAGGCGGTCCTCTACATGGACCTCGCCTGTCCGGCATGCGCGGCGCTGTGGCCGCGGATCCGTGCGCTTCCTCTGAGGCTCTGCTTCCGCCACTTCCCGATGGCCTCCAAGCATCCGCGATCCCCCGCGCTCCACGCGGCAGCCGAGGCGGCCGCCGTACAGGGGGCTTTCTGGGAGATGGCGGATTCGATCTACGCGGACCGGGGGAGGGTGGACGATCCCCACCTCTGGGAGCGGGCCGAGCGCATGGGATTGGACCTGGAGCGATTCCAGTCCGATCGCCGCTCGGAGTGGGTCGCCGAGCGCGTGCGCCGCGATTTCCTAGGCGGCGTCCGCGCCGGCGTCGCGGGCACGCCCGCCGCCTTCGCTGGCGGCGCGGCGCTGGAGGGAGAGGTCGAGGAGGCGCTGGGAGCGCTGGGGGACTAGCGGCGCTTGCGCTTGCACCCCGGCTTCGTGGCCTTCGCGGGAGACGCGCCGGCTGCGGGTCCGCTCGAGCCCTGCTCGTAGCCGCCGGCCAGCTGGTAGCCGGGCGGCAGCCGCGAGCGCGCGTCTGAAGCTCTTCGCATACACCCCGCCGCCAACCGTAGGCAAGCCGGCGCGATCGTGCGCCGGTACCACCGCTGCGGCGTGGCAGCCGCTTTCGAGCGCGCCTGCCGCTAACATCGCGCGCGTTAGAGAACGACAGTTCTTAAGCGATGAAGCCGCCATCCGGGCGGCTGAAGGGATACATACGAGATGAGCATGTTCGAAGTTACCCGCGTCTCGGCGGAGGTAGGCGGCAACGAGATCTCCTTCGAGACCGGCAAGCTCGCCAAGCAGGCGAGCGGAGCCGTCGTCGTCCGCGCCGGCGACACGATGGTCCTCTGCACCGCCACAGCCGGCAACCCCCGCGACGTGGATTTCCTGCCCCTGACGGTCGACGTCGAGGAGCGCCACTACGCCGCGGGCAAGATTCCCGGAAGCTTCTTCCGCCGCGAGGCGCGAGCGGGCGAGAAGGCGACGCTGACAGCGCGCATGATCGACCGCCCCCTGCGCCCGCTCTTTCCCAAGGGCTGGCACCGCGAGACCCAGCTGGTCTCCACACCGATGTCGGTGGACCACGTCCACCCCTACGACATCCTCGCCATGAACGGCGCCTCCGCCGCACTGGCGATCTCCGAGATCCCCGTCAGCAAGCACGTGGGCTCTGTCCGGATCGGCAAGCTCGACGGCGACTTCGTCGTCAACCCCGAGGAGGAGCGCCAAGAGGAGCTCGAGCTCGACCTGATCGTCGCCGGCACCGACGAGGCGATCCTGATGGTGGAGGCGGGCGCGTCGGGCGTCACCGAGCAGGAGATCCTCGACGCCCTCGACATCGCCCACGGCGAGATCAAGAAGCTGGTCGCCGCCTTCCAGGAGCTGCAGGACAAGGTCGGCAAGGAGAAGATCCAGATCGCCGAGCCCAAGATCGACGAGGAGCTGCTCGAGTCCATCAAGGGCTCGCACGGCGCCAAGCTCGACGAGGCGACCCAGATCGAGGCCAAGCTCGAGCGCCAGGACGGCATCGACGCGGTGGAGGAGGAGGTCATCGAGCAGTACGCGCCGAGCGGCGCCGACGACGAGGAGGCCGCCGAGCGGCTCGCCGCCGTCAAGGCCGCCTTCGGAGCGCTCGAGAAGGACATCATCCGCAAGCGCATCGCCGTCCAGAAGAAGAGGCCTGATGGTCGCGCCACAGATGAGATCCGCCCGATCGAGACCGAGGTCGACATCGCGCCGCGGACACACGGCTCGGCGCTGTTCACCCGCGGGGAGACGCAGATCTTCTCCGTTGTCGCGCTGGGCACGACCCGCATGGACATGAAGGTCGACAACCTGGGCCTGCAGGAGACCAAGACCTTCTGGCACCACTACAACTTCCCGCCGTACTCGGTCGGGGAGGCGGGCTTCATGCGCGGGCCGAAGCGCCGCGACATCGGCCATGGAGCGCTCGCCGAGCGCGCCCTGCAGCCGACGATCCCGGACCTCGAGGAGTTCCCCTACGTGACGCGGGTCGTCTCCGAGACGCTCGAGTCGAACGGCTCCTCCTCGATGGGCTCGGTCTGCGCGTCCTCGATGGCGCTTCAGGCCGCCGGCGTTCCCGTCAGCGCCCCGGTCGCCGGAGTGGCGATGGGGCTGATCAAGGAGGGCGACGACCACGTCGTGCTCACCGACATCGCGGGCGTCGAGGACCACCTGGGCGACATGGACTTCAAGGTCGCCGGTTCCGCGGACGGGATCACCGCCCTGCAGATGGACATCAAGATCACCGGCGTCACCTTCGAGATCCTCACCGACGCCCTGGAGCAGGCGCGCAAGGGCCGCCTCTTCATTCTCGACAAGATGGCCGGGACGATCGACGGGCCCCGCGAGGAGCTGTCGGAGTTCGCGCCGCGCATCACCACGATCCACATCGACCCCGAGAAGATCGGCGCCCTGATCGGCAAGGGCGGCGAGACGATCCGCTCGATCTCCGAGGAGTTCGAGGCGCAGATCGACGTCGAGGACGACGGCTCGGTGCGCGTCTACGCGCCCACCGGTGCTCTGGTCGAGGCGTGCGTGAAGAAGATCGAGTCGATCACCAAGGAGGCCGAGATCGGCGATCGCTACACCACCGGCAAGGTCGTGAAGACGACCAACTTCGGCGCCTTCGTCGAGCTCACGAAGGGCACCGACGGCCTGCTCCACATCTCCAACGTCAAGCCCGGCGAACGCGTCGGAGCGGTGGAGGACGTGCTCAGCTCGGGCGACGAGATCGACGTCACCGTGGTCGAGATCGACAAGGAGCGCGGCCGCATCGGGCTGCGCCTGACCGAGGACCCCGACGTCGAGGGCAAGAGCGCCGAGGAGCTGGCCAAGGTCGGCACCGGCGACCCGGGCCCGCCCCGCCGAGACGGCAATCGCGGCGGCCGCGGCGGCGGACGCGACGGTGGCCGCGGTGGTCGCGGAGGCGATCGCGGCGGCCGCAGAGAGCGCCGCTAGCCGCAACCCGTGAAGGAATCCAGCGCCCAGATCACCGAGCTCGACTCGGGCGTCCGCGTCGTCACCGAGGTCGTTCCCTCGGTCCGCTCGGTCGCCCTCGGGCTCTGGGTGAGGACAGGCTCCCGTGACGAGACCCCGGCGCAGGCCGGGGTCTCGCACTTCCTCGAGCACCTGCTGTTCAAGGGCACCAAGCGCCACAACGCGATCGAGATCGCCGAGATCTTCGACGGCCTCGGTGCCTCGATCAACGCCGCCACCGGCAAGGAATCGACGCAGCTGCACGCGCGCTTCCTCGACACCCACACCGAGCGCGCCTTCGACCTGCTGGCCGAGATGCTGCTCGCCCCGACCTACCCCGAGATCGACTCCGAGCGCGAGGTCGTGCTGGAGGAGATCGCGATGTACGAGGACGAGCCCCAGGACCGCGTCCACGACGTGCTCGACGAGGCGATCTTCGGCGAGCATCCGCTGGGGCGCCGCGTGCTGGGCGCCGCCGAGGTGATCAGCTCGATCCCGGTCCCTGACATCGACGCCTACCACCAGGCCCGCTACACGTCGCAGAACATCGTCGTGGCGGCGGCCGGCAACGTCGACCACGACGCCATCGCCGAATTGACCCGTACCCACGTCGAACCCCGCATCGCCCAGAGCGGGGAGCCATCGAACGGGGCCGCCCCCCAGACCCAGGCCCGAGTCGGATTCCAGTGCAAGGAGACCGAGCAGTATCACGTCACCCTGGGGGGTCCCGGCCTCGCACGCGGCGACGATCGTCGCTACGCGCTCGCGATCCTCGACACCGTCTTCGGCGGCTCGACCTCGTCGCGGCTGTTCCGCGAGGTACGCGAGAAGAAGGGGTTGGCCTACGCGGTCGGTTCCTACACCCAGCAGTTCGTGGACGGCGGCCTGATCGGGCTCTACGTCGGCACCCGCGAGGACAACGTCGAGGAGGCCTGCGAGATCATCGGCCGCGAGCTCGCATCGATCCACACCGAGGGCATCAGCGAGGACGAGCTCACGCGCGCCAAGGAACACGTCAAGGGCCGCATGGTCCTCTCCTCGGAGTCGACCGCCGCCCGGATGTCGCGGATCGGCAAGTCGGTCCTCTTCGACACCGAGCTGCTCACGCTCGACCAGATGATCGCCCGCGTCGACGCCGCCGGTCTCGACGACGTCTCCGAGCTGGCCGACGAGCTCTACGCCCCCGAGCACCTCGCCGCCGCAGCGATCGCTCCCTCCGAGGAGCGCTTCCGGTCGGCGCTGGCGCCGATCAACGAGAAGCTCGCAGCCGCAGCGGCCTGAGCGGGCCCGATCGTGCCGACTAGGCTTCCGCGTCATGGCTGATCCGATCCGCGTGGTCGTGTCGGGCGCCGCCGGGCGCATGGGGGAGACCGTCTGCGCCGCCGTCGAGGCCGCCGACGGGATGGAGCTCGCCGCCAGGGCCGACCCCCAGCTCGACAGCCCTCTGGCCGACGCCCTCCCCGGCGCCGACGTGATGGTCGAGTTCAGCACGCCCGAGACCGTGCTCGACAATGCGGCCGCCGCGGTCGAGGCCGGGGTGCACGCCGTGGTCGGCGCGACCGGGTTCGACCTCGAGGAGCTTCGGAGCAGGGTGGAGGGGGCCGACGGCGAGGCGAAATGCTTCGTGGCGCCCAACTTCGCGATCGGAGCGGTGCTGATGATGCAGGCGGCGCAGCTGATCGCGCCCCACCTGCCCGAGTGCGAGATCGTCGAGCTGCACCACGACCGCAAGCTGGACGCGCCCTCCGGCACGGCCAAGCGCACCGCCGAGCTGATCGGCGAGGCCGGCGGCAACGTGCACGAGCCGATCCACTCGGTGCGGCTGCCCGGCCTGGTGGCCCACCAGGAGGTGATCTTCGGCGGCGAGGGCCAGACGCTCTCGATCCGCCACGACTCGATCGACCGAAACAGCTTCATGCCCGGGGTCGTCCTGGCCGTGCGCCGGGTCGCCCAGATGCCCGAGCGCTTCGTCGTCGGGCTGGAGAACCTGCTGTAGAGATCCCGTCGGGCGGGGAGAGGAGAGGGATGAGCGAGCACGAGCTGACCGAGATGGACGCGACCGCGCAGGCCGAGCTGGTCCGCAGCGGCGAGGCATCGCCCGCGGAGCTGGTCGACGCGGCGATCGAGCGCGCCGAGCGCGTCAACCCGGAGGTCAACGCCGATCATCCACAGCTTCTACGAGCAGGCGCGCGAGCAGGCGGCGGGCGATCTGCCCGACGGCCCCTTCCGCGGCGTGCCCTTCCTGCTCAAGGACCTGGGCGCGGGCCTCGCCGGCCAGCCCGTGCACCTGGGCATGCGGGTCCTGAAGGAGGCCGACTTCCGCCTACCGGTGGACACGACCCTCGGAGCGCGCTTCCGCGACGCCGGCTTCGTCACGATCGGCAAGACCAACGTCCCCGAGCTGGGGATCCTGCCGACGACCGAGCCGGTCGCCTACGGCGCGACCCGCAACCCCTGGAACCTCGAGCACACGCCGGGCGGCTCCAGCGGGGGTTCGGGGGCCGCGGTCGCCGCCGGGATCGTCCCGGTCGCGCACGCCAACGACGGCGGCGGCTCGATCCGGATCCCGGCCAGCCACAATGGCCTGGTCGGGCTGAAGCCGACCCGCCAGCGCACCTCGCAGGGCCCGCTGATCGGCGACGCACTCTCGGGGCTGACCGAGGAGCTGGTCGTGTCGCGCTCGGTGCGCGATACCGCCGCGGTCCTCGAGGCCGTCCACGGGGCGGTTCCCGGCGATCCCTACTTCGCGCCTCCGCCCGAGCGCCCCTACACCGAGGAGGTCGGCGCCGACCCCGGCAAGCTCCGAATCGGGCTGACTGTGGACGCCTTCGTCGAGCAGGAGGTGGACCCGCGCGTGCAGGAGTCGGCGCGCTCGGCGGCCGCGCTGCTGGAGGAGCTGGGGCACTCGGTCGACGAGGACACCCCGCGGGTGCCCCCGGCCGAGCCCGGCAGCCCGCTTGACGTGATCGAGTCGTTCATGACCCGCTGGCAGGCGGGCCAGGCCGCCTCGCTGGACCAGTTCGGCATGCTGCTCGGACGCGAGCTCGGTCCCGACGACGTGGAGCCGCTCACGTGGGCGCTCGCCGAGGAGGGCCGCCGCAAGCACGCCGGCCAGTACCTGAACGCCGTCGCGGTGCATCAGGACCTGGCCCGGCTCATCAGCGACTGGTTCGAGCAGGGCCACGACCTGCTGCTGACCCCCGCGACGGGGGAGCCGGCGCCTCCGCTCGGCACCTTCGACGACTCCGGGCCGGAGCCCCTGGACGCGATCGTGCGCGCTCGCAAGACGGCGATCTTCAACGCGCTCTTCAACGCCACCGGCCACCCCGCGATCTCGCTGCCGCTGTACGTGACCGAGGACGGGCTGCCCACCGGGATCCAGCTCGTCGCCCCGCAGGGACGTGAGGACCTGCTGCTGCGCGTCGCCGCCCAGCTTGAGCAGGCTCGGCCCTGGGCTGATCGCCATCCCCCGCTGTGGGCCGGAGAACCCGCGGCGACGACGTAGATGCCGGGCCGATTCCGCGATACTGAGCACGATGGCTGAGATTCACGGAGTGCTGACGGCGATGTTGACGCCGTTCGCCGAGGACGGCTCGGTGGACGAGGTGGCCGCGCGCAAGCTCGCGCGCCACCTGGTCGAGAACGGGTCCCACGGCGTCGTCGTGGCCGGGACGACGGGCGAGTCGCCGACCCTCCAGGACGACGAGCAGATCTCGCTGCTGCGCGCGGTCAAGGACGAGATCGGCGCCGAGGCGACGGTGATCTGCGGCACCGGCTCCAACGACACCCGCCACGGCGTGCACCTGACCAAGGCCGCGGCCGAGGCCGGCGCCGACGCGGTCCTGTCGGTGACGCCGTACTACAACAAGCCCAACCGGGCCGGGATCCTGGCGCACTACGAGGCCGTCGCCGAGGCGGCGGGCGAGGTGCCGGTGATCCTCTACAACATCCCCTCGCGGGTCGTGATCAACGTCCCGCCCGAGCTGCTGGCCGAGCTGGCGCAGATCGACAACGTGGTCGCGGTCAAGCAGGCCAATAACGACGAGATCGACAAGGTCGAAGGGCTCGACGTGCTCGCCGGCAACGATGACGTCTTCCTGCGCTGCCTCGAAACCGGAGGCGTCGGCGGCATCCTCGTCGCATCGCACGTGGTAGGCCCCGAGATGCGGGAGATCTACGACGCGGTCAAGGCCGGCGACTCCGATCGCGCCGCCGAGATCGAGGCCGGGATCCGGCCGATCTTCGAGGCGATGACCGTGACCGCGGGGCCGATCCCGGCCAAGGCCGCGACCGAGATGCTGGGCCTGATCCCGTCGGCCCGGATGCGGCTGCCGATGGTCGAGGCCGACTCCGAGCAGCGGGCGCAGGTCCGCCAGGCGCTCGAGGCGCACGGCCTGCTCTCCGCGAGCGCGGCGTAGCTTGAGCGCCCCGGTACGAATCATCCCCCTGGGCGGGCTGGGGGAGATCGGCAAGAACATGACCGTGGTCGAGCACCAGGGCCGGATCGTGGTCGTGGACACCGGGCTGATGTTCCCGACGGCCGAGATGCTGGGCATCGACCTGGTGCTGCCCGACTTCTCGATGCTCCGGGAGCGCGCCGAGGACATCGAGGCGATCGTGCTCACCCACGGCCACGAGGACCACGTCGGGGCGCTGCCCTACGTGTTGCGCGAGATCGGGATGCCGCCGAAGATCTACGGGGGCCTGCTGACGATCGGCATGGTCCGCTCCAAGCTCGACGAGCACAAGCTCCGCGAGGCCCCGCTGGAGGAGCTGCCGGCCGGCAAGCGGATAGAGCTGGGCCCGTTCGGGATCGAGATGGTGCACATGTCGCATTCCATTCCCGACGCCTGCGCAGTAGCCCTGACGACGGAGGTCGGCACGGTCCTGATCACGGGCGACTACAAGTTCGACCAGACCCCCGTGGACGGCAACCCCGCCGACGTCTCGCGGCTGGCCGAGCTGGGGCGCGAGGGCATCCTCTGCCTCTGCGGGGACTCGACCAACGCCGACCGTCCCGGAATCGCGCCGTCGGAGTCGAGCGTGGGCCCGGCGCTGCTGGAGGTGTTCGGGCGCTGTGAGGGCCGCATCATCGTCACCTCGTTCGCGTCCAACATCCACCGGGTCCAGCAGGCGATCGACGCCGCGGCGCAGCTGGACCGCAAGGTGGCGCTGGTGGGCCGCTCGATGCGCAAGAACTTCAACATCGCCTCCAACCTCGGCATCGCCGATGCGCCCGAGTCGCTCTTCATCCAGCCGAAGGAGATCGAGGACTACCCCGATCACAAGGTGGTCGTGATCTCGACCGGCAGCCAGGGCGAGCCGCTGTCGGCGCTGCGGCGGATGGCCCACAACGACCACCGCGACGTGCAGCTGCACTCGGGCGACACGGTGATCTTCTCGGCCACGCCGATCCCCGGCAACGAGCGCTCGGTGAACGAGACGATCGACCACATCTTCCAGATCGGGGCCTCGGTCGTGACCGCCGCTGACGCGCCGATCCACGCCTCGGGTCACGGCTGGCAGGAGGAGTTGAAGCTGATGCTGAACCTGACCAAGCCGCGCCACGTCTTTCCCTTCCACGGCGACCACAAGCGCCTGCGCCTGCACGCCGACCTGGCCGAATCGGTGGGGATCGAACGAGAGAACATCTTCATCGGGCGCAACGGCCTCGCCCTCGACATCAGCGAAGACGGCGCCAAGTTCGGCGAGGACTTCCACGCCAGCATGATCTTCGTGGACGGCGTCTCGGTCGGCGAGCCCGACGAGTTCGCCCTGCGAGACCGTCGCAAGCTCTCCGACGACGGCGTCGTCATCGTCGTCGCCACGATCTCGGCCGACGACGGCTCCCAGGTGGCCGAGCCCGAGGTCATCTTCCGGGGCGTCCCCGACGCCGAGGAGGCAGACGGCATGCGCGAGGAGCTGGCCGAGGTCGTCAACGACACCCTGGCCGAGGCCGCCGAGGACCAGGTCCGAGAGATCGCTTTGCTCCAGGAGGACCTGCACGACGACGTGGGCGAGTTCGTCCACGAGAAGCTCCGCCGCCGCCCGCTGGTTCTCCCCGTCGTGGTCGAGGTCTAACCGCCAGGAGCCAAGAGCAGTGCGGGCCGGCCCCGGAGAA
>CAWABY010000014.1:0-115000 GCA_963780395.1 uncultured Solirubrobacterales bacterium
GACCCGCGGGGGCCGAGGGAGGGCGGCCCCCGCGGGCCGGCTGCGGCTCCTACTGCGGCTTCTTGGCCGTTTCGCGGGCCGGCAGCTCGGTGCCCGCCGGGCGAGTGGGTTCTCCGCTGGCGGGCTTGTTCTCGTCCGCATCTGAAGCTACGTCGCCCTCGTCAACCTGGATTAAAGGAATCCGCACCGTGAAGCGGGCGCCGCCGTGGGGCGAGGGCCCGGCCTCCACCGTGCCTCCGTGGGAGTCGGCGACGGCGCGGACGATCGCCAGGCCCAGGCCGCTGCCGCCCTTGGCCGCCGTGTCGGCGGGGCCGTCGCCTCGGACGAACCGGTCGAAGACCTGCTCGAGGATCTCGGCGGGGATGCCCGGGCCGTCGTCCGCGACCTCCAGTACCGCCGCCTCGCCGTCCCTGCCGGTGCCGACATGGATGTTGGAGCCCTCGGGAGTGTGGCGGAGCGCGTTCTCGACCAGGTTGAGCGCCAGCCTGTGGAGCTCGTCGCGGTTGCCCTCGACCAGCAGTTGCTGGTCAAGGTCGGTGTGCAGCACCCGCCCCTCGCTCAGCGGCTCGAGCTCGTCGACGACCGCCTGCGCCGCCGCGCTCAGATCGGTCTCGGTTCGAGCCGAGCGGCGCCCGGCGTCCGCTCGGGCGAGCAGGAGCAGGTCCGAGACGAGCCGCGACATGCGGCGGGTGGAGCCCAGAGCGGAGTCCACCGCGTGGCGGTCCTCGGCGTCGTCGAGCGAGCCCTGTAGCAGCTCGAGGTTCGCCTGCACGCTCGTCAGCGGCGTGCGCAGCTCGTGCGAGGCGTCGGCCACGAACTCCCGCTGGCGCTCGAGGGCGCGTTCGCGCTCGGTCCGGGCCTCGTCCAGGGACTCGAGCATCCCGTCCATCGTCTCGGCCAGCTCACCGATCTCGTCGTCGGCGGCCGGGATCGGCATGCGCCGGGATGGATCGCGGGTCGTCGCGATGTCTCGCGCCAGCGAGGTCAGCGCCGCGATCGGGCGCATGGCGCGGTCGGCGACCGCGAGACCTGCGAGCAGCGCCAGCGCTGTGCCGCCGAGCACCCCAGCGGCGAGGAAGAGCCAGAGGCGGTCAATGGTCGCCTGGACGTCGTCGTCCGGCCTTGCGTACTGGATGAAGGAGGGCAGGGAAGCGGAATCCGGGATCGGCTCGCTGGCGACGCTGAACCGTCCCATGTCGGTCACCCCCGAGGTGGGCGGCCCCAGGTCGATGTCGCGGTCGGTCGACCCGAGCGGGCGCCCGAACTCGTCGACGATCCGGATCACCGACTCGCCCATGGCGGATTCCCTGGGATTTGGACCGTTGATCACAGGCCCCCGGGTTGGGTCCATGCCGACCTCGTATTCACCCGCCAGGGCCCCGGCCCCTGCACGCAGCTCGTCGTTGAAGTCGTCACGGACCCGGTCGCCGACCAGGTTGCCCAGCACGCCGGCGAAGATGATCAGGATCAGGAACGTGAGGCCGGCGCAGGTTGCCGCGATCCGCCAGCGGACCGGGATGCGCTCTGGCCACGCCAGGCGCCGCGGCATCAGCCCCCCTTGAGCACGTAGCCGGCCCCGCGCTTGGTGTGCAGCATGCGGGGCTCGCCGCCCTCCTCGAGCTTCCGGCGCAGGTTGGAGATGAAGACGTCAATCGTGTTGGTCTGCTCGAAGGGGTCATAGCCCCAGACGTCCTCGAGCAGGCGCTCGCGGCTGACGACCAGCTTCTGGTTCTCGGCCAGGTACTGGAGCAGCTCGAACTCGCGGTTGGTGAGCTCGATCTCGCGGTCCCCGCGCTTGACCTCGCGCGAGTCGGGGTTCAGCAGCAGGTCGCCGACCGCGATCGAAGCGCTTCCGCGCGGCGGCCGGCGGCGCAGCAGCGCCCTCGTCCGCGCCAGCAGCTCCTCGCGCTCGAAGGGCTTGGGGAGGTAGTCATCGGCGCCGCTGTCGAGGCCCTCGACGCGGTCCTCGGTCTCGGTGCGCGCGGTCAGGATCAGCACCGGCACGTCGCCGTCGGCGCGCAGGCGCTTCAGCACCTCCATGCCGTCGAGGCGGGGCAGGCCGAGGTCGAGGATGACGAGGTCGGGCGCGAACTGTTCGGCCACCGTGAGCGCTTCGGCGCCGTCTCCGGCGCTCTGCACCTCGTGTCCCTCGGCGCGCAGCGAGCGCCGCAGCACGTCGGCGATCGCCTCGTCGTCCTCGACGACGAGGACGCGCGCGCTCGGGGTTCCCGCATCCATGCCTGAAGGGTAAGGGCGTGCCGCCGCGATTCCATCAACCTTGAGCCAACTTTTATGCCCGATCCCGAGCGGGAAATCCGTGCCTGGGCAGGTAGGGGAAGGGGGGACGGCGTCGAAGGATGGACGGATGCTTGCAGACCGTCTTTTCGGCGCGCCCGAGCGGGAGCCCCCGCGCAGGCGCAAGAAATCCCCTGCCCGCGGGAAGAACGCGCGCGGCGCCAAGGGCCGCCGCGCGCCCGCGGCGCGTGGCCGCTCGCCGCGCGGGCGGCGCGTTTCGGCCGAGGAGGCGCGCCAGCGCCGCATGGACCTGCTGGGCCTGAGCTGCCTGGCGCTCGCGGTCTACCTGGGCTACGTGATCTATCTGGGCTGGAACGGCGGCAGGGTCGGCAACGGCACAGAGACGGCCCTCGCGCACGCGGTCGGCGGCGGCGCGATCGTCTTCCCGGTCGCGCTCGGCCTCGCCGGCCTGGGGCTGATTCTGCGGCCGCTGATGCCCTCGCCGCGTGCGCTGGCGGCCGGCGTGTTCGCGATCTGCGCCGGGCTGCTGCTCGCGCTCGCGGCCCAGACCGCGGGCCTGGGCCCCGACGGGGTCCGCGAGGAGCTGTTCGATCCCGTCTTCTTCAGCGAGCACGGAGGCGCCCTGGGCGAGGTCCTCTACTGGGCGAGCACGACGCTGTTCCAGCGGATCGGCGCCCACATCATCGCCGTGCTGCTGGTCGTCGCCGGCCTGCTGCTGGTGATGGGCCGATCGGTCTCCGACATGATCGCCGCCGGCCACCGTGGCTTCTCCAAGGCCCGCAACGGCGCCGCCGACTTCGTCACCCTGATGCGCGAGTCCCGCCAGGAGGGCCGGACCGACCCCGACCTGGTCGGCACCGACCCGATCGACACCGACCCGGTCTTCGGGCCCCCCGAGCCCCTGGACGCGGCCCCCGTGATCAGCCGCGCCGACCCACCCGCGGCCGAGCCCGGGGTCGCCAACTTCGACGAGGCCATCCGCGTCGGCGACGAGCCCGACACCGAAACGATCAGGGTTGCCAGGGCAGACGCGCCCGAGGAGACGGGCGATGATGGCGAAGCCGTCAGCCCGGACGATGGGACCGACGAGGTAGAGGTCGAGCGCACCCCGATGGGCGAGCGCCGCAGCCCCGACGGCGTCACGGAATCCGAGCAGATCGACTACGACGTCCCGGACGCCGAGGCCGTGCTGGAGCACGGGGGTCCCGACAAGGGACCGGACAAGCGCGACCACGAGGCCGTCGGCAAGACGCTGCTCGAGGCGCTGGGGCACTTCGGCGTCGAGGCCCAGATCGTCGGCACCGTCGTCGGCCCGCATGTGAGTCGCTACGAGCTGCGCCTGGCGCCCGGGACGAAGGTCTCGAAGATCACCCAGCTCCGCGATGACCTGGCATACGCGCTCGCCTCGACCGACATCCGCATCCTGGCGCCGATCCCCGGCAAGCAGGCCGTCGGAGTGGAGGTGCCGAACCAGCGCCGCCGCCTGGTCCGCCTGGGCGACATCTACGGCGGCCGCCCGGGGGGATCCTCGCCGCTGGTCGCCTGGCTCGGCAAGGACATCAGCGGCGCCGCGATCTGGACCGACCTGCAGAAGATGCCCCACGCCCTGATCGCCGGCACCACCGGCTCGGGCAAGTCGGGCAGCGTCAACGCGATCCTGAGCTCGATCCTGCTGCACGCCTCGCCGAACGAGGTGCGGCTGGTGCTGGTCGACCCCAAGCGCGTCGAGCTCAACCACTACGAGCGCATCCCGCACCTGCTGACGCCGGTGGTCACCTCGCCGCGCCTGGCCGCCAACGTGCTGGCCAACCTGATCGCCGAGATGGAGAGCCGCTACGCCGTCATGGAAGCCGCGCGCTCGCGCAACCTGGCCGAGCTGAACAAGGTCCGCGCCGCCGAGGGTGAGCCGCCGCTGCCCCACATCCTCTGCGTGATCGACGAGCTCGCGGACCTGATGATGGTGGCGCCCGCCGAGGTCGAGGACGCGATCATCCGCCTGGCGCAGAAGTCGCGCGCCGTCGGCATCCACCTGCTGCTCGCGACCCAGCGCCCCTCGACGGACATCATCACCGGCACGATCAAGGTCAACATCCCGGCGCGGATCGCCTTCGCCGTCTCCTCCCAGGTCGACTCGCGGGTGATCCTCGATCAGGGCGGGGCCGAGACGCTGCTGGGCCAGGGCGACATGCTGTTCCGCCCCGCGGGCACCTCGAAGCTGCAGCGGATCCAGGGCGCCTTCGTCAGCGAGGCCGAGATCGCCAAGATCACCGAGCACTGGGCCGAGCAGGGCGAGCCCGAGTTCGCCGAGGAGCTGCTGGAGGCGGTCGAGCCCTCGGGCGATGCGTCGCTCGGGGACGAGGACTTCGATCCCGACCAGGACGACCTGCTGAAGCAGGCCGCGCAGGTGGTGGTCGAGAGCGGCACGGCCTCGGTCTCGATGATCCAGCGCCGCCTGCGGGTCGGCTACACGCGCGCCGGACGCCTGATCGACATGCTCGAGCGCCGCGGCATCATCTCCGGCTACGAGGGCTCCAAGCCCCGCCAGGTGCTGGTCGGCATGGCCGATCTGCCGCGCGTCCTGGGCGGCCAGCCGGCCGACGGCCCCGCTGACTCGGGCGCCTCCGACGAGACCGGCGAGCAACCGGAGCTGGCCGGTGCGCCGGAATAGCGCCGAGACGGGCTTCGAGGGGGAGCATGAGTTGCGCCCCCGCTCTGTGCGGCGCGGCTGGGGACGAGTGGACGGCGGCGGTCATCAGCGCGCCGACGCGCTGGTGCGCGAGAACGCGGACCGCAGCGCCAGGAGGCGAGCGAACGCTCGCCGCATCAGGGTCGTTCGCGACCTGCTCGCCCGCCGAATGGACTAGCTCAGTCAGAATGCCCGCGTGGGCGACGAGGCGGTCAGAGCGGGCATCCTGGTCACCGGCACCGAGGTGCTGAGCGGCTACATCACCGACCGGAACGGCCCCTGGGTCTCGGAGCGGCTGGGCGAGCTGGGGGTGGAGGTGACGCAGATCGCGCTCGTCGGCGACCGCCCCGAGGACCTGGAGGCGGCGCTGGGCGCGATGCGCGACCAGGGGATGGACCTGATCGTCACCACCGGCGGCCTCGGTCCCACGGCGGACGACCTCACCGCCGAGGTCGTGGGGCGCTTCGCGGGGCGCGAGCTGAAGCTGGACGAGGAGATGGAGGCCAAGATCCACGCGATCCTGGAGCAGTTCGCGAGGCGGTTCAGCTTCGACGCTGACGCCCTGCGCGACGCCAACCGCAAGCAGGCGATGGTGCCCGAGGGCGCGACCGCCATCGACCCCGCCGGCACCGCCCCGGGCCTGGTCGTCCCGGCGGGGGACGTGGTGGTGATCGTGTTGCCGGGCCCGCCGCGCGAGCTGCACAGGATGTGGCCACAGGCGCTGGCGGTTCCGCCGGCGCGCGAGGTCCTCGACCGAGCCGAGCCCTACGAGAGCTTCTCGATCCGCATGTTCGGCGTGCCCGAGTCCGAGCTGGCCAAGGCCCTGCGCGAGATCGAGCAGGAGACCGACCTGGGGCCGCTGGAGATCACCACCTGCCTGCGCGGCGGCGAGCTGATCACCGACGTCCGCCACCGCAAGGGCGCCGAGGAGGCCGCGGAGGCGCTGCGCGCCGGGATCGAGCAGCGCCTCGGGCGTTGGACCTACAGCGAGGCGGGGGAGACGATCAGCGATGTGATCGTGAAACGGCTCGACGGGCGCACGGTGGCCGTGGCCGAGTCCTGCACGGCTGGGCTGCTGGCAGGTCGCCTGACCGAGCGCCCCGGGGCGTCCGAGTACTTCAAGGGTGGGGTGGTCGCGTATTCGGACGAGGCCAAGACCGAGCTGCTGGGCGTCGACGCCGGGCTGATCGAGCGCCACGGGGCCGTCTCGCCCGAGGTCGCCGAGGCGATGGCGGATGGCGCCCTGGAGCGCTTCGGGGCCGACGTCGCCTGCTCGGTCACGGGGATCGCGGGCCCCGGCGGCGGCAGCGAGGAGAAGCCCGTGGGCTACGTCTGCTTCTGCGTCAAGAGCGCCAAGGGTGAGCTGCTGCCGCGCGACATCGTGCTGCCGGGCGACCGTGCCGACATCCGCGAGCGCTCGGTCGTCGTCGCAATGCACCTGCTGCGCTACCTGCTGGAGGGCAGGGAACCGCCCAGGTGAGCGGGACGGAGCCCCACCCGGTCGAGGTCGGCGACGCGAGCGTCACCGACCTCCGCGAGCGGCTGGCCCGCGCGGAGTGGCCCGAGCAGCCGGGCGAGCTCGGCTGGGAGCTGGGAACCGACATAGGCGCCGCCCGGCTGGTCTGCTCGCACTGGGCCGACGGCTACGACTTCGCCCGGCTCGAGCGCCTGAACGAGATCGGCAGCTACGCGTGGGAGGGGATCCACTTTCTGCGCGCCGGTGAAGGGGGCGGGGAGGACCCCGTGGTGCTGCTCCACGGCTGGCCGAGCGGCCCGATCGAATACGAGCCCGCCGCGCGGCTGCTGCTCGAGGCGGGGCGCGAGGTCATCGTCCCGTCCCTGCCGGGCTTCGCCTGGTCGGCGGCCCCCGCCGAGCCGCTGAACGTGGCCGGCGTCTCCGCTCGGCTGCGCGCGCTGCTGGAGCAGGGCCTCGGGCTCGACCGCTACGTCGTCGCCGGGGGCGACTGGGGCGGGATCGTCGCCGCCCGGATCGCCTTCGATTCGCCCGATCGCGTCAGCGGCCTGTACGTGAGCACGCCAGGCGTGCTGCCCAGACCGGCCGAGCTGGCCGAGCCGCCCCTGAGCGAGGACGAGCTCGCCTACGCGGAGCGCGCGCAGCGCTGGCTGCGCCGCGAGGGCCATCACCTGCTGATTCAGTCGGTGGCCCCGGACGCGCTCTCGCCGGCGCTGAGCGACTCGCCGGCCGGGCTCGCGGCCTACCTGCTGGAGAAGTACCGGCGCTGGTCGGACAGCGGCGGCGACCTCGAGCGCCGCTTCTCGTCCGACGAGCTCTGTGACTTTCTGACGATGTTCTGGGTCAACGGCGCGATCGCACCTTCGATGCGGCTCTATTGGGCGGAGCGACGCGATCGCTGGCGGCTGGCGCCCGGCGAGCGCATCGGCGTTCCCGCCGCGATCGCGGTCTTCCCCGGCCGCAGTGAGGGCCAGCTATCGGAGGCGAACGTCCTGGCCACGCTCAACCCTCCGCGGGAGTGGTCCGAGCGATCGCTGTCGGACCTGCGCCGCTGGAACGAGATGCCTTCGGGCGGGCACTTCGGGGCCTTCGAGGAGCCCGAGCTCTACACGCGCGACCTGCTCGCCTTCCTCAAAGAGCTGGGGATCTAGGTCTTCGTCCGCGCCGCGAGCTCCTCCTCGGTCTCGGGCGTGGCGAGCGTCGGCGAGGGCTCCCCGGTCCCCGGCGCCTCCATCAGTCCCTCGGCGACGTCGGCGGGGGCGTCCTGCGCCCTCGAGCGCGCGATGAAGGGCAGCGCCAGCGCGGTGATCCCCGCGGACATCAGGTAGGTGCTGGGGTAGCCCCAGACGTCGGCGGCCTTGCCCAGCGCCGGCTGCGAGACGACGCCGCCGCCCGAGGCCATCAGCGAATCGAAGGAGAGGATGCTGGCGCGCTGGCGGGAGGGGATCATCCCGTTGATGTAGGTCTGGCGGATCGGCTCTGAGGCCGCGAACAGCAGGCCCCAGACGACGACCAGGCCGACCACGACCCAGAAGCTCTTGAAGAACCCCATGCCCGCCAGCGCCACTGCGCTGACCCCTGTGGCCGCGATCAGCGCCGACGTGCGGCGATGGAACAGTCCCCTGATCCGGGGGGCGGCGACGCCTCCGACGATCTGGGCGCCGGCGACGATCGCCGCGGTGAGGCCGGCGATGCCGTAGGCCTCGGGATCCCCCTTCAGCTCCAGCAGGTAGGGCTGCAGCGCGTAGAAGGCGTAGATGCCGACGGCGCCGAGGGGGATCGAGGAGACCATCAGCCACTTGACTGCGGGCACCCGCCAGCCGTAGTCGATCGAGGCCGAGGCGATGCTCCGCATCTCGGTGACTATGCCCTTGCCCCGCTCGGGGGTGAAGCCGACATCGCGCATCACCGCGAAGGCGACCACGAACATGATCGCGAGCACGATCCCGCGCAGCACGAACGGCACGCCGAGGGTCGTGACCTGGGCGATGTAGCCGCCCGCCACCGACCCGGTCAACATCGCCACGCCGCTCACGACCTGGCCACGGCCGAAGACGGACTCCAGGTCTCCGGTGAAGCCGGTCGCCTTCAGCGCGTCCACGAGCCATGCCTCGACGGCGCCCGAGAAGAAGGTGAAGCCGAGCCCCAGCAGTAGCGAGACCAGCGCCCAGGCCCAGAAGGGCCCCTCGATCTGCCACAGCATCACGTACAGGAGGGTGGTCACGGTCAGCGTCACTGTCCCGAGCAGATAGGAGAAGCGGCGCCCGACGGTGTCCGCGACGATCCCGGTCGGGATCTCGAAGATCAGCATGCCCGCGGTGAAGAAGGCGTTGGCGGCGAAGGCCTCGAGGTTGGAGAGCCCCGCGTCGAGCAGGAAGATCGTGTTGATGCCCCAGATGAACGAGGCCGCGAGCGTGTTGCCCAGCAGCAGCACGTAGTAGACGCGCTGGATCGAGCGAGGCGTGGGCATCCTCTGAAGCTAGCGGGCGCGTGGCGGGTTGCTCAGGCGGTGGCCGGGCGGTCGGGTTCCTCGCGCCGCTCGAGCTGGATCTGTTTCTCGGCGCCGGGGACGCCCTTGTCGATCTGCACATCGCGCTCGCGCTCGGCGTTGAGCTCGGCGCCCAGCAGGATCGCCAGGTTCGAGATCCACATCCAGACCAGCAGCGCCACCAGCCCGCCGAGCGTGCCGTAGGTCTTGTCGTAGGAACCGAACTGCGACACGTAGAAGGCGAAGGCCACCGAGGCGAGCAGCCAGATGACCAGCGCCACGATCCCGCCCGGGGTGATGAAGCGGAAGCCCCGCAGCTTCACGTTCGGGGTCGTGTAGTAGAGGATCGCGAAGATCAGCATCGCGGCCAGCGCCAGCAGCGGCCACTTGGCGATGTTCCAGATCTGCACCGCCGTGTCGCCGACGCCGACCGGACCGGCGACGGCGTCGACTATCGGCCCCGTCAGGACCAGGCCCAGCGCGACGAGGGCCAACAGCACGACGACGCCCAGCGTCACCAGAACCTGCAGCGGCCGCAGCTTCCAGAAGGGTCGCCCTTCAGGCGTCTCGTAGATGACGTTGTGGGCGCGCGTGAAGGCGCTGATGTAGGAGGAGGCCGAATACAGGGCGAGCCCAAGCCCGACGAAGAAGAGGACGCCCGCCGCCCCGCGGTTGGAGGTGATCGACTCGATCGGCCCCTGGAAGGTTTCGGCAGCCGACTCGGGCCCGATCGCGGTCACGATCTCGGTCACTGAGCTGGTGGTGCGTTGGGGGTCTCCGAACAGGCCCAGCAGCGAGACCAGGGCGATCAGAGCGGGGAACAGCGCCAGCAGGCCGTAGTAGGTGAGCGCCGCCGCCCAGTCGGTCATGCCGTCGTCGCGGAACTCGGTGATCGTCCGTTTCAGCACCGGCCACAGGCCCGTTTCGCGCGCAACCCCCTTGGGGCTTCGCTCGTCAGCGTCGACAGGCACGATCGTCTCGTCGCGAGGGGCCGCTTCCTTGCTCTGGGCCATGCCGCGCTTGTACCCGCCAGGTGTCCGCCGTGAACACGCGGGGCGAATCGAGCCGCCGCGCCGCTTACCTTGGCGTGAATGGCGAAGCAGCGACTGGGGAGCCCGCGCGGGCGCTTGTTCGTCGCGCTCGACCTGCCCGGCGAGGTGCGCGACGGCCTCGCGGACTGGCAGCGGCGCGAGTTGTCCGACCCCGCCCTGCGGGCCGTTCCGGCCGAGAACCTCCACATCACCCTGGTCTTCCTGGGCTGGCAGGCCGAGAAGGACTTCGAGCTGATCGCCGATGCCGCGCTCGGGCGGGACGAGCCGCCCCCGCCGGCGCCCGAGGTGGAGCTGTTGCCGGACCCGGTGGGCCGCCCGCCGGGCAGGCGTCCGCGCCTGTTTGCGATCGAGGCTCGCGCGCCGGGCGTCGAGGAGTTGCAGGCCGCGATCTCAGCGCGACTGGAACGGGCGGGCTTCTACAAGCCGGAAAAGCGCCCCTTCTGGACCCACCTGACCGTGGCGCGGGTGAAGCCGGAGCGGAAGGGCGGGCGCAAGCCGGGCCGGGTGGAGAGGCCGCCGGGGCCGCTGCCCGAACAGATGTTCGCGTTATTCCGTCCGGAGCGTTTGGTGGTCTTCAGATCCCACCTGCACCCCAGCGGTGCCCGTTACGAACCGATGGCTGAGTTGGAGCTTCCGACCGGCGAGACAGAGAGGTGATCCAGAGATGGCAGACACGAAGCCCAGCGCAAGGGAAGCCAACATGAGGGAAGTCAGCCTGAGGGAGGCCGGCAGCGAGAAGGACGCGAAGGCGCGCGACCAGGCGCTGAAGGCGGCCGTCGACCACATCGAGAAGGAGTTCGGGGCGGGGGCGCTGATGAGGCTCGACGGCGACAGCGCCGTCAACGTCGAGGCGATCTCGACCGGGGCTCTGCCATTGGACATCGCGCTCGGCGTGGGAGGCGTCCCGCGTGGCAGGATCGTCGAGATCTTCGGGCCGGAGTCGTCGGGAAAGACGACGCTCGTCTACCACATCATCGCCGAGGCCCAGGCCCGCGGCGGCGTCTGCGCGTTCGTGGATACCGAGCACGCGCTCGACCCTGCCTACGCGCGGCGGATCGGCATCAACACCGAGGAGCTGCTGATCTCCCAGCCCGACTACGGCGAGCAGGCGCTCGAAATCGTCGACGTCCTGGTTCGCTCGGGAGCGGTGGACGTGGTCGCGGTCGACTCGGTCGCGGCGCTGACCCCCAGGGTCGAGCTCGAGGGCCAGATGGGCGAGCAGACCGTCGGCCTGCAGGCCCGCCTCATGTCGCAGGCGCTGCGCAAGCTGGCCGGCAACCTCAACCGCGCCAACACCCTCTGCGTGTTCACCAACCAGATCCGGGAGAAGATCGGCGTCATGTTCGGGAGCCCCGAGACACAGCCCGGCGGCCGGGCGCTGAAGTTCTATTCCTCGCAGCGCCTCGACATCCGCCGCATCGAGACCCTGAAGGAGGGGACCGAGGCGGTCGGCAACCGCGTGCGGGTCAAGGTCGTCAAGAACAAGGTCGCGCCTCCCTTCCGCCAGGCCGAGTTCGACATCACGTACGGCGAGGGGATCTCGAAGGAGGGCGGGGTGCTGGATCTGGCCCTCGAGCACGATCTGATCCAGAAGTCCGGATCGTTCTTCTCCCATGGCGAGACGCGCCTGGGCCAGGGCCGCAACAACACCAAGGAGTTCCTGCGCGACAACCCCGAGCTGCGCGACGAGCTGGAGCGCCAGATCACCGCCAAGCTCGGGGCCGCCGCCGAAGAGGAGCCGCCGAAGCCCCACGCGGTCCCGGACCCCGAGCCGCATGCCGGGGACGAGGCGAAGGGGGAGGAGTCCTCCGAGCAGCCCGCGGCGGAGGCCAAGAAGAAGAAGCAGAAGAAGGCTGCCTAGGGAGGACCCATACGAGCTGGCGCTGCGGGCGCTCGGCCACAAGGAGCGGACGGAGGCCGAGCTCACGGAGTGGCTGCGGGCGCGAGGGGTGGCCGAGGACGAGCTCGCGGTCGCCATCGAGCGCCTGCACGAGGCGGGCGCGATCGACGACGAGCGCTTCGCCCGGCGCTTCGCCGAGGACAAGCGCGAGCTGCGCGGCTGGGGACCCGACCGCATCACCGGTGCGCTGCGGGCGCGGGGGATCGACGAGCCCCTGATCGAGGCCGCCGTCGAGGCCGAGGGTGCCGAGGCCCTGCTGGAGCGGGCCTTGGAGCTGGTGGAGGTGAGCGGCATCGACCCGCGCGACGAAAGCTCGCGGGCGCGGGCACTGTCGCTGCTGGCCCGCCGGGGCTTCCCGCTCGAGGTCGCCTACGACGCGGTTCGCGCCCTGGAGCGGCGCTCGAGGGCCGCCTGATCGGTCGCCCGATCGCGCCCTGCGGGTAGGATCAGCGCCGAATGGATGCCGAAACCATCTTCTACATCGGCGGCGGACTGCTGGTGGTGGGCGCGCTGCTGGTGTCCTTCATCGGCATCCGCGGAAAGGACTCCTTCCCGCCCGGCCGCGGCGCGATGACCGCCGGCATCGGAGTCTTCGCCCTTCTGGTCGCGGGCACAGCCGCCTTCGCTGTCGCGAGCGCCCGCGACGAGCAGGAGCACCGCGAGTCAGAGCAGGCCCAGGAGGAGGCGGAGGCCGGGGAGGGGGTCGCCGCCGAGGGCCAGCCGTCCGCGGAAGGCGGGGCGCCGGCCGAGGGCAAGGCGCCCGCCGACGGTCAGCCGGCCGGCGGACCGGCGATCACGCTCGACGTGACCTCGCCCGACGACGGCTCACTCGATTTCGAGCCGCCGCGCCTGTCGGCGAGCCCGGGGACGATCACGCTCGCCTACGACAACCCCTCTGTGGTGACCCACAACATCTACCTGCAGGACGCCGAGGAGGCGGTCCTGGCGGAGAGCGAGGACGTCGCCGGAGGGGCGGTCGAGATCTCGGCCGAGCTCCCTCCGGGCGAGTACTTCTACTACTGCGACATCCCCGGCCACCGCGAGGGCGGCATGGAGGGGACCCTCACCGTCCAATAAGGCCGGCGAGGACCGCCACCAGGCTGCGCCTGTGAGTGCGGCCCTGGACGATCGCGTTCTCCTCGGTCTCGCTCTTGCGGCGCGGGGTGGGCCGGGAGGGCTGCCGGCGGACCTGGCGACGCTGGGACTCGATCAGCGTGGTGAGCGGGTGCATGTCGTTCCTCCGTTCCTCCTGTTGACGATGCGGTTCCGTCACCACAGACGCTCGAACCCCTTTTCTATTCCCGCCCCGGGCGGTAGCCTGAGCCGCCATGGCCGCCAAGCGCTACCACGTGACCACCTTCGGGTGCCAGATGAACGAGCACGACTCCGAGCGCATGAAGGGGATGCTCGATTCGCTGGGCTACGCGGAGGTTCCGGAGCGCGACCAGGCGGACCTGATCCTGTTCAACACCTGCTCGATCCGCGAGTCGGCCGACAGCCGCTTCATCGCCCACCTGGGCGAGGCGAAGCGGCTCAAGTCACAGGACCCGGCCAGGGTGGTCGGCGTCGGCGGCTGCTGGGCGCAGTCGGTCAAGGACGAGGTCTTCCGCCGCTTCCCGTTCGTGGACGTCGCCTTCGGGCCGGGACAGATCCACCGCCTTGCCGAGTTCCTCACCTCCGACTCCCTGACCGCGCAGGGCTACTTCGAGTTCGAGGACTTCGCCGGCCACCTGCCGATGAAGCGCGCCCGCGAGTTCCAGGGCTGGATCCAGATCTCCCAGGGCTGCAACTGCGTCTGCGCCTACTGCATCGTTCCCTCGACGCGGGGTAGGGAGGAGAGCCGCGACCCCGACGAGGTCGTGGCCGAGGTCGAGCGCCTCGCCGCCGACGGCGTTCGCGAGGTGACGCTGCTGGGCCAGAACGTGAACAGCTACGGCCGCGAGCTCGGCGAGCGGCGAATCACCTTCGCGGAGCTGCTGGCACGCGTGGACGCCGTGGACGGGATCGAGCGGCTGCGCTACACGAGCCCGCACCCCAAGGACATGAAGGAGGACGTGGTCAGGGCGCACGCCGAGCTTCCCTCGCTCTGCGAGCACATTCACCTGCCACTGCAGTCGGGCTCGAGCGCGGTGCTGAAGCGGATGCGGCGCACCTACAACCGCGAGCGCTACATGGACCGCGTGGCCCTGATCCGCGAGCACGTGCCGGACTGCGCGCTGACGACCGACATCATCGTCGGCTTCCCGGGCGAGACCGAGGAGGACTTCGCCCGCACGCTGGAGGTGACGAACGAGGTCGGCTACGACGGCGCCTTCACCTTCATCTTCTCCCCCCGCCGGGGAACCGAGGCGGCGGAGATGGAGGGGATGGTGCCGCACGCGGCAAAGCGCGAGCGCATGGAGCGCCTGGTCGAGCTGGTCCAGCGTCGCGCCCAGGAGCGCTCGCAGCGCTTCGTGGGCCGCACGATGGAGGTGCTGGTCGAGGGCCCCAGCCGCAACGACCCGGCGCGGCTGCGCGGGCGCACCCGCCACAACAAGACGGTCAACTTCGACGGCACCGCGGAGCCGGGTGAGCTGGTCGACGTCGAGATCCTCGGCGCGACATCGACGACGCTGAGCGGGGCCGAGCGCCTGCTGAGCCGCGCGGTCTAGCCGCCCCGCGGGGCCGCGATGGAGGTGATCGCGATCTTCGGGCCGACCGCGGTCGGCAAGACCGGCGTCGCGATCGCGCTCGCCCGTCGCCTGGGCGAGGCGGGGGAGGACCCGGTCGCCGTCAACTGCGACTCGATCCAGGTCTACCGGGGCCTGGAGGTCCTGAGCGGGGCGGCGAGCGAAGCCGAGCGGAGCCGGCTCGAGCACAGGCTGCTCTCGTTCGTCGATCCCTCCGAGGAGTTCAGCGCCGGCCGCTACGCCGAGCTGGCCCACGCGGAGATCGACGGCCTGCTGGCCGAGGGCCGCAGGCCGATCGTGGTGGGCGGCACGGGCCTCTACCTTCGGGCCGCGCTGGCCGACCTGAACATGAAGCCGGCGGTGCCGGCGGAGACGCGGGACGCCGTGGAGCGGGAAATGGCCGAGCGGGGCGCGCAGGCACTGCACGCGGACCTTCCACCGGACCTGGCCGCGGCCGTGGACCCGAACGACAGCAAGCGGGTCGCTCGCTTGACCGAGTTGGTCCGGGCGGGGATCGAGCCGCACAGCGGGGCCGGTCCCGCTGTGGACGGCCGAGCTTCGCCATCCGACCGTGCTCGCCGGGCTGACGATGGACCGGGACGAGCTTGCCGCCCGCATAGGCGGCCGAGTCGAGGCGATGGTCGCCGCCGGGGCCGCCGACGAGGCGCGAGAGGCCGCGGAAGCGGGGGCCTCCCGAACGGCTCGGGCGGCGCTCGGCTTCGGGCAGCTGCTCGAGGGCCACGACGCCTCGCCGTCCGCGGGCGAGGTGGAGGCGATCAAGGCCGCCCACCGGCGCTACGCTCGCCGTCAGCTCACCTGGATGCGCAAGATGGAGGCCGTGACCCTGATCGACCGCACCAGGCTCGATGACGCTGCGGTCGCGAGCGAGATTGTGTCGCTGCTCGAGCAACGATGACGGCGCAGCGCGGCTGGGATACTCGTGCCATGGAGGACAACGAAGCGGTTGTGCGTGCCGCGCTCGCGGACTGGAACCAAAGCGACGAAGTCACGACCGAGGGGATGGACGCGCGGTGGGTCGCAGAGCCGTCGATCAGCGCCCCGGAGGGGTGGCCCGAGTCGGGAGAGTTCCAGGGACGAGAGGCCGTCATCGGCCAGCTGCGGCGCCTCAAGGAGTCCTGGAGCGATGAGAGCGTCGAGCTGGTCTCCATCGAGTCCGCGGGCGACCGAGTGCTGGTCAACGTGCGTTGGCTCGGACATGGGGAGAGCAGCGGTCTCGAGCTGGACATGCCGTTCTGGAACGTCTACAGGCTGGTCGACGGCAAGATCAGCCACATCGGCTTTCACACCGACGAGGAATCCGCCCGGGCTGAGTTCGAGGCCGACTAGGCGACCCCCGGTAGGTTCGAGTCGTGAAGTTCGAGAAGTGGCAGGCGCTCGGCAACGACTACCTGATCTTCGAGGCGGATGACCTGCCCTGGGAGCTGACCGCGGAGCGGGTGAAGCGGATCTGCGATCCGCACTTCGGGGTCGGCTCCGACGGGATCCTGCTGCTATCGAAGCCCGCCGATGACGCGCACGTCGCCGATTTGCGGATCTTCAATCCAGACGGCTCCGAGGCCGAGCTGTCGGGCAACGGCGCCCGCGAGGCTGTGCTCTACCTGCGACGGGCGGGCTGGACCGACGCCGACGAGTTCACGATCGGCACCGCGGCCGGGCCGATCACGCCCACGATCGCCGACGAGCGCACATGCACCCTGGCGATGGGGCAGGCGAGCACGACCTCCAAGGACTACCCGGGCGGCCCCGAGGACGGGCGCGGCGAGCTCGAGGCCGGCGGGCGGAGTTGGAGCTTCCAGCACGTATCGATCGGCAACCCGCAGTGCGCGATCGAGGTGGCTGAAGGGCTGGAGGAGCTCGACCTGCCGGCGATCGGCCCGGCGATCGAGAGCCACGAGCTGTTCCCGAACCGCACCAACGTCTCGTTCTTCCGGGCGACCGACGGGGAAGGCGGCGGCAGGGTCCGGGCGCGGATCTTCGAGCGAGGCGTGGGGGAGACTCTCTCCTCGGGCACGGGCGCCAGCGGTGCCGCGGTCGCCGCCGTGCTCGCGGGCGCTCGCAGCCCCGTCACGGTCGAGCTGGACGGCGGCGAGCTCACGGTCGAGGTCGGCGAGGAGCTCGAGGTGCGGCTGACCGGGTGGGCCGAGCCGGTATATGCGGGGGAGCTCTCCGCTGAGTTGCTGGCGGCCCTCGAGCGGGCCGGCTAGCTGTAGGGCTCCGCTGTTCCGCGCCGCGCAAGCTGGATCAGGCCTGTATAACGCGAGTCGCCGTGGCTGATTTCACGCACAAGAGCGTCGACGACGTCAAGGACTCCGCGCCCGAGTTCGGGTTCGGCGACCACCAGGAGGCCCGCTTCGCGACCGGCGCACTCGATGCAGAGCAGACCGGCCTGAGCTTTCACCGGATCAAGCCTGGGATGCGCCAGGGGTTCGCGCATACGCACGAGGAGACCGAGGAGGTCTACTTCATCGCCGGCGGCTCGGGTCGCATGAAGCTGGACGAGGAGGTGATCGAGCTCGCCCCGAGAGAGTTCGTCAGGGTCGGCCCGGGCGTCATCCGCGCCTTCGAGGCCGGCGACGACGGCCTTGAAGTGGTGGCCTTCGGCAGGCACAACCCCGACGACCGCGGCGAGGCCTTCCCGGGTTGGTGGACCGACTGATCCGGGCCCGCTTGAGTCGCGCCCAGTAGACCAGCCGGCTCGGCGATCCCTAGGCTTCTGCGTCCCGTCATGGCCGCAGCCGAGAACAAGCCCCTGACAGCGCCCTCGCAGCGCCTCGAGGCGATCCCTCCCTACATGTTCGCCGAGCTCGAGCGCAAGATCGAGCAGAAGGCCGAGCAGGGGATCGAGGTGATCAGCCTCGGCATCGGCGACCCCGACACGCCCACGTTCCGGTACGTCGTCGAGGCGATGCGCGAGGCGGTCGGGGACCCGAGCACGCACAAGTACCCCTCCAACCGCGGCCGGCCCGAGTTCCGCGAGGCCTTCGCCGACTTCTACCTGCAGCGCTTCGGGGTCGAGATCGATGCCGTGGACGAGGTCATCCCCGCGATCGGCGCGAAGGAGTGCATCTACAACCTCTGCTTCGCCTTTCTCGACCCCGGCGACGTGGCGCTTGCCTCGGACCCGGGCTACCCGGTCTATACGGCCGGGCCGGTGCTGGCGGGCGCCGAGGCCTTCCTGCTGCCGCTGCTTCCTCGCCTCGAGTTCACGCCCGACCTCGATGCCATTCCCGCCGAGAAGCTGGCAGCCGCTCGCCTGATGTTCATCAACTACCCCAACAACCCGACGGGCGCTGTGGTCCCCGACGGATTCTTCGAGCGGGTGGTGGAGCTGGCGCGGGAGCACGAGTTCCTGGTCGTCCACGACAACGCCTACTCCGAGACGACCTTCGACGGCTATGTGGCGCCGAGCTTTCTCGCCACCCCCGGAGCCAAGGAGGTCGGCGTCGAGGTCTTCTCGCTGTCCAAGGGCTACAACATGACCGGCTGGCGCTGCGCGGCGATCCTCGGCAACGCCGAGGCCATCAAGACCTACTGGCGGCTGAAAACGAACGTCGACTCCGGGCTGTTCGAGGCGGTCCAGCTCGCCGGGGCGGCCGCGCTGCGCGGCCCGCGCAAGCACGTCGAGGAGATGTGCGCGATCTACCAGCGGCGCCGCGACCTGGTGGTTGAGGCGCTGGGAGCGATCGGGGTGGACGTGCAGGCGCCCAAGGGCACCATCTACATCTGGGCCCCGGTGCCCAAGGGCCACACATCGACCTCGTTCGCCGAGATGGTGCTGGAGGAGGCGGCCGTGGTGATCTCGCCGGGCTCGATGTACGGGCCGAGCGGGGAGGGCTTCTTCCGGATCTCGCTGACGACACCGGACGAGTTGCTGACCGAGGCCGTCGAGCGCCTGCGCGCGCACCTGACCGGGTAGGCGAAGCGGCATGAGCGAGCGCCGCCGGATCAAGGGCCCCTCGCCGTTCGAGGACCGGATCGGCTTCAGCCGCGCGGTGCGCGTCGGCGATCGGGTGCTGGTGGCCGGCACCGCGCCCGTGTGGGAGGACGGAAGCGTCCACCACGACCCCGAGATTCAGGCCCGGCGCTGCATCGAGATCATCGAGGTGGCGCTGGCGGAGGCCGGCGCCAGCCTCGCCGACGTCGTCCGAACCCGCCAGTTCATCGTCCATCCCGAGGACGCCGAAGCGGTGGGCAGAGCCCACGCGGCCGCCTTCGGCGAGGTCCGTCCGGCCTCGACCATGGTCGTCGTCGCCGCGCTTCTCGACTCGCGCTGGCGGGTCGAGATCGAGGCCGAGGCGGTCCTCGGGGGCTAGCCCGCGGCGGACCGGGGGCGAACCGGCGCGGCCCACCCCACAAGCGGGTAGAAAACCTCCGGACGGGTAGGAGAGGTATGCCCATCCGGCCAGGCGCCTCAAGACGGGCAGAGGGGGAGTCGAAACCACTGTGATGATCGAGATCGGACTACTGCTGGCGCTCGCATGCGCCCTCCTCTCCAACGTGGCGCTGCTGTGCAAGTACCGCGGCGCCAACCAGGCCCCCGACGTGCGCTTCGGCAGGCCCCTGCGCAGCGCCGCGTCCCTGTTCGCGTCGAAGTGGTGGACGATCGGATTCGTCGTCGCGTTCGTCGCCTGGGGGCTGCACGTGGCCGCCCTGACGATGGCGCCGCTTTCGGTGGTCCAGGCCGTGATCGCCGGCGGCATCGCGCTGCTGGCGATTCCGGCCCGCCACATGTTCGGGATCTCGCTCGGCTGGCGCGAGTTGCTGGGCCTGGCGCTCAGCGCCGTCGGCCTCGCCTTCCTCGCCCTGACCGCCGTTGACCATCCCACCGGCGGGTCCGAGTACTCCACGACCACGATGGCCGCCTTCCAGGGTGGCGCGATCGCGATCGGCCTGGCGTTGCTCTTCTCGGGCGCCCGCGGCGAGGGCCGCCGCCACGGCGGGCTCATGCTCGGCGCCTCGGCCGGACTGCTGATCGGGGTCTCCGACGTCGCGATCAAGGCGTTGGCCGAGGTCGTGCCCGGTTCCCCGGTGGCGATTCTGAGCCCGTGGACGCTGGTCGCGGCGATCGCCGCAGTGGCGGCCTTCTACGCACTGGCCCGCTCGCTGCAGCTCGGTGATCCCGTTGAGGTGATCGTGGTCTCCTCGGTGGCGGCCAACTGCGCCGCGATCGTCGGCGGCGTGCTCGTCTTCGGCGATCCTGTCGGGTCAGACGCCCTCGGCGTCATCGCCCGCAGCGCCGCCTTCGCCGCGGTGATCGCTGCGGCCGCGCTGATTCCCGCGCCGCGCCCGTCCGCGGCGCCTCAACACGCCTGACGGCGCCCGACGGAGCTCGCGGCATCCGCTCGCCGCTACCGTCGGCATTGATGCGCGTGCCGCTGCTGCTGACGCTGGCCGTCCTGGCGCTGGTGCTGTGGGCCTCGGAGGCCGACGGCGCTCCGCGCGACCCCCGGCTGACCGGGGTGGAGGACTTCGCCTTCGCGCTCGGGATCGACGTCGACTCCGACGCCGAAGCCGCCCGCCTGGCGCCCTATGACCTGGTCGTGCTCGATGGCGAGCTGACGGCCTCCGCTCGCGTCTCCCAGCTCCGCGCGGGCGGCTCGATCGTGCTCGGCTACCTCAGCGTGGGCACCATCGAGCCCTACCGCTCCTGGTACCGCCTGCTGCGCCGCTATCGGCTGCCCGACTCCTTCGAGGAGTTCGACGAGGACTACGCGCGCGTCTCGGCCCGGGGTTTCCGGCGCGCGATCGTGAACCGGATCGCGCCGAAGATTCTCGGCAGGGGCTTCGACGGGCTCTTTCTCGACAACACGGACATGGTCGAAGGGCATCCCAAGCAGCGCCGGGGGATGCGGCGCCTCGTGCGCAGGCTGGCCGCGCTCAAACGCGACCGCGGTGGCCTGCTCTTCGCCCAAAACGGCGAAGCCACGATCGGTCCGCTCCTGCCGGTGCTCGACGGCTGGAACCGTGAGGACGTCACCTGGACCTACAGCTTCAAGCTCCGCCGCTACGTGCACCGGCCAGCAGCCGACGTCCAGGCCGCGCAGGCGGCCCTGACGCGGATCTCCGCAGCGGGTCTGCTGGTCACAGCCACCGACTACACGGCGGCCGGGGACACGGCGGCCGTGCAGGAGTCGGTCGCCAACGCCTGCGCGGCCGGCGCGATCCCGTTCGTCTCCAACATCGCGCTGGCGCGGCTTCCCGCCGCGCCGCCCAGCTGTCCGCTCTGAGCCGGCCCTGAATGGGCGGTCCTAAGATGGAGCGAGTGTCGGGAAGCCGCGACGGAAACCGGAAGCAGACCGAGAACGGCGGGCAGCGCGCCGGGGTCGTCAATCCGCGCGCGGCACAGCGCGCGATCGCTGTCGGGGTCGTGGGGGAGACCGAGGGGGAGCGCGACCCGTTGGCCGAGCTCAAGGAGCTGCTGCGCACTGCCGGGGTGGCGACCGCCGGCGACCTGGTGCAGCGCCGCGATGAGCCCGACCCCGACCGCTACCTGGGACGGGGCAAGATCGCCGAGCTCAAGCGCTCGATCAAGGCCGCTGGCGCGAACCTGGTCGCCTGCGACGACGAGTTGGTTCCGCGCCAGGAGCGCAACCTGGAGAAGGACCTGGGCGTGCCGGTGATCGACCGCACCGCGGTGATCCTCGACATCTTTGCCGACCACGCGGGTTCGGCCGAGGGCAAGCTCCAGGTCGAGCTGGCCCAGTTGGAATACAACCTGGCCCGGCTGCGCGGTCTCTGGACCCATCTCGAACGGCTGGGTGGCGGCCTGGGAAGTGGCGGCCGCGCGGTCACCAGAGGCCCCGGCGAGGCCCAGATCGAAACCGACCGGCGCCTGGCGCGGAACCGGATCACTGCGCTGCGGCGCCGGCTCGAGCGAACCGAGCGGAACCGCGCGCTGATGCGGCGGCGACGCGAGCAGGCCGCGCTGCCGACCGTGGCGCTCGCCGGCTACACCAACGCGGGCAAGTCAACCCTGCTGAACGCCCTCACTGGGGCCGGGGTCGGAGTGGGTGAACGTCTCTTCCATACGCTCGACCCCACCACCAGGGCCTTCGAGCACGAGGGCCGCCGCTTCCTGCTGACCGACACGGTCGGCTTCATCCGCAAGCTCCCGCACGAGCTGATCGAGGCCTTCAAGGCCACGCTCGAGGAGACGGTGCTGGCCGACCTGATCGTGCACGTGATCGACGGATCGGAGCCCGAGGACGAGCGGCTCGCCTCGATCGCCGCCGCGGACGCGGTGCTTGAGGAGATAGGCGCCGGGGAGAAGCCCCGCCTGCTGGCGCTGAACAAGATCGACCTGCTGGATCCCGAGGAGCGGACGGAGTTGCGCCTGCGCCACCCTGACGCGATCCAGGTTTCGGCCCAGACGGGGGAGGGCCTGGAGGCGCTGCGCGCGCGGATCGCCGGCGCCATCAGGGCGCACCTCACCGAGGTTGAGTTGCTCGTACCCTTCAGCCATGGTGAGAGGCTTGCTCAGCTCCACGAAGTCGCTGGCGACCTCGAGCGTGAAGATCGGCCGGACGGCGTTCTCGTCCGCGCTCTCCTTCCTGCCGCCCTCGTCGAGCGGTTCGGGGACCTCGCCGTCAACGTGGGAGGGCCCGGCGGAGCAGGCGTGGACGGCCACGACTAGATACGAGCCCGATCCCGACGGGAACGGCTGGGACCCGCTCGAGGCGCTGCGCGCCGATGCCGAGGGCACCGCAGCCCCGTCCAGGGCCCCGTCTAGGCTTGGCGAGGTGGATGAGCTTCGCTTCATTCGGCTGAGCGAGCAGGCGACGCTGCCGACCCGCGGACACGACTCGGACGCGGGCCTTGACCTGTACGCGGTCGAGAGCGCGCGCATCTCGCCCGGCGGGCGCGAAAGCGTCGGCACCGGACTCGCCGTGGCCATCCCCGATGGCCTCGCGGGACTGGTCCTGCCGCGCTCGGGACTGGCGCTCAAGCACGGGATCTCGCTGGTCAACGCCCCCGGCCTGATCGACCCCGGCTACCGGGGCGAGCTCAGGGTGCTGCTGCACAACACCGACCTCACCTCGGAGTTCAAGCTCGCCGCGGGCGACCGGGTTGCCCAGTTGATACTGGTCCCGATCGCCCACGCCAGCCCGCTCGAGTCCGACTCGCTCGACTCGACCGCTCGCGGCGCCGAGGGCTTCGGCTCCACCGGCTCCTAGCCTCCTCCGGCTTCACGCCCTTCGGCGCGTAGCGGTGGTGGATCGCGAGGGTGTTGCCGTCGGGGTCCTCGAAGAACGCCTGGTGGCAGACGCCGCTGTCGATCGGCTCGCCCCTGAACTCGACGCCGCGCGACTCGAGCTCGGCCTTGGCCGCGTCGAAGTCGTCGACGCGGAACTCGACGGGGAACGCGTTGGGCGTGAACTCGAGCCCGAAGGCGTCCGCCTGCATCACCGCGACCGTCAGGTTCCCGGTCTCGAACTCGCCGGCGGGCATCTCGCCCCACTGCTTGCCGAACTCCAATCCCAGCACGTCCTCGTAGAACTCCCTGCGCCGCCGCCCAGTCCTTAGTCGGCAGGGCGACGAAGTCGACGCCGCTGATGATCGATGTCTTGGTTGTCATCGGTACCTCGCTTTCTCTTTGTGTGGTCGTCGTGGCGAGCCGCTCAGGCCGCGTTCTGCGCGTACCTGAGCGACCCGGGGGTGTCGATCGTCTCGCCGGTCTCGACCAGCGTCTTCAGACCGGAGAGGATCTGCGGCCAGCCACCGTAGAGCTCGGGGTTGGCATCGATCGGGAGCTGATCGTGGATCACGGTCAGCTGGCATGAGTCGCCAACAGGGCGGATCTCCCAGGTGACCCTGGATGCGCCGGCCGCCTTCACCTCGTCGCTCCAGAGAGCGGTGAAGCTCTGCACCAGGCGGTTCGGTGGGTCGACCTCCAGGTTCTCGCCCTCGGCGATCTGGACGACGCCGGGGACGCCGGACTCATAGGTCGACCCGGTCGTCCAATCCGAGTTGGTCTCCACGCCGAAGGTGTACTTGGCCCTCATCTTCGGGTCGGTGATCGCCTCCCAGAGGCGCTCGGGGGTCGTCTTGATGTAGATCTCGAACACCGCAACGCCGCCGGTGCCGTTCGGGTCGGGGGTGAGCCCGATCCGGTGTGGTACGTCGTACTCGGGGGTGCTGTTCGTGGGTTCATTCATCGTTGGTCCTCCTCTAGCTCTCGTTTTAGCCCAGTGAGGCCTGCGGCCACGGGCTGCGCGTACTTGCTGACCCAGCGCTCGTAGACCTGCTGGATCGGGACCGGGTTCAGGTAGTGGAGCTTCTCGCGGCCGCGGCGTCTGGTCACGACCAGATTCGCCTCCTCGAGCACCTTGAGGTGCTTCATGACGCCGAATCGCGTCATCGGCAGGCCCTTCTCCAGCGCGCTCAGCGACTGCCCGTCGCGCTCGAACAGCTCATCGAGCAGTCCGCGGCGGGTGGGATCGGCGAGCGCCTTGAACACCAGTTCCATGGGCGGGGACTATAGGTGACTAAATGGTCACCTGTCAAGTAAAAAAAAAGAGCAGATGCGCCCTAGGCGGAATCGGCCTGCCTGCTCGAACGAGACCTCCGGCACCTCGCGCTCGGCGGCGTCGCCGATCTCGAAGAACTCGCGGTCGGTGAAGTTGCCCTGGTCGGCGACGATCGAGACGGGGAACTGCTGGATCTTGGTGTTGTAGGACTGCACGTTCGAGTTGTAGATCCGGCGCGAGGCCTGGATCTCGTCCTCGAGCTCGGAGAGCTGCTGTTGCAGCTGCTGGAAGTTCTCGGTGGCGCGCAACTCGGGGTACTGCTCGGCGACGACACGCAGGCCGCCCAGCGCCGCCGACAGCGCCGACTCGGCCTGGCCCGTCTCCTGCACGCCCTTGGCGTCCATCGCCTGCGAGCGCGCCCTGGTCACCTTCTCGAAGGTCTGCTGCTCGTGGGTCGCGTAGCCCTTGACGGACTCGACCAGGTTCGGGACCAGGTCGTGGCGGCGCTTCAGCTGCACGTCGATGCCGCTCCAGGCTTCGTCCACGCGGTTGCGCGAAGCGATGATGCTGTTGCGGATCAGGATCCAGGACAGGCCGCCCAGGACCACCAGCCCGACGATGATGAGCACGATGATCACGGACGGATCCTATACGGCGGGCCTGGCGGGCCGGCTAGCCGCGCTCGGCGAGCTCGCATCGCGCCGTCGTGGGAGGCCAGCTCCAGCTCGTCGTCCAGGGGAGCGAGCTCGACCGGCGAGCCCGCCCGGCGCTCGAGCGCCAGCGCGATGAGGCGGTCGGCGAGGGCGGCGTTCTTCGGCAGCAGCGGGCCGTGCAGGTAGGTCCCGATCATGTTCAGGCGCCGGATGCCCTCGAGGCCGTCGGCGCCGTTGTTGCCGTGGCCGTGCAGGACGCGGCCGAGCGGCTGCGCGTCCGGCCCCAGATGGGTGCGCCCGCCGTGGTTCTCGAACCCGGCCAGCACCTCGGGGCCATCTCCGAGGTCGGCCTCGATCGAGACGTTGCCGATCAGCCTCGGCCCCTCGTCGCGCACCGTCTCGAGGTCGGCGATGCCCAGGCCGGGCAGCGAGTCGGTGCCCAGCTGGTAGCTGTGGCCGAGCAGCTGGTAGCCGCCGCAGACGGCGAGCAGCGCCGCGCCGTCCTCGACGGCGGAGGCGATCGCGTCGCGCTTCGTGCGCAGCATGTCCTCGGCGACGAGCACCTGGTCGCGGTCCTGCCCGCCCCCGATGTAGAGCAGGTCGTGAGCGGCCGGGTCGAAGCCCTCGCCGGGACCGGAGGCCGCGTAGGAGAACCCGATCCCGCGCCACTCGCAGCGGCGCCGCAGGAAGATGATGTTGCCGCGGTCGGCGTAGATGTTCATCTGCTCGGGGTAGAGGGCGAGCAGCCGCAGCTCGAGGGGTCCGTCGGGCGGGGCAATCACGGCGCCTCCATCAGCACGGTGATCGAGCCGGCCTCGTAGTCGCTGGAGGGGATCGTGCGCCTCCCGGCGGGGCGCAGCCCGGCCGTCGCGCCCTCGGCCTCCAACTGCTCGGGAGACAGCCTGTGGAGGACGTCGTCGTGGACCTTGCGGACCAGGTCGCCGCCGGGAGAGACCCGCTCTCGCAGGCGGCGCATGCGCAGGACGTCGTCGGAGACCTGGACCCAGAGCGGCTCGCTCGAGAAGACCCAGCCGTCGAGCTCGCGCATGTCCGGGCGGACGGGCGATGGGGCGGCGCCGCGTTCGACCAAGGTGCTCTCGTCCACGAGCGCGAGCGCGCAGATTCCGCCGCGCTCGAGAGCGCCGGCGAGCCCCGCCAGCGCGCGGGCGCGCTCGGCGGCGTCCAGCAGCTGGATCACCTGCAGCGGACCGATCGCGAGCCGGGCGGCGGGGTGCTCGGCGTTGACGAGATCGGCTGTGATCACGGACAGGGGCAGGCCCTCGGCGCGCGCCTCCAGCGCCGCCGCGAGCTCGGCGTCGCGCTCGACCGCGATCACCTCGGTCCCGGCCCGGGCCAGATGCAGGGCGACGCGGCCCGAGCCCCCGCCGAGCTCCAGCACCGGCCCGCCGGCCGCGGCGGCGAGCTCCTCCCACAGCGGCAGGTCGGCGGCGAAGGAGCCGAACTCGACGTCCTGCCAGATCGCGCGCTCGTTCAGGTGGGTGGGGGACTTGGGCAGCAGGCTCATTCCCAGTACTCCGCGGCGAGGCCGCGATCGGAGAGCAGCGTGCGCAGCTCCAGCAGAGCGGTGTATGTCGGAAGTGCGAAAAGGCGCCCGGGGGCCGCCTGCACGGCCGCGTCCAGCGACGGCCCGATGCCGTCCGCGACCTCGATTCGGTCGGTGGGCCAGCCCGCGTACTTGAGGCGCAGCGCCATCTCCGGCGCCCGGGTGCCGGCGCAGACGACTCGGCGCACGTCGTCCGCGAGCAGCTCGAAGTCGGCATCCCAGATCCAGGAGACGTCGCGGCCGTCGGCGATGCGGTCGTTCAGCGCGATCCAGACGTCGAGGCCCTCAGCCGGTCGATCCTGGCCGGAGTGGCCGGAGCCGCCGCCCTCCAGGCTGAGCGTCCGCAGCACCTCGTTGGCGCCCGCCGGGTTCTTGATCAACAGGATCGAGACCGGCTTGCCGGCGACCTCGATCGTCTCGACGCGCCCGAACACAGCGCGCATCGATTCCAGGCCGGCCCTGACGGTCTGCAGCGGAACCCCGGAGCGCAGCCCGGCCGTGATCGCGGCGAGCGCGTTGTAGACGTTGTAGAGGCCGGGGAGGGGGAGCTCGACCTCGAGGGCTCCCTCGGGCGTCCGCACCCGCATCCACGAGCCGGCCATCCCGCGCAGCTCGACCTCGGTCGCGGCCACGTCGGGCGCGGGGCGGTCGGCGTCGCAGTTGGGGCAGGTGTAGTGGCCCAGGTGTCCGACGAACGCGCGCTCGTAGGAGTACGGGGCGCCGCAGCGGCGACAGTGCTTCGCGTCGTGGGCATGCTGCAGCTCCGGCAGGGCCTGGCTCGGGTCCTCGATCCCGAAGTAGGTGACGCCCGGGCGCCGGCGCAGGTCCCGATCGCGCCCGAGGTCGGCGATCAGCGGGTCGTCCGCGCACAGCGCAAGCTCGCATCGGCCGGTCAGCGACTCGACCAGCTGCGCCCATTCCTCGGCCAGCCGCTCGAGCTCGCCGTAGCGGTCGAGCTGATCCCGGAAGAGGTTGCCCAGCACCAGCAGCCGGGGGCGCAGCTGCGGCGCCACGCGGGGCAGCCAGGCCTCGTCGAGCTCGAACAGGCCCTCCTCGCCGCGCTGCTCGAGCAGCGCCGTGGCGACGCCCCAGTGCATGTTGGAGCCGGCCCGGTTGTGGACCGGCTCGCGGCCGGCCTGTCGCAGGATGCCCGCGATCATCCCGGCCGTCGTCGTCTTGCCGTTGGTCGAGCTGACCACGATCGAGCCCTTGTCCAGCCCCTCGGCCAGCCGCTCGATCGCGTCGGGCGCCATTCGCACCAGCAGCCGCCCTGGGAGCGTCGTGCCGCCGCCTCGGCCGCTGAGGCGGCTGAGGCCGCCCGTGGCCCGGGCGAGGCCGCGCTTGAGCGTGAACGAGGCGCTCATCGCCCGCTCATTCGGGATCGGGCCCTGCGAACTTCCCCGGCGGCGCGATCAGTGTCAGCGCCCCGGGCAGCACGCGCAGGCGGGCCGGCAGGTCCGTCAGGTGCTCGCCGTCGGCGTACACGGCGAACGGGCGGTCGGCGTCGACCTCGACCTCCACGGCGCGCTCCACGCTGATCTCCTCCTGCTCGAGGTGAGTTCCCTTCTTCGCCTTGGGCATGCCGCCGAGGAAGCTCAGCTTGCTCGAGTCGCCCACCATCACCACGTCGAACAGCCCGTCATCGAGCTCCGCGTTCGGCGCGATGAAGAAGCCGCCCCCGAATGCTCGGCTGTTGGCGACCTGCACCGAGTAGCCCTCGTACTCGAGGCTCCGCTCCCCGTCAAGCCGGATCGTGAACCCGGCCGCCTTCCACGTGGCCAGCGTCCTCAGTCCCGCGTAGAAGTAGACGAGCCCGCCCCGCAGGTGGGTGGTTTCGTTCGCGATCTTGTTCGCGACCGATTCGAAGCCGATCGAGGCGATGCAGAGGAAGCGCTTGCCGTTGGCCTCGCCGACGTCGATCCTCCGGATCGGCCGCTGGGCCAACAGCGCCACCGCTTCGGCGGGCTCGGTTGGGATGCCAAGCACGCGTGCGAGATCGTTGCCGCGCCCGCCGGGGATGATCCCCATGGTTGCGTCTGAGGTGGCGAGCGCGCCGCCTATCTGGCCGATCAGGCCATCCCCGCTCATCACGACCGGCGTCTCCCCGCGGCCGACCGCGGCGCGAGCCTCGTCGATGCCGTGCTCCAAGCTGGTTGTGATCACCGTCCCGAACTCGAGGCGCCGCGCGCGCATCTGCCGCTCGACCTCGGGCAGCAGCTCGGCCCCGCGGCCGGAGCCCGAGGAGGGATTGACTATCAGCAGCAGGCGCCCATCCGCGCTCATGCAGGCAATCTAGCCACGAAGTAGGTCCCGGCACCCGCGGTGCCCGCGTCGACCTCCTCGAGGCCACGACGGCGAAAGCCGCGGCGCAGAACCGAGTCGGGCGTATAGAAGGGGGTGGCGGAGCCGCGGGTGGCGGCGACGACGACGTGGCCGCCCGGGCGCAGCACGCGCGCGATCTCGGCGAAGAAGGGCGGCATGTTGAGCTGTGTGACGAGGTCGAAGGATTCCGCGTCCCAAGGCAGCTTCGAGGCGTCCCCGACGCGAAACGCCACCCGGCCCTCGGGGTCGAGGCCGACGCGGGCGCGAGCTCGGCGGATCATCGCCTCGGAGAGGTCCAGCCCGCGCACGCGGGCGTGGGGGAACTCCCGGGCCAGCAGCAATGCGCCGGACCCGGTCCCCGTGCCGACGTCGAGAGCACGCTCAGGCTCGGGACGGACGTGCAGCAGCGCCGAAGCCAGCGGGGCCAGGTACTCGGCCGCGTCGCGGTCCCGCTGATCCCATTCGGGCGCGATCCCCTCGAAGATGTTCCGGATCGGGCGCCGGAACAGCGGCCATAGCACCGGGGCGTGGGTGACGACCGCGTTCATCGCGCGCCCGAACAGCTGTATGTGGCGCGGGGGGAACGGATCGGCTGGGCGCGAGGGCATGGCAGCGATGATCCCAGCAGGTGCGGGCGCCTGTCTGCCCGGCGGGCTCGATCATCTAGCCTTCCCGCCCTTGTTCCGCCGTGCACCGCAGTCACTCGCGCTCGCGCTCGCCGCCGGCCTGCTGCTGGCCGCGTGCGGGGACGACGATGACGAGCAGGCGGACGCGGGAACCGAGGCCTGCGAGCAGGTCGACAAGCCCAGCCCCAAGCAGGGGGAGTTCCGGAAGCCCAGCAAGCAGCTTTCGGGTCCCAGCTCGGCCGTCGTGAAGACGAATTGCGGCGATTTCACGATCGAGCTCGACACCGAGCGCGCCCCGAAGACGACTTCGTCGTTCGCGGGGCTGGTCGAGCAGGGGCTCTATGACGACACCCTGATCCACCGGATCGAGCCCGGCTTCGTGATCCAGGGCGGCGACCCCAACGGCGATGGCACCGGTGGCCCCGGCTACTTCATCGACGAGCTTCCGCCGCAGGACCTGACCTACACCAAGGCGACGGTCGCGATGGCGAAGACGGCGGCCGAGCCCCCCGGGCGCTCGGGCAGCCAGTTCTTCGTCGTCACCGCCCCCGCGGATGCCGGCCTGCCGCCCGATTACGCGCTGCTCGGGCGCGTCACCGACGGCTACGAGACGATCGAGGCGATCGAGGGGCTGGCCGGCTCGACCACGGTCCCGGCGGTGATCGAGAGCATCACCTTGGGGAGCGGTTGATGGCGAAGCTCGCTGTGGGCCAGCCGGCGCCGCCGTTCGAGCTTCCGGGGACGGGGGGACGCAGCTACAAGCTCTCGGACTACGACGAGACCGGGGTGATCCTCGCCTTCTATCCCGGCGACTTCACGCCGGTTTGCACAAAGCAGTTCTGCTCCTACCGAGACGACGGAGACCGAATCGAGGGGCTCGGGCTGCCGATGCTGGGCATCTCGCCCCAGAGCGTCCAGTCCCACGAGCGGTTCACCGAGAAGAACGGCCTGACGGTGCCGCTGCTCCACGACAAGGGCAAGCGGGTGGCGCGGGCCTATGGCGCCGTCGGCCCGGGGGGGTTCGTGCGGCGCTCGATCTTCCTCGTCGGGCCGGGCGGGATCGTCCGCTACCGGCACGTCGCCCTCTTCGGCCTGCGCTACCAGGAGGTCGGCGATCTGGAGCGGGCCGTGCAGCAGGTCCGCTGAGTTGCCGGACCCGAAGACCCCGAGGCAGTTCGAGCTGAAGGAGGGCGGCGGGCTGCTCGCCGGCGAGGAGCTGGGGGAGGGGCCGCCGGTGGTCCTGGCCCATGGGGTGACGGCGACCAGGCGCTACGTCGTGCACGGCTCGAAGGCGCTGGCGCGCGCCGGCTACCGCCAGATCTCCTACGACGCCAGGGCCCACGGCGAGTCGGGGCCGGCGCCCGAGGGCTCCGGCTACTCCCACGCAGAGCTCGCCGGCGATCTCGGGCTCGTGATCGGCGAGCGGGCCGGGGGCCGCCCGGTCGTCTGCGGTGACTCGATGGGGTGCCACACGGCCGCGGCCTTCGCGCTCGAGCACGCCGACGAGCTCGCCGGGGTGGTCCTGATCCGCCCGGTCAGCCTGGGGCTGCCCGCGCCCGAGGACTCGCTCGCCCATTGGGACCGGCTCGCCGACGGGCTCGAGCGGGACGGAGTCGAGGGCTTCATGGCGGCGTACGCGGCTGATCTGGCGGTGTCCCCCGAGTTCGAGCAGACGGTGCTCCGCTTCACGCGCGAGCGCATGGGGCTGCACCGCCACCCCGCCGCGCTGGCGCAGGCGATCCGCGAGGTGCCGCGCTCGGTCCCGTTCGATGGCATGGTCGAGCTCGAGTCGCTCGGGCTGCCGGCGTTGGTCGTCGCCAGCCACGACGAGGCCGACCCCGGGCACCCCTTCGCCGTCGCCGAGGCCTGGGCAGCGGCCATCCCGGCCGCTGAGCTCATCAGCGAGGAGCCGGGAGCGTCGCCGCTCGCATGGCAGGGGGGACGGCTGTCGCGCGAGATTGTGGCCTTCTGCGAGCGCCCCGAGGTCGCGAAGCGCCTGGGGACTTAGATGACTAGGCCTTCAGCAGCTCCCTCAGCAGGACGGCGTTCCGAGGCGCGTTCCCGCGTTGGTCGTTGTTGAAGTAGGCGAAGACGTCGACCTCGCGACGCCAACCGCGGATCCGGCGCGCCCACTGCTCGAGCTCGGCGCGCGAGTAGTTCCCCTCGCGCCCGCGGCTGCCGCGGTGGAAGCGCATGTAGGTCCAGTCGGCCGTGTGCTCCCCGTGGTCCTGGAACGGCATCTCGGGATCGTCGGCGACCACCAGCGCGACGTTTCGGCGGTGCAGCAGCGCGTAGACGTCGTCGCAGAACCAACTCGGATGCCTGAACTCGAACGCGTGGCGACCCTCCGGCAGGGCCTCGAGCGACTCCCGCAGCCGCTCGTCGTTGCGATGGAAGTTCGGCGGGAGCTGCCAGAGCACGACGGCCAGCTTCCCCGCGTCGTTCATCGGCGCCAGAGCATTGAACAGGCGCGTCCTGCCGTACTGCGCCAGCCCCTTCAGCTTCTTGACGTGAGTCAGGTAGCGGCTCGCCTTGACCGCGTAGGCAAACCCGTCGGGCGTCTGCTCGACCCAGCCCTTGACGGCCGCTTCGCTCGGCAGGCGGTAGAAGGTGTTGTTGATCTCGACGGTGTCGAACGTCCGCGAGTAGTGCGCGAGCCACTCGCGCTGGGGCAGCTTGTCGGGGTAGAAGGAGCCCCGCCAGTCCTTGTAGACCCAGCCGGAGCAGCCGACGCGCAGCCCGCCTGCCATCAGCGGTCCCGCACCCGGATCACCAGGCGCAGCCCCGACCACGTCTCGTCGATCGCGCAGACCTTGTTGTCGACCAGGGTGTTGGCGTAGCCGAGGTCGCGGGCGACATCCTCGGTCATGTCGGTCTCGACGCCGGAGGCGCGCTTGGGCCACGCGATCCAGAGCCCCGCGGCCGGGTCCATGGCTCGACGCAGCGCCGGCAGCCGGCGCCGCAGCTCGGAGCTGCTCCTGGTGAAGAAGACGATCACGTCGAGCGGACCGCGCACGCGTTCGCGCACCTCGGCGCCGACCGGCAGCTCCCCCAGCAGCGCGGGAAAGCCCTGGGGCGCGCCTGGGAAGGCCAAGCGGTGCCCCTCCTTGATTCCGAGCTTCCTCACCAGCGGCGTGCCCGAGTAGCCGGCCATGCCCGCAATCTATGCTTTCGCCTGACATGGACGACCAGGCTCCGCCGATCCACTACAACGCCGTCGCGCGCGGTACCCCCGTGATCGCATCGGATGGCGCCGAGGTCGGCAAGGTCGAGCAGGTCGTGGACAACTATCGCGAGCACATTCTCGACGGTTTCGTGATCAAGGCCAGCGACGGCGCCGTCCGCTTCGTCGACGCGCCCGAGGTCGCGCGCACCACCGAGAGCGCGGTGACCCTGACGATCGACGCCGCGGCCGCTGCGCAGCTGCCGCCTCCCGAGGAGGGCTCGCCGAACTTCCGTCCCAACCGCGGCGGCAGGCTCTCGCGCATGCTGGGCGGCAGCTGGCGCAAGCGCTAGCTTCGGCCCGAGGCCCGTCAGCCGGATCGCTGCAGCACCAGGACCGCGATGTCGTCGCGCGGCTCGCCGCCCTGGCGCTCGATCGCGATCCTGATCAGCTGGTCGGCAAGCTCATCGGCGCTGACGCCGTTGGCGCCGCTGAGCAGCGAGGCCAGCCAGCGGGGATCGTCGGCCTTGGTGCGGTCGCGGCTCTCCAACAGCCCGTCGGTGTAGAAGACCAGCGACTCGCTGGGCGCCAGGCTCGCGTCGACGTCGGCGACGGCGGGGGCCGGGAGGGCGCCGAGCAGCGTTCCGGGCTTCCCGATCACGTCGACGCGGCCGTCCCGCCGCAGCGCCAGCGGGGGAGGGTGCCCGCCGAGCGCGACCGTCAGCACGGCGGAGTCGCTGCCGTTGACGGAATGGACGCGAGCCAGCGCCGCGGTGCAGAAGCGCACCTCGGGGCGATCGCCGGCGATCGACTCGTCCAGCGCCAGCAGCACCTCGCTCGGGGAGGACTCGGGCGTCGAGGCGGTTCTGATCGTGTATCGCGCGAGCGCCGTCAGGGCGGCGGCCTCGGGGCCCTTGCCGCACACGTCGCCGATCACGACCGTCCAGGCCCCCGAGCCGGTGTCGAAGGCGTCGTAGAAGTCCCCGCCGACCTCGTAGGCGTCGGCGCCTGCCGCGAGGAAGCGCGAGGCGGACTCGAAGCCGCCGATCTCGGGCAGGCTGCGCGGGCGCAGCGCGTCCTGCAGAACGTGGGCGATGTGGGACTGCTGTTCGTGCAGGCGGGCGTTGTCGAGGGCCAAACCCGCACGGTGCGCCAGGCGCAGGGCGACGTTCTGGGCCCGCGTGTCGTGTGCGCGGCTCGGGTCCAGGATCCACATCGAGAGCGCCCCCAACACCGTTCCCCGCGCCTTCAGCGGCACGACCATGACCGAGGACGGCCGCGTGCGCCTGATCAGGTCCAACTCGCCGCGGTTCTCGCCGAAGGTCTCCAGCATCTCGTCGGGCAACTCGTCGTACAGCACCATCTCACCGGTCCTGATCGCGACGGCGGCGGGATGCGCGCTGTCCGGGTCGACCGGGTGGCGATTCCGCATTCGCTCGAACGCGGCCTCGACTTCGGGATCGCGGGCCACCGTGGCGCTGCGCAGGATCGAGCGGTTGCGGCCGCAGAGATCGACGGTGGCGGCGTCCGCGAGATCGGGCACGGCGAGCCGGGCGATGTGCTCAACGCGGTCGCCCGCGTCCCAGCTCTCCTGAAGTAAGAGGCCGGTCTCGGCCAGCAGGTCGGCGCTGTCGCGCTCGCGGGCAAGGCTCACCCGTAGGCCGGCGACCCAGACGGCGGTCCCGGCGCCCGCCAGGACCACGAGCAACCGCACGAAGTAATCGCTGGCACCGAAGTTCTGGTTCCAGAGGCCCGAGAGAATCGCAAGGATGAGGCAGAAGACGCCGACGAGGGCCGTCTCGGCGACGGAGACCCGGGTCGCTGCGATCACCGGGGGGAAGGCGAGCAGGCTGACGACAATGAGGCTGTGGCTGAATACCCCGTCGAGCACGGCCAGGGCGCCCGCTAGCGCCATCAGCAGCAGCGTCGGAGGCGTCAGCGCGTCGAGGCTCCCGAGGCTCGGAGCGGGGCGGATCAGTTCGCGCTCGCGTGCCATCGCAAAAATAGTAGTTCGTGGACGGCGGCGGTTCCTGCTTGGATTCAGCGATGACCGAAGAGCCGGCACCCCAGATCGACTTCGACGAGTTCCTGGCGGTGGACATGCGCGTCGGCCGCGTGACAGAGATCGAGGACTTCCCCGAGGCACGCACGCCGGCGTGGAAGCTGACCATCGACTTCGGCCCCGAGCTGGGGACCAGGCGCTCCTCGGCCCAGATCACGAACTATCCGCGCGAGCAGCTCCAGGGCCGCCTGGTGGTGGCGGTGGTGAACTTCCCGCCGCGCCAGATCGGGCCGTTCAGCTCCGAGGTCCTGGTGCTGGGAGCGCTGAACGACGACAAGGGCGTGATCCTACTGGCGCCCGACGAAGACGTCGAGCCCGGGGACAGGATCGGCTAGCCGTCCAGCGGCTCCTCCAGCGGTGATGACCGGCCGCTGAGGCGGCGCTGCACGAACAGGGTGGCGGTCCCGGAGACGACCAGGAGGGCGACGTTGACGGTCAGCACCAGGAGGGCCCCGAGCCCCTCGGAAAGGTCGCCGGATCCGATGGCGACGCCGAGGTAGGCCGAGGCGGGAATAGTCGTCACCGAGATCGCGACCCCGACCGCGGCGCTGGCACGGGTTTCGAACGAGAGCATCGCCGCGACGCCGGCAGCGAGCGCGACCAGGAAGGTCGAGTAGTCGGTGTGGGCGGCGAGCTTGCTGATCGAGCTCTGCTCGACGTTGAACCCGTCCTCGAGGAAGCCGGTGAGTTCGAGCAGGGAGGTCAGCACCGCGGCCACGCCCGCGACCAGCGCCAGCCCGATGATCAGCGTCCCGGCCGCGGTCCGCACGAGTCGCCAGCGACGCGCCACGAGGCCGACGCTGAACGCGCAGACAGGCAGCAGGTCGGGGCTGACGGCCATCGCGCCGACGATGAGCACCGAGTTCGACTCGATCACGCCGAGGCCGGCGATGACGCCAGCGATCGCCATCAGCAACAGGTAGCGGGCCAGCGGGCGGGCGTGCGCCCGCGCCTCGCCCACCACCTCGAGCCACGCGAAGTCCGTGGCCGCGGCTTGGACCCGAAGCCGCTCGGCGGTAATCGGGGCGACCACGTCGAGTCTCGTCAGCAAGTATTGGTGGCTCCGCACATCGAGGTCGGACAGCACCGCCAGCAGCTCGTCCGCCGCGCCCGGCTCGACGTCGGCGGTTAGCACCACCTCGGGCTGGGAGGGGGTACGGGCGCTGAGCACCCGGCTGACGCCCTGGATGTCCTCTATTCGGCGGCCGACGGGCCCGGAGTGGCCCTCGTGCAGTGACAGCCGCAGGTGCAGCACGGCTGGGTCAGGGCTCGATCTGGCGCCAGTCGTGCGGCAGGAACTTGCCGCTCATGGTTATGACAACCCGGTCGCCGTCCGGGTCGGCCTCGCGGTCCACCGTGAAGCCGAAGTTGATCGCGCTCATGATCCCGTCGCCGAACTCCTCATGGATCAGCTCCTTCAGCGTCGTGCCGTAGACCTGGACGATCTCGTGGAAGCGGTAGATCGTGGGGTCCACGGGGACCGCGTCATCGAGCGAGCCGCGCATGGGGGAGGCCGTGAGCTCGGGGACGGCGTCCTGGGGGAGACCCAGGGCTTTGACGGCCGCCTTGGCCTGGTCGTCCGTGAGCGGAAACTGGCCGAGAAGCGCTGCGGTGGACCACTCCACGGGCGCGCCGAGCTCCTCAGCGAGGCCCTTCCAGGTCAGCCCTTTCGCCCGCTTCGCGGCCAGGATCTGCCCGGTCAGCTCCTCTCGGGAGGCCATGCGGCGGCGAGCATATCTGGCGCCGTAGTCGCGTTGTGCGGCGAGGGTCAGATCGCTAGCCCCTGTAGCCGGCGCATCGCCGGACCCGCGTTGGCCTCCTCGTAGTCCAGGTGCTCCAAGAGGTGGCCGTGAAGGTCCTCGAGTCCCTTGACCACGCGCCCGCGCGCCTCGGCTGCGTCGGCGCCCGTCAGCGCCTGGGCCGCCTCCTCGACCGCGTCCAGGAGATCGGAGACCCGGGCGTGGTCTGCCTCGAGCCGGTCCACGATCGGCTCCATCGACGAGTCCACGGCGCGAAGCGCGGGGAAGAGGAGCGCGTCCTCGGCGCGGTGGTGAGAGTGGACGAAGCCGCAGTAGCGCAGGCAGTTGACCTTCAGCTGCCACAGCGGCCCGGTGCTCTTCAGTTCGCCCAGCGCCTCTTGGATCGCCTCACCGGGCAGCCCGTCGGCCGCGTCGGCGGCGAGCTTCTCGACGACCTCCAGATCGTGACGGATGACAGAGTGAACCCAGAGCAGCTCCTCGAACAAGGCCTTGCCACGGTCGGTTTCGGGTGTCTGCTCGAGCTCCGTCATGAGCGATCGGGGGTGCCACCCGCCCGCGCCGCGGCGACCCGCTCGCGTACCTGCGGAGCTACCTCTTCGATGAACGTTCGCAGTGTCTCGGGCTCGGGCGGCGCGATCAGTGCAAACGTGCCAAACCCGAGATCGATGGCGAGGTGCGTGAGCGCGTCCGCCCAATGGTCGGGCGGACCGACGATCGACTCGTCGCGTGTCGCTCGCCGGCGCGGGTGCCGTCGCCGCGAACTCGCCCGGGACGTTGTAGAGACGGCGTATCTCGCGAGGATCGCGACCGGCTTCACGCGCGGCGTTGTCGATGATAGTCGTTCCCCTCAACCGCGGCGGCAGGTGGCATGTAGTTCATCAGCGGGGCGGCCCAACCGTCCGCCACGCGGCCGGTCAGCGCAAGGGCACGGGGCTTGGCCGCGCCCAGCCAGATCTCGATCGGGTGCGCCGGCTTGGGACCGGGGTGCATTCCCTGGAGACGGTAGTGGCGACCGTCAAAGCTCAATGAGCGCTCGTCGCGCCAGCTCGCGCGCAGGATCGCGACCGCCTCCTCGAGGGCCTCGAGGCTCTCGCCGGGGGTGAGCTCGGGGGCCCCCATCGCTCTGGCGGCGTCGAGGAAGCCGCCGCCCCCGAGACCCGCCTCAAAGCGCCCGCCGCTGAGCTGGTCGAGTGTCGCGGCCGCCTTCGCGAACACGGCCGGCGGACGGAGCGGCACGTTGCCGACGTCCTGGACGACGCGGATTCGCTCGGTCTGGCCGAGGATGACGCCGAGGAGCGAGAGGGTGTCAAGGTGCCTGCGCTGGTAGGGGTGGTCCTGGACGGCGAGAAGGTCGTAGCCGAGGCGGTCGGCGAGACGCGCCGTCTCGATCACCCCCGGTGGGTCGCCGGCATCGGGGATGAGGAAGTAGCCGAATTCGATCTCGTGCTGGTAGTCCATCGCTCCCTCCGATCGCTTGTATTTACGTAGCGACTCTTACGATCATAGTGAGCTAGTGAATAGCGAGCTACGACGAACTCGCTAGTCTTTCCCTGTGGCGGCCGCGGACCGATCAGCGGCAGCGCCTCGACGCCGAGACCTGCGAGCGGGGGGATGCGGCGCTGGTGCGCGCGTTCGATCTGCTGGGACAGCGCTGGACGGGGGTCGTGCTCGGCAACCTCAGCAGCGGTCCGGCCGGCTTCAGCGAGCTCTCGCGCGCGATCGACGGCATCAGCGACTCGATGCTCTCGACCCGCCTGACCGCGCTCGGCGAGGCGGGCCTGGTCACCCGAGTCGTCGACGAGGGACCGCCGGTCGCGGTCGCCTACGACCTCACCGACGCCGGGCGTGCCCTGATCCCCGCGCTCGCTCAGATCAGCAGCTGGGCCGAGGAGCACCTGCCCTTCGCATGACCGCCGGCTGGCCACCGCTCTCCTACGGCTCGTGGAGCGAGACCTGCGACACGCTTCACGCGCACACGCAGGTCCTCGGGAAGCTCGCGGTGGAGCTGGCCCCGCCCGAGCCCCAGCTCCAGCACGCCGCCCTGCGGCTGAGCGCGCGGGGCTGGGAGACGCAGGCGCTCCCGGCGCCCGACGGTTCCGGGTCGATCGCCGCCGCTCTTGACCTGAGATCCCACGAGGCCGTCATTGAGCACAGCGGCGGCAGAGAGACGCGCATTGCGCTGACCCCCAACCGATCCGTCGCCGAGGTGACCCGCGAGGTGATGGAGGCGGTGTCCCGGCTGGGGGGTCCCGTCGAGATCAATCCCACGCCCCAGGAGACGCCGTGGACGACCCCGCTCGACGAGGACGAGGAACACGCGACCTATGACCCCGACCAGGTCGCGGTCTATTTCGAGGCCGCGACCCAGGCGGCGATCGCCCTGGCGGAGTTCCGCGCGCCGTTCCGCGGCCGCTCGACGCCGGTCAACGCCTGGTGGGGCACGTTCGACCTCGCGGTCGGCTTCTTCTCGGGTCAGCCCGTCGATCCGCCGTCCGACGACTTCATCATGCGCAACAGCGGGGACGCGCAGCAGGTCGCGATCGGCTGGTGGCCGGGCGATCCGAAGCGGGACCGAGCCGCCTTCTACTCGCTCGCCCATCCGGCGCCTGACGGGTTCGGCGAAGCCGAGCTGAGCCCACCGGAGGCGCGCTGGGAGCCGGAGCTCGGCGAGTACGTGCTCGACTGGGAGGACGTCCGGAACAGCCCCGACCCGCGTGCGCTCGTGCTCGAGTTCGCTCGCTCCGCCTTCCGCCACGCCTGCGAGGTATGCGAATGGGATCCCGCTCTCGCGGCCACGGCGGAGGGCGTTCCGCCGCCGCTCAGGTGACGCCGCTGCCTCAGGTGGGGGAGGGCGATCACGTCCTGGGCCGAGCCGGACGCGAAGCTGACGGTGGTCGAGTACGGGGACTTCGGCTGCCCGCACTGCTTCGCGGCGAAGCTGCCGATCGAGTCCCTGCTCCAGCGTTATGACGACCTGAGGCTCGTTTGGCGGCATCTGCCGGACCCTGAGCTCCATCCGGGAGCCGACCTGGCAGCCGAGCTCTCGGAGCTCGCCGCGTCACACGGCAAGTTCTGGCAGGCGCACTCGCTGCTTCTCGCCGGCCACAGCGAGTTCTCCAGCCGAGGACCTGCTCGGGGTCGCCGGCACCCTGGAGCTCCGGGAGGAGGCCGAGGCGGCCCTGAGGGATCGCACCTATCGCGACCGCGTGGAGGCCGACCGCGCCGGCGGCGAGGCCGCCGGGGCGCGCGGCACGCCCACGTTCTTCATCGACGGGGAGCGAATGTCGGGGCACTGGCGCCAGCTCGCGGAGATGGTTCCCGCCGCGCTCAGCTATCCATAACGGCGGTTCTCGTGCGTTCGCCCCGCGATCAGCGCTGGCCTGCCTTCCAGATCCGGTACTCCTCCCTCATGCAGTTCGCCGCGGGGAGGTCGCCGAGGCGCCGGTCAGCTCAGGAGTAGGCGTCCCAGGCCCGCAGGCTCGGCAGCGGGTCCAGCGGCCTGCCGCCGCGCCACCACTTGCCCTTCCAGATCTCGAAGTGCAGGTGGCAGCCGCTTGCGTTGCCGGTGTCGCCGACGCCGGCTACCCACTGGCGGCCGGCCACCTTCGTGCCCTTGGGCAGGCCCGGCTTGCGCAGGTGCATGTAGACGTAGTCGCGGTGGACCTTCTTGTTCCGGATCACCATGTAGTTGCCGGCCGAGCCCTGATAGCCGCTGAACACGACAGTTCCGTTCATGACGGCGACCGCGCTCTGGCCGCAGGCGGCGAAGATGTCGACGCCCTGGTGGGAGTGGCCGCTCCGTGCGGCGCCGAAGCCGTCGCCGAAGGTGTGCTTGCCCTTGACCGGGAAGAACTGCTTGGAACCCGTCGAGGGCGGCGGGCTCGTCGGCTCGCTCGGCGGCGGCGGCGGCTCGGTGCCTCCCCCTCCGGCCCCCACCCCGCCCGACTGGGCCGCGGCGACCCCGGTGCACAGCGCGAGCAGGCCGACGCCGGCCACCAGCGGCGCGAGCGTCGCGCGGCGGAGGAACGGCGTGCTTGTCGGCTTGGTGGTTCGCACTCTTTCGGTGGCCGACGGGGTTAGCTGACGGGCTCGCGCCGAAAGAGCGGCGCTACGGATCGCGTGCTGATTCCGATTCGCCCCGGGCAGCGAGCCTGCAGCTCGTGCCCTCTTGGGTCCCCCGCTCCCCGCGCTCGTGGCGCCGGGATTGGGCCGTTGCGGGCGGCACGTTAGCAAACGCAAATGAAGTAGTGCGCCGGGTCGAATGCGGGGTGCCCCCGCCAGGCGGGGCTAGGCGTGCCCGAAGAAGCGCGCCAGCGCCTCTCCGATCTCGTCCGGGCCGCTCCTCCTGGCAGAAATGCCCGCAGTCGGGCAGCGTGCTGAGCTCGGCCTGCGGCACCCGCTCGGCGACCTTGCGCATCGTCTTCGCGACGTCGGGCAGGATGCGGTCGCGCTCGCCGTAGAGGATCCGCACCGGCGACTTCGATCTCGCGCAGCCAGCGCTCGACCTCCTTCAGGCCGCCGGGATGAAGGCTCGTGCCGGCCTTGCGCAGCACCTTGCGCGCGTCGTCGAGTGACGAAAGGCTCCTGGTAGGCGCGGATCGCCTCGTCGGTGAGGCGGCTCTTGTCGTTGACGCCGTAGCGCATCGCGAAGCGTATCCCCGCCGGGCTGGTCAGCCACGAGCGGATCCCGGGGATGCGCGCTGAGGCGACGAACGCGATCACGGCCCACGAGGGACGCGCGAAGACCAGCGTGTTCAGCAGCGCCACGCTGCTGACCCGCTCGGGGTGCTGCGAGGCCCAGTAGAGGCCGACGGGGCCGCCCAGGTCGTGGACGGCGAGGCCCAACCGCTCGACCCCGACGGCGTCGAGGAAGCCGCTCAGCACGCGCTCGAAGAAGCGGAAGCTGTAGGAGGCGTCCAGGGGCTTGTCGGAGCGGCCGAACCCGGGCAGGTCGAGCGCGATCGCCCGGTTCCCCTCCCCCACCGCGGGCACGATCCCTCGCCACAGGTACGACGAGGTGGGCCAGCCGTGGAGCATCAGCACCGGTTCCCCCGAGCCCTGCTCGAGGTAGTGGAGCCGCAGTCCCTCGACCTCGGCGAACTTGCTCCTGGGGGCGGCGGCCGGCGGCACTGCCCGGACGCTATCTCAGCCGAGCAGCTCGGCGATCAGCACGGTGGCGCCGAACACGAAGGCGACCGCCGCGATCGCCCCGACCAGCTTCGGGTCGGGGCCGCCGTGGATGCCGGTCTTGTGCACTGCGACGTGGCCCTTGCCGCGCGCGATCAGCCAGCGGTTGGCCGGCAAGGCGAAGGCGCCGGCGATCACCAGCGCCACCGAGAGGCTGCCCCAGAAGAGCGTGTTGGTCAGCCCGGCCTCCATCGCGCCGGGGATCGAGAGCATGATCGCGTTGTCGACGACCTCCATGATCGCGATGCTGATCGTGTCCGAGGCGAGCGCGATCGGGATCACGGCGCCCAGCGCCAGCCCGGCGCGCAGCAGCGGCAGGCTGGTCAGCGCGTAGCCGAAGAGGAAGGCGAGCGCCACCGCCAGCGCCACCGTCCCCCAGTCCGAGAACCCGAGCGCAGTGCCGACCACCATGCCCGTGATCTCCCCGATCGCACAGCCCGTCAGGCAGTGCAGCGTGGCGCTGAGCGCGACGACGTCGAGCGCGCGGCCCTCGGTCGGCATCTCGTGGTGCTCGTGGGCGCCCTCGGCCCGGGCAGGCGGCGTCCACCCCCCCAGGCTAGCCGGGTACCCGCTGAGGTCGGCCCGCGCGGTGTCGCTTGAACCGCGGTTCGGCAGCGCGAGGCGGCAGATCTTGCGGACGACGCTGCCGAACTGCTTGCCCAGCGGGCCGGAGTTGTACGGGACGCCATAGCGCTCGCAGATCTCGCGCACCTCGGCCGAGAGCTCGCCGTAGCGGTTGGCGGGCAGGTCCGGGAACAGGTGGTGCTCGATCTGGTGGCTGAGGTTCCCGGAGAGGATGTGGAACAGCTTGCTCCCCTCCAGGTTGGCCGAGCCGAGGATCTGGCGGAAGTACCACTGCCCGCGGCTCTCGTCCGCCGTCTCCTCCTCGCTGAACTCTTGCGTCCCGTCGGGGAAGTGGCCGCAGAAGATGATCGTGAACGCCCACAGGTTCCGGGTCAGGTTCGCGGTCGCGTTTCCGGCCAGCGTGAAGGCGAAGCCGGGGCCCGACAGCGCCGGGAACAGCACGTAGTCCTTCAGCGACTGGCGGCGGACCTTGCGCCAGATGCTCTTCGATCATCCCGCGCTTCTCCTTCAGCGTCGTCTCGCCCTTCGCGATGCGCTCGGCCTCGAGGTCGTGCAGCGCGACCCCGTACTGGAAGAAGGTCGCCAGCAGCGTCGCGTAGAGGGGGTTGCCCAGGTAGTAGGGACGCCACGGCTCGTCCTCGGACATGCGCAGCACGCCGTAGCCGATGTCGCGGTCCTTGCCCACGATGTTCGTGTGGGTGTGGTGCATGTAGTTGTGGGAGTGGCGCCACTGGTCGCCCGGGCAGGCCGTGTCCCACTCGAACCCCTTGCTGGAGAGCTTGGGGTCGTTGGTCCAGTCGAACTGGCCGTGCATGACGTTGTGGCCGATCTCCATGTTGTCGAGGATCTTCGACAGCGACAGCGCCGCGGTCCCGGCGAGCCAGGCGGGCGGCAGCCAGCCGAACCAGAGCAATCCTCGGCCGCCGGCCTCCAGCCCGCGCTGGACCTTGATCACGCGCTTCATGTAGTTGACGTCGTCCTCCCCGCGCTCGGCGATCACGCGCTCGCGGATCGCGTCGAGCTCGGCGCCGAAGGCGTCGACCTGGTCGGCGGTGAGGCTGATCTCCTCGCCCTTGACGGTCGCCCTGACGCCGCGGCGCGGCCCTTTCCTCTTGGACTCGGGGATCGCGGTCCCGCTCTCGGGCTCGGTGGTCTTGGTCGGTGTCTCAGTCAGTGTCATCGGTCTCTCCTCTTGATCGAAGTGGTTGCGAATCGGTCTCAGAGCTCGACGGCGACGTCGCCGACCGGCGCCGAGATGCAGATCTGGATCTCCTCCTCGTCGCTCGACGAGAGCTCGCCGGTGCGGAGGTTCTTGACGGTGCCCGCGGTCTTGCGGCACGAGCACGAGTGGCAGATGCCCATGCGGCAGCCGTGCTCGGGGCTGAGCCCGGCGCCCTCGGCCTGCTCCAGCAGCGAGGCGCCGCTGTTCTCGACCCGCAGGTCGGAGCCGGCGAAGTGGATCGAGCCCTCCGGGACGCCGCTGGGGGCAGCCAGGGTCGGCGGCACGAAGCTCTCGACGTGCAGCCTGGACTCGAGTCCCTCGCCGGCCCATGTCTCGCGGACCGCGTCGAGCAGCGCAGGCGGTCCGCAGCAGAATGCCTCCGCCCGCCGGTAGCCGGGCTCGGCCGCGGCGAGCTGGGCGAGGCTGAAATGCTCGTCGGTTTCGCCGACGCCTGGAGCGCGCGTGTAGGCGCGAACCAGGTTCAGGTTCGGCATCTCCGCGGCCAGGCGCTCGAGCTCGCTGCGGTAGATCGCGCGCTCGGGGTCGGGCGCGTAGTGCAGGAAGGTGATCGGCCCCCGGTGGTCCTCCGCGACGAGCGTCCGCAGCATCGACATCACCGGCGTGATGCCGCTGCCGCCGCTGATCAGCAGCAGGCGCTCGGGGCGCTGCTCAGGAAGCTGGAAGTCGCCGTCGGCCTGCGTCAGGCCGAGCACCATCCCGGCTCGCGCGTTCGCGGCAAGGAAGCTTGAGACGAGCCCCTCGGGGTGTGACTTCACGGTCAGCTCGAGCTCGCGCCCGGTACCGGCGGCCGACGCCGGCGAGTAGCAGCGGCTGCGCCAGGCGCCGTCGATCTCGACCGCGACCTTGACGAACTGGCCGGCCCGGAAGCCCTCCCAAGCTCCGTTGGCGCGAAGCGTCAGGGTGACGCTGCCGGGGGTCTCGCGGCGAACGGCGGTGAGTTCGGCGCGGCACTCGTTGACCGCCCAGGTGGGCTTGATCTGCTCGAGATAGCCGTCCACCCCAGGCGGCCCGGCCAACAGGTCAGCGAATGCTGAGCCCAGCAGCCTCCGCCCCAGGCCCGCTCGGTCGCGGCGGTCGGGCGGCTGGGCGGCGGTTGTTTCGGTGGTGACTGGCACGTTCTCTCCCTTGATTTCGTGCGTGATTGCCATAAATACCCGTGTCGGCCGTCAACGTAACATCATTTGATGTCACATCAGCCGTAGGGACGCCTGTCCGTGATAAATTGCACACATGGGCACGCAGGAGGCCACCCCGGAGTCCGCGGAAGCCACCCTCACGATCGAGCAGCTCGCCGCCGAATCGGGGATGACGGTGCGCAACATCCGCGCCCACCGCGCCCGCGGCCTGCTCCCCGCGCCCGAGGTCCGCGAGCGCGTCGGCTACTACGGCCCAGAGCACCTCGCCCGCCTGCGCCTGATCCAGGAGCTCCAGTCCGAGGGCTTCAACCTGAAGGGAATCGAGCGCCTGCTCGAGCAGAGCCCCGGCCCGGCCGAGCAGTTCCTCTCGTTCAAGCGCGCGCTCGGCGCCTCGTTCGAGACGGAGGAGCCCGAGTCGTTCACCGCGGAGGAGCTGGCGGAGCGCTTCCCCAACGACAACCCCGAGGAGACGCTGAAGCGCGCGGTCGATGCCGGTGCCCTGATCCCCGTCGGCGACGGCCGCTACGAGGCGCGGACCCCGTCACTGCTCGACGCCGCCGAGGGCGTGATAGCCCAGGGCGTGCCGCTCGATCACGCGCTCGCCGTGTTGGCCAAGGTCCAGGACCGCTGCCGCTCGGTCGCGCGGGAGTTCGTGAAGCTGTTCATGGAGGACGTCTGGAAGCCGTTCGAGGCGGCGGGCTATCCCGAGGAGCGCTGGCCCGAGATCCGGGCGTCGCTCGAGCAGCTGCGTCCGCTCTCATCGCAGGCGCTGATGGCGATCTACCAGATGACCATGTCCGACGAGGTGGACAGCGCCTTCGGCAAGCAGCTCGAGCGCATCTCGAAGCACAAGGGCTGAGGGCCGCGCCCAGCGGCTCAGCCGGCGCAGGTTTCGACCTGCTCGCGGAACTCCGCAGGGGGCTCGCGCTCGAAGACGATGACCGCGTTCTGTTCCTTCACGACCACGGCCTGGCCGGCCCCGAAGCTCGCCTTGGCACCCTGCACGTCGGCGGCGGTCCGTTCGGCCTTCTGGTCGCTCCCTTCGACGATCACGTCGGCGATCTCACCGTCGCCGGACATCACCTGGAAATCGGGTGACGCGTTGCCGAGGCTCGCACTCGAACTCAGGTCCGAGGCCTCCACCGTCAGCCCCTCCTCGGTCAGGCAATCCCGCAGGGCGTCCTCGGAGGTGAGGTCGTCGCCGTCGTCGCCGCCGCAGCCGACCGCGAGCAGCGCGGCCGAAGCGATGATCGCGGCTGTCGCTGTGGCCCGCACGGAGGGAAAACTACGGCAAAAGAAAGCCAGCGCGGCGGCCCCAGGGGGATGAAGGCCGCCGCGCTGGTCCGCCAACGCTCATCCATAAAACGTCGGCCTGGAACTGACAGGGAGGCTAAGCGCGGGTCGTCGACGACGCATCCGTGCGTTCCCCGCATCGGCATCCGTAGAAACCACGGACGCGCATTTATCGCCGCGAGAGCACGTTCGCCAGAATCCCACCAATGGAGTCCGATCCAGCCGCGGGCGTCACGGTCTTCGCGGCGCTCGCCGCGGGGCTTGTGTCGTTCCTCTCCCCATGCGTGCTCCCCCTCGTTCCCGGCTACCTCTCGGCGGTCACCGGCGTCTCGGCGAGCGAGATCGAGCAGGCCGGCTGGCGGAAGGTGCTCCCCCCCAGCCTCATCTTCGTCGCCAGCTTCTCGGCCATCTTCATCATCCTCGGCCTCACCGCGACCGGCCTGGGCAGCGCGCTCCAGGACAACCGGGACCTGCTCAACAAGATCTCGGCCGCGCTGATCATCGCCATGGGCGTGTTCTTCGTCGCCGCGCCCTTCGTCACCCGCCTCAACAGAGGAGTGGCGGGTCGACGCGCTGATGGAGCGAGCGGGCAGCGGCGGGCCGATCGTGGCCGGCGCCGCCTTCGCGGTCGCCTGGACCCCGTGTATCGGGCCGACGCTGGCCGCGATCCTCTCGGCGGCGGCGCTTTCCGGCTCTGAGGGCCACGGCGCCCTGCTGCTGGCCTTCTACTCGGCGGGCCTCGCAATCCCGTTCATCGCGACCGCGGTCGCCTTCACCCGGATGACGACCGCCTTCGCGGCCGTAAAGCGCCACTACGGAGCGATCATGGCGACCGGCGGCGTGATCCTGATCGGGATGGGCGTCTTGATCTGGACGGGTGAGCTGTTCCGGCTCAACGCCGAGGCGCAGCAGTTCCTCGACAGCGTCGGGCTCAACTTCTTCGCCGATGTCTAGGGTCGCGGGGGCGTGCTCCGGCTCCCGACTAGACTGCGGCCGCGTCGCGCACGGATGACCGACCAGCCAACGACAGCCGTAATCGGAGCCGGGATCAGCGGTCTCACCGCCGGCAAGGCGCTGAGCGACCGCGGGCTGCCGTACACCTGCTTCGAGGCCAGCGACGACGTCGGCGGCAACTGGTACTTCGGCAATCCCAACGGGCGCTCGTCGGCCTACCAGTCGCTGCACATCGACACCGCCCGCGACAGCGTCAGCTTCCGCGACATGCCGATGGGCCCCGACTACTCCGATTACCCCCACCACGCCGAGATCAAGGAGTACCTGGGGCGCTACGCCGACGCGTTCGCGCTGCGCGACCGCATCCGCTTCGGGACCGCCGTCCAGCGCGCCCAGCGCCAGCCCGAGGGCGGCTGGCGGATCACGGTCGAGGACGGCTCCTCCCAGGAGTTCGACTTCCTCATCGTCGGCAACGGGCATCACTGGGACCCGCGCTACGCGGACTTCCCGGGGAGCTTCGACGGCGAGACGATCCACTCCCACCACTACCTCGGCCCGACCGAGCCACTCGACATGCACGGCAAGCGCGTACTGGTGGTCGGGATCGGCAACAGCGCGGTCGACATCACTTCAGAGCTCTCCCGCAAGGGGGTCGCGGAGGCCGTCTTCATCTCCACCCGCAGCGGAGCCTGGGTGATGCCGAAGTACCTGTTCGGCAAGCCGGTCGGCGACCTCGTCAAGACCTCGCCGCACCTGCCGTTGCGCCTGCAGCGCTGGCTGGCGAGGCCGATCCCCTACATCGCCTCGGGGCGGATGGAGGACTTCGGCCTCCCCCACCCCAACCACAACTTCCTCGAGGCCCACCCGACGGTGTCCAGCGAGCTGCTGCTGCGGCTGGGCCACGGCGACGCCGTCGCCAAGCCGAACGTGGCCGAGCTGCTCGGCGACCGCGTCCGCTTCGAGGACGGCAGCACGGAGCGGGTGGACGTGATCGTCTTCGCCACGGGCTACAAGATCAATTTCCCGTTCTTCGACGAGGACTTTCTGTCCGCGCCTGAGAACCGCCTGCCGCTCTACAAGCGGGTCTTCAGGCCCGGGGTCGACGACCTGGCCCTGATCGGCTTCGCCCAGGTGATTCCGACGCTGTTTCCGTTCGTCGAGCTGCAGAGCAAGCTGGCCGCGGCCTACGTGGACGGCGACTACGCGCTGCCCCCTGAGCCCGAGATGGAGGCGACGATCCGCGCCGACGAGGCCCTCTACGTGGGCCATTTCTCCGAGCGCCCCCGCCACACGATGCAGGTCGACTGGTACCTCTACGAGCACCAGATGCGGACGCAGGAGATGCCCGCGGGACGCGAGCGCGCCCGCCGCGGGATGGCCGCCGATCTCGCCGGGCGGGCGGGGCGCGGGGAGCCCGTAACTGCCTGAGCGCCGCGACGTGAGTTTCCCGAGCGGCGGGGAGACCCTGGCCGCCTGGCACCTCGCGGGCGAGGGCGCGGACTTCACCGCTGAGGACGCCGCGGGCGAGGGAAGACGGCCCTGCGTGGTCATGGCCCACGGGATCGGCGGCACCCGCGACTCGGGTCTGCTCCCGTTCGCCGAGGCCTTCGCCGAGGCCGGCCTGGACGCGCTGCTGTTCGACTACCGCAGCTTCGGCGACTCGACCGGGGAGCCGCGCCAGCAGGGGAACCCGGCCCGCCACCGCGAGGACTATCGCGCCGCGGTCGCCTACGCGCGCGAGCTCAACGGCGTCGATCCGGACCGGATCGTGCTCTGGGGAACCTCATGGTCCGGTGGGCACATCGTCTACGTCGCCGCCGACGACGGGCGTATCGCGGCCGTGATCTCCCAGACCCCCGACCTGGACGGTGCCCGCACCCTGCTGGAGATCGCGCGCTACGGCGGGGTCGGCCAGCTCGCGCGGGTGACGGCCCACGGGATCCGCGACGCCGCCGGCGCCCTGCGCGGGCGCGAACCCCACATGATCCCGATCGCGGCGGCGCCGGGGACCGTCGCTGCGATGAGCAGCGACGAAGCCGAGCCCGGGTACGCCGCGATCGCTGGACCGACCTGGCGCAACGAGATCGGCGCCCAGGCCGTCCTGCACGAGGGCCGGAACCGGGCGATCAGCCGCATCGGCGAGCTCAACTGCCCGGTCCTGATCCAGATCGCCGAGCGCGACTCCATCGCTCCCCCTGGCCAGGCCAAGGCCGCCGCCTGGCGCGCCAAGGGCCGCTCGGAGGTGCGCGAGTACCCCTGCGCGCACTTCGACATCTACGTCGGCCGCTGGCGCGAGCGCGCGATCGAGGACCAGCTCCACTTCCTGCGCCGGCACCTGGCCTCGCGGCCCTGAGCTGCGTTCTTCAGTGGTGCGGTGCGGTCGGAACCTTCGTGGGCACCGCGACCTCGATCGGGATGCCGAGCGCCTCGGCCTCCTCGATGCCCTCGCCGTCCATGTCCCGTGAGCAGATGATCTTGAAGCGGCCGGTGCCGATCTCGGGGTCCCCGACGACCGGCAAGCCGCGGATCTGCTCCCAGCCCAGGCGATCCGCCTCGAACGGGTTCATCCGCACCTCGGCCGCCGGGAAGGGGCAGTTGGAGTTGTGCTGGTCGATCGCCTTCGAGATCGCCTCGAGGTTCTTGGTCTCGGCCTCGGTCACCGCGCCCAACATAGCGAGCGGCGTCGGCCCTCGTGCCTAGCATCGTGCAGCAGCAGGTGATCGCCCACGTCGACATGGACGCTTTCTACGTCTCGATCGAGATGCTTCGGCATCCCGAGCTGCGGGGGAAACCGGTCGTCGTCGCCCACGACGGGCCGCGCGGCGTCGTCACCACGGCCTCCTACGCCGCGCGCGAGTTCGGGGTGCACTCGGCGCTGCCGATGGTGACGGCGCGCCGGCGATGTCCCGAGCTGACGGTGCTGCCGGTCGACATGCAGCTCTACCGGCGCGGCTCGCGGAAGGTGATGGAGTCCCTCGCCGAGTTCAGCGACACGGTCGAGGTGGTCGGGCTCGACGAGGCCTACGTCGACCTGGCGGCGTCCCCGGTGCCGCAGTCGCGGGCGCGCGAGATCAAGGCCCGGATCAGGGACGCGACCCGCCTGGTCTGCTCGATCGGGCTTGGGCCGAACAAGCTGATGGCGAAGATCGCGTCGGACCTGGACAAGCCGGACGGCCTGTTCGTGCTGAGCGAGCGGAACTGGCTCGAGACGATCGGCCGGGAGCCGGCGTCGCTGCTTCCAGGCGTCGGCCCCAAGACCTTCGAGCGCCTGCGCCGCGTGGGCATCGAGACCGTGGCCGACCTCGCCGCCGCGGACGCGGCGGCCCTGGAGCGCAGCTTCGGCCCGCGGCACGGCCCCGCCCTACGGGAGCTCGGAAACGGCATCGGCGCCACCGCGCTCACGACCGAGCGCGAGCGCAAGTCCGAGAGCCGGGAGACCACATTCCCCTATGACGTCAGCGACCCGGACGAGATGGCGGAGACGGTGACGCGCCTGGCCGAGTCGGTCTGCGGGAGCCTCGTCGAGCATCGGCTGTGCGGTCGCACGGTGACGCTGAAGATCAGAACCGTCCCCTGGAAGACCCATACCCGCTCGAAGACGGTCCCCTCCCCCACGCGAGATTCGGCCGAGGTGGTCAGCGTGGCATTGGCGCTGCTTGCCCGGTTCGACCCGCAGGTCCCAGTGCGGCTGCTCGGGGTCGGCGTCGCCGGTCTGGTCTCCGACGAGGCCTCCCCACGAACGAGCAGCGGCCCGACGCAGGGCGCCGGGCCGCTTGAGCTCGATCTGGGACTCAGCGCCTAACGGGTGCTGAGGACCTTGCCGGTGGTGCCGAACCCGAGCTTCGCCTTCAGGGCGCTGGTCAGGTCCCACTCCCGGTTGCCCGCATAGGGCCCCCGGTCGATGACGCGGGCCGTCACGGTCCGGCCGCCATAGCGGAACGTGACCTTGGTGCCACACGGCAGCGACTTGTTGGCGACGCCGACCGTCGAGGGGGTGAGCGTCTGGCCGCACGCGGTGCTGTTCCCGTACAGGCCCGGCCCGTAGTAGGACGCGTGCGCGGCGCGGTAGGCGTTGATCTGCCGGCTGCGCGAGCGCGCGCGCTTGGCGCTGTCGGTGCCCTGCACGATCGCGTTGGCCTTGTAGACGCCGGCACGGGGAGCGCTCCAGGGAAGGAGGAAGCTCCCGTCCTTGCGGGTGCGGACGGTCTTCACCTTCTTGCCGTCGACCCGGACGGTCACCCAGCGGTTGCCGCCGGGCAGGGCCTTGCCGCTGAGCTTGACCCTGTCGCCGGCCATCACGTGGCGCTCGACTCGCAGCTTCACGGCGGAGTCGGATCGCCCGCCGCTGCTGACGGCGCTCGGATCCTCCGGCGGAGCCGTGGTCGGGGTGGTCTGGCCGGCCGCCAGGCTGGTCGTGAACAGGCCGGTACTGAGCAGCATCATCGTCGCGGGCAGCAGTGCAAGCGCGGCCCGCTTCCGCCTCCAGTGGAAGCGACGCAAGATGAAACACCTTGCCTTCCTGTGCGCCTACGGGGTTAGCTGACGGGCTCGCGGTGGCTCGTTCGGAGCCTTTCCCGCTAAGGGCGGAACACCGCCCCATTCGCCCCAACTGCTTGGGTCCCCCGATCGCCCGATGTCCGTCAGGCGATTCGGCGATTCGTTTTCCCTACCGTCGCGCGGCAGGTTAGGAGTTGCTCACGTTTCTTGTGTGACCGGGCGCACAGTTCGTGCGCGAATTGTGTTGTGCGAACATCATCTTGCAATGAGCGACCGCCTCACAGGCCTGGACTCGTCTTTCCTCCACCTGGAGCAGGACGAGGACACCCACATGCACGTCGCCTCGACGACGCTGTTCGAGGGCCCGGCGCCCGGGTACATCGAGTTCCGCGAGCACATCGAGTCCCGGTTGCACCTGGTGCCGCGCTTTCGCCAGAAGGTCCGCTCCGTGCCGCTCGCCCAGGGGCGGCCGGTATGGGTGGACGACCCCCACTTCAACCCCACCTACCACGTTCGCCACACCTCGCTGCCGCCCCCCGGCAGCGAGGAGCAGCTCAAGAACCTGGCCGCGCGCGTGTTCTCGCAGCAGCTCGACCGCTCGAAGCCGCTCTGGGAGATATGGCTGGTCGAGGGGCTGAAGAGCGGGGGCTTCGCGATCGTCGCCAAGACACATCACTGCATGGTGGACGGCGTCTCGGGGGTGGACATCACGACGGTCCTGTTCGACCTCGAGAAGGACCCGCCGGCTCCGCCGCCCGCGCAGGAGGAGTGGATCGCCGAGCCCGAGCCGAGCGGCGCCGAGCTGCTCTCCGAGGCCCTGGTGGAGCGCCTGGTCAGCCCGCGGGAGGTCGCCAGAGGGGCGCGCCGGGTCGTGCGCGGGCCGCGCCGGATGCTCTCCAGGGCGACCGATGCAGCGGCAGCGGCCGGCTCCTTCGCCTGGGCCGGCGTCGGCGCACCGAGCACTCCCTTCAACGTCGAGATCGGGGGCCACCGCCGCTTCGCCATGGTCCGCGCCTCGCTGGCCGACCTGAAGCAGGTCAAGAACGAGCTTGGCGGCACGGTCAACGACGTCATCCTCGCGGCCGTCGCGGGCGCCCTGGGGCGCTACCTGCGCGCCCGCGGGCACGGGACCATAGGTCTCGAGCTGCGCGCCCTGGTCCCGATCAGCGTCCGCACCGAGGATCAGAGCGGTGCTCTGGGCAACCGCGTCTCGGGGATGATGGCCCGGCTTCCCGTCGGCATCGAGGACCCCGTCGAGCGCCTCGAGTTCGTGACCGAGTCGATGGGCGACCTCAAGGCCTCCAAGCAGGCGATGGGCGCCAGCCTGATGACCCAGCTCAGCGACTTCGCCCCGCCCACGATCTCGGCGCAGGCAGCCAGACTGCAGTCGCGCCAGCGCTTCTTCAACCTGGTGGTCACCAACGTCCCCGGCCCCCAGTTCCCGTTGTTCCTTATGGGCAGGCGGATGGAACGACTGTTTCCGATGGTCCCGTTGGCCAAGCGCCAGGCCCTCTGCGTCGGGATCATGAGCTACGACGGCCAGGTCAATTTCGGCCTGATCGGCGACTACGACGCGATGGCCGAGCTCGAGGACTTCGCCGGGGACCTGGATGCCGCTCTCGATGAGCTGATCGACGCCGGCGGCGGCCGCCGCGGCTTGCTGAAGCGCTTCGTGCCGAAATCCGAGCGCGAGCAGGCCGCCGCGCGGGTCAACGGACACGCCGAGGACGCGGGCCTCGAGGACGCCGGGGACGCCCCCGACTCCTAGCGCGGACCCTCCCCCTCGGTGGGGATCCGTTGCCCGGCGCTCGTCGCATCTTCCAGGGCTCCGCCCGGGTACGCGAACGCCTCGCGGTGGGTGGACCGCAGCACGCTCTCGCCCCAGATGGGCTTGTCGAAGCGCGCGCGGACGCGGGCGCGGAGCAGCTCGTCCAAGTCCTCTCGGCGGGCGAGGTCGTACTCCGAGCCCGAATCGGGGTCGGGATAGCCGGGATGGGTCATCCACTCGGTCACCCCGGGCGGCAGGTCCCGCAGCTCGGCGGGCTGGGCCGGGTCCGAGCTGCGCGTGCGCCCGATCAGCAGGTCGGGAGTGTCGATGCCGCGCTCCTGCAGCCACTGGCGGTGGTCGGCGCTGACCGAGCGCACGGATGCCTTGGTCTGCTGGGCCACCTGCAGCACGGGCGTCGCCAGCTCGGGCCGGGCGTGGCAGTGCCGGTGCCCGTCGATATAGGCCGGCCAGCGGCCGAAGAGGTCGACGAAGCGGTCGAGCTGCACCCGTAGGTTCGTTCGCGCCGGCGCACCGCTGCGGGGCCCCCAGCGCCCCTCGAACTCGAGGTGCAGGCCGACCTCCACCCCACTCTCCAACAGCGGAGCCGGGTCGCAGTACTCGCGCTCGACCATGGCGCTGACCGAGTCCACGGCCCCGGCTTCGATCGCAGCGAGGATGCCCTCGTTGTACGAGGGCCAGTAGCCGTAGTCGTCGGCAGTGATTATCAGGCGGCGCACGCCGCCTCCGTTGGCCTCCATGCACCCCAATCATGCCCAGTCCGCGCATTTCGTACGCCACTGGCCGCCCCGCTGGGCGTCGTCCTGACCAGGGGCGATGATGGCCGCGTGGAAGCCAGGCCGTTTCATCACCGCTACGTACTCCTCCTGGCGCTCATCCTCGCCACCGTCATCTTCGATCTGGCGGCGCCCGACGGCGATGGCGCCCGCCTGATCGCGGTCGTGCTCCAGGCAGCCACCCTGGTCGCCGCGGTCGTCACTTCGCGGGCGCATCCCTGGGTAGTCCGGATGACGATCGCCGCCTGCATCCTGCTCGTGGCCGCCGCGGCCGGGGCCGTGCTCGGCACCGAGGACTTCGGCGGGGACTCGGCGCGGCTGATCTCGCTGCTGTTGGTCGCGCTGGCCCCTCCGGTGATCGTGCTCGGCCTCAGGCAGCACTACCGCGAGGCGGGCGGAACCTCGCTGCAGACGATGTTCGGGGTGCTCTGCATCTACCTGCTGCTCGGCCTGCTGTTCGGGACCCTGTTCGGGGCCATCCAGTCGCTCTCGGAGGAGAGCTTCTTCACCAACGACGACGAGCGCTCGACCTCCGATTTCCTCTATTTCAGCTTCGCGACGCTGACCACGGTGGGCTATGGCGACCTGGTCGCCGCCACCAATCTCGGCCGCTCGCTCGCGATCGCCGAGGCCCTGATCGGCCAGATCTACCTGGTCACGGTGGTCGCCCTGATCGTCGCGGGCCTCAGCCCCACCCGCCTGCGCCGCGACCCCCAGCTCTGAGACACCACCGCAACGAACCGGCGCGGTGGGTGTTTCGGGATCTGAGTATTCGGTAAGCCCATTCCTGGAGGATCCCTTGAAGCGCACCGCCCCCGCCCTCAGCGCCGCGCTCGCGGCCGCCGCCCTCACCGCCATCCTGGCGTCCGGCGCCCTCGCCTCGACGGCGACGATCCAGAACGCCAACAGGGTCAACGTCAGCGCCACCGGCAATGAGAGGAACCAGATCCAGGTCAGCTACGACTCGGCGCTCGACCTCTACACGGTCACCGACGCCGCCGGCGTGACGGCGTCGGGGATGGTCTGCACCCAGGTCGACCCCAACACCGTCACCTGCCCGGGGGCCGGGATCGCCTCGCTGCGGGTCACGGCCTCGGGCGGCGATGACAGCGTCACGGTCGTGCGGGCGGGGTGGCCGGCGACGATCGAGGCCGACCTCGACGGCGGCGCCGGTGACGACCAGGTCTCGGGCGCCGGGGCGATGGACTCCGCCAAGGGCGGCTCGGGCAAGGACGTCGTCGACGGCGGGCCAGGCGCGGACGACGTGCGCGGCGGCAGCGGTGTGGACGTGGGGTTCTACGGCGACCGCACGACGCCGCTGATCATCACCGTCGGCGTCAAGAACGACAACGACGGCAACGAGGTCGATCAGACGGGAACCAAGCGCGACACCGTTCGCAGCGACGTCGAGACGGTGCTCGGCGGTTCGGCCAACGACATCGTCATCGGAGACCGCAGCGACGAGACGCTGTTCGGCGGCGAGGGCGATGACGTGCTCTTCGGCGGGCGCGGCAAGGACACCCTGCTCGGCTTCATCGGCGCCGACTTCCTCTCCGGCGACAACGGCAACGACATCCTGCGGGGCTCGGCCGGCGCCGACCGGCTGCTGGGAGGCTCCGAGGACGACCGGCTGGCCGGCGGGCCCGACAACGACCTGCTGCGCGGCGGCGAGGACGTCGACGCGATGAAGGGCAAGGGCGGCATCGACGTGATCCAGGCGAAGGACGGCTTCACCGACCGCAAGATCAACTGCGGCCCCGGGCCGAACGGCTCCGAGAGGGCGAAGCGGGACAAGCGGCTGGACCCGCGCGCGAAGAGCTGCTAGCTACGCGGCTCGCTGGTCCTCCATGTGGAGCAGCCTCCAGAAGACGTGGTCGCGCTCGGGGATGCGAGGCGGTACGCGGCGGTACTGGCGGTTCTGCGCCCATGCCAGATAGCCCTCCAGCCGGCGCACGATCGAGCGCCGGGTCGCCGCCGTCGGCTCGACGGCGCTGTGCTGCAGCGCCCAGACCCAGGCGTTCGCCTCTGCCTCCAGGCGCGGCGCCGAGCGCCCGCGGCCAACGAGGTGCCCGATCTCGTGGAGCGCGATGAAATAGGAGACCTGGCCGCGGATCGGCGGAATCGAGATCGCGATCCGTCCGCCCCGCCAGCGGATCGCCCGGCCGCGCGCCGAGGAGCCGACCAACTCGATGTCGTGTTCGGCGCAGAGGTGCTCGACGTGGGCCTCCATTCGCTGCACCCCGCGTCGCATGGCGAGGCAGGGTAGCCCGCGTCCCGGCCATCACCCCGGCCATACTTCAGGCATGGCCGAAGCGACCCCAGTACGCCTCGCCCTGGCGCAGATCGATGCCGCGGTGGGCGACGTCGAGGGCAACCAGCGCCTGATCGCGGGGCAGATCGAGCGGGCCCGCGACGGCGGAGCCGACCTGGTCGTGTTGCCCGAGCTCTGCCTCTCGGGCTATCCGCCCGAGGACCTGCTGTTCCGCGACGACTTCCTCGACGCCGTCAGCGAGGCGCTCGTGGCCCTGGCCGCCGAGGTCGAGGGCATCGTCGCCCTGGTCGGGTTTCCCGAGCGCGCCGAGACGCGGGACGAGGTGCCCGTGGACCCGATCAACGACCCCCGCGTCCCCGGCGCCCACAACTCGCTCGCCGTGCTGGCGGACGGCGAGCTCACCGGGATCTATCGCAAGGTCCACCTGCCCAACTACGGCGTCTTCGACGAGAGCCGCTACTTCCGCCCCGGTACCGAGCCGGCGGTGATCGAGCTCGAGGGCGCCCTGGTCGGGCTCACCGTCTGCGAGGACATCTGGGTCCCGGGCTTCCCCGAGAGGGACGAGGCGGCGGCCGGCGCGCGGCTGATCGTCAACTCGACGGCCTCCCCCTTCGCCCGCGGCAAGGCCGCCGCCCGCGAGCGCATGGTCGCCGAGCGCGCGCGCTCCAACAACGCTGTGTTCGCGCTCTGCAACACGGTCGGGGGCCAGGACGAGCTGATCTTCGACGGCCGCAGCGTCATCTTCGCGCCCGACGGCGAGCTGATCGCCCGCGCCGCCCAGTTCGAGCCCGAGCTGTTGCTCTGCGACCTGCTGTTGCCCGCCGAGGATGGCGGCGCCACAGAGGGCGCCAGGCTGCTCTCGCGGCACGCACGCGACGGCGGGGCCCCGCAGGGCCACACCGAGGAGCGGATCGTCGTGCCCCACTCCGAGGAGCGCGAGGTCTACGAGGCGCTCGTGCTGGGCGTCCGTGACTACGTGCAGAAGAACGGCTTCGAGTCGGTCGTGCTCGGCCTCTCGGGCGGGATCGACTCGGCGCTGGTGGCGATGGTGGCGACCGATGCGCTGGGGCCGGAGCGCGTCAGCTGCGTCGTCATGCCCTCCCCGCACTCCAGCGACGAGACCCAGGCCGATGCCCGCGCGATCGCCGCCAACCTGGGCGTGAACCTGATCGAGCTGCCGATCGCGGGCCCGATGGAGGCCTACGAGCGCTCGCTGGCCGACAGCTTCGCCGGGACCGACCCCGGGATCACCGAGGAGAACCTGCAGGCGCGCATCCGGGGCAACCTGCTGATGGCTCTGTCGAACAAGTTTGGGTGGCTGGTGCTGACTACGGGCAACAAGTCCGAGATGGCCGTCGGCTACGCGACGCTCTACGGCGACATGGCGGGCGGCCTGGCCGTGATCAAGGACGTGCTCAAGACCTGGGTCTATCGCCTCGTCAGCGACCGCAACGAGCGCGCGGGGAGCGATCTGGTGCCGGCATCCGTGCTCGAGCGCGCGCCGACCGCCGAGCTGCGGCCCGGCCAGCGCGACGAGGACTCGCTGCCGCCCTACGAGCTGCTCGATCGCATTCTTGAGGCCTACGTCGAGAGCGACCAGGGCCGCGAGGCGATGGTCGCCGACGGCCTCCCCGAGGACGTCGTCGCCGAGGTGATCCGCCTCGTTGACCGGGCCGAGTACAAGCGCCGCCAGGCGCCGCCGGGCGTCCGCGTCTCAAGCAAGGCCTTCGGCCGCGACCGCCGCATGCCGATCACGAACCGTTTCACCGCCCGCGCGAAGCAGCCTCGCTAGCGCGCCGGGCGAACCGCGATCGTCATCCGAGAGAGGGCGCAGAGGCGGCCCTCGTCGTCGCTCAGCTCGACGTCCCAGATCCAGGTGGTGCCGCCCTGGTGGCGGGCGCGAGCGAGGGCGTTGACATGTCCCTCGCTGATCGGGCGCAGGAACGAGGTGTCGCTGGCCTGCCCCATCGCCACCTTGCCCTCGTCCTTGACGGCCTCGTAGGTGGCCGCGGAGGTGAGGCTCTCGGCGAGCGACGAGTAGACGCCGCCGTGGACGATCCCGTAGGGCTGCAGATGCATTGCGGCGACCTCGATCCGGGCGCGGGCGCCGTCGGGGTCCAATTCGAGCCAATCGACCCCGATCTCCTCGGCGAATCCGCTGGGAACTGCGTCCTTCATCGGCGCAACACACTAAACATCTAGGCTCTCCGCTTCGAATGGCGCTCACTGACGAACAACGCGCGATGCTGCAGCTCCTGCTCGAGGGCGGGCAGGGCTACGACGACATCGGCTCGCTGCTGGGGATTCCCCCCGACCAGGTCCGTGCGCGCGCCCGCGACGCGCTGCGCGAGATGGGCGGCGCCGACCCCGATGCCCAGGTCCAGCTCAGCGACTTCCTGCTCGGGCAGGCCGACCCGATCGGGCGCGCGGACGCGGTCCGCCACCTGCAGAACGACCCCGAGGCGAACGCGCTCGCCAACCGCCTCATCACCCAGCTGCGCCTGATCGCGCCGCAGGCCTCGCTGCCCGAGATCCCGGCGCCGAAGGGCGGCCGCGGAGTCGGGGCGGCCGCGGCCGCGGCTCCCGGCTCCCCCGCCGCGCCGGGCGCCCCCGCCAAGCGCGAGTCGTTCGCAGGCCGGATCACCGGCGCGGTGCGCGGCGCGCGCTCCTCGAAGCGGGGGAACCAGATGCTGGCGATCGGAGTCGCCGCAGCGGCGCTGGTCCTGATCGGCATCCTCGCGATCGCGGGCGTGTTCGGCGGTGACGACGGTGACGGCGGCGGCGGCTCGCAGACCGAGACCACCGCCGCGGGGGGCGACACCGGCGACCTCACGATCGTGCGCCTGTCGCCGCCGGAGGGCGCCTCGGGCGCGAGCGGCCAGGCGGTGTTCGCGCAGACCGAGGACCAGCCCGTGCTGCAGATCAACCTCACCGGGCTGGCTCCGACCAGCGCGGACAACATCTACATCGTCTGGCTCTACAACAGCGAGCGCGCCGCCTTCCCCCTCGCGCGGGACAGGGTGACCGAGAACGGCAACCTCACAGGCGCCGCCGCGATCCCCACCGAGATCATCCCCCTGCTCCCCCAGTTCGGCTGCATCGACGTCTCGCTCGCCTCGGCCCGAGACACAGAGCGGGCCCTGCAGCAGGCCGTCGACGGCCAGGGCCTGCCGCGCCACACCGGCGAGACCGTCCTGCGAGGCGAGATCCCGACGCAGGCGGGCGGCACCGCGCCGACCGGCGCCGACTCGCAGTGCCAGGTAGCCCCGCCGAGCCAGTAGATCGAGCGCCCGCCGCATCCGCGGACGCGAAGCGGAGCAGATGCGGCTAGGGCTGGGGAGCAGCTTCCCGGGGTTCATGATCCCGTCGGGATCGAGCCGCTCCTTGACCGCCCGCAGCGCGTCGAGGCCGAGCTCGCCGACCTCGGCCGCCATGTAGGGGGCGTGGTCGCGGCCGACCGCGTGGTGGTGGGTGATCGTGCCCTCGGCGGCGACGATCGCCCCGCAGGCGGCGGCCTTGGCCCGGCGCCACTGCTCGATCTCCTCGCCCCTCCGCGCCCGGGTCAGGAACGTGAAGTAGAGCGAGGCGCCGTCCTCGTAGGCGTGGGAGACATGGCACATCACGATCGAGGCCGATCCCAAGCGCGCCGCGCAGCGCGTCGCCGACGGCCGAGTAGAGCTCGTGCAGGCGGCTCCAAGTGTGCGCCGTCTCCAGCGTCTCCACGAAGACTCCTAGCCCCAGCAGCTCGTCGCGCAGGTAGGGCCCCTCGAAGCGCGCCTTCTGCCACGAGGCTCCGGCCCTCCGTCCCAGCGGCGCTGCGCCGCCGGCGCGCAGCCGCCTCGCCCCCAGCGAGCGCCGCCGCTGCACGGACTCGCGCTCCCCCTCGTACCCGCAGATGATCAGGCAGCCTCCGCGCCGGCGGCGCAGCGACAGGTAGGCGTCCAGCGCGCGCTTCTGCATCCCCTCGCTGCCCGAAAGCTCCAGCGACACGCGGCTCTCCTCCTCGTCGGAGAGGCGCAGGACGTCCGGGGCCTCGTGGTGTTGGGCCAGCTCGCGCAGGATCTCGGCTCCCGAGGCGAAGTCGGAGGCGATCCAGCCCTCATAGAGGCGCTCTTCGGGGGTGGGTCGCACGCGACAGCTGACCTCGGTGATCACGCCGAGCGTCCCCTCGGACCCCAGCACCAGCTGGCGCAGCGACGGGCCGGCCGCCGTGTGCGGGATCTGCAGCGTCCGCAGCGATCCCGTCGGCGCCGTCAGCTCGACGGCGGTGACCATCTCGTCGAATCGCCCGTAGCCGGTCGAGGCCTGGCCGGCCGAGCGCGTGGCGGCGTAGCCGCCGATCGTCGCCTGCTCGTAGGACTGAGGGAAGTGGCCCAGGGTCGCGCCCAACCCCTCCAGGGCCTCCTCGGCCTCCGGCCCGCGCAGGCCGGGCCCAAGCCGCGCGGTCAGCGAGGTGCGGTCGATCTCGACGTCGCGCAGCCCCGCCAGGTCGAGTGCGATCACCGCGGAGTGAGAGCCCGCGACCGCGTCGAGGCCGCCGACCACGCTGGAGCCGCCGCCGAACGGCACCACGGCGACGCCCGCCTCGGCGCAGGCGGCGAGCACCGCCGCCACCTGCTCGGACGAGCGGGGGACGGCGACCGCGTCCGGGGCCAGCTCGAGCTTGCCGCCGCGCAGCCTGACCAGGTCGGGGTAGCTGCGCCCCGCGGCGCGGCGCACCCGGTCCTCGTCTGCGGTCAGCAGCCCCCGCTCTCCCGCGGCGGCGCGTACGGCTTCGGGAATCGGGCGGGCCGGCGGCAGCGCCAGCTGCTGGAGCGAGACCGGCTCGGTCGCGTCGCCCGGCTCGATGCCCAGCTCCGAGGCCAGCGCCGAGCGCGTCGCCTCGGGTACCTGCGCGCGGTGGTCGGCGGCCCCCCACCCCCACCACTTCAACTCAGTCGGCAACCGCTCGCTCCAGGCCGCGCAGCGCCTCGGCGAGGGTACGGCCCGTCGCCCGTCGCATCATGAACCCGCCCAGCCGAGAGAGCCCGCGCAGACGCTGGCGGCTTTCGAGCGTCACCTCGGTGCCCACGCCCTCGGGCTCCAGGCGGATCTCGGTCGTGGCGCTGGCCAGGAAGCCCTCGAACGGGGTCCCCTCCAGCAGCTGCTCGTAGGCGTAGCGCTTGGCGGTGGCCGCGCCGACGCAGCGGTAGTCGGCCCGAATCGCGCGGCCGTCCTTGGTCTCCAGCACCTGAGTCCACTTGCGGCCCTGCTCCCTGCCGCCCTCGCTGACGTTCTCGACTCGCTGGGTGCGCGGCCACCAGCGCGGCAGGTGATAGGGGTCCGAGACGACGTGCCAGATCTTCCCGGGCGGCGCCTCCAGGCGGCGCCTGCGGGTCACGTTCGGCAACTCACTGCCCCGTGCTCACTCCCCGGTCAGCTTGCGCAGGTCGCGCACCAGCAGCAGGTGGGTGAGGTTGCTGCAGGTCGAGGCCAGGGCCTCGAGATTCTCGATCGCCTCCTTGCGGCGACTGTGGTTGCTCGAGCGAAGCGCCGGTCCCACCACCTGCTCCAGCAGGGTCGCCTCGCGGTCAGCTGACGTACGGAGCACCCGCAGGTTGCGGCCGGCGACTCCGAAGCGGAACAGCTCGCCGCAGGCCTTGACGATCTCGCGGTCGGTCTCGTCGTAGACCCGCTGGCCCTCGATCTGCGCAGGCTGCACGATCCGCCACTCCTCCAGCTCCCTGATCAGGTCCGGCGCGACCCCGGTCTGGTCGACCAGCTCCTCGAGGCCGAGCCGAGCGCCGCTGCTCCCGTCAACGCTGCTGGCGCGCCGCACCGATGCCGAGCCGCTGCCGCGGGGGTCCTTGCGCTCGCCGCCGGTGGCCAGCTCCTGGCGGATCACCCGCAGCGGCAGGAACTCGTCGCGCTGCATGCGCAGGATCTCGCGCAGGCGCTCGACGTCGGCCTGGCTGTAGAGGCGGTAGCCGCCGGGCGTGCGCCGCGGCGACAGCAGCTTCTGGTCCTCGAGATAGCGGATCTTGGAGATCGAGATGTCGTCGAACTCGCGGCCGAGGATCTTGGCGACCGCGCCGATCGTCAGCGCCTTCCTCGTCGAGGAGTCGCCCCCAGCGTTGGTCTGTCGATCAGCACGGGTTGAGGCTTCCATTCCGGGTCAGCCCTTCATTTCTCCAGGTAACTGAGCTTGTACTTGCCGATCTGGATCTCGTCGCCGTCGGCGAGCGAATGGGACTCGATGCGCCGGCGGTTGACGTAGGTGCCGTTGAGCGAGCCCAGGTCGTCGATGTAGAGCCCGTCGCGGCGGCGCACCACCAGCGCGTGGTTGCGCGAGACCGTGACGTCGTCGAGGAAGACGCCGGCGTCGGGCGTGCGTCCGATCGAGACCTTGTCGTCGTCCAGCGTGAAGCTCTCGCCGGCGCGCCCGCCGCCGGCGCGGATCACGAGGGCCGCGCCCGCCTTGTCGACCATCTCGTCGATGTCGACCTGGTGCATCTCGCCGGACTCGTCGACCGTGTAGGTCATCGTCGTCGGCTCGTCCGCCCCGTCGGGACGGGAGAGGTAGGCGCCGCACTTCTGGCAGTAGTTGGCGCCCTCGGCGTTGACGAAGCCGCACTCGGGGCAGTGGATCGCCACAGGTGTCCCTAGTTGGGCGGCTTGGTCGGAGACTCGTGTTTGCCGGCGAGGATCTCGCTGAGCCGCTTCACGTCATCGCCCTTGATCAGGGAATCGCCGTCGGGCGTGTGGTCGCGAAGCCTGTTGACCAGCTCGGCGCGAAGGATGTCGATCTGGCCGTGCAGGATGCGCCTGCGGTAGGAGACCTCCTGCTCCTCCGTGGTCAGCTTGTCGATCAGCTCCTTCAGCTCCTCATCGCTCATCGAGCCGATGTTCGGTGTGGTTTCCTCCTCCACAGGCCCCTCCTCTCTCGTTTCTCGTTTCGTCTGGTCGCTCGTGCGCCGGTTGTGCCCGTCGTGCCCGTCGTGTGCGTCGGGCGCCGATTATAGGTCGCCTGGCCAGTCTGTCTCAACCCGGGGTTGAAGGTTCTGTTGCAGCCAGCCCGCGCAGCCCGGCGCGCGCGTAGGCGATCGTGGCCAGCACCGAGAGCGCGACGCCGGCGATCAGCATCACGTTCCAGACCACGCTCTCCACCACCATCGCCCAGAAGATCGCGCCCATGATCGGGAACACCGCGATGCGCCCGTACCAGTTGATCTCCAGGTCCTGGCCGCGGCGCACCGCGAACTGGGCCAGCAGCAGGGTGACGAGCTCGCGAACCGCGAGCACGGCCAGGGCCCAGCGCGGCAGCAGCTCGAAATGCCAGCAGACGGCGGCTCCCGAGAGGATCGTGAGCCGATCGACGACCGGGTCCAGCAGCGCCCCCATGCGGCTGTACTGCCCCGTGACCCGGGCCAGGAAGCCGTCGAGGTAGTCGCCGGCGGCGATCAGCCAGAACAGCCCCCACGCCCAGGGGTCGTGGCCGTCGCTCGAGTTGAAGGCCAGGTAGAGGAAGACGGGGATTCCGGCCAGGCGCAGGTAGCCGACCAGGTTGGGGATCGTCCAGGGCCGCAACGGCTGGCCCTTCTGCGTCTCACGAGGTGGCGGCCCCGAGCGATCGAGTCCGAAGCGGCGACGGAAGCTGGTCGCCATCAGATGCGAAAGGATGCGTCGTCCATGGCACAGGGAAAGAAAGCAGGGATCAGCCCCACGCGCGAGGAGGACTTCCCGCAGTGGTTCCAGAGCGTCGTGCGCGACGCCGAGGTCGCCGAGCTCGACCACGTGCGCGGCTGCATGGTGATCAGGCCCTGGGGCTACGGCATCTGGGAGCTGATGCAGCGGGCGATGGACGACGCGATCAAGGCAACGGGGGCCGACAACGCCTACTTCCCGGTCTTCATCCCGCTCAACTACTTCGAGGACGAGGCCAAGCACGTCGAGGGGTTCGCCAAGGAGATGGCGGTCGTCACCCACCACCGGCTCGAGAAGGATCCGAGGAGCGGCGAGCTGACGCCGGCGGCCGAGCTCTCGGAGCCGCTTGTGGTCCGACCCACATCGGAGACGATCATCGGCCGCTCCTTCGCCAAGTGGATCAACTCCTACCGCGACCTGCCGCTTCTGGTCAACCAGTGGGCGAACGTGGTGCGCTGGGAGCTGCGCCCGCGGGTGCTGCTGCGCACCACCGAGTTCCTCTGGCAGGAGGGCCATACGGCGCATGCGACCGAGGCCGAGGCGCGCGAGGAGACCTCGCAGATGCTCGAGGTCTATCGCGAGTTCGCCGAGTCGGTGATCGCGGTGCCGGTGGTCCCGGGCGAGAAATCCGAGAGCGAGCGCTTCCCCGGAGCGGAGACCAGTCTCAGCATCGAGGCGATGATGCAGGACGGCAAGGCGCTGCAGGCCGGCACCTCGCACTACCTGGGTGACGAACTTCTCCCGCGCGATGGGGATCGAGTTCACCGACGAGTCCGGGCAGAGCCGCTTCGCGCACACGACCTCGTGGGGTACCTCCACCCGCCTGATGGGGGCGCTGGTTATGGCACACGCCGACGACAACGGCTTGCGGCTGCCACCTCGCGTCGCCCCCCAGCAGGTGGTGATCGTGCCGATCACGCGAGATGACTCCGAGCCGGTGCTGGCGGCCGCGGGCGAGCTCGCGGCCGAGCTTCGGCGGAAGAAATGGCAGCAGGCGCCGCTGCGCGTCAGCGTCGACGACCGCGAGCGCAAGCCTGCCGAGAAGCGCTGGGAGTGGATCCGCAAGGGCGCGCCCGTCGTGATCGAGCTGGGCGAGCGCGACATCGAGCAGGGGGTCGTCACCCTCACTCGGCGCGACGATCCCGAGCTGGAGCGGCAGGCTCTGCCGCGGGAGGACGCCGCCAAGGAGGTCGCCAAGGCCCTAGGCCAGATCCAGCGCGGGCTCTTCGGCGAGGCCCGCAAGCGCATGCGAGCCCGCACCTCGACCCGGATCCGCAACGTCGAGCAGTTCCGCGAGTTCTTCAGCGGCGACGATCTCGACTCGGGCGGCTTCGTGCGCGCCCCCTGGAGCGAGGACCCCGCCACCGAGAAGGTGATGGGTGAGCTCGGCGTCAGCGTCCGCTGCATCCCCTTCGACCAGAAGCTTCCGGCGAACGCGAAGTGCGTGATCTCGGGCGCCCCGGCCAAGGTCGAGGCGGTCTTCGCGAAGGCCTACTAGGCCGCTCGGGCAGTTAGCCTAGGGGCCTGATGAAAGGCCGTTGGAAGCTGGGGGCATCGGTGCTGGCCGGCGTGGCTCTGCTGGCGCCGGCGAGTGCCCATGGCGCGGTCACGATCGGCAGCAACCTCGGGCGGACGCCCGCCCTCGGTGTCGGCTGCATCGGCGGTCCCTGCACGTTCGCGCTCCAGGCCCTTGACAGCACCTCCTACGCGGCCCCTGGCGGGGTCACCTCGCCCGTCAACGGCATCGTCACCAAGTGGCGGATCCGGACGGGGGGCACTACCACGTCGACCTCGCTCCGGGTCGTGCGGCCGCTCGGCGTGGGCCAGTTCACAGGTGTCGGCACCTCCACCGCCGTAACCCCGCCGATCAATACCAGCATCGAGTACCCAGCGCAGCTTCCGATCCAGGCCGGGGACCTGATCGGCATCAACTGCTGCCAACCCGGCACCGGCACGTATTTCCGGATCTCCGACGGCGACACCCATCAATGGTTCGCCCCGGGGTTGGCGGACGGTAGCCTGGGTGAGGCGCCCGACGACACAGAGGGGGAGCTGCTGCTGCAGGCTGACATCGAGCCCACCTCGGCCTTCACGCTCGACCAGGTGAAGTCGAAGAAGCGCAGCGTCACCGTGGTCACCGCGACGGTCCCCAACCGCGGCAAGCTGACCGCCGGGGATCCGAGCTCCCCCAACGTCGGGGCGGCCGTCCTGGCGGCGAAGAAGAAAAAGAAGAAGCTGTTCAACAATGGCGCCTTCCGCATCGGCGGGCCGGGTCAGATCAAGCTATCGATCCGGGCCAGCAAGGTGGCGCGCAGGTTGATCCGCGACAAGGGCCGCGCGATCAAGGCGAAGCTCAAGGTTGCCTTCGTCCCCACCGGTGGCACCGCGGCCGCCCAGACCGTCCGCGTGAAGCTGAAGCCCTAGGTCCGGCTGAAGCGGCGCCCCGCCGTCGGCGAGGCCTCCTCGTCGAGCTCGACGCGCTTGCCGCCGTTGGGCTTGCCGGCCTTGACCGGCTTCAGGTAGGGCTCACCCGTCCGCCAGCTGCGGGGCCGGTCGATATCGGTACTCGCCCGCCTCGGCCGGGGTTTCGGCCGCCTCCATCGCAGCGATCCGCTCGGGGGTCAGCTCTCCGGCGTTCTCCTCCTCGATCTTGGCGAGCCAGTCGGCGCCCTCGGCGGCCTCGCCCTCGTTCACCTCGACCTTGCCGCGGTCCAGCGACTTGTCGATCTCGGCGAAGAGCGCGTTGACCAGGTCGTCCTGCTTCACCTTTCGCAGCGGCTTGCCGTGGGCGAAGATCAGGCCCTCGTCCTTGGCGCCGGTGATCCCGAAGTCGGCGTGCGAGGCCTCGCCGATGCCGTTGACCGCGCAACCGAGCACGGCGACCTCGATCGGCTCCTCGTAGCCCTCCAGGCGCTGCTCGATCTCGGCGACGACGGTGTCCATGTCGAACTGCAGCCGGCCGCAGGTCGGGCAGGCGATCAGCACGGGGCCGCGTTCGCGCAGGTGCAGTGCCTTCAGGATCTCCCAGCCGACCTTGACCTCCTCCTCGGCGTGGAAGGTGCTGAGGCTGATCCGGATCGTGTCGCCGACGCCGTCGGCGAGCAGGGTGCCCAGGCCGACGCTGGACTTGAGCGAGCCTGACCACTTGGTGCCGGCCTCGGTGATGCCCAGGTGGATCGGGTAGGGAATCTTCTCGGCCAGCAGGCGATTCGACGCGATCGTGTTGGGGACGTTGGTGGACTTGATCGAGACCTTGAAGTTCTCGTAGTCGAGCCGCTCCATCATCTCGACGAACTCGACCGCGGCCTGGACCAGCGCCTCGACCGAGTTCTTCCGCTCCAGCTCGTGCAGGTGCTTCGGCAGCGAGCCCGAGTTGACCCCGATCCGCATCGGCACGTCGGCCTTGGTTGCCTTCTCGGCGACCTCGGCGACCTTCTCGGGCCCGCCGATGTTGCCGGGGTTGAGCCGGATGCAATGGGCGCCGGCGTCAATCGCCTTCAGCGCGAGCGTGTGGTTGAAGTGGATGTCGGCGATCACGGGGATCGGCGATTCCTTGACGATCGTCTTCAGGGCCTCGACGTCCTTGTCGCGGGGCACGGCGACGCGCACCAGGTCGGCGCCCGCGTCCGCGACGGTGCGGATCTGCTCCATCGTCGCCTCGAGGTTGGCCGTCTCCGTCTTGCACATCGTCTGCACGGCGACCGGGGCCCCTCCCCCGATCGGCACGCCGCCTACGAATATCTGGCGTTTCGATGCCATGATCAGAGGATAGGTTCTCGGTTCAGGTGGAGGGATGAAGGCAAGGGCAGCACGCACAGGAGTTCTCACGTTGGTCGCGCTCGGATCAGTCGTCGTGCCCGCCTGGCCGGGGCACGACAAGACCCCGCCCCAGACCTTCATCAACTCGGGACCGGGATCCCGGACCACCGACAAGACGCCGCGCTTCACCTTCTCTTCCAACGAGAAGAAAGCGCGCTTCGTCTGCAAGCGCGACGGCAAGGGCTTCTCGCCGTGCAGCTCCCCCAAGACCTTGAAGCCGCTCTCCTACGGGCGCCATGGCTTCTACGTGCGGGCGATAGACCCCTTCGCCAACAAGGACGCGACGGCCGCCGCGTACACGTTCAAGGTCGTCCGCCCTTGAGCGCACGGCTCGCCGCAGCGCTCGCGGCTACGGCCGCGCTGGCGGTGGTCGCTCCGCCCGCCCAGGCGCACCACAGCCTGTTGATCCGCGAGGTGCGCGCATCGGCTCTCTCGCCGGACTCCGCCTTCGTCGAGCTGCAGGCTTACCGCCAGGGTCAGAACGACCTCACCGGCGCGCAGTTGATCGCCTACGACCAGACGGGGGTCACGCAGACGCCGTTCACCTTCACCGGGGCGGCCGCGAACGCGCAGAGCCAGCGCACGGTGCTGGCGGGCGGCACGGGCGTCGCCGGCGCCGACTTCACCTTCGCCGGCCTCGGCGCTGCGCTTTCGCCCAGCGGCGGCGCCGTCTGCCTGCCCGAGGCGGCGCCGCCCGACTGCGTCTCGTGGGGCGCGTTCACGGGGGCCTCGATGCTGCCGTTCCCGGGCGCCGGCTCCCCCGCGCCCGCGATCGGCGAGGGCCAGTCGCTGACGCGGACGATCGCCCGAGGCTGCGCCCTCGGCCTGGATCCGGAGGACGACAGCGACTCCTCGGCCGCCGACCTTTCGCTGGGGTCCCCCACCCCGCGGCCCAACGCCGCGACGCCGACCGAGCGCGACTGCGTCCCCTGCGGCGGCTCCGACGCGACGCTGATCGGCACCGACGGCAAGGACTCGATCAAGGGAACTTCAGGGCGGGACGTGATCGCCGCCCTCGCCGGCGCCGACAAGGTCCGTGGGCTGGGCGGCAACGACGTGCTCTGCGGGGGCATCGGCAAGGACGTCCTGATCGGCGGCGCCGGTCGCGACAAGCTGATCGGTGCGCGCGGGCGGGACAGCTGCCACGGGGGCAAGGGGGCCGACAGCGCCAAGTCGTGCGAGCGCCGCCGCAGCGCCTGACCGATGCCCGGCCAATCCGCCATGAATGATTGTCGGCGCCCTTCGCGCGGCGTATAGTGCGCCTTGTCCAGGGAACGATTCGGGGAGAGGCAATGAGCAGAAGCAGGATCGCCGTACTGACCGCAACTGTGGCGCTGGTGGCGAGCGGGGTCTTGGCTACGAACGCGGGGGCTGCTGTTCCATCTGACCAAGGTCAGTGAGGTAAACCCGAGCGCCGGCAGCATGGACAACGCATTCATCGAGCTTCAGTTCTTCGCAGACGGGCAGAACTCCCTCGGCGGCCACGACGTCGACTACTACCTTGCCAATGGCAATCTGCTGGGAAGCACGGACCTCGTGCTGGTTCCGAACGGGCAAAGTCAGCGGACCGTCCTGATCGGTGACACTGGCGTGGCGGGAGCGGACATCACCAATGCCACCTTGGGCGACGCAATCTCGGCTGTCGCGGCCGGTGGGGCGGTTTGCTTCGCGGATGGGCAGCCTCCTCGACTGCGTCTCGTGGGGCAACTTCACCGGCGCCGGGCTGCTGCCGGGCGCCACTGGCACTCCCGTGGCGCCTGCGGGGATTCCCGCCGGCCAGACGATCGGCCGCAAGCTCAGCGCTGGCTGCGCAACGCTGCTCGAGCCGTCCGATGACACCGACAACAGCGTCTCCGACTTCTCTCTAGGGGCTCCGACGCCGCGCAGCAACGCGACCGCCCCGACCGAGAAGGCGTGCGGGAAGAAGGCCAAGAAGAAGAAGTGCAAGAAGAAGAAAAAGAAGGGCACGGGCAAGTACGCCGCCGCCGCCGCCAAGAAGAAGAAGTGCAAGAAGAAAAAGAAGAAGTAGAAAGGGAGAACGGATGCCCAAGAAGCTGTCAGCCCTGATCGCCGCGACCGCACTCGGCGCGCTCGCGGCGCCTGCCGCTGCGTCCGCCGACACGGTGGTGATGGGAAGCACCCTGGCCAATGACTTCGAGGGCGGAATCAGCACTTCGCCGACGGTCACCGCGCAGCTCTCCTACGACCCGGCGACGAGCACCAACCCGGTCATCTCCCCCGTGAACGGCGTGATCACGGGCTGGAAGGTGAAGAGCGCCGACGACGGCGCGCTCTACACCCTCAAGGTCCTTCGACCGAATGGGCCGGTCAGCCTCGTCACGATGACTAACAGCAACTTCGCGGGAATCTCTTCCGTGGCGGCCCCGTCGGCCGTTCCGGCGGGGACCGGCGCTGCGAACCCGACGGGCGTGATCTTCGACTACCCGGGAAACAACCTGCCCATCAGCAAGGGCGACTACATCGGCCTGCTCAGCGGCGGGGACAACGACGACCTGCCGCAGAACGGCACCGACGGCGTGACGCAGAACCTGTTCGCCAACAACTTCGCGGCTCTGCCCACGGACGGAACCTCGGCCGACCTACTCGCCGACGAGCAGCACGACCTCCTGCTGCAGGCGACCATCGAATACACGCCGGACGGCGGCAAGAAGAAGAAGAAGAAGTGCAAGAAAAAGAAGAAGAAGAAGGGCAAGGCCAAGTCCGCCGCCAAGAAGAAGAAGTGCAAGAAGAAAAGAAGAAGAAGAAGTAGCCGGACGATGAAACGAGGCCGGGGCCTGCTGACCGGTGTTCTGGCCCTCGGACTGCTGCTGGCCTCGGCGCCGGCGGCGTCCGCCAATCACCACGTGATGCGGATCAGCGAGGTCTATCCCGGTGAGATCGCCGACCCCGACGAGGAGTACGTGGAGCTGCAGATGCTCGGCGCGGGTCAGGAGTTCGTCAGCAACCAGCTCCACGTGCGCCTATATAACGCGGCCGGGACCCAGGTCTATGAGGAGGAGTTCCTCACAGACGTCCAGAACGGCGTCAGCCAGGCCACGGTCCTGGCCGGCGATCCGTTCTTCACTCCGGACCTGGCCTTCGACGCGGCGCCGGCCGGCTACGCGGCGGGAGATGGCGGGGCCGCCTGCATCACGTCTGACTCCTTCGGTCTGCTCGATTGCGTGGCATGGGGATCCTTCAACGATCCGCCGCCGACCGCGGTGATCGGCGCCGGGACCCCCGAGGCGGCGATCCCGGACGCCTTCTCGATCAGCCGGACCCAGGCGCGTGGGTGCGCGACGCTGATGGAAGGCGTCGACGACAGCGACAACAGCGACGCGGACTTCTCATCGACCGAGGCCACCCCACGGAACAACACGGCGGCGATCACGGAGGTGCCGTGCACCACGCCGCCTCCGCCGGGCGGCGGCGGGACCACGCCGGCGACCCCCGCGCCCACGGCGCCCAAGAAGAAGAAGTGCAAGAAGCCGAAGAAGCGCTCGGCGGCCGCGGCGAAGAAGAAGTGCAAGAAGAAGAAGAAGTGAGCCGGACCGGCTACTTCTTGTAGAGCTCCTCGATCTCCTCTGAGTACTTCTCGGCGATCGGCTTGCGCTTCAGCTTCATCGTCGGCGTCAGCTCGTCGCCGCCGGGCTCCCACTCGATCGGCAGGATCTTGAACTTCTTGATCTGCTCGACGCGGGCCATCTTCGCGTTCGCCTCCTCGACAGCGGCCTGGATCGCCTCCTCTGCCGCCCCTTCGGAAGCCAGCTCCTCGACCGACTTGCCCTCGAGGCCGTTCTGCTTGGCCCAGACGGGGGCGTAGTCGGGATCGAGCACGATCAGGGCCACATTGAACGGGCGCTGGTCGCCGATCGCGGCCGCCTGCCCGATCAGCGGGCTCGCGGACTTCAGGTGTGACTCGATGTTGGCCGGGGACATGTTCTTGCCGGCCGCGTTGATGATCAGCTCCTTCTTGCGGTCGACGATCTTCAGGTAGCCGTCCTCGTCGAGCTCGCCGATGTCGCCGGTCAGCAGCCAGCCGTCCTCGTCGAATGTCTCGGCCGTCTTCTCGGGCATGTTTCGGTAGCCCGGCATCACCGACGAGGCCTTGACCTGCACCTCGCCGTCCTCGGCCAGACGGATCTCGACCCCGGGGACCGGCGGGCCGACCGTGCCCAGCTTGACCTTGCTCGGCGGGTTGCAGGTGGCGACCCCGCAGGTCTCCGACATCCCCCAGAGCTCGCCGATCGGGATCCCGATCGCGTGGAAGAACTCGAGCACCTCGACGGGCGTCGGCGCGGCGCCGACGTTACAGGCGACCAGCTCGTCGAGCCCCATCTTCTGGCGCAGGGGCTTGAACATCGCCTCCTCGGCCTGGGCGACCCCGGCCGCCAGCTCCTCGGGCACCTCCTGGCCGCTCTGCTCCAGGCGCACCTTCTGGATCGCGGCCTCCAGGCCCTTCTGGGCGGGGACGCGCTGCTCGTCGGGCAGCTTCGCGAAGCTGGCCTCGATTCCGGCCTTGAGCTTCTCGAAGATGCGCGGTACCGCGAAGAACCAGGTCGGCCGCACGGCGGCCAGCGAGTCGCCGATCTTGCGCGGGTCAGGGCAGATCGTGACGCTGACGCCCTTGATCACGGGGAGGTAGTAGTGGGCACCTCGCTCGGCGATATGCGCGGCGGGCAGCCAGGAGATGATCTTGGCGCCGCGCTCTGGCAGCTCGAGGATCTCGTCAACGCCGCCGACGAGGCCCATCAGGTTGCGGTGGGTCAGCTGTACGCCCTTCGGCGGGCCGGTCGTCCCCGAGGTGTAGATCAGGGTCAGCATGTCGTCGGGCACCAGCTCGTCCACGATCGGGGCGGGGTCGTAGTCCGGGTCCATCTGCTCGACCTCTTCGAGCGTGTGGTCTCCACCGTCGCCGTCGACGACGATCACGTGCTCGATCTCCGGCAGCTCCTTGCGTGCCTTGTTGAACAGGTCCAGGAACATCGTCTCGACGATCGCGACCTTGCTCCCGGCGTCCGAGCAGACGTACTGGATCTGCTCGGGCGAGGAGGTCTGGTAGATCGAGAAGGGGATGCCGCCCAGCGAGACGGCGGCGAGGTCGCTGGGGATGAACTCCGGCCGGTTGTTGAGCATGAGGGCGACCGTGTCGCCCTTCTTCACGCCCAGCTTGGCGAGGCCGCCGGCGATGCGGTGGACGCGGTCGCGCAGGTCGTTCCAGCTGATCGTGTACGAGTCGTCCTCCGTCCGGATCGCGACGTCGTCGCCGAGCTTGTCGACGGATGCGTAGAACGCCTTGACCAGATTCGGGGCCGGGAGCTCTCCGAGCTCCCCACCGCTCGCATATCGCTCAGCAGTCGTCACTTCCACCGGGACTCTCCTCTCCTCGCGGTAGCAGGGTGAAAGCTACCGGAGCGTGTACGCCCGGGCGGCTAGCGGATGCCGAAGCCCTTGTCGTTGATGATGCGGTCGAGGTCGTTGCTGAGGCCGATGAAGGCGAGAAACAGGATCAGGAGGAAGCCGATCGCGCCGCTGCGCTCCATGACGCTGAACGGGACGCGGCGGCCGCGGACCTTCTCGACCACGCTCCAGAAGATGTGCCCCCCGTCGAGCGGCAGGAAGGGCAGCAGGTTGAGCAGCGCCAGCGAGAGGCTGATGACGCCGAGGATGCCGAGCGCCAGGCGCCAGTCGACGCTGACGGCCTGCCTCGTCGCCTCGTAGCTGCCCACGACTCCGGAGAGCTTCTCCCGCTCCTCAGCCTTGAACAGGCGGGAGAAGATGCGCCCGGTCTCAGAGGTGATGAACCACATCTGGTCTCCGGCTGCGGTCACGGCCTCTCCAGGTGAGCGCCCGACCGGGACGGTGTCGGTGGCCTCGTAGGCGAACCCCAGCCGGAACCGCCCTGGGTCGGCGCCCTCCTCCACCGGCGGCGCGTTCTCGTCGTAGTAGGGCGTCGCCTGAACGGTGAGCTCCTTGCCGCCGCGGTCGATCACGATCGTCGCCGGATCGGTCGCCTCGCAGCCGTCGACCGGATCCCCGGCGCAGCTGTGTGTGTTGACCTGGTCGGTCAGGGCCCGCGCGCGGTCGCTGACGTCCTCGTCTGTGGGCCGTACGCCGTCGACAGCGACCACCCGGTCACCCGGCTGCAGCACGGCCGCGGCGGGAGAGCCATCCTCGATCTCGCCGACCTCCAGGTTGGTCGCCTTCTGTGCCGCGAGGGCCAGCACAAAGAAGATCAGGAAGGCGACCAGGAGGTTCACAGCGGGGCCGGCCGCGATCACGACGATCCGCTTCCAGACGGGCATGTTGTAGTACGCGCGCTCGCGCAGCTCCGGCGGCAGCGGCTCGCCGGGTCGGCTCACCCCTTCTCCGGGGTCTTGGTCGACCGACTCGACACGCTCAAGGAAGCCGACGTCCCTGGCCTCCGGGTCCGACTCCGGCGGATCCACCTCGTCGGGGTTCATGCCGGTGATCTTCACGAAGCCCCCCAGCGGCAGCCAGCCGATCCCGTACTCGGTCTCGCCGCGCCTGAAGCTCCACAGCTTCGGTGGGAAGAAGAGGAAGAAGCGCTCGACGCGCATCCCGGTCCACTTGGCGGCGATGAAGTGCCCGAACTCGTGCAGGATGATCAGCAGGGCGAACCCCGCGAAGGCGAGGAGCCAGCTCATGGAGCTGGCTCCGTAGACGTGTGCGGGCAGCTCATGAGACGGCCAGGCCCTCGATCAGTCCGCGGGCGTGCTCACGCGCGCACCGCGTCGGTCTCGAACAGCTGCTCGAAGTGCCCGGCAGAGCCCGTCGGCACCTCGTCCAGGCAGCGGTCGATGACCTCGGCGATGCCGGTGAACGGAATGCGGCCCTCGAGGAAGGCGCCGACGGCGACCTCGTCGGAGGCGTTCAGCACGCACGGGGCCGTCCCCCCGACCTCGCCGGCCTCGCGCGCCAGGCGCAGGCAGGGGAAGGTGTCGGCGTCGGGCGGCTCGAACTCGAGGCTGCCGACCTCGGCCAGGTCCAGGGTCGGCACGTCCACGTCGGCGCGCTCGGGCAGGTGCAGCGCGTAGGAGATCGGGACCTTCATGTCGGGGTAGCCCAGGTGGGCGAGCGAGGCGCCGTCGTTCAGGTGCACCAGCGAGTGCACGATCGACTGGGGGTGCACGACGACCTCGATGCGCTCGTAGGGGACCGCGAAGAGGTGATGGGCTTCGATCATCTCGAAGCCCTTGTTCATCAACGTCGCCGAGTCGATCGTGATGCGGCCGCCCATGTCCCAGGTCGGGTGGGCCAGCGCCTCGGCCGCGCTGACGCCCGCCAGATCCGTGCGGCCGCGGAAGGGCCCGCCCGAGGCGGTCAACACCAGTCGCGTCACCGTCCCGGGCACCGGCTCGGAGCGGATCAGCTGGTACAGCGCCGAGTGCTCGGAGTCGACGGGGATCAGGCGCGAGTCGGTCGCCTCGGCCAGCGCCGTCACCAGCTCGCCGCCGATCACCAGGGACTCCTTGTTCGCGAGCGCGACGTCGATGCCCTCGGTCAGCGCCACGATCGTCGGGCCCAGGCCCGCCGCGCCGACGATCGCGTTGAGGACGAGGTCGGCGCCCGACTCCGAGACGAGCTCGCGAATCCCGTCCTCGCCGGCCAGCACTCGTCCCCCCCACTGGCTTGTGGCCTGCTCAGCCGCGGCCGGGTCGGCGAGCGCGACGGCGGGAGCCCCGTGCTGCTTGGCCTGCTCCAGCGCCTGCTCCCAGCTCGAGCCGGCCGACAGCCCGGCGACCTGAAGCCGGCCCTCGGAGGCGGCGATCACCTCCAGCGCCTGGGTGCCGATCGAGCCCGTGGAGCCGAGTATCAGGACCCTTTTCATGTGCAAACGCTTCGTTTCTGAATCCGCATGACGGCCGCCCAGTGTAGGGACGGGTCTCAGCGGCCCTTAATCGAAGAAGTTCGAGTCGAACGACTTCGACACCAGCACCCCGTTTCGGAAGCAGAACTGGAAGTCGTCGATGCCGAACAGCCCCTCATCCTCTTGCGCGTAGTAGACGCACTCCAACCGGCGGCGCTTGAAGGACTCCTCGCTGAGCGGCTCGCCCAGCCGCGCCCGGACGACGGACTCGGGCGTGCCGGGATCGATCAGGTCGTACTGCGCCTTCGTGATCGCGCGCTCGTCGATCTCGTCCTCGACCTCGTTGACGCCGACGACGATGAGCGCCGCGCACCCACCCAGGAACAGCAGCACGGCCACGCAGGCCGCGGCGATGGCGCCCGCGATCGCCCACGGGTTGGTGGGCTTGGGCTCGGGGGCGGGTATGGGCTTGCCCTTGGCGGCGCCTGGCGGCGTCTGCGGGCCGACCCTCATCGTCCAGGCAGTGCCGTCCCACCAGCGCGCGCGGGCGGTTCCGAGCGGGTCCGGGTAGTAGCCGGGCTTCGCCCCCTTGGCGGGAGGCTTCTGTTGGCTCAGGTCGGTCAGCGGGGTGAGGCTAACGCAGCCTCACCCCGCTTCCCGTTCCCGAGCGGTCTGCCTAGCGGACCTGGAAGGCCGACAGCTGGAACTGGCGCACCCGCAGGTCGTTGACGTTCTCGTTGCACGCCACCGACAGGGTGTGCTTGCCGCCCAGCGGCGCGGTCACGATGTTGATGCCGTAGCCGCTGCCGTGGTCGGCGACCTTGATCGGGGCCTGGACCCTGATCGTGGTGCCCGCGATCGGGGCGTTGTCCGCTTCAAGGCGGCAGTCGCCGCGCGCGTCGCCGCCGATCCCTTCGAAGTTGCCGTCGAAGGAGATGTAGTACTTGCGCGGGAACCCGGTCGACCCGTCGACGTTGACCGTCGCGCAGTCGACGTACGTGCCCGCGGCCGCCGGGTCGCAGTTGGTGCCCGTGGCCGTCTTGCTGAACGGCAGCACCTTCAGGCGCGCGTCCTTGTCGAGCCCCTTGTAGGTGATCTTCTTGGCCGCGTAGGCGGTGCCACCCACGGCGGCGATCAGCGCGACCATCGCGACGATCATCGCCGGCGACGGCCGCCGCAGCTTCAACTTCCTCATCTATCCCACTCCTTTTCCTGCGTCGTGTGCAGTTCCCCCGAGAAACCGGGTGGTGCGCGAGAGTTGCGCTCCAGCCGCCCGCGGACGCGAAGTCGTAGCAGGCGGCGGTGTCAGTAGACGAACGCTACCGCCAGGTAGTAGCCCGCGACGACTGTGAACAGGACCGCGTCGAGGCGGTCGATCAGGCCCCCGTGCGGGCCGAACAAGGTCCCGGTGTCCTTGATCTCCAGGTCGCGCTTGACCATCGAGGCGAACAGGTCGCCGATTGGCGCCAGCACGGCCACGCACATGCCCATCAGCAGGGCGTCGATGCCGGGCAGCCAGTCCTGGTAGAGGCCCGCGAACCAGAAGCCCATGGTGCCGCCGATGAAGCCCCCGATCAGGCCCTCAAGCGTCTTGTTGGGCGAGATCCGCGGCGTGATCTTGCGGGAGCCGAACAGGCGCCCGGCGCCGTAGGCGGCCGTGTCGCCGATGAAGGTGGCGACGAGCACGTCGACCAGCAGCGCCGCGCCGTGATCGGGCAGGTCACGGAGCAGCATCGCGTGCGAGAGGCCGATCCCCAGCCACAGGACCCCCAGCATCGTGATCGCCATCGAGGTGGTGACCCGGTCGTGGGACTCGCGCGCGGCGGCAAAGATGAAGATCAGCGGGAAGCTCGCGGCCACCGCCAGCAGGATCTGGAAGGCCGACCCGTAGTGCGCGGCGACGACCATCCCCGCCACGACCAGATACGCGGGCAGCATCACCGGTCGCGCCCGCGCCGTCATGCGGAAGTACTCGCGCAGGCCGAGGACCCCGAGGCCGATCATCGCCAGCATGAACAGCTCTTCCCCGACGATGACGATGACGATCGCGAACACGACCCAGGGGATCGCGACCAGCACCCGAGCCGATGTCTCCGAGCGCGCGAAGGGGAGCCGCCGCCATAGCGGCGGCTTCTCGGCGCGGACCCGCTCCCCCCCGGCGTCCACCCGCTCGATCCTGATCTGGGGCGGCTCCGCCTCCTCGGCCTGGGAGGCGTCGGGATCTGGCTCGGGTTCCCTCTGCTCGGCGTCCCTGCCCAGGCGCCTGAACCGGAAGGTCGGCGGATCCAGGTCGTCCATGGGAGGGCTCACCCGACCAGGCCCCTCTCGAACATCATCGTGCGCCGAAGCGCCGCTGGCGCTCCTCGTAGATCCGCAGGGAGTCCTCGAACGCCTCGCGGCCGAAGTCGGGCCAGAGCTCTTCGCGGAAGACGAACTCCGAGTAGGCGCACTGCCACAGCAGGTAGTTCGAGATCCGCTGCTCGCCGCTGGTGCGGATCAGCAGGTCGGGGTCGTGCATCTCGGGCGCGTACAGGCCCCGCCGGAAGTCCTTCTCGTCGCCGCCGTCGAAGGCGCGCGCCGCGTCGAGGATCTCCGCCCGGCCGCCGTAGTTGAAGGCGACGAACAGCGTGATGCGCTCGTTCTTCGCTGTGATTTGCTCGGCCTGGTCCATGCGGTCCTGGAGCTCGTCCGGGACGCCGTCGCGGCGGCCGATGAAGCGCATCCGAACGCCCTCCTCGTTCAGCTCCGGGGTCTCGCCGTCGATGCGCTCCGCGAACATCGCCATCAGGCCCTCGACCTCATCGCGGGGACGCGACCAGTTCTCGGTCGAGAAGGAGTACACGGTCAGCTCCTCGATCCCCAGCTCGACCGCGTCGCGCAGGCGCGCCTTGACGGCGTCGGCGCCGGCCCGGTGGCCTTCCACCACAGGCAGCTCGCGCTGCTGGGCCCAGCGGCCGTTTCCGTCGGTGATGATCGCGACGTACTTGGCGGACATGAGGAGCCTCGGGCAGGACGAAGGTGTCCTAGACCTCGAGTATCTCCTCCTCCTTGCCCTTGAGGAGGCTGTCGATCTCCTTGATCGAGTCGTCGGTCTGTTTCTGCAGCTCGCTCTCGGCGCGGTGCTCCTCGTCCGAGCCGGCATCCCCCTCCTTCTTCAGCTCGCGCAGGTCGTGCATGACGTCGCGGCGGATGTTGCGGACCGCCACGCGGCCATCCTCGGCGACGTTGTGGACGATCTTGACCAGCTCCTTGCGTCGCTCCTCGGTCAGCTCCGGGATCCCGAGGCGGATCACGTTGCCGTCGTTCGAGGGGGTCAGGCCCAGGTCGGACTCCATCACCGCCTTCTCGATCGCGCCGATCGAGCTCTTGTCGTAGGGGGTGAGCGTCAGCATGCGGGCGTCCGTGGCGGCGACCTGGGCCAACTGCTTGATCGGCGTCTCGGCGCCGTAGTAGTCGATCATCAGCCGGTCCAGCAGGTGCGGCGAGGCGCGGCCGGTGCGGACGGTGGCCAGCTCGTTGCGGGTCGAATCGACCGACTTGCCCATGCGGCCCTTGGCGTCCTCGAGCAGCTCGTCTATCAGCTCCATCAGGAAGTCCCGACCGCCTTTTCGACGGGTGTGGCGGGCTTGGAGGACACGAGGGTGCCCACCCGCTCGCCGCAGACGATCCTATCTATGTTCGCCTCGTCGGCCATGTTGAAGACGTAGATCGGCAGGTCGTTGTCCATGCACAGCGACAGCGCCGTCGAGTCCATCACCCGCAGCCCCAGCTCGATCGCCTGGCGGTGGCTGATCTCGGCCAGGAACTCGGCGTCGGGGTTCTCCTGCGGGTCGGAGTCATAGACGCCCTCGACGCCGTTCTTGGCCATCAGGATCGCCTCGGCGTGGATCTCCAACGCGCGCAGCGCGGCGGCGGTGTCGGTGGTGAAGAACGGGTTACCGGTGCCCGCGGCGAAGATCACGGTCCGCCCCTTCTCCAGGTGGCGGATGGCGCGGCGGCGGATGTAGGGCTCGGCGACCTCGGTGACGCCCATCGCCGACATCACCCTGGTGTCCACCCCGCGCTTCTCGAACGCGTCCTGGAGGGTGAGGGCGTTGAGCACCGTCGCCAGCATCCCCATGTAGTCGGCGGTGGCGCGGTCCATGCCCTCGGCCGCGCCCTCGAGCCCGCGGTAGATGTTGCCGGCGCCGACCACCACGGCCACGTCCACGCCCTGGTCGCGCACCTTGTTGACCTGGGCGGCGATGCGCTCGATCTGCTCCGGGTCGGTGCCGTAGTCGAGCGATCCCATCAGCGCCTCGCCCGACAGCTTCAGGATGACGCGCTTGAACTGGGGCTCGGCGGCCACCGGCGCTACTCCTCCCCGACCTCGAAGCGAGAAAAGCGCGCGATGCGGACGTTCTCGCCGGTCTTCGCGGCTACGTCGGTGACCATCTCCGCGATCGTCTTGGACTCATGCTTCTCCGTGTTGAAGTGCTGCTGCTCGAGCAGAGCGCGCTCGCCGGCCCACTTCTTGAGCTGGCCCTCGACGATCTTCTCGACCACGTCGTCGGGCTTGCCGTCGGCCTTCGCCTTCTCGATCAGGATCTCGCGCTCGCGCTCGCGCTCCTCTTCGGGGATGTCCTCGGGCGAGACGTGCGTGGGGGCGATCGCGGTGATGTGAATCGCGACCTCGCGGGCGAACGCCTGGAACTCGTCGGTGCGCGCGACGAAGTCCGTCTCGCACTGGACCTCCACCAGCGCGCCCTTGGTCGGGGGGTTGTGGACGTAGGAGGCGACGATCCCTTCGCCGGTCCCACGCCCTCCGCGCTTGGCCGCCGAGGCGGCGCCCTTCTTGCGCAGGATCTTGATCGCCTCGTCCATGTCCCCGTCGGCTTCCTGCAGGGCGGCCTTGCAGTCCATCATCCCGGCGCCGGTCTGATCGCGCAGCGCCTTCACGTCGGCGGCGCTCGGTCCCTTCTTTGCGCCGGATTTGGCGGCGGCCATCAGCCCTTCTCCCCCTCGGCCGCGGGCGCGGGCTCCGCGGCGGCTGCCGGCTCGGGCTCGGCCGGCTTCTCCTCCGCGGCGGGCTTCTCGTCGGCGGCCGGCTTCGGCTGCTCGGGCTTGGGCTCCTCGGCCTTCGGCTCTTCGGCCTTCTTGGGCTCGGCCTTCGCCTGCTCGGCCTTCTTGGGCTCGGCCTTCTGCTCCTCGGGCTTCGGCGCCTTGGCGGCTGCCTCGGCCTTCGCCGCGGCCTCCGCCTTGGCCTTCGCCTCGGCCTCGGCCTTCGCCTTCTCCTCGGCCTCCTGCTTGGCCTTCTCCTCGTCCTCCTTGCGCTTGCGCTCCTCGTCCTCCTTGCGCTTGCGCTCCTCCTCCTCGGCCTTGCGGCGGGCTTCCTCCTCGCGCCACTTGCTCGCGGCGCCCTCGATCGATCCGCCGAGGGTGCTGATCACGAGGTTGCAGGAGCGGATCGCGTCGTCGTTGCCCGGGATCACGTAGCTGAGCGGCCCCGGGTCGCAGTTGGTGTCGACCAGGCCGATGATCGGGATCTCCAGGCGCGACGCCTCGCGCAGGGCGATCTCCTCGGTCTTCAGGTCGATGATCACGACCGCGTCGGGCAGGCGCTGCATGTCCGCGACGCCGCCGAGGTTGAACTCGAGCTTCTCCAGCTCGCGCTCCATCGACATCCGCTCCTTGGTCGGAAGCAGGTCCAGGCGGCCGCCCTGCTTCAGCTCGCGCAGATCGTGCAGGCGCTTGATGCGCTGCTTGATCGTCTGGAAGTTCGTCAGCAGCCCGCCCAGCCAGCGGCGATTGACGAACGGCATCCCGCAGCGCTCGGCCCACTCCTCCACCGAGTCGCGGGCCTGCTTCTTGGTGCCGACGAACAGGATCACGCCGCCCTTGCCGGCGATCTCGGTCACGAACTCCGTCGCCTGCTTCAGCAGGTCGTCGGTCTGCAGGAGGTCGATCACGTGGATCCCCTCCAGCTCCCCATATATGTAGCGGCGCATCCTGGGGTTCCAGCGCCGCGTCTGGTGGCCGAAGTGGACTCCGGCCTGCAGCAGCTCTTTGACGCCAACTTCGGCCATCTGGACTCTCGATTCGCTTGTGGATGTACACGGCCTCGTCGCTGCGGTGGGGACCCGGACGGCTGCCCGGGCAGCGTCCCGCGCCATGCGACGAGGGTTGGTTACGGTCGGCGGAGCATTCTAGAGGCCCCGAAGCATTGGGCTCGACTCGTCAGCCTTCCCGGGCGACGGCCAGCGCCCGCTCCAGGTCCGGCGGCAGCTCGGAGGTGAAGCTGAGAGCCTCGCCGCTGACCGGGTGCCGAAAGCCGAGGCTCGCCGCGTGCAGGAACTGGCGCTCGAGGCCGTGACGCCCCGCGGTGCCGTACTCGGGGTCCCCGGCAACGGGATGGCCGATGGCGGCGAAATGGACCCGGATCTGGTGCGTGCGACCCGTCTCCAGCCTCGCGCGGGCGTACGTGTCCGCCGACAGCCGTTCGATCACCTCGAAGTGCGTCCGCGCCTCGCGCTCGCCCGAGCCGCGAACGGCGCGGCGGGTGCGCCGGCGCCGGTCGCGGCCGAGCGGGGCATCGATCGTGCCCGTGCGCGAGTCGAGCGTCCCCTCGACCAGCGCCAAGTACTCGCGGGTCACCTCCCGGGCCTTGATCTGGCCGGCCAGGGCGCTGCGGGCTGCCTCGTCGCGGGCGACCACCATCAGCCCCGAGGTGTCCTTGTCGAGGCGCTGCACGATCCCGGGGCGGTCGTGCTCGCCGCCCCCGGCGCGGCGGCCGAGCCAGTCGACCAGGGTCGGCCCCTTCACCGAGGGCGCCGGGTGGACGACCAGGCCGGCGGGCTTGTCCACCACCAGCAGGGTCTCGTCCTCGTGGACGATCCGCGGCTCGGGGGCCTTCGCATCAGGGGCCATCGTCGCGCGCTTCCGTTCGGGCGCGGAACTCCGGCAGCAGGACCAGCATCAGCACCCCGACGACGATCGCGACGTCGGCGAGGTTGAACGTCGGCCAGGCGGGGAAGTCGATGAAGTCGGTGACGGCCTCGTCGCGTACGCGGTCGGCGAGGTTGCCGAGGGCGCCTCCGACCAGCAGGCCGGCGGGCAGCCAGACGAGCGGGTCCGCGCCCGGGCGCAGCGAGAGGAAGCCCAGCAGCCCCACCAGCAGGATCAGGGCGACCCCGATCAGCAGCGGCGAGACGTCTCCGGCGAGGCCGAACGCGACCCCCTGGTTGCGGGTGTTGGCGAAATCGAGAAACGGCAGCACCTCGACGGTGTCGCCGCGGGCGATCTGCTCCCGCACCACCCCCTTGGTGGTCTGGTCCAGCGCCACCACCGCCCCGCAGACGAGCAGGGCCTTGAGCAGGACGCCCAGCCGCCCGCCGCTCAACCGGGATCGATCAGGCCGACCACGACTCCCTGCAGGATCAGCAGCACGAAGATGGCGATGATCGGGCTGATGTCGATCGCCATGCGGCCGCCGCCGAGGGGCGGCAGGAAGCGCCTGAAGAGGTTCAGGTAGGGATCGGTGACCTGGTGGATGAAGTCGACGACCGCGCGCAGCGCCGGGTTGTAGGGCATCCGCGGGATCCAGGAGAGCAGCACGCGGATGAAGATCAGGATGATGTAGACGAGGAAGAGGGCGTTGACGTAGTTGGCGATCTCCTCGCGCCCGATCGCCGCCAGGGTTGTGATCGCACCGTTCATAGTTCAGCCTCGCACCCTCTCCAGCGAGGCGTCGACCGCGGCTGCCAGCGCCGGGCGGATCGCGCGCTCCTCGAGCGCGGCAAGGCCGGCCTCGGTCATGCCGCCGGGCGAGGCGACGGCCCGCTGCAGCGCAGCTGGGTCGTGCAGCTCCAGCAGGGCGCCGGTCGCGGCCATCGAGCGGGCGACCATGCTCAGCGCCTGTTCCTCGCTGAGGCCCTCCTTGACCCCCTCCTCGACGAGCACCTCTGCCATCAGCGCCAGGTATCCGGGCGAGCACCCCATCAGGGCGGTTGCCGCGTCGATCAGGTCCTCGTCGAGCTCGATCACCTCGCCGATCAATCCCAGCAGCCCGCTCGCTCGCTGACGCGCCTCCTCGCCGAGCCCGTCCGGGAAGGCGACGCAGAGGACCGCCTGGCGCAGCTGGGCGCCCAGGTTGGGCATCACTCGGACCAGGTCGATGCCGGGCAGCGCCTCGGCCAGCCGCTCGAGCGATGTCCCCGCGAGGATCGAGATCACCGGCGTTCCCGCCTCGACGAGGTCGGGCGCCACGTCGTCCAGGACGTTCGGCTTCACGGCGAGCACCACCAGGTCAGCGGCGTCGGCCACCTCGCGGTTGGACGGCAGCGCTTCCCCCCCGACCTCCTCGGCCACCTGCTGCGCGCGGTCCGGCGCGGCATCGGCGAACAGCATCGCCTCGGGCGCCCCGGGCTCGTCCTTGGCGGACGCGAGCCCGCGCGCGATCCCCGTCGCCATGTTTCCGGCTCCTACGAAACCCAGCTTCACGTGCGGCACTCTAGCCGCGCGTGAAAACTAGCTCTGGTTGAAGAACCCGCCCTCGAGGATCCTGGCCTTCTCTTCGGCCGAGACCTCGACGTTGGCGGGAGTGAGCAGGAAGATGCCCTGGGAAACGCGCTGCATGCCGCCGCCGAGCGCGTAGGTCATGCCTGAGGCGAAGTCGATCAGGCGCTTGGAGAGCTCGCGGTCGGTGGACTGAAGGTTGATGATCACCGGCTTCGAGCGCTTGAACTCGTCGGCGATCGACTGGGCGTCGTTGAAGCTGCGCGGCGTGACCACGTGCATGGAGAAGTCCGATCCGCCGTTGCGTCCGCGTCGCGGGGCGGGCTCGTCGTCGTCGACCGCGCGCAGGCGGCCGCCGCGCCTGGCGCGGGGCTCGTCGTCGCCGAAGATGTCGTCGATCTCTCCCGTGTCGCGCCCCCGGCGCCCGCCGCGCAGGGTGCGCGAGGGAGCCTCCTCGCGGGGAGCCATCTCGCCGGTCCGGTCCAGCGCCGCCTCCTGGCCGGTGTCGCCCTCCTCGGCGTACTCGCCCTCGTCGACGTAGTCGCCCTCGACGAGGCCGAAGTACTCGAGCGAACGCCTCCATGTGTCTCTGATCGCCATGACTCTCGTGCTCAGATTCGGCTTTCCGGTGCCTGTTCCTGCACCGGATTATGAATACTCGCGTGGCCGATATGCGGCTCAGGAGTACAGGACCGAGCCCAGGCGGACGATCGTCGCGCCCTCGGCGACCGCGACCTCCCAATCCTGGCTGGTGCCCATCGAGAGGCGCTCCAGGCCGTGCTCGGCCGCGAGCTCGGCCAGACGGGCGAAGTGGGGCCGTGAGGCCTCAGGGTCCTCGCTGAATGGCGGCATCGCCATCAGCCCCTCGACGGGCGCCGGACAGCGCTGGATGAAGTCCCCAAGCTGCTCCGGGGAGATACCGCCCTTGCTCTCCTCGCCGGCGAGGTTGACCTCGACCAGCACCGGCGTCTGCGGCGTCTCCAGCTTCGCGAGCTGCTCCAGAGCGGAGTCGCTCGCGAGCGAGTGGATCAGCCGCACCAGCGGCGCGATCTTCCTCGCCTTGCGGCTCTGCAGGTTGCCGATGAAGTCCCAGCTGAAGCTCTCACCCCAGCGCTCCTGCTTGGCCTCCAGGTCCTGAAGGCGGTTCTCGCCGACCAGGGTGATCCCGGCCTCGGCGAGGATCCCCATGTCGTCTTGCCGCACGTACTTGGTCGCGGCCAGGATCTCCACGTCGGGTCCCGCCTTCTCGCGCACCCGCTCCAGGTTGTCGGCGATGCGGGCGGCATCGAGATCGGTGAAGGGCTCGACCACGGCTACACGCGTTCCTGCAGCCACGCGATGCCCGCTTGGCGCCCCGTCTGGGCGCCGTCGCGCCGGTGCGAGTAGAAGAGCTCGGGGTTGCAGCTGGTGCAGAGGTCGGCGCTCTCGACCTCGCCGACGCCGGCTCGCTCCAGCAGCGCCACCGCGACCGCGGTCAGATCGAGGCGGCGACCCTGCGCGACGCCGTCGAGGTCGGCGAACTCGGACAGGACCTCCTCCCCCACCTCGTAGCAGCATGGCCCGATCCCGGGGCCGACGGCGGCGGCCTCGGCCCGGACCGCCTCGGCCGCGCGCGCGAGCACGCCGCCGGCGAGGCCGCGCCAGCCTCCGTGCGCCATCGCCACTCCCCCCGGCCCCGCCAGCGCCACCGGCAGGCAGTCCGCGGTCACTACCAGCGGCGCCAACCCCGCCTGGTCGGTCGCCTGCGCGTCGACGTCGTCAGGGCTGGGCACGCCCTCGGCGAAGACCTGAGGCCGCTGCGGGCCGTCGTGCCAGCGCAGCTCGGCCCCATGGACCTGGTGGCCCATCAACACGTTCTCGGGCGCAAGCCCGAGCGCCGCTGCGATCAGGCGCCGGTTGTCCACCACGCGCCCCGGCTCGTCCCCCGTCTTGATCGCGACGTTCAGCGCCTCGTAGGGAGCTTCGCTGTGGCCGCCGACGCGCGTAGTGAACGCCGCTCGCGCGCCGGGCAGCTCCGCCTCCAGCCAGCGAACGCCGTCCTGCTTCTTCCACCGCATCCGGCTCAGGCTAGGGCAGCCGTTCGCTCAACCGCCCTCGGCGGCGTCCAGTGCCAGGCGCAGCTCCTGCTCGCGTCCCGAGGCCTCGCCGTCGAGCTTCGCCGCGAGGGCGGCGTTGAGGCCGCGGCCGATCGCCGGGCCCTCGGGGACGCCGGCCTCGACCAGGTCATAGCCGCTGATCTCCAGCTCGACGTGGCGCAGGCGAGCCGCGTAGTCGTCCAGCCAGGCGGCCCCCGCGGCGCGGGCGATCGCAAGCACCTCGGGCACGTGGTCGCGGGCCAGCACCTGGACCTCGGCCGGAGAGCCGGGCTCGGCGTGGTGGGCGAGCTTCGCCGCCCGCTGGCGCAGCCGCTGCGGGTGCTCGCCCGGCGCGACCGCCAGCAGGATCGCCGTTTCGCGGTTGGCGAACTCGCGCCACTCGGCGCTGGAGGAGAAGAGGCGCTCCAGAGCGGCCGCCAGCTTCGGTCCGCTGCCGAGATCCATCAGTCCCCAGTCCGCGATCAGCTTCAGCGCGGCGCTCGGCTGTCGCTCGGCCGCGATCCGGGCGAGCTCGGCCAGCACGCGGTCCTGCGAGACCGTGCCGAGGTCGGCCAGGCGCAGCAGCCGCTCGGTGCCGGGGTCCAGTCTCATCTCCAGCCGCGCCGCGTAGCGCGCCGCCCGCAGCGCCCGCGTGGGGTCGTCCGCGAACGAGAGGTCGTGCAGCACCCTCAACACGCCCGCCCCGAGGTCGTCGGCGCCGCCGTGTGGGTCGATCAGCATCCCTTCCCCCGCCAGCGGCACCGCCATCGCGTTGACGGTGAAGTCGCGCCGCGCCAGGTCCTCGGTGATGCTCGCCGGACTCACCGCGGGCAGGGCCCCCGGGCGCTCGTAGGCCTCGGACCTGGTCCGCGCGATGTCGATCTCGTGGCCGTCCACGCTGACGGCCGCGGTCTCGAAGCGCTCGTGCTCGATCATCTCACCGCCGAGCGCGTCGGCGATCCCACGGACGTCGCCCTCGACCGCGATGTCCAGGTCGGTGCGCGGCTCGCCCAGCAGCAGATCGCGGACGGCGCCGCCCACCAGATAGGCGGGAACGCGTGCGCATGCCTCGCGCAGTAGGGCGATCCCGGGCAGGCGCTCGATGCGCTCGGGGAGCTTGGAGGCGTCGATTTCGGTGGAAGCGGGCATCTGCTCCACTTCTCCTACCATTCTCCGCTGCTCGATGGCCTTTTGGCGGCGGGAGAGGACTCGAATGCAGAAGCTTCAGGAGACGGCCAAGAACCTGTGGGAGAACCACCGCATGGCGACCCTGCTCGTCGGCATCGGCGTGGTCGTCGCGGTCGTGGGCCTGGCGGGTTACCTGACGCTGAAGCGCCCGGGCGACGTCTCCAACGAGGACGCTGCCTTCGACGCGGCCGACCAGCAGAAGGGCGTGGTCGGGGTCGTCAACTGGCCGTTCTACGGACTGAACGAGGAGCGCACGCGCTATCTCGCGGCGGAGGGTGTGGAGCCCCCATTCAAGGTCGCCTGGAGGATCAACGGCCGCAAGCTGCTCGAGTACTCGCCCGTCCTCGTCGACGGCTCCATCTACACGATCAACAACAACGGAGAGGCGCTGTCGGCGAAGACGCGCAACGGCAAGATCCGCTGGCGGCGCAAGGTGGCGAGCCGGAACGCCTCCTCGCCGGCGTACAGCGACGGCATGCTCTACCTCGCCAACCTCGAGCCGGGCCAGGTGCTGGGCCTCAATGCCAAGAACGGGGTCCAGCGCTGGAAGCGACGGCTGCCGGGGCGCACGGAGTCCTCGCCGGTCGTGGTCGGCAAAAAAGTGATCGTGGGCTGCGAGTGCGGGACCCTCTATGCCTTCGACAAGAAGAGCGGCAAGACCCTGTGGGAGGCCGGCCTGCCGGGCGAGATCAAGGCGGCCCCCGCGGTCAGCGACGGAGTCGCCTACGTGGGTGACTACAGCGGTCAGTTCAGCGCCGTGCGAATCGACGATGGATCGATCAAGTGGCAGTCCGGCTCGCAGGGAGGCAGCTTCGGGCGCGCCGGCGACTTCTACAGCACCGCCGCGGTCGCCTTCGGCCGCGTGTATGTGGCCAGCAAGGACGGCCGCGTCTACAGCTTCGAGAAGGAGACGGGAGATCTGGCCTGGAGCCAGACCGCGGGCGGCGAGCTCTATGCGGGGGTGGTGGCGGCTGACACGCCGAACACTGATCCGACCGTGTACGTCGGCTCATACGCCGGCGAGCGCTTCTATGCACTCGACGCGAGGACCGGAGAGGAGCGCTGGTCGGTCGACGCCGGCGGCCCGGTGATCGGCGCCGCGAGCCTGATCGGCGAGACCGTCTACTTCGCCAACCTCCGAACCACCACGACGACCGCCGTCAAGGCCGCCAACGGCGAGGAGGTCTGGAGCTTCAACGGCGGCGCCTACAACCCGGTCATCTCGGACGGAAAGCGCATCTATCTGACCGGCTACAAGACCATCTACTCGTTGAAGCCGGGCGTGAAGAAGCCGAAGAAGCAGCAGGGCGGAAAGCAGGGCGAGCAGCAGCCCTAGCCTGAGGCGGGCTCGGTCACCCGGACCGGGATCCCGGCGGCAGCCATTCGCGCCTTCGCCTCGGCGACGGTGTGCTGGCCGTAGTGGAAGATCGACGCGCACAGCACCGCGTCCGCGTGGCCCAGGCTGACGGCCTCGACGAGGTGATCGAGCTCGCCGGCGCCGCCGGAGGCGATCACGGGGACGCCGACGGCGTCGGCGACGGCGCGGGTCAGCTCCAGCTCGTAGCCTTCGTTGGTGCCGTCCCGGTCCATGCTCGTCAACAGCACCTCCCCCGCCCCGCGCTCGGTCGCTTCGCGAGCCCACTCGACCGCCTCGCGCTCGACCGGGACGCGCCCGCCGTTCACGTAGACGTCCCAGCCGTCGCTCCGCCTCTTGGCGTCGATCGCGATCACGACGCATTGCGCCCCGAACACCTCGGCGAGCTCGTCCAGCAGCTCGGGCCGCCTCAGCGCCGCCGAGTTGACCGAGACCTTGTCGGCGCCGGCGTCCAGCACCGCCTGGGCGTCTGAGACCGAGCGGATTCCCCCGCCGATCGTGAACGGGATGAAGACGTTGTCGGCCGTGCGCCGAGCCAGCTCCACGATCGTCTCGCGGCTCATCGTGCGAGGCGGTGATGTCGAGGAAGACGAGCTCGTCGGCGCCCTCGGCGTCGTAGCGCTCGGCCAACTCGACCGGGTCGCCGGCGTCGCGGATATCGACGAAGTTCGTGCCCTTGACGACGCGGCCGCCGTCGACGTCGAGGCAGGGGATGACTCGCTTCAGGACCATGGATCCAGGGTACGGCGCAGGCCTACCGCACGAACACGAGGTGGAAGGGAACGCCCTCCTGCACCCACCGCTCCGCGCAGAGCGTCCACGACTTGACGAGTCTGCCGGCCAGGTCGGCGTCGGCGCGCCAGAAGGCCTCGGCCTTCTCCATCACGATCGCGTAGCCCTTCGCCTCCAACCACCCCAGGTCGCGCAGGCACTCCTCGAGCGCGTCCCAGTTGCCGCCGAAGTAGTCGGGGAACTCGAAGCCCTTGGAGATCGCCGCCATCAGCGGCTCCTCGCCGTCGATCTTGGTTCCGTCGATCTCGATCTGGCGGATCCCCTTCTCAGCCGCGATCTCGGGGTTGGGGGCCCGCTCGGCGAAGTGGACGCTGCGCAGGGGGCTCGGGGCGGCGACGGTGACGTCAGGTGCCTCGGGGTTGACGGGTGTTGCGCTGGTGCTCACGTGTACTCCTCCGGGTCGATGCGGATGAAGGATTGGTAGTGATCTCGGGTGTAGTAGGTCTCCCCCTGGCTCCCGACCACGAGCCGCCGCGCACCGCGATCATCGGATCCCGGCGTCTCCACGGTGTACTCACGGTAGTAGCCCTGCGGCTGGTCGGGCAGCAGCCCCTCGCGATTCTGGAAGGTGTCCCCGTCCTGCTCGTAGGGCAGCGGCCCGCCCGAGTCGATGGCCGCGAGGGTGGCCGAGATCCCGGCTTCCTCCTCCTGCGAGAACGCCCCGTTCCCGCCGGAGGCAACGGTCCCGGTGGAGGTCTCGCCCCCGTCCCCGCCGAGCAGCGCGACCAGCGCCACCGCGACCAGGGCGGCGAGGACGGCGGCGCCGGCTAGGGCTCGGCGTCCCATTCGCCCGCCGCCCAGGCCCAGGCAATGAACAGCGCCTGCACGGGCAGGCGAGCCCACAGCGCCGGCTCGCCGCCCGGGACGTGCTCAGAGAAGTCGTCGGCGTTCAGCGCCATGTGCAGGTTGGCGGGGAAGATCGCGATCAGCGTCGCGATGCTCCACAGGCTGCCCGCGCGCCGGGTTGCCGGGTGCATCGTCGCCAGGCCGCCCGCGATCTCGGCGATGCCGCTGGCGATGACCATCTCGCGGTGGCGCGGGATGTAGGGCGGCATGATCCGCTCGTACGCGCGGGGCTTGCGGAAGTGCATCACCCCGGCGAACACGAAGAAGGGCCCGAACAGCTTGCGCACGGGCGGGAATCTACCCGGCGGGCGCATCCGTCTATCCGCCCAGGGCATCCTGGGCGTCGGCGACGCCGAAGCGCCCCTCGTAGAGGGCGCGGCCGACGATCACGCCTCCGAGGGTGTCGAGGTCCAGCGCCGCCAGCGCCCGCAGGTCCTCGAGCGACCCGACGCCGCCCGAATAGATCAGCTCGGCGCGGCTCGCCTCGGCGACCTCGCGCAGCGATTCGGTGTCGGGGCCCTCCATGGTCCCGTCCACTTCGACAGGGGTGTATATGAAGCGCTCGATCCCGCGCTCGGCGAGCTGGGCGGCGAGCTCGGCCGGCCCGACGCCCTCGGGGGAGGTCCAGCCCTCGGCCGCGACCTTGCCGCCCCGGGCATCGACGGCCGCGACCACCCGGTCTCCGTGGGCGGCCGCGATCGCCGTCGTCACCTCGGGGTCGCGGACCGCTGCGGTGCCGAGCACCACGCGCTCGACCCCCGCCGAGATCGCCTCCTCGACCTTCTTCGAGTCCCGTAGGCCGCCGCCGAACTGCACCGGGATGTCGACAGCGGCGACGATCTTCGCCACGTGGTCGAGGTTGACCGGTTCGCCTGCGCGGGCGCCGTCCAGGTCGACCACGTGCAGCCACGTCGCTCCCGCGTCCACCCAGCGCCGGGCCGCGACCAGGGGGTCGTCCTCGTAGGAGGTCTCGCGCTCGTAATCCCCCTGCAGCAGGCGCACGGCACGGCCGTCGAGGATGTCAATCGCCGGATAGAGGATCAAGGGAGCCCGCTACTCGCAGATGCGCGTGAAGTTGCGGAGCATCCGCAGGCCCGCCTCACTCGACTTCTCCGGGTGGAACTGGGCCCCGTACAGCGGCGGCCGCTCGACCGCGCAGGCGAAGCGCTCCCCGTACTCGGCCGTCCCCAGCACGTCGTCGGAGACCGCCGGCCTGGGCACGAAGGAGTGGACGAAGTAGAACGGCGTCTCTTCCCCCAGCCCCTCCGTCAGGCGCGAGGGCCGCTCCCAGCGCACAGGCGACCAGCCGATGTGCGGGACCTTGTACCCGTTGGCCGAGATCGGACCGACGGGGCCGCCGAGCAGTGCCAGCCCGGCGGCGCCCTGGTTCTCGGTCGAGGATTCGAACAGCAGCTGCATGCCGAGGCAGATGCCCAGGACCGGCCGGCCCTCGCTGATCCGCCTCGTCACCAGCTCGTCCAGGCCCTGCTCGCGCACTCTCTCCATCGCCTTCGCAAAGGCGCCGACGCCGGGCAGGATGACGCCGTCGGACTCCGCCGCGCGCTCGGGGTCGGGGGTGATCTCGGCCTCGGCGCCGACCCGCTCCAGCGCCTTCTCCACCGAGCGCAGGTTGCCCATGCCGTAGTCGAGGATCGACACACTGATGCGGGTCATGTGTGGGTTCTCATGAGGTCAGCGTGCCCTTTGTAGACGGGACTCCCGGCTCGTCGGGGTCGATCGAGACCGCCTGGCGCAGCGCCCGCGCAAACGCCTTGAACGCCGCCTCAACCATGTGGTGGGCGTTGGAGCCGTAGCGAACGCGGACGTGCAGGGTGATCTTCGAGTTGTTCGCGACTGCCCGGAAGAACTCCTCGGTCAGCTCGGTGTCGAAGTCGGCGATGGTGACGTCGGGCAGCTCCGCCTCGTACACGGTCATAGGGCGGCCGGAGACGTCGATCGCGCACTCGGCCAGCGCCTCGTCCATCGGGACCGTCGCGAACCCGTAGCGCCGGATGCCCGACCTGTCGCCGAGCGCCTCGTCGATCGCCTGGCCCAGCACGATGCCGACGTCCTCGGTCGTGTGATGGGCGCCGGTCTCCAGGTCGCCCTTGGCCTCGACCTCCAGGCCCAGGCGCCCGTGGCGAGCGAGCAGATCGAGCATGTGGTCGAGGAAGCCGACCCCGGTCGAGACGCTCGCGTCGCCGCCGTCGAGGTTCAGCTTCAGGGAGATCTTCGTCTCCTTCGTGCTGCGCTCGATCTCGGCGCTGCGGCTGCTGCTCATCGGCTCTTCCCCTCGGGATCGCTCGCTCGGGCCGAGGCGGACTCCCCGTGCACCGGAAAGCCCTCGGCCTCGGCCAGCGTAGCGACCACCGGCGCCAGCTCCGCGACGCCGCGCTCGGTGAGCCGGACCGTGGCCAGCCGGCGCCTGAAGGTCGCGGGGCCGAGCGGGCCCTGGAAGCGGCCCGCGCCGCCGGTCGGTAGCACGTGGTTGGAACCGGCCGCGTAGTCCCCAAACGCGGTGGCTCCGCTGCTGCCCACGAACACGCAGCCCGCGTAGCGCACGGACTCGGCGAGGTCGTCGGCCTCGGCGCAGGCCAGCTCCAGGTGCTCAGGAGCGAGCGCGTTCGCAAGCTCGACCGCGGCGCCGGTGCTGGGCGCCGTGACCAGGGCCAGCGGCGCATCGTTCACGCTTGGGCGCTCGCTCGCCAGTCCGGCGATCAGCCGCTCGAGCTCGTCCAGCAGCGCCGCCTCGGGCGCGCAGGCCACCAGCAGCCCGTCCTCGCCATGCTCGGCCTGGGCGCACAGGTCCAGGGCAAGCAGGCGGGTCTCGACGGCGCCGTCGGCGATCACCATCAGCTCGCTCGGCCCGGCGATGCCGTCGATGCCGACGCGCCCCGTTAGCTGACGCTTCGCCTCCTGCACGTAGCGGTTGCCAGGGCCTGCGATCACGTCCACGCCGGCGACGCTCTCGGTGCCGATCGCGAGCGCGGCGATCGCCTGGGCGCCTCCGATCGCATAGACCTCGTCGGCGCCGATCAACTCGGCGGCCACGAGCACCAGCGGGTTGACGCGGCCGTCGGGGCCGGCCGGCGAGGCGAAGGCGATGCGGCCCACCCCCGCCACCCGGGCCGGGACGCCGCACATCAGAGCCGTGGAGGGGTAGGAGGCGCGGCCGCCCGGCACGTAGGCCCCCGCCGAGGCGAGCGGGACCTCGGCGATCGTGACCGACCCCCGCTCGTTGTTGAGCCCCGTACGGGCCCCGGCCTCCAATGCCGCGACGGCCTCGATGTTCTCGGCGGCGACCCCGAGGGCGTCCAGCAGCACCGGGTCCGTGTTCGCGCGCGCGGCGGCGAGCTCGGAGGCCTCGACCCGGATCGAGGCGGGCTCGACCCCGCCCAGCTTCTTCTCAAGGCGCAGCAGGGCGGCGTCGCCGTCGCGCTCAACCTCGGCGATGATCGCCGCCACCTCCTCGCTCACCTCCGCCAACGGCGGCTGCAGCGCGCGCAGCTCGGCGGCCATTCCGTCCGCGTCGGCGCCGTCCCACTCGACACGCGTCGCCTTCATCGCGCGCCTCATCCGCTCGGGCGCAGGCGCTCGACGATGTCGTCGACCTCCTCCGCCCTCAGCTTGTGGGAGACCCGGTTCACGACCAGGCGCGCGCTGGAGTCGATGATCTCCTCCAGCACCTCGAGCCCGTTCTCCTCCAGGGTGCGGCCCGTCGCGACGAGATCCACGATGCCGTCGGCGAGGCCGACCAGCGGCGCCAGCTCGACCGAGCCCTTGACGTCGATCACCTCGGCCTGGCGGCCCGTCTGCTCGAAGTGGCGCTCGGCGATGCGCGGGTACTTGGTGGCGATCCGCATCGCCCCCAGTCGCCGCTCGGATTCACCCAGGCTCTGGTCCCCACGGCGCCCCGCCAGCACCATGCGGCAGGCGCCGTAGCGCAGGTCGAGGATCTCGTAGACGATCCGGTCACGCTGCTCCAGCAGCACGTCCTTGCCGGTGATGCCGAGGTCGGCCGCGCCCGCCTCGACGTAGGTCGGCACGTCCGAGGGCCGCATCGTCACCAGGGTGAGCCCGTCCGCGCCGAACACGAGCGCTCGCGAGTCGCTCCGCATCTCGGCGGTGTCGACGCCGATCGCGTCGAGCGCGTCCAGGGTCGGCTCCCACAGCGCCCCGCGCGGGATCGCCAGCTTGATCGGGCCGTCCACTTTCGTCCGCACGGGGCCCTCGATCGTGGGGTTCATCCCTCGCCCTCCTTCGCCATTCGCTCCTCCTCGGCCTGGGCCAGGTGCACGCGCTCCAGGTAGAGGCTGAAGCCCGCGGCCGGCAGCTCGCGCGCCGAAGTACTCCGAGCAGATCGTCGTAGCGGCCGCCTCCGCCGAGGATGTGTCCCAGCGCCGGGTCGTAGACCTCGAGGATCGCGCCGGTGTAATAGCCGAGGTCCCGCAGCAAGCTGAGGTCGAGCTGGACGCGGTCGGCGACGCCGCGCTTGTCCAGCTCCTCGTAGGTGGCACGCAGGCGCCCGATCGCGCGCTCGACGGCATCGCCGCCCAGCTCGTGAGCCCGCTCCAGCACCGTCTCGGCATCGCCGCGCAGGCCCGGCAGCCGCAGCAGCGTCTCGCGCCCGGCGGGGTCGAGGCCCTCGACCTCGTCGACCTCCATCTCCAGGCCGACCAGGTTGTGCGCCGCGAGCTGATCGAGGATGCGCTCGCGCTGCTCCCCCTCTACGCCCAGCTCGGTCAGCAACTGGCGGAAAAGGTCGGCGTCGCCGAGCCCGACCACGGCCCGGTTCAGCCCGACGGCGTCGAGCGCGGCGCTCAACACCTCGATCACCTCGGCGGTGCCCTCGGGCGCGCCCGCGCCCAGCAGCTCGACCCCGGCGTGCATGAACTGGCGCATCTGGGCGCGCTGCGGGCGCACCGCCCGGTAGGCGTTGCCGATGTAGGAGAAGCGCAGCGGCACCTCGGCCTCGGCGTAGCGGCTCGACGCCATCCGCGCGATCGGCACGGTCATGTCCGAGCGCAGCGCCAGCAGCTCGCCGCGCTCGTCGAAGAAGCGATAGGCGCCGATGCCGCCGCGCCCCTCGGCGCGCTGCAGCACCTCGTCGTACTCGAGTGTCGGGGTCGCGACCTGCCCGTAGCCGCGATCCTCGAAGACGTCGGCCAGGGTCGACTGCAGCGCGCGCAGCTCGCGCATCTCGTCAGGGAGGATGTCCCGGGTGCCCGGGGGGATCGGGTGGATCATCGCCCCATCATGGCCGCTGGCCCCCTCCTTTCGCGGCCGAGTGACTTGCCGATCCCTTCCGCTGGGACATAGGATCCCCGCCCACTCGACCCTGGAGGTGCCCAATGGCAGTACGTGTGACGCTTGAGTTCCCGGCGAGCGCCGAGGACTACGACAAGGTGAACGAAGCGGTCGATTCTGAAGGCTCGCCCGACGGTCTGATCGTGCATACCGCGGCCGATCTCGGCGGCAAGATGAAGGTCGTTGACATCTGGGAGTCAGCGGAGCAGTTCGGCGCGTTCGTCGAGGGGCGGCTCGGCCCGAAGGTGGGCGAGGTTCTCGGGGGCGGCGGACCGGCGCCCCCGGAGCCCCAGATCGAGGAGCTCCACAACTACGAGGTGCACCAGAGCTGACGAGAGCGGTCGGCGCCCGCTCAGGCGGGGACCTCAGCTGAGACCCGGTCGATGCGGGCTCCCAGCTCGCGCAGGCGCAGGTCGATGCGCTCGTAGCCGCGGTCGATCTGGACGACGTTGCCGATCTCAGAGGTGCCGTCGGCGGCCAGCGCCGCGATGAGCATCGCCATGCCCGCGCGAATGTCGGGGCTCTCCAGGCGCTCGCCGTGAAGCCGGCTCGGACCGCTGACGATCGCCCTGTGGGGATCGCACAGCGTGATCCGAGCGCCCATCGTCACCAGCTTGTCGACGAAGAAGAGGCGGTTCTCGAACATCTTCTCGAAGATCAGGATCGTCCCGTCGGCCTGCGTCGCCAGCGCCAGCGCGATCGAGGTCAGGTCGGCGGGGAACGCGGGCCAGGGGCCGTCGTCGATCTTCGGGATCGCGTCGCCCTGGTCGTCGCGCACGGTCAGCTTCTGCTCAGGCGGGACCATCAGGTCGCGGTCCTCGACCATCGTCTGCAGGCCGAGCCGGCGGAAGTGGCGGCGGATGCCCTCGAGGTCGTCGGGAACCACGTCGCGGATGCGCAGCTCGCCGCCGGTGGCCGCGGCCAGCGCCATGAAGCTGGCGATCTCGATGTGATCGGGGCAGACATCGTGCTCGGCGCCGCCGAGCTTGTCGCGGCCGTTGACGGTCATCACGTTGGAGCCGATGCCGTCGACCTGCGCCCCCATCTTGGTCAGCAGCCGCGCCAGGTCCTGCACGTGGGGCTCGGAGGCCGCGTTGGCGATCGTGGTCGGGCCGTCGGTCAGGGCCGCTGCCATCAGGGCGTTCTCGGTGCCCATCACCGAGGGCTCGTCCATGTAGATCCGGGTCGCCTTGAGCCCGTCGTCGGGCGCTGACAGCTCGACCGCTGGATCGCCTCCGACCATTGCGCCCATGTCGCGAAAGGCGTCCAGGTGGGCGTCCAGGCGGCGACGGCCGATCGTGTCGCCGCCGGGAGGCGGCATCGTGGCGCGCCCGAAGCGGGCCAGCAGCGGGCCGGCGGCCAGGAACGAGGCGCGGATGCGCGCCGCCGGGGCCTCATCGACCTCGGTGCCGTTGACGTTGTCGGCCTGCAGGCGGACCTCGTTGTCGCCGCTCCACTCGACCTGGACCCCCAGGCCCTCGAGCAGCAGCAGCATCGAATCGACATCGCGGATTCGCGGCACGTTGCGGACCACGACCTCCTCCTCCGTAAGCAGGCAGGCGGCGAGGATCGGCAGCGCCGCGTTCTTGTTGCCGGCGGCCACGATCTCGCCGGAGAGCGGCGCGCCCCCTTGAATGACGAACTTCTCCACGGCGTCTAGGGTAAACGCCCGAATGGCAGAGGTCTCAAGAGACGATGCATGGGTGCTCGTCACCGAGTGGGTGCAGTCGGACTCCCTTCGCAAACACCTGCTGGGCGTCGAGGCGGCGATGGTCGCCTACGCCCGCAAGCAGGGCGCCGACGAGGAGCTCTACGCCGTCACCGCGCTCGTGCACGACCTCGACTACGAGCGCTACCCCGACCTGGAGACGGGCCATCCCCGCCACGCGCTCAGGGAGCTTGAGGAGAAGGGCTATCCGCAGGAGGTGATCGACGCCGTCGCCGGCCACGCCGAGTTCCTGAACGTGCCCCGCGAGAGCGAGATGGCGAAGACGCTGTACGCCGTGGATGAGCTCTCGGGCTTCATCGCTGCCTGCGCCCTGGTCCGCCCCACCGGGATCGAGGGGATGAAGCCGAAGTCGGTGAAGAAGAAGCTCAAGCAACCATCCTTTGCCGCTGCGGTGGACCGCGATCAGGTGCAGCGGGGCATGGACGAGCTCGGAGTGGATCCCGACGAGCACATGGCCTTGATCATCGAGGCGCTTGCCGAGCGCGCCGACGAGCTCGGGATCGGTCCTCGCGAGGACTCAGCGCCCGCTTGATGAAGGAAGTCCCATGAGGCGCTGGGTCAAGGTCCTCCTGATCGGGCTGGTTGCGCTCGTCGTGCTGCTCGTGCTGAACGCGATCGCGGTCACCAAGGAGACCAAGGACGCCGAGCGCAACGTCGAGGGCGCCGAGCTGGTCGAGACCTCGAGCGGCACCCTGCAGGCGCTCGAGGAGGGTGACCCCGAGGGCTCTCCGATCGTGCTCCTCCACGGCGCCACGGAGTCGATGAACTGGTTCGAGGAGCTGGGCCCGCTGCTTGCGGCCGGGCACCGCGTGATCCGCCTAGACCTGCTCGGCCACGGCGGCTCGGACAAGCCGGGCGCCGGCTACGAGGTGGCCGACCAGGCAAGCGCGGTGGCGGAGGCGCTCGCGAAGCTGGACGTCTCCGGCGCCACGGTCGTCGGCAACTCGCTGGGAGCATCGGTTGCGACGGCGCTCGCCGAGCAGAGCCCCGACCTGGTCACGGGGATCGTGGTCCTGGATCAGGCCCCGGACGACGGCTACAGCGAGCTGCCGCTCACGGCCGAGCTGCCCTACTGGCCGATCCTGGGGCCGACGCTCGCGCGCCTCAGCGACGTCGCGCCCGACTCGGTCATCCTTGACGAGTATCAGAGGGCGTTCGCCCCGGGCTTCAACATCGCCAGCGGCTTCGAGAACCCCGACCAACCCGTGGAGGATCTGCGCGAGATGACCTACACGGCGTTTGTGGACATCGACGAGGCGGACATTGACTACACCGACGCGCGTCGGCTCGACGATCGGCTGAGCGCAATCGAGGTGCCGGTGCTGGTCGTGTTCGGCGCCGAAGACCAGATCTATGACGCGCCCGCGGCGATTGAGCCCTACGAGGACATCGAGGGCGTGCAGACCGAGTTGATGGAGGGCGTCGGCCATACCCCCAACGTTGAGGCGCCGGAGCGGACCGCGGCCCTGATCGAGGCCTTCATCGCCAGGACTGAGGCCGCCGAGCGCGCCGCCCGCCGCGCCGAGGCCGCAAAGCAAGCGAGAAAGCGCGCCGCCCGCAAGGCCGCCCGCGCCAAGGCCCGGCAGGCGGCGAAGGCAAGGAAGGCGGAGAGGGCCAGGAAGGCGGAGAAGGCCAAGCAGGCGGACAAGCCCGAGCAGGCCGAGAAGCCCGAGCAGGCGGAGAAGCCCGAGAAACAGGGCTAGGGACGCGCTGGTTCCGCGCCCGAATCCGTCCCTAGAAAACGAGAGGGCCCGGTTGCCCGGGCCCTTCGTTATCGAACTCCGCTTCCGCCTTGCGGCTTCCGCTTTGTTCAATGGAGCCACCCTACCGCGCGATGGGCGCGTGTCAAGGGGGGCGGGAAACCGCGATTCCGGAAACTGCGGCAACTAGGCTGATGGCATGAGCAGCGCGACCCCACCCGCGGGTGATAGGCCGCCGAAGAAGGGCCGTCTCGGCCCGGTCGGCTACATCAAGGCCATGATCATCGCCCGGACCGCGGCGGTGTCCTGGCCGGAGGCGAAGGAGATGGCGATGAAGACGGACTCCGAGCCGCAGGGCCCGGTCGACGTCATCAAGGACTCGGAGCGTCCGCCGGAGGAGCGAAACCGTCCCTAGATAACGAGAGGGCCCGGTTGCCCGGGCCCTTCGTTATCGAACTCCGCTTCCGCCTTGCGGCTTCCGCTTTGTTCAATGGAGCCACCCTACCGCGCCGCGGGCCGTTGTCAAGAGCCCGTGAAGAGGCAAGAGCGCAAACTGCGGGAATTCACGCCCATCTGCCGCCTGCCTTGGCCCACGGCTCCATGTGATCGACCGAGCAGAAGCCGTCGGCGACGCGATACTCGCCCCGATGGCGGACCAGCAGCACGTGCACCTCACCCAGCTCGGCGTCGCAGTGGGCGCAGCGGCGCGGGATCTCGTCGATCCCCGAGGGCTCGGTGAGCGCGCCCGCCTCCCAATGGGCGTCGCCCAGCGCCCAGGGCACGATGTGCTCCAGGCGGCAGAAGACCGCACGCCGCTCGCCGGCGGGCTCGTAGGCGCGAAAGCCGTCGTCGGCCTCCACCTCGGTCCCGCACCAGGTGCAGGTCTCATCCATCGCGGGTTGCTCCGCTTCGCGTCCGCGACCCGCTGCCACTAGGCTCGCGCTCCATGTCCGGGCTGACGATAGTCGTGCTCGAGGGCGACCAGACGGGCCAGGAGCTGCTGGAGCAGTCGCTGCGGGTGCTGGAACCGGAGACGATCGGGCTCGAGACCGAGCTCCAGCGCTTCGACCTCTCGCTCGCGAACCGACGCGAGACGGAGAACGGCGTCTGCGAGCAGGCCGCCGCTGCGATGGTCGAGGCCGGGCTCGGGATCAAGGCGGCGACGATCACCCCCGAGGGCGCGGATGACGTCGGCAGCCCCAACCGGCTGATTCGCGAGGGGATCGACGGCAAGGTGATCGTCCGCACCGGCCGGCGCATCCCCGGCGTCACCCCGCTCGGGGGCATCCACCACCCGATCTCGGTCGTGCGGATGGCGGTCGAGGACGCCTACGGCGCCGAAGAGCGACGCGAGCAACAGGGAGACGACGAGGCGGCCTGGCGCAAGGAGGTGATCCACCGCTCGATCTGCAGCGCGGTGGCCGAGTATGCCTTCCGCTCGGCCGAGCGGATCGAAGGCAAGGTCTACGGCGGACCGAAGTGGACCGTGAGCCCGGTCTACGAGGGAATGCTGAAGGAGGAGATGGATGCCGCGGCCGGGCGCCACCCCGACGTCGCCTACGAGCCGCTGCTGATCGACGCGACCTACGCCGGCCTGATCAGCGGCCGCGCCGACGCCCCTCTGGTGATCCCGGCGCTGAACCGCGACGGTGACCTCCTGAGCGACCTGGTGCTGCCGCTGTTCGGCTCGATCGCCGGGGCCGAGTCGATCCTGCTGGCGCTGGACGAGGACCTGAACCCTTCGGTGGCGATGGCCGAGGCTCCGCACGGCACCGCCCCCGCCCTGGAGGGCAAGGACCTCGCCAACCCGATGGCGATGATCCTCGCCGTCGGCGCCCTGCTCGGCTTCGCCGGCGAACGCGGTGACCAAGCTGCGGCCCGGGCCTCGGCCGCCGTGTATGACGCGGTGATGGAGACCGCCGCCGCCGGAGTCCGCACCCCGGACCTGAAGGGCCACGCATCGACCACCGAGTTCACGGACGCGGTGATTGCGCGGGTGCGCGAGCGGCTCGCCTAGCCGCGGGCGCCGCCGTTCGAGACCAGCCGGATTATGCGCTCGAGGGTGGGACTCGAGTTGCCGGCGGCGTCCACCGCGGTCACCACGAACCGGAGCTTGACGCGGCGACCTTCAGCCAGCAGGCGGCTGTAACGCTCGACGGCGCCACGCCCCAGCTTCCACGCGATCTCCCGCGGGCCGCGGGCCGCGATCGGCCGGATTCGCTGCTTGAAGCCGGGGGCGGCGCGCCGAGTGCCCTTCGCGCTCAGGGTCGGGGCGGCGATCACGGTGGCGGCCTCGTCCGCATAGGCGCCGATCCAGACTCGCCGGTGATTGATCGCTTGCCGGCGCTTGCCGTACACGAACAGCAGCGGGTCCTCGCAATCGCTCGGCGTGCCCTCGCCGAGCCGGTAGACAGGCCCCTCAAGAGAGGCGACGTAAATGCGCCCGCACGCGTCCTCGCCGAAGGAAGAGGGGTGCTGCACCGGCAGAGGCTCGAGGCGGTCGTCGCTCGCCGCCGGAAGGCCCAGCTGTAGCGAGCGGACCATGTTCTGGCAGAAGTCCGCGTAGATGTAGCGTCCGAGCAGGCTGGGAAGGCCGGTGTCGCGCACCACATAGCCGCCGGTGATCGACGAGCAACCCGTCGGGAAATGCGGATAGGCGAAGGCGGGATCGGTGAAGGTGCCAGGGCAGCCGGAGTAGGGATCCGGGCCCTCGCGGCAGCTCCAGCCGTAGTTGTCTCCCCGCCCGCCCCCCGCCGTGCGCGGCGCGTACTCGACCTCCTCCCAGCCATCCTGGCCGACATCGGTGATCACCAGGTCCCCGGTGGCGCGGTCGAATGAGAAGCGCCATGGGTTGCGCAACCCGTAGCCCCAGATCTCGTCCCGCCCGGGTACGCCGACAAAGGGGTTGTCGCTCGGCACCGCATAGGGCTGTCCGTCGGCGGGGCGAGGGTCGATGCGCAGGATCTTGCCGTTCAGCGTCTCGACGCTCTGCGCGATGCCGTCGGGATCTCCTCCCGGCCCCGAAATGACGACCCCGTTGTCCCCGGTCGAGATGTAGAGGTGGCCGTCGGGCCCGAACTGGAGTTGGCCGCCGTAGTGAAAGAGCGAGTCGTGCTCGATCTCGAGCACGGGCCGGCGTGTCGAGAGGAGGGCCAAATCTCCGCTGGCTTCGAACTCGTCCACGCGCTGATCGCCGTCCTCGCCCGAGTAAAGGACGTAGAGGCGGCCCGAGGTTTCGTAGTCGGGCGCGAACGCGATCGAGAGCAGGCCGCGATCGGTGAGGCCGGCGAAGGGCGGAACGAGAGTACGCATGTCGAGGAAGGTGCTCGTCCGTCCCCCGGCGGTGAGCATCACCCGGCCCTGTCGCTCGACCACGAACAGACGGTCCGAATCCCCCGGATCGGAGATCACGTAGACCGGTGAGGTGTAGGTCCCGACCTCCTCCAGCGTGACCGCGCCCGCGCCGCCCGCCGCCGCCAACGACGCGGCGAGGAGGAACGCGCAGACTGCGCCTCCGCGCCTGGTCCTCCGCCGCAGAGCCACCTAGACCACGGGCCCCTCGGCGGGGGGCTCCGTCAGGGGCTCGTCGGCGGCGCGGATCCACTCGGTGATCAGCCCGTCCTCGATCACGAAGGCCGTCTTGGCCTCGTTGCCGACGCCGTCGCCGCACTCCCCCGGGCCGGGCCGCTCCGTCAGCTCGAAGGTTGCGACCGTGAAGCGGCCATCCTCCTCCGCCCTGATCAGCTCGGCGCCGCATGGCAGCGCGCGGTTGAAGAGGATCACGTCCCTGCGGCTGTCGAGCTCCAGCGGCGGCGTCCCGTTCTGGGCGACGCTGGGCAGCTCGAAGTACTCGGCGGCGGCCTCGACGTCGCCCTCGCGCAACGCCGTCGCCCAGTCCTCGATCACCCGCGTCGCATCGGGATCGGCCCCGCCCGGAACCTCCGCTTCCTCCGGCTCGTCGTTCCCGCCGCAGCCGGGCGCCAGCGTCGAGATCGGACACCTGTCGCAATCAGGCCGAGGGCCCGGCCGTGTCGCCCCAGCGGGCCGAGTATCCAAGGACCGTCGCAGCGGGTCAATACCAATTTCCGGAAGCCGTCTGAGCGTTAGGCCCGTGGAAGCGCGTCGATGCGCTCGATCCAGGCCTTGAGGCGGGGGTGACCGTCGCCCAGGGGCTGGTAGGTCGTCCAGCACCAGGTGGAAGGGCTCGTCGTCCTCCGGCAGCTTCGGGAACAGCGCGTACTTGAGAAAGGGGAAGGCGACGAAATCGGCGGCGGATACCTCGGAGCCCATCAGGTGGTCGCGACCCTCGAGCAGGCGCTCGAACAGGCCCATTCGCTCGACCATCAGCGCAGAGTGGCGCTCGATCACCGCCGCGTCCGGCGAGCCCTTCTCCAGCTCCTCCTCGATCGTGTTCGGCGAGTACTTCCAGACCTCGTTGAACCAGTCGATGAAGACGTCCATCTCGGCACGGCGGGCGGGATCGGAGGGGAACAGCGGCGGCTCCGGGTAGCGCTCCTCGAGGTAGCGCAGGATCGTCGCCGAGTCGTACACCACCTCGCCGTCGCCGCCATCGTCCTGAATCACTGGCACCAGGCTCTGACCGCTGACAGCCTCGACGGGGCTGCGGTCGTCCCAGTCGATCTCGATCGACTCGACCTCCAGGCCCTTGTGGGCGAGGGCGAGGGCGACCCGCTCGACGTTGGTCGAGAGCGGCCCGCGGTAGAGCTTTATCTCAGGTCCACTTTGGCTCGGTCCCGATTCCACCCCTGCAAGTTCCCACAACCCGATAGGAGGAGCAAAGTGAACGACGACGCGCAGGGGTGGCCACGGCCCCCCTTGCACACAACGGCCTGCTCAGAACAGCGCGGGGCCTATCGCGCCTGTCGGGGGAGGCGGTTCTACGGCGGACGGTATGCGATTGCACCAGTCTCCGGCCCAACGCGACTGCCCGCGCACGGTGACGTCCTCCAACTGGAACGTCTTCTTCGCCAGCCCGGGCCTGGCCTTGTGCTTCTTGTCCTGCTTGACCGCTTCATCGTTGACTGCACAGACCCAGCCATAGTCAGGGGTGTACTCGGGCGGCGAGGAGAAGCGACAGACGATCCCGCCGGGGAGAATCCCGTAGGAACCCGCGCCGCCGCCGCCGATCCTCCAGCAGGAGCGGAACGGCCACTTGCCGAACTGGCTGTACTTCTGGGCAATCGACTTGCCTTCCTTGGGGCTGGTCCTGTACTTCCCCGCCAAGGCGGGCGAGGCAACGGCAAGCGCCACCGCAATCACCCCCAAGGAGACAGCGAGCTTTCGCATCGATCCGACCCTAACCCGGATCGAAGTTCAAATGCAACCCCACTACTCGGCTCCATCTACCGAACCACAGGTGCCTCCGGATGGGCCGGGGTGGACTCGAACCACCGATACCTTGATCAACCGTCGTCCTCGCCGCGAGCGCGTCGCTCGGCGCGCTCGCGCTCGGCCAGCTTGCGCTCCAGGTAGGCGGCCTTGTCGGCGCGGCGCTTGTGCTGTTGCGCCTCGTCCTCGGTCACGGACTCGCCGATCGCGCGGTGTTCGTCGGTGGTGCGCTCGTGCTGGAGACGGCGCAGCTCCCCGGTTGTCGGCTCCTTCTTCGCCATGGGCATGAGAGTAAACCCACTTGACCTTTCGCGCGTCTTGTACGAACATACGTTCGATGCCCGTCGCGTGCGCACTCGCACCCCGCTTTCGCCTCCTGACCGCGCTCGAGGGGCGCGCGGAGCAGCTGCGAGCGCCGGCCGCCCTCGCCCCCGAGCCCGGGGCCGCGCAGCTGATCGGCGAGGTCAGCGAGCCCGCGGAGCGGCTCGGGGTGCGCCCGGGGATGAGGCTGGGAGAGGCGCTCTCGCGCTGTCCGGAGCTGGCGCTGGTGCCGCCCGACACCGAGCGCGCCGAGCGCGCCTGGGAGGCCGCGCTGCGCCGTTTCGAGGGTATCGGCGCCGAGGTCGAGTCAGAGCGGGCGGGCGAGGCCTTCTTCGAGGCGGCCGGGCTGCGAGGGCTCTGGGGCGGCACCGAGGAAGTGCTGGCCAGAGCGCGCGAGGAGGCCGGGATGCCGGTGCTGCTGGCCGCGGCGCCGGTGCGCTTCTGCGCCTACGCGGCGGCGGTCTCGGCTGATTGGGCTCGCGCCGGCCACCCCCGGACGCGCGAGCCGCGCGGAGCGCGGCGAAGTCCCAGTGATGGCGGAGGAGGTGGCCTTGTGGTGGTGAGTGCGCGCAGGTTCCTCTCCCCCCTACCCGTGGCGCTGCTGAGCGGCCGCCTGGCGGAGGGGGACGACCTGCCCAACGATCTGGAGCGGCTCGGCATCGCCACCCTCGGCCGGCTCGCGGGCCTGCCCCGGGATGCGGTCGCCGACCGCTTCGGCGCCCTCGGCCTGCGGGCGCTGAGGCTGGCCAGGGGCGGGGACGAGCCGTTGCGTCCGCGGGCGCCCCACCAGGCGCTGGCTGTCGAGCTGGAGCTTCCCGACGCCGGCTCCGGGCAGCAGCTGGAGCGGGCGCTGGAGCTGCTGGTGGCCCGGTTGCTGGCCCATTCCGGGCGGCGGGGCAGATCGGTGCGCGCGCTGCGCCTCTCGGCGCGGCTGGCGGCCGGCGGCGGCTGGCGGCGGCGGCTGGCGCTGCGCACGGCGGCCACCGAGCGCGAGCGGCTGCTGCTGGCGCTGGCGCCCCTGCTCGCGCAGCTTCCGGGCCCGGTCGCGGTGCTGCGCCTGGAGGCGGTGGCGCTGGGGCCGGCGTCGGGCGAGCAGCTCTCGCTCGCGAGCCCCGAGCAGCAGCGCCGCCGGCGCATCGGCGAGGCGGTGCGCCAGGCCCGCGCGGCGGGGGGCAGCGAAGCGGTGCTGCGGGTGCTCGAGGTGGACCCCGACTCGCGCGTTCCCGAGCGTCGCGAAGCGCTGATGCCCTTCCCGGAGGAGCCGGGCGGCTCATGAAAGGCCGCGTCAACAAGCCGTGGCCGATCGGGGTCCAGCTCGGCGTCGACGGGCGGCCGCGGGCGGTGGGGCGACTCGCGGTCAGCGCGGTTCGCGAGGAATGGCTGGTCGAGGACGGCTGGTGGACGCGCCGGCCTCTGCGGCGTCGCTACTTCGAGCTGGTGCTGGAGGACGGCAGCAACGTCGTCGTCTTCTGCGAGCCCGGGGACGGCCGCTGGTTTCGCCAGCGAGCATGAGCCGACCTGCGGCGGCATACGCCGAACTGCACGCCCACTCCGCGTACTCCTTCCTCGACGGGGCTTCCTCCCCGGCCGAGCTGGCCGCGGCCGCGGCCGAGCTGGGGCTGGAGGCGCTCGCCCTGACCGATCACGACAACGTCTGCGGTGCGATGGAATTCGCCCATGCCTGCGCGGGGATCGGGGTCCGCCCCATCCACGGGGCCGAGTTGACCGTGGTGGACGAGGGCGCTCGGCGGGCTGGCCCTGCCGGGGCGACCGCGCACCTCACCCTGCTGGTCGAGAACGCGAAGGGATGGAACAACCTCTGCAAGCTCGTGACGCTGGCGCACGAGGGGACGAGAGAGGGCGAGGGGACGCGCGAGGCGCTGCCGCCCTCGCTGCCGCTCTCCGAGCTGGCGCCCCACGCGGAGGGGCTGATCTGCCTCTCGGGCTGCCCCGGCTCCGGCGCGGTGGCGGGGCGCTGGGAGGGCGGGGATTCCCGCGGGGCCGAGGCGGTGGCGCGGCGGCTGCTGGAGGCCTTCGGGCCCGAGCGCTTGCGGGTCGAGCTGCAACGGCCGCTGTGGCGGCGCGACCGCGCGCGCAACCGCTGGCTGGCGGAGCTGGGTGAGCGGCTCGGGGTGCCCTGCGCCGCGACTGGGAACGCCCACGCCCACGACCGCTCGCGGCTGGCGCTCCAGGACGCGCTGGTGGCGGTGCGGCTGGGAGCGACCCTCGACGAGACCGAGGGCTTGCGGCGCGGCAACTCGAGCTCGGCTCTGTCTGCGGCGGCCGAGGCGGCCGAGCGCTTCCGCGACCATCCCGAGGCGGTGGCCGAGTCGGTGCGGCTGGCGCGCGAGAGGCTGCGCTTCGATCTCACCCGCGACCTCGGTTACAGCTATCCCGGCGCCGAGGACCCCACCGCGGACAGGCGGCTCGGCGAGCTCTGCCGCTCGCGGCTGGAGCACCGCTATCCCCCCTCCTCCCCGCATCGAGCCGAGGCCGAGGGACGGCTGGCCGAGGAGCTGGGGCTGATCGGGCGGCTGCGGCTGTCGGGCTTCTTCCTGCTCCACCACGAGATGCTGGAGCTGGCGCGAGAGGTCGCGCTGGAGGTGCGCGACGCCTCCTCGGCGCGCCGGCTGCTGCCCCCCGGCCGCGGGCGGGGCTCGAGCGTCAGCTCGATCGTCTGCTATCTGACCGGGCTCTCGCACATCGACCCGGTGGCCAACGACCTCTTCCTCGGCCGCTTCCTGAACGAGGAGCTGACCGACGCTCCGGACATCGACCTCGACTTCCCCCGCGACATCCGCGAGAAGCTGATCCCCCGCGTGCACGAGCGCCACGGGCGCGACCGCTCGGCCCTGGTCGCGGCCTTCTCCACCTATCGGGCGCGGGGGTCGGTGCGGGATCTGGGCAAGGCGCTGGGGCTGCCGCCGGGCGAAGTCGAGCGGCTGGCGCGCTCGGTTGACGTCTATGAGAAGGGGGACGATGCGGGGGCGCGGATCGAGCAGGCGCTGGGGGCGCGGCGCGCGGGATCGCCCCGCTGGCGGGCGCTGGCGAGGCTGCTGCCCGAGGTCGCGGGGCTGCCGCGCCACCTCTCCCAGCACCCCGGCGGCATGGTGATCTCGACGCGGCCGCTGGTGGAGCTGTGCCCGGTGCAGCCCGCGGCGATGGAGGGGCGCCAGATGGTGCAGTGGGACAAGGACTCCTGCGCGGACGCCGGCTTCCTCAAGATCGACCTGCTGGGGCTGGGGATGCTGTCGGCGGTGGAGCGCTGCGTGGACGAGGTCGCGCGCTCGCGCGGCGAGCGCATCGACCTCTCGCGGGTGCCGCTCGACGACCCCGAGGTCTGGGGGGCGATCCAGCGCGCCGAGACGACCGGCGTCTTCCAGATCGAGAGCAGGGCGCAGATGCAGATGCTTCCACGGACGCTGCCCCGCAACCTCGACGACCTCACCGTGCAGGTGGCGATCGTGCGCCCGGGCCCGATCCAGGGCGGCGCCGTCCACCCCTACATCGACCGGCGCAGGAGGCTGCGCGAGGACCCGGACTACGAGGTGCCCTATGAGCACCCCTCGCTGGAGCCGGTGCTCAAGGACACGCTGGGCGCGATCGTCTTCCAGGACCAGGTGTTGGAGGTGGCGATGGCGCTGGCGGGGTTCTCGGTCGGCGAGGCCGAGGGGCTGCGGCGGGCGATGAGCCGCAAGCGCTCGGAGGCCGCGATCCTGCGCTATCGCCGGCGCTTCATCGAGGGAGCGGTCGAGCGCGGCGTCAGCCAGGAGGTCGCCGAGCGGGTCTATGGCCAGATCGAGGGGTTCTCGGGCTTCGGCTTTCCCAAGTCGCACTCCGCCGCCTTCGGGCTGCTGGCCTACCAGTCGACCTGGCTGCGGGTGCACTACGGGCCGGAGCTGCTGTGCGCGCTGCTGAACGAGCAGCCGATGGGCTTCTACCCGCCCGACGCGCTCGTGCACGAGGCGCAGCGGCGCGGGGTCGAGGTGCTGGGGCCCGACGTGAACGCCAGCGAGCTCGACTGCGGCGTGGAGACGAGCGGGGCGGCGGCGGGAGCGGCGGGGCAGCCCCCGATCAGAGTCGGCCTCGGCTACGTCGCCGAGGTGGCGGAGGCCGACGCGGATGCGGTGATCGCCGAGCGCCGGCGGGGCGGCGCCTACCGTGACGTCGCCGACCTGGCGGGGCGCTCGGGGGCCTCGCGCGCGGCGCTGCTGCGATTGGCCTGGGCCGGCGCCTGCGACCGGCTGGAGCGCCCGCGCGCGCCCGCGCGGGAAGCCGTCGCAGATCAGGGAGATTGGCGAATCGCCCTCGCGGGCGCGGCGAACGGGGCAGCCTCCGAGGCGATGGCGATCGCCGAGGGCGCCCACCGCCGTCCGGCGTTGTGGGAGGCCGGGGCGGCCTCGCGGGCCTCACGCGGCGAGGACGGGACCCAGTTGGCGCTGCCGCTGGACGGCTCCCCCTCCCCCGCGCTGCCACCGCTGGGTCCCTGGGAGCGCGCCGTGGCCGATTACCGGATGACCGGGATGACCCTGGGCGAGCACCCGATGGAGCTGTTGCGCCCGCAGCTGGGCGAGGGCGTCGCCTCCAGCGCGGACATCCCCCGCACCCGCGACGGTGCCGCTATCCGGGTGGCGGGGATGGTGACGGCGCGCCAGCGCCCCGCGACCGCCAAGGGAGTGGTCTTCATGCTGCTGGAGGACGAGCACGGCGTCATCAACCTGATCGTGCCGCCTCCGGTGGCCGAGCGCTGCCGGATGGCGGTGCGGGCTGCCGGGTTCGTGATCGCGCGCGGTCGCCTAGAGCACAGGGAGGGGACCACGAACGTGGTGGTCAGTCAGGTCGAGCGGCTGGAGCGCGACGGAGTCGCCCTCCCGGAGACGGCGCCGCGCTCGATCACTCCCTCCGTCTCCCGCGAGACCGGCCGCGAGGCGGGCGTCGACCCGGCGCTGGCCGACGCCAGGCGCCGCGGCCGCAGGGTCCGCGTCGGGGCGCAACGGGGCTGGGAGGTGGCGGGCGAGCTCGACCGCCCAGGTCGTGAGCAGATCGTCGCCGAGCTGGCGGCGGCGCTACCGGCTGGGCACAGCTTCGGTCGTCGTGGGCGCTAGCTCCTGGGCCCTAGCTAGAGACCGGGCTTCGTCGTCATCAGGAAGATGGCGACGACCAGGAGGATGCCGGTGATCGAGCCGGCGATGCCCTCGTTGCGGCCGGCCCGCTGGTACTCCTCGGAAAGCTTCACCTCGCCGCTGCCGGCATCGGCGATCTCCTTCTCCACCATCGGCAGCAGGCGGCGGTCGGCGGGGATGAAGTAGGCGAGCAGCAGCACGCCGATGACGACGACGATCGCGAGGGTGCCGCTGACCCAGAAGTCGCCGTACTCCCAGTTGCCCTCGGCCATCTGGTAGAGGCCCGTGGCGATCACGATCACCAGGGCCGGGACGGCGAAGAACTGGTTGATCGTGAGCTGCAGCCGGTGCACGTAGGGCAGGTTCCGCGGGCCCATCTTCAGCGCCACGGGGAACAGCACCGACTCGGCGAAGGTGGCGCCGAACCCGACCACGACAGCGGTGACGTGGATGAAGACGGAAAGCTCGTAGCTGCTGACGGCCAGGGGCATCATGGGCTCCTCTCGGGGGCGCTGTGGCCGAAAGCTATCCGCCGTTCCGGGCGGCGTGGGCGCTCGCCTGCAGGTTTCCCTGCAAATCGCGGCTTTCCGTCCGGGGCCGAGCCTAGCTTGGCGGTCATGACAGCAAAGCTCATAGACATCCGCGAGCGGCTCCTGGACGCCGCCGACCTGGTCGTCGATTTCGCCACGCTGGGCGAGTACGGGATCGAGCCCGAGCCCGCCCGCGAGTGCGAGCGCCGGACCCCATCACCGGCCTCCTCCGCTGCGCGTCCGGGGGCCGTGGGCCTCGCCTCCGGCGCGTACCACCCGCAGCACGACCGCGCGGGCGTGCCCGAGCGGCTCGCCGCCTAGCTTCCGGGTAGCTCAGCCGGCCTCGCCGCGGTCGATCGCCGCGACCATGCGTCGCGCGATCTCCAGCGTGCGCGCGATGCTGTCCGGGTCGAGGTTCTCGGGCGTATCGGTGGGCCAGTGGTAGTTGGGGATGACGCCGTCGTCACCTGCGACCAGGGTGATCCCGCGCCCGCCCCGCGCCAGGACCGGGGTGACGTCGTAGGTGAGCCCGATCGGGCCCTCGCTCGAAGCGAGGCCCAGCTCGGGCGCATCGGAAGCGATTCGCTCCGCGATCGCGACCAGACCCGGATCGCAGTCCCATTTCCTCGCCAGCCCCTCGTGCAGCGTGAAGCGGAGTGTGGCGGGGCCGCCGACGTTGTCGACGTTGACGAACAACCAGCCTGAAGTATCGCGCGAGCGCAGGAAGGCCTGGGCGCCGAGCAGGCCTGCCTCCTCACAGCCCGTCATCAGGGCGACGACGCGGGTGTGCTCGAGTGGTTCCGCGGCCAGCTCGAGCGCGAGCTCCGCGACCACGGCCACGCCGGACGCATTGTCGTTTGCCCCTGGGGTGTCCTGCCCGCGCAACTCGCGCTCGACGACCAGCCCCAGGCCGACGGCGAGAATCGCCCTGGCCGCGGCCAGGATCCGACGTCCCAGCGAGGCCCGGGCCAGCAGCGGCTCGGCGCCCTGCACCACGCAGGCCCACGCCTGGGTGAGCAGCCACGGGTTCAGGTACTTGACGAACCGCGGGTGGAAGAGCAGCCCGCTTCGCGATGTGTCGAGGTGGCAGACCAGGCAGACGATGCGGCGAGCCTCGCCCGAGGGCGGGATCGTCGCCACCAGGTTCTGGCTCTGCCCGCGGCTGAGCAGGTCCGACAACGGGGTCCGCACCAGTCCGCCCTCGGTGGCGAGGCCGGCGACGGATGCCGATGCCAGCAACGAGCGCAGCCGGCGGCGGCGGAGCGGCAGCAGCGCCGGGGCAACCCCCAGCCCGACGATCACGCCGAATGGCGCGGCGAAGGTCGAGTAGCCGTCGAACGGCTGGAGTTCGGCATCAACGCCGCGCTCGCGCAGCCGGGCCGCGACCCGTTCGGCCGCCTCACGCTCCCCGGGGCCGGTGGGTCTGCGGGCGCCGACGTCGTCCGCGAGCAGCCGCACCCAGCCCAGCAGGGCTTCGCGCCGCTCGGGCTTCGCCCTTCGCTCCAAAGGTGGGCGACCTGGTGGCGCTAGCGGCTGACGCGGTCGTAGATGAAGAGGACGATGATCACTCCGATCACGGCGCCGGGCAGGCCGCCGAGGTCAAAGGCCTCGCTGTCGCCGATGCCGAGCAGCTCGGTGAAGATGAAGAAGCCGGCGAGGGCGCCGACGATCCCGAGGATCGCCGTCTTGAAGAAGCCGAAGTCCTGCTTGCCGGGCATGATCGCGCGGCCGAGGTAGCCGGCGAGGATGCCGAGGATGATTGCTCCGATCAAGGTTCGTGCCTTCCGTTGGCTTGTGGGGCGTGCAGCATGTCAAGATGTCGATCCCGGCGAGCGGAGAGGAGGGATCCTTGCGAACGACGATCGGGACCGGCCCGCACGGACTGCCGCGCCTCCTCCTCTGCGCGCTGCTCGTATCGGGCTTGAGCATCGGCGCAGCCGGCACGGTGAGTGGCTCGAACGGCGAGCCGACCGGCGCCGCATCGAAGAAGAAAAAGAAGTGCAAGAAGGCGCTGTGGAAGTGCGCGCCAGAGCATTACCACCTCTCGGTCACGGGGCATCGCGGACCGCAGACCTACAGCGCCGAGGTGGACCTGGAGAAGAACCGCAGCAACTTCGCGAAGGTCGAGTACAGCCAAAAGGGCGGAACGCTGACGGCGAGCACTACCTACGAGGGCCTGCCCATCGAAATCGACATGTGCGCGAACGCCCGATACGTCGTGACCAACGCGACGACCCAGGTGCCGAGGAGAGGCCTCTTCGGGGACTTCGACTTTGCGCTGTTCTTCTGGGCCAAGGGTAAGCAGTGGAAGTACTCGGTCCTCGGCGGCGGCGTCTACTCAGAGCTCACGTTCCCGGGTACGGTGACCTGCCTGGAGGGGGACAGCGCCGGGGTTTCGGCTCCGTTCACTTACTACTTCCACGGCCCACTCGGGGTGGGCAACCCACGCTTCGGAAAGCCTGGAGCCAACGGTCTCACCGGGAACGACACGTACGGAAGCAACAACTCTCTGCGGTGGAGACTGACCACGAAATAGAAAGGGCCGCCCCGAAGGACGGCCCTTTGGAAGAACCGGCGGCGACCTACTCTCCCAGGCGGTTGCCCACCAAGTACCATCGGCGCTGAGAGGCTTAACGACTCTGTTCGGAATGGGAAGAGGTGTTTCCCTCTCGCTATCTCGCCACCGAAACTTTCGAGACGCTCGGTGGACCTTGAAAACCGCACTAGGCGATGACACTTGGCGGCACCTCCTCTGCTTTCGCGTCCGGTGGTGCCTAGGCGAAACGTAAATATCCGTCAAGCCCTCGACCCATTAGTACCGGTCTGCTGACTGCATTGCTGCAGTTGCACAGCCGGCCTATCGACCTGGTGGTCTACCAGGGGTCTTACTCCCTCAAGGGGATGGGAGAGCTCATCTCGAGGCTGGCTTCCCGCTTAGATGCTTTCAGCGGTTATCCGTGCCGCGCGTAGCTAACCAGCGGTGCCCTTGGCAGGACAACTGGTACACCAGAGGCGCGTTCATCCCGGTCCTCTCGTACTAGGGACGAACCCTCTCAACTCTCCAACGCCCACAGAAGATAGGGACCGAACTGTCTCACGACGTTCTGAACCCAGCTCGCGTGCCGCTTTAATGGGCGAACAGCCCAACCCTTGGGACCTGCTCCAGCCCCAGGATGCGACGAGCCGACATCGAGGTGCCAAACCGCGCCGTCGATATGGACTCTTGGGCGCGATAAGCCTGTTATCCCCGGAGTACCTTTTATCCGTTGAGCGACGGCAATTCCACTTTCTACCGCCGGATCACTAAGCCCAACTTTCGTTCCTGCTCGACCCGTCGGTCTCGCAGTCAAGCTCCCTTGCTGCCTTTACACTCTGCGCACGATTTCCAACCGTGCTGAGGGAACCTTTGGGCGCCTCCGTTACATTTTAGGAGGCGACCGCCCCAGTCAAACTGCCCACCTGGCACTGTCCAGATCCCGGGTAACGGAGATCTGTTAGAAGCCCAAAACACCAAGGGTGGTATCTCAAGGGTGACTCCCCTGTGACCAAAGCCACAGGCTCAAAGTCTCCCACCTATCCTGAGCGAGATATTCCGAACTCCAATATCAAGTTGCAGTAAAGGTTCACGGGGTCTTTCCGTCTTTCTGCGGGTACTCGGTATCTTCACCGAGACTCTAATTTCACCGAGCCCATCGTTGAGACAGCGTCCAACTCGTTGCGCCATTCGTGCAGGTCGGAACTTACCCGACAAGGAATTTCGCTACCTTAGGACCGTTATAGTTACGGCCGCCGTTTACCGGGGCTTAGCTTCACTGCTTCGCAGCCGAAGCCGCTAACAATTCCGCGTAACCTTCCGGCACCGGGCAGGCGTCAGCCCCTATACGTCGTCTTGCGACTTAGCAGAGGCCTGTGTTTTTGGTAAACAGTCGGTTGGACCTTTTCACTGCGGCCCCCTCGGGCTCCATCCGTATGGACTTCACCCTACCGGGGCGCCCCTTCTCGCGAACTTACGGGGCGAATTTGCCGAGTTCCTTAACGATGGTTAGCTCGCTCACCTCAGTATTCTCTACCTGTCCACCTGTGTCGGTTGTAGGTACGGGCACGTCGCACCCTGCCTAGAGGTTTTTCTTGGAGGCATGGCTTCAGGGACTGGCCGGCATTCCTGCCAGCTGGCATCGCACCTCGCGTAAAAACGCCGCGGCGGATTTGCCTACCGCGACTGGCTACGTGCTTGCCCCAGGGCAACCATCGCCTGGGTTCCCTTAGCCGTCCCCGTCACCCCATCGGTCATAGCGGGTGAAACGTGGTACGGGAATATCAACCCGTTGGCCATCGGCTACGCCTTTCGGCCTCGCCTTAGGTCCCGACTAACCCTGAGCAGACGAACTTTACTCAGGAAACCTTGGACAATCGGTGGTGAGGATTCTCACCCCACTCTCGTTACTCATGCCGGCATTCTCACTTCCGATCCGTCCACGGCGGCTTCCGCCGCCGCTTCACTCAGATCGGAACGCTCTCCTACCACTCAACAGAGTTGAGTTCACAGCTTCGGAGGGTGGCTTGAGCCCCGTTGAATTCTCCGCGCCCGAACACTTGACCAGTGAGCTGTTACGCACTCTTTCAAGGAATGGCTGCTTCTAAGCCAACCTCTTGGTTGTCTCGGCATTCGGACATCGTTCTCCACTTAGCCACCACTTAGGGTCCTTAGCTGGTGATCTGGGTTGTTCCCCTCTCGCGTACGAAGTTTATCCCCCGCACACTGACTCCCGGGTTTAACGTAACGGTCTTCGGAGTTTGCCTGAAGTCGGTAACCTGGTAGGGCCCCTAGTCCAAGCAGTGCTCTACGGCCGTAACGCATATAGCCCGAGGCTATACCTAAATATATTTCGGAGAGAACCAGATATCTCCTGGCTTGATTAGCCTTTCACTCCGACCCACAGGTCATCC
>CAWABY010000014.1:120000-172876 GCA_963780395.1 uncultured Solirubrobacterales bacterium
CGCGGCTCGCCGCCGGGCCACCGGCAAATCGACCAGCTTCGACGCGGTCCCGGCGCGCGAGCGCCGGCGCGGACGCCGCCGCCTCGCCGCGGCGCCCGAGCAGGACTTCGAGTCCGTGCTGGAGAGCCAGCCTCAGAAGAGCGGGTTCGCCAAGCGCGGCTCGGCGGTCGCCTACGGCCTGCGCGGGCTGCTGGACCACGGGCGCGAGCGCGTGCGCGGCGCCGGCGACCGCATCAGCCATTTGCGCGAGCACGTGCCCGGCCGAACCGCCAAGACCGCTCCGGGCGGCAACGGCGCAGCGCCTCCGCGGCTGCCCAAGCGGATCGGCTCGCGACGGCCCCGCAGGCCGAAGCCGGGGCAGGTCAAGAAGTTGCGGCTCGCCGTCATCATCGTCGGTCTCGGCATCCTGGCCCTGATCTCGATGGTGTTCGGGATGGTTGTCTCGGTCGCCGGCGACATTCCCCAGCTCGAGAACAAGGAGCAGTACGCCAAGGCCAAGAACTCCGAGGTGTTCGACTCGGAGGGACGCAGGTTCGGAACGCTGCTGTCCAACAGCCAGCGCATCCTGGTCGAGTCCGAGGACATCTCGCCCTACATCAAGTCGGCTGTGGTCGCGATCGAGGACCAGCGCTTCTACGAACACCGCGGGGTCGACTACCAGGGAATCGCGCGGGCGGCCTGGGAGACCTTCCTCCCGGGAGGCGCCACCCAGGGCGCCTCGACGATCACACAGCAGTTCGTCAAGAACGCGCTCGAGGCGCAGTCCAGCCGTACGTACTTCCAGAAGCTGCGCGAGGCCTCGTACGCCTACCACCTCGAGCGCCAGTGGGACAAGGACAAGATCCTGACCCAGTACCTGAACACGATCTACTTCGGCGAGGGCGCCTACGGGATCGAGGCCGCCGCGCGCACCTACTTCGGCTTCCGCTATCCCGGCTGCGGCGAGGGCGGCGCCGATCCCTGCTCCGCCCAGCTGGCCCCCGAAGAGGCGGCAATGCTGGCGGGGATCATCTCCTCGCCGTCGGCCTATTCACCGCGAGCCAACCCCAACGACGCTGGCGAGCGGCGCAACCTGGTGTTGCAGAAGATGAACGAGCAGAACGTGCTCTCAGACGAGGAGTACGAGGAGGCCGCCCGCCAGGCCCTCCCCGCGTCATCGGAGATCCAGAAGCCCGAGGTCGACTCGCTCGCGCCGTACTTCAGCGAGTGGCTGCGACAGCAGCTCGTGGACAAGTACGGCCCCGGGCGCGCATTCGGCGGCGGCCTCGACGTCCGCACCACCCTCGACCTCGACATGCAGGAGGCCGCCCAGTCGGCCGCCTACAACACCCTCGCCGGCATCGAGCCGACCGCATCCGTGGTCGTGATCGACAACGAGACCGGCGGCGTCAAGGCGATGGTGGGCGGCAACGACTTCCAGAAGGAGCCCTTCAACCTGGCGACCAACGGCCATCGCCAGCCGGGCTCGTCATTCAAGCCCTTCACGCTGATCACCGCCTTTGAGAACGGCTTCGGGCCAGGCAGCGTCTTCCCCTCCGCCCCGCAGACCTTCCCGGTCCCGAACTCTGGAGGCAAGGAGGTCTTCGAGGTGAAGAACTACGACGACATCTACTACGGCGCCTCGGACCTGGCCACCGCGACCGTCCACTCCGACAACTCGATCTTCGCCCAGCTGGGCTTCGGCTCCAACGGCCTCGGCCGCAAGGGCCCCCAGATGGTGGGCGAGACCGCTGAGCGCATGGGCATCGACGGTAAGAGCTTCGGCACGAACCCGGCCATGATCCTCGGAGGTATCGACCCCGGCGTCACACCGCTCGAGATGGCCTACGCGTTCAGCACGATCGCCCGCGACGGCATGCGCGTCGGTGGCGAGCTCGACTCCAGCGTCGGCCCCAACAACTCGTTGGGGGACCTGTCCCCCACCGGCATCACCGAGGTGGCGCTGCCCGACGGTGAGGTGCTCGACGGCGGCAAGGACTACAACCAGAAGGAGATGCGCGCGATCCCCGAGAGCGTCGCCAGCAGCGTCCGCTCGATCCTGCGCAGCAACGTGGTCGGTGGCACCGGCGAGCTGGCCCAGACCGGCAGCGACGACGCCTGGGGCAAGACGGGAACCACCGACAACAACGGTGACGCCTGGTTCTGTGGCGGCACCGAGCACTTCACCGCTTGCGTCTGGGTGGGACACGCCCAGACCAACACCCCGATGGAGACCGAGTACGCCGGAGGGCCGGTGGACGGCGGTACCTTCCCGGCGATCATCTGGAGCCAGGTGATGCAGGCCGTCGAGTCCATCTACGAGGAGCACGAGGACAGCAAGAACGACGACGACGACGACGGCGACTCGGACGGCAGCAGCAGCAGCAGCGGCAGCAGCTCCGTGGCGCCCAGCGGAGGCGGCGGCTACGACTCCGGCGGCGGCGGCGGCGGCGGGGGGGGCCAACACGGCTCCCGCGCCCGCTCCCGCTCCGGCGGCACCGGCACCCTCGGGCGGCGGCGGCACCGGCGGCACCGGCCTCTAGCTTCGGTCCCTAGAGCCTGATCCAGGGCCGCGACGCGAAGCGGCTTCCCGCCGCGCAGTAGCGCCAGGGCAGCTCGACGCCCCTTGTGATCCCGATGCGCGGGCCGCTGATGACCCGCGGCCGCTCGCTCGAGGGCTCGCGGATCTGGAACGGCGAGGACGTGATCGAGGCTCCGTTGAGATCGAGGCCGACGCCGAGCGCCTCGGTCAGCTTGCCCGGGCCCGAGCAGAGCTCGTCGTCGCGCCCCCGCCGCTCGCGCATCAGCTCGAGGCCGTCGGTCGGCTCCAGGGCGCGGATCAGAACCGCGGCGGCGCTGCCCTCGGGCTCCGCCACCGCGTTCAACAGGCTGTGGATGCCGTAGGAGAGGTAGACGTAGGCGACTCCAGGCGGCCCGAACAGCACCTCGTTGCGCGGCGTCGGACCGCCGAATGCGTGGCAGGCGGGATCGCTGACGTCGTAGGCCTCGGTCTCCACGATCACGCCCGCCGTGGGCCCGACGGCGAGGGTGCAGCCGATCAGATCGGGTGCGACCTCGTGCACCGAGCGCTCGAAGAACCTGCGGTCGAGCGCGGCCGCACGAGTGGCCGCGGCGCCGCTCACCGGCTGAGGTCGGCGAGGCTGCGCCGGGCGTAGTCGAGCTGCTCGGAGAGCCTGACCGACGAGGTGCCGCCGGCAGAGACCTTCGCCTCGATCGCGCCCCCCTCGCGCAGCGCCTCGCGCAGGCGCTCGCGAGCGCCGTCCGGCACCCCGTCCATCTCCGCATCCCCCAGCTCGGAGAGGCGCTTGTCGCCGTCGATCGCGGTCCGCACGAGGCCGGCGACGACGCCGTGGGCCTCGCGGAAGGGCATCCCCTCGGCCACCAGCACGTCGGCCAGGTCGGTGGCGGCCAGCAGCTCGTCGCTGGCGGCCTCGGCCAGGCGCTCACGGTTGAAGCTCAGCCCCGCCATCATCGGCGTCGCCGCCTCGAGACAGACCTCGAGGTTGTCGATCGCGTCGAACAGGGGCTCCTTGTCCTCCTGCATGTCCTTGCTGTAGGCGAGCGGGAGCGCGTGCATCGTGCCCAGCAGGCTCGCCAGTGAGGAGGCGACCCGCGGGGCCTTGCCCCGGAGCAGCTCGGCGGCGTCTGGGTTCTTCTTCTGGGGCATGATGCTCGAGCCGGAGGCGAAGGAGTCCGAGGGCTCGCAGAAGCCGAACTCCGCGCTCGACCAGAGCACGATCTCCGACCCCAGGCGCGAGAGGTGCATCGCGCAGACCGAGGCCGCGTACAGGTAGTCCAGCGCGAAGTCCCGGTTCGAAACGGCGTCGAGCGAGTTCGGGTGGGGCCGCTCGAAGCCGAGGTCCGCAGCCAGGCCCTCGCGGTCGAGGTCCCAGTTGAGGCCGGCGAGCGCTCCCGAGCCGGCGGGCATGTCGCTGGTCGAATCGGCGACGAGGTAGAAGCGGCGCGTGTCGCGGAAGAACATCCAGAAGTAGGCGAGCAGGTGGTGGCCCAGGTAGACCGGCTGGGCGCGCTGCAGGTGGGTGTAGGCGGGCGCGGCCCAGTCGCGGTGGGAGTCGGCGAGCTCGATCAGCGTCGTCGTCAGCTCCTCGAGCAGCGCGATCGCGCGCGCCGAATGCGAGCGCACCAGCAGCGCCAGATCGGTCGCCACCTGGTCGTTGCGCGAGCGCGCGGTGTGCAACTTGCCCCCGACGGGGCCGACGAGCTCGGTCAGCCGGCGCTCGATCGCCATGTGGATGTCCTCGTCCTGCTCCGAGAACTCAAAGCCCCCGCCCTCGAGCTCGGCGGCGACCGAGTCGAGGCCCTTGAGCAGCGTCGTCACCTCGGCCTCGTCAAGCACCCCCAGTCGCCCCAGGGCGCGGACGTGGGCGCGGGACTGCTCGACGTCGAACGGCGCCAGGCGCCGGTCGAAGGAGATCGAGGAGTTGATCCTGCGAAAGAGCGGATCCTGGTCTTCGGCGAAGCGGGACATGCTGCGGCCAGTCTAGGAGGGGCCGCCGAGGGCGCCGGCGAGCGCCGTGCAGACACGCTCGACCTGCTGCTCGGTCATCGCGGTGAAGAAGGGCAGCGACAAGGAGCGCGCGGCCGCGGCCTCGGCGACGGGGAACTCGCCTCCCTTGAAGCCGAAGCGCTCGCGGTAGGGCGCCAGCGTGTGGATGCAGGGCAGATACGCCTTCGACCGGATGCCCTCGGCTGCGAGCGCGGCGATCACGGCGTCGCGGTCGGCGCCCACGGGCAGCTGCACCGTGTAGACGAACCAGCTGCGCTGCTCGTCGCCGCGGTCGGCGCAGGGCAGGACGAGGCCGTCGGGATCCCCCTCGCCGCCGGCGGGTGCGCCGCCCTTGGGCGCGAGCAGCTCGGCGTAGCCGGCCGCGACCTCGGCCCGGGCGGCAAGCGTCTCGTCCAGCCTCTCGATCTGGGCGATCCCGATCGCGGCCTGCACGTCGGTGAGGCGGTAGTTGAACCCGATTCGGGGATGGTCGATCTGGGATGTGTCGGGCGCGCGGCCCTGGTTGCGCTCGCTGCGCAGCACCTCGGCCATCTCCTCGCCGGCGGGCACAAGCGCCCCGCCCTCACCGGTCGTCATCTGCTTGTTCGCGTAGAAGGCGAAGGCCGCGACGTGGCCGGCCGTGCCGACGGCGCGTCCCTCTGCGTCCACCGCGCCGAGCGCCTGGCAGGCGTCCTCCAGGATCGGGATCTCGCGGGCGTCGGCGAGGCGCTCCAGCGCCAGCAGGTCGACCGGATAACCGAAGATGTGCACGGGCAGGATCCCCGCGGTGCGCTCTCCCGCCGCCGCCTCGGCGGCCTCGGGGTCGATGTTCAGGGTGACCGGGTCGATGTCGCAGAAGACCGGCACCGCCCCCTCGTAGAGCAGGCAGTTGGACGAGGCGACGAAGCTGAAGGGGGTAGTCAGGACCTCGTCGCCCTCGCCCCAACCCAGCCGCCGTACCCCGAGGTGCAGTCCCGCGGTGCCGCTGGAGATGGCGACCGCGTCATCGCTGCCGAGCCAGCTCGCAAGGGCGAGCTCGAACTCGCCCAGCTTCGGGCCCTGCGACAGCATGCCCGAGCGCAGCGCCTCCAGCACCAGCTCCTCCTCGCGCCGGCCCAGGTCAGGTCGTGCGAGCGGTATCTGTTCGTCCACGGGTCCTCTCAGCATGGGGCTGGAAGGCGTACTCGAGCGAGTCCACCAGCGCCTCCCAGGAGGCCTCGATGATGTTCTCCGAAACGCCGATCGAGCCCCACTCGCGCTCGCCGTCCGAGGAGTCCAGCAGCACGCGCGTGACCGACCCGGTGCCGTGATGCTCGTCCAGGATCCGCACCTTGTAGTTGGTCAGCTCGATCTGGGCCAGGTGGGGGTGGCGGTCGGTGATCGCTTCGCGCAACGCCGTGTCCAGGGCGTTGACCGGGCCGTTGCCCTCGGCGGTGCTCACGTAGCGCTCGCCGTCCACCCAGACCTTGATCGTGGCCTCGGTCTGGACCCTGCCATCCTCGCGCTTCTCGGTGATGACGCGGAAGCCTTCGAGCTTGAACAGCGGCTCATAGGAGCCCGACTCCCGCCGCAACAGCAGCTCGAAGGACGCCGGGGCGGCCTCGTACTGATAGCCGCGGTGCTCGCGCTCCTTCAGCGCCCGCAGCGCCCGGGCCGCCTCGGCGTCGTCCAGCGGCACGCCCGCCTGCCGGGCGCGGCTGAGCACGGTGCCCTTGCCCGAGAGCTCGCTGACGACCACGTCGCGCTCGTTCCCGACCAGCTCGGGATCCATGTGCTCGAAGGTCCGCACGTCGGCCTTGACGCCGGCAACGTGCATCCCCCCCTTGTGGGCGAAGGCGTTGCGGCCCACGTAGGGCTGGTCGGGATCGGGGGTGACGTTGAGCAGCTCGTCGATGAAGTGCGCCGACTCGGTCAGGCGAGCGAGCTGCTCCGGGGCCACGCACTCGTAGCCCAGCTTCAGCTGTAGGGCGGGCAGGATCGAGGTCAGGTTGGCGTTGCCCGTGCGCTCGCCGATGCCGTTGATCGTGCCCTGCACCAACGAGGCCCCCTCCTCGACCGCGGCGAGGGAGTTTGCGACCCCGCACTCCAGGTCGTTGTGAGTGTGGATGCCGACGGGGGTCTCGAGGCCTGCGACGACCTCCCGCGTGGCCTCGGCGACCTGGTTGGGCAGGCTGGCGCCGTTGGTGTCGCAGAGGGTGACGTTCTCGGCGCCGGCCTCGGCGGCGGCGCGCAGGCACTCGAAGGCGTACTCCCGGTCGTCGCGCCAGCCGTCGAAGAAGTGCTCGGCGTCGTAGATGACGCGCTTGCCCGCAGCGCGCAGGAAGGCGACTGAGTCGCGAATCATCTCCAGGTTCTCGTCGGGGCTGACCTTCGTCACCTTGTCGAGGTGGAGCTTCCAGGTCTTGCCGACCAGGGTGACCACCGGCGCGAAGCCGGCCGCGAGCATCGCCAGCGCCTCGTCCTCCTCCGCGGGCACGTCGCGGCGCCTCGTCATCCCGAAGGCGCAGACCGCGGCCTGCCGGAGCTCGACCTCGGCCAGCATCTCGAACAGCTCCAACTCCTTCGGGTTGGAGCCGGGGAAGCCGGCCTCGATCAACTGCACGCCGAGCTCGTCCAGCTTGCGGACTACGCGCACCTTCTCCTGCGCGGAAAGGGACATGCCCTGTCCCTGCATGCCGTCGCGCAGAGTCGTGTCGTAGAGGAGTACCTGTCGCTGGCCCTGTTGCTGTTCCATTGCGAAGCCTTCTTCCTAGGTTCGGGGGTTCTGGTCCGGCGCCTGGGAGATGCCTCCCAGCGCCCAGGTGAGGCGGTCTACGCCGCCTGCCGCGGTCACCGCACTAGGCGGCCGCGACCCCCGTAATTCGCTCGATGCCCCTGGGAAGGATCATGTCGGTTCTCCGACCTCTTCGGCCTCGACCTGGCCGGGCGCGGGCGCGGGCGGGGCCTCGCCGGTCGGCTCGCCGACCGGGTCGAGCCACTCGAGGTATTCCTCGGCGCGGCCGTGCAGCGCGTCGTCGTACTTCGTCTGGATCGCGCGGGTGATCTCGCCGGGGGCGCCCAGATCGTGGTCGTCGACCTCGCGGATCGGCACCAGCTCGGCGGCTGTGCCAGTGAGGAAGATCTCGTCCGCCAGGTACAGCTCGGCGCGGGCGACGTCGCGCTCGGCGACCGGGTAGCCGAGGTCCTCGGCGATCTGCATCACCGACTTGCGGCTGATCCCGTCGAGGATCGACGCCACGTGCGGCGGCGTCACGATCCTGCCGTCCTTGATCAGGAAGATGTTCTCGCCCGAGCCCTCGCAGACGAAGCCTCGCTCGTCGAGCAGGATCGCCTCGTCGTAGCCGGCGTTGGCGGACTCGGTCTTGGCCAGGATCGAGTTCAGGTACTGGCCCGAGGCCTTGGCGTGCGGGATCAGGCCGGCGGGCGAGATGCGCCGCCACGAGGAAACCTTGGCGCGGATGCCCTTCTGCTTGCCCTCCTCGCCCAGGTAAGCGCCCCATGGCCAGACCGCGACGATCACCTCGACAGGCGCGCTCTGCGCGTACAGCCCCATCTCGCCGTAGCCGCGGAAGGCGAGCGGCCGGATGTAGCAGGAGCGCAGCCCGTTCCGGCGGATCAGCTCCTTGGTGGCCTCGCCGATCTCATCCAGCGAGTACTCCAGCGGCAGGTAGTAGAGCTCGGCCGACTTCTTCAGCCGCTCGAGGTGGTCGCGGTGGCGAAAGATCGCCGGGCCCTTGGCCTCGGTGTCGTAGCAACGGACCCCCTCGAAGACGCCACTGCCGTAGTGAAGACCGTGCGTGAGCACGTGCACGTTGGCCTCGTCCCAGGCCACGAACTCGCCGTTCTTCCAGATCAACTCGACCTTCTCCATAGCGACGAAGTATGCCCGATCAAGTCACGGCCGAGAGGACGGCGGCTGTCATCTCCGCGGTGCCCACCTCGCGGGTCCCCTTCCCCGCGCGCAGGTCAGGGGTGCGGAGCCCGTCCTCGAGCGCGTGCTCGACGGCGGACTCGACGCGCTCCGCCTCCGCGGGGCGCTCGAGGCCGTGCCGCAGCATCATCGCCACCGAGAGGAAGGTCGCCAGGGGATTGGCCTTGCCCGTGCCGGCGATGTCCGGAGCCGAGCCGTGGACCGGCTCGAACACGCCGGGGCCGCCGGCGCCGAGGCTGGCCGAGGGCAGCATGCCGAGCGAGCCGGTGAGCATCGCGGACTCGTCGCTGAGGATGTCGCCGAACAGGTTCTCGGTCACGACCACGTCGAAGTCCGCGGGCCGCGAGACGAGCTGCATCGCGGCGTTGTCCACGTACATGTGGTCCAGCTCCACGCCCGGGTAGTCGCCGGCGACGCGGGCGACCGTCTCGCGCCAGAGGCGAGAGGTCTCGAGCACGTTGGCCTTGTCCACCGAGGTGACCTTGCCGCGTCTGCCACCGGCCGCGTCGAAGGCGACGTGGGCGATCCGCTCGACCTCCCCAACCGTGTAGGCGCAGTCGTCGTGGGCGCGGTCGCCCTCGCGGCCGCTGTCGCCGAAGTAGATGCCCCCCGTGAGCTCCCGCACCACCAGCAGGTCGGTGCCCTCGATGCGCTCCGGCCGCAGCGGGCTGGCATCCAGCAGCGCCTCGCTGGGGCGCACTGGCCGCAAGTTCGCGTAGAGGCCGAGGCCCTTGCGCAGCCCCAGCAGCCCCTGTTCGGGGCGCGGGGCGTCGGGGTCGGTCGTCTCCCACTTCGGGCCGCCGACCGCGCACAGCAGCACCGCGTCAGCCGAGCGGCACTGCTCCAGCACCTCGTCGGTGAGGGCGGTGCCGTGGGCGTCGATCGAGGCGCCGCCGATCAGGTGCTCGTCGATCTCGACGCCGCCGAGCTCGTCCAGAAGCTTCGTCGCCGCGGCGCCGATCTCGGGGCCGATGCCGTCGCCGGCGAGGAGGACGATTCGGCTGCTCACGCGGGCCGCCTGGCGTCGATGTTGAGGCGGATGTAGGTGAGCTCGAATGGGTTCTCCATTCCGGCCACGACGTCGTCCGTGAACTGCTCTCGCAGCTCCTCGGGTAGGTTGTCCAGGTGAGCGGCGAGGCCGACCGTCCGCGCAAACTCGCGCGGATCGTCGGGCCTGACCTTGGGCACCTCCACCAACCCGGTCTTGATGTCCGTGAACCCCGCGGCCCGGAGCCGCTCCTCGGTCTCCTCGGGGCCGTAGAAGTTCCAGGCGCTGACGTCCCGGAGGTGCTCGGCGTAAGGCTCCCGTGCCGTCAGCTCCTTCACGACGGACACCCACTCCGCCACGTTGCCCTTGCCGCCGCACTGCGCGACGAGCCGCGCGCCGGGCCGCATGACCGTGCGCAGCGCGCGGAACAGCGCGTCGTGGTCCCGGATCCAGTGAAAGGTCGCGTTCGAGAAGATCGCGTCGGCCTCGCCGCCGGCGCCCTCGCTCTCCAGCAGCTCCGGGCTGACCTTGAGCAGGTCAGAGACGATCAGCGTCACCCGCTCCTCGCCGGCCAGCACGTCGCGCGCCGTGTCGACCATCGAAGGGGAGCCGTCTACTCCGATCACGCGGCCTTCGGGCACCCGATCGAGCAGCATCTTCGTCACGCGGCCCGAGCCGCATCCGGCGTCGAGCACGGTCTCATCGCCCTGAAGCGGCAGCCGCTCCAGGACCTTCTGCGCCCACTCCTGCTGGGGGACCGAGACGCGGTCGTAGGTGCGGCCGTCCCAGTCGGTCGTGTGCGGAGGGCTCATCGGCGCCTACAGCGCGGTCGTGACCGGGCCCGAGTCGGCCCTGCCGGCCTCCTCGAAGGCTTCGATCTTCTCGGCCCGCTTGAGCGTCATCGCCACGTCGTCGAGCCCGTTCATCAGGCGGTGCTTGATCTGCTCGTCGATCTCGAAGCGGAAAACGCCCTCGGCGCAGTTCACGGTCTGGTCGTCCAGGTCCACGCGGGCCTCGCCCGAGCCGGCGACCTTGCGGCATTCTGCCTCGTCCAGGATCACCGGCAGCAGCCCGTTCTTGGTGCAGTTGGAATAGAAGATGTCCGAGAACGACGGGGCGATGACGACCCGGAAGCCGAAGTCCTCGAGCGCCCAGACGGCGTGCTCGCGCGACGAGCCGGAGCCGAAGTTGCGGCCCGCGACCAGGATCGGGTGGGGCTCCAGCTCGATCTCGCCAGAGCGGAACCAGTCGTAGAAGAGGAACTCACCGAAGCCGGTGCGCTCGATTCTCTTGAGAAATTGCTTCGGAATGATCTGGTCGGTGTCGACGTCGGCCCGGTCAAGCACCGCGACCTGGCCTTCGACGATCTCGAACGGTTCCACTACGCCCACTCCCTGATGTCGACGAAGTGGCCTTCGACGGCGGCCGCGGCCGCCATCTTCGGGCTGACCAGGTGCGTGCGGCCGCCGGCGCCCTGTCGGCCCTCGAAGTTGCGGTTCGAGGTCGAGGCGCAGCGCTCACCGGGGCTGAGGATGTCGGGGTTCATGCCCAGGCACATCGAGCAGCCGGCGCCGCGCCATTCGAAGCCCGCGGCCTCGAACGCCTCGTCCAGTCCCTCCTGCTCGGCCTGGGCCTTGACCTGGGCCGAGCCCGGCACGACCATGGCGCGGACGCCGTCGGAGACCTTGCGCCCCTCGACCATCGCGGCGGCCTCGCGCAGGTCGGAGATCCGCGAGTTGGTGCAGGAGCCGATGAAGACACGCTCGGGGCGGATCTCCTGCATAGGCGTGCCCGGCTTCAGGTCCATGTAGGCGAGCGCGCGCTCGGCGGCCTCGCGGTCGACGGGTGAGTCAATCGCGGCGGGATCGGGCACCTCGGAGGTCACCTCGACCACCATCCCCGGGTTGGTCCCCCAGGTGACCATCGGCGACAGATCGGCCGCGTCTATCTCGACCTCGCGATCGAAGCTCGCGCCCTCCTCGGTGGGCAGCCTGCGCCACTCCTCCACGGCCGCGTCGAAGTCCTCAGGGATTCCGGGCCGGCCGCGCATGTACTCGAAGGTGGTCTCGTCGGGGGCGATCATGCCGGTGCGTCCGCCGCCCTCGATGGTCATGTTGCAGATGGTGAGGCGGTTCTCGATCTCCAGCGCCTCGATCGCAGGGCCGGCGTACTCGACCGCGTGGCCCTGCATGCCGCCGACGCCGACGCGGCCGATGGTGGCCAGGATCAGGTCCTTGGCGGTGACGCCGTCAGCCAGTTCGCCGGAGTAGCGGATCCGCATCGTCTTGGGGCGACTCTGGACCAGGCACTGGGTTGCCAACACGTGCTCCACCTCGGAGGTCCCGATTCCCACGGCGAAGGCCCCGAAGGCGCCGTGGGTGGCGGTGTGGGAGTCGCCGCAGACGATCGTCATTCCTGGCTGAGTCGCACCTAGCTCCGGGCCGATCACGTGCACGATCCCCTGGCGATCGGAGCCGAGCGAGTAGATCGGGATCCCGAACTCCTCGCAGTTGCTCTCCAGCGCCTCGACCTGGACCCTCGAGAGCTCGTCGGCGATCAGCTTCGCGGTGGCGGTGCCGTCGGTGGGCACGTTGTGGTCCGCCGTGGCCAGCGTCTTGTCCGGTCTGCGGACACCGCGCCCTGCCAGCCGCAGACCGTCAAATGCCTGCGCCGAGGTCACCTCGTGCACCAGGTGCAGGTCGATGTAGATCAGATCGTCATCGACCTCGTGGGCATCCCAGATTTTGTCGAACAGGCTCTTCGGCCCACCGTTCTGGCTCATCGTCCCTCAACCCCTCAGCAATCCGGCCGCGACCACCGCCAGCAGCCGCGCCTCGTCGGTCCCATTGTTCTCGAAGTGGTGCGGCAGGTCGGCGTCGAAGGTGACGCTGTCACCGTCTGTCAGCTCGTGGCGCTCGCCGTCGATGAACAGCTCCACGGCGCCCTGCAGGAGGACGGCGGTCTCGCGGCTGCCGGGCTCGTGCATCGGCGGATCGTCCGCCGCACCGGTGCTGGCGCCGGCCCCCAGCGTGTGGATCGAGACGTCGGCGCGCTGTCCCGGCAGCGGCGGAGTCAGTTCCTCGACCGTGTGGCCCCGACGCCGGCGGGTACGCCGATCCTCGGAGCGGGTGATGACGACGTGGCGATTCTCGTCGAGCCGCAGCAGCTGCGAAAGCGAGAGGTCCAGCCCTGAGGCGATCCGCGGCGGCGACCGCCAGCGTCGGGCTCGTCTCCCCCCGCTCCACCTGCGACAGCATCGGCGCGCTGACGCCGGAGCGCTCGGCCAGGTCGCGCAGCGACAGATCCATCGCCTCGCGCAGTGCCTTGACGCGGGCGCCGACCCCGATCGGTGCAGCGTTGGTGTCGGGGTCCGTGTCCTGCTTCCTTGCCTGCGCTGTGGACATGCGCGTACGTTATCACGTACGAACGTAATGTTCGCTTTCAGCGCTTCTGGCCCGTCGGGCGGATCAGGATCTCGTTGACGTTGACGTGGTCGGCCTGGGCGACGGCGTAGAGGATGCCCCGGGCGATGTCCTCGGCCTCCAGCACCTTGCCGATCTCATCGCGCATCTTCTCGGTCGCCTCCACGACCATCGGATGCTCGTTGTGCCCCTGCAGCTCGGTGTCGACGAAGCCGGGCTCGACGCAGGTGACGCGGATGTTGGAGTTGAGCGCCTCCTGGCGGAGCGCCTCGGAGAAGCCCGTCACGCCCCACTTGGTCATGTTGTAGACCGCCGAGCCGAAGGCGGCCTGGCGGCCGGCTACCGAGGAGACGTTGACGATGTGGCCGCCGCCCGAATCGCGAATGATCGGCATCGCCTCGCGGGTGCAGTAGAGGAGCCCGAGCAGGTTGACGTCGATCATCCGCCGCCACTCGGAGATGTCCCAGCCATCGACGGCGCCGAGCAGCATTACCCCGGCGTTGTTGATCAGGTGATGGAGCCCGCCGAACTGGCCCTTGATCTCGGCCACCGCGGCCTCGACCTTGCCGTGGTCGGTGATGTCGATCTCGATCGGCAGCGCCTCTCCCCCATCGGCCTCGATCCTCTTGGCCAGCTCGCCCAGGCGGTCGGCGCGGCGGGCGAGCAGCGCGACCTTCGAGCCTTCCTTGGCGAACAGCTCGGCGGTCGCCTCCCCGATTCCCGAGGATGCGCCTGTGATCGCGGTGACCTTGCCGTCGAGCGAGCCCACGCGAGCAGCCTATCGCCGCCGGTCAGCCGGTGGACGGCTCCAGGACGATCACCGGGATCTGGCGCTCGGTGCGGCGCTGGTAGTCGTCGTAGGGCGGGTAGACGGCGGCCAGCTTCTCCCAGAGCCGCTCGCGCTCGTCCCCCTCGGCCTCGCGGGCGTGGACGCGCCGCTTGCGGCCCTTCCACCAGGCGTTGGTCTCGGGATCGGCCTTCAGGTTCAGGTACCAGGCGGGGTGCTTTTCGATGCCGCCCTTGGAGGCGACGATGACAAGGTTGTCGCCGTCCTCGCTGCAGATCAAGGGATGGGTCCGATGCTTGCCGCTCTTGCGCCCGACGCTCTCGACGAGCGCGATCGGAGCGCCCTGATAGCTGTTGCCGAGGCGGCCGCCACTCAGCCTGTAGGCGCCGACGTGCAGGTCGGTGAAGCGCTCCCACACCCACCAGAAGGGAGAGTCGGCTTGCGGGGCATCGGCCACCGCCCCTGAGTCTATGTGCGGCTAGGGGCCCGGCGTGCGCTCGACGGCCGCGTCCGCGGTCGCCTCCTCGGCCTCGCGGATCGCAGCCCCCTCGAGAGCGTTCGAGAGCGCGCGCACGTAAGCGCGCGCCGAGGCCTCGAGGATGTCGGTGGCGACTCCCTGGCCGCTGGCCAGACGCTCGTTGGCGCGCAGCACCACGGTCACCTGGCCGAGCGCGTCGGTGCCCTCGGTCACGGCCTCGACCTCGTAGCGCCGCAACTCGGCCTCGGTGCCGACCGCCTCGCGGATGGCGCCGAAGATCGCGTCCACCGGCCCGTCGCCCGAGGCCTGCGCGGTCGACTCCTCGCCGCTGGGGAGGGTGACCGCGACGGTCGCCAGCGGCTCGCGCCGCGACCCCGCCTCGACCTCGAACCAGGCGAGGTCGTAGGACTCGGAGCTCTGGCGCATCTCGTCGGAGACGATCGCCTCCAGGTCGAGCGCGGTCACCTGCTTCTTCTTGTCCGCGATCTCCTTGAAGCGTTTGAAGGCCTGGTTCAGCGCCTGGCCCTCGACCACGAACCCCAGGTCCTGGAGGGCGTCGCGGAGCGCGTGGCGTCCGGAATGCTTGCCGAGCACGATCGAATTGGAGTCCAGGCCGACCTCGGTCGCGTCCATGATCTCGTAGGTGCTGCGCTCCTTCAGCACGCCGTCCTGGTGGATTCCGGACTCGTGCGCGAAGGCGTTGCGGCCGACGACGGCCTTGTTGGGCGGTACCGAGTAGCCCGTCAGGCGCGAGACCATGCGGCTGGTGCGCGCGAGCTCGCGGGCATCGATGCCGGTGTCCAGGCCGTGCTCGTCGTTGCGGGTCCGCAGCAGCATCACGACCTCCTCCAGCGAGCAGTTGCCGGCGCGCTCGCCGATGCCGTTGATCGCGCACTCGATCTGGCGCGCTCCTGCCAGCACACCCGCGTAGGAGTTGGCGACGGCGAGCCCGAGGTCGTCATGGCAGTGGACCGAGACCGTGACCCCATCCAGGCCGGGGACCAGCTCGTAGAGCCTCGCCATGTAGCGCGTGTACTCCTCCGGGGTCGTGTAGCCGACCGTGTCCGGGATGTTGACCGTGGTTGCCCCCTCGGCGACCGCGATCGCGCAGACCTCGGCTGTGAACTCGACGTCGGCGCGGGTCGCGTCCATCGGCGAGAACTCGACGTTGTCGGTGTAGGAGCGAGCCAGCGCCACGGCCGCCTTCGCCTGCCCCTTGACGTCCTCGCGCGTCGTCTGCAGCTGGTGCTCGATATGGATGTCAGAGGTCGAGATGAAGGTGTGGATCCGGGGCTGCGGGGAGTCCTTGATCGCGTTCCAGGCGGCGTCGATGTCGGCCTTGTGGGTGCGCGAGAGGCCGCAGATCACCGGTCCCTCGACCTGGCGGGCGATCGCTTCCACCGCCTCGAAGTCACCGGGAGAGGTGATCGGGAAGCCGGCCTCGATCACGTCAACGCCAAGCCGCGCCAGCTGCTGGGCGATCTCCACCTTCTCCTGGGTGTTGAGCGAGATCCCCGGCGACTGCTCGCCGTCGCGCAGCGTCGTGTCGAAGATCTGGACGCGGTTCTGCTCGGCTGGTGCTGTCTGACTCACGGTTCCTCCTTCTCTGGAGACTTCGGATGACCTGTTCTTCGTTCGCGGCTGTCGCGCCGCCCAGCGATTACTCCCCCCGGAGGGGGAGGAGAAGGAGAAGCGCCAGGCTGTCGAGCCGGTGGGTCATCGAAGTTGAGCCAGAGTAGCGCAGCCGCGCCGCCGCGGCGGGCGAATCAGTCCTGAAAGCTGTCGTCGCCGGGCCCGCGCGCGCTGTCAAGGCTCCGTGGACGCAATGCCGTCCCGGGCGGTGACTAAGTTGGCCCCGATGCGCGCGAGCGACATCGAGGCCCGGGCAGTCGCCAAGATCGTGCTGCTGCGCGCTGTTCTGGGCCGCGCTCGCGGTGCTGCTGGCGATCGCGATCCTCCATACGCGCACCACCCTGCGCTGGGTCGTGGCCGCGATCTTCCTCGCACTGGCGCTCGATCCCGCCGTCGGCCTGATCGAGAAGATCAAGATCGGCAAGCGCTCCTGCCGAGGGTTGCCGCGGTGCTCGGCGCGCTCGCGATCTTCCTCGCGGGCCTCACGTTCCTGATCCTGCACGTGATCCCGCCGATGGTGAAGGACGTCGAGGAGCTGGCCAAGAAGGTGCCCACCTACGTCAAGGACTTCGAGAACTGGGCCGAGGACAACAGGGAGTTCGCCGAACTGAACGAGAAGTACGACCTCACGGAGAAGCTCTCGGAACAGGCGAGCGCCCTGCCCTCGAAGCTGGGCGACGGCGCCACGGAGCTGGGCAACGCGACCGTGAGCGTGCTCGAGCACCTGCTGGCGGCGATCACGATCCTGACGCTGACGGTATTCCTGTTACTCGAGGGCAAGGGGATGTTCGAGCGCGGCACCGGTCGCCTCGACAAACCCCATCGCGACCGCGCGCGCCGGATCGGTACGCGCATCGCCGCGGTCGTCCGCAGCTACGTCAGCGGTCAACGTGGTGCTCGCGATCGGGGCCGGCCTGTTCACCTGGATCTTCCTGGAGATCCTCGGCTTCCACCTGGCGATCCCGATGGCGCTGCTGGTCGCCTTCCTCGACCTGGTGCCGCTGATCGGGCTCACGATCGGCGGTTTCTTCGTTGCGGCGGTGCTGGCGATCGACGGGCAGCCCTACGACGCGCTGCTCTGGCTCGCCGTCTTCCTCGCCTACCAGCAGCTGCAGGACCGCGTGATCCAGCCCCTGATGTATCGCGGAGGCGCACTCAAGGTGAACCCGGTGGTCGCGATCGTCGCGGTGCTCGTGGGCGCCAACCTCGCCGGAGTGCTGGGGGCGCTGATCGCGATCCCAGTCGCCGCCTCGCTCGGGGTGATCATCGACGAGCTGGTGCTCTCAGGACCCCCGCGTGCCGCTCGCCGCCCCCGCACCGCGAAGGTGAAGCCGGCCAAGTAGCTCGGGGCCGCGCTTCCAGAACGGCCTGCCGCGTTCACCGGCGTAGCGCTCCGTCGACCGCTCGAGCTTCCCGTGGCGGTAAAACAGCTTCGCCCACAGCGAATGGGGCTTCCCGAGTCGGAAGGCGCCGATCAGGGTGACGAGGGGCACGAAGAACCCGATCAGAGCCATTCCGAACTTCTCCTTGGCCATGACGACGAGGAAGCAAATGAGGTGCAAGAAGCCGAACGCTCCCACTCCCGCGAACACCAGTGTCTCGACCGAGTCGGCAGCCTCAACCCAGCCTCGGAAGCCGACCAGCACCAGCAGTGACAGCGCCGTGGCGACGATCACTGCGTCGATCGAGCGGCGTCCCTGTTTCTCCCAATAGACGTCTTTGAGGTTGAGCCAGAGGGCGAACTCGTCGAGGGTCAGCCCGGCGCCGATCCCGAACCCGACCGCGGCGACCTCGCGCCAGGGTGTGTCCGGGTTCACCGCGACCCCCAGGTAGCCGAAGACCAGCAGCGCGATGATCCCCCAAACCATGTGGTGGATGTGGAGGCCGCCCTTGGTCTCGACGTTGCCCGGCCACCAGCTCACCTGGGCGCGGATCATGTGGGCGCTGGTGCGGATGAATCCGAACGAGAGCAGGAATGCGCAGATGCAGAAGAACTCGGCCTCGCGCCCGGTCTCGACGATCCCCTCCTGGTAGAGGGAGCCGATGCTGGCAAGGAGCATCAGGGGACCTTCCTGGTCACGTTGCAGCTTTTCGCGGTGTCGACCCCTCCTCCTCCGTGGCAGAGATCGCGCGCCGCACCACCCCGCATCTTGTCCGGGCCGCTCCCCCCCATCAGGTGGTCGGAGGAACCGCCGCCGCTGAGATTGTCGCGGCCGCTCTCGCCCTTGATCAAGTCCCCTCCCCCGAAGCCGAGCAGGGCATCGCCGCCCCCTCCGCCGGTGATCAGATCGCCTCCCAGGCCGCCGACGATGCGGTCGTTGCCGGTGCCGCCCATCATCGGGCGCTCCTCGCTGACGAGGGAGATGCCGATCAGGATCGGCAGCGTCGTCTGCGCCGAGAAGGTGTCGTCGCCCCCGCCGAGGTCGCCGCGAATCGCCCCGATGTAGTTGGGAACGCAACTGACCTGAGTCGGGCTGTCCTGCACGCACTCGGGCGCGGGCCCGTCGGGCTCCACGATCCCCTCCGGCGAGGTGATCACCAGGCGTCCGCCGGCGTCAGCGAAAGCGCTGATGTTGTTCGCGGTCGCCGTCCCGTCAACGCGAAAGATGTTCATGTCGGCCGAGCTGGCCGCCAGGCCAGAGGGACTGGCACTCTCGAGCGCGGTGGTCAACTGCGCGCGACCCGCGCCGGCCATCTGGGCGGGACCGAGCGCGGCAACCACGCCAGCCACGAGAAGCACCAAGCCGATTCCCTTGCCTGCCCCTTCCCTCACCCGCCTGATGCTAGGGGACCGGCATCAGGGAACCAGGACCACCTTGCCGACGTTCTTGCGCTCGGCGATGAAGGTGTGGGCATCGCCGGCACGCTCGAAGGGGAAGGCCTCGGCGACCACCGGCTCCAGGGCACCGGACGCCAGGTCGGGGAGCATCGGCTCGATCGCGCGGTTGATCGTCCCCTCGGTGTCCCACCAGCGGAGCATGTTGAGGCCGAAGACCCCCTTGTTCTCGTTCATCACCGCGAGGCTCTTCCACCACGGCATCGTCGCCGTCGGCATCCGCGCGAGAGCGCTGAGCGCTCTGGGAATGCTCCGCCCCTTCTCGCCCGACGCCTCAGAGAGCCCGTACATGACGAGACGGCCGCCGGGGCGCAGCAAGCGGTAGTCCTTGCGGAAGCTGGTGGGGCCAAGCGCGTCAATCGCGAGGTCGATGCCCTCGCCACCGGTGATCCGATCGACCTCGGCCTCGAAATCCTGGGTTCGGTAGTCGATCGGGTGCTGGACGCCCTGAGCGCAAATCGCATCGTGCTTCGAGGGCGACGCGGTGCCGAAGATCTCCGCTCCGATGCCTCGCGCAACCTGCGTCGCCGAGATGCCGACGCCGCCCGCGGCCGAGTGGATCAGCACCCGCTCTCCGTGCTTCAGACCGCCCATGACCACGAGCGCCGCGTAGGCCGTCGCGTAGTTGACCGGGAATGCCGCTCCCTGCTCGAAGCTGAGCCGCTCGGGCAGCGGCAGCACCTGCGCGGCGTCGACGCACACCGTCGAGGCCTGGCCGCCGAAGTGGGTTCCGGCCATCACCCTGTCTCCAGGCTTGAAGTCGGTGACCCCGTCGGCGACCGACTCGACCTCGCCGGCGACCTCGTATCCGAGCACGCACGGCGGCTTCGGAGCGTCGGGGTAGAGCCCCACGCGCGCCAGGGTGTCGGCGAAATTGATCCCCGCGGCCCTGACCGCGATCCGGACCTGGCCGGGGCCGATCTCGGGATCCGGCTGCTCCTCCACTCGGAGCACTTTGGGCCCACCGTGGCCGGTCAGCACGACTGCCCTCATGGGCTGAGGCTACAGCGAGACGGCGCGGCCGATCGAGAAGCCGTCGAGCTCCAGCAGGCGGTCAATGGTGGTCTGGTTGACCGGGTTGTCGGTGGTCAGCGCCATCACCGCGGTGTCCCCCTCGGGCTCTGCGCCCACGGCGGCCGAGACGATGTTGACCCCCTCCTCGCCGAAGACGGTGCCGACGAGGCCGATCATCCCCGGCTGATCCGCGTAGCGGAAGATCGCCAGGTGCTCGGCGAACGGCAGGTAGAAGTCATCCCCCCAGACGCGGGTCAGGTGGGGAATGCTGCGCGGCCCGACCGAGGTGCCCGCGACCTCGGTGGCCTCCTCGCCCGAGCGGATCCGGACCACCACGAGCTCGGTGAAGTCCTCGGAGGCCGCCTCGCGAGTCTCGGTCAGCTCGATCCCGCGCTGCTCGGCCAAATGCGGGGCGTTGACCAGGTTGACCGCCTCCTCGGTGTGGTCCTTGAGGATCCCCGCCAGCACGGCGATGCCGAGGATGCGGGTGTCCTCCTCGGCGAGGCGGCCGCGGAACTCGACCTCGACCCGGTCCACGGCCCCCTTCCCGAGGCCCTGGGCGAGGCGGCCGAGCTTCTCGCAGAGTGGAACGAAGGGCGCGAGCGCCTCCATCACCTCGGGGCGCACGGCCGCGATGTTGACCGCGGTGGTGACGACGCCACCGGCCAGCGCCGCGGTGACCTGTTCGGCGGTGACCACCCCGGCGCGATCCTGGGCCTCCTCGGTCGAGGCGCCCAGGTGCGGCGTCACGACGACGTCCTCGCGCGTGAGGATCGGGTGGGTGGTGAAGGGCTCCTCGGGGAAGACGTCCAGGGCCGCGCCCGCAACCTTGCCGCTCTCGAGCCCCGCCAGCAGCGCGTCGAGCTCAACCAGCTCGCCCCTGGCGCAGTTGACGATCCGCACTCCCTCGCGCATGGAGGCGATCGCCTCGGCGTCGATGAAGTTTTCGGTCTCGGGCGTCCTCGGCAGGTGCAGGGTGATGAAGTCGGACCGCTGGTAGAGCTCCTCAGGGGTCTCGACGCCTTCGACGCCGAGCTCGCGGAAGCGCTCGGCGGTGACGAACTTGTCGTAGCCGACGACCCGCATCTCGAATGCCTTTGCGCGCTGAGCCACGAGCTGGCCGATGCGGCCGAAGCCCAGCACCCCGAGCGTCTTGCCATAGAGCTCCGCGCCCTTGAACCGCGAGCGCTCCCAGGCTCCCCCGGCGAGGGAGCCATGGGCCTGCGGGACGTTGCGGCACAGCGCCAGCATCACCGCCACGGTGTGCTCGGCGGCGGCGATCGAGTTGGCCTCGGGCGCATTGGCGACGACGATGCCGCGCTTGGTCGCTGCTTCGACGTCCACGTTGTCGACTCCGGTGCCGGCACGCCCGATCACGCGCAGCCGCTCCCCCTTCTCGATCAAGCCCGCGTCGAGCCGGGTCGCCGAGCGGATCAGGATCCCCTCGAACTCCCCGATGCGGCGCTCGAGCTCGCCCTCGTCCCAGTCGATGCCCAGCTCGACGTCGAAGCGCTCGCGCAGCAGCTCGACGCCGGCGTCGGCGATTCGCTCCTTGACCAGGACCTTTGCCCGCTCGGTCATCTTTGGCGTCCTAGGCGACCGGCTCCGGCGCGCGCCCTGCCTGGGAGAAGACGCGTTGTGCGGCGCCGGCCGCCGAGCCGGGCTCGACGTCGGCGCCGAGGTCGCCCAGGGCCGCCTCCAGCGCCGTCAGCGCGATGACGATGTCGAAGGCGCCGAAGTAGCCGCAGTGGGCGATGCGGACGATCTTGCCCTTGAGGCGCCCCTGGCCGCCGGCGGCGGTGACGCCGTAGCGGTCGCGCATCGTGCTCGGGACCGCCGCGCCGTCGACGGAATCCGGAAGCACCGCCGCGGTGACCACGTTGGCGCCATCGTCGTCGGGCCCGAAGCGCTCCAGGCCGAGTGCCTCGATGCCGGCGCGCGCCGCGCGAGCCAGGATCGCGTGGCGCTCGAACACCTGCGGCAGACCCTCCTGGAGGATCAGGCCGAGGGCGACGTCGAGGGCGCGCCAGAGGCTGACCGCCGGGGTGAAGGCGCTGTTGGGGGGATCCTGGCCTTGGCCGTCGGCCGTCCTGGCCCAGTCGAAGTAGTAGCGGCGGCCGGGCTTCCCGCCCGCCAGCTCGAGGGCACGCTCGTTCGCCGAGGCGAAGCCAAGGCCGGGCGGGCACATCAGCGACTTCTGGGAGCCGGACACGACCACGTCCACCCCCCACTCGTCCTGGGGCAGATCGACGGCGCCCAGGCCCGAGACGGCGTCGACGACGATCACCGCGTCGTGGGCGTGAGCGACCTCGGTCAGCGCCCGAACGTCGTGGACGACCCCGGTCGAGGTCTCGGACTGGGTCACGAACACCGCCTTGGGAGGCTCGGGCATACCCGCGATCGTCGCCTCGAGCCGGTCCGGGGCGATCGCCTCGCCCCACTCGACGTCCAGGTGCGCGCTCTCGGCGCCGTAGGCCTCGCACAGCTCCTGCCAGCGCTCGCCGAACTTGCCGGCAGAGGCGACGGCGACCGGGTCGCCGGGCGCGACGAGGTTGGCCACCGCCGACTCCATCGCCCCGGTGCCCGACGAGGCGAAGGAGAGGACCTGGTTGCGGGTCTGGAAGACCTCCTGCAGGCGGCCCAGTGCGGCCGCGTAAATCTCGACGAAGGCGGGCGCGCGGTGGTAGGTGATCGGCTCGGCCATCACCTGGCTCACGGAGGGCGGCAGCGGCGTCGGTCCCGCGGTCATCAGGTACTGCTTGATGTAGGGATTCGGCGCCATCCGCCCCAAGGGTAGTCATCCGGCCATCCGGAGCCCCCCGCTCGGCGACGGCCTGGTTTCTCGCCGATTCATCAACTAGTTTTCGAGGCGAATCGGGCGAGTTCCAAGAGCCTCGACCAAACATAGGAGGACTTGCATGAGCTTTTCGGAGGCCGTCAAGGACGGTTTCGACCACTACGCGAAGTTCGACGGTCGCGCTTCGAGGCCGGCGTTCTGGTGGTGGGTGCTGTTCGTGATCATCGTCTCGATCGTCGCCAGCATCCTCGACGCCGCGATTGACGCGACGATCTTCACCATCATCGTCGCGTTGGGGCTGTTGCTGCCAAACATCTCGGTTTCCATCAGGAGGCTGCACGACACCGGTCGCACCGGCTGGTGGATCCTGATTCAGTTGATCCCGCTGATCGGTTTCATCGTGCTGCTGATCTTCTACCTGGAGAAGGGTGACCCGGCCGAGAACGAGTACGGCCCCCCGCCCGCGGATGTGACGCCGACGCCGGCGCCGGCGGCCTAGGCCCGGCGCAGCGATTTGAGATCCGAGTCGGCCCGGGGCTTCAGAGCCCCGGGCCTGACTCGGGTTCGGCCTTCCTTTTTGTAGGGTGCGTTCGCGCTCCGAGTCCGATCGGGTCGGCGCGACCAGCCTGGACCTCAACCGCCTGGAGGGAACATGTACCCAGTCAGCTACGCAGCCGACTACGCCGCCGAGGGGCGCAACCGCCTCACCACGTTCTTCCGCTCCTTCGTCTCCATCCCCTGGCTGATCGTCGCCTACCTGTACGGGATCGGCGCCTCGATCGTCGTCATCATCGCCTGGTTCGCGATGGTGTTCACGGGCCGCTACCCGCAGCAGCTCTATGACTTCAACGCCGGGTACCTGCGCATGGTCAACCGGGTCAACTCCTTCCACTACCTGCTGACCGACGAGTACCCGCCGTTCGGCGGGGAGGAGGCCCCCGAGCTACCCGGTCCGGATCGGGGTGCCGCCCGCGCTCGACAGCTACAGCCGCGTCAAGGCGCTCTTCCGCTTCATCATCGGCATCCCGGTCATGATCCTGGCCTTCGTCCAGGCGATCATCCTCAGCGTCGTCACCCTGATCGCCTGGTTCGCGATCCTGTTCACGGGCAAGCATCCCGAGGGGCTGTTCAACCCGGCGCGCTCCGCGATGGCTTATCTGGCGCGGTCCTCGGCGTACTTCCTGCTGATCACCGAAGACTGGCCCCCCTTCTCGCTCGAGGAGGGCTCGGGCGAGTCCGCCGGCCAGATCCAGAGCGAGGCGGCGAGCCGCACGCTCTAGCCCGGCTGGCCGCCGAAACGGACCCACCGTGTACCCGATCCGCTACGAGGCCGACTACGTCGAGCCCCAGAACCGGGCCAAGGCGTTCTTCCGCTGGCTCCTGGTCATCCCATGGCTGATCGTCGGCAGCATCTACGGCCTCGTCGCCCAGTTCGTGGCGATCATCGCCTGGTTCGCGCTGCTCTTCACCGGCCGCTATCCGCAGGGGCTGCACGGCTTCCAGGCCGGCTACCTGCGGTTCACCGGCAGGCTGTTCGGCTACGCGTACCTGCAGACCGAGGAGTGGCCTCCCTTCGGGCTCGAGGACGACCGCACCTACCCGGTCCGCGTGGACGTCGATCCGCCGCTCCCCAGCTACAACCGGTGGAAGGTCTTCTTCCGCCTGATCCTCGGCATCCCCGTGCTGTTCATGCTCAACCTGATGCCGTACCTGAGCCTGCTCGGCGCGGCGATCGCCTGGCTCCACATCGTCTTCATGGGCCGCACCTCCGGCGGGATCCACAACGTGATCACCGTCGGCAACGCCTACACGCTGAGGGCGATCGCGTACTTCCTGCTGGTGACCGAGACCCTCCCTCCCGTCTCCGACCAGGAGCCGGCGGCGAACGTCCCGGCCGGCAGGCCCGCGTCCAAGGCCCTGGCGAAGGCCGCCGCGACGAAACCCAAGACCCGAACGACGAAGACCACTGCGGGATCCAGGCCCGCGGCCAAGCAGACGGCCTCCAAGTCCACCCCCACGAAGGCGTCGCCTAGGAAGGCCGCGGCGAAGAAGCCCGCCACCAAGAAGCCGGCCGCGAGGAAGCCCGCAGCGCGCCGCAAGCCGACGGGCGGCAAGTCCTAGGCGATGGCCGACGAGGTGGTCAAGGGCGAGGGGTACGCGGTCGCGGCCAGCCTGGACGCGCTCGGCGAGGGCTACGGCTTCCGCAGCGTGCGCAGGCCCCTGGAGGTGACCGCGTTCGGCGCCAACGTGATCACGATGCCGCCCTCCTACGAGAGCGGCCGGCACTTCCATGACGAGCAGGAGGAGCTGTACTTCGTGCATCGCGGAACGCTGGTGATGGCTTTCGGCGACGGCAGCGAGCACGAGCTCGCCGAGGGGGGCGTCGCCCGCGTAGCCGCGTCGACCGTGCGCAGCACCCGCAACCCCAGCGAGACCGAGGACGTCGTCTACCTGGTGGTGGGCGGCAAGGACGGCTACGTCGGGCGAGACGGCCGCGAGCCGGAGGGCGAGGGGACCGCCCGCGGTCCCGGGTTCGGCTAGCTCTTCTTCGAGATCCAGGGCATCATCGAGCGCAGCTTGCCGCCAACCTTCTCGACCTGGTGGTCGGCGGCCTCGGTCCGCATGCGGTCGAAGTTCTCGCCGCCGGCCTGGTTCTCGGCGATCCACTCCTTGGCGAACTCGCCCGACTGGATGTCGGCGAGGATCTTTCGCATCGCCTCGCGGGTGTCGTCGGTGATCACCTTCGAGCCGCGGGTCATGTCGCCGTACTCGGCGGTGTTGGAGATCGAGTCGCGCATTCCCTGGATGCCCTGCTCGTACATGAGGTCGACGATCAGCTTCAGCTCGTGCAGGCACTCGAAGTAGGCGAGGCGCGGGTCATAGCCGGCCTCGACCAGCGTCTCGAAGCCGGCGCGGACCAGCTCGGTGGTGCCGCCGCAGAGCACCGCCTGCTCGCCGAACAGATCCGTCTCGGCCTCGTCCTTGAAGGTGGTCTCGATGATCCCGGCGCGGCCGCCGCCGATGCCGGACGCATACGCGAGCACCAGGTCGCGCGCCTTGCCGCTGGCGTCCTGGTGTACGGCCATCAGGCACGGGACCCCGCGGCCGTCCTCGTACTGGCGACGGACCAGATGGCCCGGGCCCTTGGGGGCGACCATGCCGACGTCGACGCCCGGTGGCGGCTGGATCTGGTCGAAGTTGATCGAGAATCCGTGGGCGAACATGAGCAGGTCACCGTCGGCGATCCCATCGGCGATCTCCGCGTTCCAGACCTCCGCCTGCTTCTCGTCGGGCAGCAGGATCATGACCACGTCGCCTCGGCTGGCCGCGTCGGCGACGTCCAGGACCTCAAGTCCTGCGGCCTCGGCGTCCGCGCGGCTGGATGAGTCCGGCCGCAACCCCACCACCACGTCAACGCCGGAGTCCTTCAGGTTGAGCGCGTGGGCGTGGCCCTGGGAGCCGTAGCCGAGGATGGCCACGGTCTTGCCGTCGAGGACCGAGAGGTCCGCGTCGGCGTCGTAGAAGATTCCCTCGTCTGAAGCGGCACCGGCCATGGCGGGGGAAGCTAGCGCAGCGCGGCGCGGCGCAGCTTGCCCGAGCCGGTCCGGGGCAGCTCCTCGGCGACCTCGAAGCTCTTCGGAACCTTGAACGGGGCCAGGCGCGAGGCGCACCAGCTGCGCAGCTCCTCTGGCTCGGGCATGCCGCCGTCGCGGGCGACGACAACAGCGACGACCGCGTTCTGCCAGTCCGGATCGGGGCGCCCCACGACCGCGGCCTCGACCACGTCGGGGTGCGCCGCCAGCACCTCCTCGACCTCCTCCGGGGCCACATTCTCGCCGCCGGTGACGATCACGTCGTCGCGTCGGCCCTCGACCCAGAGGAAGCCCTCGGCGTCGATGCGCCCGGAGTCGCCGGTGTGCAGCCAGCCGTCCTCGTCCGCGGAGCCGGGGGCGACGGTCGGTCCCTGGACCAGGATCTCGCCGTCGGCGATGCGGACGTGCGTGGTCAGCAGCGGCCGGCCCGCCGAGCCGCGCTTGCGCTCGGCATCCGAGGGCGACAGGGTCGTCACCTGCGAGCAGGCCTCGGTCAAGCCGTAGGTCTGGACGACGGTGCCCCCCAGGGCGAGGGCCTCGGCGAGGACCTCGTCGGGAACCGGGCCGCCGCCGACGAGCAGCGCCCGGGGGCGCTCGATCGCGGCGCCGGCGTCGAGCAGCCTGGTCAGCATCGTCGTCACCAGCGAGACGATCGTGACCTCGTCACGCTGCAGCGACTCGGCGACCCGGTCGACGTCGAATCCGTCATGGACGATCGTGGTGGTGCCGTAGATGGCCGAGCGCAGCAGGATCGAGAGGCCGGAGACGTGCGAGACCGGCGCGCAGCAGAGCCAGCGGTCGCCCGGGTCCACCCCGAGGTTGAAGGCCGAGCCGACCGCGCTCCAGAAATGGTTGCCGTACGTGAGCGGCACCGGGCGGGGCGAGCCCGCCGTGCCGCTGGTCAGAACCCTCGTGCAGGTCGCGTCCAGGTCGATCTCGCCCAGCAGCGGCAGGTCGGCCTCGGCGCCCTCGAGGTCCTCGGGCGAGGACAGCGTCAGCGCCGACTGACCGTCCCCCAGCACCCGGCGGCGCTCGGCCTCGCCCAGCCTCCGGTCGAGAGGGGCCGCGACCGCCCCGAGCTTCATCAGGGCGTGGAGAGCGACCGCGAACTCGATCCCGGCCGGCATCGTGATCGCCACCACCGAGTCGCGCCGCACTCCCTTGCCCGCCAGCCTGCGGGCGGCCGAGACAGCCTCGGCCTCGAGCGTCGCGTAGTCGATCGTACGATCCCCCGCGATCAGGGCGGCACGGTCGGGGCAGGTCTCGGCGCGTTGTGCGAGCCAGTTGTCGAGCAACATTCAGGAAGTCCTCCGGGCTATCGTCCGAATTGTGCCCATTCGCCACAAAGACGCCCCGCCCGAGGAGACCCTCTACGCCCCGATCGAGTGGAAGGACGGCGGCGGGGACTACGAGGACATCCTGTACGAGCGCGCCGAGGGCCTGGCGAAGATCACGATCAACCGGCCCGACAAGCACAACGCGTTCCGCCCCCCGACCCTGGCCGAGCTGCGCGACGCATTCACACGAGCCAGGGACGACATCGAGGTCTCGACCGTCATCTTCACGGGCGCCGGCGACGAGGCCTTCTGCTCGGGGGGCGATCAGAGCATTCGCGGCGACGACGGCTATATCGGAGACGACGAAGTGGCCAAGGCCGGCGTGGGCCGGCTCGACGTGGGAGACCTCCACGTGCAGATCCGGCGCCTGCCGAAACCCGTGGTGGCGATGGTCGCCGGCTTCGCGGTGGGCGGCGGACACATCCTGCACCTGGTCTGCGACATGACGATCGCCGCCGACAACGCCCAGTTCGGTCAGACGGGCCCTCGGGTCGGCAGCTTCGACGGCGGCTTCGGCGCCAGCCTGCTGGCTCGCAACGTCGGCGTCAAGAAGGCGAAGGAGTTCTGGTTCCTGAGCCGCCTGTACGAGGCGGACGAGGCTCTGGAGATGGGGCTGGTCAACGCCGTCGTGCCGCTCGCCGAGCTCGAGCGCGAGACGGTGGCCTGGTGCCGCGAGATGGGCGCCCTCTCCCCCATGGCCCTGCGCCTGCTGAAGGCGAGCTTCAACGCCGAGGAGGACGGGCTCACGGGCCTGCAGCAGCTCTCACACGACGCGACGCTGCTGTTCTACATGACCGAGGAGGGGCAGGAGGGCCGCAACGCCTACCAGCAGGGCCGCAAGCCCGACTTCTCGAAATACCCAAAGCGTCCGTGAGCGCTGTTCGGATCTGGTTGATGGCCGCGCGGCCGCGGACGCTCCCGGCCGCGATCGCGCCGGTGCTCGTCGGCAGCGCCGCCGCCTATTACGTGAGCGAGGAGCTGCGGGTCCTCCCCTTCGTCGGCGCCCTGGTCGGAAGCATCTTCATCCAGATCGGCACCAACCTGGCCAACGACTACTCGGATGCCAAGCGAGGGGCCGACACCGCCGACCGGCTCGGTCCGGTGCGTGTCACTGCCTCGGGCCTGGCCGCGCCGCGCCGCGTCCTGGTCGCGACCTGGGTCGCGTTCGGAATCGCGATCGCCTGCGGGATCTATCTCGCGACCGTCGCGGGGCCCGTGATCATCGCCATCGGGATCGTCTCGATCCTCGCCGGCGTCCTCTACACGGGCGGGCCCCGGCCCTACGGTTACGCGGGGCTCGGAGAACTGTTCGTGTTCCTCTTCTTCGGCCTCGTGGCGGTCAACGGCTCCTACTACGTGCAGCTCGAGCGCCTCGACTGGCTGCCGTTCGGGCTGTCGCTGTCGATCGGCGCGATGGCGGCCGCGATCCTCGTCGTCAACAACGTCCGCGACATCGAGACGGACCGGCGCGCCGGCAAGAACACGCTCGCGGTCAGGCTTGGACGTGAGCGCGCCCGCAAGCTGTTCATGGTTCTGATCGGGGGCGCGTACGTCCTGCTGCCGATCACTCTTGCCGCCGAGGGCGGGCCCTGGGCGCCGATGCTCGGAGCGCTGTCGGCGCCCCTGGTGCTGCCGGCGCTCAATCCGGTCCTCAACCGGACCGACGGGCCGGCGCTGAACGGCGCCCTGGCGGCGACTGGCAGGCTCCTGGGAGTCTTCAGCCTGCTGGTCGCGGCCGGACTCGTGCTTGCCGCCTAGGGGCGTTCGCTCGTAGGATCGCCGCGTGCGCCTGGAGTCGCTCGAGGTGGTGCCCTACTCGCTCCCCTTCCGGGAGTTGTACGCGACCGCGGCGGGGCAGCTTCGCGAGCGCGAGCTTGTGCTGGTCAGGGTGCGAGGCGAGGGCCTCGAGGGCCTGGGCGAGACGGCGTCGCTGGCGCTGCGGGGCGGCCCGGGGGTGCGGGCGATCGCCGAGGAGATCGAGGGGGTGTGCTGGCCGGCGATCGCCGAGAGCGGGTTCGAGCCCGATCGGATCTGGTCGGCCCTCGCCCGCTGCCGCAACCGCGGAGCCGGCGCACAGGCCGTTGCCGCGGTCGATATCGCGCTGCACGATCTGGCCGGCAAGGCCACCGGGCAGCCGGTCTGGCGGCTGCTGGGCGCAGAGGCCAGCACCCCGGTCAAGTGCAACGCGACCGTCCCCGCCGCCAACCCGGCGCAGCTGCGAGCGCTCGCCGAGCGCTGGGCCGAGGCGGGCTTCGACACCTTCAAGCTCAAGGCCGGGCTCGCGGGGGATGTGGCGCAGCTGGCGACGGTAAGAGAGGTGCTCGGGCAGGAGGCGCACCTCCGCGTCGACGCCAACGGCGCCTGGTCGGTCGCGGTGGCGATCGAGCGACTCGAGGCCATGGCCCAACACACCCTCGAGCTCGCCGAGCAGCCGGTCGCCGGGCTCGAGCAGATGGCCGAGGTGCGCCGGGCGAGCAGGGTTCGCATCGCCGCCGACGAGGGCATCGTCACGACCCGCGACGCGCGCCGAGCCTACGAGCTGCGGGCCTGCGAGCTCGCGAACGCCAAGCTCGCCAAGGTCGGCGGCATCGCGGCCACGATCGAGATATCCGCCGAGATCCCCACCTACCTCTCCAGCGCCCTGGAGGGCCCCGTCGGAATCGCCGCCGCCGCCCACACCGCGCAGGCGCTGCCGCTGCGAGGGACGGCCGCCGAGCCGGCCCACGGGCTCGCGACCGAGCGCCTCTTCTCGGAGTCGATCGGCGAGGGATTGACAAGCGAGGGCGACCTGCTGCTGCTGAGCGACAAGCCCGGCCTGGGCGTCGAGCTGGACGACGCCGCGCTTGCGGCCCGCCGGCTCGCCTGATCTACCGTTGACGGTGGTGGATTCGACCAACCGCAACACCGCGCTCGCCTCGGCCATGGTCGAGGAGCTGGCTCGGTGCGGCGTGCGCCGCGCCGTCGTCTCCCCCGGCTCGCGCTCGACGCCCCTGGCGCTTGCGCTGTGGCGCCAGCCCTCGATCGAGGTCGAGGTGGTCCTGGACGAGCGCAGCGCCGGCTTCTTCGCGCTGGGAACGGCGCTCGCGACCGGGACTCCGGCGGTGGCGCTGTGCACCTCGGGCTCGGCCGCCGCCCACCTGCACCCGGCCGTGGTCGAGGCCGACGAGGCGTCGGTGCCGCTGATCGTGCTCACCGCCGACCGTCCACCCGAGCTGCGGGGGATCGGGGCCGGGCAGACGATCGACCAGCTGAAGCTCTACGGCGACACCGTCCGTTGGTTCTGCGAGGTCGGGACTCACGAGGCCGACGACGCCGGGCTACTGCACTTCCGCTCGGTCGCCTGCCGCGCCTACGCCTCAGCGCTCGGCGACCCCCGTCCGGGCCCGGTCCACCTGAACGTCCCCTGGCGCGAGCCGCTGGCGCCGATCCCGGTGGAGGGCGATGTGACCGCGACCGATCCGCTCGCACTGGAGGGCCGCGGCGAGAGGCCGCTGAACGCCGTCGCCCGGGCCCGGATGCGCCCGGACGATGCCCTTCTGGACGAGGTCGCCGAGCGCATCGCCGCCGCGCCGCGAGGGCTGATCGTCGCCGGGCGCCAACCCGATTCCGAGCTGGCGGCGCCCGTGGCGGCGCTGGCCGACGCCACGGGGTATCCGGTGCTGGCCGAGCCGACGTCCCAGCTGCGCTGGGGGGCCGACTCACCGGGCTCGCTGGTGTCCTCCTATGACCTGATCGCGCGCGAGCGGCCGGAAGCACTGGCGCCCGAGCTGGTCGTCCGCTTCGGCGACATGCCGACCAGCAAGGCGTTGCGGCAGTGGCTGGCCGGGATCCGCGGGTTGCGCCAGGTGGTCTGCGACCCGATCGGGGAATGGAGGGAGCCGAGCCGCCGCGCCGAGTCCGTGCTGCGCTCCGACCCGGCCCACCTAGCCACCGGCCTCAGCGAGCGCCTGAAGGCGGGCGCGGCCGCCCGCCGGGCGGCGGAGAACGAGGGCGACTCGTGGCTGCGCGGGTGGCTGCGGGCCGAGGAGCTGGTCCTCGACGCGGTCCGGGCCGAGCTCGGGGCGCTTGAGGGGCCGAGCGAGCCCGCCATCTGGCCGGCGCTGGCGGAGGTGCTGCGCGACGGCGACCAGGTGCTGGCCGCCTCGAGCATGCCCGTGCGCGACCTGGAGGCGTTCCTGCCGCCCGGCCGCGCCCGCGTCCGCTTCATCTCCAATCGCGGCGCCAACGGCATCGACGGGCTCATCTCCACGGCCGCCGGCGCCGCGGCCGCGTCCGGCGCTCGCACGTGGGGGGTGCTGGGCGACCTCGCGTTCGCCCACGACCTCGGAGGCCTGGCCGTGGCCCGCGAAATCCCGAACCTGCGCCTGCTGGTGCTCGACAACGGCGGGGGCGGCATCTTCCACTTCCTGCCGCAGGCGGATGCGGTCCCAGAGCCGGAGTTCGAGGCGCTGCTGGGCACGCCCTCGGGTCTCGACCTGCGGCGCGCCGCCGAGCTGTTCGGGCTCTCCGTCGTCGTCGCACAGAACCCTGCGGAGCTGCAGCAAGCCCTCGCCGGCGATGAGCGGATGGTGATCGTCCCGCTCGACCGCGCGCGCAACGTGGCCGTCCACCGCCGCCTCAGCGAGGCCGCGGCGGCGGCGCTGGCCCCGGCCTGAGCGCGTCCGGCGCTCTCAGAGCAGCCCCGGGGGGGCCGCCAAGCGGAGTTCGGTCCGCAAGCCGACTTTTGCCTACTGGCGCTCGAAGTCCCGCCCGGCGCCGCCCCGGAGGCGTCCTTGCCCTTGCCCCCGAAGAGCTTGTCCCTGCCGGCCTGGCCCAGCAGGCGGTCCTTGCCTCTCCCGCCCCGCAGAAGGTCGTTGCCCGCTCCCGCGCAGATCACGTCCTTGCCCCCAAGCCCAGCGGTCAGCCGGCGATCAGCGGCAGCAGCGCCTCGAGCTTGATCTCGGCCTCGGCCAGCTCGTCGGCGGGGACCGAGCCGGCGACGATGCCGCAGCCGGCGTAGAGGTGCGCGGTGCGGTCGCGCAGCAGTCCCGAGCGCAGTGCGACGCAGAACTCGCCGTCCTCGGCGGCGTCCATCCATCCGACCGGCCCCGCGTACCAGCCGCGGTCGAGCCCCTCGAGCTGCTCGATCAAGGGCACCGCGGCCTCGTGCGGCTCGCCACCCACCGCGGGCGTGGGATGCAGTAGGCCCGCCAGCTCGATCGCCGAGCGCGAGTCGGCGAGCTGCGCCTGTATCGGCGTTGCGAGGTGCTGGATGTTTGCGACGCGCGCGACCGCGGGATCCTCCTCGGCCTCGACCCAGACCGAGTGCGGCCGCAGCGCGCGGGCGATGCGGCGCGCGACGATCCGGTGCTCCTCCCGGACCTTGTCGCTGTGCAACATCTGCTCGCCGAGGTGATCGTCCACGGCCGGGTCGGCGCTGCGCCGGGTGGAACCGGCCAGCGCCACGGTCGCTGCCACAGCTCCCCGGCGGCGGATCAGCAGCTCGGGGCTCGCGCCGATGAACGCTGCCTCGGGCGTGCCGACGCAGAAGCAGAAGCACGACGGGAAGAGCTCGCGCAACGCTCCCAGGATCGGGCCGGCTTCGTGGGCGGCCGGCGAGCTGACCGTGACCTCGCGAGCCAGCACCAGCTTCTCCAGCTCCCCGGCGGCGATGCGCTCGACCCCGGCGGCGACGGCCTGCTCGTAGTGGTCCGGTGGCCGAGGCGCGTCGATGCGCACGCCGCCCGTGGGAGCCGGGTCCAGCGGCCCCAGCGGCGCCTCCCGCAGGACCTCGAGGCGGCGTCGCGCCCGCTCCATGGCATCGGCTGCAGCCTCAGCATCGGTGACGATCACGTTCAGGGTCAGCCAGCACCGCTGGCCGCTGCGCAGCAGCGACAGCTCCGGCAGCACCATCAGCGCCGGGGGCAGCGAAGACCACGGCGGCGAGGCGCCGCCGTCCGGCGCGAAGGCGAATCCCCCGGTCCAGACCGGACCGGCACCGGCGGGAAGGCCGGGCGGCGCCTCGATCGCGGCGTCGCGCAGCAGCTCCGAGCAGTCGCGCGCGACGTCGCCGAAGCGCTCGGGGCCGCGCGAGACGACCTCGTGGGCGCTGCCCAGGGCACCGAGCGCAAAGCCGTCGCGGTCGGGCTGCTCCCAGCAGAACCAGCGGTCCGAGGCGAGCCTGGAAGCGAGCACGGCGCCGCTGACGTCGGTGGAATCGACGGCGACGGTGGCGCTGGCGAGCGTGCGGCGGCCGCGCGCACCGGCGTCCTCGATCGCGATGGAGACGGCGTCGAGCAGGCCCTCCGTCGCCAGCGTCATTCGAAACCTAGCTGTCGGGCTTGGCCCGCTGGATCGCGACCTCGCCCGTGCGCACCATCTCCATCAGCCCGTGCGGGCGGATCATGCGCTCGAAGGCCTCGATCTTGTCGGCGCTGCCGGTGACCTCGATCGTCAGCGAGCGGCGCGATACGTCGACGATCTTGCCGCGGAAGATCTCGGCGAACTGCATGATCTCGGCGCGGCTCTCGATCGGGGCCGAGACCTTGAACAGCGCCATCTCCCGGGCGATCGTCTCGGCCGGGCTCATGTCGCGGATCTTGATCACGTTGACCAGCTTGTGCAGCTGCTTCGTGACCTGGTCGATCGGGTGGACCGCGCCGTCAACCGTCAGCGTGAAGCGGGCGATGTCGGGGTCCTCCGTGGGCCCGACCGCGAGCGTGTCGATGTTGAACCCGCGGCGGCTGAACAGGCCCGCGATCCGCGCCAGCACACCGGGCTTGTTCTCGGTGGTGATCGAGAGCACGTGCTTGCGGCCGGTGAGGCGCCCGGAGGCGGCCTCCAGGTCCTCGAGCTTGATCAGGTCCGGGGTCCCGGCTTCCATCTAGCCGCGCTCCTTGGCCGCGCCCTCGGGCTCGGGGCCGCCGACCATGTCGCGGGCTGCGGACCCGGCGGGGATCATCGGGTAGCAGTTCTCCTCCTTCGAGACCTGCACGTCCAGCAGCACCGGGCCATCGGCCGCGAGCGCGTCGCGCATCGCGCCCTCGACCTCGCCGGCATCATCGACGCGTCATGCCCTTGGCGCCGAAGGCCTCGGCCAGCTTCCGACCAATCGGGGCTGGGGCCCATCTCCACCGAGGAGTAGCGCCCCTCCCAGAACAGCTCCTGCCACTGGCGGACCATGCCGAAATAGCCGTTGTTCATGAGGAAGATCTTGACCGGGATCTCGTGGCGGACGGCGGTGGCCAGCTCCTGGCAGGTCATGATCAGGCTGCCGTCGCCGGCCAGGCAGACCACCGTGTCATCGGGCTGGGCGACCTTGGCTCCGATCGCGGTGGGCAGCCCGAAGCCCATCGTCCCCAGCCCGCCGGAGTTGATCCAGCGGCGCGGCTTATCGAAGTGGTAGTACTGCGCGGCCCACATCTGGTGCTGGCCGACGTCCGAGGTGATGATCGCGTCGCCCTCAGTGGCCTTGTACATCGCCTCGACCATCGCCTGGGGCTTTATCTCGCCGGTCTCGGAGCGCTCGTAGCCCAGCGGGTAGTCCTTCTGCCACTCGCGCAGCTGCCGCCACCACCCCTCCAGCCGTGAGGAGTCGGCCTTGATCGCGCGGTACTCCTTCGTCAGCTTCGGCAGCACCTGCTTGGCGTCGCCGACGATCGGGATGTGCGCCGGCACGTTCTTGGAGATCTCGGCCGGGTCGATGTCGATGTGGACGAACTTGGCGCGGGGCGCGAACTCGCTGAGCTTGCCGGTGATGCGGTCGTCGAAGCGGGCGCCCACGCAGACGATCAGGTCGGCTTCGTCCATCGCGTAGTTGGCGGTGCGGGTGCCGTGCATGCCCAGCATCCCCAGCCACTGGTCGTGCGGCGCCGGGAAGCCGCCCAGCCCCATCACCGTGCAGGTGACCGGGAAGTCGTCCGAGAGGCAGAACTCGCGCAACTCCTCGGAGGCGTTGGCGTTGATGACGCCGCCGCCGGCGTAGATCACGGGCCGGGATGAGTTGGCGAGCGCCTTGGCGGCGATCCGGATCTGCTTGATGTTGCCCTCGGTCGAGGGCTTGTAGCCGGGCAGCTCGACCGGCTCGGTGCTGGGCTCGTACTCGATGTCGGCGCGCGAGAGGTCCTGGGGCACGTCAACCAAGACCGGGCCGGGCCGCCCGGTCGAGGCGATGTGGAAGGCCTGATGGATGTATTCCGGGATGTGCCGCGGGTCGGTGACCATCATCGAGTGCTTCACGATCGGCAGCGTGATGCCGCTGACGTCGGCCTCCTGGAAGCCGTCGGTGCCGATCAGCTCGGTCCGCACCTGGCCGGTGATGAAGACCGTCGGGACCGAGTCCATGATCGCGTCGGCGATCGCGGTGACGAGGTTGGTGGCGCCGGGGCCCGAGGTGGCCATCGCCACCCCGACCTTGCCGGACGCCTTGGCGTAGCCCTCGGCCATGTGCCCCGCGCCCTGCTCGTGGCGAGCCTGGATGTGGGTCAGGTCGGCGTCGTAGATCGCGTCGTAGGTGGGCAGGTTCGCCCCGCCCGGGATCCCGAACACATGCTCGACGCCCTCAGCCTTGAGGGCCTCCATCAGTGCGTCGGCAGCGCGCATGAGCCGATGGTAGCGAGCAGGCAGAGCCGTTCCCGGACTGGCTCTTGCGCCCGCCGTGTGGCCTCACTCGTAGACGACGAAGTCCGGCGGGGGCCGCAGCCCGAGCACTTCGCTTGGGGACATCAGATCGTAATCCTCCTGGTAGAAGAGCTTGAAGCCGAGCGGGAACCGCTTGATCGGGCCGCGCGGACGCAGGGCGCGATACTTGGCGACTTTGTTGGGCTGGTCGCCGAACCCGTCCGCGTTGAGGACCACGGGAACGTCGGGCGGCGCCACCAGTGCCTCTTTGTCCTCGATCATCTCCTCGGTGAACTGGTGCACCACCAGCAGCTTCTGGGGCAGGCCGTGGCGATCGACGAGACCTTGCAGATACCCCGAGACCTCGTTGACCTCGCCCGCGTCGACCGAGCCGATCTCCTCGCCCGGCACCCCCATCGCGCCGATATGCCACTCGGGGTCGAGCGCCAGGCCCACGTCGGGCTCGCGCAGGAAGGGCGAGAGGCGCTCGACCTCGGTCATGAAGTCTCCTCTACCCGGCTGGATGTCCAACAGCAGCAGTGCCTCGTTCTCGCGGGCCAGCTTCAGGTAGCGGCGGATGGTCGAGTCGGGCTGGCGGGTGTTGTAGAGGTCGCCCTCGCCCGGGTGGGCGTTGGCGATCGTCGCGATCAGCTCAAACGCCGGCATCGCCGGCAGCGCGCTGCGGTCGTACGCCGCAGCCTGGCGTCGCATTCTTGCGGCCGCCTGGCCCGGTGTGCCGAGCCCGAGCGCGCCCAAGGCGGGGTCCTGCGGAGCGCCGTAGAGGGCGACTACGCGATGCCCGGGAAAGATGCGCTCCGCTCCGCCCGGCAGCGGCCCGCTGGGCGGCACTGGCTCGGTGGCGCCGTCCCGGTCGGCTCCGATCACGGCCCCAGCGGCGAAGGCAAGGGCGGCCCCTGCTGCGAGGCCGAACAGGAGCCTGCTCCTCCGGCGGCGGCGTCCCTCCAGTTGCCTCGCCAGACGGCGACGCCGTTCGATGCGAGGCGAGGTCCGCGGACGGGGAGGAGAGCCCTGGGCCGCGATCAGCTCGACTCGAGGGCTCGGGACTCCCGGCCCGCGGTCCAGGTGGTGTGCGGCTCGATCGTGCCTGGGTCGACCCGGGCCTTGTGCGCCTCGATCTGCTTCAGCATCGAGCGCACCAGCTCGTCGCCCAGCAGCGCGGGCTCCAACCCCAGGTCCATCAGCTTGGTGTGGACCGCGTTGTAATAGTGCTCCTCCATCTCCACCCGCGGGTTGGGAAGGTGCTCGATCTCGACCTCCAGCTCGACCTCGGCCGCGGCGGCCTTGACCAGCTCGGCGAGCTGGCCGACCGAGAACTGCTCGGTGAACTGGTTGAAGACGCGGAAGTCGCCCGCGTCGGCGGGGTTGGCCACGGCCAGCTCCACGCACTGCAGCGTGTCGCGGATGTTGAGGAAGCCGCGGGTCTGGCCGCCTTCGCCGTAGATCGTCAGCGGGCGGCCGATCACCGCCTGCACACAGAAGCGGTTCAGCACCGTGCCGAAGGTCTCGTCGTAGTCGAAGCGGGTGCAGAGGCGCTCGTCCATCGCCGTCTCATCGGTCTCGATCCCGTAGACGACGCCCTGGTTCAGGTCGGTGGCCCGCAGGCCCCAGATGCGGCAGGCGAAGTGGATGTTGTGCGAGTCGTGGACCTTGGAGAGGTGGTAGAGCGAGCCGGGCACCTTGGGGAACGGCAGCGTGTCCTTGCGGCCCCTGTTCTCGATCTCGATGTAGCCCTCCTCGATGTCGATGTTGGGGGTGCCGTACTCCCCCATCGTCCCCAGCTTCACCAGGTGCGCGTCGGGAGCGTGGTCGCGCATCGCGAACAACAATCGCAGCGTGCCGATCACATTCGTGTGCTGGGTCTCGACCGCGTTCTCCTCGCTCGCCATCGAGAACGGCGCCGACGGCTGCTCGCCGTAGTGGACGATGGCCTCGGGCCTGGTCTCGACCACCACGGACTCGATAAAGCCCGGCTCTTCGATCGAGCCGACGTAAGAAGGGATCTCGTTGCCCGAGACCTCCCTCCAGGCGTCGATCCGCTCACTCAGGGAGCGAATCGGCAGCAGCGAGTCGGTGCCCTGCTGCTCGTGCCAGCGGCGACGCGAGAAGTTGTCGACGACGGCTACGTCGTGGCCACGGGCCGAGAACCGCATCGCGGTCGGCCAGCCGAGGTACCCGTCGCCCCCGAGGATGAGGACACGCATAGAAGGCGGCAGGGTAGCAGCGGGTTCACGGCTATTCTGGCCGCCGCCCGTGCCGCTGACCCCCGCCTCGATCTTCCCCGCCGAGCTGACCGCGCTGCGCGCAGCGGGGCTCATCTTCGCTGTGTTGCTGATCGTTTTCGTGGTTTGGCGCCGGCGCGAGCTCTCCAACGGCTCCGTCCTGCTGGGCTTCCTGGGCGCTCTCGCGCTTGCGATCGTCTCGGGCACCGAGCTGGTCAACGAGCTGCTCGAGGTGTTCGCCTTCGAGCGGGGAAACGGCGAGCGCATCCTTGGTTTGGCTGTCTTTGCGATCGCGATCTTGTTCCTGCTGGTGCTGCGCGCCCTGACCGAGAGCGCGCGCATGAACCAGCAGCTCTCGGCCCTGCTGGAGGGCCTCGCCTGGGAGGAGTTCAAGGGCGCGAAGCTGCCCGAGCGCTTTCGCGACAAGGTCGCCGTGGTGATCCCCGCCTACGGCGAGGCCGACAACGTCGCCGCCGTGATCGAGCGCGTGCCCGCAGAGGTCTGCGGGATCGAGACGCAGATCTTGGTGGTGGACGACGGCTCGCGCGACGAGACCAGCGACGCCGCCGCGCGCGCCGGCGCGATCGTGGCGCGGCACGTGATCAACCGCGGCGGCGGCGCCGCGCTGCGCACGGGCTACCGGCTGATGTCGGAGTCGGGCTCGAGGATCGTGGTCACCCTCGACGCCGACGGCCAGCACCGCCCCGAGGAGATGGAGCGGCTGGTGAAGCCGATCGTCGATGGGGAGGTCGACATGGCCCACGGCTCCCGAGTGCTCGGGCAGGCAGACCCCAATTCCCGCTCGCGGGAATTGGGCATCGTGTTCTTCAACCGCGTCGTCTCCTTCATCACGCGAACCCGAGGTCTCGGACTGCTCCAACGGCTACCGCGCCGTTCGCACCACGGTCCTCCCCTCCCTGGTGCTGCGCCAGGAGCAGTTCCACACCTCCGAGTTCATGATCGAGGCGATCAAGCGCGGCATCCCCGCCAAGGAGGTGCCGGTCACCGTCGACAAGCGCCTCTCGGGCCACTCCAAGAAGCCGGCCGTCGTCCGCTATGGCCTCGGTTTCACCAACGCGATCGTCCGCACCTGGCTCAGGTAGCCCCGGGGTGCCGGACCGGCTCGTCCTCCGTCGGCAGGTAGAGGTCCGTACCGCAACGGGGGCAGACCTGGACGTAGAGCTTCAGCACCTTGCCGCAGTTGGGGCAGCGGCGCTCGGGCTCGGTGCGCTCTGAGCGGTAGAGGAAGGCCGCGATCAGGCCCAGCAGCGGGATCACGGCGCCAACCGCGAACCAGATCAGGAATGAGCTGCCCTTGGCTCGGCCGACGAAACCCGTCGCCAGGCCGAAGCTGATCGCGATCACGATGTAGCCGGCGCCGTCCACATTGACGAGGGTACGCGGCCCCCCACACGCCCGGCTCCGCCGCCCGTCCGCGACCGTGGCCGAGGTTAAAGGTACGCACGCGCGCTGCCGACGCCGTAGGCAGGAAAGGAGGGTTGACAGGGATGGCCGCGGTCGCCGAGCTCAGCAAGAGGCGGGGCATGAACGCGCACCTGACGGTGCGGTAGCCGGCCGGCCTGGTTACTGGTCCTCGGCCTCGACCCGCGGCGCCTCGATCGAGAGCGGGCGGTGGGTGCCCCCGGCCTCGTACACCTCGGCCATCAGCGGCCTCGGGTGGCCGATCGAACCGACCTCCGCGGTGTCGCGCGAGAACGGCAGGCTCACCGTCCAGTCCACCACGGCGCGGACCTTGCGGAACAGGCCGGGGATCTGACTCAGGTGGTAGGTGCGGGCCATCCACCAGGCCAGGAAGCCGCGGAACGTGAAGGGCCCGATCCGGCCCACGGCCTTGTAGCGGCCGAGGTTGACGAAGGCGGTGCGGCTGGAGTAGCGGTAGCGGCGCGGCGGCGTCCCGCGCAGCGCGGCGGCGACGTTGTGGGCGACCACGCGCGCCTGGCGGATGCCGTGCTGCGCCGTCTGCGGCGCGGTGCCCCCCGGTCCCGGCTCCGGCACCGCGGCGCAGTCGCCGAGCGCCCAGACGCCTTCCTGGCCCTGCACCCGCAGGCTCTCGTCCACGATCACGCGGCCGCGCTCGTCCAGCGGCACCGCCAGCCGCGCCAGGCTCGGGTGAGGCGTCACCCCGGCCGTCCAGACGACGGTCCGAGTCGGCACCGTCTCGCCGGTCGAGAGGGTGGCGCTGTCAGCCGCGACCGCGTCGAGCGTGGTGCCCAGGCGAACCTCGATCCCGCGCCCGCGCAGCTCGGCGAGCGCGTAGTCGGCCAGCTTGCGGTCGATCTCGGGCAGCACCCGGTCGGTCGCCTCGACCAGGATCCAGCGCATCCCATGCAGGCGGGCGCGCGGATAGCGCTCCATCGCGTCGGCGGCGAAGTCCTGCAGCTCGGCCAGCGCCTCGAGCCCGGCGTAGCCGCCGCCGATGAAGACGAAGGTCAGAAACCGCTCGCGGCGCTCGGGGTCCTCCGAGGAGTTGGCGAGCTCGAGCGACTCGATCACGTGGTTTCGCAGCCAGATCGCGTCGGCGAGGCTCTTGAAGCCGATCGCGTGGCGGTCGAGGCCCGGTACCGGAAGGGTGCGCGAGACCGAGCCGACCGAGAGGATCAGCTGGTCGTAGCGGAGCTGCTCGGACTCGCCCTCGTGGGTTCGCAGCTCGACCGTGCGGGCCGCCGGATCGTGCCCGCACACCGCCCCGAGCCGCAGGTAGGTGCGATCCAGGATCTCGCGCAGCGGGGTCACCACGTGGCGCGGCTCCAGCAGCCCCGCCGCCGCCTCGGGCAGGAACGGCGTGTAGAGAATGAAGTTGACGTCGTTGACGAGCTGCAGGCGGGCCGACTGGGTCGGCAGCAGCGCCTCGAGCTTGCGGGCGCAGGTCGCCCCCGCGAATCCACCTCCGACGATCACCACGTTCGAGGCCATGCCCCTAGTATGACCGGGATCGGGAGGCTTGTAACAGTTTGTTACAAGCGCATCATGGGGGCGGTTCCGCCCGCTACTACTTGGCGCCCAGGCGCTCGCGGATCAGCTTCTGCACCGCGCCGCCGTCGGCGCGGCCCTGGGTCTCCTTCATGACCGCGCCCATGATCCGGCCGGCCGCCTTGGCGTTGCCGTCGCGAACCTGCTGCGCGGCTTCGGGCTCGGCCTCGATCGCTGCGTCGACGATCTTCTCCAGCTCCCCGGAGTCCGAGATCTGGCCGAGGCCCTCGCTCTCCACGATCGCCGCCGGCTCGCCGCCCTCGGCGACCAGCTTCGCCAGCACCTGCTTGCCGGAACCGTGTGAGATCGACTTTCCCTCCACCAGGCCGGCGAGGGCCGCCACCGCTTCCGGCGTCGCCTTCGACGACATCGGGTCCTCCTCCCCGCCGGCCTCGCGCAGCGCGGCCACGAGCTCGCCGGTGACCCAGTTCGAGATCGCCTTGGCCGAGGCGCCGTCGCCGGACGCCTCCAGCGCCCGTTCGAAGTACTCCCCGTAGGAAGGCTGGAAGGCGAGGGCGCTCGCGGCCTCCTCGGAAATGCCGACCTCGCTCATGTAGCGCTCGCGCCGCGCCGCCGGCAGCTCGGGAAGCGCTTCGCGGGCCTCCTTCAGCATCGCCTCGGTCGGGGCGACCGGGACCAGGTCGGGCTCGGGGAAGTACCGGTAGTCGTGCGCGTACTCCTTCGAGCGCAGCGGCGTCAGCGATCCGTCCTCGGGATGGAAGTGGAGCGTCTCCTGCTCGACCGGCTCGCCCGCGTCGAGCAGCTCGCGCTGGCGCTGCAGCTCGGCCTCGATCCCGCGCTCGAGGAAGCGGAAGCTGTTCATGTTCTTGAGCTCGGTCTTGACTCCGAGCTCGTCCGAGCCCTGGGGGCGCAGCGAGATGTTGCCGTCCACTCGCAGGCTCCCCTCCTCCATGTTGACGTCGCTGACGCCGAGCTGGCGGATCGTCTCGCGCAGCAGCTGCGCCCACTCGCGCGCCTGGGCAGAGCTGCGGATGTCGGGCTCTGTGACGATCTCGACCAGGGGCGTGCCGCCGCGGTTGAAGTCCACCAGCGAGGACCCCGAGCCGTGGATGCGACCCGACTCGCCCATGTGGGTGAGCTTGGCGGCGTCCTCCTCCAGGTGGGCGCGGGTGATGCCGACGCCGGCGAAGGTCCCGCCCACTGCGATCGGCTGGTCGAACTGGCTGATCTGGTAGCCCTTCGGCAGGTCGGGATAGAAGTAGTTCTTGCGCGCGAACTCGTTCCGCGGGGGCACCTCGCACTCGAGCGCGGCGGCGATCATCAGGGCGTAGTTGATCGCCTGCTCGTTGATGGTCGGCAGCGTCCCCGGGTGGCCGAGGCAGACGGGGCAGGTGTGGAGATTGGGCTCGTCGCCGAAGCTGAGCTCGCAGCCGCAGAACATCTTCGTCCGTGTCGAGAGCTGGACGTGGATCTCCAGCCCGATCACGGCCTCGTAGGCATGGTTCATGTTCGGGTCCGCGGCCATCAGAGCCCGAGCCCCTCGACCTGTCGCTCGTCCATGCCGAAGTAGTGGCCGACCTCGTGCAGGACCGTCCGGATCACCTCGTCGCGCGAGGGGTGGGTGTCGCGAAAGATGACGATCCGCTGCAGGCCGCCGCTGGGGTCGTAGATCCCCATCAGGTCCTCGGTCGGGTGGCGGTCCTCGACGATCACCGCCACGTCGGCGAGCTCCTTGGCGAACTTGGGCGGCAGCATGTCGAGCGCGTCGCGAACCGCCTCGATGGTCTCCTCGTCGCTCAGCTGCGGCGATTTGTCCTGCCACCAGTCCGGCATCGCCGCGCTCACGCACCCCTCCCGTCGCGGCCGGGCGGGAGGGCGTCGAACCCGATCGCCCGCTCCAGCGCGTAGGCGGCGTCGAGCATGCCGCTCTCGCTGAAGGCGGGACCCGCGATCTGGAAGCCCACAGGCAAGGAAGGCGCCGCCTCCTCCGCTTCGCGTCCGGGGGCGGCTGGTCCGCCGTCGTCCGGTTCGGCCAGGCCCGCGGGGATCGAGATCGCGGGGATGCCGGCGAGCGGCATCGGCACCGTGCAGTAGTCGCTCATGTACATGGCAAGGGGATCGTTGGTGCGGGCGCCGAGCTCGAAGGCGACCGTGGGCGAGGTCGGGGTGACGACGAAGTCGAAGCTCTCGAAGGCCATCGCGAAGTCCTGGGCGATCTTCGTCCGTACCTTCTGGGCGCGCCCGTAGTAGGCCTCGTAATAGCCTGAGGAGAGCGCGTAGGTGCCGAGCATGATCCGGCGCTTGACCTCGTCCCCGAAGCCGTCGTGGCGCGTGCGCTCGTACATCTCGGTCAGGTCGTCGCCGTCCGAGCGGGGGCCGAAGCGCACGCCGTCGTAGCGGGCCAGGTTCGACGATGCCTCGGCAGGCGCAATCACGTAGTAAGCCGAGATCCCGTGGGGGGCGTGAGGAAGCTCGGTCTCCGAGACCTCGCCGCCAAGCTCCTCGATCAGCGCAACGGTGCGCTCGAAGGTCTTGCGGACCCCGGCCTCGATTCCCTCCGCGTCGCCGGCCAGCTCGCGCGGAACCCCGAAGCTGAGCCCCTTCAGGTCCTCCCTCGAGGGCAGCTGGACGCCGCCGGTGATCCCGACCGAGGTCGAGTCGCAGGGGTCGCGTCCCTCCAACGCCCCCAGCAGCAGCGCCGCGTCGGTGACGTCCCGGGTCAGCGGCCCGCACTGGTCCAGCGATGATGCGAAGGAGATCTCGCCGTAGCGCGAGACGGCGCCGTATGTCGGCTTCAGGCCCACGATCCCGCACAGCGACGCGGGTTGGCGGATGGAGCCGCCGGTGTCGGTGCCGATCGCGCACGGGGCGAGGCGGCCCGCGACGGCCGCCGCGGAGCCGCCCGAGGAGCCGCCCGGGACCCGGCCGGTGTCCCAGGGATTGCGAACGGGCCCGTAGCCGGAGTTCTCGTTGGACGATCCCATCGCGAACTCGTCCATGTTGGTCTTGCCGAGCACGCCCGCACCGGCCTCCTGCAGCTTGCGAACGGCCGTCGAGGTGTAGGGCGGCACGTAGCCCTCGAGGATGCGCGAGCCGGCGGTGGTGGCGATGCCCTCGGTGCAGAAGATGTCCTTGATCGCGACCGGGATTCCCACCAGCTCCGCCCGGCCGCTGCGCTTCAGATCGGCGGCCAGGCGGGCTTCCGGGTCACCGTCCTCGACCCAGAGGTAGGCGCCGAGTGAGTCGGCGGCGGCAGCTTCGCGGTACGCGTCGAAGTACTCCCCGGGTGCGAGCTCCTTGGCGCGGATCCGCTCGGCCGCCTGCCGCACGGTCAGGTCGAGGAGCTCAAGCGACATTCATCGCCCCATCAGGCCTGCGGCGAGGGGACGCGGAAGGCGCCGTCGGCCGGGTCAGGCGCGGACTCCAGCATCTTCTCGCGCGGCCAGCTCGGGCGCGGCTCGTCGGGGCGCAGCACGTTCTGCAGCTCGATCACGTGCGAGGTCGGCTCGACGCCGTCGAGGTCCAGCGCCGAGATGCGCTCGACGTGCTCGAGGATGCCGCTCAGCTCCGAGGACATGCGCTCGACCTCGTCGTCGCTGAGGCGCAGGCGCGCCAGGCGCGCCACGTGCAGGACCTGCTCTCGATCGATCATGCGGCCGGATTCTAGGTTGCCCCCGCGAGCGGTCGCGGATCGCGGAGCGCCTCAGGGTGGGCTCAAGGCTTCTTGCGCTTCTTCTTGACGCACTTGCCCTTCTTCAGCTTCTGGCCCTTCTTGCACTTCTTCTTCTTCTTCGGCGGCGTCACCGCCGGCGGGTTCGGGGGAGGCGGCGCGGGCGGCTCCGGCTCGAAGCTCGCGCTCACCATCCGGTCCGACCCGCTCGCGAAGCTGCCGAGCGCGACCGTGCACTGATCGCCGCTGCTGCTGTCGCATCCGCTCCAGGAACCGAGCACCGAGCCCGGGGACGGGGTCGCCGTCAGCGTCACCGAGGCCCCCGGCAAATAGCTCTCCGTGCAGTCCCCGCCGCAGCTGATGCCGGTGGGGGCGGAGCTGATCGTGCCGGCGCCCGAGCCGCTCTTGGTCGCGGTCAACTGCCTGTACTGCACCTCGACCGCGCCCACGTCGCAGCGCGTGCCCTGCGGCCGCGTGATCGAGCGTTGATCGAGCACGAGCCTGCCGCAGCCGCTGGTCATGTCGATCGCGGGGCTGCCGGCGAGCGGCGCATGGGTGGGCGTCGGACCGCCGTTGTCGTCCAGCGATCCCAGCACCGGGATCGTGTTGATCTGATTCTGGCTGCCTTTGAAGCCACAGGTCGTGCCGACGTCGATGTTCGTGCCCGCCGGCTGGGCGACGATCGTGCCGTTGCCCTCGCCGCAGGCACCGGCGGAGCCGAAGATCGAGTTCTTCGCCGTGGCCATTCCCCCGTCGGAGTACAGGTCCTGGCCGATCGTGGCGCCGCTGTTGCCGAGGAAGGTGACGCCGGTGATGGAGGCGTCGCCGTTGAGCTCGATGCCGCCGCCGCTGTCGGCGGCTGCGTTGCCGCTGATCGTGCTCGAGGCGATCGTGCGGATGCCCGGGTTGGCGCCGCCGAATAGCGCCCCGCCCTCGCCGACCGCCCCGCCGGTAGCCCCGTGGACCACGGCCGTGTTGCTGGCGAGCGTGCTGCGCAGCAGGCTGAAGCCGGCGTTGGCGAGCACGCCGCCCCCCTGGGCGCTGGTCCCGTCCAGGATGTCGTTGCCGCTGACCGTGGTGGTCGTGATCGTCAACGCGGCGTCGCTCGAGATGCCGGCCCCGTTGTTGTTGCCGTCGGAGGTGATCTCGTTGTCGCTGATGACGCTGTCCTCGACGCTCAGCGTTCCGGCGCTGTTGCCGGCGAAGACGCCGGCCCCGCGCCCGTCGCCCAGCCCGTCGATCGCGTTCTCGGTCACGACGACGCCGTCCAGCAGGGTGGCGCCGGCGTCAGTTCGCAGCGCGGCGCCGGCGCCGCCGGTGCGCGTGTCGAGGAAGGCGTTCTGAAGCCTGAGGTCCGTGAAGGTGGCCGTCGTCGCCGTGGAGGCGACGCTGAAGAGCTGCCACAGGTCGCCGCCGTCGACGATCGTGTTGCCGGCGCCCGGGCCGTTGCCGTTGCCGTCGATCGTGATCGGCCCGGTGATGGAAAGCACCGAGCCGGGGCTGATGGTGCCGAGGCCGGCATCGAAGCTCACCGTGTCGACGTCGGAGCTGTCCTGGTTCGACTCGTCGATCGCCGCGCGCAGGGTGCAATCGCCTGCTCCCGCGCTCGCCTCGCAGGTGCCGTCAACGGCGAGGTCGGGGAGGTCGCCCGCATCGTTGACGGTGAAGGTCGCAGCCGCTGCCGGGGCGGCGCCTACGAGCAGAATCGCGGATGCGATGCACAGGGATAGCAGTGGCTTGACTCGAGTCATTTCCCTCCCCCTCCGTGCTTCGAGGCGAAGCTACCAAAGCGGTCGGGCAGCTTCCAGCCAATAGTGGGGTTGAGACAATCATCGGCGCAACGCGCGCGATATATGAGCGAAATCGTCCATTTCGCGTCTAGGATCAGCCACCGATGACCGGCGAGAGGGCAGAGCGCTTCGTCCGCCTCAACCTGCTGCTGATGGCCGGGGGGTTCGCGCTGGTCGGGTTCTTCTTCATCGCCTGGCCCGACGCCACCCTGGCGCGCCTGACCGAGTTCGGCGACAACTTCGGTGACTTCGCGCCTGCGCCGGAGACCGACGAGCGGCTGTGGCTCTCACTCGGCTTCGCCTACATGGTCGTGATCACCTTCTTGGCGCTGATCGCGGCCTCCGACGTGGTCCGCTACCGGCCGATGCTGCTGGCGCTGGCGGCGGGCAAGGCGGCGAGCTCCGTCACCTCGCTGGTGTTCTTCGTGCAGGACGATGTGTTCGCCTATCTCCTCAATGGGATCGTGGACGGCTCCCTCGTGGGCGCCTCGCTGCTGCTCTGGCACCTCGCGGGCAGGGTCGGCGAACCCGCGGCCCCCGGTTGAAGGCGCGCGCCGGGGCTGGGGGCCGCCGAGCTGCGCACGCTGCGCGCGATCGCCGAGGCGGTCGCCCCCGGTAACGCAGCCCTGCCGGCCGCCGAGGCCCAGGTCCCCGTGGGCGAGCTGGTCGGAGGCTTCCTGACGCGGCTGCCGCCGCGGACCGTCTCCGTCGTGAAGCTGGCGCTGCGCCTGTTCGAGTGGCTTCCCTTCCCGCGGCGCTTCAGCCGTATGGGCATCGAACGGCGCACCGCCTTCCTGGCGAAGCTGGAGCGCTCGAGGCTGGGCCCCCGCCGCGACCTGTTGCTGCTGGCGAAGACTCTGTCCATGGTCGGCTGGGCGCGCGACGAGCGCGTTCGCGAGGCGGTGGGCTACGAGGCCCGCTGCGCGGTCCGCGAGGGAACGCCCGAGCCGCAGGTCGGGCCGCTGGGCGACCTCGTCCCCGCCGGCGAGGGCACCGACTGCGACGTCGCCATCGTCGGCTCGGGTGCGGGCGGCGCCGTCGCCGCGTATCTGCTGGCGCAACAGGGCCTGGACGTGCTGGTGTTGGAGTCGGGACCGCACGTCGATCGCGACAGCTATCCGAGCGACCCGATCGAGGGCCTGCCGCTGATGTACCGCGACGGCGGCCTCACAATCGCCACGGGCAAGCCCGCGATCCCGATCCCGGTCGGGCGCACGGTCGGCGGCACCACCGTGATCAATTCGGGCACATGCTTCCGGGCGCCCCAGGAGGTGCTCTCCGAATGGAGCGAGCGTGACGGGATCGGCTGGGCGGGCGATCTCGATGGACGCTACGAGGCCGCCGAGGCGATGCTGGCGGTGACACCGCTCGACCCCGAGCACATGGGTCGCAACGGGCAGCTCTGCATGGAGGGCGCGGCGGCGCTGGGGGCGAGCGGCGGACCGATCGCGCGCAACGCCGGCGCCTGCGTGCAGTGCAGCTCCTGCCCCCTCGGCTGCCGCCTGGACGCAAAGCGCTCCGCCCACGTCTCCTACCTGCCCGCCGCGGTCGCCGCCGGCGCCCGCGTCCGTGCCGGAGTCCGAGTCGACCGGGTCCTGCTCGAAGACGGGCGCGCCCGCGGCCTCGACTGCTTGGCCGGGTTCCCGACCACCGCGGCCGAGGAGGCCGCGCTCGCAGGGCGACCGGCCGAGGGCCGCCGTTGGCAGGTAAGGGCCAAGGCTGTGATCAGCGCCGGAGGCGCCTTCGGCACCCCCGAGCTGCTGTTGCGCTCCGGCCTCGACCATCCCGCGCTGGGGCGCAACCTGCATGTCCACCCCGCGGCATGGATCGGAGCGCGCTACGAGCAGGACGTGCGCGGCTGGGAGGGCGTGATGCAGAGCTACTACGTGGACGAGTGGCAGCCCCAGGGCATCCTCTTGGAAGCGACCTTCACCCCGCTCTCGTTCGGCGCCCAGTGGCTGCCCGGCGTCGGCGCCGAGTTCATGGAGCGGGTGGGGCGCTTCGACCGCATCGCCTCGATCGGCGTGCACCTGCACGACCGCTCATCGGGTCGCGTGGGGCTGCGATCCGACGGCTCGCTGCGGCTCTCCTACGCGCTCAGCGCCGAGGAGGCGCGCACGATCCAGTTCGGGATCGCGCGCGCCGCCGAGGTTCACTTCGCAGCGGGCGCGACCGAGGTCTATCCCAACACCGGGCCGGTCTCCGTGATCAGGCGCGAACAGCTCGCCGACTTCGAATCGGCTCGCTTCCGGCCGGGTGACCTGCGGCTCGAGGCCTTCCACCCGATGAGCACGGCGCGCATGGGGGCCGACCCCGCCACCAGCGTCACCGATCCCGACGGCGCCGTGCGCGGCGCCGAGGGGCTGTTCGTGGCCGACGGCAGCCTGCTGCCCGGCTCGGTCGGGGTGAACCCGATGATGACCATCATCGCCTGCGCGATGCGGGTCGCCGAGGGGGTTGGTCAGTACGCCTCGGCGACCTCGTCGCGCATCTGGAGGAAGGAGCCGATCGCGACCCCCAGCACGGCCGCGATGGCGACGAACAGGCCGACCTTCGGGTCCGCTCCCTCGGGTAGGTCGATCAGCACGTAGACGGTCAGGATCGTCCCGATCACGCCCAGCAGGAAGGTCGCGGCCGCCGGGGCGAAGGGAAGGCCCTCGCGGTTTCCCATGAAGGTCATCAGCGCGTTGCCCAGCACCAGTGCGGCCACGATCGCGAGGTAGATGTCGAGCGTGTTCTGGCTCTCCCAACCGGTCAGGTTGGCGGCGTCCTCGGCTGCGTCGGCCACGCCCGCGGCGCCCGGGATGTCCTCGGCGCCCTGGGGCAGCGCCGGGAGGTCTCCGCCGATCCCGCCCCAGGCGAGGAAGAGGGAAACGAGCAGCGCGACAGCCGAAACCAGCGCCACGATCTGGCCCTGGGAAATTCCTCCTGCGTACAAGTGCCCTCCTCGGAGTCGGATGTCGGAGACTGCTCAGCCGGGAACCTACACGGAAAAGGCCGCCCCGCTCACGCGGGACGGCCTTCGCAAACTGCGACCGGTCCGGGGGTCAGGCCCTGAGCCGGTCCCCTTGCTCGGAGAAGGAGGTCCCCTCCTCCTGCATGCCGAGATAGCCGCCGACGGCGATGCCCGCGGTTGCGAGCAGGCCGAGGTAGAGGCCGATCTCGCGCTCGAGCCCCTCGGCCGGAGGGTCGATCGTGCGGTAGAGGACGAACAGGAACGCCAGCGCGCCTATGCCGCACGTCAGGGCGCTGCCCGCGACCGGCAGGCTCGCCGATGAACCGGCGAGCGTCATCGCGGCAAGTCCGACCGCGACCAGGACCGCCAGCAGCAGGATCAGATCCGTGAAGTCGAACGACTCCCAGGCGTTGATCGAGGTGTCGGCCTCCTCGACGGCAGGGGCGTCCACCCCCAGCGCCTCGGCGGCCTGCTGAGCCTGCTGGACCGCCTCGTCAACCACATCCGGAGCGCCGTACCACCCGAAGAACATGAAGATGAAGAGGAGCACGCCGCTGATGCCGGCGATCATTGCGCCCCTCCCGAGATTTCCTGTGTCCATGTTTCTCCTTTTCTCGGTGAACTTGGGCGCGCCGAGCGCGCCTGGGACCGCACGGGCCCCGGTGTCAATGCGTAGCGCGAACCCTAAAGCGGGGGTCGGTTGCTTCTAGCCGGTTCTGCTCGCCTGCATCGCCAGGAAGCTTCCGTAGACGATGCCCCCGGCCGAGAAGGCCCCTACCCACAGCCCCAGCTCGCGGTTGAGCCCGATCCCGGGCGGATTCACGACCCGGTAGAGGATGAAGGCCAGCGCGACCGCGCCGAGCGCCAGGGTGAGCACGCTGCCGGGGATCGATGGGTTGTCGTCGTCCCCGAGCACGGCGGTCGCGGCCCTGACGACGGCGACCAGGGCAGCGACGACGCAGATCACGTCGAGGACCTCGAACGCCTCCCAGCCGCTGCGCGTCAGCGCGTCGGTGACATCGAGCCCGAGCACGTCACCGACCTGCCCGCCGAAGCCCGATCCCGGGAACTCGTACCAGGTCATGAACAGCGAGATCACCAGCAGCACGCCGCTCGCGCCCGCCACGGCGGCGCCCAGCAGCGCTGTGCGGTCCGGTCGAGAAGATTCCATCAGCGCCCCGATTCAACCACGGGCCGCCTGCACGGTGTTCGCCAGCAGCATCGCGATCGTCATCGGCCCCACTCCGCCGGGCACCGGGGTGATCGCGCCCGCGACCTCGGCGGCCCCGTCGAAGTCGACGTCGCCGACGAGCCCGTCGTCGGTGCGGTTGGTGCCGACGTCGATCACCGTCGCCCCCGGACGCACCATCTCGCCGGTGACGAGCTCGGGCTTGCCCGCGGCGGCGACGAGGATCTCGGCGCGGCGGCAGACCTCGCCGAGGTCGGCGGTCTTGCTGTGGCAGGTGGTCACGGTCGCGTTGGCGCCCAGCAGCAGGCTGTAGAGAGGCTTGCCGACCAGGTTGGAGCGCCCCACGATCACCGCCTCCCTGCCCGATGGATCCACGCCGGCGCTGCTCAGCAGCTCCATCACGCCGAGGGGCGTACAGGGAACCAGGCCGGGCTCATTGCGAGCCAGGCGGCCGGCGCTGATCGGGGTGAGGCCGTCCACGTCCTTGCCGGGGTCGATCGCGTTCACGATCGCGTCGGCGTCGAGGTGGTCGGGGAGCGGGAGCTGGCAGAGGATCCCGTCGACCTCGTCGTTCGCGTTCAGCTCCGCGATCAGGGCCACCAGGTCCTCCTGCGAGACGTCGCCGGCCGGCTCGTGGTGGTGGGAGGCGATGCCGACCTCCTCGCAGGCCTCGCGCTTGCGGCGCACGTAAATCGCCGAAGCGGGGTCGTCGCCGACCAGGACCGTCGCCAGCCCGGGAGGGCGACCGAGGTCGCCGCTCAGCGATTCGACGTCCTTGGCGACACGGGCACGCACCTCCGCGGCCACGGCCTTGCCGTCGATCACCTTCGCCGCCATCAACCCGCCTTTCGCAGCGGTGCGTAGTCGGCCATCAGCTTGCGTTCGGCGCCGTCCCCGGCGAAGCGCACGACGATGACGCCCCCCGGCTCGACGCTGGTGACGACGCCCTCCCCGAAGCTGGCGTGGACGACGTCGTCGCCGGTGCCGTAGTCCGAGGCGGCCCCGGCGCGAGCCGGACGCGACGCGCCACCGCTGCCCGAGGCCCAGCCCGTGAGCGCCTGCTCGTTGGTTCCCTCGCGCTCAACTAGCTCGTCCGGCAACTCGGCGAGGAAGCGCGACGGGTAGCCGCCGGCGCGGTCCCCGAACAGCCGCCGGCTGCGCGCGTGGGTCAGCCAGAGGCGCTTGCGCGCCCGGGTGATGCCGACGTAGGCGAGGCGGCGTTCCTCCTCCTCGTTGCCCTCCTCGAGGGAGCGCGAGTGCGGGAAGACCCCTTCCTCGGCTCCGATGATGAAGACGGCCTCGTACTCGAGGCCCTTGGCGTTGTGCAGGGTCATCAGCGTCACCTTCGACTCGCCGCGCTCGATGTCGTCCTGGTCGGTGTAGAGCGAGATCGCCTGCAGGAACTCCTCCAGTGGCGTCAGCTCGGACTCGCCCTCGAGGGCGCGGTTCGCGTCGAACTCGGCGGCGACGGCGACCAGCTCCTCCAGGTTCTCCATCCGGCCCTCGGCCTCGATCGTGCGCTCGGCGCGCAGCGCGTCGAAGTAGCCGCTTCGCTCCAGTAGCGCACGCATCAGCTCGGCCACGGGAGCGTTCTCGAACTCGCCGCGCAGCTCCTCGATCAGCTCCACGAAGCGGCTCACCGACTTGATCGCGGCGGCGCCCAAGCCCGGGACCGCCTCGGGCTCGCGCGCCACCTCCCAGATCGTGCGCCCGGTGGTGTTGGCGTGCGAGCGCAACCGCCCCTGGCTGGTGTCGCCGATGCCCCGGCGCGGGGAGTTGACGACGCGTGAGAAGCTGACCTCGTCGGCCGGGTTCACGAGCAGGTTCAGGTACGCGACCGCGTCCTTGATCTCGGCCCGCTCGTAGAACTTGGTGCCGCCGATCACCTGGTAGGGCAGCTCGTAGCGAACGAGGATGTCCTCAAGTACCCGGCTGTGGGCGTTGGTCCGGTAGAAGACCGCGATCTCGTCGCGTTCGATCTCCCCCTTGTCGACCAGTTCCTCGATCTCGCCGGCGACGTAGCGCGCCTCGCCGTGCTCGTCGTCGAGCTCGGCGACGGTGATCTTCTCGCCCTCCCCCGCGTCGGTCCACAGGTTTTTCTCGCGGTTCGTCCGGTTGTGGGAGATGAGCCCGTTTGCGGCCGAGAGAATGGTCTGGGT
>CAWABY010000015.1:0-215231 GCA_963780395.1 uncultured Solirubrobacterales bacterium
TGGCCCACCGGACGATCACCGCGAGCCCCGGCTACGCGTCGGTGATGGCTCGGCGCTACCGGATCCCGCCGCCTCGGGTGGTGCGAAACATTCCCGATCTGCGCGGGGGCGCAAGTGAACCTCGCCACGGGCAGGGAGCTCGGCCAGACGAGACCACGGGCTCCACGCTCGCCTATGTAGGCGCCCTCACCCGCAACCGAGGCCTGGAGATCTCGATACACGCCGTGGCGCGCCTGCCGGAGGCGCGGCTGCGCCTGATCGGGCCGATCCACGACTCCTACCGCGATCAGCTGACGCAGCTCGCGCGCGACTTGGACGTGGGCGATCGGATCGAGTTCGCACTTCCGGTCGCTCCGACAAAGGTGATCGAAGAGCTGGGCACGGCCGACGCCGGGCTGGCGCTGATCCAGCCAATCTGCCTCTCCTACGAAATGACCCTCCCAAACAAGCTGTTCGAGTACGTGCTCGCGGGGTTACCGGTGCTGGGCAGCGATCTGCCCGGTGATCGGAAGCTTCATTCAGGAACACGGGGTCGGCCTGGTCGCCAGCCCCGACGATGCAGGTGACGTTGCCTCAAAGCTGAGGGAGATCCTCCGCCCCGAACGCAATCAGCAGTTCCGACTTGCCTCCCGGAAGGCCGCGGAGAAGCTCCGGTGGGAGAGCGAGTCGCGCCTCCTGCTGGATACCTACACGGAGGCGATCACGGACGCAACTGGGCAGTGACGGCGGTGAAGAATGAGTCGTAGCGCCTCGACTCGGCTCAGACCGAGGCTCTCTCGCACCCTATCGCGCGCGCGATGGCCGGAGTACCGCAGATTCCTGCTCTCCGCTCGCCGTCACGGCTACCGCCTGCTTCCGCTGGAGGGCTGGTTGCGAGATGCATCGGAAAAGGAGACGCCAACGTTGATCCTGCGCCACGACATCGATCAACATCCGCGGTCCGCCCTGGCGATGGCTCGCACCGAGCAGGAGCTGGGCACTCGCTCCTCGTGGTACTTCCGCTGGCGGACGGCTCACCCAACCGTGGTCCGGGCCCTCAGGGATGCCGGCTTCGAGGTGGGATTGCACTACGAGACCCTTACCCGAAAGGCGCTCGCGCGCGGCATAACCGCCCCGGACCAGGCCCTGATCGAGGAGAGCCGGCGCTGCCTGCGCGACGAGATCGCCGCCTTCGCCCGCCTGTTCGGACCGATACGGAGCGTGGTTCCACACGGCGATTCACGGGTGCCGGGGGTACACAACTCGGACTTGCTCCGAAGGGAGTCGTGGAGCGATTACGGGATCGAGTTCGACGGCAATGAGTCCATGCGTGGCCGGGATCTCGCATTCTGGTTGACTGACCGTTCGGCCCCTGAGGGATATTGGAAGGACGGCGTCAATCCTGACGATTTGTTCGCGGGGCAGGTTTCGCCGGTGCTCTGCGTAACGCATCCCAACAACTGGGCCTCGGGAGCGAGCCTGTGGCTGGACCGGGCCCTGAGCGCCCTGCTACCTGACTCAAACCACGGCCCCAGCAGGCCGATCAGAACCGGGACTGACCGGCCAAGCTATGACTCCTAGTGATTTCGAAGACTTCGCTCCGATAGCCGACTCGCTCCGGCGCAGCGTGCTCGGCTTCTACGCGGAGCACGGCGAGAGCCTCGAAGATCCAGCCGGGCTAAACACCCTGGAGACGAACTCCGGCTTCGTCGAGCGCAGGGCCTCGCCCCTGATCGAGATCATCACCGGCGACGGCCGGGGTTCGCTCGCGGGGCTGCGGCTGCTCGATCTGGGCTGCGGCTTCGGCGCCCTTTCCGTGTACTTCGCCGCCCATGGGGCGGAGGTGATCGGCATCGATCCGGTCGACTCCCGCCTGCGGGTGGGCCGGGCGGTGGCCGCCGAGCACCACCTGAAGGTGGAACTGCGGCGCGGCCGCATGGAGGAGCTGGAGCTTGACGACACTAGCTTCGATCTTGCGATCCTGAACAACAGCCTCTGCTACATCGTCTCCCGCGAGGACCGCCGCGCCGCGCTGGCGGAGACGCGCCGGGTCCTGAAGCCTGGCGGGCTGCTGGTGATCAGGAACCCAAACCGCTGGAGCCCCAGGGATCAGTTCACCGGCCTGCCTCTGATCCAGCTGCTTCCGCCCCGCCAAGCGGGACGGCTCGCCGAGCTCGCTGGGCGCCCACGATCCAGCGTTCGGCTGACCTCCCCGCGCGAGGGTGTTCGCGAGCTGAGCAGGGCAGGCTTCAGCGATGCCTCCCACGTCGCCTCGCCCGCGAGCCGGTGGCCCGGATTCATCCGGCGCTTCGCTCGCTACCAGCACCTCACGGCCCGACGCCCGAAATGACCGCAGTCGGCGCAGGACAGGCCCAGCCAGGCCCCGAGGGCAAGCCGAGGATGGACGAGGCGTTTGGCGCCCGGCTCAGCCGCGACACCGGCATCTACGTGGTCGGAGCGGTGATCAGCTTCGGCCTCGCCCTGGCGAGCGTCATCGTCCTGACGCACTTTCTGCCACCGGCAGAGTTCGGGGAGCTGGCCCTGCTGCTCGTGTTCGCGGCCTTCCTCACGGTCTTCTACAACGTCGGCATCCTGCAGGGGACCTTCATGTGGGTGTTCGGATCCGCGGGCGAGGAGGAGGTCGAGGGCGAGGACGAGGCGAAGGCCTCGGCGGCGGGAACCAAGCGCAGGGCGCTGGGCACCGGCCTCGTTACGACATGCCTGCTCGCGGCGGTTGGCACGGCAGTGATCGTTTCCTTCTCGCCCTGGGTCGCGGGGCTCGTAATGGGCGACAGCGCGGACTCCGAGCTGATCGTGATCGCGGCCGTCTCCGGCGCTGCGGGAGCGATCTGGAGGCTGGTCTCGAACATCCTGCGGATGGAGCGGAAGCCGCGCAAGTTCGTAGTACTCAACTCGGTCCGCCCGGTGCTTGTCGTTGGTTGCGTCATCCCCCTGGTCGCCTCCGGTGGCGGGGTCGAGGGCGCGATCCTCGGCACGACGATCGGGAGCGTCGCCGCGGTCCTGGTGGGGTTGGTGGTGACGCGCCATAACTACGAGCTGGCCTTCGACCGCTTCGACGCCGCCATGATCGTGCGACGCGGCAGGATCATGGTGCCGATCATCATCTCGATCTGGATCGCGCAGAACGTGGACATCTACGCGCTCTCCTGGTTCGCCCCCGAGGACGAGGTGGGCCTGTACCGGCTTGCGAACAGGATGGGGGCCTTTCTCGACTACTTCACGGCAGCCCTGTTCATGGCCTGGACACCCCTGAGGGGCTCCTCGACCTTCGTCGCCGCGGTTGCCCAACGCGGCAAGGACGCGCTCGGCGGCAGGTTGCTCACCTACTTCGTGCTCGCCGGATTGCTGCTGTTGTTGCTGATCACGGTGGCAGCCGACACCCTGGTGCGGATCGCCCCGCCGGACTATTCGGAGGCCGCGCCGCTGATCCCGCTGATGGGAGCGGCCTTCCTGACCTACGGCCTGCTGGTCGCCGTCTACCGTCTCTCGAGCTTCCCGCGCAAGATCGTCGTCTACATCGGCGCCGCGATCAGCTCCGCGATCGTCTTCCTCGTGTCGGCTCTGCTGTTCGTTCCCTGGTTGGGTGCCTACGGCGCCGCTCTCTCGGTGATCACGGGCTTCACCGTCGGGACGGCGGCGATGACCTACTTCTCACAGCGCGGGCCGAGCCCGATCATGATCGAGTGGGGAAAGATCGCGTCGGCACTGGCCCTGGGTGGCGCCTGCATCGCCGTGGCTCGTGTGCTCGGGCCGCTGGCAGGGGACTGGCGGCCCGTGGTGGAGCTGGTGGCGCTGGCGCTGTACCCAATCGCGCTGCTGAAGCTGGGCATCGTCTCAGTCGAGGATCGGCGTGCGATCCGGCGGGTCGTGAGCCAGATCCTCCCCAAGCGGAAGCGAGGCGGCGAGATGGAGAAGCGGCTGCGGGCCCTTTCGCCCGGTGCGGTCTCCGCGCTTGAGGCGGTCGTGGTACGCGATCAGCCGGCCAGGACGGTCGCCGAGCAGCTCGGTACCGACTCGGCGGAGACCAACGTACGACTGGTCGGGCTGCTTCGCCAGCTGGGCGGGCAGGGAGAAAGCACGGCGCAGGATGAGCGCATTGGCGAGTACCTGTTCTCCGGCTTGCCTGTCGCCGAGCGCGACGAGCTGGCGCGCAAGCTCTGGTCCGAGGAGGCCGACCCCGCCGACTTTCACGCCCTGGAGCACGTGGTCCACGAGCTCCAGCGCTTGCCCAAGCGGGCCTGGGCAGAAGCGAGCCTCGAACGATGGGCGGATGGCGGGCGAGCCGCGGCTGTGGCTTCGCGCCCGGAGGGTAGCCATGTGTCCTAGCGGCGGCGGCGACTGCCTCAGCGGCCGCGCCGGCTTGTAGCTTCCGCAGCGAGCGCAAAACATCATCTCCAACCGGCACCGCAACTTCGACCATTCTCTATCGTTCCTACCCGCCAGGTATGCGGAAGCGGCACCTAATCCTCACCGGGGTCTTGGCCCTCGCCTTGCTCGGACCGGCCCCCGGGGCAACCGCTGCTGTCGAAAAGTCCCTCTGGGGACCCGACAAGTTCCCGGTCGGCCACCCCGAGTGTCCGACCGGGCCCAGCCCGTGCTCAGCCTTCCCCCTCTACCGGCAGCTCGGCGTCGACGTCTACCAGTTCCAGCTCCCCTGGAGCCACGTCGCGAAGACGCGGCCGCAGAACCCGCGCAACCCCGACGACCCGGCCTACAACTGGCCCGCCTTCGCGGACTACGCGGTCCAGCAGGCGGCCGCAAACGGCATCCAGCTGGCGACGATGGTGAAGAGCACGCCGCCCTGGGCCAACGGCGGCCAGGGTGTGACCACGGCCCCGAACGATCCCCAGGACTACGCCAACTTCATGTTCGCGGCCAGCAAGCGCTACCCCAGCATCAAGCGCTGGATGATCTGGGGCGAGCCCAACTACGGCTACAACTTCCTGCCGATGCCGCAGAACAGCCCGGTCGGCCCGCGGCTCTACGCCCGGGTCCTGGACGCGGCCTACGGGGCTCTGAAGGAGGCGGACAAGAGCAACATCGTGATCGGCGGCATGACCCTGAACAGCATGCGCAACGTCCCGACGCCGGACTTCATCAGGTGGCTGCGGATAGGGACCGGGAAGAAGGCCCGGCCCCCACGTGTGGACTGGTGGGGGCACAATCCCTTCGAGGCGCGCTTCCCCAACATCGCCCTGAAGCCGTCCGGCAAGTTCCGCGGCCTCAACGACGTCGACACGCTGCACAAGGAGCTGAAGCGCGCCTACGTCGGCAAGAAGAAAAAGAAGAAGAAGGGCAAGCGCACTCCACCGCCGGCTCGGCGAAGAAGAAGAAAAAGAAGAAGAAGTTCAAGCGCAGGACACCGAGGATCTGGCTCTCGGAATGGACGGTGCTCTCCGATCATCCGACCACTCTGTTCCTCGGGTACTACGTCTCGCGCCAGGAGCAGGCCAACTGGGTGAGCGCGGCCTATTCCATGGCCAGCAAGATCCCCTACGTGCAGGGCCTCGGCTGGTACAGGCTCGACGACCAACCGCCGGGCTCCGATAGCGCCGCCTGGGGGCTGATGACCTCCAGCGGCGAGCGCAAGCCCTCATTCTTCGCCTACCAGAACACCCCGTAGCCGTCTCACCCGCCGTCGGCCTCGACTGAGGCCGAACGTTCGTCCAAGGATCTCGACGGTCGTTAGGAGCCGTCCGTCCACCTGGGCTAACCAGTTTTATCGACCCCCCGTGGGTGCCCGATTCAAGCACCCATGGAGGCCAATCGGACCCGCCTGGCCCTGCTCGGATCGCTCGCCGCGCTGGTGCTGGCGCTGCTCGGCCCGGGCACCGCGCGTGCCTCGCTGCCGCCGCAGGGAATCTACGAGCAGTGCGCGCCGAACTCGACCACGCTCGACTGCGGGCAGCGGCTGCACACGATCGCGAAGGCGGGCTTCAAGTACGTCCTCAACTACACCGCCTGGTTCGGTTCCGCGCAGCAGGTCCGCGCCTACGCCGACCGTGCGGCCGCATCGGGGATCAAGCTGATCTGGCCGCTCAACGACAAGGCTTGGCGCGACGGGACCGACCTGGTCGATCACTACCGCTACCTCGGTCCCGACTGCGGCTGCGACAGCAATCCCGAGTTCAAGCAGTTCGCGCTCGGCATCGTCAAGGACCATCCCGCCACCTGGGGCTTCTACGTCGGCGACGAGCAGCTGCCCACCGCCCAGAACGTCTCGGACGTGACGGCGCTGTCTGCCGAGGTCGGGCAGATCGCGCCGGGCAAGCCGACCATGTTCGTCCAGCTCCCGCGCGACGACCTGGCCGCTGGCCTCGAGCCCTTCCTTCCCGCCGTCGACGTCGGCGCCACCGACTACTACCCCGTCGGGTTGGAGCCCGGCCTCAATCGCTTCCCGAGCATCGCGGCGGGGAACCGCGCATCCAACGCCAAGTACGGCACCCAGGCGGCGATGGTGCTGCAGGCCTTCTCCTGGGCGCAGTACTACCCCACCGTCTACCCCGACGCCCCCTTCCCCACTCGCGCCGAGATGCTGAAGATGCGCGACCTGGCGATCTCCCACGGCGAACCCGGGATGCTGTTCTGGTACTCGTACAACGACGTGCTCGAGAGCGCCGACCCCGACGGGGGTTGGGCCGACGTGCGCGAGGCCGCCTTCGCACCGCACATCCGTGTTCGCGGCGTTCCCTCAGGGTGCGCCGGCCGTCGCGTCAAGCTCGGCGTCAAGGTGAGCGCGGACTCGAAGCTGCGCCAGGTGCGCCTGCTGGTGGACGGAGAGCTGGTGCGTCGCACCGCCAGCCCGCGGACGGGCATCTCGCTTCGGGGCCTGAGCAGGGGCACGCACAGGGTCCGGGTGGTCGCCCGGGACCGCTCGGGCAACAAGGCCAAGGCATCGCAACGGTTGAAGCGCTGCTGAGTACCGAATCGGCGTCCTAGCGTGCGTTGAAGGGCGGTCCCGAGTAGAGGCCGACGAGGCGGCTCTTCTCCTGGCGCCAGGAGAGCCGATCGGCGGCGCGGGCGAGACGATCGCGAAGGGCCCCGTCGTCGCGCAACTCGAAGGCTGAGCGAAGCGCCGCCGCGATCGAAGCGGGGTCGGCGGGGTCGGCGGTCCAGCCGACTCCGTACTCGTCGATAAGGCCGCGCAGCTCGGGCAGCTCGCTGGCCACCACCGGAATCCCGGCCGCGATGTACTCGAAGGCCTTGTTGGGGAGGGCGAGGCGGTGGTTCAGGCAGGTGTCCTCGAGCAGCGTGACGCCGACGTCGGCCTGGGCGGAGTAGGAGAGCAGGTCGGCGAGGGGGACCGGCGCCCGGAAGTGGACGCGCGTGCCGAGGCCGAGCTGCTCGGAGAGCCGCCGCAGGCCGTCCGCGTAGCCGCCGTCGGCCCCGAGGAAGAGCAGGTGGGCGCCGTCGAGCTCGGCGAAGGAGCGAATCAAGGCCTCGCCCCCGCGGTCCTCCGCCGCCGCGCCGTGGTGGAGCACCAGGGGGGCCGGGCCGATCCCGAGCGAGGCCCTGAGGTCCTCGACGGCGCCGGCCTCCTGGGGTGGCGGCAGATCGGGCAGGTTCCTGACCACCGTCGGGCGCCGCTCCAGGCCGTACTTCCGCTGCAGCGCCTCGGCGATCCCGTCCGAGACGGTGATCACGGCGTCGCTGCGGGGGACGACCAGGCGCTCGACCGAGCTGACCAACGCCAGCCAGGAGCGCGAGTGATACGGGACCCCCGTGGCGAGCTCGTGCGAGTCGTAGAGGAGCAGGGCGCCTGACTCGGCGCGCCGCGATCCAGCCGGGTGCGAGCATCGCGGCGTCGTGGGCGTGGACCACGTCGGGGCGCTCGCGGGCAGCGACCCGGGCGATCCGCGCCGCCGACAGCGCCCGCCGCGCACCGCCGGGAAGCCGCTCGGCCCAGCCCGCCGGTGCCGCCGTGCGCAGCTCGTAGCCGTCCGCCGAAGCCGATTGCGGCTCCTCGCCCGCTCGTGGCAGGTGGACGACGACGACATCGTGGCCGGCCTCCGTCAGCGCTTTCGCCTCGCGGCGCACCCGGGCGTCGTGCTCGACCGTCTTGTGGAGCAGCATCGCGATCCGCATCGCTCTTAACTATTGCGTGACGGGTCCGCGGCTTCTGGGCGGTTAGTGTTCACTCGCGTTGGTCGCAAGGAAGCTGCCCCTCCTCGTCTCACTACTGCTGATCGGTCTGGGTTCGCTGAGCCCGCCGGTCGTGGCTGCGCAACCCAGTAAGGACTTCGAGAAGGCGATCTGGGGCCCGATCCAGCTCCTGCCCGGCCAGGCCGGCTGCGGTGGCCCTGACCGCTGCTCGGCGTTCCCCTACTACAAGGAGCTGGGGGTGGACGTGTTCCAGTTCCAGATCGAGTGGAACGAGGTCGCGCGCTCCAAGCCGAAGAACCCCCGCGACCCCAACGACCCGGCCTACTGGTGGTCGCAGGACTTCGAGCTCGCGGTCTCGGACGCGGCGCTGCACGGCATCGACCTCGCCGTGATGATCAAGGGATCGCCCCGGTGGGCCAACGGCGGGCTCGAGTCCAACTGGGCGCCCCGGGCCGCGGACTACGCCGACTTCGCCGTCGCCTTGGCTCGCAGGTTCCCCACCATCAACCTCTGGATGATCTGGGGTGAGCCCACCCGCGAGCGCAACTTCATGCCCCAGGGCCGGGCCGGCGCTCGCCGTTACGCACGCATCCTCGATGCCGCATACGGCGCCCTGAAACAGGTTGACCGCGACAACATCGTGATTGGGGGCATGACCCTGAGTGGGGGCATGACGGTGCCGCCTACTTGGATCAAGCAGATGCGCCTAGGGGGCAAGCGGCGCCCCCGCATGGACTGGTACGGGCACAACCCGTTCGAGAAGCGGGCCCCCCGCCTCCGCGATGACCCGACCAGGGCCCGGGGCGGGCGCAGGCGGGGGCTGAACGACCTCGACACCCTGTGGGGTGAGCTGCAGGCGGCTTACCGGGGCGCCACCGGCGCCCGGGCGCCGCGCAAGCTCTGGCTGAGCGAGTTCACGGTCCAGTCCGACGCGCCCTCCTGGGCCTTCCCGTTCTACGTCTCGCGGGCGGAGCAGGCGAGGCGCCTGCTCCGCAGCTTCGCTCTGGCGCACAGCCTCCCCTACGTGGAGGGGATGGGCTGGTTCTCGCTCTGCGACTACCCCTCGGGGCTGAGCGCGCCGACCTGGGGGCTGATGACCTATTCGGGCGAGCGCAAGCCCGCCTACCAGGTCTACAGAGCCCTCCCCTAAAGGCGGCCTTCCAGAGCGTCGACATCTGTTGGGTGGCCAGTCCGCGCAACTACCATGTCGCGCCCGTGTTCCCCCTTCCGGTGAGCCGCCGATACTTCATCGCCTGCCTCTCGCTCTGTGCGCTGCTCGCGCTCGCGCCCGCTGCGCATGCCCGCGGCACCAAGGCGATCTGGGGCCCGGCCAAGAACGCCAGCGACCAGCCCAACCCCGGCGCCAGCCTCTTCCCAACCTACAAGCAGCTCGGGGTGGATATCTACCAGTTCCAGATCCCCTGGAACGAGGTGGCGCCGACCCGGCCGGCCGACCCACGCAATCCAGCCGACCCCGCCTACAACTGGTCGAGCCTCTATGACTTCATCGTCAGCGAGGCGGCCGCCAACCAGATCGCACTCGCAGCGCGGGTGCACGGCAGCCCTCCCTGGGCGAACGGGGGCTTCAGCCCAATCTGGGTCCCGAGCAATTCGCAGGACCTGGCCGATTTCATGTACGCGGCGAGCCTCCGGTTCCCGTCGATCAAACGCTGGATGGTCTGGGGCGAGCCCGGCAAGGGCGACTCCTTCCAACCCCAGGGAGCGAAGTTGGCCCCCAGGCTCTACGCGAAGCTGCTCGCGGCCGCCTATCCGGCCCTGAAGCAGGCGAGCGCGAGCAACATCGTGATCGGCGGCATGACCCACAACGGGGGCGACGTGAAGCCGCCGATCTTCATCCGCAACATGAAGCTGAAGAACGGCAAGCGCCCGCCGATGGACCTGTACGGGCACAACCCGTTCGATCCCAGGCCCCCGAAGCTCAAACAGAGCCCGATCGGCAAGTTCCGCGGGCTCAACGACGTCGACACCCTCTGGAGCGAGATCAAGGCCGCCTACGGGAAACAGAAGAAAAGGCGCCCGAAAGGCCTCTTCTTGTCCGAGTTCACGGTCCAGTCAGACCACGACTCCGGGGTCTTCGCGTTCCACGTCTCGCGCGCGGAGCAGGCCAAGCGCCTGACCGGCGCCTTCAAGCTGGCGCGCAAGCTCAAGTACGTCAACACGCTCGGCTGGTTCTCGCTCTACGACTACCCGGCCAGCGCCGACAACCCCGCCTGGGGCCTGCTCACCTACGAGGGCGAGCAAAAGCCCGCGTTCGCGGCCTACGCGGCCGTCCCCTAGGCGCGATCCGGCGGGCGGCGGCGCCCGCCTGGACAATCGTTCGTTTGACGCGAACCGAACGAGGGTTCAAGATCGCTGAGGGGGCTATGCGATCGCCTCGACACCGCCGGCGATCCTGACGGGCATGCAAGACGACATCAACCACAACGGCAACGGCCACAACGGAAACGGGCGGATGCCGGCAGGGCTGCCGGATACCCTGGGCCGCACCTTGGAGCGGTCCGAGAGAGAACCGGCGTTGAACGGACGCCGTGTGGCGGTCACGGGCGCGGGCGGCTTCATTGGAAGCCACCTGGTCGAGGCCCTGGTAGAGGCGGGCGCCAGCGTCCGGGCGATGGTTCGCTACAACGCTCGCGGCGACCGCGGCGCGCTCGAGTGGATCGACCCCGGGGTGCGCGAGAACATCGACGTGCAGGCCGGCGACATCCGCAGCAGCGAGTCGGTCGCGCAGGCGCTGGAGGGCTGCGAGCTCGTCTTCCACCTCGCCAGCCAGATAGCGGTGCCCAATTCCTACCTCGACCCCCGAACCTTCATCGAGACGAACACGATCGGCGCCCTCAACGTCGCTCAGGTTTGCCGGGCCAACGGCGTAGAGCGCATGGTCCACACATCCAGCTCGGAGACCTATGGGACCGCGCAGCAGGTGCCGATCACCGAGGACCATCCGCTCTCGGCCCAATCCCCGTACGCGGCCAGCAAGATCGGGGCCGACCAGGTCGTGCTCAGCTTCGTGCGATCGCTGGATCTGCGCGCCACGGTCGTGCGGCCGTTCAACACCTTCGGGCCGCGCCAGTCAGCGCGCTCGGTGATCCCGACGATCATCTCGCAGGCGCTGCACGGCGACGTGATCAGGCTCGGCTCCCTGGGGCCGCGCCGGGACTTCACCTACGTCAGCGACACCGTCCGCGGCTTCATCCACCTGGGCACGAGCGACCGGACCCTCGGTGAAACCGTTCAGCTGGGCACCGGGCGGGACATCTCGATCCAGGAGCTGGTCGAGGAGCTGTCCCACGTGATGGGCCGTGAGCTGGTTGTGGAGACCGACGAGTCCAGGGTGCGCCCGGTCAACGGCGAGGTGCTTCGCCTGGTCGCGAGCGCTGAGCGGGCGCGGCGGCTGACCGGGTGGGAGCCGCAGGTGCCGCTGCGGGACGGGCTCTTCGAGACGGTCCACTGGGTGACCGAGCACCTCGATCGCTACCGCGTCGGCGAGCACTCCATCTGAGAACCAGCGGGTGCCGATTCAGGCGATCGCGGCGCCCTCGGGCACCCTGACCAGGTCGCGGTCGGCCAGCAGCTGGGCGACCTGGACGGCGTTGGTCGCGGCGCCCTTGCGCAGGTTGTCGCCGACAACCCAGAGGTTGAGGCAGCGCTCGTGCGACGGATCGCGCCGGATGCGCCCGACCAGCACCTCGTCGCGGCCCTCGACCGCGATCGGAAGCGGGTAGATGCCCTCAGCGGGGTCGTCGAGCACGACCAGTCCGGGTGAGCCCGAGAGCAGCTCCCGGCAGTCCTCGGGGGAGAGGTCCTTCTTGGTCTGCACGTTGACCGACTCCGAGTGCCCGGTCACGACCGGCACGCGGACGCAGGTGGAGGAGACCCCGACGTCTTCGGAGAGATCGAGGATCTTGCGCGTCTCGCGCATCACCTTGCGCTCCTCGGTCGTGTAGTCGTCGCCGTCGAGGAACTGCTCCACCTGGGGCAGTACGTTGAAAGCGACCTGGTGAGGAAAGACCTCGGCCTCTGGCTCCTTGCCGTCCAGGATCGCGCGCGTCTGCTCCTTCAACTCCTTGATCGCCTCGCGACCGGTGCCCGATACCGACTGGTAGGTGGAGACGACCAGGCGCTCCAGCTCCGCGGCGTCGTGGATGGGCTTCAGCGCGACCATCAGCTGCATCGTCGTGCAGTTGGGGTTCGCGACCAGGCCGCTGTGGCCCTCCGCCGCGTCGTCGTTGACGTCGGCGACGACCAGCGGCACGTCGTCGTGCATGCGCCAGTAGCTGGTGTTGTCGACGACCACGGCGCCGGCCTCGATCAGCTTCGGGGCCCACTCGGCGCTCACCTTTCCGCCCGCGGAGGCGAGCGCGATGTCGAGCCCCTGGATCGTCTCCGGGGTCAGCGGCACGCACTCGAGGTCCGAGCCGTCGAAAGAGACCTTCTTGCCGGCCGAGCGCTCGGAGGCGAATGGCACGACCTCGCGGGCGGGGAAGTCCCGCTCGGCCAGCACCTCGAGGATGGTGGAGCCGACGGCGCCCGTCGCGCCGACAACCCCGACTCTGTATCCGTTCTTTGCGCTCACGCCTCACAGGGTACGGGGGCGGGGCCCCGGAGCTACCCCGGCGTGACCATGCTCACGGGTCAGTCGAGGTGCTTGCAGTGGCGGCGGTGCTTGCCGTGGCGGCCGTGCTTGCGCTTCCAGGGCTTGTGGCAATGCTTCGGCTTCGGCTTGGTCGAGACGACCGGGCAGCCGTTGGCCATCGTCCCTGCCTGGGTCGGGCACGCGTCCAGCAGGTCGAGCAGAGCGTCGCCGTCTGAGTTCGGGCAGGCGACGTAGGTTTCGGACGGGACGGTGTCCACGGTGGCGGTGTCTGTGCCGCCCCCCGTGCAGTCGATCGTGTCGCTGAGGCCGTCCTGGGCGGCGGCGACGTCGCCGCCCGCGCCGAGCGCCAGCAGGTCCAAGCCCCCGGCGCCGGTCAGCGTGTCGTTGCCGCCTGCTCCGCTGAGCGCGTTGGGGCCGGCGTTCCCGACCAGGGTGTCATCCTGCGCCGACCCGGTCGCGTTCTCGATCGCCGCCAGAGAATCGCCGCCCTGGGTGCCGCTGGCCGCGCCGGTGGCGAGGTTGACGTTGACGGCGCCCCCGGTCGAGTAGACGGCGGTGTCGGCGTCGTCGCCGCCGTCGAGGGGGTCGGCCTCGCCGCGGCCGTCGAGCTGGTCGGCGCCCGCTCCCCCGAAGAGGGCGTTGGGGGCGGCGTCGCCGGTGAGTGAGTCGGCCCCTGCCCCGCCGGTCAGGTGCTCGACGCCGTTGGCGAGATTGTCCCCCGCGCCGTCGCCCGCGCCGCCGTTGCCGCTCGGAGCTCCGACCGTAGCCGCCACGGGCTCGGCCGCGGAGCGGTCCTCGTAGCTGACGGTGTCGGCTCCGCCCAGGCCCAGGAGCGCGTCGGGGCCGGGCCCGCCGATCAGCCTGTCGTCGCCGCCGTTGCCGATCAGGCCGTTGGCGCCGCCGTCGCCGATCAGCAGGTCGGCGCCCGAGCCGCCCTCGATCTCCTCGATGTCGGGCGCGATCACGTCGCCCTCGCAGTTGTCCCCGTCCGGGCAGTCCTCGCCGTCCAGCTCGGAGCCGCCGATGTCGGCGACGATCGCATTGGCCCGTCCCTGGTAGGAGAGCCTGTCGGTCCCCGTGCCGCCGCCGACCTGGTCGGAGCCGTTCGCCGAAGGGCCCTCGCTGATGGTGTCGTCGCCCGCGTCTCCGCAGAGCCTGTCGTCGCCCGCGCCGCCGTTGATCGTGTCGCCGCCGCCGAGGCCGACGATGACGTCTGCGAACGGCGTCCCGGTCAAGGTCTCGCCGGCCGGCGTGCCGACCATCTTCGCCGCTGCGCCGAGGCAGCTGATGCGCTCGTAGGCGCCCGAGTCGCAATCGGTCGGATAGGGGCGCGGGAAGCCGCGCTCGTCGACCGGCAGCGGGTTCAGGAGCTCGTCATCGCAGCTCGCGGCAGGGACCCTGTCGACCGCGGCGCTGGTCGCCCCCAGGGCCTGGGTCAGAAGCGGCTGTTCGAGTCCGGTCAGGCCGACGTCGGTGCCGCCGTTGTCGGCGAGCGCGCCGAGCTGGGGGTTGACGTTCTGGACGTCGCCGTCGCCGAGCACCGAGTCGAGGCCGCAGCTTGTGCCGCGAGCGACGTTGAAACCGCCACTCGCGACGGTGCCGCCGCAGACATCGGCCGCGTTCGCCGCATCCAGCACCGACCCCCGGGCCGAGAGGGTGCCGCTGCCGGCGAAGACCGCGTCCCCGCCCGAGGTCTCGGCCGTGTTCGCCGCGACCGTCGAATGGATCAGCTCGATGTCGCCTGCGCTGGCGCGGATGCCGCCGCCCTGCGAGGTGTCCACGCCGGAGGTGAAGACGCCGTTGCCGCTGACGGTGGTGTTGACGATCGTGGCGCCGCCGCCCGGGGCGGGCTCGTTGTCCAGGCCGCCTCCGCGCGCCTGGGTGGCCCCGACGGCGTCGTTCCCGGAGATCGTGCTGCCGCGAATCACCAGGTCGCCGCCGCTGTTCTGAACCCCTCCGCCGCTGGCGGTCCCGAAGGCGTTGCCGATGGCGGCGTTGTCGGTGATGATCGAGTCCGTGATGCGCCCGTCGCCGCCGAGGTAGACGCCGCCGCCGATCGCCGGACGCGGTGCCCATCTGCAGCGTCTGATTGGAGGCGACCTCGCTCGAGTCGAGCGTCAGGTCCCCGCCCCCAACGTAGATGGCGCCGCCGATCGCGCTGATGCCGCCGGAATGGGAGACGAAGTTCTGGAACAGACGGGAGTCGGTGACCACGAGCGCGTCGTCGGCCGGCGCCTGCATGTAGATGCCGCCGCCACGCTCGGCGCCGTCGAAGCCGTTGGAGGTGAGGTCGGAGGAGCTGACGCTCAGGTCCTGGCCCGCGGCGGTGACGAGGATCGCGACGCCCGCTCCGTTGCCGCCACGCGTTGAGCACGTCGTTGGCGGAGATCGTCGTGTCGCTGATCTCGAGGGCGTCCGTGCCGGCGCTGCCCTGATACGCGATGCCGCCGCCGCATGGCGCCCCCGAGGTTCGCCGTCCCGGCGCCGTTGTCCTCGGATCTCGCTGCCGGTGACGGTGAGGCTTCCCTTCGCTCGGATGCCGCCGCCATCGGTCCCGGCGGAGCTTTCGCGGACCTCCGAGTCCAGCAACCGTCAGCGAGGTGCCGGCCTCGGTCGAGATCGCTCCACCCGGCCCGCTCGCCTCCGAGCCCGGCCTTGAGCTCGACTTCCTGGATCGTCGCCGCGCCGGCGCGCAGGTCGAAGATCCGGGTCATGAAGCTGCCGCTGATCAGAGTGTGGCCCGCGGTCTCGATGCCGTCGACGACCAGGGCGCCCCCGCCGGTGATATCGAGGTCGCCGGCGGAGTTGGTGTCGTCCTCGCCGCTGCGGGTGAGGTCGAATACCCCATCCGGCACCGCGACCGTGTCGGCCCCATAGCCGGCCGCGGTGCAGCCGTCGAAGTCCGCGTTCGTGTTGGCCGCCTGGATCGCCTCGCGCAGCGAGCAGTCGCCCCCGTCGCCGAACTCGTCCGCGGTCGTGTCGACGTTGATCGTCGCGGCCCCGGCCGCGCCCGGCAGCAGCGCAAGCGCCACCGCGGCGCCGACGGCGATCCTCAATATTTGTTTTGCGATAGGCCGATCCATGGCCGCCCCTACGGATGCCATCGGCCCTGCCCGGCCCTGCCTGGCCGAGGCGGCGCCGGCTAGCCGAATCTATGAGGAGACAGTCGGGCGGTGTTCGGTGCCGGTCGGCTCTTCCTTGCGGATCGCGTCCTCGCCGAGGTCGAAGGCCTTGTGCAGGGCCTTGACCGCGTCGTCCACGCGGTCGGCCGAGATCACGCAGGAGATCTTGATCGGCGAGGTGGAGATCATCTCGATGTTGATCTCCTGCTCGCCGAGCGTCTCGAAGACCTTGGCGGCGACGCCGGGGTGGCTGCGCATGCCGGCTCCGACGATCGAGACCTTGCCGGTGTGCGGGGCGGTCTGGACGTCCTCGCTGACCTTGAGCCCCTCGAGCGCCTCGAGTGCCCCGGGCAGGTCGTCGCTCTCGACCGTGAACGAGAGGTCCGCGCCGTCGTCGTTCGAGACGGGCTCGTTCTGGATGATCATGTCGACGTTGACGTTGGCATCGGCCAGGGCGCGCAGGATGCGCCCGGCGACGCCGGGCTCGTCGCGGACGCCTGTCAGCGTCACGCGGGCCTCGTCGGTCGAGTGGGTCACGGCTGTTACCAGGGGTCGTTCCAAGGTCTCCTGCTCCGAGACGACGAGGGTACCCGGACCATCCTCGCTGGAGCTGCGGCAGTGGATCTGGACACCGTGGTTACGCGCGTACTCGACGGAGCGCAGCTGCAGCACCTTGGCCCCCGAGGCCGCCATCTCCAGCATCTCCTCGTAGGAGACGACCGGAAGCTTGCGCGCATCGGGCACGATGCGGGGATCGGCGCTGTAGACGCCTGAGACGTCGGTGTAGATCTCGCAGACCTCGCCGCCCAGGGCGGCGGCCACCGCAACCGCCGTGGTGTCCGAGCCACCACGGCCGAGCGTGGTCACGTCGCGGCTGTCGGTGCTGACGCCCTGGAAGCCGGCGACCAGCACGATCGAGTCCTCCTCCAGCGCCTCTCGGATGCGGTCGGCCCGGACGTCGAGGATGCGCGCCTTGGTGTGCGTGGAGTCGGTCACGATCCCCGCCTGCGAGCCGGTCAGCGAGATCGCCTTGTGGCCCAGCTCGACGATCGCCATCGCGCAGAGCGCGCAGCTGATGCGCTCCCCGGTGGACAGCAGCATGTCCATCTCGCGCGGATCGGGACGCTCGGCGACCTCCTTTGCCATGGCGGCGAGCTCGTCGGTCGTCTTGCCGCGCGCCGAGAGCACCGCGACGACGCTCTTGCCCTCTTCGCGGGCGGCGACGATGCGCGCGGCGGCGCGCTTGATCTGCTCGGCGCCCGCCACCGAGGTGCCGCCGAACTTCATCACCACGATCTCCGCGCTCTTGGCCTGGGTCGCCATCGTGGGCTGAGGATAGGGCCGGAATCAGTCATCTAGGATCGCCGCGCGATGGCTGACCCGGAGGAAACGACCCTGGGCGCATGGTGGCGCAAGGTTCGCTCTCGTCTGCCCACCTCACCCCTGCCGAAGCGCTGGGACACCCGCGTCGGGCGGCTGGCGGTCGCGGGCGCGATCGTGCTGGTGCTGGGCGGCGCGCTGGCCGCGATCCTGGCTCTGGGCGGGGGCGATGACGATCAGGGCGATGCTGCGATCAAAGCCGCCGCCCCCGTCGAAAAGGCGGCCAAGGGCCTGAGCCCGGTTCAGGAGGTCGATGCCGTGGTCGTCTCGGGTTTCGAGAGCTCGGACTCCGGCGCCAAGCTCGCCCGCGGCGCCCAGCTCGGCGGGCTGCTGGTCGGTCCCGAGGACTGGTTCGGCACCTTCAAGGGCCGGACCTTGCTCTCGCGGCTGCGCGCGCAGAGCGCAGCCGGTGGGCGCATCCCGCCGCTGATCGTCGGCCTCCAGGAGGGAGGGGTCTACCGCGCCTACCCCGGACTGCCCCCGGCCCTGGGACAGCGCGAGATCGCGGCCACCAACGATCCGGCCAAGGCGATCGAGTGGGCGACGAGCACCGGCCGCGCAATGGCGAAGGCCGGATTCGACCTCAACCTGGCCCCGATCGCGGACGTCGCCACGCTCGACAGCGCGCTCAGCGACCGCGCGTTCAGCGACGACCCCGAGCTGGTCACAGCGATGACCGCGGCCTCCGTGCGGGGGTGTCGCGACTCGGGCCTGGCCTGCGCCACTCCCTACTTCCCCGGGCTCGGGGCCGCCTCGGGCAGCACCGCCGTCGGTCCCGCCACCGTGGGCCTGGACGCCGCCACCCTCGACGTCCGCGACCTCGCACCCTTCCGGGCGGCGATCGCCGAGAAGGTCCCCGCGATCGTCGTCTCGCTCGCCCTCTACGCCGCCTATGACCCGGTCACCCCCGGCGCGCTCTCCCCCGCGATCGTGTCCGGCCTGCTTCGCGACCAGCTCGGCTTCAAGGGGGTGGCGATCAGCGACGACCTCTCCGCCGGGGGCCCGGCGACGGGACTGCCCGCCCCCGAGGCCGCCGTTCAGGCCCTGGCGGCCGGGATCGACCTGGTCGTCGTCAGCGATCCCGCCGAGGCGGCGAAGGTGCGCGAGGCGATCCTGAAGGCGGCCCGCTCGGGGGCCATCCCGACCGCTCGCCTGATGGAGGCGATCGCGCGCGTGCTGTCGCTGAAGCAGCGGCTGGGCCTGCTCCCCGATTGAGCCGGCGATTCGGGGCGAGCGGCCACATCGGTGACGAAGATCACTGAGACGTATGTATCTGCCTGATACATATGGTTCCGATGGAACTGAGCGCGACGGCGAAGGTGATCCTGGGGCTGCTGGCAATGCGGCCGCGGTCCGGCTATGAGATCAAGGGCTTCGTGGACCGCTCCACCCGCTACTTCTGGCCGGCGAGCTACGGGCAGATCTACCCCGAGCTGCGGCGGCTCGCCGAGGCCGGGTTGGTCGAGGGCACCGACTCGCCCACCGGCGGTCGTCAGCGCACGATCTACAAGCTGACCACGGCCGGGCGCCACGCGGTGCGCGACTGGCACGCCGAGCCGGCCGAGCATTTCGACTACCGCGACGAGGGCCTGCTGAAGCTGTTCTTCGCCGGCGCCGTCGCGCCGGGGCGGGCGGCCGAGATCGCGCGCGAGCGGGCCGACGAGGCGGCCGAGGTCGCGGACGAGCTGCGGGCCGTCGAGCAGGGCGCCGAGGCCAAGGACCAGGCCTCCTACGCGGTGCTCCGATTCGGGATCGACTTCAACACGTTCATCTCCGAGTGGTTCGAGCGCCAAGCCCTGGCCTTCGAGGAGGGCGTGCCACTCGCGAAGCTGCCGAGCGGTGAAGAGGGAGAGGCCCGCTGATGTTCGACCGTCTCTCCTCCCTGGCCCAGTTCCACCGCCGGCCGGTGTTGGTCGCCGCCGTGGTCTTCTTCGTCCTCGCCGGAGCGCTCGGCGGATCGGTCGCGGACAGGCTCGACCCCTACGGGGCTGACGACCCCGACACCGAGTCGATCCAGGCCGACGAGCGGCTCGAGGCCGCCGGCTACCGGGACGCGAGCGTGATCGTGCTGATCCGCGACGCCGACCCGGCCACGGCGGCCGGCGCGAAGCGGATCCGGGAGATCGAGCGCCGGGTCGAGGCCGAACCCGAGGTGGCAGGCATCACCGGCTACCTGCAGACGCGAAGCACTGACTTCGTCTCCGAGGACGGCGACTCCTCATATCTCGCGGTCAGCCTCAAGCCAACCGACGACAAGGAGCTCCAGGAGGCCGGGAGCCGGATCAACGAAGACCTCGCCGGCGAGCCGGGCGTCAGCGTCGGCGGCTACGCGCTGGCAACCGAACAGGTGAACAAGCAGGTCGAGGAGGACCTGCGCACGGCCGAGATGCTCGCCTTCCCGGTCCTATTCCTGCTGACGTTCCTGTTCTTCCGCAGCGGGGTCGCGGCGATGCTGCCGCTGATGGTCGGCGCCCTCGCGATCGTGGGCACCTTCCTGCTGCTCCGGATCGCGAGCGAGCTGGGCTCGATCTCGATCTTCGCGCTCAACCTCACAACCGGCCTCGGCCTCGGTCTCGCGATCGACTACAGCCTGTTCGTGGTCTCGCGCTATCGCGAGGAGATCGCCAAGAGCGGGCCCGGGTTCGAGGCGATGAGGCGAACCATGGCGACGGCCGGGCGAACCGTCTTCTTCTCGTCGCTGACCGTGGCGGCGGCGCTGGCTTCGCTGCTCGTCTTCCCGCAGCGGTTCCTCTACTCGATGGGGCTCGGCGGCTCGCTCGTTGCGCTCCTGGCCGCCGCGATCGCGTTGACCGTGCTTCCCGCGGTGCTGGCGCTGCTCGGGACGCGTGTCAACGGCCTGGCGCCCGCATTCCTGCAGCGCCGCGCCGAGCGCGAAGCGCGGGTCACCGAGGAGGGCTTCTGGTACCGCCTCTCGCAGTTCGTCCGCCGGCGCCCGATCGGGATCGCGACGGCGACCGCGGCGCTGCTGCTCGTGCTCAGCATCCCCTTCTACTCGATGAAGTTCACCTCGGTGGACGCGCAGGTGCTGCCCGGGAGCGCCAGCGCCAGGCAGGTGGACGACGTGCTGCGATCCGAGTTCCCGCCCTTCCGCGACAGCCCGGTCCGGGTGTTGGTCGAGGATCCCGCTCCGGGCGCGGTCGCCGCTGTCCAGAAGCAGCTGCGCTCGGTCGACGGCATCGTCCAGGTGAACCCGCCGCAGCGGCTCGAGAACGGAGACGTCGTCGTGCAGGCGATCAACGACCACCCGTTCATCGACCCCGAGAGCCGCGATGTCGTCGAGCAGGTGAGGGGCCTCCCCGACCCGGCCGGATCGGCTGTCCTGGTCACCGGCGCCGCCGCCAGCTTCGTCGACTTCCAGCAGAGCCTCTCCGACCACCTGCCGATCGCCGCGGCGATCATCGTGCTCTCGACGCTGATCCTGCTGTTCCTGATGACCGGGTCGGTGGTGCTGCCGGTGAAGCAGCTGCTGATGAACGTGCTCAACCTGACGGCGGTCTTCGGGATCCTCGTCTGGATCTTCCAGGACGGCAGGCTGGAGGGCTTCCTCGACTACCGCAGCCAGGGGGCGCTGGAACAGACGATGCCGATCCTGCTGTTCGCGCTCGCCTTCGGGCTCTCGACCGACTACGGCGTCTTCCTGCTGTCGCGGATAAAGGAGGCCCGCGACGCCGGCGCCGACGACTCGGAGTCCGTCGCGATCGGCCTCGAGCGCACCGGCCGCATCGTCACCGCGGCAGCCCTGCTGTTCGCGATCGCGGTCGGGGTGTTCGCGACCTCGGAGATCATCTTCATCAAGGAGAACTTCATCGGGGTCGCGCTGGCGGTTCTGATCGACGCGAGCATCATCCGGGCCCTGCTGGTGCCGGCCCTGATGGAGCTGCTGGGCCGCTGGAACTGGTGGGCACCGAAGCCGCTGCGCCGCCTGCACTGGCGGATCGGCCTCAACGAGGGCCTCCCCGACGAGCCGAGTGGCGGGCCCGCCGCCGAGCGGGCCTGAGGGGCGGCCGCGCCCCCGATCACCGGCTGAGGCAAGCCTTTCTTCAGGGGCGGGCGTGCGTGCGGCTATCCTGCCGCGACTGTGACCATCGCAACGGCAATGTTCCTGATCGCGGCCGGCGCAATCCTGCGCTACGCGATCAATGTCGAGACCGACGTCATCAACATCCAGACCGTCGGGCTGATCCTGATGATCGCCGGCGGCGCTGGGCTGGCCCTGTCGCTGCTGTATGAGCTGGTGCAACAGGGAGGCAAGGAGAAGGAACGGCGGGACGAGTACCCACAGGAGCGCGGCGGCTACGACGATCCGACGCGCCGTATGCGCTAGCGGCCACGCGGTCGCTGATCGCCCTGGTTGTCCTGGCGGCGCTCGCGCTCGCGCCGGCGGCCCACGCCCAGAAGCCGGGCAAGCTGCTGCAGGCCTCGCCGCCCGGCCAGGTGATGGTCGCCAGCGCCAACCTCAAGGCCTCGTTCAACAACCGCTACATCCGCAGCAGCGGCGGGCGCATGCGGATCCTCTGCTCGCGGCTGCTGGCCCACATCAACGAATCCGGCGGGGCTTGGAGGCCCGACGTGCTGCTTTTGCAGGAGGCGCTGAACCGGCAATTGGCGCCGGGCGACGGGGTCGCCGATGACCTCAGCGCCACCCGGGTCGCCTCGGAGCTGACCCAGATGACCGGCGACCCATACGCGATCGTCGTGGATCCCGGCAGGCGCCAGCGGCCGGCCAAGGGCGTCAGCAAGGAGACCGCGATCGTCGCCAACCTGGAGACGATGCAATGGCCCGAGGGCGGCGGCTTCATCGCCTCCAATCCGCTCAAGCGCAAGCTCAAGTTCAAGCACACAGGTCCCAACAGGGCGGTCCGCGCCCCCAGCCGCCGCCAGGCCTGGGCGGTGATCAAGGAGCGCGGCCCCGACGGGGTCACCTTCCCGGTCGCGAGCGTCCACTACCTCACCGACAAGCGCCTCGGCTGCACCAAAGGTGCCAAGTGCCAGCGTCAGGTGAACAAGCTGAAGGTGTTCTGGACCAGGCAGGTCAGCGAGGTACTGCGTCTGGTCTCGCCCGACTCGTTCCATCGGGCGATCATCGGCGGCGACTTCAACTCGACCCGCAAGGACTCAGCCTTCGGCGGCATCAACCGGCTTGGCTACCGGAAGGCGATCCGGGGGCGGATCGACTACATCTTCAACAGGGGGCTGCGCGGCCTCAGCGGCATCGACGACTCCGTCCACACGGGCCGCGGCGCATACCCGCTCGACTACTCGGACCACCGCTTCCTCTGGGCGACGCTGGGCTGAGGCCCAGGACCTAGCCGAGTGCGCGGCGGCCCGCCAGGGCCTTGCCGAGGGTGACCTCGTCGGCGTGCTCGAGGTCGGCGCCCACCGGCAGGCCGGAGGCGAGGCGGGTGACGGTGAGGCCCTCTCTTGCCCGCAGCGCGCCGGCTATGTGTTGGGCCGTTGCCTCGCCGGTGGTCGTCGGATTCGTCGCCAGCACCACCTCATCGACCTCGCCGTTTACGCGGTCGAGCAGCTCGGCGATCTTCAGGTCCTCGGGGTCGACGCCGTCGATCGGCGACAGCGCCCCGCCCAGCACGTGGTAGACCCCGCGGTACTCGCCGGTGCGCTCGATCGGGATCACGTCGGCGGGCTCCTCGACCACGCAGATCAGCGAGCGCTCGCGGCGCTCGTCCTCGCAGATGCGGCAGCGCGGGCCCTCGGCGAGGTTGAAGCAGAGCTCGCAGAGCCCCACCTTCTCCTTCACCTCGCGGATCGTGTCGGCGAGGGCGAACGCGTCCTCGTCGCTGGCGCGGAGGATGTGGAAGGCGAGACGCTGGGCGGTGCGCTGCCCGATCCCGGGCAGCTTCGAGAGCTCCCCGATCAGGCGGCTGATCGGTCCGGCATACACCGACCCAGCGTACTGAGCGCAGTTGGCGCGAAACCCGTCATATGGACGGGTAAAGCGCCAATCGTCAGCCCTGGAGCTCCCGCACGACGTCGTCGGCCCAGGGGTTGTCGCCCATGCCGTCCTGGTCGCAGACGATCTGATCGCCGTCGGGCCACTCGAGGGTTACGCGCGTCGTCGTCTGCATCCGCTCGGTGCCCGCCTTCAGGCCCTCACGGTCCCAGGCGGCGACCTCGTCCTTGGCCTCGACGCCGTTGCGTTTCATCTTGTACTTGAACGCGTGCAGGCCGCTGGGGGTGACCGCGAGCAGGAAGCTGCCCGGCAGGCCGCCGGCCTTCTTCTTCCCCATCAGGTGGGCGGCGCCGTAGGCGAGCGCCCCGGCCTGGCTCTTGCTGATCGCGAACTTGGTGCCCGACCCGGTGGTGCGGAAGGTGCCGACCGCCAGCACCTCCTCGTCGAGCTTCGGGGCGACCGCGTCGCGGAACTTGCCGCGGTACTCCTCAGCCACCTCCGGGCTGATGTCGAAGCGCCCCACGGCGTCGCTACATCCCCGGCAGGCCGCCCGGGCCACCCAGGCCCGGCAGGCCCCCGCCGGCGCCGCCGGTGATGCCTCCGAGCTTGGTCTGCGCCAGCTCCTGGGCGGCGCGGATCCCCTCGTTGACGGCCGCGGTGACCATGTCCTGCAGGAGCTCGGGGTCCTCGGGGTCGATCGCCTCGGGCGAAATCGTGATCTCGCGCAGGACCATGTCGCCGCTCATCGTCACCTTGACCATGCCGCCACCGGCGCTGGCCTCGACCGTCTCGTTCTTCAGCTCCTCCTGTGCCTTCGCCATGTCGGCCTGCATCTGCTGGACCTGCTTCATCAGCTGGCCCATGTCGGGTCCCTTCGGCATCAGCCCGCCTCGCTCTCCCGCGCCTCGGGCTCCGCCTCGTCGGCGACCTCCCGGGCGTCGAATTTGGTCTTGATCAGCTCGATGATCTCCTCCTCGGCCATCGGCTTGGCGCCGTTCGCGGCCGCGGCCGCCTCGCCCTCGTCCACCTCGATCAGCTCGTAGACGGGGCGCAGGCGCTCGCCGACGATCGCCTTCACCGACTCAGCGATGCGCTCGACGTTGGCCTGGGCCTCGGCCTTGCGCTTGTTGAACTTGGCGGAGGCTGGGAAGCCGACCTTCAGCACCGACCGCTCGGTATCCACGGCCAGGGGCCTCGACCCGTCGAACAACGAAGAGAGCATCTCCGACCCCGACGAGCGGACGTGGTCAACCACCGCCGGCCAAAGCTCGGTCACCCGCTCGATCTCGATCGAGGCCACCACGGCGCTGCGGTCTCGGCGGCCTTGGCCACCGGCCCCTGGTCCTCGGGTCCCTCGCCGCCGCCACTCCGCTGGCCGGGTGCCGGGGGATCCTCAGCCGAACGCTTTCCTAGTTCTGCCGGCGAAGCCGGTCTGTCTGACCGCACGCCAGTGCGTGCGTTCGGGGAGGACTCCCCCGGCGACCGGTCAGCGGGCGAGCGCTCGGAGTGTCGTCTCCAGAGACTTCGATCCGCCGCGAGTAGCGCCTCCTGCGAGGAATCGAGCGCCGGCGAGGTGACCTTCAGCAGCGCCACCTCGAGGCTGAGCCGCGGGTCGTCCCCCTCGCGCATGTTCGCGGTCGCGGTCGAGAGCGCGTCGATCGCCCCCATCAGCTTCGCCTCGCCGATCCGCCCCGCCTGCTCGGCGAGCCGGTCGGGCTGGGCCACGGTGACGGTGAAGGACTCGGGGACCTCGCCGGTCGCGCGCGCGACCAGGAGCTGGCGCAGGTGGGCGATCAGGTCGCGGGCGAACTGGCCGGGATCGCGCCCCGACCGCGCCAGGCCGTCGATCGCCCCCAGCGCCGCGGCGGCGTCACCCGAGCCGATCGCGTCCGTCGTCTCGAACAGCACCTCGGCGTCGGCGGCGCCGAGCAGCTCGACGACGTCGTCGGTCGCCACCCTCTCGCCCCCAAAGGAGACGAGCTGGTCGAGGGTGCCGAGCGCGTCGCGGAAGCTGCCGGAGGCGGAGCGCGCGATCAGGGCCACGGCGCCGTCTTCCACCTCGATCCCCTCTGCCTTGGCCACCCGGCGCACCACCTCGGCGATCTGCTCGAGGGATGGCCGCTGGAAGTCGAAGCGCTGGGTGCGGTCGATGATCGTCGCCATCACCTTCTGGGGCTCGGTGGTGGCCAGCACGAAGACGGTGTTGGGGGGCGGCTCCTCGAGCGTCTTCAGGAAGGCGTTCCAGGCCTCCTTGGTCAGCATGTGGGCCTCGTCGAGGATGTAGACCTTCCAGCGGCCCTCGGCCGGCGCGTAGCCGACCCGTTCGCGCAGCTCGCGGACGTCGTCGACCGATCGGTTGGAGGCGGCGTCCATCTCGATCACGTCGAGCGAGGTGCCGGCGGCGATCGTGCGGCAGGGCTCGCACTCGCCACAGGGCTCCAGCGTCGGCCCCTTCACGCAGTTGAGGCTCCTGGCGAGGATCTTCGCCATCGAGGTCTTGCCTGTCCCCCGCGAGCCCACGAACAGGTAGGCGTGATGGACCCGACCCTGCTCGACGGCGTTGGAGAGGGTGCGGACGACGTGCTCTTGGCCGACGACCTCGCCGAAGCTCTGGGGGCGGTGACGGCGGTAGAGGGAGGCTGACTCGGCCACGCGCCGAGTCTAACCGCCGCCTCTGCCGTCACCCGGCGCAGTTGAGTGCGGTTTCAGGAAAATGGACCGTGCACCCGCCGTCGAGACGAGGTGCCCGGACGCGTCAACCGTGTTTGGCTCGAGCCAGGCTTGCCTGCATCACATGCCGGCTACCGCTTAAGGCTGCTTCCTTCCGGACCTGACCTGGTTCACGGGCCACCATTGCGCAGGACCTGGCCGTCAATGCCGCCCGCGGCGACCCGGCTCCGAGCGCCGGACCCTCAGACGGGAATTCGGCCTCGCTAGAGCGGATTGCGAGTGCAGGGCACCGCTAATTCCCCGCCTAGCACGGTCCGCGAGCAAGTCTAGAGCGACTCGATCAGCTCGGCGGCGCGCTCGGTCCCGGGGCTCGCCTGGAGCTGGGACGAGACGTCTCCGAGCCGCTTCGCCAGTTGCGCGTCGCCGAGCAGCTCGTCGATCGCGTTTGAGATCTCATCGTCACCGAAGCCGTATGTGGAGAGCCTGCGGCCGAACCCGTTCTCGTCGATCCGCTGCGCGTTGTCGTGCTGGTCCCAGAACAGCGGCAGCGCGATCATCGGCTTGCCGAAGTGCAGGCACTCGGTCGTCGTGTTGTTGCCGGCGTGGGTGATCACCAGGTCCACCTTGGGCAGCACCGAGACCTGCGGCAGGAACTCGGCGCCGGCCATGTTCGGGGCCAGCTCGTACTCGGCGTGCTGGGGGCCCTTGGAGACGACGTAGCGGTGCGGGGTCTTCCCCAGGGACTCGACCAGCCTCTCCATCAGCGGCACGTCGCCCGACCCGAGCGAGCCGAGGCTGACGTAGATCAGCGACCCCTCTCCTTCGGCGACCTCGGCCGGCGGATCCCAGGCCTCGTCGGTCGCACGCACGCAGCTGCCGAGGTTGTGCCACGTGTTTCCCAGCGGGCGCGAGCGCGGGTAGTCGACCGCCTCGGGGTAGAGGTAGAGGTTGAGCCGCTCGGAGCTGTGGATCATCTCGCCGTCGGGAAGCGGCGGCGCGCCGCGCTCGACGCAGAACTCGCTGAACGAAGCCTGCATGGCGCCGGTGGTGCGGGCGTACTCGGCCCGGAACGCCTCCCACTCGCTGCGGTCCTCGAGCGGCAGCCCACCGAAGGTCGGCGGCAGCTCGGGATCCTTCACCTCCAACGGGTTGCAGGAGACGATCCGCACCCAGGGCCGGCCGCTGGCGGGGATCGCCGGGAAGGCGCAGACGTTGTCCTCGACGATCGCGTCCGGGCGGAGCTCGTCGAAGATCTCGGCCAGGCGCTCGTCCACGTAGCGGGCCCCGTCCAGAAGCGCCTCCCAGGTCGGCGCGATGAACTCCTCGAGCTGCTCGAAGGTGGACTTGCGGAACACCGGCGCCGTCTCACGGATGAAGTCCTTCCAGAACTGGCCCGGCTCCTCCTCCTGCTCGGGAGGGGCCGAGAGCCGCATCAGCCGCTCCTCGAAGCCCTTCGCCTCGAGCGTCCCCGCGAACGACTCCTCGATCACGAACACGACCCGATGCCCCCTCCTGCGCAGGACGTCGCCGATGCCGACGCAGTTGTTGGTCGGGCCGAAGGCGCCCTCGGGGAAGAAGACGATCGTGCTCAAGGAGCCAGCCTCGTCGTCTCCCAGCTTCCACCGCGCCGGGTGTAGAGGAAGCGGTCGTGCATGCGGCTCTCCCTCCCCTGCCAGAACTCGACGGTCTCGGGCTCGAGCGCGTAGCCACCCCAGTGCGCGGGCCGCGGCACCTCGGCGCCATCGAGCCGCGCCTCGGCCTCGCGGTAGAGGCGCTCCAGCTCGTCGCGCTCGATCGGCCGGCTCTGGGGCGAGACCGAGGCCGCGATCTGGCTGTCGCGCGGACGGCTCGTGAAGTAGGCGTCGGACTCGGCCTCGGGGAGGCGCCGGACCGCTCCGCGGGCTCGTACCTGGCGGTCCAACTCGCGCCAGTAGATGACCAGGGCGGCGGCCGGGCGCGCCTCCAGCTCCTCGCCCTTGGCGCTCTCGTAGTTGCTGTAGAAGCGGAAGCCGTCGGGCCCGGAGCCCTTCAGCAGCACCATGCGCGCATTCGGCGCGCCGTCGGCATCCACGGTCGCCAGCGTCATCGCCTCGGCCAGCGGCGCCTCGCGCGTGGCGAGCTCGAACCAGTCCGCGAACTGCTCGAAGGGGTCGGCGGCCAGGGCTTCGCGCTCGAGCGACGGCAGGTCCTCGCGGCGGGGGCTCACGCCCACTACTTAATCGAACATCTTCCAACCGAGCATTGCCCGTGCCTGGCCGAGGCGGTGACTTTTCGCCCCTGCAGACCACCACCCTGTACGAGCTGCTGAAGGAGATAAACACGCCCGACCGGACCGTGATCTCGATCGAGGACCTGCTCGAGTACGAGGAGACGGCGTCAGCCGCAAGCGCCGGCATGCATTCGCTTCGCGACGACGGCTTCGCGAAGGCGCGCGAGGGCGTCACCTCGGTGGCCGAGGTCCTGCGCGTGCTCGGCAGCTAGAGCTTCATCGAGTCGTAGGGCGGACTTCTTCGCCGTGCGCCCCGTGCCGGACTTCCCGTCCTGATCCAGCCCGGCGCCCTCGATGTCGATGTGGGGTATGAAGCGGTCGGCCCACTTCGGCACCCACCAGGCGGCCTTGCCCGCCATCGTCAGGATCGCCGGGGTCAGCGTCAGCACGCAGAGGCAGGCCAGCGCCACTCCGACCGAGAGGCCCACGCCGAACTGCTTCACGGTCGGGTCGCCGTTGATGATGAAGCTGCCGAACACCGACATCATGATCAGCGCCGCTGCGCTGATCACCCGCGCGCCGGCGGCAAGGCCGTTGCGGACCGCCAGCCTCGGGTCCTTGGTCTCGGTACGGGCGTGCTCGACCTGGCTCATCAGGAACACCTGGTAGTCCATCGAGAGCCCGAAGAGGACGGCGAACATGATCAGGGGCACGAAGCTGGCGATCGGGACGCTGTCCTGCGCCGTGTCGATTCCGACCAAGTCGATTCCCCAGCCGAGCTGGAAGCAGGCCGTCAACACGCCGAACGCGGCGCAGACCGAGAGCAGGATCGCGATCACGGCCTGCGTGGAGACGAGGAACGAGCGGAAGGCCATCAGCAGCACCATGAAGCCGAGCGCGCAGACGACGAAAATGACCAGGAACAGCGTGTCGGTGATCTCGGTCGCGAGGTCGAGGTTCCCCGCCGTGGAGCCGCCGACGTGGGCCTTCATGTCATAGCCCTCGGTCTCCTGGGGGACGATGTAGTTGCGGATCGTCTGCACCAGCTCGGTCGTGCGCTCGTCGGCCGGGTCTGAGTCAGGGACCACCGTGTAGACCGCCGCGTTGCCCTCCTTGTTGATCGCCGGCGGCGAGACGACCTGGACGCCGATCGCATCGGTCATCGCCTCTTGGAGGTTGACCAGGCGGGTGTCGGTGCCGCGCTCGTCGCCGCCCGCCAGGGTCAGCTCGTCCGTCAGCGTCTGCTTCAGCTTCTCCGCCTGCTGCTGCTGCGTCTCGGCCTGCTCCTGCAGCGCCTCGAGCTGGGCCTTCTGGGTGTTCAGGTTCGCCGCCTTGACCTTGAGGTTGGCGGCCTGCTGGATGAGCTTGTTCTTCTGCTTCACCAGCGTGATCGCCTCGACCGCGGCTTGAGCGGCGTCGGCGGCGATGTTGAAAGCCCCCTTACCCAGCTTCGTCGCCTGCGCCTTGAGCTTGTCGATCTGGTTGCCGATCGACTTCGCCTCCCGATTCAGCTCCCCCTGCTCGAGCTTGATGTCGTTGAGCTGGGCCTCGAGCTCGGCCTCGCGGGCCTGAAGCGCCGCCTTGCGGGTCGGGTCGGTCGCCACCTGCTCGGCCGCGCGTACCCGCTCCAGCTTGGTGACGAGCGTCGCGGCCGATTGGGCGAGCTGCGCGCCCTGCTTGACAAGCGACAACGCGTCGTCCACGAGCGGCTCCAGCTGCTCGAGGATGTCGCGCTGCTGTTGGAGCTTCGCCGCGTTGTTCTTCAGCCGCCCCTTCTCGGTCTTCAGGTCTCCGGCCTTGGTCTCGAGCGCGTCCTTCTCGGCCAGCAGCACGTCGCCCTGTGCCTCTAGCTCGTCCGCCGAGTTCTCCAGCGACTCGGCCTGGGTCTCGCCCTGGGCCTGCTCCTCTTCGAGCTCGGCCTGCAGGCTCTGCGCCTTCGCGTACTGCTTCTCGAACTGCTCGCTCGGCTTCGCGGGCTCGTCGCCGAGGTTGACCGCCACCAGCAGCGGCCCCGTGTAGCCGGCACCGAAGCCCGCGGCGAGGTAGTCGTAGGCCTTGCGCTCGGTCGTGTCCTTGGGCGTCGCGCCGATGTCCTCTTGGCCCAGGTCCAGCTGGGAGAACGGGATGATGAGGACGAACAGCAGCGCCAGCGTCAGCAGGATCGCCCGGCCGGGATGGCCGGTCACGAAGGCGGCCCAGCGGTTCCAGAAGCCCTTGCCCTCGGGCTTCGGCTTGGGGTGCAGGAAGGCCGGCAGCGCGATCGAGTCGATGTGGCGCCCCACCAGCGACAGCAGCGCCGGCAGCAGCGTGATCGCCGCCAGCACCGCCGTCAGGACCGAGAACGCCGACGCGTAGCCGAGCGAGCTGACCAGCGGGATCCCGGCGACCATCAGGCTGACCAAGGCGATGACGACCGTGCCGCCCGCGAACACGATCGCGGTCCCCGTGGTCCCGACCGCTGTGGCGATCGCCTCCTCCTTCTCCAGCCCCTCGGCGCGGTGGGACCGGTAGCGGCTGACCAGGAACAGGGCGTAGTCGATCCCGACGCCGAGCCCGATCATCGTCCCCAGCGTCGGCGCGATCGAGGGCACCTCGGTGACGTGGCCGAGCAGGCCGATGACGGAGAGGCCGATCAGCAGTCCCAGAACCGCCGGGACGATCGCCATCCCCATCGCCACCAGCGTCCCGAAGGTGAAGGTGAGGATCAGCATCGCCGCGAACAGGCCGATCAGGTCGCTGCTGTGGGTCTCGGGCTCGGACAGCTCGGATCCGATCTGGCCGCTCGCCGCCGCCTTCATCCCCGCCTCCCGCGCGGGGCCCTCGGCCGCCTTCAGGTAGCGCTTGGAAAGTCCCTCCGTGACCTCCTCGTTGCCGATGTCGAGCAGGACGGTGAGGAAGGCGGTCTGCCCGTCCTTGCTGATCTGCGCCTGTCCCTGCTGGCTGAAGGGGCTTGTGACGCTATAGGCGTGGGGCAGCTGCTTGACGTTGGCGACGGCGTTCTGGATCGCCCGCTTGTTGTCGGCGTCGGTGACCTTGCCGTTGTCATCCGGCGAGAAGAAGACGATCGGGTTCTTGCCGTTCTGCTGCGGCGGGAAGCGCTTGGCCAGCAGGTCGGTGGCGTCCTGGCTATCGGTGCCGGGCAGCTCCAGGTTGTTGGAGGTGTTGGCCCCGACCGACTTCACGAGGCCGATGACGACGGCGAGCAGCACAAGCCAGGCCGCGAGCACGACCCACTTGTGATGTGCGATGAAGCTCCCTAGTCCATGGAGGCGACGAGCCAAGGCAGCCCGGAATCTACGCCACGGACCCCCCGCCTATCATGCGGCGCCCGGGCGCGTAGCTCAGTGGGAGAGCGCTCGCTTCACACGCGAGAGGTCGCTGGTTCGAAACCAGCCGCGCCCATCGGATTCCGCATCGCTGCGGGGATCGAGGCCCCGACCCTCGCCGCTCCCTCCGAGCTCGGGATCGGCCTCTACCGACTTCCGCCCGCTTCTGCCCAAATCGGCGCCGCTCACCAGCGCCCGCCGACGTTCCCGCTCCCCCTACGGCGACTGATCGCGTGCGCGTACCCGCTCCCGAGATTTCAGCGTTCCGCTATGAAGTGTTGGTAGCGGGCGAGAGGTTTCATGAACCCGGGCCATCGGCTCGAGGGTGACGCGACGTATTGGATCTCTGAGAAGCCCGCCCGCCGCAGTTCACGCGTGGCCGTCATCGGCGATGTCAAGCGAACCAGTGCGCGCCGACGACCGAGCAACCCGGCCAACCTGGTCGCCTGATTGGGTGGCAGCAGGTGGAGCATGGGAACGCCGGTGAATGGGTCCCGCGGACTCCAGCGATTCGGGTTCCTGATCAGCAGGCATCCTCCTCTGCAGAGCGCGTCCTTGACGCCGCGCAGGGCGTTCAAGCGCTGCTGGGCCCGAATCAGGAAGCAGAGGCTGTTGTCGAGGATCGCCAGATTGAATCTGCCGTTGGGGAGATCAGGGACCTCAATCTCCGCTCGGCGAAACTCAACGGGGAGATCGTGCTGGGCGGCTACCCGTCTGCCGACTTCGAAGCGATTCTGATCACGATCGACGCCGGTGACGAATGCTCCGAGCGAAGCCAGGTAGACCGCGAGGGAGCCAAAGCCGCAACCCAGCTCAAGCACCTGCAGGCCCTCGATCGTGCGGCGGCCGGTGCGCTCGTAGAGAATCTCGAGCAGGGAGCACCCACGATGCTCTGCGAGCTCGGAGTTGGTTGCCAGGGTGCTCGCGCCCGCAGCTCCAGTGAGCGCGTCCCCCCGGTGCGTATAGAAGTCGATCACAGCGATCCGCAGCGAGTCGGCGATCGGACCGAAGGGGACGGGCCCGTGCTCCTCACGCAATTTGCTTGAGCCCCTCGTCGGCCGAGCGTAAGAGGCCAGGTACGACCACCTGCCAGCCCGGTCGGCTTCTCCGGGACACCAACGATGCCTTGCTCAGGCTCACGATCGTCTCGAAGTATCGGATCCGACGCTCGAGCTCCGGCTCGCCGGTCGCCTCGAGATACGCCCGAAGGAATCGTTCCCGAGCATCAGCAAGGTCCGTGCTGAGTCTCAGTTGCGCTCGCTGGAGCTGAGAAAGCTGATAGCCGACGTCAAAGGCAGGATCGAACTGGCAACTCTGATCCCAATCGAACAGCCGTACTCTTCCCCGCGAGAAGAGGAAGTTGCTGTGACTGAGGTCACCATGGACCGGCGTGTAATGGCTCGTTCTCATCATCGGCTCCAGAGCGCGCGCCTGTTCGGCCAGCTCAAGCGCACCGCGAGCCAACTCGGGCTCACTCTGCTCGAGCCGTGAGACGTTTTTCCCCAGCTCCTTCAGCACCGAGTCGAGATCCATCGCCGGCGTGAGGGTCGTGGTGCACGAGTGCAACAGCGCCGTGGCCTCGCCCTTGCGAGCAGCTGCGGCTTTGTCAGCAGGATCCGCGGGCTTGCCCGGCAGGCGCTCCATGACGATGGCCCCGAGTCCGTCGAGCACTCCCCATGGTCTGGCGGTTCGGATGGCGCGTTCCGTACCCAAACCCGAATCCCAGAGCCTGCGGTGGTTCTCGTACACCTGCCCGGCGCGATCATCCCAATAGCCCTTGATCACGAGCCGGACCGACCGGCGCGGCCGCCTGGAGACATCGACCATAACGACGAATCGCCTGCCTTCGAGCTTTATGGGGTGGGGCCTGATGCGCTCGGCATCGAACGGCTCGAGCTTCCCGGCCTTCATCGCTCGCTGCATCTCCGAACGGAGTGTCCCAGCGTCCAACGCCCGAGTCCAGCGCTCGGAAAGCCCGCGTACAACATCATGCGAGTCGCTTGGCTGACCCCAGGAGCTCATTCCGCAACCTGACCAACAGACGTTCGCATACGGACCAGTCGTCACGAGGCGGCGGGTAACTTGAGACAAGGGCGACTAAGCGAATCAAGCCGCGCCCATCTCCGCCGCCGCTAGGTCGCGAGCCCACCGGCTTTGCGGGCTTCGTGCCACGAGAAATAGAACTGGACGTGAACGCCCTTGCCGTTCGAACCGTCCAGACGTAGCCGATCTGCTGCTCGATCGCGTCACCGCTGCCCTTGACGCGACCGCGCTGTTGGACGAGGGCCACGACTTGATCGCCTGTGGAGGATGAGCGGGCAATCATTTCTCCATTGGTCGTCGGGCACCCACGACTGTCTCCAGAAGCAGAGGCGTTCCTAATAGGTTGAGCACTGGGCAGAAATCAGACTCGTCTGCCCAAATCACGGGCAACGAGGGGAAACCGGGAGCACCGAACCCCTCACACGCGAGAGGTCGCTGGTTCGAAACCAGCCGCGCCCATGCTCGGGGTTGCGGACGGCGTAGGGAGGCGTAGCCTGGGTGAATGCTGCTCGGCCGCGAAGAGCTCGAGCAGATCGGCCGCCTGGTGGCCGACGCCCAGGAGGGGCGCGGCCGGGCGCTGCTGATCGTCGGCGAGCCGGGGATCGGGAAGACCTCGCTGCTCGCCGAGGCGGTCGCCCTGGCCGGCGATCTGCGCGTGATCGAGGCAGAGGCGGTGGAGGCGGAGGCAAGCCTGCCCTACGCGTTGCTCGGGGAGGTCGCAGCGCCCTTGCTGAAGCACCTTCCCGAGCTGCCCGAGCCCCAGGCCGCCGCGATGCGGGCCGCGCTCGCGCTGGATCCAGCAGCCGGCGGCTCGGGCGATCGCTTCGCGACCTGTGCCGCCTTCCTCAGCCTGCTCGCCCGCGCGGCCGAGCGCAAACCGCTGCTCGTGGTCGTTGACGACGCGCAGTGGGTGGACAGCGCCTCGGCCGAGTGCCTGGCTTATGCGGCGCGGCGTCTCGACGGCACCCGGGTGGCGCTGCTCGCCGCTTCGCGGCCCGTCGGGGACGGGGCCGTGCTCGGGTCCGGCGATCCCGAGCGGCTGACCCTGCCGGGACTGAGCGACGAGGACTCCCGGGCGCTGTTGAGAACGACGACGCCCGAGGCCACCTCGAGCGTCGTCGACGCGCTGCTCGAGATGTCCGCCGGCAACCCGCTGGCACTGCGGGAGCTGCCGGCGCAGCTGAGCGAGGATCAACGGCTGGGGCGAGCGTCGATCGACCACGTTCCGTTGGCGGGTGAGGCCCTGCTCGAGGCGTTCGAGTCCCGGCTCGCGGCGCTGGGCTCCGATGACCGCGGCGCCGTGGTGGTCGCGTCCGCCGCGATGGATCGGGAGCTCGCACCTGTGGCCGGGGCCTGCCGAGACCTGGGAATCGAAATCGAGGCCCTCGAGCGCGCTGAGGCGGCGAACGTGGTGACGCTCGGTGAGGGGCGAATCAGCTTTGAGCACCCACTGCTGAAGGCGGTCGCCTACGAGCGAGCGGCCCCCGAACAGCGCCGGCGCGCCCACCGAGCGCTTGCGGGCCACTGCGGCCACGACGCTCGCGCGTGGCATCTCGCGGCGGCAACGGTCGGACCGGACGACGAGGTCGCCGATCTGCTCGACGGTGCCGCGCGTCGCGCGATCGCCAGAGGGGCCTACAGCGCGGGAGCTGACGCCCTGCAGCGAGCCGCGGGCTTCAGCGAGAACGCCGAGACGCGCTTCCGCAGGATCTACGGAGCCGCCCTGGCGGCCGCGATCGGCGGCGCTTATGACCGTTGCGTCGCGATGCTCGAGCCGCTGGCCGAGATCGACGACCGGCTGCTGCGGGCGAACATTCGCCACACCCTCGCAGTCGTATCGATGACGGGAGGCATCGGCCTCGCACCCGACACTCACGCCCGGCTGAGCGAGGAGGCCGAGGCGATACTCCCGATCGACCCGGCTTCAGCTGCGGCGATGTTTGCCGACGCCGGCCTGCTGGCAGGGGTCTCTGGGCAGCCCGGCGCCGGAGCTCCAGCCGTCCGGCGCGCAGCAGCGGTGCTTCCCGACAGCGCCACGCCGATGATCCGCTGCCGGGTCCACGCGTTGTCCGGGATCTCCGTCGCGCTGACGGGCGACGCCGGCGACGCGCGCGAGAGCCTCGACGAGGCCGGGCGCCTGCTGGCGGAGATCGATTCGCTCTCGCCCGGAACGCAGTCCGCAGTGCTGGGGCTGCACGCCAGGATCTGCACCGGACAGGAGCGGGTGCTGCAGGCCGAGATCGCGCGCCTGATCGAGATGGCCCGGAAGGCCGACACGTTCGGCCTGCTCCCGTACCTGCTGGGCGTATCGGCGGACGTCAGTTATCGGGTCGGTGACTGGGAGAGCGCCGGGGACGCGCTGGCGTCGGTGGAGCTTGCGGATGAGTACGGGCAGCGCGGCATCCTGCCGTTCTGCCTGGTGATCAGCGGGCGCCTGCATGCCGCCAAAGGCGACGCGGCGCAGGCCAGGGACGAGCTCGAGCGCGGCATCGCCCTCGCCCGGGAAGTCGGCTCGGTGATGGTGATCGACTGGGGCCGGGCCGCGCTCGGCTTCCTCGAGCTCGGGATGGGCCGCGCGGAAACGGCCATCGTCGAGCTCGAGCAGCCCGCGGCCTCGGTCGCGGAGTCCGGCCTGGAGGATCCGACCTTCGTGCCCTGGGCCCCCGACCTGGTGGAGGCCTACCTCAGGGCCGGCCGCGTGCAGGACGCCGAGCTGGCCTCCGCCTCGCTCACTCGCCGGGCGGAGCGAGCCGGCGTGCCGCTTCCCCTGGCCTTCGCGGCTCGCTGCCGAGGGCTGGTCGACGAGGGCGCCTTCGAGGCTCACTTCGACGAAGCGCTCGCCCAGCACGCCCGTGCGGATGCCCCGTTCGAAACCGCGCGAACCCTGCTCGCCTACGGCTCGCGCCTGCACCGCGCCCGCCGCCGGGTCGAGGGCCGCAAGCGGCTGCGCGGGGCGCTGGAGATCTTCGAGCGGCTTGGAGCCCAGCCATGGATCGAGCGCACCAACGCGGAGCTGCGGGCGGCCGGTGCAGTCCGCCGCGACCCGATCGCCGACCCCGATGAGCTCAGCGCCCAGGAGGTGAGAGTGGCGATGGCCGTCGCCGAGGGCGCGACGAACAAGCAGGTGGCGGCGGGGCTGTTCCTGAGCCCGAAGACGATCGACTTCCACCTCGGTCGCGTCTATCGCAAGCTCGGCATCCATTCCCGCACCGAGCTCGCCGCGCTCGTCGCGAAGGGCGCTCTTGGCGACCCGCCCGACAAGTCGCGGGATCACACCCCTCGCCCATAGACTGCCGCTCCGATGCAGCTGCCGGAGTCGCTGAGGAGGGCGCTACCCCGGGCGAAGGCCGCCGTCCCCGCCGACCTGCGGCGCCTGGCCCGCGCCGTACGCTCGCAGCGCGGCTCGGAGGTGGTTACGGGGCTGCCTCGATTCAAGCGGGCGCTCGTGATCGCGCCGCATCCCGACGACGAGACGCTCGGCTGCGGCGGCACGATGGCGCTGCTGGCCGACAGGGGCGCCGAGGTGACGGTGCTGACCGCGACCGACGGCGAGGCGACCAGGGGGTCGCGGCTGCCTGCGGCGGAGACGGGGCGGCGACGGCGCGCCGAGGCCGAGCGGGCCGCGGCGGTGGCGGGGGCGACCCCCCGGTTCCTGGGGCTGCCGGACGGCAAGCTCTCGGACCGGCTCGAGGAGCTGGCCCGCGGCGCTCGGCGCCGCGATCGACGAGCTCGAACCCGAAGCCGTGTTCGCCCCGTGGCTGCTGGACGGCACCTCCGATCACCGGGCGGTCGCCGAGGCGCTGCGACTGGCCCTGGCCGACGCGGACGCGGACGCGGCGCCCGAGGTCTGGGGCTATGAGGTCTGGACGGCGCTGGTCCCGAATCGGATCGTCGAGATCAGCTCCGTGATCGGCCGCAAGCGCGAGGCGCTGGCGGCCCACGAGACCGCGGCGCTGGCGCTCGACCTGAGCGCCGACGAGGGGCTGCGGCGGTGGCGCTCGATGCAGAGCCTCGGCGGCCGCGGCTGGGCCGAGGCCTTCCTGGCGACCTCGGCCCCCGGCTACTTGGCGCTGGCGGCGGAGCTCGAGGGGGGCTCGTAGCCGAGGCGGCGCTCGGTCGCCGCCGTCAGCGGCAGGATGCGCTCGATCGCCTCCGGGTTCTGCTGGCGCCACTTGTCCGGCCGGGGAGCCGTCAGCGCCGTGGAGGACGGCGTGCGATCGAGCGCCGCCGCGTAGCGCTCGATCTCGGGGGTGAGATCCAGCCCGAGCCGGCCGTAGAGCTCGCGGGCGGTCGCCAGCGGCTCGGAGAACATCCGCTCGTAGCTGACGTCGGTGCGCCGCGAGGGATCGACGTCCGCGAGCGCGTCCAGCGCGGCCTCGTTGCAGGCGATGTACTGCCGGGCGCAGATCTCCTCCAGCGGGGCCTGCCGAAGGTCGCGCCAGCCTGGGATCAGCGCGAAGCTCCAGCGGTCGCCGCTGAGCTCGCCGAGGCCGTCGAGCGTCTCGGGCAGGCGGTACTTGACGAAGCGGGGACGCGCCCTCCAGGCCTCGATCAGCGAGTTGACGGTCCCGGCCGCGTCGCGATGCAAGAAGACGAAGCTCGCGTCCGGGAACAGCTCCAGCAGGTAGGGGATCCGGAGGCAGTTCTCGGCCGTCTTGTCCACGAAGCGCGGCGCCCGCTTGAACGCTCCACCAGCGAACGCTCCGCCAGCGAACATCTTCACCGCCCTATAGATGTAGGCGCGCTCCCGATCGCTCACGTCCGCTGCGCCGAGCGCGTCCGAGTCCCAGCCGCGGTCGCGGGGATGGTGGTAGGGGTCCCAGAGGATGTGGCCCTCGCTGTGCACCGAGCCCAGCTCGGGACTGCGCACAAGCAGGTCCAGCAGGGCGCTGGTCCCGGCCCGCGGGCAGCCGATCACGAGGATCGGCTTCAGCGGCGGAGCGGCGCGAGGCAGCACAGAGCGAGAGCGGCTGGGCCACGCGGGGAACGTTGCGGCGGATCCGCCAGAAGGCGCGGCGGACGGGGAACGGAATGATGCGACGGATGAGTGCCTTCACGCGGCTCGCATCGTGACATCAGCGGGGCTCGGTCAGTCCGAGGGCGGGTTCGTCCCGGGAGCGATAAGCGCCGGATAGGCCCCGTCGCCTAGGGTTGCGGCGATGAGTTCTCCACGGTCCATTGCAGGTGCCTCGGCCCTCGCCGGCTCAGCGATGGTGCTGACACTCGCGTTTGCGGGCACCGCGCAGGCGGCGCCGACGTACATCCCCAAGACGGCGACCGGAATCCAAGTGCAAGCCGCGCCCGCGACCGTCAACCACATCTCGATCGTCTACGGGGTCTTCGAGCAGGGGAACGACGGCTTCCACGTCGACGCCCAGTACATATCCGACACCGCGGGCATGGTCGTGCAGGAGGCGGAGGGCCAAGTCTGCACCCAGCCCGTCGCAAACCGCACGGCGTGCGTGGACACGGGGACCACCGCCGGCATCCCCGACGGGGAGACGGGAACGGGCGAGAACCCGGTGATCAAACTCGGCGACCGTGACGACTTCCTGTCCTCGGACAACGTCGGCGATCTCGAGGTGATCGGCGGCTCCGGCGACGACACCATGCGGGGCGGCAGCAGGCCCGTCATCGGGGGAGCCGAGTTCGGCAACGATGCCTCCAGCGAGTACTTCAGGGGCCAGGGCGGAGACGACGTCCTCAAGGGCTTCGGTCAGCCCGACACCATCGACGGAGGCAAGGGCAACGACAAGATCGACGGCGGCAAGGGCAAGGACGACCTCTACGGCGGCGGCGGCAACGACGTGATCAACGCTCGCGACGGACAGCGGGACCGGCGCATCAACTGCGGCCCCGGCAACGACAGCGCCAAGGTCGACAGGAACGATCCGGACCCGGTCAGCTGCTGACTCGGCGGCCACCCGGGCTGACCGACGGCAACGCCGAGCTGGGAGAGGCGCCGATATCGTGGCGCGCCGATGGCTTCCCGGACGATGGACTTCGACGCGGAGACAGGGCTCGAGCCACACGCCGACGGCGTCTGGCAAGGCGAGATCGCCGAGGGCTGGGACACCCCGCGGGGGCCGCTGGGCGGTTACGTGATGGCGCTCCAGATGCGGGGCCTGGAGCTGGCGGTGGACGACGCTGAGCGCCAGGCGCGCTCGGTGACGATGCACTTCCTGCGCGTGCCCGAGGCGGGGCCGGTGACGGTGCGGGCGACGGTCGAGCGCCAGGGCCGCTCGCTGAGCACGGTCAGCGGCCGGCTCGAGCAGAACGGCAAGCTGGTCGGCCTCGCGCTGGGCGCCTATTCGAAACCCTGGGAGGGGCCACACCTGGACGACCTGCCCATGCCCGACGTGCCGCCGCCGAACACCGAGAATGCCCCCAAGGACGCCAGGCGCAGCGCCAAGCCGCCGCCCTTCGTCGGCCGGCTGGTGATGCAGAGCCGCTTCGGCGATCCAGCCTTCAGCAGCTCCGGCAACGGCGAGACCGGCGGCTGGCTGGGCCTGAAGCAGGACCGCCCGGTGGACGCGCTGGCGATCGCCGTCATCGCCGACGCCTGGTTCCCGGCACCCTGGCCACGGCTGAAGAAGTTCGCCCCGGCGCCCACGGTCGACCTGACGATCCATTTCCGCTCGCCCTTGCCATTGCAGGGGCCGCTGCTGCTCGGCCGCTTTCACAACCACTACGTGCGCGACGGCTTCTTCGACGAGGACGGGGTGATGTGGGCACCCGACGGCACCCTGGTCGCGCAGTCACGCCAGCACGGCCTGCTACTGGGGGCCGAGGCCTGATGCCGGTCCGCTCAAGCGACGCCCCCCGACGCCGATAGGCCACCTATGAGCGAGGACACCCGCAGCGAGCGAGTAGTGCTGGAAACGGAGCGCCAGCGGATCACCGGCGACGTGATCCTGCCGGCGGAGGGATTCAGGACGCGGTTGTCGGACCTGCTCAACATTGAGGGCCTCAAGTTCATCGCCCTCGTCAATGCCGAGATCACCGACCACGCCAGCGGCGAGACAACGAAGCGCGACTTCGTGGCCGTCGCCCGCGACCACGTCCAGCTCGCCTACGACGACTCCTAGCTCGGCGACCGCTTCACCTGCCTTCCGCCTCACGCTTGAGCTTCCGCCAACCTCCGGCGCGGTTGTTGGCGACAATCCTTGCGAGCATCTCGCGGAGTGCCTCGGCGTTGACCGGCTCGCCCTCGGTGATCGAAATCTGACGAGCGGTCTCGTTGTCGTGACCGCTGGTGATGATCCCCTCGGGGTCGGGGACGATCGCCCCGTCGTAGAGAAAGACACAGACGTGGTTCTTGGCGGCCAGGAGCGCGCAGACGTTGCCCTCGCAGACGAAGTAGGGACGGTCCCCGTACTTCACCGTTTCCTCGATCTCGGGCTCAGCCCGGTGCGCGATCTCGCGGACCTCGCCGCAGATCGCCTGCTGCCAGTCGGGCAGGCGCTCGATGTACGCGTCGATTCGGGCATCGGTATCGCCGGTCATGCTTCCTCCTCTGGATTTCATCGTCTCAGCGTTTCGGCTGCCACATGGCCAGCTCACCGCAGTCGGGCGTCGAGATGACCGATCGCCATCCCACAGGTCCCTCCCGCGGCCCCGTGATCAGAGTCGCCTGCGCAGCCAGCGCGCGCTCGGTCGCGGCGCCGATGTCGGCGACCTCGACGTACGGGATCCAGGCGGGGACCCGACTGATCGGACTCCACGACACCGCCCTCGAGCGCCCGGTTCAGCTCCAGCATCACGTAAGTCCCGGCCTCCGTATGGATCTGCTCCACCTCCCAGTCGAACACATGCTGGAGAAAGGAGCAGGCCCGGGCCAGGTTGGCGGTCCTGAGCTCGACATGCACCACCGGGCACGTCACGGCGCGCGGGATCATGTCCGGTTAGACCCACGACGCCGTCCGGATTCACCGCAGCGGTGAATCCGCGCCGATCCGACGGTCTATACCTAGATGGCTACGAAACAGGTAACCGAGCCCGATTTCGAGGCGATCGTCGAGACCGAGCGGGTTGATGTTCATGCGCACTGCTACCGCATGCTGGGCTCGCTCCATGACGCCGACGACGCACTGCAGGAGACCTTCCTGCGGGCTTGGCGCGCCTTCTCGCGATTCGAGGGGCGCAGCTCCGCCCGCACATGGCTCTATCGCATCGCGACCAACGTCTGCCTCGACGCGATCGAGCGCAGGCCGAAGCGTGTGCTCCCAATCGACTTCGGACCGCCAATCCCAGCCGGGGCCGCGGACCCCACCGACGCGCGCTCACGCGACGCTTGGATCGAGGCGTATCCCGATGAAGCGCTGGGAGTCTCCGACGGCGCCCACTCACCCGCCTCGCGCTACGAGCGGCGCGAGGCGCTCGAGCTGGCCTTCGTCGCGGCGCTGCAGCACCTGCCGCCGCGCCAGCGCGCCGTCCTCATCGCTCGCGACGTCCTCGGCTTCTCCGCGAAGGAGGCGGCTGAGGTGCTGGAGACGACGCCGGCATCGGTGAACGGCGCCCTCCTGCGAGCCCGGAAGTCCGTCGAGCAGCGGCTGCCCGAACGCAGCCAGCAGAGCTCGCTGCGAGCCCTCGGGGACGAGCGCCTCCGCCTGCTAGCCGAGCGGTTCGCCGACGCCTTCGAGCGCGGGGATGTCAAGGCAATACTGGCGACGCTCAGCGAGGACGCGACCTTCCAGATGCCGCCCTACCCGGGCTGGCGGCAGGGTCGCCGAGCGATCGCCGAGTCCTGGCTGATGCCGGGAGGGCCGGGTCCGCGGCTGCGGTACGCGCCGTGTCGCGCCAACGGTCAGCTTGCGCTCGGAACCTACCTGCTGGAACGAGACCAGGATGCCTACCTGCCGATCGCGATCGACGTGCTCAGCCTCGAGGCTGGCGGGTCGGTCTCAGGCGTCGATCGCCTTCCGGGCGCTGGAGAGCTTCAGACGGTTCGGCTTGCCGGAGCGGATCGCCTCCAGCGATCCCCGTTGGCCTCCGGCATAGCGAGCATCCCGCCGAGGACGAGAGTCAGTTCACAGACGGGTCGCTCGGCATCCTCGCCAGCAGCGCGAACTCGTCGCCCATCCGCTCCAGCACGCCTGCCCAGAGGTCGCCATCGCCGAAGGGGTCCTGCGGAAGCGCCTGCTCGAGGATCCAGGCCTCCTGCTCGACCTCGTCGTCGAGCTGCCCTTCGCCCCAGCCCGTATAGCCGGCGAAGACCCGAAGCTGCGCCAGCTCGGGCGGATCGTCGAGGTCGACCATGCCCACCGCGCCGACGATCAGCTTGCTTGCGGCATCCGGGTCCGCGTGCTCCCCGATCGCCGTCACCGCGTTTGACTGCACCGGGCCGCCTATGTGGAGCACGTGCTGGGAGCCGATCAGCTCGGCCAGGTCGGGGGCGACCTCGCCGACCGTGGCCTCCGAGGGCCGGTTCAGGACAAGCCCGAAGGCGCCACCGGGGGTGTGCTCGACGACCAGCACCACCGTGCGGCGGAAGTAGTCGGCCATGCTGGGCGAGGCGATCAGGAGCTGTCCGCTCAGGCTCTCGGCCATATCTCAGGAAAGCGTAGGGTGCCTCGGGTGTCGGTGACCCTGTACGCGATCCCGCCGTCGCACCCGTCCCACGCCGCGCGCCTGATGCTCGAGCGCAAGGGCATCGAGCACAAGGTCGTCAACCTCGTGCCCGGCACGCACGCCGCCGCGGTCAGGGTCCTCGGCTTCTCGCAGGGAACCGTGCCTGCGCTGAAGCTGGAGGGGCGACGCGTGCAGGGCTCGCGGCAGATCGCTCGTGCGCTGGACGAGGCCCGGGCCGAGCCCAAGCTTTTCCCCGACGATCCCGAGGCCCGCCTGGCGGTCGAGGAGGCCGAGCGCTGGGGCGACGAGGTCTTCCAGGACACGCCGCGCTTTCTAATTCGCTGGTTGGCGATGAACCGCCCCGAGATGCGCGTCCACATGGCTACCGAGGCGGGCGTGCCGGCGCCGCGGCTGCTTGGGCCCGCCAACGCTCCGATTGCGCGCTACTTCGCCCGCAAGGTCGGCGCCGATGACGCCGGGCGGGTGGAGGCGATAGTCACCGGCCTCCCGGCGCAGCTCGACCGCGTTGACAGGCTGATCGCCGACGGCGTCATCGGCGGGCCCGAGCCGAACGCCGCCGACTTCCAGATCGCCGCGACGCTGCGCGTGCTGATGAACTACGAGGACCTCGCCCCCGCGTTCGAGGGACGGCCCGCAGCCGCGCTCGCCACCCGTCTGCTGCCGGAGTACCCCACGATGGTCCCGGCTGGGTTCGTGCCGCCCGAGTGGCTCTAGCGGATCAAGGGCTGAGGACGATCTTCAGGGCCTCGCGCTGGTCGTACACGCGATAGGCCTCGGGGGCGTCGTCGAGCTTCATGTGGTGACTGACCAGTGGCGCCGGGTCGAGTCGCCCGTCCCCCAGCATCTCCAGCACGGGGTCCACGTGCTTGATCACGTTCGCGTGTCCGCTGCGAAGCGTCAGCGCCTTGATCCAGACGATCCCCATATGGAGCTCGATCGGCTCCGCGTAGACGCCGGTCGCCGACACTGTCCCGGCCTTGCGCGCCATGCGGCAGGCCATGTCGAGCACGTCGGGGTGGCCGACGGCGTCGATCACGGCGTCGGCGCCCCTTCCCTCGGTAGCCTCCTTGACGGCAGCCCGCGGATCCTGCTCGGTCAGGTGCACGGCGCTCGCGCCGAAGGACTCCGCGAGCCTCAGCCTGTCATCGACGGTATCGACCGCGATCACCCGGTCCGCCCCGGACGCAAGCGCCACCTGGACGGCGCAGAGGCCAACGGGCCCCAGCCCGAGCACGGCGACGACGTCGCCCTCGCCAACGCCGGTGGCGTCAACGGCGTGGTAGCCGGTCCCCATCACGTCCCCCGCGAACAGGGCGACGTCGTCCGAGAGCCCCGCGGGCACCTTGCGCAGGGTGAGCTCGGCGGTCGGCACCAGCAGCAGCTCGGCCTGGGCGCCCTGCAACGAGCCCAGCAGCTCGCCGTGTCCGAACACACCTCCGTTGTCGCACTTGTGGAAGTCCCCGCGCTTGCAGAAGAAGCACTCGCCGCACGCAGTGCAGTAGCAGCCGAGCACGCGGTCACCCTCGGCGAACCCCTCGACCTCGTCCCCCACCGCGACGATCGTGCCCACGAACTCGTGCCCGATCGTGAAGCCAGGTTCGATCTGGACCCGCCCGTGGTAGATGTGGAGGTCCGACCCGCAGATTCCGGTCGCCTCGACGCGGACGATCGCCGCGTCGGGCCCGCCGAGCTCGGGCTCGGGCTTCTCGTCCACCCGGACCTCGCCGGGCGCCTGAAAGGTGACCGCTCGCATCGCCGCGCAGCGTAGACCGTCGCTTCGTTTCTGAGAGGATCGAGGGATGACCGACCGCATGTGGGGCCGCTTCGTCAGCTCCCAGTACCCGCAGCCGAAGCCGGAGGCGTGAGACCGGTGGCCGTGACACGCTCACCTGACGAACGCGCGGCAGAGGGGAAAGCGGTGCGCTCGCGCGTCCCCCGCTCCAGCCACGCCGCCTGGGAGCCGCCGGCCAACCGCCCCAGCCCCAATGAGACGCTGGCCGCCCAGGACACGGCAAGGGTGCAGGAGCTGGTGCCCGTGCGCTACGGGCGCATGCTCGCCTCCCCGTTCACCTTCTACCGCGGCGCCGCGGCGATCATGGCCTGGGATCTCGCCGCCACGCCGCGCTCGGGCCTCGACGTCCAGCTCTGCGGCGATGCCCACCTCTCCAACTTCGGCATCTTCCAGGCCCCGAGCCGGGTGCTGGTCTTCGACATCAACGACTTCGACGAGACCCATCCGGGCCCATTCGAGTGGGACCTGAAGCGGCTCGCGGCGAGCCTGGAGATCGCGGGCCGCGACCGCGGATTCAAGGCCAAGCAGCGCCGCATGGTTGCGACCGCTGCCGCCCAGCAGTACTGCGACGCGATGGCCCAGTTCGCGGGGATGCGCGACGTCGACGTCTGGTACTCGCGGCTCAACGTCTCGGCGATGCTCGAACGCTGGAGCGCCAGCATTCCGCCGGACAAGCTGGGCCGCATCGAGAAGAACATCGCCAAGGCCAAGAACAAGGACAGCCTGCGGGCGCTGGCGAAGCTGACCGTTCGCGACGATCAGGGCATGCCCCGGATCGCCAGCCGCCCACCGCTCCTGGTCCCGATCGAGGAGCTGGCTGGCGACGCCGATATCGGGGCAGTTGTGAAACGGGTCTTGGCCACTTACCGCAAGTCCCTGGATCCGGAGTTCAGGCGGCTTGTCGACGGCTATCACTACGTGCACGCCGCTCACAAGGTCGTCGGGGTCGGCAGCGTCGGCACCCGGTCCTGGATCGGGCTGATGCTGGGCCGCGACGCCGACGACCCCCTGTTCCTGCAGTTCAAGGAGGCACAGGCCTCGGTGCTGGAGCCCCACACCTCCAAGAGCCGTTACGCCCAACACGGCCGTCGCGTGGTCGAGGGCCAGCGCCTGATGCAGGCGGCCGGCGACCCGTTGCTCGGTTGGCTCACGGGCGAGGGCCTCGACGGGCAGGAGCGGAGTATGTACGCACGCCAGCTGTGGGACGGAAAGGGCTCCGCCGAGGTGGAACTGATGGGCCCGCGGGACATGGTCGCCTACGCGCAGATGTGCGGCTGGACCCTGGCCCGCGCCCACGCTCGCTCAGGCGACCGAATCGCTATCCACGGCTATCTCGGAGGCGGCAAGACCTTCAGCCGAGCGATCGCCGAGTTCTCGCAGACCTACGCCGACCAGAATGACAGCGACTACGCCCTGCTCATCAAGGCCGTGGACTCCGGGGAGCTCGAAGTCCAGACCGGCCTCTAGCCAGCGGCCACTGGCGCCGAAGGCGTAGGATCGGTTGGACCGCGAAAGACAGGGGAACAAGAGACAACGCTTTATGCGCTTCCTACGAAAACTGACGCTGCTCGCCCTTTTGGCCGGCCTCTTCGCCTGGTTGCGCAAGGTGTTGAGCGACGAGATCGTGGCGCGCACGGCTGAGTCCCCGGCGCCGACTCCCCGAGCCGGCTCAGACTCCGCGCCGAACCCCGCCCCGAAGGCCGACGTCGGCAGCAACAGCGGCGAGCCGACCAAGGCAGAGCTCTATGAGCGCGCCCAGGAGTTGGGCATCGAGGGCCGCTCGCGGATGTCCAAGGCCGAGCTGCAGCGCGCGATCGGCCAGGCCGGCTGAGTCGCGAGGGGACCGGGCGCCCGGGGGTGACGCCCGGCCCTCGCCTCGCTACTCGGCTTCGCCCGCCGCCACTCGCGGCGGAATCGAAGGCTCCACCCGGAGCAGCTTCGCGGGCCCCGGTGGCAGGATCCAGTTCCAGCGTCCCATCAGGGTGATCACCGCGGGCACGATCAGCGCCCGGATCACGGTCGCGTCGAGCAGGATGCCCGCTGCGAGCCCGGTGGCCAGCATCTTCAGGTCCGTGCCGGGCCCTGAAGCCATCGCCGTGAACGCGAGGAACAGGATCAGCGCGGCGCTGGTCACCAAGCGGCCGGTGCGGCCGATGCCCTGGATCACGGCGGTCTCCGTGGAGCCGGTGCGGTCGTACTCCTCCCGCATGCGGCTCAGGATGAACACCTCGTAGTCCATCGAGAGGCCGAACAGGAATGCGAACAGCATCAGCGGCAGCCAGGATGGGATCGACCCGGTCGCCTCGATGTCGAACAGCAGCTCCGAGCCGTAGCCGTGCTGGAAGACCAGCACCAGCACGCCCCAGGCGGCCGCGACACTGAGGATGTTCAGCACGATCGCCTTCGCGGGCAACAGCAGCGAGCGGAAGGCCCGCGCCAGCAGGATGAACGTGGTCACGGTGATCAGCGCGATCATCAGCGGGAAGCTGCCGTAGACGGCGTCGATGAAGTCGTCGTTGGCGGCGGGCTGCCCGCCGACCGCGACGTCGGTGCCGGCCGAGTGGGCGGCGCCACGCACCGCTTCCAGGTTGGCCTCGCCCTCATCGCTGCCGCTGTCGGGCACGGGGATCGCCTCGACGATCGTCGTCCCATTCTGTTGCCAGTCCGGGTCGTCGGGCGCCACCGCGCCGTGCATGCCGGGCACCTGGCTCACCTCACGGGCGACCGCCTCGGGATTGGTGCCGCCCTCGACCAGGATCTCGTGCGGCAGCAGCGAACCCTCGCCGATCCCCGCGTCCTCGAGCGCGGTCAGCCCCTCCTTGGCCTCGCCCGACTTGGCGACGGTGTTGGCATCGGAGGCGCCGAGCTGCAGGTCGGTCGCGGCGAGCGCCAGCGCCAGGATCACCGCCATGCCCGCGCCGAACGCCAGCCAGCGGCGGCGGGTGATCGCGGTGGCCCAGCGCGTCCAGGCGCGGCTCGCCTTGTCGTCGGTGCGCCGGTGCGGCCAGTCCAGCCGCGGGCCGAGCTTCGCCAGCACCACCGGCAGCAGCGTGACCGCGGCGAGGGTCGAGACCAGCGGGATCAGCAGCCCGCCGTAGCCCATCGAGCGCAGGAACGGCAGCGGCAGGGCGACCAGCGCCAGCAGGCCGATCGCGACGGTGATTCCGCTGAAGATGACGGCCCGGCCGGCCGTCTCCATCGAGCGCTGCACCGCCTCCTCGTTGCTGCGCCCGTGCGTGCGCTCCTCGCGCCAGCGGGAGACCACCAGCAGCGAGTAGTCGATCGCCACACCCAAGCCGATCAGCGCGATCAGGAACTGCACGATCGGCGAGACCGTTGTCAACTGGGTCAGCACGTACAGCAGCAGGAACGTGGTCATGATCGAGCAGAAGGCCATCAGCAGCGGCACCACGGCAAGGAACGACGCGAACACGAAGGCCAGCACCAGCAGCGCTCCGAAGCCTCCGACGAGCGCCTCGATCAGGACGCCGGGACCGTCGCTCTCGGCGCCGCTGTCCTCGAACAGCGCGTCGAACCCGGTCAGCTTCACGGGCTCGCCTGCGACCGTGAGGTCACCGAGGGCGGCGCTGGCCGCCTTCTCGGCGTCGGGGTTCTCGCCGAACTGCGAGTCGGGATCCGGCGTCGGGTAGACGACCGCGTAGGTGGTGCGTCCGTCGTCGGACACGAAGGTGTCGTCGCCGGTCGAGGCGTAGGAGGCGACTCGGGAGCCCGGCAGCGCCTCCTTCAGCGCGCTGTCCACCTCGGCCAGGTCGGCCTTGACCGCCGGCGAGTCGACCGTCTCGCCCTCGGGCAGCACGGTCACGGGCATCAGCGGAGAGGTGTCGCCGCCGGTGCCGTTGTAGTTGGCGGCGATCACCTGGTTCGTCTCCCAGCCCTCCTTGTCGGGCACGGAGAACTCCGCCTCGAGATTCTCCGAGGCGGGGCCGGAGGCCGCGATGCCCGCAAAGGTGAGCAGGATCCAGGCGATTACGACGGTGCGCTTGTGGGCGAGGACCCAGCGGGTGAGCGAGGACAAGACCTACCTCCGGTTTCGAAGTTGGCGTTCAGGGGTTAGACCGCGGCGGACCGCGAGACTCATCGGTCGGGGACGGTAGGGCGCGAGCGGCCCGCTGCCAACACCCGTTGGGATGAATTTTGGGTCCCCCTGAGGGGGTACGGGGATCACCCACGAGTGGGATTCAACTCACGCGTCCTCGCAGTACCTTCTGGAAGGGACATGGAGGCAATTGCGAGGCTGAGAGAGAGCGTCAACGGGGCGTCCCCCGGGGCCGCCACCAGCAGCAGCGCGACCCGTGAGCTCGCGATCGACTGGTTCTGGGCGCTCGCCGCCTTCGTGCTGGGGTTGGCGATGTTCGCGTCCGGCGGCCTGGGGCCCGCCGAGCCGGATCAGCGCGGGCTGGACGGCCTGGGCGTGCTGCTGGCAGCGGGAATGTCGCTGCCGCTGCTGGCACGCCGCCGCGCCCCGGTCACCGTCTTCCTGGTGGTGATGGCGTCGTTGGTGGCCGTGGGCGCACTGCGCTACCCGCCGGACGTGACGCTCGGCCCGGCGGTGGCGCTGTTCACGCTGGCGCGCGAGGCCGGCCGCAAGGTCCCCTCCCGCCTCGCGGTCGCGCTCGCCGTGGGGTGCTTCGGGGCCGTGGCGGTCGCGCTGATGGCCGCCTACGACGACTTTCTCGCGCCGGAGATCGGGTTCACGGGACTGGTCTGGATCGCGATCTGGTTCGCCGGCCGCGGCTCGCGGCTGAAGCACGAGCACATCACCTCGCTCGAGGACCGCGCCGAGCGCGCGGAGAAGGAGGCCGAGCGCGAGCGGATGCTGGCGGCGGCGGAGGAGCGGACCCGGATCGCCCGCGATCTGCACGACTCCGCCGGCCACGCCATCAACGTGATCCTGGTCGAGGCCGGGGCCGCGCGGCTGCTGCGTGAGCGTGATCCCGACCGCGCCGAGCAGGCGCTGGAGACGATCGAGGTGGTGGCCCGGGAGCAGATCGGCGAGATCGACCGGTTGGTTCATGCGCTGCGCGCCGACGACGACGCCGACCGTGCGATCGAGGACTGCGAGCTGCCGGGCGACACGCCGAAGGGACCGGCCGCCGGGGATGCTCTGTTCGAGCGCATGCGGGCCAGCGGCCTGGACCTGGAGGTGGAGTGGGAGGGCGAGCGCCGCGTGCTGGGCCCACGCGTGGGGCGCGCCTCGTATCGCATCCTCCAGGAGGCGCTCACCAATGCGCTGCGGCACGGCACCGGCAGCGCCACGGTGGTGGTGCGCCACCTTCAGCAGGAGGTGGAGTTCACGATCGAGAACCCGATCGCCAACGGCGGCGAGCCCGGGCCCGAGCGCTTCGGCTTGACCGGCATGCGCGAGCGCGTGGGGCTGCTGGGCGGCGACCTCGAGGTCGTCGCCGACGACGGGCGCTTCCGCGTGCGGGCGCTGCTTCCGTATGACCGCACCTTCGATCCGCGCGCCCACTTCGACGCCCTCGCGGAGTACCTGCGGTCCGAGCACGCGAAGCGATGAGCGCGGACGGCGTCCGGGTGCTCGTCGTCGACGACGACAAGCTGATGCGCGCCGGCCTGCGCGCCGTCTTTTCCAGCGACGATCAGATCGAGGTGGTGGGCGAGGCCGGCGACGGCCGCGCCGCGATCGACAGCGCCCGGCGACTGACTCCTGACGTGATCCTGATGGACGTGCGGATGCCCGAGATGGACGGGATCACCGCTACCCGCGAGGTACTGCAGATCACCCCCGAGGCCCGCGTCGTCATCGTCACCACCTTCGAGGAGGACGACTACGTGTTCGGGGCGCTGGCCGCGGGCGCGTCCGGCTTCCTGCTGAAGCGGACGAGCCCCGAAGAGCTGATCGCGGCGATCAAGACCGTCGCCGCCGGCGACGCCCTGCTCTCGCCCTCGGTAACCCGCCGCGTGATCGAGCGCATGGCCCGCGACACCCCCATGGCCGAGCCCGACGAGGACCGCCTCGGGGAGCTGACCGCCCGCGAGCGCGAGGTCCTGGAGCTGCTGGCCGCGGGCCTCACCAACGCGGAGATCGCCGACCGTCTGGTGATCGAGGAGTCCACCGTCAAGACCCACGTCAAGCGGGTGCTGATGAAGCTCGACCTGCGCGACCGAGTGCAGGCGGTGATCTTCGCCTACGAGACGGGACTGATCCGGCCCGGCTCGGCCGCCTAGCGCGGCCGCCCCAGCTCCTCGCGCGGGAAGAGTGCGTCGCGCAGGTCCACGCGGGCGCCCTTGAACGGGACGCCCTCGGCCTCGAGCAGCCGGCGCTGGTCAGCGCCCTTGGCCAGCGAGCCGTCTGCGCGCACCACGCGGTGCCATGGCAGCTCTTCATCGGCGTGGGCGAGAACGGCCCCCGCGAAGCGGGGAGAGCCCGGCGAGGCGTCGCCGTAGGTGGTGACGTATCCCTCCGGAACCGAGCGGATGCGTTCGATCACCCGGCGGGCCCTCTCCGTCACGGGCTCAGGCGGCAACGGGGACACCGCGGTGGCGCGCGTACATCCGCTCGACCCATTCGCCGCCGGGGCGCGCCTCGAGCTCCTCGCGGAAGGGCTGCAGCGTCGGCACCAGCTTCGGCGCCCAGGGCCGGCCCGGCGGCGCCAGCAGCGGCGTGAACAGCGCCGCCGCGGTCAGGTCCGCGACCGAGAACCGTTCACCCACCAGGTACTCGCCGTCGCCGAGCTCGGACTCGAGCCGGTCCATCGCCGCCCGGATTCCGGCCTCGGCCTCGTCCGCGCCCGCCTGGTCGGCGCCGTAGTCGCGCCGCACCATGCGCGAAGCGACCGGCGCCGTGCTCCGCAGCAGTCCCCGTCGGAAGGTGCTGTTGCTGTTCGGGATCACGGCGTCCACGGTGGCGTCGGTGTCCGGCAGGGTGTAGTGCCAGAGCATCCTGCGGACCCGCGGCGCCAGCTCCTCGTCGAAGTAGTCCTCGAGCTCCAGGGCCTTGCGCTTCTGTTCGGGGTCGGACGGGTACAGGGCCGGGTCGGGCCGGTATTCCTCGAGGGCGGCGATGATCGCGGTCGAGTCCCAGGTCCGCTCGCCGTCGATCTCGATAACCGGCAGCCGCTCATGCTTGCCGCGCGTCAACCGCAGCGCCGTCAGCCGGTGCGTGCCCGGCATCGGCGTCCGCAGCTCATACGGGATCCCCTTGTAGTCGAGAGCCCAGCGAGCCTTCTCGTTGTAGTGCGAGATCTCGATGTGCCAGAGGACGACGCCCACGCGCCAAGCCTAAGGCCATTCGAGATCGGCGTTCAGCTCCTCGAGCAGCGATCTCAGCCGCCGCATCTTCTCCTTGCCGAGGCGGCGCGTCCACTGCCGCTCGAGCTCCGCCACCACCTCGCGGGCGATCTCGTACAGCTCCTTCCCCTTCGCGGTCGCGCGGACCAGGGTCGCCCTGCGGTCCCCCGGATCCTGAAGGCGCTCGACGTATCCGAGGCTCTCGAGGTGCGCGACCAGCTCGGCCATCGACTGTCGCGTGATCTGGGCCCGTTCCGCGAGCACGCCGATCCGGGTGCCCTCCTCGTCGAGGAACTGGAAGACGTTTCCGTGCACCGGGCGAATTCGGTCATGGCCCCGCTCGATGAAGCGCTGGTGCAGGACATGGGTGCCGTAGCGGAATGGCTCGCGCAGCAGCACTCCGAGGTTCTGAGGGGGGTCACTTGACATTACGCAGGCTTCCTGCGTATATTATGGCATCAGTTATGCAGGTGCCCTGCATACTCAGATCACAAGGAGAAAGGAACCATCCGATGGCATACCTGACGATCGCCCGGATCGCCGGCGACACCGACGAGCTGCTGGAGGGCTACCGACGCTCTTCGAAGACGATGGAGGACGTCGGCCGCGACCACGGCATGCTTCTGCACGCCGCGGCAGGCGCCGATGACGGCCTCGTCATCGTCAACCTCTGGGAGTCGGAGGCCGGATCCGAGTCGGCCGCGAAGGACCCGCGCCGCAACCAGGAGATCGAGCGGAACGGTCTGAAGCCGAGCCAGTTCAGCCGCGAGCATCACGAGGTCGAGGACTACTTCGTGGGGTAGCGTCCAGGCGATCGAGGGCTTCCTGTTCGCACTCACCCTGGTCGCCGCGCTCGGCTGCGGCCTCAGCGCCGGCGCGTTATTCGCTTTCTCGAGCTTCGTGATGCCGGCGCTGGCCAGGCTGCAGCCGGCGCGCGGCAACGAGGCGATGCAGTCGATCAACCTGCTCGCCCCCACCCCCGCGTTCATGACGGCGCTGTTCGGGACCGGCCTCCTCTGCGCGGCGCTCGCGGTCTGGGGGATCCTCGCGCTGGACGAGGACTACGGCCCATACCTGCTGGGCGGCGGCGCCCTCTACCTGCTGGGGCCGGTCGGGCTGACGATGGGCTACCACGTGCCTCGCAACAACGCGCTCGCGGCCACCGATCCGGACAGCGCCGACGGCGCTGCCTACTGGCGGCGCTACCAGCGCGAGTGGACCCGCGGGAACCACCTGCGGGTCGCGGCCGGCCTCGCCGCGGCGGCGCTGCTGACGATCGCGCTCACCGTCTAAAGGCGGAGGGGGTGGGATTCGAACCCACGAAGGACCCAAAGGCCCTTAACGGTTTTCGAGACCGCCCCGTTCAACCACTCCGGCACCCCTCCGGGGCGGGTCTAGGCTAGCGGCCCGGCGTTGGCGCTTTTCCGCGCTATGGACGCATAAGGCGCCAACTTCGGGGCCCACCAAGCGCTTCAGCGGGCGAGCTGACCGTCGAGTACGTAGCGGAGGATCTCCACCACCTGCTCGGGCGATTCGGCGGTCGCCTGGGCGGCGCGGTCGATCTCCTTCAGGGCGTGGTCGTGGTCGGGCGGGTGCAGGGTCACGATCGGCTTCCCGAGCGCGGCCGCGAAGCCGGCGTCGAAGGCGGCGTTCCACTGCTTGTACTTCTCGCCGAAGCGGACCACGACCACGTCGGCCTGGCGGATCAGCGACTGGGTCCGGATCGCGTTCACGCCCGCTCCCTTGTGGTCCTTCCAGAACGAGTCGGCCTCGTCGCCGAGGATGGCGACGCCGACGTCGTCGGAGGCACCGTGATCGGTGACGGGCGAGCTGAAGACGACGTCGAGCCCCGCCCGCTCGGCGCCGGCGGCGATCTGCTCGCGCCAGTCGCTGTGGATCTCGCCCGCCAGATAGACGTTCCAGGCCATCGGGGCGATCTTAGCCAGGCCCCGATTCGGGGGTAGGATCCCGGCGCGGGATGAGTGAGCGGGCGAAGAGACTGACAAAGGGACTGGCGCTGGTCGCCGCGGGAGCGGTGCTCGGCAGCAGCCTGGTCGCGATCGCCAAGAAGCCGCTTACGCCCGCCAAGCGCAAGCCAACCCCGGCCCACTCGATCCGCGACACGGGCGTCGGGCTGCCCCGCATCGACTCGCAGGGGACGCTGGGCGTCGGGGAGTTCGTACAGCCGGTCCGGGACTACCACGACTCGGGTGCCTACGAGGCCGACCTCGCGACCGTCGGCGGGCAGGCGAAGACGTTTATGGAGCGCCAGGCGCTGGCGGTCCGCAACCGCGCTGTTCGGCGCTGCAACGCGGCCAAGGCCAACGGGCTCAAGGGCGCCAAGCTGCGGCGAAAGTGCCAGAAGCCCAAGCTCGCGATCGTCCTCGACATCGACGAGACCTCGCTCTCCAACTACGAGGAGCTGAACTCTTCCAACTTCAGCAACGCGGCCGCGGCGCTGGTGCTGGCGCTCAGCACGGCCGACTCGCCGGCTATCGCCCCGACGCTTCAGCTCTACCAGCGGGCGAAGCAGTGGGGAATCGCGGTGTTCTTCGTCACCGGCCGCCCCCCGGCCGCCGAGGGGTTCACGCGCCAGAACCTGACCGCGGCCGGCTACACCCAGCCCGACGGGCTCTACATGAAGCCGAGCGCCGAGGAAACGATCGCCTACAAGAGCAACGCGCGGGCCACGATCGAGGCTGTGCTGGGGTATCGGATCATCGCCAACGTCGGCGACCAGGAGAGCGACCTGACCGGCGGCGGAGCGGATCGCAGCTTCAAGCTGCCGAACCCGTTCTACTTCATCCATTAGGCCGCCTCCCGGCTTCTATATTCCGGGGGCCCGGAGAGGTGTCCGAGTGGCTTAAGGAGCTCGCTTGGAAAGCGAGTGGGCGGGCTTATACCTGCCTCGTGGGTTCGAATCCCACCCTCTCCGTCTTGGTCGAGTGGAAGCAGAAGCGCGGGTGGCTCAACCGCACGCTGGAGAAGGTCGAGGACCTCCCGGTGCGAGCCTTCAGCTAGGCCCCCGTACCAGCTCCCCGACTCCCTCTCGGAAGACCTCGGTGTGCCGGTCCACGTCCTCGGCCGTGGTCGCCGGGCTCATCAGGGACATGTTGTGGAAGGGCGTGAGCAGGATGCCGCGGTTGAGCGCGTGCAGGTGCATGTAGCGGTCGAGCTCGGCGTCGCCCGAGGCCGCGGCCATCGCCCCGTCGCGGGCGACGTCGGGGCTGAACAGGAACTCGGCGCGGCAGCCGAGCCTGGTCACGTGCCAGGGGGCCCCTTGCTCGTCAATCACCGACTGCACCCCCTCGGTGAAGCGCTCGCCGAGCGAGATCATGCGCTCGAAGGCCTCGTCGGTCAGCACCTCGCCCAAGCACGCCCGTGCGGCGGCAAGCGAGAGGGCGTTACCGGCCAGACGTTCCGCCGACGCCGCCGACGTCCGAGAGCTCGTCCTCGATCGTGCGGCTGATCCCCTCGGCGACCTCGTGGGTGAAGCCGTAGGTCCCGATCGGGATCCCGCCCGCGATCGGCTTGCCGATCGTCAGCAGGTCGGGCTCGAGGCCGTAGGCCTTGGTATAGCCGCCGGGCCCCGCGCAGATCGTGTGCGTCTCGTCGATGATCAGCAGCGTCCCGTGCTCGCGGGTGAGGCGGCGCAGCGCGTCGTGGTAGTCGTCATCGGGCAGCACGATGCCGATGTTGGTCAGCGCCGGCTCGACCAGCGCGCACGCGACGTCGCCGTGGGAGAGCTCGCGCTCGAGCGCTTCGACGTCGTTGATCTCGACGACCCGAGTCGTCACGGCCGGGTCGACGGGCGGCCCGATGTTGCCCTCGCGCGCCTCGACCTTGCGCCCGTCGGAGCCGAGCTGGATGAAGGTCTCGTCGACGCTGCCGTGGTAGCACCAGTTCTGGACCAGGATCTTGGGCCGCCCGGTGATCTGGCGGCAGAGCCGGATCGCCCAGCGGTTGGCGTCGGTCGCGGTCAGCGAGAACTGCCACAGCGGCAGGCCGAAGCGTCGCGCCAGCTCCTCTCCCACCCAGCCGGCGTCCTCGTTCGGCAGCATCGTCGTGATCCCGTCCGCTGAGCGTTCCGCGATCGTCCTGACGACGGGCTCGGGGCTGTGGCCCGCCATCGCGCCGGTGTCGCCGAGGCAGAGGTCGACGTACTCATGCCCGTCGACGTCGGTGAAGCGGGCGCCGTGCGCCTCGTCCACATAGACCGGGAACTCGCCGGGCCAGCGGATCATCCAGTTCATCGGCACCCCGTCCAGCAGCGAGCCGCGGGCACGCTCGAAGATCTCGAACGACTTCGGGTTCGCCTCTCGGAAGCTGGACAGCTCCCGGCTCATCAGCTCGCGCAGCCAGGCGCGGTCGATCTCGCTCACGGCGCGGATCGTATGCGGCTATCGCCTCGAGGCGAAGAAATCCTCCAGCAGCGACTTGGACTCCTCGGACAACAGGCCGCTCTCGACGTCTGGCCTGTGATTGAGCGCCGCGGACGCGGGTTTCCGATAGAGGTCGATGACCCCGCCGACGGCGCCCCCCTTCGGATCGGCGGCTCCGAAGACGAGCCTCGGCACCCGCGCCAGCGAGATCGCCCCCGCGCACATCGCGCAGGGCTCGAGCGTGACGTAGATCGTCGTCTCGGGCAGGCGCCAGCCGCCGAGCGCCTCGGCGGCCTGGCGCAGCGCCAGCACCTCGGCGTGGGCGGTGGGGTCGCGACGCAGCTCGCGCTCGTTGCCGGCGGCGCCCAAGCACCTCGACGCCACGCGCAATCACGGCGCCGATCGGCACGTCGTCGTGCTGAGCCGCGAGCTCGGCCTGATCCAGGGCCAGGCGCATCATGCGCTCGTCGAGCTGCTCGGGATCGCGGTCCATCACAACGCCAGTATCGAGCACGGTATGGGCGGCGCAGGCGAGGCTGGAACTTTCACCCATCTATCGTGTTTGAAGTAGTTGACCGGTTCAGCCCCGGTCTTCGTACTTGCAGGCATGCAGGACCACCCGATGCGAAAGCTGACCGCGACAATCCCGCTCGTCCTTGCCGTGTTCGCGGCGTCCGCCTCCTCGGCGCCGGCCCAGGAGGCTGCCGCCGCGCCCGCGTACGTCCCGGGTGAGGTCATCGTCGGGCTCGAGAGCGGCAAGACGAAGCTGGTCGAGCTTCCTCCCCAGGTCGGAGTCGGCGAGGGCGCGGCGGATCTGCGAGAGCAGCCGGGGGTCGCCTACGCCCTGCCGAACTACATCGCCCACGCCTCGGCGGTGCCGAACGACCGGGGGTTGTTCTCGGCCGCCGGCGACTGGCGCCGCACGCAGTGGAACTTCCTGCCGTGCGGCTCGCTCTGCGGCCAGGCCCCGGCGCCCCTGGCCTTCGAGGCGCGCGGCGGCATCAACGCCCTGGCCGCCTGGGACACGCTGAAGAAGCGGGGCGCGCCCCAGGGCCGGGGCGCGCGGGTCGCCGTGCTGGACACCGGGATCGCCTTCGCCAACAGCAAGCCGACCTTCGTTCGCAGCCCCGACTTCGCCTCGGGCCAGTTCACCCCAGGCCGAGACCTCGTGGACGGCGGCAACCGCAAGAGCAAGACCAAGGGCAGGGGGCTGCCGCTGGATCGCGACGGCCACGGGACCCACGTCACCGGGACGATCGCCGAGCGAACCGGCAACAAGTTCGGGCTCACCGGGCTGGCGCCCAAGGCCAAGATCATCCCGGTGCGGGTGCTGGACGCACAGGGCTTCGGCACGGCCCGCGACATCGCCGCCGGCATCCGCTTCGCGGCCAAGAGCCGCGCCGACGTGATCAACATGAGCTTCGAGTTCGCCACGGGGGTCGATAGCTGCAACAAGATCAAGAGCGTCTGCGAGGCGATCAAGTTCGCCAAGAAGCGCGGCGCCGTGGTCGTCGCCGCCGCGGGCAACTCCAGCGGCGCCCCGGTCGCCTTCCCGGCGGGGGCCCCGAACGTGATCGGGGTCGGCCGCTCCACCAAGGACGCCTGCCTCGCCGACGAGTCCCGCACCGGCGCCGGCCTGGACATCGTCGCCCCCGGTGGCGGCCTGCCGGCGCTGGGGACCTGCGGCGCCGAGGACCCGCTGTTCGGTCGTGGCGAGACCATCTTCCAGCTCACCTTCACCGGCGCCGGCTTCAAGCAGTTCGGCTATCCCGGCGACTACCAGGGGACCTCGATGGCCGCGGCCCACGTCTCGGGCGTGGCGGCGATGACGGTCGCCAGCCGGGTGCTGGGCAAGAACCCCTCGCCCGCGGCGGTCGAGTGCCAGCTCGAGAGGACAGCGCGAAACGGGGCCGGCGAGCTGGGCCAGCCCTATGACCCGATGCTGTTCGGGGCGGGTCTGGTGGACGCCGCCGCGGCCGTCGCGACCCGCGCGCCAGGCTGCTAGCGAACCTACGTAGTCCGGACGATCCAGACGTCGCAGGGGGCGTGGTGGGAGATCTTGTTCGGCACGCTGCCGAGCAGGAACCGCTTGGCCCCGGTCATGCCCTTGTTGCCGACCAGGACCACGTCGGCGTTGTGCTCCTCGGCGACGTCGAGGATGGCGTCGGCGGGGTCGCCCTCACGCGGGTGCGTGACCACGTCCACCTTGGCCTTCTTGGCCTCGGCCGCGGCCTTGTCGAGCACGAAGCTGACCTCTTCGCGGGGATTGACCACGTGGCTGACGTCGCCGCTGATGCCCTCGTGCTCTTCCTTCAGCTTGGACTGAGGGATCGGCTCATAGGCGCTGACGATCTCGAGCTTTGCCTTCGAGAGCTTGGCCAGCTCGATCGCCGTCTTGACCGCGTGCGCGGCGGTGTCGGAGCCGTCGGTGCCTACAACGATGCGATCGAACATTCATCCTCCTCGCCCAAGCCGGATTTGCAGGGTGATCCTATCCCTTGGAGCTATGTCAGCTTCGTGATCGCGATCACCATCGAGGCAAGGCAACAAATGACGAGGATCGCAATTGCGGCGGTCCAGATGGGCGGCATCGGCCGGAACGCTACCGCCTACCCCTCGTCGGGCTCCTCCGGGGTGGGCGCCTCGATCCCAGCCAGGTCAGAGCCCGAGGCCGGCGAGTACCAGTCGAGATAGCGCCCACAGGCCTCAGCCAGCGGCACCCGCTCGCGGGGCGCGACCGGGGTCGCGACGATTCTGCCCAAGTAGGCCCGGCTCTCGGTCCCGACCAGCCTGCCGGCCAGGGGCGGCCGGTCCACCGTGACCTCGAAGCGCGTCAGCCCAGCGGCGGCATCCTTGTTCCCGGGAACCTCGAGCGTGCCCACCGGGTAGTAGGGGGAGGGCCCCCGGAAGAGGAGGTTGGCCCGCATCGTCCATTCCTGGCCCGGCGCGCTGATGCGGAGGTCCTGCGTGCTCGCGTACTGGATCGAGATCGCCCACTTCCCCGGCGCGAGCAGCAGCTCCTCGACCGCGCCGGCGGCGTCGGTGATGTCGGGGCCGGGCTCCCATGCCTTGCCGATCACCGGCGGGCCGGCGAAGACGACGGCGCTGCCGTCCAGCCGGGCCAGGCCGCGCTTTTCGGAGTCGGTGCAGTCCACGGTCGAGCCGGGGTAGATCGGCTCGCGCAGGGTGCGCCTGCCGGCGTCGCCCGCGCCACCGCGCCTCCACAGCACGAAGTCCTGGGTCTCCAGCACCGGCTTGAACTCGGGCGGCGCCTGGCTGTTGAAGTCGGCGCTCGTGGTGATCACCCAGTCGAAGTCATCAAGGGCCCTGCGGTCGCCCGAGAGCTTCGGCGGCACGTTGTCCCAGTCGAACTTGGCGTTGATCGGCGTGGCGCGGTAGAGCGACCAGACGGGCTCGGTGTCGTAGGGGTTGCGGATCGGCGTGTAGACCTCGGAGCCGAGCAGCTCCCAGGAAACGAAGTTGTCGCGGCCCAGGAAGAGCACGTCGTCGCCGCCCACCACGTCGCGCATCTGCCGCAGCTCGCCGACGTGGTAGCCCGGGCCGACGGCCGATTGGCGCAGCGGCAGCAGCGTCGAGAACGCCGCCGCCACGGTGAAGGCGACGGCGAGGGCGGGCAGGCCGACCCGGATCAGCGGGCGCAGCTGACGCGGCGGCCACCAGCGCGCCTGCTGCCGGCTCTCGTGCTCCAGCGAGTCGGCCGAGAGCAGGCCGCGGAGCACGATCAGCATCACCACCGGTGCCGCCACCGCGAGCGCCTTCGCCTGCGTGTAGGGGGTGCCGATCGCGAGCGCGGCCAGGTAGCCGATCGCGCCCGAGATCAGGGCGGCGGGCAGCGCTGCCTCGCGTCGGGCGGTCGCGCGCCCGAGCCCCCAGGCGAAGGCGGCCAACCCCAGCAGGCCGCCGAGGTAGAAGGCGATCTCGGGGGTGGTCGAGTTCCTGGGGGCGATCCGAAACTCGCTCGAGGGCCAGACGCCCAGCGCCTCCAGCGGGTTCAGCGGCTGGCGCAGATTGCCGAACCCGATCCTGCCGCCCTTGGTCTCGGGGTTGAAGGCCTCGAAGCCCGCGAACTTGACCAGGTTGACGATCTCCGGGAGGGCGGCGATCACCGGGATCGCACAGCCGGCGATCAGCACCGGGAGGCCCCAGCGCAACCGCTGGCGCACCCTCAGCCCCTCCTCCTCGTCTCTCTCGAGCCAGGCGACGATCAGCGCCCATGCGACCAGCGCGATCACGAGCCAGGCGAGCCCGGGGAAGCTGTAGTTGTAGATGGTGCCCGCGGCGATCACACCGGCCGGGATCGCAAGGCGGGCCTGGCCCTTCATCCAGCCGCGACCGCGGTCCCCGACCGTGGAGACGTAGGTCGGCGAGTAGCCGTTCCAGCTCTTGGTCAGCGCGGGCAGGCTGAGCGCGAAGCCGACCAGCGCCAGCCCCAGCATCGGCTCCTTGAACGCACCCTGGGCGAGGTAGGCCGCGCCGAGGTATGGCAGGGCCGCCAGCACCGCGGCGGGCCCGCGGAAGCGGTCGCGAACCCCGGCGAGCGCCCCGTACGCCGTCAGCGCCGCCAGCACCGCGATCGCGCCGGTGAGCCCGGCGAAGGTCTCGATCAGGTCGGCGCCGGGAACGACCTTCGAGGTCGCCGAGACGATCGCGTGGGGGCCGAGCGGATAGCCGTCCTGGATCAGGTCAGGGGTGGGGCCATCATGGGTGTCGGCCCACTCCGTGAACAACAGGTGCGAGGCCATGTCGTCGTTGATGAGCCCCTGCCCCAGGATCCCGATTCGTCCCGAGGTCGCGAACGGGATCGCGATGACCAGCGCCGTTCCCAGGACCGCGACCACGGCGCCGGCACTGACCGAGCCCAGCGGCTCGCGCCCGCGCTGCAGGACAACCGCCGCCGCGATCAGCGCCAGACCCGCCGCGACAACGGCGGCGGTCCCGTGGCCAGGCAGCTTGATCGCGATCCCGCAGACCACCAGCAGCACCGAAAGGCCGGCCGCCGGCCCGACGGGCGAGTGCCGCGGGCGGCCGGCGAGCACCATCACCGCCGCGCCCAGCAGCAAAGAGGCCGCGGCGATCAGGGCGCCGGCTAGCAGGGCCGAAAGCATCCGGGCAGGTTAGGAGGCCGGTGCTTCGGAGGTGGCTACGAGGCCGCCGCGGCTTCCGGCTGCCAGTGCGAGCGATAGACGGTGTGCGTGCCCTCGAGCCCCTTCAACTCCAGCTCGCGTCCGTCGTCGAAGCTCAGCTCGATGCCGTCTTGGCCCTCCGAGCCGTGATCGGCGGCGGCCGCGCGCATCTGCTCGCTGACCAGGATCTCGCCACCGGTCGCCTGCGCCGCTATGCGAGCCGCCAGGATCACGTTCTTGCCGAAGAAATCGCCCTCCTCGGCGATCACCTCGCCGGTGTGCAGGCCCATCCGCACCCGCAGGGCCTCGTCGCCGTCCCCGCCCTCGCGCTGGGCGAAAGCGCGCTGGATCGCGATCGCGTACTCCAGCGCCCGGCAAGGCTCGGGGAAGGCGAGCATGAATCCGTCGCCCTGGCTCTTCACCTCGTAGCCCTCGTAGTCGGCGATCAGGTCGCGGAAGACCGAGTTGTGCTCACGCAGGACCTCGAGCCAGCGCTCGTCTCCGAGGCGCTCGGTGATGATCGTCGAGTCCTCGATGTCGCTGAACAGGATCGCGACGGTTCCGTCGGGCGCGGCGTGGGCGCGCAGGTCGGGCCGCTCGGTCTCGAGCTCCGCGACCACGTCGTCGATCGAGGTGGTCACGTCCACCCCCGCCAGGCCCTGGGCCTCCAGCCGCAGAGCCAGGGCGCGCTCGACGATCCAGCGCGCGCCCATCTCCCGGCTGGGGGTGATCGCCTCGCCAGCCAACTCCAGCGCCCGCTCGCGGTCGCCGCGCCCGTCGCGCGCCAGCAGCACCTCGGCCAGGTCCACCCGCGTTATGGCCATGCCGGGCCGATCCCCCATCCGGGTGGCGATCTGGACCGCGCTCTCCAGGTGCTCGGCGGCCTGGTCGAGCCGCCCGCAGGTCTTTGCGAGCAGGCCGAGGACGCGGTCGACCGGGCCGTTGAAGCCGGCCGCTCGCGCGACCACGATCACGAGGCCCGCGTAGGGCAGCAACTCGTCGTAGAGCAGCTCGGATCGCTTGCGGTCGCCCAGCTGCGCCGCCGCCTCGGCCAGCAACCCGATCCCGGGGAGCCAGTTGGCGTCGCGCGGCACGACCGAGAAGTCATCTCCCGCAAAGCGTTCCAGCTCCACCCTGCCCAGCTCGACGTTCCCCGTTCGCGCCGCGAGGGTGATCAGCGCGCTTCGCCAAGCGGGGATGCCCGGGAAGCGCTCGGCCAGCTCCCTGACTCTGGGGATGAGCTCGGCCGCGCGCCCCTGCAGGCTTCGGAGCTGGAGCAGCTGCACGCCGTAGTACTGCTGGGCCAACGGCTGTTCGGCGCGCTCGCCCTCCCGTCGCGATTGCTCCGCGAAGCGTTCGGCGGCCTCGATGTCGCCATCCACCATCGCGCGCATGCCGCGCAGGGCATGGGTCTGCCAGATGTGGATCGGCATCCGCAGCTCGTCGGCCATCCGCGCGTAAGTCGCCAGCTCACGGTCGACCGAGGCGATGTCGCCCAGCTCCAGGAAGTTCTGCAGCCGGTAGGCGTGCCCGCGCAGCTCGGCCTCGGGGTCGCCGCAGGAGCTGCCCAGCTCGATCATTTCGTCCGCGATCGCGATCCGCTCCCGGGCCGCACCGGGGCCGACCGGCAGGAAGATCTGGCGGTGTAGCGCCGCCGCGAGCGTCTGCGGCGCGTCCACCTGGCGGGCGATCTCGATCGCCTCCTCCACCAGCGGCGCCGACAGACCCTGGGCGTCCTGCCAGTAGAGCTCCTGGGACTTGGCGCTGAGCAGCGACGCCCGAGCGGCGCTCGGCTCGGGCCCGATCGCCTCCAGCGCCTCGTCGATGAGGCCGATCAGCCGCTCGTCGGTCTTCCCTGCCTCGCTCAGCATCGCGATCCCGATCGCGGCGCCGACCAGCCCGTCGGCGTCGCCGAGGGCCCGCGCCGACTCCGCGGCCTGCCCGAAGGCCCTGCGCGCAGCGGAGATCTGCGCCGCGCTCGCCTCGGCGCCCCCCATCGCCAGCGACAGGCTCAGGCGCCGCCGCTCGTCCGGCTCGTCCTCCAGCTCGAGCACCTCGAGGGCGCGCTCGTACAGCTCGGAGGCCTCCTCGTAGGCCAGTTGTCCCATCGCCTGCTCCCCGGCGCGCTCGGCGTACTCGATCGCCTTTGCCGAGTCGCCGCGGGGCGCAGCCGCGAGGAAGTGCTGGGCCAGCTCGCCGAGCCGGCTGGGATCGTCTCCATGCAGCTCCTCCAGCGCGAGCGCCGTCTTCTGGTGCAGCATCGCGCGCTGCGCCGGGGTCACCTCCTCGTAGAGCGTGTCGCGGACCAGCGCGTGCGCGAACGAGAAGCGCCCGCCCCCGACATCGGTGATCAGGCGCTCGCCGATTGCCTCCATCGCCCCGTCCATCATCTCCTCCATCGGGATGCCCTCGACCTTGACGAGAACGTCAACGTCAAATTCGCGCCCAATCACCGCCGCGACCTTGAGCCCGTCGTTGGTCTCCTCGGAGAGCCGGTCGAGGCGCCGGCCCACGACCTCGCGCACCCCCTGCGGGATCTGGCCTTGCCACGAGTCCGGGTCGGACAGCCGCCCCTCGCTCGCCAGCAGCCGCACGACCTCACCCACGAAGAAGGGGTTGCCGTCGGTCTGCGCGTGCACCGCCTGGGCCAGGCCGGGCGGCGGCTTCACGCCCGCCGTCATCTCGACGTAGCGCTCGATCGACTCGGGCGAGAAGCCGCCCAGCGAGATGCGGGTACCGCCCAGCTCGCCCAGCACCCGGGCCAGCGGGTGGTGGCGGCCGAGCTCGACGTCGCGATAGGTACCGACGATCAGCAGGCCCGAGGAGCCGATCTCGCCGGCGACGTGCTTCAGCAAGAGCAGCGAGGGCTCGTCGGCCCAGTGCAGGTCGTCGAGGAAGAGGACCATCGGGCGGTCGCGCGCGGCCGCGACCAGAAAGCTCGCGACCGAGTCGAACAGGCGGAAGCGCGCCTCCTCGCTGTCGGAGGGCCCGGCGGGCTCGATGTCCAGGCGCTCGGCCACCTCGGGCACGAGCTGGGCGATCTCGGCGGCGCCGGCGCCCATCTGCCACGCCATCGCCACGGGATCGGCGTCGCGCACGTAGCCGCGGATCGCCTGCACCCAGGGCCAGTAGGCGGGCGCGCCCTCGTCCTCGCGGCAGCGGCCCCAATAGACGCGGGCGCCGCTGACCTGGGCGTATGTGGCGAGCTCCTCCGACGTCCGCGTCTTGCCGATCCCCGGCTCGCCGACCAAAAGCAGCAGGCCGCCGTTGCCGGCGAGCGCCCCGTCGGCGGCCTCGCGCAGCTGCTCGATCTCGCGCTCGCGCCCGACGAAGACGCCGCCGGCCAGCCGGTCGAGCGGGTTGTCGGTCCGCTCCTCTCCTTCCTCGGGCGAGGGATCCTCGACCAGCGCGGCCTGCAGGGCGTCGCGCACAGCCGCGGCGCCCTCGGGCCGGTCCTCGCCGCGCTTGGCCAGCAGCTCCAGCACCACACGGTCGAGCGCCTTGGGCACGGCGGGATCGTGGCGCGAGGGTGGCACGGGGTCGGCGTGCAGGTGCTGGGAGATGATCGAGACCGCGTCGTCGCCGGCGAAGGGCGGCTGGCCCGTCAGCATCTCGTAGAGCAGGGCGCCGAGCGAGTAGAGATCGCTCTCCGGGCCCGAGGTGTCGCCCAGGGCCTGTTCGGGCGGGAGGTAGGCGACGGTGCCGACGAGGTTTCCGCCGCTCACCCGCGAGCGAGCCTCTGTCGTCGCCAGGCCGAAATCGCCGAGCCTGGCTGCGCCGTCGTCGTCGAGCCAGACGTTGGCCGGCTTCAGGTCGCGGTGGACGATGCCGCGCGCGTGCGCGTGCTCGAGAGCGCGCGTGACGTCGGAGGCGATGCCGGCGGCTCGCTCGGCCTCGATCGATCCGCCCTCGGCCGCGAGCAGGGACTCGACGTCCCCGCCCGGCATGTACTCGCTGACGATGAACGGGTTGCCCGCCTCCTCGCCGGTGTCGAGCACGCTGACGACGTGGGGGTGGTCGCCGAGCTTGCGCATCGCCTGCGCCTCGCGCGTCGCCCGGGCCTGGACCGCGGCCGCCACGCCCTCGGTGTCGAACAGAGCCACGGCGACCTCCCGCCCCGAGGCGGTGTCGTCCGCCAGATAGACGCGTTTGCGACCGCCCTGCCCGAGGAAGCTGCGGACCCGGTAGCGCCCGCCCGCGAGCTCAGAGGGCACGTCCGATGGCAGCACCTCGGCGGCGGGCACCGGCTCCCGATCGGTTTCGCGCGCCGCAAGCTCGGTCCCGCACGAGTCGCAGAACCTGGCGCCCTCACGGTTCTCATTGCCGCAGGACGGGCAACGCATGCATCCAACTTAGCCCACGCCCAGCGCCGCTTCTGTGACTTTGCCCCTGCCTAACCCGCGGCTGACACCATGCCGGGGGTGAGCGACGCCGGCTGGGAGTTCGAGGAAGGGCACGAGATCGCGCCTGGGCGCAGCGTGCTGAAGCCGATCGGCGGTGGCAGTCTCTACGAGGTCCACTTGGTCTGGGACGAGCCCATGCACGCGCTGCTCGTGGCGAAGCTCGTGCGACCGGATCTGGTCGAGGACCCGGGATCGATCGAGGACCTGGAGGAGGAGGCCGAGGCGCTGGCGGCGTTGCCGCACCCGGTGATCGTGCGCGGCTTCGACGCCGTGCCCGAGCCGCCGTACCCGCATCTGCTGATCGAGCACCTGGAGGGACCCTCGCTTCGCCGCCTGATCAGGCGCGGCGGCCCGCTGCCGCTGCAGCAGCTGCTGCCCCTGGCGCTCAACCTCGCGGGCGCGCTGCACTTCATGGCCGAGGAGGGCTGGGTTCATCTCGACGTGAAACCCGACAACACGATCATGAGCGTGCCGCCCCGGCTGATCGACCTCAGCATCGCTCGGACCCTCGAGCGCGCGGCCAGGGTGCGGAGCCCGATCGGCACTGACGCCTACATGGCGCCCGAGCAGTGCGAGCCCGTCGCCAACAAGGGCCTGATCGGGCCCCCAGCCGACGTCTGGGGGTTGGGCGCGACCCTCTTCCACGCCGTCGCCGGCACGCGTCCCTTCCCGCGCGAGGAGGGCGACCGCGACAGCGACGACCCCCACGTGCGCTTTCCGCAGCTCGTACACGCTCCGATCGACCTGCCCGAAAGCATGCCGTCGCCGCTGGTGGAGCTGATCGAACGGATGCTGGCGGCGGACCCGCAGGAGAGGCCGACGGCGTCGGAGGTGGCGTCGCGGTTGGAGCCGCTGGTCGCGGAACTTCCGGCGAAGATGACGCTCAGCCGCCGCGGCTCGCAGATCGTCTGAGATGCCGATAACCGAGTCCGGCAGCCCATTCCAAGGCCTTGCCGCGATTGAACCTTCTCCTAACTCGCCCGGAGAAGACTCGAGGCGAGGGTCATCGGATCCGGTGACCTGAACCGACGAGAGGGAAGCATGAGAAAGCGAAACCGAGAGCGGGAGGCGCGCGCGCCTGGTGCGGCGTCACGAGCCTTCCTGCATCTGTCCGAAGGCAACGAGCTCGCCGCCGACGGGCCATCCACGGCCCGCAAGGCGGTCGTGGCCATGCTGGCGGCGCTGTTCATCCTCGCCGTGCCCCTGATCTGGGCCAACACCGCCATGGGCGGCGGTGACGACCAGGCCGTTCGCGAGCACTCGAAGGGCCCGGGCAGCGGCGACGACGACCACGACAACAGCGGCCCCGGGGGCGGCGGCGACACCGACGACTCCGGCGCCTCGGCCGCGACCACCGGCACCGGCTCGAGGGACTCGGCCAGGACCGCCGGGACAACCACCGGCAACACGCGAGACACGACCGACGATGCGAAGTCGGCGAGGACGGCCGGCACCGGCTCGAAGGACTCGGCCAAGACGGCCGGGACCACGCGCGGGACCAACGGCCAGTCCACCGATGACTCGAACTCGGCCAAGACCCGCGGCACGGGCTCGAGGGACTCGGCGAAGACCGCCGGGACCACGCGCGGAACGCGCGGCTAGTCAGCTGCACTCGGCTCGGGAGCGGCCGCCGGGCATGAGCCGGTGGCCGCTTCATGCTGCGGGCTTGCGATCCCTAGACGTCTTCAGCCGAGAACGTGTCGCACTGCTCGATGTCGCCTGAGTCGAAGCCCTTGCGGAACCAGGTGCGCCGCTGCTCGGAGGTGCCGTGGGTGAAGGACTCAGGGTCGATCCGGCCCTGGGTCTGCTCCTGGATGCGGTCGTCGCCGACGGCCTCGGCGGCGGTGATGCCCTCCTCGAGGTCGCCGTCCTCGAGGATCCCAGCCTGGTAGACCGAGCGGCCCCAGAGCCCGGCGAAGCAGTCCGCCTGCAGCTCCAGGCGGACCGAGAGCTCGTTGGCGTCGTCGGGGTTCGACTGGCTCTGGTCGCGGACCTTCTGCTCGATCCCGAGCTGTTGCTGGATGTGATGGCCGTACTCGTGCGCCAGCACGTAGGCCTGGGCGAAGTCGCCCGGCGCCTTGAAGCGCTTGTCGAGCTCGTTGAAGAAGGTCAGGTCGACGTAGGCCTTCTGGTCGAGCGGGCAGTAGAAGGGGCCGGTCGCCGAGCTCGCCTGCCCGCAGCCGGAGGCGACGGCGTTCGTGAAAAGGACCAGGCCCGGCTGCTGAAGCTGCTTGCCCGAGCTCTGGAACTGCTCGGCCCAGAAGCCGTCGAGGTCGGTCAGCACGAAGTTGACGAACTCCGCGCCCTGGTCGTTCGCTTCCCCGCCCGCCGGCGGCGGGGCGCTGGTGTCCTGGCTGGGCGGCACCTGGGTCTGGTCCGTGGGCAGGCCGGGGACGTTGAAGCCGCCACCGTCGCCGCCGCCGCAGCTGCGCAGCACGAAGAAGAGGACGACGATGATGATGATCGTGCCGATACCCAGGCCGCCCTTGCCGCCGGTCGGGATCGGCAGGTTCATGCCGCCACCGCTGCCGCCGGGTAGGCCGAAGCCCCCGCCGCCCCCGCCGCCCTGGCCGCGGCGATCCTCTAGGCGCGGATTGCGCCTGGTCGGCTTCCACTTCACGGCCTAGACCCTATCCGGAAGGCCCCTTTTCAAACCCCTACTCCAGGAGGCTGCGCTGGCTCAGCGTGTAGAGCAGCGCGATCGCCGGGATCACGAGCGCGACCGCGATCCCGAACACGATCAGGATCGCCGTCAGGCTCGGGTCGGGCGCCGCGGCCGCGTCGATCGTGAGTCCCTGCGAGCCGCCCTCCGGCGGCAGCAAGTAGGGGTGCTGGCCGACCCCCCAGCCCCAGACCACCATCGCTACCGCGCCGACGGCCAGCGGGCGCAGCGCCAGGCGCTCGAGCCTGTCGCCGGCGCCGCGCACCAACAGCGCCAGCGCGCCCAGCCCGGCCAGGCCCGACGCGATCACCAGCGGCAGCCCCGGGCCGGTGAGCCCGTCGTAGACGAAGCGGGCATCGGCGCGCAGCGCGAACACCCCGGCGACCGCCAGCGCCCCGGCGGCCACCGCGGCCCCCAGGGCGCAGCGGCGGAAGTGCGCCTCCACGTCCTTCTCGCCGGCGGCCCGCGAGTCGTGGACCAGGAAGACCGCCGCGATGTAGGCGCCGGCGGCGACGGACATGGCGCCGATCAGCAGCGGCAGCGGGCCGATCCAGCTCCCGGTCGGGTCCCCGTTTCCGTCGGCCGGCACCTCGCCCGCCGCGATCGCTCCCACCACGGTGCCCATGAAGAGCGGGGTGAGGATCGATGAGACCGCAAAAACGCGGGTCGCCCACTCGAGCGTCGATCCGTGGAAGACGTGGCGGAAGGCGAAGTTGGACCCGCGCAGCACGATCCCGAGCGCGGCCAGGGCCAACGGGATGTAGAGAGTGCTCATCACGGCGGAGAACGCCTCGGGGAAGCCCGTCCAGGCGACCACGAGAATGAAGATCAGCCAGACGTGGTTAGCCTCCCAGACCGGGGTCAGGGAGTGATCGATGCGGGCATTGACCTTCTCGCCGAGCTTGCCGCGTGCCGGCACAAGCTCCCAGAGGCCCGCGCCGAAGTCCGCGCCCCCGAAGATCGCGTACATCATCGCGCCCACCAGCAGCACGGCCGCGACGGCGTCGGCCTCGTTCACTTCGCCACCTCCTCATGCGGTGGGGCATACGGCGTCCCGACCTCCTCGGCGTCGGCCTCGCGCCAGCGCCTCGAGAGGGTGCGCAGCGCCAGAATCGCGGCCACCCCGAGCGCCGCATAGAGCAGGAAGGTGAAGCCGAATACGATCCATAGGCCCTGGGCGTCGGTGACCGCGTCCTCCACCTTCATGTAGCCGTTCACGATCCACGGCTGGCGCCCGACCTCGGTCACAATCCAGCCGGCCTCGAGCGCGGCGATCGCCGCCACCCCCGATACGGCCGCGGCGCGCAAGAACCAGACGGTCTGCGGCAGCTCGCGTTTTCGCCACCAGACGAAGGCGAACCACAGCACCAGCGCCATCAGCGCGGTGCCGATCCCGACCATGACGTCGAAGGCGGTGTGCAGCAGCGTCAGGGCCTGGGGCTCCTCGTCGTCGGGGATCTGGTCGAGGCCGGTGACCTCGGTATCGGTGCTGAAACCGACCAGGAGGGAGTCGACGCCCGGCAGCCCGATGGCGTACTTGACCTCGCCGTCGGTGCAGATCCCACCGATGTACTCGGTCTGGTCGGGCCCGCTCTCATAGACGCACTCCATCGCCGCGAACTTGGCCGGCTGGTCGTCGGCGATCGCGCGCGCCGCCGTGTCGCCCACGAACAGCTGGATCGGGGTCGCGATCGCCGCGACCGTGAACGGGATCAGGAAGCCGACCCGGTGGTAGCGATCGCGGCGGCCGCGAAGCATTCCCACGGCGTAGACCGAGGCGACCAGGAACCCGGCGACCATGTAGGCGGCCAGGATCATGTGGGGGACCTCGTAACCGACAGCCGGGTTGAACAGGACCTCCCAGGGGTCCACGTCGCTGACCCGGCCGTCGGCCCCCAGCGTGAAGCCCTGGGGCTGGTTCATCCAGGAGTTGGCCGCCACCACCGAGGCCGCGCCGCCGAGTCCCGCCAGCACGATCGGCACCCCGCTCCAGAAGTGCGCCCAGCCCGGCAGCCGCTTCCAGCCGTAGATGTAGATCGCGATGAAGATCGCCTCGGTGAAGAAGAACAGGCCCTCGATCGCGAAGGCGATCCCGAAGGCGTCGCCGAAGCGGTCCATGAACTCCGGCCACAGCAGCCCCATCTCGAAGGAGAGGACCGTCCCGGTGACGGCCCCGACCGCGAACAGCACCGCCACTCCCCGCGACCAGCGCTCGGCGAGCTTGAGCGCGTCGGCGTCGCCGTGCTTGCGGCCCCGGTACTCGGCGATCAGCATGATCGCCGGGAAGGCCACCCCCATGCAGGCGAGGATGATGTGGAACCCCAGCGTGAACGCCATCTGGTTGCGCGCCGCCAGCAGGTTCGACGAACTGTCCGCGATCAGCGGGATCAGATCGGGCATCGGTTGAGCCGAGCATAAGGCCCGGCCCCCACCTCAAAGCCGACGCGAACGACGAGGGGGGCGCGGCCGCCCCGCCGGACGCGGGGTGTGCGAGCGGGCGGGACGGGCGGAGCGGACGCGCGAGGCGCGCGGGCGCGGGGGGGAGGGCGAGGCGGGGGCGACGCGAGCAGAGGGCGGCGGGGCAGCACGGAGGCGCGACGTGCGCGGGGGGAGCGGGGCGAGGCGAGCGGCGGCGCGCCGAAGACGCCCGGGCGCGACCCGCGCCGGACAGACCGCCGCGCGACGGCCGAGACGGGCCGAGCGGAGCGGCGCGAGGGCGCGGCGAGGCAGGGCGCGCGAGCGGGTAGCGCCCACAGCGACGCGCGACGGGGCGCGCCGCGGGGGCGGCCGCGCGGAGAGACGCCGGGACGAAGCGGCGAGGGGCGACCGACCGCGAGCAGACGCCGACGGCGAGCCGCCGCCACCGCCCGCGACGTAGCGCGAGCCACGAGCCGGCCCCGGCGCCAGAGGCGAAGCGCAGCCGGGCGCGGCGCCCAGCGCGCGACGCCGGCGCGGGCGCGACGGCCGGAGCCGCGGAGCGGGCCCCGACGCGGAGAGGGCGCCGCGACGACGGGCGGCCCGCCGCGGCGCGGCGACCGGACCGCGGGCGGCGCGACGCCACCGGGCCACGGCGGGCCCGGCGACAGCGACGACGCGAGCTGACGACGGGGAGCCGAGCGACGGCGCCGTGATGACAGCGGCCGACCGCCCCGAAGCCGTCGCATGACAGGGCGGCCACCGCCCCGCGCCCGCGCGCGTACGTCGCGAAGTTGCAGGTGCCGCGCTGCATCAGCGCGATGTTGCCCAGGGTGCGGCCGGGAAGTCACGGGCCGCAGCCGCTGGTCCCCGTCCCCGCTCCTCCGGGAGGAGGCACCCGTGTCGGTGGTCGGCACCACCTGGGCGTGACGTCGCCGGCCCCGAGACTGGGAGACGAGTAGCGTCGCCGCGGATCGGTGCCCGTGAAGGTCCGCGGGGTCGGCGAGACCTCGGCCAGCGTCGAGGGGCGTCAGCCCAGATCGGGAAGTCGAACTCGTCGAAGCTGACCGTAGCCGGCCGGCGCAGCCGCTCGGCGACGTAGTCGACCGAGGCGCTACCCGGCGTGGTCGCGGCGCGCGGCCGTCGTGGCGTTGGCTACGCCGCAGGGCGCGCTCGTGGTCGAGAACCGTCGACCGTCACGCCCTGGCGCAGCTTCGTGTCACATTGTCGATCGCCGCTGCCGTCGGGGCGACCACAAGTGCGGTGACGCGGCGATCGCCGCAATCAGTCATCTTCTCATCAGGTTCCCTCCTGTATCGTCTCCCCATGGGCACGTAAGAATGAGAGAAGAAACGCAGGCGGGAGAGCTACATGCCGGCCCGCTGCACGTCCGCCCAGCGCACCGTGAGCGCGTAGACGACCAGCACGTCGATCGCGACCATGATCAGCGACCAGATCGGCTGCGCGTTGAGCAGCGCCACGTGCACCGCCGCGTTGGCGACGACGAGCACGATCGCGGCGAAGCGGGCCCACTCGCGGAGTTGCAGCAGCGCCCAGCCGACGGCGATCAACAGCACGCCGAAGCAGAGGTGGACGACGCCGATCACCTTGTAGTTCTCGACCAGCAGCCCGTCCTTGGTGACCGCGAAGTAGTCGTCGCTGAACAGCGCCGCGACGCCGCCGAGCACGTCGAAGATGCCGAGCGTGATCATCAATATCCCGGCGAAGGCGACCCAGGTCGCCCAGGCCCCACCGTGACGGTCGGCGTTCATCGGCGGCGAGTTTGGCAGCGGGGCCGGACGATCAGCGCTTTAGCAGCGGCAGGCCGTCCTTGAAGGACTCGATCGCGGCGTCGGCGCCCGCCTCGCGCAGCTGCTCGACCGTGTACTTGCCGGTGGCGACGCCGGTGACCCTGATCCCGGCGAAGTGGCCGGCGTCGACGTCGCGCGGGGTGTCGCCCGATCGAGAAGCAGCGGCCGAGGTCGAGGGGTGAGCCGAATACGGTCCCGCCTCGCTCCAGCGACTTCTTGGTCAGCTCCCCGCGGTCGTCCGAGTCCGAGCCGTAGCCGCCGAAGGAGAAGAAGCGGTTGAGGTTGGCGCGGGCGAGCTTGATGTGGGCCGCGGCCTCGACGTTGCCGGTGACCAGGCCGAGCAGAACGCCCTGCTCGATCAGCTGATCGAGCAGCGCCTCGACTTTGGGCATGACCGTGTAGCCCTCGGAGCTTTCGACCTCCTCGGGCAGGTACTCCAGCCGCTTGCCCATCAGCTTCGCCATCTCCTCGTCGCTGGGCTTCCGACCGATCACGGCCTCGAAAGCCTGTCGGCCGACGGCGGGATCGGGCACGCCCTTGCCGGTCACCTTGGAGATCTCGACGTCCACACCGTGCAGCTCCTCGAAGGCGCGGTGCCAGGCGCGGTCGCTGGAGCCCCCGCTCTCGATCAGGGTGCCGTCGATGTCGAACAGGATCGCCTGGGTCGGGGACTCCGCCATCGCGCGGCATCATCCCCGACTCGGGCGGTCAGGGGCTACTCGGCGAGTAGCCCGTAGAGGCGCTTGCGCGTCTCGGTCAGGATCTCGAGCGCGCTCTCGACTTGCTTCTCGTCGCCGGTCTGGCCGATCTGGATCAGCGCCGAGCGAAGCCGGAAGGCCTCGGCGCGGAGCTTGTGGCGGTCGGAGTCCTGCTCGTCCTGGTCCCATGGGGGCTTCGCGTCGGATCGCTCGGCGACCCGCTTGCTGCCCTCGTCGGTGAGCGAGAAGACGCGCTTGCCGTCGACCTCCTCGGCCTTGACCAGGCCCTCGTCGGAGAGCAGCTGCAGCGTCGGGTAGATCGAGCCGGCGCTGGGCCGCCAGCGTCCGCCTGTTCGCTCCTCGAGCTGCTGGATCATCTCGTAGCCGTGCATCGGCTTCTCGCCCAGCAGGGTCAGGATCGCGCTGCGGACATCGCCGCGCCGCGCGCGGTGGCCGCGGGGGCCGTGTGCTCTGCCCCGTCCGCGGCTCATGCCGCGCCTCCCGCGCCCCTGGCGCGGATTTCTCTCAGTCCTGTGCATCGGTGTTTCCCTTCGTTGAATCTCATGTTGTGTCGGTATTCCGGTAGATGTGTTGCCATCTATCGCGATATATCGTAACACATCGTCGAGTTAGCACCAGCACGCCGGAACGGACGCGCGACTCCCCGCCCGCGGCTACCGCGTCTCGCCCTCGGCCCTTGGGGTGATGCGGAAGATCGAGACGACCTCGGCCTGGTGGGCCTCGGGATGAGCGACGTACGCGCTCGGGCCGCCGCCGAACCAGCCGGCGCTCTCGTTGTCGCCGACGAAGACGCCAGGGTGATGCTTGCCGTCGCCGTCCTCGACCCAGACGAGGTCTCCCTCCTTGAAGCCGTGCGGTTCGGCGCTCATGCGTCCTTCCCCTCAAGCTCCAGGAAGCTCAGCACCTCGTCCGTGAACAGCTCAGTCGCGGTGTCCATCGCGGCGTGTGCCTGCCCTGGCATGACGACGACGCGGCAGTCCGAGAGCGCCCCGCTCACTGCCTCGGCGGCCGCCTTGAAGGGTGCCGGGCTTTCCCCGCCCTGAAGGAACAACGTCGGGGTCTCCAGCCCCCGGAAGCGATCCGGATCGAAGGCGTACGTGCTGCTCGCGCGCTCCTCACGGGGGATCGTGTGGGCGACGGCGATGCGGGCCTCCCACGCGGGCAGGGTTCGCAGCAGCTCCACCTGCTCAGAGGGCAGGCCGGCCACCTCGCGCATGAAGTAGGCCACCAGCTCGTCGCGCTTCCCCTCCTCGAGCAGCGCCGTGAGTCGATCAACGACCCCAGGGGGCGACTCCAGGAATCCCATCGGCGGCTCGTAGACGATGAGCTTCCGGATTCTGTCGGTGAGCAGGGCCGCCTCGAGGGCACAGATCCCGCCATAGGAGTGGCCGAGCACGTTCGCACCGTCCCCCGCGGCCTCAACGACCGCGACGAGGTCTTCGTACTCGCGCTCGATGGCGTATTCGTCGGGGTCTCCGCTCTGCCCGCGGCCGCGCCGGCCACCCCACGTGAATCGTCCCTCCAGCGCCGGGAGCACCGGGGACCACCGACTGTGGTCGGCGGCGGTCCCGTGAAGCAGCACGAGCGGCGGTCCCTCGCCGCTCCGCCAGACGGCAATCGGCGTGCCGTCCTCAGAGATAACCCTCTCAGGCTGGTCCATCAGCCGGCTCGGTTGGCGCGGTAGCGGCGAATCAGCGCGTTGGTCGAGCTGTCGTGCTCGAGCTTGGGCTCATCCGGGGCCTGGAGCTCCGGGATGATCTTCACGGCCAGCGCCTTGCCCAGCTCGACTCCCCACTGGTCGAAGGAGTCGATTCTCCAGATCGCTCCCTGGGTGAAGACGCTGTGCTCGTACAGAGCAACCAATGAGCCCAGCGCACGGGGCGAGAGCTGCTCGGCGAGGATCACGCTGGATGGGCGGTTCCCCTCCATCACGCGGTGGGGGACGATCGCGTCGGCCGTGCCCTCCTCCTTCACCTGCTCGGGGGTCTTGCCGAAGGCGAGCGCCTCGGGCTGGGCCAGGACGTTCGAGAACAGAAGGTCCTGGTGCTCGCCGAGCGGGTTCAGCGACTTGTAGAAACCGATGAAGTCGCACGGGATCAGCTTCGTCCCCTGGTGGATCAGCTGGTAGAAGGAGTGCTGGCCGTTGGTGCCGGGCTCGCCCCAGAAGATCGCGCCCGTCTCGTAGTCCACGCGGGCGCCGTCGAGGGTGACATGCTTGCCGTTCGACTCCATCGTCAGCTGCTGCAGGTAGGCCGGGAAGCGGTGCAGGTACTGCTCGTAGGGGAACACCCCTACGGTCTGGGCGCCGAAGAAGTCGCCGTACCAGACCGCCAGCATCCCCATCAGCGCCGGCAGGTTCGACTCCAGCGGGGCCTCCTTGAAGTGCTCGTCGATCGCGTGGAAGCCGGCCAGCATCTCGGCGAACCCCTCTGGGCCGATCGCGAGCATCGTCGAGAGCCCGATCGCCGAGTCCATCGAGTAGCGGCCGCCGACCCACTCCCAGAAGCCGAACATGTTGTCGGTGTCGATGCCGAACTTCGAGACCTCGTCGGCGTTGGTGGAGACGGCGACGAAGTGCTTGGCGATCGCCTCGTCGTCGCCGAGCTTGGCCAGGGCCCACTCCCGCGCGGTGTGGGCGTTGGTCATCGTCTCCAGCGTCGTGAAGGTCTTCGAGGAGATGACGAACAGCGTCTCCTCGGGATCCAGGTCGCGCGTCTTCTCGGCGAAGTCGGTGCCGTCCACGTTGGAGACGAAGCGGAAGGTCATCTCCCGCTTGGAGAAGTGGCGCAGCGCCTCGTAGGCCATCACCGGCCCCAGGTCCGAGCCGCCGATGCCGACGTTGACCACGTTGCGGATCGGCTTGCCGGTGTGGCCGGTCCACTCGCCGCCGCGGACCCGGTTCGAGAAGTCGCCCATGCGGTCGAGCACCTCGTGCACCTGCTTGACCACGTCCTCGCCGTCGACGATCAGCGAGCGGTCCTTCGGCATCCGCAGCGCCACGTGCAGCACGGCGCGGTCCTCGCTGACGTTGATGTGCTCGCCGGCGAACATCGCGTCGCGGCGCCCCTCGACGTCCCGCTCCTTCGCGAGCTCGACCAGCAGCTTCAGCGTCTCGTCGGTGACGCGGTGCTTGGAGTAGTCGAGGAACAGACCAGCGCCCTCGGCGACCAGGCGCTCGCCGCGGTCGGGGTCCTCGGCGAAGAACTCGCGCAGGTGGCGCTCGCCGATCTCGGCGTGGTGCTTCTCGAGGGCCTTCCAGGCCTTGGCCTTGCGCAGGTCCGGCTTCGCGTCGGGGCTCACGGGCCGGGAGCTTATGCTCCCGAGCGCTGCTCACTTCTTCTTCTTGCGCTTCTTCTTCACGCACTTGCCCTTCTTCAGCTTCTGGCCCTTCTTGCACTTCTTCTTCTTGCTTCGGGCGTCGGCGTGGTGGCTCCTCCGCCGCCGCCCCCGCCAGGAGGCCCCGGCAGTCCCTGAGCCTCGAAGGCTCCGATGTCGCATCTGAGGGCGGCTCCGCCTCGCGGTTGTCCGCGCTGATCCGCTGCCTCGCAGGCGGGGCCGCCCGACCCCGGGACCGCCGGATTGCCCGAGTTGATCGCCGGGCTGCCGGCGAGCAGCGCGTGCGTGCTGGTGGAGCCGCCGCTGGAGTCGAGCACGTCGAGGACCGGGTCAGCGCTGAGGTTGCCGGTGGTGACACCGGCAAGGGTGCATCCGCTGAGGCTCTCGATCAGGTTGTAGCCATCGCCGTTCACGGTTCCGGAGCAGTCGTCGTGGTCATCGGGCGCCGGTGAGCCATCGGTGTTGTCGGCGATGATCGAGTTGCGGACGTTGACGGTGCCCGCGGTGACGAACACGCCGCCTCCGTTCGCCACCCCCGGCCCGCCGCCGTCGATGTCGGCCGTGTTGCCGGCGATCGTGGCGTTGCGGATGCTCGTCGTGCCGCCGTACTGGTGCAAGCCGCCGCCACTGCCCTCCGCGGAGTTCCCGCTGAGCGTGAATTGGTGATCGTGGTCGTGCCGCTGCTCACCCCTTGGCGATGCCGCCGCCGACGCCCAGGTCCTCGGTCGCGGTGTTGCCGCTGATCGTGCTGCCGCTGATCGTCAGGGCGCCGAACTCCTGGAAGATGGCCCCGCCGAGCCCGCGTGTTGGAATGGATCTCCGTGTCCGTGATCACCGTGGCCGAGCCATCGAGCCTGAGGACCGTTCCGGCGCCGGGGGAGGTGTTCGCGCTCAGAACCGACCCGCTGAGCGTCAGGGTCCCCGCGAAGACCCCGTGGAGGATCGCCCGCTCCGGTGACGCCGGCGCCGTCCGTCAGGCGAAGGTTCGTCAAGGTCACCGAGGTGACCGCCCTGGGCATTGATCGGGTCGAGCGTCGAGGATCCTGTCCACTCCGCTGGCATCGATCGTCGCCTCATCGACACCCGTCGCCTGAATCGTCAGCGGCTCCGAGAGCACGTCCAGGTCACCGGTCGAGATTGCCCTCCTCGTCACCGGCCAGCGAGAGCTCGTAGGTCTGCCCCGACTGGAGCATGATCGTGTCGGCGACGTCGTTCGCGCCGCCGGGGTTGCAGCCGTTGTAGTCGCCGTCGGTGTTGGCTGCGGTGACCGCCTCCCGAAGCGAGCAGCTGGCGTTGTTGGTGTCCTCGTCGGTGAGGACGTCGGGCGTGATGGTCGCCGCGCCCGCGCCTGCGGGCGCCATCAGCGCCGTCAGCGCCAACGTCAGAAGCGCACCTATCCCTGTGCGGAGCCCATCCCTTCTCCTTCCCTGGGAGGGGCGCTTAACGTTGGGCGCCCCGGCTGCCTAGCTCCTGCTCGCGAGCTTCTCCGCCTCGGCGCCGATCGAGCCGACCACGTCCTGCCAGGACTTGACGAAGGCGTCGGCGCCCTCGACCTGGAGGCGGTGCGCGAGCGCGTCGATGTCCACGCCCGCGTCCTCGAACTGCTTCAGGACCTCCTCGGCGTCGCCGCCGTCCTCCGGGAGCGGGTCGCCGACCTCGCCGTGGTCGGCGAAAGCGAGCAGAGTCTTCTCGGGCATCGTGTTGACGGTGTCGGGCGAGGCGAACGCCTCGATGTAGAGGGTGTCCGACGCGTCGGGGTCTTTCGTCCCGGTGCTCGCCCAGAGCAGGCGCTGGTGGTGGCCGCCCTCGTCCTCGATCGCCTTGACACGGTCGGAGTTCTTGGAGTCGACGTAGTTGGCGTACGCCCGCTTGCCGATCGCGATCCCGAGCCGGTTCTTGAGCTCGTCCGCGATCCCGTCCTTCGCCACCGCGACGTCCCAGCGGCTCATGAACAGCGAGGCGACCGACTCGATCTTGGGGTCCAGGCCGGCCTCGACGCGGCGCTCGATGCCCTTCATGTAGGCGTCCGCGCAAGCGAGGTGCTGGGCGCTGTCGAAGAGCAGGGTCACGTTGACGGGGATGCCCGCGAAGATCGTCTCCTCGATCGCCGGCAGGCCCTCGGGCGTGCCGGGGATCTTGATGTAGAGGTTCTCGCGGTCGGCCTTGGCGTGGAGCTCGGCGGCCTGCTTGACGGTGGCCTCGGTGTCGTTGGCGAGCTCAGGCGAGACCTCCAGCGAGACGTATCCGTCGACGCCGTCGGTCTGATCGTGGATGGGCTTGAACAGGTCGGCGGCGCGGCGCAGGTCGGTGATCGCAACCTCGAAGAAGATGTCCTCGCCCTCGAGGCCCTTCTCGCGCAGCTCGGTGACCTGCTCGTTGTAGTCCTCGCCCTCCGTGATCGCCTTGTCGAAGATCGTCGGGTTGGAGGTGAGGCCGGTGACCGAGAGCTCGTCGATATAGCCCTGGAGCGTGCCGTCGTCGAGGATGCCGCGGGTGATGTTGTCGAGCCAGAGGCTCTGGCCCAGGTCGTGGAGCTTCTGCGTGGGCTTCATTTCATGACCTCCTTGGCGGCCTCGGCGATCTTGTCGGGGGTGAAGCCGAACTTCGTCTGCAGGTCCTTGAGCGGCGCCGAGGAGCCGAACGTGTTCATTCCGATCTTCTTGCCCTCGGGGCCGACCCAGCGGTCCCACCCCAGGGTAGACGCCTCCTCGATCGAGACCCGGGCGGCCACCGCCGGCGGCAGCACCTCGTCCTTGTAGGCGTCGTCCTGGCGGTCGAACAGCTCCCAGCAGGGCAGGCTGACGACGCGCGAGGCGACGCCGTCGGCGACCAGCGACTCGTGCGCCTCGACCGCGAGCGACACCTCGCTGCCGGTCGCGATCAGGATCACGTCCGGGTCCCCTCGGAATCCGCGAGCACGTAGCCGCCGCGGCGAAGGCCATCGGCGGAGGCGTACTTGTCGCGGTCCAGGATCGGCACGTCCTGGCGCGTCAGCACCAACGCCACCGGCTGGTGGTGGCGGTCCATCGCCGCGCGCCAGGCCTCGGCGGTCTCGTTGGCGTCGCAGGGCCGGATCACGTCGAGGGCCGGGATCGCCCGCAGCGAGGCGATCTGCTCGATCGGCTGGTGGGTGGGGCCGTCCTCGCCCAAACCGATCGAGTCGTGGGTGAAAAGATGAATAACAGGCAGTTCCATCAGCGGCGCTGAGCCGGATCGCGGGCCGCGCGTAATCCGAGAAGGTCAGGTAGGTGGACCACAGCGGGCGCAGCTTCGAGAGCGAGAGCCCGTTGGAGATCGCCGCCGACTCGTGCTCGCGGATGCCGTAGTGGAACTGGCGGCCGTCGCGGTTCTCGGGCTCGAAGGCTTTGGCCCCTTCCAGGCCGACGGAGTTGGAGCCGGTCAGGTCGGCGGCTCCGGGCAACAGCCAGGGCACCTTGGCGGCAACGGCGTTCTCGACCTTGTTCGAGGCCTTGCGCGTGGCCGTGCCCTTCTCGTCTGGCTCGAAGCTGGGGATGTCGGCGTCCCATCCATCGGGCAGCTCGCGGCGCTGCATCGCCTCCAGGTGGCCAGCGGCCTCGGGATCGTCCTTGGCGTAGGCCTCGAAGGTCTTCTCCCACTCAGCGTTCGACTCGGCCCCCCGCTTGCCGATTCCCTCGGCGAAGTGCTCGACGACCCCGTCCGGGACCAGGAACTCGGCGTCCTCGGGCCAGCCGTAGAACTTCTTCGTCTCGCGGACCTCCTCGTCGCCGAGCGGCTCGCCGTGGGCCTCGGCGGTGTCCTGCTTGTGCGGGGAGCCGTAGCCGATGTGGGAGTCGACGATGATCAGCGTCGGGCGGTCCCCCTCCGCCTTGAAATTGTCGAAGCCGCGGGCGATCATGTCGAGGTCGTTCGCGTCCTCGACCCGGGTCACGTTCCACTGGTAGCCCTCGAAACGAGCCTGCACGTCGTCCTCGTAGGTGATCGAGGTGTGCCCGTCGATCGTGATGTGGTTGTTGTCGTAGACCCAGCAGAGGTTGGCCAGCTTCTGGTGGCCCGCGAAGGAGGCGGCCTCGTTCGAGACGCCCTCCATCAGGCAGCCGTCGCCGGCGATCGCGTAGACGTCGAAGTCGAACAGCTCGGCGCCCTTGCGGTTGAAGTGCGCCGCCTGCCACTGGCCCGCCACGGCCATCCCGACCGAGGTCGCGATCCCCTGCCCCAGCGGCCCGGTCGTCGTCTCGACCCCCGAGGTCCAGCGGTACTCGGGGTGCCCGGGGCACTTGGAGTCGAGCTGGCGGAAGTTCTTGATGTCGTCGAGGCTGACGGCGGGCTCACCGACCACCTCGTAGTCGGGATCAACGGCCTTGACCCCGGCCAGGAACAGCATCGAATAGAGCAGCATCGATGCGTGGCCCGCCGAGAGCACGAAGCGGTCGCGGTTGGGCCAGATCGGGTCGGCGGGATCGAAGCGCAGGTAGCGCTGCCACAGCGTGTAGGTCAGCGGTGCCAGCGCCATCGGCGTCCCGGGATGCCCTGAGTTCGCCTTCTGGATCGCGTCCATCGACAGCGTCCGGATCGTGTTGATGCAGAGCTGATCGATGTCGCTCGGATCCGGGCCCTTCGTGTCGGCAGCCGCCATGGGGCGATCCTAAGGCTTAGATTCCGCGGCGGGGTGAACGGCGCCAATCTGGACAGCGAGAAAAAGGCGGCAGCCGAGGCGGCTGCTGACCTGGTCAACGACGGGATGACCGTCGGGCTCGGCACGGGCTCGACGGTCGCCCACCTGCTGCCCGCGATCGCCGCCCGCGGGGTCAAGGACCTGCGCTGCGTCGCGACCTCGATCGCGACCGAGGAGCGGGCGCGCGAGCTGGGCATCCCCGTCGAGGAGTTCGACTCGCTCGAGCGGCTGGACATCGCCATCGACGGCGCCGACCAGGTCGCCCCCGACCGCTGGCTGGTCAAGGGCGGTGGCGGCGCTCACACCCGCGAGAAGATCGTCGCGGCCGCGGCCGAGCGCTTCGTCGTCATCGCCGACTCCTCGAAGACGGTCGAGCGGATCACGGCGCCGATCCCGCTGGAGCTGCACGCGTTCGGCCTCGCCTCGACCCTGGCCCGGCTCAACTCGGAGCTGGGCGAGGTCGCCCCCCGGCCCGACACCCCGCCCAGCCCCGACGGCGGGGTGATCGCCGACTACGCGGGCGAGGTCGGTGACCCCGCCGAGCTGGCCGCAACGCTCGCGGCCGTGCCGGGGGTGGTCGATCACGGGCTGTTCGCGGCCTCGATGGTCGCCGAGGTCCTGGTCGGGCGCGGCGACGGCGTCGAGCGTGGCTGAGGGCCGGCCCGGCCCGCTGAGACAGGTGCGGGCGATCGGCCCGCTGCCGGCGATGACCACGATCGTCGTCCCACTGGTCATCTGCGTGATTTGGGGAACGAACGTCGGCTGGGACCTGCCCGCTCCCGTGGCTGCCGCAACCGTGGGAGTCGGGGCGGCCCTGCTGATCTGTGGCCTGCGCCTGATGCGGCAGACGATCTCGCTCTTCTCGCGGGTCGGGGAGGGAACGCTCGCTCCCTGGGACCCGACGAGGAAGCTGGTGATCGAGGGCCCCTACCGGCGGGTGCGCAACCCGATGATCACCGGCGTGTTCACGGTTCTGAGCGGCGAGACGTTGATACTGGGCGCTCCACAGATGGCTGCCTGGACCGCGATCTTCGGAGCGCTAAATGCGATCTTCATCCCGCTGGCCGAGGAGCCGGACCTGGTGAAACGATTCGGGAAGGACTACGTGACCTATCGCAGCAACGTGCCCCGCTGGATCCCCCGCCGGCGTCCCTGGACACCGAGCTTCGCGCTCGCCATCGGGCTGGCGCTGGCGATGGCGGGGCCCGCCGCCGCGAGCGGGCCCGCCGCCTCCGACGCGGTCGTCGGCCACGAGCTCGGCCAGAGCCCCGCCGAGATCCGCGACTACTGGACGCCGGAGCGGATGCGCGAAGCGGTGCCGCTGGACCAACCCGAAACTCCCGTGGCCGCCTCGAGCCGCTCCTTTGCTCCCTACGCCCAGGCCCCCGACCAGGAGACGAATCCCGCGCTCGATACCGCGTACCCGCAGCGCCTGCACGGCATCCTCTTCGTCAGCTTCGGGGCGCAGAACGCGAGCTGCTCGGCCACAGTCGTCACCTCCCGCAACCGCAGCGTGATCCTGACCGCCGGCCACTGCGTCGTGCAGCCCGCGGTCGAGGGCGTTAGCGGGCCCCTCTGGGCCACCAACGTCTTGTTCGTCCCCGGCTACCGCAACGGCGCCGGCCCGCTGGGCGCCTACGCGGGCACGGCCTCGCGGGCGTCGTTCGCGTGGACGATCACGGGGGACCTCAGCGAGGACGTGGGCGCGATCACGCTGGCACCCCTTGCCGGGGTGCCAGTCGAGTCCGCGCTCGGGTCGCGCGGCGTCAGCTTCAACCGCCCCTTCAACACGTACAAGAAGAACAAGACCCGTTTCCAGGTCTTCGGCTACCCGGCACAGCCTGCGGCGTTCTACGACGGCGAGCGCCTGATCCTCTGCGACTCGCCCTTCATCGGCTTCCAGGTGATCTTCCAGGCGCCGGTCGTGCCCTGCAACATGAAGGAGGGCTCCAGCGGGGGCGGCTGGGTCCTGAAGGGCGGCCTCCTCAACTCGGTCGTCAGCCATAACGCCTGCGGCACCACGCCCGCCTGCACGACGGTCGCCGGCACCTACTTCGGGGACACCGCCTTCAAGCTCTGGAGCGCGGCCGGCGGCGGCATCGCCAAGGGACGTCAGAAGAAGATCAAGGGCTGCAAGAAGAAGAAAGGCAAGAAGCGCGCGAACTGCCTGATGAAGGCGGAGACCTTCAAGCCGCTGGTCCGTTAGTCGAGCCCCTTCCCTTCGATCTCGACCCGCGCTTGATCGGTCTTCTCGACCGACTCGATTCCGAGCTTGCGCTTGACGCCCGAGGTGCGCTCGAACTGGACGTCGCGGTAGTCCACGACCTCGATGTGGTTGCCCCAGGGATCGAAGAACGCCAGCCCGCCGCGCACCGACGGCGCCGGCGTCAGGCCCTCGCGCTCGACGGCCTCGCGCACGGCCTGCTTGTCGTCGACCACGAGTCCGAAGTGGCGGCCCTCATCCGCCGGCTGGCTGCGGCCCGCCTGCAGGGCCAAGAACTGATCGCCGATGTCGATGAAGGCCATGCGGCCGCCGCCGACCCGGCCGCGGAGCTCGAAGTCGAAGAGGCGGCCGTAGAGCTCGAGCGCCTCGTCCACGTCGCCCACCTCGAGGGCGACGTGGTTGATGCCCACGAGCTTCGCCATCGCCGGCGTCCTCAATCCCCCTCGGGTGCGGCGGCTCGGTCGGCGAGGACCAGCGACTCGCCGCCGGGCTCGACCCGGCCCGCCGGGACGGAGGGGTCCTGGGCCAGCAGCTTCGCCAGCGGCTCGCGCTTGGACTCGCCGGTGACGATCCAGAGCAGGCGGCGGGCCCGGTTCAGCTCGGGGTAGGTGAGGGTCATGCGGCGGACGCCCTGGTACTCACCGCCGGTGACCGCGACGCGGGCGTCGGTCACCTCGAGCACCGGGTCATCCGGGACCAGGGATGCGGTGTGGCCGTCGGGGCCGAGGCCGAGGTGGACCAGCTCCAGCGCCTCGGGCAGGCTCTCGCCGTAGCGCGCGGCCGCGGCGTCGAGGTCCTCTTCGTTGACCGGCATCGGGCGGAGCGAGCCCTGGGCGCCGATCGAGAGCGCCGCAATCAGGTGGGTCAGGTTGCGCTCGGGAGAGCCCGCCGGGGCGATGCGCTCGTCGGCCTGGAAGAGCTGGGTCTTCGACCAGGGCAGCTCCTGCTCCTCGATCTGACCGTACATCGCCCAAGGCGTGTGGCCGCCGCTGGCGGCCATGGCGAATGCGCCGTGTGCGGCGACGGCCTCGCGCGCGGCCTCGGCGATCAGCTCCGCCCCGCGGCGGGCGACCGCCTCGGCGTCGTCCAGGACCTGGAGGGTGTGCCCGGCCACTCCGCCGGCGTCCTAGGACGCCTTCTCGTCGTGGCCGCCGAACTCCTTGCGCATCGCCGACAGCACCTTGTTTGAGAACTCGTCGAGGTCGCGTGACGAGAAGCGCTCATACAGAGCCGTCGTCAGAACGGGTGTCGGCACGCCCTCCTCGATCGCCGCCAGCGAGGTCCAGCGCCCCTCACCCGAGTCCGAGACCCGCCCTCCGTACTCGTCCAGGGTGGGCGACTCGTACAGCGCCTCGGCGGCGAGGTCGAGCAGCCAGGAGGCGACGACGCTGCCGCGGCGCCAGACCTCGGCGACCTCGGAGATGTCGATCTCGTACTGGTAGTGCTCGGGGTGCTCGAGCGGGGCGGTCTCGGCGTCCGCGTCGCGCTTCTGCTTGCCGGCGTCGGCGTTGCGGATGATGTTGAGGCCCTCGGCGTAGGCGGCCATCAGCCCGTACTCGATGCCGTTGTGGACCATCTTCACGAAGTGGCCGGCACCCGAGGGGCCGCAGTGGTAGTAGCCCTGCTCGGAGGGGGAGGGCTTCCCCTTGCGACCGGGGGTGCGGTCGATGTCGCCGACGCCGGGAGCGACCGAGGCGAAGATCGGGTCGAGGCGCTTCACCGCCTTGTCGGGCCCGCCGATCATCAGGCAGAAGCCGCGCTCCAGGCCCCAGACACCGCCGCTGGTGCCCACGTCGAGGTAGTCGATCCCGCGCTCGGCGAACTCGGTCGAGCGGCGGATGTCGTCGTGGTAGTGGGAGTTGCCGCCGTCGATGATCGCGTCGCCCTTCGAGAGGGCGTCGGCGACCTCGTGCACGGACTCCTCGGTGATGTGGCCGGCGGGGACCATCACCCAGACCGAGCGCGGCGCGTCGAGCTTCTCCGCCATCTCCTTCAGCGAGCCGACGCCGGTGGCGCCCTCGCCGGCCAGGTCCTTGACCGCGTCGGCGCTGATGTCGTAGACGACGCAATCGTGTCCGTCCTTCATCAGGCGGCGCACGATGTTCGATCCCATCCGCCCCAGGCCGACCATTCCGAGCTGTGCCATTCCCTCTCCTTCTATACGCGTGAGTGTCACCGCATCCTAAGCGCGGGTCAGCAGCCGATACGGTGCGGCCCGTGGCGTCCCATGTAGGAGGAAAGGCAGCAGGCCCCGAGGCCGACGCGCTGGTGATCTTCGGGATCACCGGCGACCTGGCGAAGAAGATGACCTACGACGCGCTCTATGACCTGGAGATGCACGGCACCCTCCAGGTGCCGGTGATCGGGGTCGCGATCGACGACTTGACGGTCGACGAGCTGCTGAAGCGGATGCGGGAATCGGCCGAGGCCGCCGAGAAGCCCTTCGACGAGAAGGTCTTCAAGCGCCTGGCCGAGCGCGTCTCCTACATCCAGGGCGACTACAAAGACCCGAAGACCTTCAAGGCGGTGGCCGAGAAGCTGAAGGGGGTCGAGCACCCGCTCTTCTACCTGGAGATCCCCCCTTCGCTGTTCGCGATGGTGGTCGAGGGACTGGCAAACGCCGGCCTGACCGAGGGCGCGCGGGTCGTGATCGAGAAGCCGTTCGGCCACGACCTCGAGTCCGCGAAGGCGCTCAACGCCGAGCTCAGCGAGCATCTGGCGGAGCCGCAGATCTACCGGATCGACCACTTCCTGGGCAAGGAGCCGGTGATGGACATCCTCTACCTGCGCTTCGCCAACACCCTGCTCGAGCCGATCTGGAACCGCCGCTACGTGAACTCCGTCCAGATCACCCTGGGCGAGGACTTCGGGGTCGAGGGCCGCGGCGGCTTCTACGACCCGGTCGGGGCATTGCGCGACGTCGTGCAGAACCACCTGCTGCAGCTGCTCGCCCTGATCGCGATGGAGCCCCCGACGGGTGGCTCGGACCCCGATCCGATCCGCGACAAGAAGCTGGACCTGTTCCGCGCGATTCCCGCGGCCGATCCTCAGCGATGCGTGCGGGGCCAATACGAGGGCTACCTCGACGTCGAGGGCGTCGCGCCGGACTCCCAGACCGAGACATTCGTCGCGCTGCGCCTGTTCGTCCAGAGCTGGCGATGGGACGGCGTGCCGTTCTTCATTCGCGCCGGAAAGTGCATGGAGGCGAAGGTGACCGAGCTGCGCGTGATCCTGAACAGCCCCCCCGCGGTCGGGATCTCGAACAAGCGCGCAGTCCCCAAGGCCGACGAGATCGTGATCCGCATCGATCCCGAGGGCGGCGCCTCCATCCTGCTCGAGGCCAAGCAGCCGGGCGAAGAGAGCCTGCGCCAGGTCGACCTGGAGCTGCTGTTCGAGGAGGAGCTGGGCGACCAGCCGGGCCCGTACGAGCGCCTGCTCGGCGACGCGCTGGCGGGCGATCCGGAACACTTCGCGCGCGAGGACATGGTCGAGGAGACCTGGCGCGTCGTGCAGCCGCTGATCGACGATCCGCCCGACATCGTCCCGTATAAGCCGGGCGGTTGGGGACCCGAGGAGTCCTCGCACCTGACGACGGGCTACGGCGGCTGGCGCCACCCCTGGCTGCCCGACCACGAGCCCGATCGCGACTAGCGGTCCGCGGTCGCTACTGTCCCGGCCATGTCCAAAGCCACGCTTCACACCAATGCAGGACCGATCGCCATCGAGTTCTTCGACGACGACGCACCCAAGACCGTCGAGAACTTCCGCAAGCTCGCCGGCGACGGCTTCTACGACGGGCTCACCTTTCACCGCGTCATCCCCGACTTCATGGTCCAGGGCGGCTGCCCGGAGGGCACCGGCACGGGTGGCCCCGGTTACACCTTCGAGGACGAGTTCAACGACCACAAGGTCGTGCGCGGCGCGCTGGCGATGGCCAACGCCGGTCCCAACACCAACGGCTCGCAGTTCTTCATCGTCACCGCCAAGTCAGCCGACTGGCTCGACGGCAAGCACACCGTCTTCGGCGAGGTCACCGAGGGGATGGACAACGTCGATGCGATCGAGAAGACCGAGACCGGACCGGGCGACCGGCCCGCCACCCCGCAGGTGATCGAGCGGGTCGAGCTGTCGGACTGACCTCGCCGTGGCCGACCTGATCGTCGGCGACCCTGCCTACGACGACTGGGAGGTGGTCCGGGACTTCGAGGAGCTGGACGCTGCCAGGGCGTGGTGGCAGCATCTCGCCGAGAGCGGCATCGAAGCGGTGCTCACCTCCGACTATCCGCTCGACCGGTTCGGCCGCGGCGACATCGCCCTTCGCGTCCCGCCTAGCCGCTGGAGTGACGCCGAGGAAGTCCTCGACCTCCCGAGACGACTAGAAACCACCGCTGGCCGCCGGCTTCTTCAGGCCTGTGGCTCTCGCCACATCAGCCACACCGGCGGCGAGTCGTGCAGCGAGATCTCGTCGCTCAGCTCGAAGCCGAAGCGCTCGTAGTAGGGGATGTTGTCCCGGCGCTGGGTCTCCAGGTAGGCGCCGACGCCGTCGGCGTCGGCGCGCGCCAGCCCGGGCTCGATCAGCGGCGTCCCGATCCCGCGCCGCTGCGAGGCCGGCTCGACCGCGAGCGTCTGCAGGTACCAGTGGGGCTCGCGCGGATGGTGCTTGGAGATCAACTCCTCCCAGCGCAGCGCGCGCGGGAAGCTGTCGATGCCCCCGGGCAGCAGCGAGGTGACCTCGGCCAGCCGCTCCCGGGCGCTCATGTTCATCGTGCTCGGTGGGAACCAGAGCGCGGCGCCGGCGGTGTCCTCGGTCGTCCAGGCGCCGCCCCGCGGAATGTAGACGTGGCGGATCATCACCCTGTAGTGGCGTGGCAGCAGCCGGCGCCGCTGGCGGTCGCGGCGCAGCATCCAGACCCAGATCTCGTTGTCGAAGAATCCGTCGGCGGCGGCCTGCGCCGCGCCGGGCACCAGTTCGGGGGTGATCCGGATCGCCCTCGGCCTCACCGCCGGGACCCTAGATCAGCGATTCGGCTCGCGAGCCTCGCCGGCCTGGCGACGGACCGGCGGCGGGGTCCAGCCGGGCAGCTCGCTGTCGAGCTCGGGGTCGGCGTAGAGCACGACGGTGTCGGCGAAGCGATCGGGCCAGCCGCGCCGGCGCTCGTTGGTGAGGATGCCGAGGAAGCCGAGGCCGAACGGGATCAGGGCCAACGCGAACCCGATCAGCCGGCGGATGTCCTGACGGGGGCCGACGCGACCTCCGGACTCGGTGGAGATACGAAGCGCAAAGAAGTTCATGCCGGGCGTGCGCTCGGCGAGGATCCAGAAAAGCCCGAGATAGACCCCCGCCGCGGTCAACCAGCCAGCCACCCCGAAGGCGAGCGTGGCGGCGTTGGGGTCGCCTTCGACGGAGAACACCGCGTTCAGCAGCAGCGCCAGCAGGCCCGAGAGCAGCAGCAGGATCACGTTCAGGAGCGCGGCGTCCAAGGCGATCGCGAGCATGCGGGTGCCGCCCCCGGCGTAGATCGGCCGCTGCGCGCGCGGCGCACGCCGGCGCGCCTTGCGAAGCAGGCGCTCGAGCTCATCGTCGAGCCGCCGGGCAGCCCGGCGCGCCGTCTGCCGCACGTCCTCGAAGAGCCCGATGCCCTGTGCGGTGATCGCGGAGCGAACCTCGGGCGCATCGGCGACGCGCTCGACCAGCTTCTGGGCCTCCTCGCTCTCCAGCACCTTGTCCCAGACCTGGTTGGCGGCGTCGCTCTCCAGCACCTGCTGGGTCGTCCGCGCGGCTGCGTCGCTGTCCAGGGCCCGATCCACCTGGTGCCGGACGGCGTCGTTGAACCCGAGCCGGCGCCCCATCCCGCGGGCGGTCCTCCAGCCGAGCTGGACGAAGGGGGTGACCACCCGCGCCGTCAGATCGACCAGGCCATCGACCGCGCCGTTGCTGCTCGGTGCTCGCCGCGGGATCGGCTCGAGACGGCCCGGCTCCGGATCGATGGGTTCGGCGATTGGATCCGCCTGCTTGGACTCGGTGGGCTCGTCGGGCATCGTGCTTCGGTGCCCAGGGTAGAGCGCCCTATGCCAGGGACTGAATGAAGATGGACGCGACCACGATCACATAGGCGCTGACGTGTAAACGGCCCGCCCAGATAGGGTTGCGGCCGTGGCGAAGCAGACGCCAAAAGGGACACCCGAGGGGATGCCGGACTTTCCGGGCAGCATGCATCGCGGTGGCTTCCTCAGCCGCGGAGCGCCCGACGACGAGATCCCCGCCGACGGAATGAACCCGCAGGACGCGAAGCTCCTGATCGACGAGGAGCTGCTGCTCGACAGCGACCCCGATCGCAACCTGGCGACCTTCGTCACCACCTGGATGGGCCCGGACGTGCGGGCGTTGATCGCCGAGAACCTGCACCGCAACTTCATCGACCACGCTGAGTACCCGCAGACCGCCGAGATCGAGCAGCGCTGCATCCGCATGTTGGCCAACCTCTTCAACGCCCCGGGCGAGACGACCGGCGCGCGCTGCCAGGGCTCATCCGAGGCGATCATGCTGGGGGCGCTGGCGATGAAGTGGAACTGGCGAGCGCGGCGCGAGAAGGAGAAGAAGGGGACCGAGAAGCCGAACCTGATCTTCGGCGGCGACGTGCACGTGGTCTGGGAGAAGTTCTGCCGCTACTTCGACGTCGAGCCGCGGATCGTGCCGCTGCAGGAGGACAAGCTCGTGATCGGCCCCGAGGACGTCGAGCCGCACATCGACGAGAACACGATCGGCGTCGCCGCCGTCGTCGGCACCACCTTCACCGGCCACGCCGACGACGTCGTCGGCATCAACAAGCTGCTGCTGGACGTGAAGGAGCAGCACGGCCACGACATCCCCCTGCACGTGGACGGCGCCAGCGGAGCCTTCGTCTGGCCCTTCCTCTACCCCGACAGCGAGTGGGACTTCCGCCTGGAGCAGGTGAAGTCGATCAACGCCTCGGGCCACAAGTTCGGGCTCGTCTACCCGGGCATCGGCTGGCTCATCTTCCGCGACAAGGAGCAGCTGCCCGAGGACCTCGTGTTCTATGAGGACTACCTCGGCAAGCGGGACGCCACCTTCACGCTCAACTTCAGTACGGGCTCGGCGATGGTCTTGGCTCAGTACTACAACTTCATCCGCTTCGGGCGCTCGGGCTACGAGTACCTGATGCAGGTGATGCAGACCAACCGGAACGAGCTCGCGAAGCGGATCATGGGGATCGGGCCCTTCGAGGAGCTTGGCTCGGGCGAGCAGCTGCCGCTGGTGGCCTGGAGACTGAAGGGCGACCAGCCCTTCGACGAGTTCGACCTCGCATCGCAGTTGGCGGCGGAGCGCGGCTGGATGGTGCCCGCCTACCACCTGCCCCCGAACGCCGAGAAGGTGAAGCTGATGCGGGCGCTGGTGAAGCTGACCCTGCCCTACTCACTGGCTGACAAGCTCGGCGACGACATCGCGGAGGCCTGCGAGATCCTCGCCAAGAAGGGAGGGGTCCACGAGTCGGAGCGCAAGAAGGTCCACACCTCGACCAGCTACTAAGCCGGCAGGCCGCGACCTGATGCGCGGGCGGCCGCTACGGTGGCCCCGTGGCCGCCCCCCTGCTCGTCGTCGACACCCCCTCGATGCTGTTCCGGGCCTTCTACGCCCTGCCCTCCTCGATCAAGGGGCCTGACGGGAACCCGGTCAATGCGCTGCTCGGCACGGCCAACCTGATCCTGCGCGAGGTCGAGCGCCATGGCCCGCGCGCGGTCGTGCTCTGCTCGGGTCCCGACGCCGCCCCGTACCGGACCGAGCTCTACCCGGCCTACCACGCCGACCGCGAGGCGGCCTTCCCCGACGACCTCGGCCCCCAGTGGGAGGACGCCGGTGACTTCTTCGGCGCCTTCGGCTGGACGATCGCCGAGACCGACTCATACGAGGCCGACGACCTGCTGGGCTCCTACGCGGACAAGGAGACCAAGGCCGGCGGCCGGACGCTGATCATGACCGGCGACCGCGACATGTTCCAGTGCGCCTCGGGCAAGGTGAGGGTGCTCTACGTCAGCACCGGTGGCAAGCAGGGAGGCGCGCTGATCGGCCCCGCGGAGGTGAAGAAGCGCTACGGCATTCCGCCCAAGCTCGTCCCCGACTTCATCGCGCTGCGCGGCGATCCCTCCGACGGCCTGCCCGGCGCCAAGGGCGTCGGCGAGAAGGGCGCCGCCGAGCTGCTGCGAAAGCACGGCTCGCTGGAGGCCATCCTCGACAACGCCTTCCGCGAGACCCGCCCGAAGCTGCGCCAGGCCCTGGTCGAGCAGCGCGAGGAGCTGCTCGCCTTCAAGGAGATCGCGACCCTGCGCGAGGTCAAGGTCGGGCGCCCGCGCAGCAAGCGCACCGACTACCGCTCGGCGGCGAAGGCCGCGCGCGACCGCGGCATGAACCGCCTGGGCGATCGGCTCGACGTCGCGTCGAAGGGCTAGGCGGCCACCGCGCTGCGGCCCCGGATCAGGTCGGCGGCCTTCTCGCCGATCATGATCGTGGGGGCGTTCGTGTTGCCTCCGGTGATCACCGGCATCACCGAGGCGTCGGCGACGCGGAGGCCCTCGACTCCTCGCACGCGCAGCTCGGGATCGACCACGGCGGCCTCGTCGCTGCCCATGCGGCAGGTGCCGACCGGGTGATAGAGCAGGTCGGTCTCGCTCCGCAAGAAGGCCTCGATCTCCTCGTCAGACTCGACCTCCTCGGAGGGGACGAGCGGGCGGCCGCGAACCGACGCGAGCGGCTCGGTGGCGGCGATCTCGCGCAGCATCTTGAAGGCGGCGACAAGGGTGGCCAGATCCTCGGGCTCGGACAGGTGGTTGCCGACCAGATCGGGCTTGGCGTCGGGGTCGGCCGAGCGCAGCCGCAGCCGCCCGCGGGCGCGTGGGGCCAGCAGCGCCGCAGCCAGCGAGAATGCGTGGCCGTCGAAGGTGTCGAAGCCATGGTCGTGGTAGTAGGCGGGGCCGAACAGGAGCTGCGCGTCGGCGGCCGGCAGGCCGGGGCGTGTGCGGACGAAGGCCATCGCCTCGCCGACGTTCGAGGTCAGCGGGCCGCTGCGCCTGAGCAGCCACTTGAGCAAGGCCGGGGGCTTCTCGGCGTCGGCGAGGTCCTCGTTGACCTTCGACTCGTAACAGAGCAGGAAGAAGGGATGGTCCTGGAGGTTCTCGCCGACCCCGGGGCTCTCGACCCTGAGCTCGATCCCGTGCTCCCGTAGCTGCTCGCCGGGGCCGATCCCCGACAGCATCAGGAGCTGCGGGCTGCCGATCGCGCCGGCGGATAGCACCACCTCTCGGTTCGCCCGCGCCACCCGCTCGCGCCCACGCGAGTCGCGCCAGCGCACCCCGGAGGCGCGGCCTCCCTCCAGGTCGATCCCGAGCGCCTGGGACTTGGGCGCCACGGTCAGGTTCGAGCGCTTCGCTGCCGGTCGCAGGTAGGCGTCGGCGGCGCTCCAGCGACGGCCGTTGCGCTGGCTGACCGGGGTCTGCGCGACGCCGTCCTGCTCCTGGGAGTTGATGTCGGGGTTGCGCGGGATCCCGGTGCGCTCGGCCGCCTCGAGGAAGCGCGCGGTCAGCGGCCGCGGCTCGACCTGGTCGGCGACGTTGACGGGGCCGCCGCGGCCGTGCACGGCCGGATCCCCGGAGGCCTCGTAGTTCTCCATGCGCTCGTAGTAGGGGAGGACGTCCTGCCAGCCCCAGCCATCGCAGCCTGCCTCGCGCCAGCCGTCGTAGTCGAGCGGCCGCCCACGCACGTACATCATCGCGTTCATCGAGCTGGAGCCGCCCAGGCTCTTGCCGCGCGGCACGTACAGCTCTCGCCCGTCGAGGTGCGGCTCGGGGCCCGTGCTGTGGTCCCAGTCGAGCTTGGTCCTGAACTGCTTGGCGAAGGCCGCGGGGATCTTGATGTTGGGCGAGCGGTCCTTGCCGCCCGCCTCGAGCAAGAGCACGGAGGCCGAGGGGTCCTCGCTGAGGCGCCCGGCCACCGCGCAGCCTGCCGAGCCCGCGCCCACGATCACGTAGTCGAAAGTCGCCCTCCACGCGGCGACCCTAAGGCAAACCGCGCTCGTCGGCTCAGGAGGCGAAGGGCGCGAGGAAGGAGAGGTAGGCCGAGACCCGGGTGAAGACGCCGGGCAGGCCCCGCTCGCCGCAGAGGACGAAGGGGCTGCTGACCCCGAACGAAACGGCGCCGACCAGGCGGGGGCCGTCGGAGGTGCTGGCGATCAGCGGGCCGCCCGAGTCACCCGGGCAGGCGGATCGCATCAGCCGCAGCCGGAAGAGACGGCGGAACTGCGACCCGTTCGCGCAGATCATCTCGGCCGGGACGAACTGCTCGCCGTACTTGCTGCAGCCCGGCCTGGAGAAGAGCGTCGCCGCGTACAGCTGCCCGCCCTTGGGCTTGCCGAAGCCGAATGGGTTGCGGCGACCGAAGCCCGCCACCGACAGGGAGGCGCCGAGGCCGGTGGTCGTGGCGTCCTCCGCGGCGTTGGCGAGGGGGATCGCGGGGGAGCTGGTCGGGTAGGCGAGCGCGATCACCGCCAGGTCATTGCGGAATGGGACGTCCGAATTGGGGTGCCTGCTGGCGCCGGTGACCCCGATCACCTCGCCGCCGGAACCCCCGATCGCCGTGCGCCCCGCAATCACGGCGAGGCGCGAGGCGGCGACCGTGACGCAGTGGGCCGCCGTCACGACCTTGGTCGGAGAGATCACGGCTCCGGAACAGTGGAAGCGGCCGTCCTGGAGGATCGCCACCGTGAAGCCGTAGTCGGCCAGGCTCGCCGGCGAGCCGCCCACCACGCTCGGGCGGGCCTTGGCCGCTCCGGCGCCCGCGGGCGCGGCGCAGGCAATCATCCCCACCAGCACCAATGCACAGGCCAGCGCCTTTTTTCCCCGGCCCGCTGCGTTCACCCGGCGATTCTCTCAGTCCAAGGGCCGCTAGGCAAGCTGCCCGGGGAAATGGCGCTCGACATGCTCCGCGATCGTCTCGCGCACCCAGCGCTGGGTCTCCGAATCGGCCATGCGGTAGCGCCCCAGCAGCATCGCCTGGTCATCCAGCGGCAGGCCGGCGATCTCCCAGCTGACCGCGAGCCGCTCGAACAGCATCTCCTCGCGCCGGCGCCAGGCGTCCTCGGTCGAGGCGGCGCGGCTGGCCGGGGGCTCCCCGATCTTCTTGATCGTCTTGGGGCTGAGCTCGGCACGCAGGGTCAGGACATTGCCCTCCTCGTCGGCGTACTCGACCGTCGGCGCCGGCTCGCGGCTGCGGCGCTTCTGGTTTCTCTTGGCCACGCGTCAGCCCGCCGCCTCGGGGGGCGGGGGCGGCTCGCCCAGGCCCCAGGCGTCCACGCCCCCGTCCACCACGATCGTCGTGCCCGTGATGTAGGCACCGCCGGGGCTGGCGAGGAAGGCGATCACCTCGCCGACCTCCTCGGGGCGGCCGAGCCGGCCAAGCGGCACCTGGCGGCGGGAGCGCTCCAGCGATTCCGGCCCGTAGCCGGCCAGGCCCTCGGTCTCGATATTGCCGGCGCTGACGCAGACCGAGCGGATGCCGTGGCGGCTCCACTCCAACGCGAGGCCCGTGGCGAGGTTCTCGAGCGCGGCGCGAGCGGCGGTCGCATGGGCGAAGTCGGGGATCCCTCGCCGCGGCGAGAACCCGCTGAAGACGATCAGACCGCCCCCGCCCGGGATCATCGAGCGCGTGGCCACCTCGTGGGTGAGGTCCCATGTCGCGTCCACCGTGAGCTGATGCACCGCGCGCCAGCCCTTGGCCGAAATCTCCTCCGCGGGCGCGGCGAACTGGCCGCCCGCGTTGTTGACGAGGGCGTCCACGGCGTCGAAGCGCTTCAGCACGATGTCCAGCATGGAGCGCACCTGGTCGGGCTCGCGGATGTCACAGGGCACCGCGAGGCACTCGGCCCCGGCCGCCTCCAGCTCGGCGCGCGCCGACTCGAGCGGCTCCGGCCTGCGACCGCAGATCGCAACCGCCGCCCCGGAGCCGGCGAAGGCGCGCGCGGTCGCCAGCCCGATCCCGGTGCCGCCGCCGGTGATCAGCGCCAGCTTGCCGGCATTGGCGTCGGGGGCCAGCGAGGTCGCGGGCGTCTCGCTCACTCGCCCTTCCACTCCGGGTCGCGTCCCTCGGCGAAGGCACGGGGGCCCTCCTCTGCATCCGCGGATGAGTTCGAGCGCTCGTACTCGGGCACCGCCCCGGAGCGGAGCGCCGCGTAGCCGTCCTCGACGCTCAGTTCCTCGGTGGCGACGGCGATCGCCTTGACGGCCTCGACGGCGAGCGGCGCGGCGGCGATGATGCGGTCGGCGAACGCGCGTGCCTCGTCCATCAATTCGCCCGGCGCCACCACCTGGTTGACGAGGCCCCAGCGCTCCGCCTCCTCGGCCTCCACCGGGCGGCCGGTCAGCAGCATCTCCATGGCCAGAGCGCGCGGGATGCGCTTCGGCAGCCGCAGCACGCCGCCAGCGTCGGGGATCAGGCCGCGGGTCACCTCGGGCAGCGCCAGGCGGGCGTCGCGAGAGGCGATGATCAGGTCGCAGGCCAGCGCGATCTCAAGCCCGCCGCCCGCCGCCCAGCCGTTGACGGCGGCGATCACCGGCTTGCGCAGGTCGAACATCTCGGTCAGCCCACCGAACCCGCCGGGCCCGTAGTCCTCGGAGTCGCCGCCGGCGGCGGCCTTCAGGTCCCAGCCCGCGGAGAAGAAGCGGTCCCCCGCCCCGGTCACGATCGCGACGCGCAGCTCCCGGTCGTCGCGAAAGGCGCTGAAGGCCTCGCCCAGCTCGCGGCTGGTGGCGGCGTCGATCGCATTCGCCTTTGGGCGGTCGATCGTGACCTCCAAGACCTGTCCCCGGCGCTCAGCCCTGATGCCCTCCATCGGCAGCGGACCCTAGATGAGAACCGGCGCGGCGGCCGAGCCGCTCGGTCACCACGGCCCCGAGCCCGCTCGGCGGGCGACCGCCGGTAGCGAGCCAGGACCCGGCGAGGATCAGCAGCAGCCCCGCGACCGCGCCGGCGCCCAGGCTCTCGTCGAGAATCGCGACGCCCAGCGCAACCGCCACCACCGGCGCCACGTAGGTGATCACCAGTGCCCTTCCGGCGCCTACCTCCGAGACTAGACTCGCGTAGACCGCGAAGGCGGCCGCCGTACAGAAGACGCCCAGGACGATCAGCGCGATCAGCGCCTCGGTCGTCGGAACCTCGGGGGATGGGCCGATCGCGAGAGCCGGGGTCAGCGCGATCGAGGCGACGACGAGCGCCGCTCCCATCGACGCGCGCGGGTCCAAGTCCGAGAGGTGACGCTTCAGGACCATCGGCCCAATCGCGTAGCAGAAGGCCGCGAGCAGAATCGCGAGTGCCCCGACCAGCTCGTCGGAGTCCCCCGCCACGTCGATCCCCACCAGCGCCACGACGCCGGCCAGGCCGATGACCAGCCCAAGCAGTCGCAGGCCGGTGACCCGCTCGGAGTCGTCGAATCGTAGTGCCAGCAGCGCCACGAACAGGGGCGCGGCCGCGATCAGGATCGCCGCCAGCGACGAGGAGACGTGCTGCTCGCCGGCCGCGATCAGCGGGAAGGGAATCGTGATCTCGACGATCCCGAAGACGACGATCCAGCCCCAGCGGCCCCTGACCTGTTCCAGCAGCCCCAGACGCCAGGCGAGCGCCACCAGGAGCGCCGCCGCCAGAACCACGCGAAACCAGGCGAGGAAGGTCGGCGAGACCCCGTCGTCGACGGCGACCTTGATGAACAGGTAGGGGATCCCCCACAGGATCGAGACGGCCGCAAAGGCCGCCCAGGCTCGGGCGCTCATTGCCGGCAGCTTCGCACGACCGTCCAGTCGTCCGATTTCGACTGGCCAACCAGCCAGTCGCCCGCTAGTCTGCGCGCAGCATGGCGACCCAGCGCGAGCGCAACGACCGCGAGAGGAACCTCGACGCGATCGACGTCACCGACGCCGAGCACTGGGAGCAGGGCCCGCCGCACGAGATCTTCCGCGACCTGCGCGAGGGGTGCCCCGTCCACTGGAGCGAGATCAACGAGTACCCGGGGGAGGAGGGTTTCTGGTCGATCACCCGCGCCGACGACGTGCGCGAGGTGAGCTTGGACTGGGAGACCTATTCCTCGGAGGTCGGCGGTGTCATGGGCCTGACCCACGTCTTCCCGCTCGAGCTGCAGACCTCGCAGTTCATCGCCATGGACCCGCCCAAGCACGACAGGCTGAAGGCGCTGTTCCAGCGCGGCTTCACGCCGAAGCGGATCGCGGACCACGAGGACGACATCCGCGCGATCACCGAGCGCGTCCTGGACGGCGTCGCCGATCGCGGCGAGTGCGACCTGGTCTCCGACGTCGCGCAGCCGGTGGTCTCGCGCGTGATCGGGCGCTTCATGGGCATCCCAGAGGAGGACGACGCGGCCTGGGCGGCGCTGATGAACTCCGCGCTGGGCCTGGGCGACGAGGACCTCAACCCCGGCGGGATCGAGGGGATCCTGCAGGAGGACATCCCGGAGGTCTTCGAGCGCTGCCGGGCGCTGATCGCCGAGCGGCGCGAGCACCCCAAGGACGACCTGACCAGCGTCCTCGTGGACGCCGAGATCGACGGCGAGCGCCTGGAGGAGCACGAGATCGTGATGGGCTTCTTCCTGCTGGTCGCCGCGGGCAACGACTCCACCAAGGCCACCTACACGAGCGGCATGCGGGCCCTGCTGGAGCACCCCGAGCAGATGAAGCTGCTGGCCGAGGACCCCTCGTTGATTCCCGGGGCGGTCGAGGAGTGCCTGCGCATGTACCCGGCCTTCGCCCACTTCCGCCGCACCGCCACCGAGGACACCGAGATCGCGGGCTGTCCCGTCGCCGAGGGCGACAAGGTGGTGATGTGGTACGTCTCGTCGAACCGAGACGAGGCCAGGTTCGAGGACCCGGACCGCTTCGACGTGCTCCGCAATCCCGAGCACCAGGCGTTCGGCGCCGGCGGCCGCCACTTCTGCCTCGGCGCGGCGCTGGCGCGCCTCGAGCTGCGCGTGCTATTCGAGGAGACCCTGAAGCGCTTCCCGGAGATGAAGCTCGCCGGCGGCCCCGCCCCGGCCGTGTCGGTCTTCCTCAACCAGCTGAAGACGCTGCCGGTCCGCTGGTAGGAGTCATTTGGTCGGCCCGGTAGGGTCGGCGCGTGCAGGAGCTGCTCCCCAGCGTTTTCCACTGGACCGTCGAGCACCCGAAGATCGGCATGAAGGTCGGCTCCCATTTCGTGGGCGGCTCGGGCACGGCCATCGACCCGCTCCTCCCGGACGAGGGGATCGAGTGGTTCGACGAGCATCGACCCGAGCGGATCGTCCTCTCCACGCGGCATCACCTGCGCCACTCGGAGAAGCTGGTCAAGAGGTTCGGCTGCCCGATCCTCTGCCACGAGTCCGGGCTGCATGAGTTCGAGGACGGCCTAGAGGTGCGTGGCTTCTCGTTCGGAGAGCGCGTGGCGGACGACGTCGTCGCGCTCGAGATGGACGCGATCTCGCCCGACGACACGGTGCTGCGGATCGAGGCCGGCGGCGGGGTGCTCCTATTCGCGGACAGCGTCGTCAGCTACGGGGGCCTGCGATTCGTCCCGGACCACCTGATCGGCGAGGACCCGGAGGGCGTCAAGGCGCGGATCAGAGAGAAGTGCCGGGCGCTGCTGGACCAGGAGTTCGATCACCTCCTGTTCGCGCACGGAGCACCCCTGATCGGGGGCGGCCGCGAGGCGCTGCGCGCCTTCGCCACCGCGCCCGACTGAGACCCACGCTCGCTCAGCCCGCCTTGAAGGCGCTGTAGGTCGACTTCCGGTCCCCGCGCCAGTCGAGGAATCCCGTCGAGTTCCGCGCGGTGTCCACCGGATGCACCCAGCCGATCGTGTAGATGCGCTTCCAGGTGCGGGCGATCCGGAACGCGGCCCTGACCCAGCGCTTGGCCTCCTGCGCCTCGAGCGTGTACATCAGGTCGGTGTCCCAGAAGCCCGTCGGCACGCCCCACTCGGCGAGGAAGAGCTTCAGCGGCTTGCCGGGGAAGGCCCTGTCCAGCGCCCTCGCCAGGCGCCGCAGGTCACCGAAGGCAACCGCGCCCCGCCGCGAAGGGGGATCGTTGAGGTTCGGGATGCGCGCGCCCCACGGGTTGTGCCCGTACATGTCCATCCTCGGGCGGCTGCCGTCGGGCAGCCTCATGTGGCGGATCCAGGGGTAGGTGTTGATGTCAGCGGGCCCCGCAGCGGTGTAGGTGTTGCCGCCGATCACGAGGTTGGCCGGGCTCTCGGCCTTGAGCGCCTCGTAGGCGGTGTCGAGGAGCAAGGCGTAGTTGTGCGGGGCGACCCGCTGGGCCCTGTTCAGCTTTCCGTCTGCCTTCTTCGCGGGGGCGAAGGGCTGGAAGTTGTGCTTGCGGTTGGGCTCGCCCCAGATCATCCACAGGTGCACGCTGGGGTAGCGGCGGGCGATGGCGGTGGCGAAGTTGCCGAAGTCCGTGGCCCGATCGGGCACCCACTGCCAGCTATCGCCTCCGTTGGCCCACGGGGGCGTCCCCATGATCAGCATCTGCACCTTCATGCCGTGGCTCGTCGCCCCGGTCACCGCCGCATCAAGGTGGTCCGGCCATTGATAGGCCGGGTCGTCCGGGTTGGTCGGGTCGCGCGGGCGGTCCTTGGGCGCGATCTGGTCCCAGCGCGCCTGGATCGAGTAGAGCCCGACCCCGAGGTCCTGGTAGGTGGGGAAGAGCGACTGGCCGTTCAGAGTCGTCTGTCCCCACACCGACTTCTTAACGGTCTGGGGAGCCGCAGCGGAGTCCTGCGCCGGCGGCTGCGCAAGCCCGGCGCTCGTAACGATCGCGGAGGCGGCGACCGCCGCGAGCACCACCAGGGTTATCGCCGGCGTCCTTCCGGCCACGGGGTCCCTGCTCAGCCCTTCGCCTTCTTGTAGACCTTGTAGCTCGGTTTCCGCACGCCGCTCCGGGTCATCAGGCCGGTCGAGTTCCTGGCGTTGTCGAACAGATGGACCCAGCCGAGCGAGTAGATGCGCTTGAAGGTCCGGGTGAGCCTGAAGGCGGTGTTGATCCACAGGTTCGCCTCCTTCTGCTTCAGCCCGTAGCCCAGGTCCTTGTCCTTGAAACCGGACGGGACGCCCCACTCGGCGAGGAAGAGCTTCAGGCGCTGGCCCGGGAAGCTCTTGTCGAGCACCTTGACCAGGCGCTTCAGGTCCGAGAAGGTGACGGTCCCGCGCCTGCCGGGGGGATCCTTGAAGTTCGGCAGGGTGAAGCCCCAGGGGTTGTGCCCCCACATGTCCATGTGCGGGCGGCTGCCGTTGGGCAGCTTCATGTTCTGCGCCCACTGGTAGGTGTTGATGTCGCCCCTGCCCGCGGCCGTGTAGGTGTTGCCGCCGATCACCAGGTTGTTGGGGCTCTCGGCCTTGAGCGCCTGGTAGGCGGCTTCGAGCAGCACGGCGTAGTTGCGTGGCGAGACCTGCTGGGCAGCGCTCAGCTTGCCGGTGCCGCTCTTCGCTGGGGTCGCCGGCTGGAAGTTCGGCGTGCGGTTGGGCTCGCCCCAGATCATCCAATGCCTCACGGTCGGGAACTTCCTGGAGATCGCGGTGGCGAAGTCACCGAAGTCCTGGCTCTGGTCGGGGACGAACTGCCAGCTCTTGCCGCCGTTGGCCCACGGAGGGGTGCCCATGATCAGGAGCTGAACCTGGATCCCCTGGGCGTTCGCGTCGGCGACCGCGTCAACGAGGTACTGGGGCCACTGGTAGGCGGGATCGAGGGGGTCGGTCGGCAGCAGAGGCTTGGTGGTGGGCGCGATCTGGTCCCAGCGCGCCTGGATCGAATAGAGGCCGACCCCGAGGTCCTTGAGGGTGGGGAAGATCGACTTGCCGTCGGGTCCGACCGGCGGGCCCCACATCGACTTCTTGATCGTCTGGGTCGCCGGCGCGGCCTTGGTCGCCTGCTCGCCCGCGGCGGTCGCGCCCGTGGCGCCGACGGAGACGGCGATGATCGCGGCCGCCGCGAGGGCGACTGCCGAAGTCCGATGGCGGCCGCGGCCGCCCGTGCGCTTGCGTTCCCGCCGATTCAAGGTGATTCCTCCAGTCGTCGTTCTCGAGTGCGTGGGTTCGGGTCTAGGTGCTCAGAACACGGCTAGGTAAGCAAAGACTCGCAATTGCTCACCCCGACCGCTTGTACGTTTCGTAGCTTGTCTTCCGTTCGCCGCTCTGGGTCAGCAGCCCGGTCGAGTTCCGCTCCGTGTCCGTGGGATGGACCCAGCCGAGGGTGTAGATGCGCTTCCACTCCGCGATCTCGAACGCCGCGCGGATCCACTTGTCGGCAGCCTTCGCGTCCAGCTCCTGATCGAGGTCCTTGTCCTCGAACCCGGTGGCGACGCCCCATTCGGCGAGGTAGAGCCTGAGGGGATCGCCCGGGAAGCCGGCGCGATCGAGCGCCTTGACCAGCCGCTCGAGGTCCGGGAAGCTGATCGTGCCGTTCCGCGACGGAGGCAGGGTCAGGTCCGGGCGGCGGTTGCCCCACGGGTTGTGCCCCCACATGTCCATCCGCGGCCGGCTTCCGTCCGGCAACCGCATGTACTCGATCCACTGCTGGGGGCGGATGTTGTCGGTGCCCGCCGAGGTGTAGGTGTTGCCGCCGATCACCAGGTTCTCCGGGCCCTCGCGCTTCAGCGCCTCGTAGGCGGTGTCGAGGAGCACGGCGTAGTTGCGGGGCGCCACCTGCTGGGTCGCGGTGAGCTCGGCGTCCGGTGGGATCGCCTCGGGCGCGGGGGTCGAGGGCATGAAGTTCGGCCCGCGGTTGGGCTCGCCCCAGATCATCCACAGGTTCACGCTCGGGTAGTAGCGGGAGATCGCGGTCGCGAAATCGCCGAAGTCCGAGGGGTCATCGGGGGCCCAGTTCCAGCTCCGCCCGCCGTTGGCCCACTTGGGGGTCCCCATCAGCAGCAGCTGCACCTCGATCCCGTACCTCTCCGCCTCCTTGATCGAGTCGGTCAGATACTGAGGCCACTCGTAGGCCGGATCCCTCCACTCCGTCGGGTTCTCGGGGCGAGTCGGCGCGATCTCCTCCCAGCGCGCCTGCACCGCGAAGATGCCGACCCCGAGGTCGCGGTAGGTGGGGAACAGCGAGGTGCCGTCGGCGAGGAACGGTGGCCCCCACATCAGCTTCTTCGTCGTCTGCGGAGCCGGGCCGGAAGCTTCGGCATCGGACTTGGTCAGCTCGCGCACAGCGAACGCGCCGCCGGCGATCAGGGCGACGGCGGCGAGCGCCGCGGCGGCGATGACCAGCGGCCGCGGGCGGCCGCGGCGAGCTTCACCACCACTGTCCTGGGGTCTCTGGCCGGTCACGCGCGCGCGCAGTGTAGGGATGCACTCGGGAGTACGAGACGGTTCCGCCCTCGGGTCAACCGGCGAAGCCGCTCATTGCAGCCCTGCGAGCGCCGCGCGGGCCCGCGGCGCGTGCAGAGCCGAGAAGCGCGGATTGGTCGCCAGTGCCCTCGACAGGTGGTCTCGGGCGAGTTCGACCTCGCCGGCGGCCCTTGCCGCGATGCCTGCGTGGTAGAGGAAGAGCGGATCGCGGGAGCCGAGCCGGAGCGCGCGCTCGGCGTATGCCAGCCCCTCGCCGGGCCTGCCCGCGCGGGTCAGGGCCCAGCCGAGCGCGTCCGCCGAGCGCACGCTCGGCGCCGCCGCGTACGCGCGTTCGGCGATCCGCACGGCGCGCTGAGGATCGCCGTGGTCGGCCTCGAAGATCGCGATCTCGGCATCGGCGATCACCCCGCCCGCCTTCTGCAGGCGCTCCTGCGCGCGCACCAGCTCCAGGTCCCGAAGCCCAGCGGCTCTGCGCCCCGCGGCGAGCTCGATCTCTCCCAGGGAGATCACGTAGCCCGGCAGCGGCAGCCTTTGCACGACCCGGCGGAGGCGATCGATCGCGGCACCCGATTGGCCACGGGCCGCCTCGACGACGGCGAGACCAGCGTCCGCCGGCGCGTAGCCGGGGAATCCGGCAAGGGCCGTTCGGTAACTGCCGGCGGCTGCGCCGAGCCGCCCGCGCTTGAACTCGAGGTCTCCCAAAAGCGTCTGGATGTAGGAGCGGTTCTCGCCGGGCCCCGGCGCGGCCGTCTCGGCCAGCCGCATCGCCTCTGCCGCTCCGGCGAGATCCCCGTGCAGTTCGCGGAAGTACGAGGCGCGAGCGTAGGAGGAGAAGGTGGGCTTGAAGTCGATCATCCGCTGCAGCGTCCGCTGCGCCGGGCCGTAGCGCCCGAGCTCGATCTCGGCGTCGACCAGGACGGCGAAGGGAGCGAACGAGGCGGGATTGATGCGCTGCGCCGTCCGCCCGTGGCGGAGCGCAGCCCGGAAGTCGTGCCGGACGAGCGCCAGGGTGCCGAGCCCGACCGTGGCCTCCAGGTTTCGCGGTTGACGGTCGAGCGCTTCCCCGAACGCCTCCTCGGCGCGGGTCGAGAGGCCGGGGTCGCCCGTCTCGCGGAGCTGCTGGAGCAGCGCGTCTCCGAGTGCCGTGTACACCTGGGGGCTGGCATCGCCGCCCGCGACCATGTCCTCCAGAGCGCTGACGCGCGCCTGCGTCGCGCTTCCGGCCGGAGCCTCGGCCGTCGACTCACCGCCGGCGCTCAGGCTCGGCGTCGGGGCCTCGGTGCGGTTGGCGAGCGTCAAGACGACAAGCGCCACCGCGAAGGCGACGCCCGTGGTTGCGATCAGGGACTTTGAGAGTGGAAATGTCATACGTCAACTTCCTCAGGGCGCTGGAAGGGAAAGGGGGCCCGGCCGAACGCCGGGCCCCCTCGCCTGTTGGGCGTTACGGCACCAGCGGCGGCGACCCCGGGGTCGGGGGCGTGCGTCGGCTGGTCCTGCTTGATCTCCGAGTCGAACCCGGAGGTCGGTCCCGCCACGTAGGGGAACGAGGGCAGGAACGCCTTGTCGTTGACGTCCACGCCGTCGCCCAGCGGCAGCTGCTTGCCGCCCTGCGCCGGGGGAACCAGGAACCCGCATGCAACCCGCAGGTAGATGTCGACCGTGTCGTCGAACAACCTGCGGCCGTTCGGCAGGCCGGCGTTGTCTCCGCCGATCACTCCGAATCGGTTGACCGAGCCCGGGGCGTGTCGGCGGCACGCTGAGGTTCAGCTTCAGCGTGTCGGCCGCGGCCGGGTTCGATCCGATCTGCGTCACACCCGGGATCCCCGTGAACAGCGCCTGGACGATGTCCTGGCGGTTGCTCGTCGGGCATCCGAGACCGAACAGCGCGTTGATCGCCTTCACCAGTTCGGGCTCGAGCGCGTACTGGCCGAACCGCTGGCCGTCGCCGGACGGCTTCGTGCGGTTGAACTCGTCCTTGCGCGAGACCGGGATGAACAGCTCGTTGATCAACGGGTTGCCCAGGCGGTTGACCTGCACCCAGGGCCCGATGCCGCCACGGCCACGGCCGTTGGTCAGCTCGAGCTTGCGGCGCTCGGTCGAAGCCCAGACTCCGACCACCGGCGTCGAGGACGCGGGGCCGACGTTGTGCCTCGAGCGCTTCCTCTTTCCTTGCCCTTGCCCTTGCCCTTCTTGCGCTTGCTCGTCTTGGCGTTGTCCTTGCCCTTGCCGGACTGGACGCCGTTCAGCAGCGCCGATTCGGGCAGCTCCAGCGCGAACGAATGCACCGCGTAACCGGCCACATCGTCCTTGAAGCCACCCTGGTTCCCGGTCGTCATGTCCCGGAAATTGATCAGGTCAAACGTCATCCCCAGGTCGATGAAGAAGGGGTCGTCACGCTGACCGACGAACACCTTGCCACCGTCACTGGTCGTGCCGATCGACTGGCCCACGAGCGTGTCGTAGTTCGGCATCGTTTTCGGGCCGAAATTGCTGGGCGCGACCGGCAGGTCGTTGGCGACCCGCTTGGTCCTGACCAGCTTGCCCTTCTTGTACTCCTCGCGAATGACGTCGTAGGTCTGGCGCAGCAGCAGGTCGGGATCGTCAACTGAGGTGACCTGGCCGCTGGCACCGAGCGCCAGCCGCGTCTTCTTGTCGATGATGTCCGTGAACTTGAACCGGTAGCGGATGTCATAGACACCGTCACCTGTGTTGTCGAAGTTCAGGTAGTAGCGGGCGTTCGGGTCGAGCGAGTAGAACAGCGGCCCGCCCGCCGGATCCTCGAACGGAATCACGTTTCCGACCACGACCGCCTTGCCGGGGTCGTTGTTCGGTGTGAAGAAATAGACGTCCGTCCAGTCGCTGGTGGGATCCTGCGACGAGCCCGGCGCCTCCCGGTGACTCGAGCCGCTGCTGAGCGCGACGACGATCGCAGAAGCCGCCAGCACCGCGACGATGCTGAGCGATAGCTTCTTCATCCTGCTTCCTCCTTGCCTCGGTCGATCTCGCCGGGGGCGTTGGGCCCTCCGGTCCTTTGCTTCGACTGCGGGCCGGTCTGGCTTTCGGATTAGCGCTCGTTGATTAAGGAAACGAACTGAGTCGCAACAGCGGCGCCCTCGCAAAGGAGACGGCTACGATCCCGCCGTGTCCCTCCGGCTGCCGGCGCTCGCCTTCGTCTCACTGATCCTGCTGGCCGCGGGATGCGGGGGCTCGGACCCCAGCGAAACCGTACGGGCCTATCTGCTGGCGGTCGTCGAGCAGGACGGGCAGAAGGCCTGCGACCAGTTCACCGATTCGCTGCGCAGCGATATCGAGGAATCGCCCGCGGCCGTCAGCAGCGGGCGGAGCTGCGCCGATGTGATGGGGCTGGCGGCCGGCCTCAACCCCGGCCTCAGCGAGAGCGACGTCGAGGATGTCGAGATCGAGGTCGAGGAGGATGGCGATGAGGCGGTGGCCACCCTGGTCAACCCGCTGGTGCAGAGCGAGGAGACGATCGACCTCGTCGAGGAGGACGGAGAGTGGCGAATCTCGACCCTGGAGACACGCCCCACGGGCTGAACGGGACCAGTCGAGCGCGCCCGAGCGCTAGCCCGGAACGCGAGACTCAGCCGCCGAGCTCCAGCAACTCGACTCTGTAGTCGTCGGGGTCCCTGACGAAGCACAGCCTCGCGCCCCCCTCCCTGACGCGATACGGGGGCTTCTCCGGCTCGATCCCCTGCTCCTTGAGCTGCTCGAGGGTCCGATCGAGGTCGTCGACCGCGAGCGCCACATGCCCGTAGGCGGTGCCCAGCTCGTAGGCGTTCACCTCGTGGTTGTGGGTCAACTCGAGCTCGGGGAGCTCCTCGCCCGGCACGCCCATGAAGATGTTGGTCGCGTCGTCGCCGATCGGCATCTCGCGCCGCTTCTCGAGCCCAAGGGCCTCGTAGAACGCGACCGAGCGCGCCGGGTCGGTGATCCGGTAGCAGGTGTGGATCATCCGCACGGCTCGAACTCTACGCCCCGGACCGCAGCTCAGCAGCTCCCGAGCTTGTCCTTGCCCTTGCCGCCGGTGCAGGCGTCCTTGCCCCCGCCGCCCTTGAGGTTGTCCTTTCCCTTCTGGCCGAGGAGGGTGTCCTTGCCGGGACCGCCCCTGAGCACGTCCTTGCCGGCGCCGCCGCAGATGACGTCGTCGCCGGCGAGGCCGCTGAGCCTGTCCCTGCCCGCCAGGCCGACCATCACATCGCGACCGGACGTGCCGCTTCGCACGTCGTTGCCCGGCGTGCCGCTGACGGTCGCCTGGATGCCCTTGCAGGTCGGAAGCGGGCTCGGGGGCTCCGGCTGCAGAGGTGTCGGCGGCAAGCACGGGAATGGGCCGCCCGTCGGCTCCAGCCTGGAGACGGTGCCCCCGATCTCCGCGACGTAGATGTGAGCGCAGGCGTCCTCGCCGAAGGAGACCACGGTGGTGGCGAAGACCCCGAGGCCCGCGTCCCCGCTCGAGCCGCCCGCGGAGAGTTGCGCGGTCCTCAGCTCACCGCCGAAGACATCGTGGGTATCGGCGTAGACGTAGCGACCGAGCAACGACGGCAACGCTCCGTCGCGGATCACGTAGCCGCCGACGACCGATGCCTGATCCGTCGGCGGATTCGGGTACTCGAGCACCGGTGGCGTGTGATTCGCGGGCTGAGGCGTACAGGAAGGGGGAGCGTCGATGAAGGGCTGCGTCCCCTCGAAGCAGTTCCAACCGAAGTTGGCGCCACGACCACCCCCGGCGAGCGCGAAGTTGACCTCCTCCCATGCTCGCTCGCCCACGTCGCCAACGGTCAGATCGCCGGTGGCGCGGTCGAAGGAGAAGCGCCACGGGTTGCGCAGGCCGTAGGAGTAGATCTCATCCGCGTTCGGACCGGCGCCATCGTTGAACGGGTTGTCCCCCGGGATCGAGTACTGGAAGGGCGCAGTCCCGTTCGGGTTGATGCGCAGCAGCTTGCCGAGCCGTGTGGTGGTGTCCTGGCCGTTGTCAGCCGGACTGGGGCCCGATCCGCCATCACCCACCGCGAGGTAGAGCAGGCCGTCGGGCCCGAACTGGAGCTGGCCGCCGTTATGGCCGGGGAGCTGGGGTTGCGGGATCTCGAGCACGATTCGCCGCGTGGAGACGTCGGCGACATCCGGGTTGGCGGTCGAGCGCCGGAACTCCTCGATTCGCAGGTAGTACTCCGGTGGCGGGGCCGGGGAGTCGCGCGTGTAGAAGACGTAGAAGCGGCCACTCGCCTCGAAGTCGGGGGCGGGTGCCATCGAGTAAAGGCCCCAATCGGAGCGCTCCAAATCCACATCGGCGGTGATGTCGAGGAAGGGCGTCGGCTTGGTAACGCCGTCCTCGACCAGGCGAATCGTCCCCGGCCCCTCGACAACGAACACCCGGCTGGGGTCCCCCGGATCGCCGGTCACGTGAAAGGGCGAGTTGAACGTCTGGCCGCCGAATGGAGCGAGCTGGACGCTCTGGGCGGCCGCCGGCGCGGCGGCCACGAGCAGCGCAACCGCCGCGGTCAGACACGCGAGCGGCTTCCTGGAGACCCGGCTCAGCAACCGAGCGCCCGCATCCTCTTGCGGATCTTGCGCTTCTTCTTCTTGGCCTTCGCCTTCTTGAGCTTCTTGCGGAGCTTGGCGCAGCGGGGGTCCGGCGGGTCAACCGTGATCAGCGAGATGTCATCGACGTCGAAGCTGTCCAGGGCGCCGATCTGGTCATCGGCCGAGAACGCCTCGAGCCTGAGCGAGAGGGGTGGTGCCCGCGAACGAGCTCACGTCGATCGTGACGGGCGCATACGCCGCGAAGCCGTGCGGTGGTATCCGTCAGCGGCGAAGACCTGCGTTCCCCCCACCTCGACCTTGAATTCCCCGGTCGGCCCGGCCGCGTCGATGATCCGCAGCCGGAAGCTCAGCGTCGCCGGTGCAGTGGGTATCGAGACGGTCTGCTCCAGCGAGGAGACGACGCCGCCGCTGCATGGCGACGGCCTGGAAGCCCGCTCCGAGCCGAGCCCAGGTGGAGCCGCTGAATGGAGCGCTGCCGCCGCCGTTGCAGTCGGTGTTGCCGGAGCCGGTTCCCGAGCGGCAGATCGGCCCGGTGCCGTAGGCGAACGCCGCCGTCGTAGCTGTCCATCCAAGCCGGATTGGTGCACTCGGTGGCGTCGCAGGTGGATGCCTCGAAGCCGCCGTCCTGGACCCGCTCGGCCGCGGCGGCCGCAGTCGGCACGACGCACATCGCCGTCACACCGAGGACGGTGGCGCAGCAAGAGCGCAACACCCGTCGATACCGCCCATTCATATCCCTACCTCCCTCTCGGTCCGAGGCTCGGCTGCCGCCAACTCTATCGCTGCAGAGACCACGACTCGCAGGGCCCTTGGAGCGCCCGACTGGACTCGAACAAGTGACCTGGGACGAGGGGCGTTAGCTGCCAAGAGGGGTGCGTCTTAGCGCGAGTTGCGGAAGCCGTCACGGTGCCCTGCCGGGGATGGGGATCCGCGTGGAGCACACGCGACGGCTTTCCCCGGCCCTAGCCGGCGTCGAACTCGTCGGCGAAATCCCAGATCCGGATGTGGTCGGGCTCGAGCCGGACGATGACATCCGCTCCTCGGCGGGCCTCCGCGTCAGCCTCGGCTTCCTCATCGCCGTACCTGGCCACGATGCGGCGCGTGGTTTCGGTGACGCCGTCGTCGATGAACTGTGCCGAGCCTCGGACCTCGACGCCACACAGCGGCGGCTCGGACTCGGCCACCAAGATCGTCGCTCTGGAGTCGCGCCGCAGATGCCGAGCCTTCACATCAACGACGGGCCAGACGGGCCGGGGCCCAAGGGCCAACGTCGCCCATCTACTAAAGGCCGTAGAAGGGCCGAGGTCAGTAAGGGCCTCGTCTTTGATCTCCCGGTGATCAGAGGGGGAGGGTGAGCAGGCCGGACGAATCGATCGCGGTGTTCATGTCGGTTTGAATATCGGCTTGGCTGAGCGCCCGGTTGTAGACGCGGACCTCGTCGATCAGCCCGTTGAAGAATTCGCCATAGGGTTGGTTGCCGCCGATCCAGAGCGGGTTGGTGGTGGTCTGGATTGCACCCGTCGCGGCGCGGCTGCCGGCCAGGGTGCCGTTCACGTACAGCCGCAGCGTGCTGCCGTCGTAAGTGAGAGCCACGTAGGTCCAGGTGTTGACCGGATTGGCCGTGGGGCCAATGAGATAGTGGACGCCGCCGCCGAGCGTCCCGCCACCCGCAGGACGGCCCGGCGCGTCGGAGCTGGCGGTGAGGAAGTAGGCATCCACCTGACGCTGGAGGATGGTCCGCCAGCCGGACTGGCTGGCCGCCGGCCGGATCCAGGCCGACAGCGTCATCGCGGTGGTCAGGTTCAGCGAAGCCGAGCTGGGGACCCGCACCACGCTGTTGTTGCCGTTGAAGCTCAAGGCGTTGCCGTAGCGGCCCTGGGTCGTCCAGCTGGCGGCGGTGATCGTCCCGGTATTGCCGTTGCCCGACCCGTCGGCGGTCGTGCTGCCGGCTCCCTCGCCGAACGCCCACGCCCCGACCAGGCCCAAAGGGTCGGCGGCGCCGCGCCGGTCGTTGCCTCGGCCACGGCGGAGTAGGCGCTCAGGTTGCCGGCCGCATCCGCGGCGCGCACCTGGTAGCGGTAGGTGGTCGAGGGCGAGCGGCCGGTGTCGTTGAACGAGGTGCCGGTCGGCGTCCCGACCTGGACGAAGTTCGTGCAGCCCGCTCCCGCGCAGCGCTCGACTCGGTATTCCGGTCACGCCGACGTTGTCGGTCGAGGCCGTCCAGCCGAGGTTGACCTGGGTCGAGCTCACCGCCGTGGCGCGTAAGCCCCGTCGGCGCCGTCGGGGGCGTCGTGTCCGGGGCCGCCGGAGTGGTCGCGGTGGCGATCGCCGAGTACGGGCCCAGGTTGGGGGCCGCATCCGCGGCGCGCACCTGGTAGCGGTAGGTGGTCGAGGGCGAGCGGCCGGTGTCGTTGAACGAGGTGCCGGTCGGCGTCCCGACCTGGACGAAGTTCGTGCAGCCCGCTCCCGCGCAGCGCTCGACTCGGTATTCCGTCACGCCGACGTTGTCGGTCGAGGCCGTCCAGCCGAGGTTGACCTGGGTCGAGCTCACCGCCGTGGCGTTAAGCCCCGTCGGCGCCGTCGGGGGCGTCGTGTCCGGGGCCGCCGGAGTGGTCGCGGTGGCGATCGTCGAGTACGGGCCCAGGTTGCCGGCCGCATCCGCGGCGCGCACCTGGTAGCGGTAGGTGGTCGAGGGCGAGCGGCCGGTGTCGTTGAACGAGGTGCCGGTCGGCGTCCCGACCTGGACGAAGTTCGTGCAGCCCGCTCCCGCGCAGCGCTCGACTCGGTATTCCGTCACGCCGACGTTGTCGGTCGAGGCCGTCCAGCCGAGGTTGACCTGGGTCGAGCTCACCGCCGTGGCGCTAAGCCCCGTCGGCGCCGTCGGGGGCGTCGTGTCCGGCGCCGCCGGAGTGGTCGCGGTGGCGATCGTCGAGTACGGGCTCAGGTTGCCGGCCGCATCCGCGGCGCGCACCTGGTAGCGGTAGGTGGTCGAGGGCGAGCGGCCGGTGTCGTTGAACGAGGTGCCGGTCGGCGTCCCGACCTGGACGAAGTTCGTGCAGCCCGCTCCCGCGCAGCGCTCGACTCGGTATTCGCGTGACGCCGACGTTGTCGGTCGAGGCCGTCCAGCCGAGGTTGACCTGGGTCGAGCTCACCGCCGTGGCGCTAAGCCCCGTCGGCGCCGTCGGGGGCGTCGTGTCCGGGGCCGCCGGAGTGGTCGCGGTGGCGATCGTCGAGTACGGGCTCAGGTTGCCGGCCGCGTCCGCGGCGCGCACCTGGTAGCGGTAGGTGGTCGAGGGCGAGCGGCCGGTGTCGTTGAACGAGGTGCCGGTCGGCGTCCCGACCTGGACGAAGTTCGTGCAGCCCGCTCCCGCGCAGCGCTCGACTCGGTATTCCGTCACGCCGACGTTGTCGGTCGAGGCCGTCCAGCCGAGGTTGACCTGGGTCGAGCTCACCGCCGTGGCGCTAAGCCCCGTCGGCGCCGTCGGGGGCGTCGTGTCCGGACCCGCGGGCGAGACGGGGGTGTTCATGTCGGTCTGGATCTCGGCTGCGGTGAGTGCCCGTTGGTAGACGCGGACCTCGTCGATCAGCCCCTGGAAGTACTCGCCGTACGGGGTGTTCCCGCCCATCCAGAGCGGGTTGCTGTTGGTCTGGATGGATCCGGTCGCGGCGTGGGTGGCGACCTGGGTGCCGTTGACGTAGAGCCGCAGGGTGGCGAGGTCGTAGCTCAGGGCGAGGTGCGTCCAGGTGTTCAGCGGGTTGGCCGTCGGGCCGCCGACGAACTCGATGTTCCCGCCGAAGGTCCCGCCGCCCGCGGGATGCAGCGGGTCCCCATTGCTGGCGGTGCAGGAAGTAGGCGTCGGCCTGGCGTTGAAGGATGGTCCTCCATCCGCCCTGGCGCAGCCGTCGGCCGGATCCAGGCCGAGAGCGTCATCCCCGTGGTCAGGTTGAGCGAAGCCGAGCTGGGGACCCGCACCACGTTGCTGGTGCCGTTGAAGCTCAAGGCGTTGCCGTAGCGGCCCTGAGCCGTCCAGGTGGCGCCGGTGATCGTGCCGGTGTTCCCGTTGCCTGAGGCATCGGCAGTCGTCCCGCCGCTTCCCTCGCTGAACCCCCACGCGCCGACCAGGCCTGAGTTCGGGGGCGGCGGCGGAGGTGGCGGATCGGCGCCGCCGACCGTGACCATCTTGGCGATCGAGGGCACGCCGTTGGCGTCAACGGTGAACAGCATGTACACGCCGGGCGGGGCGATGTCGGCGTTCGCGGGCGCGGTCGCGGTCAGCGCGCCGGCTCCGGCGGTGAAGGACAGCGGCACGTAGCGCTGCTCCATGTTGACCGAGTGCGTGACGGCGCCGAGGCGGACGAGCGCGACCTTGCGGATCGAGGCGGCGTCCGGGGTGTCTATCTGGAAGTTCGTGGCGGGATCGATGGTGGCGGGCGCGCCGGTGATCGCCGGGCGCGGCGCGAGCTCGCCCGAGCCGTCCGGCTTGTACAGGTACGGCGGCGTAAAGACCTGCCCGTTCTTGGCGAGGTAGCCGACGCTGGTCGCACGTACCGCAGATGCCGCCCCCGGAGGACAGCACGCGCCCGTCGGGCAGCAGCAGCGCGGTGGAGTGGTACTGGCGGGTTGCCTGTTCGGCGGCCAGCGTCCTCCAGGTACCGGTCGCCGGATTCCAGAGCTCGGCCTCATAGACGCCGTTGTTGAGGTCCACGAGCGACGGCGCCGGAGGAGTTGCCGCCGGTCGCCAGGACCGTCCCGTCGGCCAGGACGGTGAGGTTGTGCTGACGGCGCCCGTTCGCCATCGGCGCGGTAGCGGTCACCTGCGGCGTCGCTCCGCTGATGTTCACGACGCGGGCGTCCGCGCTCGAGCCTCCGCCGCCGGCGACGAGGATCTTGCCCACATCGAAGAGCGCGTGGCCGCCGTAGCTGCGGTCGATCGGGTCGCGCTGGCCGAAGCTCTGCCACGCCCCGGTGCCGCTCGTGTTAAGCCCCCGCATCGTCTGGTCGGGACCGGAGTAGAACGCTCGTCCGTTCGGCGCCACGTCGATCCACGGATACAGCGGGAGGTTCAGCGACGCCGTACTCAGCGGCCGCAGGTTCCCGCCCGTGGTGCGAACCTCGGGGATGTCGGGGCCGCCCTCGGTGATCAGCATCTCGCCGTTGCGCAGTGGCGTGACCGTCGGATACCAGCGCCCCGCGGCCATGTTCGGGCCAAGGCTCCACGCGTTCGTCTGGTGGTTGAAGAGGTGTGTCTGGACGATCCCGTCCAGCCCCGAGTTCTTGTTCCCGCCCGCGAGGAAGAGTGTCCCATCGCTCAGGTGAGCCAGACCGCTGCAGAAGACGTTGAAGCCCGTGTTCACCCACACAGGCGTCTGGGTCCCGGTGGCGGGATCCCACAGAGTGGCTCGGGTGTGGTCGTGCACCGGGAAGGTCTCGGTTGCGGCGTCGCCAACCGAGTCGTAGGCCAGCACCTTGCCGTTGGGCAGCAGCGCCACATGCACACCGACGACGGGCCAGTCGACCAGCGGGCCCCAGCTGCCAACCTCGTGCTCGTTTCCCGCGACGGCCGCCTCAGCCGCTTGGGCGTCGGCCGCGGTGGCGGCGACGGTCTGCCGCGCGAGCCCCCGCTCCGCGGCCGGGTCGTGAGCGACCGAGTCCTCCGCCTTGTGCCCGCGAACGGTGTTAATCGAGGTCGGGTGACCGAGCGTGCTTGCGGGAGTGGCGACGGCTATCGCGGACGCCACAAAGGCGGCGAAGAAGGCGAGCTGGATGCGTCGTACGGGAATGTTCCAATCTAAGCCCCCCGGAAGGGCGATGGCGCAGGATCAGTCCGAATTTCATCCCATCGCGTGAAGGTTGCACCGTCGCGGCGCCGAGGACGATCCGCGCTCGGTCAGCAGGAGCGGGGACGCGGGTCGAGGCGCCTGTCCCGCTTGGCGACCTCGAGCCGCTTCGGGCCCGGCCCGCAGCTGATCTTCGCGTCGCGCGCGCCGTCGCGCGCGTTGATGCGGTCGATCCCGTTCTTGCCCTTCATCACGTCGAGCCCGGTCCCGCCGCGGAGGAAGTCGTCGTCGGGGCCACCCGCCAGGCGGTCGTTCCCTGACTTGCCGAACTGCCGGTCACCCCCGGGACCGCCGCGCAGGATGTCGCTGCCGTCAGAGCCGAGCACGGTGTCGGCCCCGCCGTTTCCGACTTCGAAGTCGTCGCCGCCGAGCCCGACCAGCGTCTCCGGCGTGCGGTCCCCGACGAGCACGTCATTGTGCTCGGTTCCGAGCTGAACCTCGACATCGCCGTGCACCGTGTCGCGGCGGCTGCCCGTCTGGTCCTGGGGACCGCCATCGTTGAAGTTGCCCGAGCCGATCGTCACGTTGACCCCGTCGACCCTCCCCGAATATACGAGGGTGTCGGCCTGGCTGCCGCCGGCGATGTCGTCCGCCCCGAACCCGCCGTCGAGGTTGTCCCTCCCGCTGCCGCCGCGGAGGTTGTCGGCCAGCGGCGACCCCGTCAGCCGGTCATCGCCGGCGCCGCCGTTCACGGTTCCCCGTCCGTGCACGTCGTCGTTGCCTGATCCGCCGCTGACCGTGCCGGGTGTATTGGCGCCGTTGACGTAATCGTTTCCCGAGCCCCCATCGACTGTCTCGCTGATCGTGCCGGGAATGTGGCGCGTCGAGCGTGATCGCGTCGGCGCGATCGCCGGTCTGGACGATGATCGTCTTGATGCCCGTGCCCGGGCAAACGGCGTAGTGTCCATCCACCGCGACGCAGGTTCCGCTCGGAGTCAGCGTCGCTGCCGTATCCCTGACCGAGTAGTAGTCGTCCGTCCCGGGGTCGACGCTGACCGTGATCTGATTCACCTCATTGCCTGTCTCGGCGACCCTGACCGTGTTGCCGTCGGTCACCGTCACAGTCGAGGCCAGGGCCGCGGGCGATGCGATCAGGATCGCGCCGAGGGCCGCGAGCGCGACTGCGCCTGCCTTCTTGATCGCTCCCTGAGACATGCTCCCTGGATACAACACGGAAATACCCCCGAACGAGCGGTTTGTTTGGCTTTCGGGCATATTCACGTTCGCTGCCATCAACGACCGCATCAGCGCCAGGGAGATCGCCGCTCTGCGCGGTTCGCACTCGGGGTGCCCAATCTGCCAGCGGACCTGGTCTAGAGCGCGCCCGACTGGACTCGAACCAGTGACCTTCGGTTTCGTAGACCGCGGTGGGAGTTCGGTGGAGCTCGTTGGAGCTCGTCTGGGCCCAGGATTCTGGTTTCAAACCGGGCATAACTCTCGTCTGGGTTCGGATGGAACCCGTCCCGTCTGTTGCCCTTTTGTTGCCCTCGTTGAAGCTACGTGGCCTCGTCAGGGGAGGTGTGTTTCTGCGCAAAGTGGAAGTCAGCGAATGCCGCAGTGCCACGACTCCTGGAAGCCGTGGAGCTGCGGACATGCCTGACGGAGCGAGATACTGCGTGGGCGATGTAGGAGGAGAACGTGGAGCTGGTGCGGCGGATGTACGAGTCGCAGAACAGCGAGGAGTTCTTTGAGTTCCTCGATCCCCAGGTCGTCTGGACCAACTACGCATCCGCGCCTGAGACGAGGCCATACATCGGACACGATGGAGTCCGTGAGTGGGTCAAAGGTTTCCGGACCCACATCGGAGATTTCCAGTTTGAGGTGAGCGAAGTGCTCGACGCGGGGGGCGACCAAGTTGTCACCGTCCACCGCATTACCGCGACTGGGACCACGAGCGGCATCCCGGTTGAGCAGACAGCAAGCTCTCTGATCACGCTAGCCAACGGAAAGATCGTGAGCGTTCAAGGGTTCGAGACCCGAGCACAAGCCCTCGAGGCCGCCGGGCTGTCGGAGTAGCTGCGCGGTCACGCCGCGACCTCGATTACCGGCAGGGCGAGTCCCTCCGGTTTATCTGTGGATAGGTGGCGGCCCTGGCAGTGCGGCACCAGGGGCTGAGCGAGATACTGCGTGGGCGATGTCGGAGGAGAACGTGGAGGTCGTGCGTGTGGCCTATGAAGCGCTTGCCCGTGCAGGGCTTGATCGGTTCATGGAGCACTTCACCGATGACGTCGAATACCGCGTCCTCGAGGGTGCACTCGACGGCGACCTCGCTCCGCTCCACGGCCAGGATGCCGTTCGGGCATGGCTCCAAGACTGGATCGACATGTTTGACGGGTTCTGGCAGCAGCTGGTGGAGCTGATTGATGCCGGTGGGGACACCGTGTTCACGGCCGAGCGGTTCGGCGGACGCGCTCGGCTCAGCGGCGTTGAGGCGGATTCGCCCAACTGGACGGTCTTCACCATCCGCGACGGGAAGATCGCGAGCGGCCACGAATACGCGACCCGTGAAAGGCCCTCGAAGCCGCCGGGCTGTCGGAGTAGCTGCGAGGATCACGCAGCGACCTGGATCACCGGCAGAGCGAGTCCCTCCGGTTTATCTGTGGATAGGTGGAAGGCCGGGCACTACCGCGTCGGGGCGAGCGCGACGGCGAGGATCGCCGCCGGATTGCCCGGCGGCCAGTCGGGAAGCGGGTCGATGGTGTCGAGCTGAATGAACCCGCAAGCGAGCCAGAAGGCACGGGTCGCTTCGTAGGGGGCATAGTCGGCGGACGGATCGAGCGTCTTGACTTCGACGATCTGCACGCCGTCAGCGCTCAACTCGTCCAAGATGTGGTTGACGAGCCGGGTGCCGAGGCCTGCTCCTCGGCGATCGGCGGCGACCGCGATCCACAGGATCTCCGCCGCGCACATGCCGCGGAGCCGCACGATGGCGAAGCCGATGACGCCGCCTGCGTCGTCGATGACCCAGCCACAGTGGTCTCGCAGGTCGCTTCGCACCTTCTCGGGCACGTCATCGGTAAAGAAGTCGTCCAGGCCAACGACGATCGCGACGCACGTGTCGGCATCCTGCGCGGTGGCGGCCCGTATCGACGCCATCGCTCGTCAGCGACTCCAATTGACCGTCTGCGCGTGCATCCGGCCAAGCAAACCACACGTCGCTTCTTCCTTCGGTGATTGCGTCGGAGGAGAACGTTGAAATTGCGCGCGCGTCTGCTCTTCCCTGAAGCGCGCCCGACTGGACTCGAACCAGTGACCTTCGGTTTCGTAGACCGACGCTCTATCCAACTGAGCTACGGGCGCGTGCGGGGACAGCGTAGCGGCGGAAACCGAGGCGAATTCAGCCGGGAAGCTTGAACGGGACCGGGGTCACGACGACGCCGGGCCGCGAGCGCATCAGCCTGCGCAGGCCGCGGGCGACGCCGTTATGGAGGGGGCGTTGCAGGACGCTGGCGGGGACCAGCTCGGGCAGGACCAGGTTCATGGTCAGGTCCGGGCGCTGGGCATGCAGGTCCTGCAGGTAGCGGGCGAGCGGCGCCAGCGTCGCGCGGTAGGGGGAGTGGACGATCTCCAGCGGGAAGTGGGCGCCCCAGGCGTCCCACCGGCGCCGGAACTCCTTGGCGTCGTCGGGGTCGGTGCTGACGTGGACGGCCAGGACCGGCGCGCCGAGCGTGGAGGCGTAGGAGAGGGTCTGCAGGCGCAGCAGGTCAAGCCGCAGCACCGGGACGACGACGAACTGGTCCGCGCGATGCCGGGGCGGCGCCTCGAGCGCGGGGGTCGCCTGCGCCTGGGCCGCGGGCGCCCGGGGATCGACGGCGAGCGCGCGGGAAACGTCCTCGTAGTGGCGGCGGATGCGCCAGCCGAGCAGGGAGAGGCCGGCGACCAGGAGCACCGCGACCCAGGCGCCCTCGGTGAACTTGGTGGCGGCGGCGACAAGCGCGACGATGGCCGAGAGCGCGGCGCCGACGGCGGCGATCGCGACGCCCTTGCGCCAGCCGGCGTGGCGGTGACGGCGCCAGTGCACCACCATTCCCGCCTGCGCGCAGGTGAAGGCGACGAAGACGCCGATCGCGTACAGCGGCACGAGTGAGTTCGTGTTGCCGTCGAAGGCGGCGAACAGGGCGGCGGCCACGATCGCGAGGGCGATCGCGCCGCGGCTGTAGACGAGCCGGTCGCCCAGCCGCATCAGCGGGCGCGGGGCGTGGTCGCCCTGGGCCATCACCGAGAGCAATCTGGGGAAGCCGGTGAACGCGGTGTTGGCGGCCAGCAGCAGGATCAGGGCGGTGGAGGCCTGGATGAAGACGTAGCCGGCGCCGTCACCCAGGGTCTCGTGGGCGAGCGAGGAGAGCACGGTCTCGTCGCTGACCGGGACGATGCCCTCGAGGTGGATGACGGCGATCAGGCCCACGAACATCGAGACCAACAGCCCCACCATCACCGTCAGCGTCGCCCGCGCGTTCTTCCAGGCCGTCGGCGTGAACACCGGCACGGCGTTGGAGATCGCCTCGATGCCGGTCATCGCGGTCGCCCCCGAAGAGAAGGCGCGCAGCACCAGCAGCGCGGTCACCCCTTCGACCGCGGCCGGGTTCGAGGTCGGCGGCTGCGCCTCGAAGCCCTTGCCGCCCAGGTCGATCAGGCTCCAGGCGATCAGCAGGAACATGGCGCCGATGAAGGCGTAGGTGGGGATCGCGAACAAGGTTCCGGCCTCGCGCACGCCGCGCAGGTTCGCCACCAGCAACAGCGCGATCACCGCCAGCCCGATTACGACCGTGTCGTCGTAGAGCCCGGGCAGCGCCGAGGTGATCGCCGCGACGCCGGCCGAGATCGAGACGGCGACGGTCAGCACGTAGTCGACCAGCAACCCCGAGCCCGCCATCAGGGCCGGCGCCTCGCCCAGGTTCTCGGCCGCGACGCTGTAGGAGCCGCCGCCGTCCGGGTACTCCTTGATCACCTGCCGGTACGAGACCCCGGTGGCGACCATCAGCACCACGATCGCCACCGCCAGATAGAGCGAGATGTCGAGGGCGCCAGTGCCGGCCAGCAGCAGGACGACCAGCATCGCCTCGGGCCCGTAGGCGACCGATGAGAGGGCGTCCGAGGAGAGGATCGGGAGCGCGACCAGCTTCCGCATCCGCTCCAGGGCGACCGCGGTCAGCGCCAGCGGCGGGCCCAGCAGGACTCGCCGGACCCTGAGCAGGGCCGAGCCGACGCGCGTCGGCTCGGCCTCGGCCTCGGCGGTCGCCGTGACCTCGTCCTTGCGGGCCGAGGAGACGAAGTCGACCGGGGCGACGAAGCGACCGCGTCGCCGCCCGCCGCGAGGCGCGGCCAGGTCCCCGAGGTCGGGGTCCACCGGCAGCGCGCGCAGCTGCTCGGAGCGACTCGCCAGCGCTCGCCCCCACTCCTCCCCCAGGCCGCGCAGCGCCGCCAGCTCGGGCGATCCGGCGTCGCTCATGGCGGCAGCCTAGTCGTCTGGATATAAGGTGAGCCGCCGATGGTGCTCCACCGACGGCACGGATGAGCGAGCCCCTCAGCATCGCCGACCTCGAGGCGCTGGCGGCCGACCGCCTCGAGCCCGGGGCGCACGGCTACTTCGCGGGCGGCGCCGGGGACGAGCGCACACTGAGGCGAAACGTCGAGGCCTTCCGCGAGTGGGAGCTGTGGCCGCGCGTGCTCGTCGACGTCTCGGAGGTCAGCACGGCGATCGAGCTGATGGGCGCCCGGCTGGAGCTGCCGGTGCTGATCGCCCCTGTCGCGTTCCAGAAGCTGGCCCATCCCGACGGCGAGGTGGCGATGGCGCGCGCGGCCGAGGCCGCAGGGACGGTGATGTGTCTGTCCACGATCGCCACCTGCGGCCCGACCGAGGTCGGCGCCGGCTGCGCGGGGCGCAAGTGGATGCAGCTCTACAGCTTCCGCGACCGCGGCATCACCCGTGCGCTGCTTGACGAGGCCGCCGAGGCGGGCTTCGAGGCGGTGCTGCTGACGGTGGACGCGCCGTACGCCGGCAAGCGCGAGCGCGACTTCCGCACCGGCTTCGAGGTCCCGGCCGACGTCACGGCCCCCGCCGTCAAGCAGGCCTCGGGAGGACGCGACCTGACGGTGGCCGAGGTCTTCGGCCTGGTCGACCCGGCGCTGGGCTGGGAGGACCTGGCCGAGCTGGTCGACGCCTCCGAGCTGCCGGTCCTGGTCAAGGGCCTTGTCCGGGCCGACGACGCCGAGCTGGCCGTCGAGCACGGGGCCGCGGGGGTCGTCGTCTCCAACCACGGTGGCCGCCAGCTCGACGGCGCCCCGGCGACGATCGACGCCCTGCCCGAGGTCGTGGACGCCGTCGGCGGCCGCATCCCCGTGCTGGTGGACGGCGGCATCCGCCGCGGCACGGACATCGCGGTCGCCCTGGCGCTGGGTGCGGACGCCGTGCTCGCCGGCCGCGCCTGCCTGTGGGGCCTGGCTTGGGACGGGCAGGCCGGCGCCGAGCGCGCGCTCGAGATCCTTCGCGACGAGCTGCGCCTGGCCCTCGCTCTGCTCGGCTGCTCCTCGCCTGAGGCGATCGACGCTTCCCAGGTTCGCCGTCGCTAGCCTTCCGCCGCCATCAGTCGCGGCGGTGGCGGTCGCCCACGTCAGTCGCGATTGCTGCGCAATCGCTCCGAAAATCTGCGACCGTCCGCCGCTCGTGGACAACCGCCTCTCAGCAACCGACATGTCCTCGCTGTTCGCGGAGCGGGACCAGATCCACGTCAACGTCGGGGCCACCCTGATCGTCGAGGGGGCGGCGCCCAGCTACGAGCAGCTCGTCACGCACGTCGAGAACAGGCTGGAGCTGGTGCCGCGCTTCCGCCAGCGCATCGTCGAGGTGCCGCTTGGGATCGAGAACCCTGTCTGGGCCGACGACCCCGAGTTCGACGTATGCCGCCACGTGCGCCACCTCGGGGTCCCGCGCCCGGGGCGCCTGGCCCAGCTCCGCGACCTGATCGGCCGGATCATGTCGGAGCCACTCGACTTCCAGCACCCCCTGTGGCAGCTCTATCTGATCGACGGTCTGTCGGGCCGTCACGCGTACCTCTCGAAGACCCACCACGCGCTCGTCGACGGCGTCGCCGCGGTGGACATCGGAATGATCCTGCTCGACTCGAAGCCGACCCGGACCAAGATCAAGCCGCCCGAGGACCCCTGGAGCCCAGCGCCACCGAAGCGGGGCGAGCTGTTCGCCCAGGCGGCCGCCTACGCCGTGCAGCGGCCGTTCAAGGCGGCCGGCCGCGCCGTCGGGCACACGGTGAAGATGCCGGCCAAGACCGCCACCAGCGTGATCCGGACCGCCGAGGCGTTCACCGGACTCGCCTCCACGGGCCCCTCCTGTCCGAGGAGCCGCTTCAACGTGCCGGTCGGCCGCGACCGTCTGGTCGCCTGGGCCAAGACCGACCTCGATCGCCTCAAGCGGGCGAGGGACGCGGTCGAGGGCTCCACCGTCAACGACGTCGTGCTCTCGATCGCGTCAGGAGCGCTTCGGCTCTACTTCGAGGGGCGCGGGGAGAGGTCGCCGAGCTACCTCGTCGCCCTGGTCCCGGTCAGCATCCGCGAAGAGGGCGAGCAGCACGAGCTCGGCAACCGGATCTCGACGATCCTCGTTCCGTTGCCGGTGTCCGAGCCCGACCCTCTGAAGCGGCTCGAGATCCTGCGCGACGAGACCGCGAGGCTGAAGGAGTCCGACAACGCCCGCGCCGCCTCGCTGATCGTCGAGGCGACGGGCTGGACCCCGCCGACGATCAACCGCGTGCTGTCCTCGGCGATGTCCCGGCCGCTGGTCTTCAACCTCGTCGTCTCCAATGTGCCGGGGCCGCAGCAGCCGCTCTACCTGCTGGGGCGCCGGATCCGGGAGATCTACCCATACGTGCCGCTCTCGCCTCAGAATCACGCGCTCTCGATGGGGCTGGTCAGCTACGACGGGCGAGTGTTCTTCGGCATGGCCGGGGACCGGGACGTGGTCGCCGACCTCGACGACTTCGCCGCCGCGCTGGGGGCGGCGATGCGCGAGCAGCCGGTCCCCCGCCGCAAGCCGGCGGAAAAGCCGAAGGCCACCAGCGGAAGGTGAAAAGCGGAGAGGGAGGGATTCGAACCCTCGAGAGAGCTATTAGCCCCCTACTCGCTTAGCAGGCGAGTGCCTTCAGCCGCTCGGCCACCTCTCCGGGCGAATACGGGCCCGATTGTAGGCTGGCTGGAGATGTCCGGCACCGAGATCGACACCCCGACGCCGCTGCCGATCCCCACCCCCACCGAGGCCTACGAGCGCTACGAGCAGATCTTCGAGGGCGTGCAGGCGCCGTTCGCCTTCCTCGATCTCGACGCCGTCTGGTCCAACGCAGCCGACATGCTGCGCCGCGCCCGCGGCAAGGCGATCCGGATCGCGAGCAAGTCGGTTCGGTGCCGCCCGGTGCTCGAGCGCCTGCTCGACCTCGACAGCGGCTTTCAGGGGGTCCTGAGCTTCACCCTGCCCGAGACGCTGTGGCTGTGGGAGCGCGGGCAGCGTGATCTGGTCCTCGCCTACCCGACCGCCGACGGCGCCTGCCTGACCCGGCTGGCGCGGCTCACCGCCGAGCGCCCCGACGAGGCGCCCGTGGTGATGGTGGATTCGGTCGAGCACCTGGACCTGATCGAGGAGTCGGCGGGGTCGTTCGTGGCGCCGATCCGGGTGGCGATCGACATCGACGTCTCCTGGTGGCCGCTCGGCGGCATCGTCAAGATCGGTCCCAAGCGCTCGCCGGTGAGGACCGCCGAGCAGGCCGCGTCGCTGGCTCGCGAGATCGAGCGCCGCGAGCGGGTGAAGCTGGTCGGGTTGATGGCCTACGAGGGCCAGATCGCCGGGGTCGGCGACGCGGTGCCGGGCAAGGCGATCGCCAATCGCCTCACTCGCGCGATGCAGACTGCCTCGGCCAAGGACGTGCGCGAGCGCCGCGCCGAGGTGGTCACCGCCGTCTCCCAGGTGACCGAGCTCGAGTTCGTGAACGGCGGCGGCACGGGCTCGATCGAGCAGACCGCGTCAGAGTGGGCGGTGACCGAGGTCGCCGCGGGGTCGGGCTTCTACGCGCCGGTGCTGTTCGACCACTACAGCTCGTTCGATCTGAACCCGGCGGCGATGTTCGCGCTGCCGGTGGTGCGGAAGCCGGCTACCGAGGTGGCGACGACGCTTGGCGGCGGCTACCTGGCCTCCGGCGTGGGCGCCAAGGACCGCATGCCCGTCCCCCACCTGCCCGGCGGCCTTCGCCTGGATTCTTTCGAGGGCACGGGGGAGGTGCAGACACCGGTGATCGGATCCGCAGCCGAGCGGCTCTCGATCGGGGATCGGGTCTACTTCCGCCACATCAAGGCGGGCGAGCTCTGCGAGCGCTTCAACAGCCTCTACCTGGTCACGGGCTCCACGATCCGCGACGAGGTGCCCACCTACAGGGGCGAGGGCAGGGCATTCCTCTAGGGGTCCCTCACTAATAGGCCTGTCCAACCCTCGCTAGTAAGCCTGTCCAACCCTCACTAGTAGGCCTGTCCAACGCAGGCCTGCTACCGAAAAACGGTCTTATGGGCCCGCGATTTCGCCTCTACCTTCGTTGTTGACAGGGGCCCGAAATCGAAGGGATTCGAGAGGGATGAGGCTGCAGTCTGCGGCCGGTCGCGGGAGCGCCGGGTCGCGGCACGCGTTGCACTGGATCGGCGCCGAGGTTCCGGCGGGGCGCTACTTCGAGGGCGATCGCGTCCTGCTTCGGGTCGCGCCGTTCCTGGCCGCCGGCGCGCTTCCCTTCCTGTTGCTGCCCTTCCTCGGGGTCTCGGTCGCCGACTGGCGTGTGGGGCTGGCTTTTGCCATCTCCCTGGGGATAGTCGGCACGGCTCTGCTGCTGCCCTGGGATCGCTTCCCCCGATGGACCCAGACCCTGCCGGTGCTGGCCGAGTTCGCGGTGATCGCGCTGCTGCGCGACGCGAGCGGCGAGGACGCCGTCATCTTGGAGCCGCTCGTGATCGTGCCGCTGACCTGGTTCGCACTCTACGGGACGCGCATGCAGCTGTTCGCCGGGATCGCGACGATGGTGGCGGTGTTGGCGTTGCCGCCGCTGCTGATCGGGCCTCCGGTCTACGACGGCGATCAGATCGTCCGCGCCGGGATCGTGGCTGTGATCGCCGGGACCACGGGCGTCGCGGTCCAGGCGCTGGTGATGGCCACGCGCAGCCTCGCGACTGAGGGTCGGGCGATCCTCGAAGCCTCCCAGGACGCATTCGTGGCGGTTGACGAGAAGGGCGTGGTGACCGAGTTGAATCCGCAGGCCGAGGCCACCTTCGGCTGGACGCGCAGCGAGCTGCTGGGTCGCTCGGCCTTCGACACGGTCATTCCTCCCGAGCGTCGCGAGTTCGCGCTGGAGAGGCTGCGCCGCTTCCGCGAGGAGGGCGAGCGCCCGCCGGACAGCCGCTTCGAGGCGCGCGGGCGGCGCCGCGATGGCAGCGTCTTCCCGATCGAGATGTCGGTCTCGCCGGTGCAGACGGGCGAGCGCTGGACCCTGAACGCGTTCGTCCACGACATCAGCGCGCGGACGCAGGCCCGCAGCGCCCTGCAGGAGGCCGAGGAGCGCTTTCGTCGCGCCTTCGAGGACAACCGCGTCGGCATGGCCCTGCTTTCAGCCGAGGGAGAGTTCACCAGGGTCAACGCCGCTTTCTGCGATCTGCTCGCCTATTCCCCGGACGAGCTGCTCGGCACCCCGTTCCCCGAGATCACACATCCCGACGACATCGAGCCGAGCGTCGAGGGGATGCGGGAGATCGTCGCCGGGGAGCGGTTCGGCTACCGGGCGGAGAAGCGATGCCTGCACTCGAAGGGCCACCACCTCTGGACCGCGGTCAACGTCTCACCGATCCGCGACGAGCGGGGGGAGCTGATCCACCTGATCGCCCAGATCGAGGACATCACCGAGCGCAAGGAGCAGGAGGAGAGGCTCACCCACCAGGCGCTGCACGACCCGCTCACCGGCCTGCCCAACCGGGTGCTGTTCGCGGACCGGGTCCGCGTCGCATCGGCGCGTCGCGAGAGCGGCAGCTTCGGGGTCATTTACATCGACCTCGACACCTTCAAGCCGATCAACGACACCTTCGGCCACTCGGCCGGCGACGAGGTGCTGGTTGAGGTTGCGCGGAGGCTGGAGAGCCGGCTGCGCGAGGGCGACACGCTGGCGCGCCTCGGCGGCGACGAGTTCGCGGTGCTGTGCGAGGACAGCGACGAAGTGGCGGCGCGGCTGGTCGCCGAGCGCGTGATCGACGCGTTCGCGGAGCCGTTCGTGATCGGCGACCGCGAGGTCCACCAGGCGGCCAGCATCGGGGTCGCCCTGCAGCCGCGCGACGGCCGCACCATGGATCCCGAGCAGGTCCTGCGCTGGGCCGACCTTGCCATGTACCGCGCCAAGGCGGCCGGCAACTCCCGCTACGCGATGTTCGAGGGCTGGATGGGCGACGACCATCCCGACCGGAGCGGGCTGGAGAAGGAGCTGCGGCGGGGGCTCGCCGACGGCGAGCTGACCGTCCATTACCAGCCCGAGGTGGACCTGACCAGCGGCCGGGTGACCGGGGCCGAGGCGCTGGTGCGCTGGCAGCATCCCAAGCGGGGCCTGCTGGAGCCTGCCCAGTTCATATCCGTCGCCGAGGGCAGCGACCTGATCGTCGCCATCGACGACTTCGTGCTGTGGCACGCATGCCACGAGGCCGCGCGCTGGCGCCGCCAGCTCGCCGACGACCAGCCCTTCGTGATCTCGGTCAACCTCTCCGAGCGGCGCCTGGCCGAGGCGGGACTCTCCAACAAGATCGCCCAGGCGATCTCCGACGCCGAGCTGCCGGCGGACTCGCTCTGCCTGGAGGTCGCCGAGAGCGCGTTGCTGGACCGCCGGGGCGACGCGCTCGCCTCGCTCCCGGACCTGGAGGCCCTGGGGGTGCGGCTGTTGATCGACGACTTCGGGGTAGCGGTTTCCTCCTTCAGCACCATCCAGCGGCTGCCGCGGCTGAACGCGATCAAGATCGACAACTCGTTCATCGCCGGGCTGGGCCGCTCGCGCGAGGACTCGGTCGGCGTGGCCGCGATCGTCGGCCTGGCCCACGGCCTGAAGCTGACGGCGACGGCCGAAGGCGTCGAGACCGCCGAGCAGCTGGCCGAGCTGCGTCAACTCGAATGCGACCGCGCCCAGGGCTACTTCTTCGCGCGCCCCCAGCCACCGGCCGCGTTCGAAGAGCTGCTGCAGTCGGCCAGCTACGGCGAGCTTTTCGTCTAGCCCAGCACGCGGTCCAGGTACTCGTTGCGGAAGCGGCCGTCGGGGTCGAGCCTGGCGCGGACGGCGGCGAAGTCGTGCCAGCGGGGGTAGCGCTCGGACAGCGTCTCGGCGGTCTGGAAGTGGCGCTTGCCCCAGTGCGGGCGGCCACCGTAGGAGTCCATCACCTCCTCGACCGCGCGGAAGTAGGCCTCCCAGGCCATGCCGCGGTACTGGTGCACGGCGATGTAGGCGGTGTCCCGCTCATGCGCGGGGCTCAGCATCGAGTCGTCGGCGGAGACGAAGCGGACCTCGATCGGGAAGCCGACGCCCGCCTCGGCCCGCTCGGCCGCCTCCAGCACGCGCGGCACCGCCTCGGCGGCATGTCGGCGCGGGATCGCGTACTCCATCTCGGTGAAGCGGATGCGGCGCTGGCTGGCGAAGACGCGGTAGCTGCGGTCGAGCTTGGTGCTGCGCCCGAGCCGGCCGGAAACGAACCTCGCGAGGCGGGGGATGCGAGTCGGGCTGGCGCGCCCGAGCCTCGCGATCGAGCCCATCACCCAGTTCTCGGCGACCACCTCGGTCGCGAAGCGGCTGACTGGGTTCTTCGGCCTCGGCTCCTCGTCGCTGCGCTCGCTCTGGCGCAGCAGGGCGGTCTCGGTGTGGGGGAAGACGTAGAACTCGAAATGGTCCGAGCCGTCGGCCAGGTCATCGATCCGTTCCAGCACCTCGTTCAGCGGCAGTGGGGAGTCGAGCCTCTTGATGGTGAAGGCGGGCACGGTCCGAAGCGTGACCGTGGCGATGATCCCCAGCGCCCCCAGCCCCACCCGGGCGGCGCGCAGCGCCTCGGGGTCGGAGTCCTCCGAGACCTCGAGCAGAGTGCCGTCGCCCAGCACCAGCTCCACCGCCTGCAGCTGCGAGGAGATGTTGCGGAAGCGCGATCCGGTCCCGTGGGTCGCCGTGGAGACGGCGCCCGAGATCGTCTGCCTGTCGATGTCGCCGAGGTTCTCGAGGGCCAGACCGTGCCCCCAGATCGCATCGTTCAGGGCCCGCAGGCCGATCCCGGACTCGACCTTGACCAGGCCGGCGGCCGCATCGACCTCGAGCACACGGCCCAGACCCCTGAGGTCGAGCATGACTCCGCCGGTGCAGGCGATGTCGGTGAAGGAGTGCCCGTGGCCGGCGGCGCGCACCGGCAGGCCCTCCTCGCCGGCGCGGGCGACGGCCTCGATCAGCCCGGCGCGGCTCGCCGGAGCCTCGATCCGGGTGGGCAGGCAGCGCTGGTCGCCCGCCCAGTTGCGCCACTCCTTTGCCATCCAGAAAGAGCCTAGGCTTTTCGTGCACCACCCGGAGGGGTGGCAGAGCGGTTGAATGCGACGGCCTTGAAAGTCGTTAAGCGTCTTAACGGCGCTTCGTGGGTTCGAATCCCACCCCCTCCGCCTAGGGCCCGCGCTCACTGCTCGGCTACCGCTCGCCGACGAGCAGGGTCTGGACGGCGCGGCCGATCGGGCCGCGCTCGTCGAACAGGGCGGTGTCGGCGATGCCGACACCGTGGGGCTCGGGAAGCGTGACGGCGTCGAGGCAGACCCACTCCCCATCAGGCATTCGGTGCAGGTGCACGCTGAGATCGACGTTGATGAACAGGTACTTGCGCCAGTCGAGCGCCGAGCTGACCCCGTTGCCAGAGTCCGCCGCGACCAGCACGCGCTGCAGCGGCGTCGCCTCCTCGCCGGGCAGCAGCGGCACCCGCGCGCGCATCCACACCGTCGCCGGCCCCGGCTCCATGAAGGCACCGGAGATGAACCGGTACTCCATCGCCGTGTGGTAGCCGACGTCGTAGCCGGTCTGGAAGAACTCGCCCGGCTCCCCTGCCTCGGGTCCCGGCGGCGGCTCGGGGAACCCGGGAGGGCGCTCGAAGCTGACCGCCTCCGTGCGCAGCCGCCAGCCCTGAGCCCGCATCAGGTCGCGGCCGTCCTCGTCGCTCAGCGTCGCGGCGACCATCTCCACGCGCCGACCCGGGCGCACGACCTCCGCCGACACCAGCAGGGGAGCGATCGGCACCGGCCGCAGTACCTCATAGGTGACGCGCCCGAGTTGCGCGGGTGGCCCGTCGGGGCCGCCGATCCGCCCGCCTCCGAGGCGCTCCAGCTCCCGCCCGATCAGCGCCGCGGGAGGCCCCGCGTGCTGTGAGCCCGGGTCCCAGGGCCCGCGGGTCAGCTCGGTGGCGACGTAGCTTTCGCCGTCCGGCTCGTAGAACGACTCGGTCACGCCGGGCATCCTAGGATTGAGCCGGCATGAGCGACACCTTCGACGGCCTCAGCGAGCAGGAGAGCAGGGAGTTCGCCGCTCGTTGGCTCCCCGCCTGGACCGGCAACGACCCCGAGCGCCTCGCCTCGTTCTACGCCGAGGACGTCTTCTACAGCGACCCGGCGGTGCCCGAGGGCGTCGAGGGCCGGGAGGCGCTGACCTCCTACTTCCGCGCGCTGCTCGGCCGTTTCCCCGACTGGGAGTGGGCCAACACCCGGGTGGTGGCGCTGGAAGGAGGCTTCCTCAACTTCTGGCGCGCGAGCATCCCCGTCGGCTCGACGGTGCTCGAGGTCGAGGGCGTCTGCACCGTGCAGCTGCGCGACGGCCTGATCGCCCGCAACGAGGTCTTCTTCGACCGCTCGGAGCTATTGGTCGCGATCGCCGAGGCCGAGATCGGCGCCGAGTAGGGGGTAACGCAAGCCCCTCGTGGAAACAGAGGGGGATGGCTTCCCGGGTCTACGTGATCGAGCTGGACCGAGCCGCCGGCCGGCGGCGCGATCCCCGCATTCCCTGGGTCTACGTGGGCTCGAGCGCGCGCAGCCCGGAGAAGCGCTTCGAGCAGCACCGCGACGGCTACCGCTCATCGGGGCTGGTGAAGCGCTTCGCGGTCAGGCTGCGGCCCGACCTGTACGAGGACCTCGGGTCATTCAAGGGCTCGAAGACCGCGTGCCGGGCCGAGCGCGAGCGGGCTCGCGAGCTGGCCGCTTGCGGCTTCGTCGCCCACAGCGACGGCACCTCCTACGGCAAGGGGGAGGGGAACTGGACCGAGTGGGACGCGGAGCGGCTGGAGCCCGTGCGCGAGCACCTCGACGCCGCGGCGGCTGAGCTCGCGGAGTCGGCGTTCGAGCCGCTCTCGAGCGAGCGGTGCGCGCGACTGCTTTGGGGCGAGCACGGGTTCTGGGTCCCCCGCTTCATCGACCAGGACGACCCCCCACCTGCTTACGGGCAGTTCGCCCACGTCCGGCTCGACGTGCTGGAGCGGCACCTCGCCCGGCGCCCGCTGGTGGCCCCTTAGGCGAGGCTAAGCGCGGCGGGTACCCTGGACCTACCCCCAAGAACGGAGGCCAGAGTGGAGAAGGTGAAGAAGACCGAGGCCGAGTGGAAGGCCGAGCTCAGCCCGGAGCAGTACAAGATCGTGAGGGAGAAGGGAACCGAGGCGCCGTTCACGAGCGAGCTCAACGACGAGAAGTCCGAGGGCACGTTCAAGTGCGCGGCCTGCGGACAGCCGGTGTTCAGCTCCGAGAACAAGTTCGACTCCGGCACCGGCTGGCCCAGCTTCGACGCGCCCGTGGGTGACGAGGCGGTCGAGACCGAGGCCGACAACAGCATGTTCATGCGCCGCACCGAGGTGCTGTGCTCACGCTGCGACGCCCACCTGGGCCACGTCTTCGACGACGGCCCGTCGGAGACCACGGGCAAGCGGTTCTGCATCAACGGCTGCGCCCTCGAGTTCGACGAGGAGTAGCGCGGCTCAGACCTTGCCGCCCGCGCCGAGGTAGCTGAAGCGCACTGCTAGCGCCACGGCCTCGGTGCGGGTGTCCACCTCCATGCGCGCGATCGCGTTGCGAACGTGCGTATGGACGGTGGCGGGGCTGAGGCTGAGCTGGTCTGCGATCTGTTTCACGCGCAGGCCCTCGGCCAGCAGCTCGAGGATCTCGCGCTCGCGCGGGGTCAACTCGAGCAGCTTCTCGACCTCGCCGGCGCCCTGGCCCAGCTCGGTGCCGACGAAGGTGCCGCCGCCCGCTACGACCTCGATCGCGCGGGCGATGTCCTCGCTTGGGGCCGACTTGAGCACGTATCCGGAAGCGCCCGCCCGCAGGGCCAGGGTCAGCAGGTCGGGCTGGGCGTGCGCGGTGAAGATGATCACGCGGGTCTCGGGCAGCGCCTTGAGGATGTCCTTGGTCGCCTCGATGCCGTCCTGGCCGGGCAACTCGACGTCGACGATGCAGACGTCGGGCTTGTGCTGCTGGACGACGCCGACGACCTCCTCGCCGGTCGCGGCCTCGCCGACGATCTCGACGCCCGAGATCGAGGCCATGCGGGCCTTGACGGCCTCGCGGACGATCTCGTGGTCGTCGCAGAGCACGACTCGCTTGGGAGCCCCGCTGTTCATACCGTGGGAATGCGGGCCGGAACGCCGAAGTCCTTCAACACGGGGGGCATCGAAACGCTTCCATCTCCCTCTTGTCCGTTCTCCAGTAGCGCGATCAGGGTGCGGCCGACTGCGACGGCCGTGCCGTTGAGCGTATGTAGGACCTCCGGTGAGGCACCCTGAGCGGGACGGTACCGACAATTGAGGCGTCGCGCCTGATAGTCGGTCGTGTTCGAGCACGAGGTCACCTCCCGATAGCGCCCCTGGCTGGGTATCCAGGCCTCGCAGTCGAACTTGCGAGCGGCCGAGGCCCCGAGGTCGCCGACCGGGATGTCCACCACGCGATATGGGACCTCCAGCGCCCCGAGGATGCGCTCCTGCAGCGCCAGCAGGCGCTCGTGCTCGGAGCCCGAGGCCGATGGCTCGACGAAGCTGTACATCTCGACCTTGTCGAACTGGTGCACCCGGAAGATGCCGCGCGTGTCCCGCCCGGCGGCGCCGGCCTCGCGCCGGAAGCACGTCGAGAAGCCCGCGTAACGCAGCGGCAGCTCGTCGGCCGAGAGCTTGGCGCCGGCGTGCAGCGAGGCGAGCGCCACCTCGGAGGTGCCCGTCAGGAAGAGCTCGTCGCGCGGGACCTCGTAGATCGTCTCGCGCTCGGAGGGGAAGAAGCCGGTCCCGTACAGAGCGGGCTCGCGAACCATCACCGGCGGCGACACCGGGTCGAAGCCCTCGCCGCGAAGCGTCTCCAGCGCGAAGCGCACCAGCGCCAGCTCCACCATCACCAGGTCGCCGAGCAGATAGGCGAAGCGTGCCCCTGAGGCATTGGCGGCGGCCTCCATGTCGATCCAGCGGTGGCGCTCGCCCAGCTCCAGGTGGTCGAGCGGCTCGAAGTCGAACTCGGGGCGGTCTCCGACTTCGCGCAGGACCTTCGCGTCGTCCTCTTCCATTCCATCCGGCGCCTCCGGCGAGGGCAGGTTGGGCATTGCCGCCAGCAGCTCGTCCTGGCGCTGCTCGAGCTCGGCCAGCTCGGGCTCGAGCTTCTTCAGCTCGGCCTTCAGCGCTGATGAGGACTCCCGCAGCTTCGTCGCCTCGGGGTCGTCGGCCTTGCCCTCGCGGGCGGCCTGCTCGATCCCCTCGCTGAGCTTGTTCTGCTCGGCCCGGCCCTGCTCGATGCGGGTGTTGAGCTCGCGCCTGCGCTCGTCCAGGGCCAGCAGCTCGTCGATCTCATCGGCCGCCCCTCTCCTCGCCAGGGCCTCTCGGGCGGGGCCGGGATCGCGGCGGATCTGCTTCAGGTCAAGCGTGGCTCCGTCCTCCGGAGGAGTCGCTCATCCCGCTATGGGCCGGGGGTGACCGGCTGATCGACGTCCTTGCCCGAGTACTCGGCGAGGAACCTCGCGACGGCCTCCGCGTCGTCCCCGACGACGATGTTCTGGGGCATGATCGCGCCGGAGAAGCCGCCGTTTGCGATCGCGAAGATCGCGTCCTCGTAGGTCTCCTTGCGCTCGTCGAAGTTGGGGCCCTGGGCGCGCTGGCTGCGGTTGGCGCTGCCCTGCGCTCCCGCGGCCTTGAGCGTGTGGCACCCCGAGCACCGCTGGGCGAACAGCTCGGCGCCCCGGTGAGCCGGATCGTCCTCGGGTACCTCGATGCCCTCGGTGCCGCAGGCGCTCAGCGCGAGCGCAGCGGCGGCACCTGCAATCAGTGGGAAAGCCCGTCGCACGCGGCGGGATCATATGCGAGGCGGGCGCGGCGATAGCGTTGCCCCGTGGCCGACTCAAAGCCCAGCCCCGAGCGTTTCCGTGATGCGCTGGCCTCATACCCGACCGGGGTCACGGTGGTGACGGCGATGGGCGCCGACGGGCCGGCGGGGGCCACGGCCAACGCCGTCACCTCGCTCTCGCTGGAGCCGCCGATGATGCTCGCCTGCCTGGACCGGGGCTCGCGCACGCTCGAGTCGGTTCGCGCCGCCGGCCGCTTCGGCGTCAACGCGCTGGCCGCAGGGCAGGAGGAGCTGGCGCTTCGCTTCGCCGCCAAGGACCCCGCGCCGAGGAAGTGGGACGGCGTCGAGTGGAGCGAGAGCCAGGGCTCGCCGCGCCTCGCCGACGCCCTGATGTGGGTCGCCTGCGAGCTGCGCGACCTGATCGACGGCGGCGACCACCTGATCGCGACCGGCACGGTGCTGGAGGCCGACTCACGCGAGGCGATGCCGCTGATCTTCCACCGCGGCGCGTACCGGGATCTTCTCTCCGAGAGCTGAGGTTTCCGGCTTCGCCATCAGTCAGGGCCGCTGGCGGCCGCACACATCCTTCGCGGCCGCAAGCGGCCGCTCTGGAAATCAGCGGCCTTGCGGCCCCTCAGGCGCTGACGGCGCGCTTGTACCGGCGGACCGAGAGCCAGCCGAACAGCAGGCTGAGGCCGACCGACCAGACGACGCCGAGCCAGATGTTGTCGCCGGCGGGGTCGCCGATCCAGAGCGCGCGCAGGGCGTCGACGACGATCGTGAACGGGTTGGCCTCGGCGAACTGGCGCAGCCCGTCGGGCAGGGTGTCGATCGGGACGAACGCGGAAGAGACGAAGGTGAGCGGGAAGACGACCATGAAGCCGATCGCCTGCGCGGACTCGCCCGAGGAGGCGACGAGGCCGAAGTAGGCGAAGACCCAGGAGAAGGCGTAGCCGAAGAGCAGCATCAGGCCGACGCCGGCGAGGATCTCGATCGGGTTGGCGTCGAAGCGGAAGCCGACCACGTAGCCGACGCCGACCATGATCACGATCGAGAGCAGGTTGGTGGGGACGTCGGCGAGGGTGCGGCCGGCGAGCACCGCCCCACGCGACATCGGCAGCGAGCGGAAGCGGTCGATCAGCCCCTTCTTGAGGTCGTCGGCCAGCCCCAGCGCGGTGACGAAGCCGCCGAAGGACATCGTCTGGGCGACGATGCCCGGGATCAGGAAGTCGACGTAGCTGTGGCCCGGGGTCTCGATCGCGCCGCCGAAGACGTAGACGAACAGCAGCACGAACATCAGCGGCTGCAGCGTGAAGCTGATCAGCAGGTCCGGCGCGCGCGGGATGCGGCGCAGGTTCCGAACCGCCAGCACCAGGGTGTCCGAGAGCGCGTAGCCGACGCCGCTCACGACGGCACCTCCTCGCGTTCCCGCTCGCCCTCGCCCTCGCCCTCGCCCTTCTCGGGCTCGGCGGCGTGGCCGGTGAAGACCATGAAGACGTCGTCGAGGGTGGGACGGCGGGTGGCGATGTCCTCGATCTCGACCCCTGCGGCGTCGAGGCGGCGGACCGCCTCGGCGATGCCGCCGTCGCGGTCGCTGAGCTGCATCAGCACGCGGCCGTCCTCGAGCTCGGGCCGCTCGGCGCACATCTCCGAGAGCGCGGCCACCGCGGCCTCGGCCTGCTCCCGCTTCCCGAGGCTCACCTCCAGGCCCTCGCCGCCGACCCGGTCCTTGAGCTCGTCCGAGGTGCCCTCGGCGATCACCTTGCCGTGGTCGATGACGGCGATGCGGTCGGCGAGGCGGTCGGCCTCGTCGAGGTACTGGGTGGTCAGCAGCACGGTGGTCCCCGCGGCCACCCGCTCCTCGATCGTCTCCCAGAGCCCGAGCCGGCTGACCGGATCAAGGCCGGTGGTCGGCTCGTCGAGGAAGACGACGGGCGGCTTCGCCACCAGCGCCGCGGCGAGGTCGAGCCGCCGGCGCATGCCGCCCGAATACGTGCGGACCAGGCGGTCGCCTGCGTCGGTGAGGTCGAAGGTCTCGAGCAGGTCGGTGGCGCGCTCGGCCGAGACCCGCTTGCCCAGGTGGTACAGGCGGCCGACCATGTCGAGGTTCTCGCGCCCGGTCAGGTTCTCATCGACCGCCGCGTACTGGCCCGCGAGGCCGATCTGGGACCGCAGCTCGGCCGCGTCCTTGACGATGTCGAGGCCGGCGACCCGGGCGCTGCCGGCGTCGGGGCGCAGGAGCGTGGTCAGGATCCGCACCGCGGTCGTCTTGCCCGCCCCGTTCGGCCCGAGCAGGCCGAGCACCGTCCCCTGGGGGACGCTGAGGTCGACGCCGCACAGCGCCTCGACCTTGCCGAAGGACCGCTTCAGGCCCTCGGCCTCTATCGCCGGCTTGGAGGCCATGGTCTGAAGTTACTGACCGGCGGTTCGGTGAAGAATCACCGCTCTCAGATGAGTGGCGTCGTCCCCGCGGCCCGCAGCGCCAGGAACAGGATCACCAGGCAGGCGACGGCCATGATCCCCATCTCGCGGCGCACTACCGCCATCGCGACCTGGTGCTGACGCTCCTCAGGCAGCGCCCTGAAGTCGAGCTCTCCCAGCTCCTGCTGCGCCGCGCCGGCGCGGGTCAGCTCGGCCAGGAAGGAGACCAGCAGCGGCAGGGCGCCGTAGACGTAGTGCAGGTCGAGGGCCTCGCGGCCGGTGAAGACGAGGATCAGCCCCAGCATCGCTTGGATCACGACGGTCACCTGGGCCACCCTCAGCGCGTACCAGAAGCCGACCGTCGGCCGGCGGCGCAACCAGGCGATCCCTCCCCAGACCCCGGCGACCAGATTGGCGGCGATCAGGGCGATCCCGCAGGCGATGTGGAGCCCGATCACGCGGGCCAGGTTAGGGCCTGCGCCAGCACCGCCACCCCGGCCGCCATTTCCGCCTCAGTAGGTCGGGTTTTTCGCTTTCTGATGCGGAAAGCCACTATGTAACAGCTTGATACAAAGTCAGTGATATAACGCGGTCGGCGTGCTTGAGAGCTACCTCCCCGTCCTCGTCTTCGCCGGCCTGGGAATCATCGTCGGAAGCGCGTTCGTACTCCTCAACGGGGTCCTGGGGGCGAGCCGGCCGAATCCGATCAAGGGCGACCCCTACGAGTGCGGGCTCCCCTCCCACGTCACCCGCAGCTTCCGCTTCGGCGTCAGCTTCTACATGGTCGCGATGCTGTTCATCCTCTTCGACATCGAGGTCGTCTTCCTGTATCCGGTCGGGGCGATCCTTCAGGCGGCAGACAGCGTCTTCGTGCTGGTCGAGATCGTGATCTTCGTGGTCCTGCTGCTGGTGGGCCTCGTCTTCGTCTGGCGCCGGGGAGCGCTGGATTGGAAGTAGAGCGCCGGAAGCTGGGGGTTCCGGCACCGGGCGAACAGCCCAAGACGCCCGACGAGTTCAGGGCGAAGCAGCTGCGGGCCCGCGAGCTGCTGCGGGGGGACCTCGAGGGACGCGATCTGGAGGAGGTCGTCGAGCGAGGGGTCCTGACCACCACGCTGGAGAAGGGCCTGAACGTGGCGCGCGCACACTCGATCTTCCCGGCGACCTTCGGGCTCGCCTGCTGCGCGATCGAGATGATGTCGGCGGTCAGCGCCCGGACCGACCAGGCGCGGTTCGGGGCCGAGGCGCTGCGGGCCTCGCCCCGCCAGGCCGACCTGCTGATCCTTTCGGGCCGGGTCTCGATCAAGATGGCCCCGGTCATCCGGCGGCTGTATGACCAGATGCTGGAGCCCAAGTGGGTGATCTCGATGGGAGCGTGCTCGTCCTCGGGCGGCATGTTCGCCAACTACGCGGTGGTCCAGGGAGCCGACAAGTTCATGCCCGTGGACATACACGTGCCGGGCTGCCCGCCGCGGCCCGAGGCCCTGCTGCACGGCTTCACGAAGCTTCAGCGCAAGATCATGGGAAACCCCGACCTCGGCTGGCGTACGCGCTACAACGCGGCCGGCACCGAGGAGTGGGCGCGCTTCGAGCCCGGTCGGCCCACGCCCGAGGCGCTCGAGTCTGCGGCCCGGGCGGTCGAGGGTGCCCCCGAGCTGGAGGAGGGCGAGCGTGCCTGACGCGCCCGGCCTGGAGCTGATCGCCCAGGGGATCAACGAGCAGCGCGAGGGGACGGTCACCGAGACCGCGCTCGAGCACGGCCGCGCGACCCTGATCGTCGATCCCGAGCGCGTCACCGACGCCCTCCGTTTCCTGCGGGACGCAGACGGGCAGCGCTACACGTTCCTCTCGAGCCTGCACGCGGCCGACTACCTCCCGGCCACCCCTCGCTTCGCCGTCCACTACGAGCTTCTGAACCGCGACCGCGTCGAGCGGGTCAACGTCAAGGCCCTGCTTCCGGACCCGGCGGCGGGAAACGGCACCCCGCTCAACGACGACGCGCCGTTGCCCGAGATCGACTCCTGCGTCGAGCTCTTCCCGACGGCCGAGTTCCAGGAGCGGGAGGCATACGACTTCTTCGGGATCGTCTTCAGGAACCACCCGGACCTGCGGCGCATCCTGATGCCGGAGGACTACGTCGGCTGGCCGCAGCGCCGCGACTTCCCGGTCGGCGGCGAGCCGGTGCTGTTCACGCACAACGAGATCGAGATGCCCCGCTGGTACGAGTGATGCGGGGGCGCCGATGACACCGGACGAGTCCCTCCGCGACGAGCCGTACACGACCGAACGCGGCGTGCAGCCGGAGATCGAGGACCAGTCGCTGGGCCTCGTGCGCCAGGCCGAAACCGAGGTCCGCCCGCCCGACGTCGACGTCGACCTCGAGCCCGAGCAGGAGCTGCTGACGATCAATTTCGGCCCGCACCACCCGGCCACGCACGGGGTGCTGCGCCTGATCGTGACGCTGCAGGGCGAGACGGTGATCGACCTGAAGCCGGTGATCGGCTACGTCCACACCGGGATCGAGAAGTCCTGCGAGGAGAAGAGCTACTGGAAGGTGATCCCGTTCGTCGAGCGCATGGACTACCTCGCCTACTTCTTCAACATGGAGGCCTTCTGCGGCTGCGTCGAGCGCCTGCTCGAGCTGGAGATCCCGCCCCGCGCCAAGTGGCTGCGGGTGCTGCACATGGAGCTGAACCGGATCCACTCGCATTTGGTCTGGCTCGGCACCTCCGCGCTGGACCTGGGCGCGGTCTCGATGTTCTGGTACTGCTTCCGCGAGCGCGACAGGATCCTCGACCTGTTCGAGATGTCGACGGGCCAGCGGATGCACACGCGCTACTTCCAGGTCGGCGGCGTCTTCGAGGACATCCCCCTGGGCTTCGAGCAGAAGGCGCGCGAGTTCTGCGCCGAGATGCCCGGCCGCATCGACCAGTACGAGGCCCTGCTCGACCGCAATGAGATCTTCCTGCACCGCACGCGCAACGTCGGCATCGTCTCGCGCGAGCGCCTGCTGGAGCTGGGAGTGACGGGGCCGCTGCTGCGCGCGGCGGGCGAGCCCTGGGACCTGCGCAAGGCGACCGACTACCTCGCCTACCCCGAGCTCGACTTCAAGATCCCGGTCGGCACCATCGGCGACGGCTATGACCGCTACCGCTGCCGCCTGGCCGAGATGCGCGAGTCGGTGCGGATCGTCGAGCAGTGCCTCGACGGCCTGCCCGAGGGCCCGTGGATCGCCGACGACCGCAAGATCGTGCTGCCCCCGCGCGACGAGCTCTCGACCTCGATGGAGGCGCTGATCCACCACTTCAAGCTGGTCACCGAGGGCTTCCGGGTGCCGCCCGGCGAGCTCTACTACGCGATCGAGGGACCGCGGGGGGAGCTGGGCTGCTTCGTCGTAGCCGACGGTTCCTCGAAACCGGCGCGCGTCCATTTCCGCGACCCGAGCTTCGTCAACCTGCAGGCCTTCCGCGACATGTCGGTCGGTGGCTACGTGGCCGACCTGATCCAGAACCTGGCGATGCTGGACCCGATCCTGGGAGGGATCGACAGATGAGGGGTGATGAAGGATGACCCCGCTGCTGCCCAAGGGCACGCCGCCCGTGGCAGGACGACCCGGGGCACATCCGCGACGCGCCCGCCCCCACCGACGAACCGGAGGTGGAGGTGCTGGAGCTTCCCGTCGAAGAGCACCAGGACCACGTCGGCGTCGACATCCCGGCGATCGACTCGATCACGACCCGGCAGGCGGCCGGAGAGTCGCGCGAGCCCCAGGGCGAGCCCGCGCCGGTGCCCGAGCCGGCCGAGGTCGAGGTGCCGCGGGGGCTGGCGCAGGAGATCCGCCGGGCGATGAAGCGCTACCCCGAGAAGCGGTCCGCCTCGATCCCGGCGCTTTGGGCCGTCCAACGCCGCTACGGATACTGCAGCCCCGAGGGGATCAACCAGGCCGCGGCGGTGATGGGTCTGACCCCGGCCTACCTGCAGTCGGTGGCGAGCTTCTACGACCTCTTCCAGCTCGAGCCGCAGGGAGAGCACGAGGTGCTGGTCTGCACCAACATCTCCTGCTGGCTGCGCGGCGCCGATCAGCTGCTGGACTCGTTCATGGACGCCGCCGGAGTGGAACACCCCGGGACCACCTCCGAGGACGGCAAGGTGTTCGTGCGCGGCTTCGAGTGCCTGGGCGCCTGCGACCTCGCCCCGATGGCCTCGATCGACGAGCGCTACTACGGGCCGCTGGACGCGGACGACGCGGCCGAGGCGGTCGAAGGGCTGCGCAAGAACAAGCGGAGCGTGTTGCCGGAGAAGCGGCTCGAGGACCGCGAGGCCGCCGGGGGCATCGGGCCCCGTGTGGGGACCGACACGCGCGTCACGCGGCACCCGATGAACAAGGTGAAGCAGAAGCGCGCTCCGGCGAAGAAGGCCGCCGCGAAGAAGCCCGGGAGGAAGAAGAGCTGATGGCTCGCGGCGCCAAGGACGCAAAGGAGACGCGGATCCTGTTCCGCAACGTCGACGAGCCCGGGCTCGCCTCGATTCGCACCTACAAGCGGCTCGGCGGCTACCAGGCGATCAGCAAGGCGTTCACCGAGATGCAGCCGGAAACGCTGTTGAGGGAGCTCGAGGACTCCGGCCTGCGCGGCCGCGGCGGCGCCGGCTTCTCGATGGGCAAGAAGGCCTCGTTCCTGCCCCGGAGCGACGAGGACAAGTACCTGTGCTGCAACGCCGACGAGTCGGAGCCCGGCGCCTTCAAGGACCGCGAGCTGATGCAGAAGAACCCACACCAGCTGATCGAGGGGATCATCATCGCCGCCCGCGCCGCCGGCGCCAACCGCTGCTTCGTCTTCATCCGCGGCGAGTACGACCTGCAGGGCGACATCCTCGACAAGGCGGTCGAGGAGGCCTACGACGCCGGCTTCCTCGGCGAGGACGTGCTCGGTACCGGCGAGCAGGTGGAGCTGGTGGTGCACAGGGGAGCGGGCGCCTACATCTGCGGCGAGGAGACGGCGCTGCTGGACTCGCTCGAGGGCAAGCGCGGCAACCCGCGGCTGAAGCCCCCCTTCCCGGCCGTCCAGGGCCTCTACGGCGGGCCGACCCTGATCAACAACGTCGAGACCCTCTCCAACGTCCCGCACATCGTCGCCTCGGGCGCCGACTGGTTCAAGAGCTTCGGCACCGAGCAGTCGCCGGGGACCAAGGTCGTCTCGGTGTCGGGGGACGTGCAGAATCCCGGCAACTTCGAGATCGAGCTGGGGATCCCGACGCGGGACCTGATCGACGGCCTCGCGGGGGGCACCGATGAGGGGCGCAAGATCAAGTGCTTCTTTCCCGGCGGCTCCTCGAGCCCGGTGCTGACCGCCGAGGAGGGGCTGGACCTGCCCTACAGCTTCGAAGCTATGCAGGAGGGGGGCTCGATGCTGGGATCGGGCTCGATCATCGTCTGCGACGACCAGACCTCGATCGTGCAGCTGGCGCTGCGAACCGCGCGCTTCTACCACCACGAGTCCTGCGGCAAGTGCACCCCCTGCCGCGAGGGCACCAACTGGACCGTGAAGATGCTGGAGCGGATGATCCGGGGGCAGGCAACCCCGATCGACCTCGAGACCGTGGCCTCGGTGCAGAAGAACATCATCGGCCACTGCCTCTGCGTGCTGGGCGACTCGATGGCGGCGCCGGTGGGCTCGATGGTCGAGAAGTTCCGCGACGAGTTCGACGAGGCGATCGAGCATGGCGTGCCCTCGCTCAATGGCGGCAGCACCAGCCGCGCTCAGCGAGAGGCGAAGGAAGCGCGCGAGGAGGCCGATCACATGTCGATGGCGGCGGGGCGATGAGCCAGCCGATTCGCAACGCGGTCACCCTGGTCGTCGACGGGCGCGAGGTCGTCGCCCCCGAGGGGACGATGCTGGTGGACGCCGCCAAGGGCGGCGACATCGAGATCCCGGTGTTCTGTTACGAGCCGAAGCTGGGCGAGCCCGTCGGCGCCTGCCGCATGTGCCTGGTCGAGATCGAGGGGATCCCGAAGCTGCAGACGGCCTGCTCGACCCCCGTCCGCGACGGCATGGTCGTCTACACCCAGACCGACCAGGTGAAGGAGGCCCAGAACGCGGTCGTCGAGTTCCTGCTGGTCAACCATCCGCTGGACTGCCCGGTCTGCGACAAGGGCGGAGAGTGCCCGTTGCAGGACATCGCGCTGGGCTGGGGCCCAGGCAAGAGCCGGTTCACCGACCCCAAGCGCCACTTCCAGAAGCCGCTCGACCTCTCCCCGCTGGTCGCGATCGACCGCGAGCGCTGCATCCTCTGCTACCGCTGCGTGCGCTTCAGCCAGGAGGTGGCCGAGGACGAACAGCTTCAGCTGCTGGAGCGCGGCGACCGCACCTTCGTCGGCACCTTCGACGAGCGCCCGTACATCGCCCCCTTCCACGGCAACATCACCGAACTCTGCCCGGTCGGGGCGCTGACCTCGCACACCTACCGCTTCCGCGCCCGGCCCTGGGACATCGAGGACGCCGGCTCGGTCTGCACGCTCTGCCCCTCGCAGTGCAACGTCAAGTTCACCGTCCGCGACGAGCGGGTGATGCGGGTGCTGGCCCGCGACAACCACGCCGTCGACGACGGCTGGCTCTGCGACAAGGGCCGCTTCGCCTTCCAGATGTTCGCCTCGGAGGACCGGATCACCCAGCCGATGGTGCGGGCCGGCGACGGCACGCTCAGCCCGGTGAGCTGGGAGGAGGCGGTCCGCATGGCCGCCGAGGGCCTGCGCAAGGCAGGCTCCGCGGCCGCGGCGCTGGCAGGCGGCGGCACCAGTAACGAGGAGGGCTACCTGGCCCAGCGCATCCTCCGCGGCCTCGGCTCTTCGGACCTCGACTGCTCGCCCAACCCGGTGCAGCCGGGCCTGCTGGCCGAGCTGTCGCGGCCCGAGCTGTCTTCGCGGATCGCCGACCTGGACTACGCCGGGGCGATCCTGGTCATTGGCATCGACCCGCTGCACGAGATGCCGATCCTGGACCTGCGGATCCGCAAGGCGGCGCGGCGCGGCGGCGCCAAGCTGCTGGTGGCCTCCGAGCGGCCCACGGCGCTGGACGGCGGCGCCGCCGAGGAGCCCGTCCGCTACGCCCCGGGCGAGGCCGCCGCCTTCACCGGCGCGCTGGCGGCCGCTCTCGGCGTCGAGGGATACGAGGCCGGCCGGCCACACGCCAAGGCCGCCGAGGCGCTGGCCGAGGTGCTGCGCTCGGTCCCGGATCCGATCATCGTCTGGGGCGAGCGCCTCTGGCGCGACCCGGCCGCGGTCCGCGCCCTGCACGACTGCGCCCGCGCCCTCGACATGCACCAGCGCATCGGCCCCGGTCTCCTCGAGGTCCCCGAGGAGGCCAACGCCAGGGGCCTGCGCGAAACGGGCATGCTCCCCGGCGCCGGCCCCGGTCTGCGGCCCACGGGCCCCGGCAAGGACGCCGCCGCCATCCGCGACGGCTCCCCCGGCGCCGTCCTCCTCCTCAACGCCGACCCCGTCCGCACCTACCCGGCAGGCGACGCCTGGGCCAAGACCCTCACCGGCACCTTCGTCATCTCCTTCGCCATGTTCGACGACGAGTCGACCCGCCACGCCAACGTCGTCTTCCCGGCCGAGTCCCACGCCGAGAAGGAGGGCATAGTCACCCACCCCGAGGGCCGCCTGCAGCGCCTGCGCCCGAACGTCCCGACCCCCGAGGGCCTCCGCGCCGGCTGGCGCGCCCTGGCCGACATCTCGACAGCTCTGGGCGACGACCCCGGCTTCGACAGCGCCGAGGAGGTCTTCGACAACCTCTGCAATGAAGTCCCCTTCTACGGCGAGACCGCCTACGAGGAGATCGGCGGCCGAGGCCTGCGCTGGCAGGAACGCGACCCCGGCGAATCGTGGATCCCGGAGCACTCCGGGCTCGGGGCCGGGGGCGCCGCCGAAGGTGCGTATGCAGGCGCGACCCGGCCCTCGGAGGGCGCGCGGCCGACGCCGAATCAGCACCGAGCGGCGGCGCCCCCGGCCCCGCCCAACGGCCTGACCCTGGGCACCTACAGGGATCTGTGGGCTTCGGAGGTCACCGTCAGGAACCCGGCGCTGCGGTTCCTGATGCCCGAGCAGCGCCTGGAGCTGTCTGCCAAGGACGCCAAGCAGCTGGAGCTCGGCAACGGCGACCCGGTCACCGTCAGCGTCAACGGCTCCAGCGTCGAGGCTCGCGTCGCGATCCGCGAGCGGATGCAGCCCGGGGCGGCGTTCCTGATTGAGGGCACCAGCGAGCAGAACGGGAACGTGCTGGCGAACGGAAAGCCCCAGGCCGTGAGGGTGGAGAAGCGATGAGCCTGCCGATCGCAGAGGTCGGGTTCGTCGAGGCGACCTGGGTGATGATCGTGAAGTCGGTGCTGATCTTCCTGCTCGTGTTCATGATCGTCCCGATCCTGACCGTGGCCGAGCGCAAGCTGATCGGCCGCTTCCAGAACCGCTACGGACCCAACCGGGCCGGGCCGTTCGGGCTGCTGCAGCCGCTCGCCGACATCGGCAAGCTCGCCGGCAAGGAGCTGTTCAGGCCCTCGGGCGCGGTGCCGCTGCTGTTCGCGATCGCGCCCGCGCTGGTCATCTTCAGCGGCATCGTCACCCTGGCGATCATCCCGTTCGGCAACGTCGAGGACGGGGTCGGGCTGTACGGGATCGACGTCTCGATCGGCGTCCTCTACTTCTTCGCCTTCGGCTCGCTCTCGTTCTACGGGCTGCTGCTGGCCGGCTGGTCCTCGGGCTCGAAGTACAGCTTCCTGGGCTCGATGCGCGCCGCCGCCCAGCTGATCTCCTACGAGGTCTCGATGGGGCTGGCGCTGCTGGGCGCGGTGATGATGGCCGGCTCGCTGTCGCTGACCTAGATCGTCGAGGCCCAGGACGAGCTCTGGTACATCGTGCCCCAGATCGTCGGCTTCCTGATCTTCATGGTCGCCGGCTTCGCCGAGACCAACCGCGCCCCGTTCGACCTGGCCGAGGCCGACGCCGAGCTGGTGCAGGGCTACATGACCGAGTACGGAGGCATGCGCTTCGGCTCCTACCTGCTGGCCGAGTACCTGGAGATGTTCGTGGTCTCGGCGATCGCGGTCACCTTCTTCCTGGGCGGCTGGATGGGGCCCGGCCCCGGTTGGCTGGACCCGGTCTGGCTGATCGTGAAGGTGCTGACGCTGATCTTCGTCTTCATCTGGGTCCGGGCGACGCTGCCGCGGCTGCGCTACGACCAGCTGATGAGCCTCGGCTGGAAGATCATGCTGCCGCTGGCGACCCTGAACGTGCTCGTCACGGCCGTGCTGGTGACGGTGCTGTGATGGAGGCCAGGCTCAATACCGAGAAGGCCGACTGGGAGCAGTTCCCCTACCTCGACTCGGCCGACGTGATCGCGGTCCAGCGCGGCCCCGAGCCGGGCGGTCTCGGCGGCGTCGCACGCACCTTCGGCGCCACCCTGAAGGGGCTGCGCACCACCTTCGCTCGCATCATCGAGGGCCCGATCACGATCCAGTACCCCGAGGAGAAGACCCCGGTGTATCCGCGCTTCCGCGGCCGCCACAAGCTCCACCGCTTCGAGGACACGGGGCTCGAGAAATGCGTCGGCTGCTCGCTCTGCGCAGCCGCCTGCCCGGCCGACTGCATCCGCGTCGTCGCTCACGAGAACGACCCCGCTCACCGCGTCTCCGCCGGCGAGCGCTACGCCGAGGTCTATGAGATCAACCTCAGCCGCTGCATCTTCTGCGGCTACTGCGAAGTCGCCTGCCCCTTCGACGCGATCACGATGGGCCACGACTACGAGATGTCGGACTACAACCGCGCCGACCTGATCTTCACCAAGGAGATGCTGCTCGCCGAGCCGATCGACCGCACGCCCCTGCGGAGGGAGGGAGAGTGATAATCGTGGGGCGATGGGCGACGAGAGCCCAAACGTCGAGCTCATGCGCGAGCTGTTCGAGCGCTGGAACGCGCGAGACCGCTCGCGGCTGGAAGGTGTGCTCGACCCAGAGGTCGAGATCAACACGATCCGCTCAGAGCTGGAGGGGCGCCCCTACCGGGGCGTCGAGGGCTTCCGCCAGGCGCTCGCGGACTACGACCGCGACTGGGAGGACGTGCGGTTCGTCGTCCATGAGATCCGCGGAGCCGGCGACCTGGTCGCATCGAGCGTCAACATCCGTTCGCGCGGCAGGGCCAGCGGGGTCGAGCTCGACGTCCCGCTCGGCTTCCTCTGGGAGTTCAGGGACGGCCTGGTCACGCGGATGCGCTCGTTCTCGGACCCCGCGGAGGCGCTCGCCGGCCTCGAATAGCCGCACCGGACCGGGGAGGCGCCCGTGAAGGAGGTCTGCTTCTTCGCCGGCGCGATCGGCACGCTCGGCGGCGCCATCGCCGTGATCGGGCTTCGCAATCCCTTCTACAGCGTGCTGGCGCTGATCGTCCACCTGATCTCGCTCGCCGGCCTGTTCCTGCTCCTCCAGGCCGAGTTCATCGCCGCGGCGCAGATCGTCGTCTACGCCGGCGCGGTAATGGTGCTCTACGTGTTCGTCGCCGCCTACGTCGGCAACGTGGACGAGCCCCTCTGGGAGCCGATACCGGGCCAGCGCCTGATCGCGCCGCTGTTGGGGATTGCGCTCTTCACCGAGATCTCGATCGCGATCATCGGCTCGGGACTGAAGTCGATCGACACCGAGGGCCCGACCGTCGAGCTGGGCTTCGGCTCCCCGGAGGCGATCGGCAAGCTCCTGTTGGAGCGCTTCCTGATCGCCTTCGAGGCCGCCTCCTTGCTCTTGCTGATCGCAGCGGTAGGTGCGGTGATCCTGGCTGCACGTCGACGTGAGGACGGGAGCGCTGCCTGATGGACATGTCCTGGTACCTGGTGCTGTCGGCGCTGATCTTCGCCACCGGCGCCACAGGCGTGCTGCTGCGCCGCAGCCCGCTGGTGATCCTGCTCTGCCTGGAGCTGATGCTGAACGCGGGCAACCTGGCGCTGCTGGCGTTCTCGCGTTCGCTCGGCAACGAGGACGGCCAGGTATTCGCGCTGATCGTGATGGTGATCGCGGCCTGCGAAGTCGTGGTCGGACTCGGGATCATCGTCGCCGCCTATCGCCGCCGGATCCCGCTCAACGTCGACGAGCTGCGCAGCCTGAGGGGCTAGCCGGGTGGAGCCGACGACCTATGGCTGGCTGGTCCTCGCCTTCCCGCTCGCCGGCAGCCTGCTGATCGCCTTCGGCTACCGGGCCCTGCCCGGCCGCAGCGCGGGCTGGATCGGCACCGCGGCGATCGGGCTCAGCTTCCTCGCCTCGATCGGGATGCTGACGCAGATCCTGGACCTGCCCGTCGAGGACCGGCAGGTCACCAACTCGCTGTACGACTACGCCTCGGCCGGCGGCCTCGATATTCAGATGAACGTCCTAGTCGACCCGCTCTCGGTCTACATGTGCCTGATCGTGAGCGGGATCAGCACCATGATCCACCTCTACTCGATCTCCTATGTGACCACCGATCGAGGCTTCAACCGCTTCTTCAGCTATCTGAACTTCTTCGTCTTCTCGATGCTGCTGCTCGTACTCGCCGGCAACATCGTGCTGCTGATCGTCGGCTGGGCCTTCGTCGGCTTCGCTTCGTACGCGCTGATCAGCTTCTGGTACCGGCGCACGACCGCGACCGAGGCCGGCATGAAGGCGTTCGTGATCAACGTCGTCGGCGACATCGGGCTGGTGCTGGCCGCGCTGTTCCTGTTCCGCGAGCTCGGCACCTTCGACCTGCTCGGGATCTTCGAGGCTGCGCCCGAGGAGTTCACGACCAACGAGGGCGTCGTCGTCTTGATCGGGTTGCTGCTGCTGGTCGGCGCCTTCGCCAAGTCCGCGCAGGTGCCACTGCACACATGGCTGCCCGACGCGATGGAGGGCCCGACGCCGGTCTCGGCCCTGATTCATGCGGCGACAATGGTTACCGCCGGCGTCTATCTGATCGGGCGCTTCCACCCGATCTTCGAGATCGCCCTGACCGCGGCCGACGTGGCGGCGATTATCGGGCTGATCACGCTGCTGATCGCCGCCACGATCGCGCTCGTCGTCACCGACCTGAAGCGGATCATCGCCTACTCGACCATGAGCCAGATCGGCTACATGGTCGTCGGGGTTGGGATCGGCGCGTACAGCGCGGGCTTCTTCCACCTGATGACCCACGCCTTCTTCAAGGCCCTGCTGTTCATGGCGGCGGGCTCCGTGATCGGGGCGATGGCGAACCGCCAGAACATCGACCTGATGGGCGGCTTCCGCAAGTCGCTGCCGTTCACCTGCGCGCTGCTGCTGATCGGCTGCCTGGCGCTGGCGGCGTTCCCCGGCACCTCGGGCTTCTTCTCCAAGGACGAGATCCTCGCCTTCGCCGAGTACCGCGGAGGCTGGTACTGGATCTTCGCCATCGGCGGCTACATCGGCGCCCTGATGACGGCGATCTATTCGTTCCGGATCGGCTTCCGGGTCGCGTTCGGCGAGCCCTGCGAGGTGGCGCGCGACCTCGAGCAGGGCGTCCACGCTCACCTGGAGCCTCAGAACCCGGCGACCGGGGAGCCCGAGGACACGGACGTCGGCTTCCCCGGCGAGAAGCACAACGTCGCCGAGGAAAACTGGCCGATGAAGATCGCGATGTCGGTGCTGGGCTTCGGCGCCCTGTTCGCGGGGCTCGTCCAGGTGCCGGGCGTCGACCAGGTGATCCACAACTTCCTCGAGGGCTCGTTCGAGGACTCGACGCTCTACTTCGAGGAGCCCTCCACCAGCGCCGAGTGGCGCGGGCTTGCGATCGGCGGCGCGATCTCGATCCTTGGGATCGCCATCGCCTACTACTACTTCCTGCGCAACCGGGCCGCCGCGGCGGCGCTCCAGGCCCGCCTGCCCGGCCTCCACAAGTTCCTGGAGAACAAGTGGTACTTCGACGAGGCGATCGACATCCTCGTCGTCCGCCCGGCGCTGGCGGTCGGGCGCTGGGCCAACTCGGCCTTCGAGCGCTACGTGGTCGAGGGCTTGGTGGTGGGCGCCACCGGCGCCGCCAAGGGAGCCAACGCCGCCGTCCGCACCGCCCAGTCGGGCTACCTGCGCAGCTACGCGCTTCTGCTGTTCCTCGGCTTCGCCGGCCTCGGCCTCTACTTCCTGGTGGCGGGCTCATGATTCAGGTGCTCCTATGGCTCCCGATCGCCGCGGCGCTGCTCGCCTGCCTGGCGCCGAAGCGGATCGCGCCATGGGTCGCCACGGCGGGCGCACTCGGCACCCTGGTCCTGGCGGCGCTGCTTGTCTTCGACTTCGACTCGAGCGTCGCGGGAATCCAGCACGCCGTGGACGAGGCCTGGATCCCGGACCTGGGCGTTCGCTACTCGCTCGGGGTCGACGGGATCAGCCTGTTCCTGGTGCTGCTGACCGCGGTCGCATGGTTCGCCGCCACGGCGTGGTCGGCGATCCGTATGCCGGAGCGCGCCAAGCCCTACTTCCTGATGCTCGGCATCGCCGAGACCGCAACGCTCGGCGCCTTCCTCGCGCAGGACCTGCTGCTGTTCGTCCTCTTCTTCGATCTGATGCTGATCCCGTTCTACTTTCTGTTCGGGAGCTGGGGCTCCGCGCATCCTGGCCGCGATTGGGAGCGGAAGATCAGCCCCACTCCGGCGACGATCAAGATGGTCGTCTACACCCTCGTCGGCTCGCTGCTGATGCTGGCGGGAGCGATCGCCGCCGGCGTGATCGCGGGGGAAGGCGGCACCCCCGTCTTCTCGATGGCCGAGCTGAGGGCGAACCCCCTCGACTACGACAGCCAGATCTGGATCTTCTGCTTCTTTGCCGCGGCTTTCCTGGTGAAGATGCCGGCCTTCCTCGTACACGGCTGGATGCCCGACGCCTACCGGGTGGCGCCGCTGGCGGTGCTTGCCGTGTTCGCCTCCGTGCTCTCCAAGGTCGCGGCCTACGGCTTCCTGCGGGTCGTGCTGCCGATCTTCCCCGATGCCACGATCGAGCTGCAGGAGGTGATGCTGGTCATCGCACTCGCCTCGATCCTCTACGGCTCCGTGATGGCCTTCACCCAGAACAGCGCCCGGCTCGTGGCGGGCTACTCCTCGGTCGCCCAGCTCGGCTTCATCACGCTCGGCATCTTCGCCCTGCGCCCCGATGGGGCCGACGGCGCCGTGCTGCAGATGGTCAACCACGGCCTCGTGATCGTGCCGCTGATGCTGATCTTCGTCGTCCTCGCCGAGCGGGCCGGTACCGACGACATCACCCGGATGGGCGGGATCGCCTTCCGCGCGCCCGTGATGGCGACCCTGTTCTTGGTCGTGACGATGGCGCTGCTGGCGATGCCCGGCTCCTCCAACTTCATCGGCGAGTTCTTCATCCTCAACGGCGTCTTCCAGGAGAAGGTGGTATTCGCCTTGGTCGCCTCGATCGCGATCGCGATGGCCGCCTACTACGCGCTGCGCCTGTTCCAGCACGCGATGCACAACCGCAAGCCGGACGGAGTGGAGTCGAAGGAGATCGGCTTGCGCGAGGGCGCGATCGTCGGCGCCCTGGTCGCCTGCATCGTGGCGCTGGCGCTCTATCCGCAGCTGATCCTGAAGCGCAGCGATGCTTCGGTGCAAACGACCGTCAGCGCGGTCGAAGAGTCCCGCGACGAGCTCGCCCGCAAATGAACTTCCAGGCCCCCGACATCGACTACGCCGGGCTCTCGCCCGTGATCGCGCTGACCGCCGGCATCTGCGTCGTGTTGCTGGTCGGGCTCTTCCGGCTGCCGCGCTGGGTGATGCCGACGAAGACCCTCGGCATCCTGGGGATCACGGCCGGGCTCTGCATCTGGCAGTGGGGCGAGAACACCGATCTGGTCGAGGGGGCGCTGCGGCTTGACGACCTGGCGCTGGCCGCGGCTCTGATCGCGATCCTGGCGGCGTCGGTGGCCCAGGTGCTGGCGATGCGCGAGCCCGCCGCCGAGGACGCCGGGCAGGGGGCCTTCGGGGCGCTGCTGCTGGGCTCGGTGCTGGGGATGGTGATCATCTCGCAGGCCCAGAACCTGGTCAGCTTCTTCATCGGGCTCGAGCTGCTCTCGATCCCGCTGTACGTGATGTGCGCCTCGGCGATCCGCAGGGAGCATTCTCTGGAGTCGGGCCTGAAGTACCTGGTGATCGGCTCGGTCGGCTCGGCGACGCTGCTGTACGGGTTCGCGCTGCTCTACGGCGCCTCGGGCTCGACCGACTTCAATGCGATCGCCGACTCGCTCGGCTCCGGCGGCCAGGCCGACGACTCGCTGGTCCTGATCGGGACCGCAATGGTCGCCGTGGGCCTCGCATTCAAGCTCTCGCTGGCTCCGTTCCACCAGTGGACGCCCGACGTCTACCAGGGAGCCCCGACCCCGGTCACCGCCTTCATGGCGGTCGCCACCAAGGCCGCGGCCTTCGTGGCGCTGGCGCGGTTGTTCGAGGTCGCCCTGGGGCCCGTCTCGGGCGACTGGCAGGCGGCGCTGGCGGCGCTGGCCGTGATCTCGATCGTCGTCGGAAACGTCGGCGCCCTCGGCCAGGACTCGCTGAAGCGGCTGCTGGGCTACTCGGGCATCGCCCAGGCCGGCTACATGCTGGCCGGGATCGTGGTCGCCACCCAGACCGGCCTCGAGGCCCTGGTCTTCTATCTCGCCGCCTATTGCCTCATGAACCTCGCCGTGTTCGTGGCGATCACGATCCGCGAGCGCGAGACGGGAGAGGGCGACGACATCGGCGCGCTGAACGGAATCGGCAAGTCGAAGCCCTGGGTCGCCTGGCCGCTGACGATCGGGGTGCTGGCGCTGGCGGGGCTGCCGGGGACCTCGGGCTTCATCGGCAAGCTGTTCCTGATCGAGGCCACCGTCGAGGCCGACTACACCTGGCTTGGGGTCGCGATCGTGATCGGGACGATGGTCTCGCTCGCCTACTACCTGCGCGTGCTGGCGGCCGTCTGGATGCGGCCGGAGGGCCCGCCCGTGCAGCAGCCCCTGCCGGCGATCGCCGGCGGGGCTCCGGAGCCGCTGGGCGCCAGCCGCTGCGCGCTCGTGGTCGGAGCCGGGGTCCTCTGCGCCGCTGCGACGGTCGCCTTCGGGGTCGTACCCCGACCCCCTGGTGGACTGGGCCACGAACGCGGCCGAGTCCCTGACCACCTCGCTCTAGTCCCAATCGATCGGGGGGTGCCGCGGCGCGCTGACTCGGCTCCGCGCCTCCCCATGCGCCGATAAGGCGGGCGGACTCAAGGACTCAGGCGTGCCGCCGATACCTCAATAACTCCCGAAAAGGACGGGTGAGGCATCGTGCGCAGGCGACATCACAGGGACAGCAGCTCGAATGGAGCGACTCTCCGTGCCGGACGGGTCCTGGCGTCGAGCGCACGACTCGCGCTGGCGCTGTCTGCGGTCCTCCTCCTTGTGCCCGCGGCGAGCGGGGCCGCCCGCAAGAGCGCCGAAGGGACATTCGTCCAGACGACGACCTTCCGGATGAGCGAGCCCGACGAGAAGCGGCGCGGCGCGGTGGTCTGCCCGGGCGGCAAGACCGTCACCCCGCTCGGCGGCGGCATGACCACGAGTCCGGAGCCCGGGCCCGACGGCGAGGGCGTCTACCCGCACTCCTACGAGCGCCTCGGCGCGCAGCGGGGCTTCCACGTGACCCCGGTCCTCTACGACCCCAGTCCGGCCCACACGACGCCGCGCGACGTCACCCTGCAGGTCGTCTGCGGGCCGAAGTCGAGTCACATCGCGCCGATTCGCAACACCGTCTACGTGGATCCGGGCGAGACGAAGACGGCGGAGGCGACGTGTCCCGGCAAGCGCCGTCTCTTCAGCGGGGGCTTCCAGCGAACGAACTTCGTCACTCGAGGCGGCAACTACGTGACCGGGTCGCGCGCGATCTCGGATAAGACCTGGCAGGTCACCGGCAGCGCCTTCGGCAAGTTCGGCGGTGAGCTGACGGCGATCGCGTACTGCCGATCGAGCGGCAAGTCGCTCGTCACCGAGGTCTCGGGCACGGCCACGGTCGCCTCCGAGGAGTACGGGACGGCGACGACGACGACTTGTCCCGGCCAGCGCCAGCTGGTCGCCGGTGGCTTCCAGAGCTTCCCGTCGGGATCGAGCTTCCTCACCGACGGCCGCATCAACCCCGACGGGACCTGGTCGGCTGCCGGCTTCAACGCCTTCGGCCCGTCCGCCGTCGTGACCGCCTACGGGTACTGCCATCGCCCCTCCTTCCCCAAGGCGGGCAAGGCGCCCAACCCCCACCGCTCGGCGAAGGCGCCGCCGGCCCTGCAGCGGGCCGAGAAGGCCGCGATCTCCGAGCGGGCGCTCCACGACGGCTGCTACCCCGGCCCCGCCAAGCTGGCCAGCGGAATCAGGTCCAGGACCGGGCTGCGGACGGGCGTTGCCCCGGCCCAGGGCGGGGTCAAGCATCACGGCAAGGTCTACGTGCTGAGCCGGGGCGCGTCGTGCCACCTCTCGCGGCTGGCGATGCTGAAGCAGGGCCGGGTGTTCACGATCAACTCGGGAACGGGCGTGGTCACGGTTAAGTGACCGGGGCCTCTGCGCGAGGATGCTCGCGTGGGGGTCCTGCTGACAGTCGCCGTGATCGCTCTCGCCGCCGCCGCCGGCGTCGCCGCCGAGCTGCGCTGGCGCGATCGCGCGGGGGCGGCCGCGCGCGCCGGGCTGAGCGCCTCGCTGTACACGCTGGTCCCCTTCGTCATCTTCTTCAATCTCGCTCGCCTGGAGATAGACGTCGACGTCGGCGGCGGCATCCTGATCGGCTACGTCGCCCTTGCGACGGCATCGGTGCTCGCCTGGGGGGCCGGGCGCCTGATGAATCTGCCGCCCGCCTCCCACGGGGCGCTGATCGTCTGCGTGCTGGTCGCCAATACCGGCTACCTGGGCTATCCGCTCTGCGCCTCGCTCCTCGGCTTCGACTCGCTCGGCCAGGCGATCGCCTACGACATCCTGGTCAGCGCCCCCGCGCTGCTGCTGGTGGGCTTCGCGGTCGGCGCCGCCTTCGGCGACCGCGCCGGGGAGGGGCCCCGGGAGCGCGTGATCGCCTTCTTCACCCGCAACCCGCCGCTGTACGCGGCGATTGCGGCGCTGCTCGCGCCGGACGCGCTCGCGCCCGATTCCCTGGTGGACGCCTCGCGGGTCGCCGTTATCGCCCTGCTGCCGATCGGCTTCTTCGCGGTCGGCGCGATCCTCGCCGAGGAGGCGGAGGAGGGCTACCTGACCGTTGGCTCACCGCTCCGGCCGCCGGTCTCGGTCGCGATCGCGCTGCGCTTGCTGGTGGCGCCCGGGCTGCTGCTGCTGCTGTCGCTGCCGCTGATCGACCTACCCGGCCCCTACCTGCTGCTGGCGGCGATGCCGTGCGGGGTCAACACCCTGCTCGTGGCCCACGTCTATGGCCTCGACCTGCGACTCGCGGCCCAGGCCGTGGCGTGGTCAACAACGATCGTCGTCATGGCCGCCCTGGCCAGTCTCGCGTTCTAGGGAAGGCGCGTCCGGAGTCTCTGCCAGCGCCGGGGCGGGCACTACGATGGCACGCCCGATGCGCTATCCGGTCGAGCAATTCAGCGATGAGGAGGTGAGGCTGCTCACTCCTCACGTCACCAACCTCGACCGCCCGGTGTTCGCGCTTGTCAACCTGCCCGAGACCGTGAAGGGAGCGCTGTTCGCTCGCTACTCGCGCTACCCCGGGACGCTGCGCCGGCTCTACCTGGAGGAGTTCGCCTCCGAGATGCCGGAAGGCGGCCGGCCGTTCGAGGGCGAGGAGGGCGAGCGGGCCGCCGGGCTGTACGAGCGGGTCTTCCTCGGCTACGGCGACGACTCGATCGCCCAGGTCGGCGGGGCGCACCTGGCCTGCGAGTGGGTCTCCAACATCCTCACCAAGCTGCTGCAGCGCGGCCGCCTGGCCGCCTACCTCGAGCAGTCCACCCGCTACCTCGCCTACGACACCCCGATGCCCGATTCCGCCGGCGGCGGCTACCGCTACTACCGCGACGAGCAGCTTGGTGCCCCCTACGCGGCCGCGATGGACGAGCTGTTCGCGATCTACTCGCGCTCGCTGGAGACCGTCACCGCCTGGGCGGCCGAGCGTTGGCCGCGCGGGGACGACGAGCCCGAGCGGGCCTGGCAGAGCTCGATCACGGCCAAGGCGCTGGACCTGCTGCGCGGGCTGCTCCCCGCCGCGACCATGAGCCACGTCGGCATCTTCGCCTCGGGCCAGGCCTACGAGCAGCTGCTGTTGCGGATGATGGCCTCGCCGCTGCCCGAGGCGCGCGGGTTCGCGACGATGATCCTGGAGGAGCTGAAGAAGGTGATGCCTAGCTTCGTGGCGCGGGTCGAGCGTCCCGACCGCGGCGGCGAGTGGATCGGCTACCTCGAGGCCCGCCGCGAGGCGACCGAGCGCTGGGTCAGCCGCCTGGGACTGGACGAGCCTGAGAGCTCTGACGCGCCCTCGGTCGAGCTGGTCGAGGTCGAGGGCGGTGAGGAGGAGCTGCTGGCCGCTTCGCTGTACGAGTCGGCCGCGGCGCCCGACCGCCAGATCCTGGACCGCGTCCGCGCCCTGCCCCCCGATGAGCGGGCCGACGTGATCGCTGAGCTCGCCGGCGAGCGCGCCAACCGCCGTCACCGGCCCGGACGGGGGTGGGAGGCGGTCCGCTACCGCTTCGAGATCGTCTCGGACTACGGCGGCTTCCGCGACCTGCAGCGCCACCGGATGCTGACCTGCCAGTGGCAGGCCCTGTCACCGCACCTGGGCGCCGGCGTGCCGGAGGAGGTGCGCGAGGCGGGGGCGGGCGGAGACTACGAGCGCGCGCTCGAGACCTCGAGGGCGGAGTACGAGCGGCTGGAGGCCGCCGGGATGGCCGCCGCCGCGCCCTACGCGCTCTGCCTGGGCTACCGGATCCGCTACGTGCTCGACCTGAACGCTCGCGAGGCGATGCACCTGATCGAACTGCGCTCGGCGCGCGAGGGACACCCCACCTACCGCGCCGTCGCCCAGGCGATGCACGAGCGGATCGCCGACGTGCACCCGGCGATCGCGGCGGCGATGGTCCACGTGGACGGCTCCCGCGAGCCGCGCCTGGAGCGGATCATGAGCGAGATCCGCACGCATCGCAAGCGCGTTGCGGTCGAGTCGACGCCCGGGCGCTAGGCTTGCCGGGCATGAGGAGAGTTGCGGGGCGAATGCAGACCGTGGGCGCGGGCATGCTGGTGCTGTCCGTGACAATCGCGGCGCCGGCGCTGTCGGCGGCGCAGCAGGACGCCGGCGATCCGAGCTCCGAGCCGGCCGACCCGCCGCTGACGACCCCCGCACCCCCGGCCCCTCCGGACGAGGATGGCAACCCCGAGGCCGGCTCCCTGGATGGCGACGCGGAGACCCAGCAGGTGGTCGGCGCGGCCGCTGACGAGACCTCCGCCGCCGCGCCCAACGCGGCCCCGAAGAAGCTGGCGAAGGTCGCCGCGGTCAAGACCGTCTCGATCGGAGACAACTTCTACTCGCCCCGGACGATCTCGATCAAGGTCGGCGACACGGTCACCTGGAGGAACGACGGCGCCGCCCCCCACTCCGCGACCGCAGACGGCGGCAGCTTCGACACCGGCGTCTTCAACGGCGGCCAGAGCCGCTCCGAGACCTTCAGCACCGCCGGCACGGTCCCCTACTTCTGCACCGTCCACGGACAGGCGCAGTCCGGCACCGTAGAGGTCCGCTCCTCCGGGGGCGGTGGCGGCGGCTCCGGCGGCTCGGGCGCCTCCTCATCCGGGACCAGCGAGGCCGACGCCGTCGCCTCATCGGGCGCCGCCGGCTCCAGCACGAGCCTGCCGGCCACCGGCTTCGGGGCGATCGTCCTCGCTGCCGTCGGGATGGCGCTGCTGGGCAGCGGTACGGCGCTGCGGCGCCGGCTCTAGCGCGCTACTTCTTCTTCTTTTTCTTCTTCTTGCACTTCGCGGCGGAGGATGCCTTCTTCTTCGCCTTCTTCTTCTTCTTGCACTTCTTGGCGGGCGGCGGTGGGGTGGCCGCGACCGGGCAGGTGCCGGCGCAGGTGCCCTCGAGCCGGAACGCGACGTCCGGGTTTGAGACGTTCGTCACGCATGCGTTCATCACCCCGAACGAGGTGCAGCCGGGCGCTGAACCCATGTCAACCGCTGCGTGGGCCGGATAGGTTTCAAGTATCCCGAGGAGGAGAGTGATGGCCGAGGCGAAAGCGAAACACGGCGAGGGGCACAGCGAGCTCGACGTCCTGCTCCACACCGAGCGGACCTTCCCCCCGCCGCCTGAATTCGCGGCGCAGGCGAACGCGAACGACCCGGACGTCTACGAGCAGGCGGACGCGGACCCCGAGGCCTGGTGGGCATCGTGGGCGGACAAGCTCGACTGGATCGAGCCTTACGAGCAGGTCCTGGACTGGTCGGAGCCGCCGTTCGCCAAGTGGTTCGCCGGCGGCAAGCTGAACGCCTCGGCCAACTGCCTTGACCGCCACGTCGCCGCCGGCAACGGAGACCGGGTCGCCCTGCACTGGGAGGCCGAGGACGCCGAGGACAAGAAGGGTGACGAGGGCCGCCGAGCAGTCACCTACACCGAGCTGCTGGACATGACCCAGCGCTTCGCCAACGCCCTGCGCGGCCTCGGCATCGGCAAGGGCGACGTCGTCGGCGTCTACCTGCCGATGTTGCCCGAGACGGTTGCGGCGATGCTGGCATGCGCCCGCATCGGGGCGGTCCACAACGTCGTCTTCGGCGGCTTCTCGGCCGAGTCGGTGAAGGAGCGGATGCAGTTCTCCGACGCCAAGGCGCTGGTCACCGCCGACGCAACGCTGCGGCGCGGCGAGCCGATCCCGATGAAGTCGGCCGTTGACGCGATCGCCGGCGAGATCTCAACGCTGGAGCACATCGTCGTCGTCGACCGCTGCGGCACCGGCCCGCCGATGACCGACGGCCGCGATCACTTCTGGCACGAGCTGACCGACGCGGCCGAGCCGGAATGCGAGCCCGAGCCGATGGACGCCGAGGATCCCCTCTACATCCTCTACACCTCGGGCTCGACCGGGAAGCCGAAGGGCATCCTGCACACGACGGCCGGCTACCTGACCGGGGTGACCGCGACCCACAAGCTCGTCTTCGACCTACATGAGGAAACCGATGTGTACTGGTGCGGGGCCGACGTCGGCTGGGTCACCGGCCACTCCTACATCGTCTACGGCCCGCTCGCCAACGGGGCGACCAGCGTCATGTACGAGGGCGCCCCCAACTACCCGGCCGAGGACCGCTGGTGGCGGATCATCGAGCGCTACGGGGTGACGATCTTCTACACGGCGCCGACCGCGATCCGTGCCTGCATGAAGTGGGGAGTCGAGCACCCGCAGAAGCACGACCTCTCCTCGCTGCGGCTGCTGGGCTCGGTCGGCGAGCCGATCAACCCCCGCGCCTGGCTTTGGTACCACGAGCACATCGGCGGCGGGCGCTGCCCGATCGTCGACACGTGGTGGCAAACCGAGACCGGCGCGATCATGATCACTCCCCTGCCGGGCTTGACCACGACCAAGCCGGGCTCGGCGACCGTCCCCTTCCCGGGGGTCGAGGCCAAGATCCTCGACTCCGAGGGGGAGGAGATCAGCGAGGGCGCGGGCACGCTGGTGCTGACCCGGCCCTGGCCTTCGATGGCGCGCACGCTCTACAAGGAGCACGATCGCTTCGTCGAGACTTACTGGGACCGCTACGGCCGCGACGTCTACCTGGTCGGAGACGCCGCCCGCCGCGACGAGGACGGCTACTTCTGGATCGTGGGGCGCATCGACGACGTCATCAACGTCTCCGGCCACCGGCTCTCGACGATGGAGGTCGAGTCCACCCTGGTCTCCAACCCCGAGGTGGCCGAGGCGGCCGTGGTCGGCGTCCCGGACGAGCTCACCGGCCAGGCGATCATCGCTTTCGCAATCCCCGAGGGGAAGGGTGAGGAGGACGACGACCTCGCGACCGACCTCCGCGACTACGTCGCCGAGAGGATCGGCAAGCTCGCCCGCCCGAAGCGGATCGTGATCTGCGACGACCTGCCGAAGACCCGCTCAGGCAAGATTCTGCGACGGCTGCTGCGGGACATCGCCACCGGCGAGGACCTCGGCGACGTCACCACCCTGCGCGACCCCGACGTCGTCAAGGACGTCGAAAAGCGCTTCGCAGCCCAGGAGAGCTAGGGCCTACTTCCGCTTCTTCTTGCACTTCCGTTTCTTCGCCGCGGTTGCCCATGACCGACACATCGGCCGGCAGCATGCGTGTCTTCAGCGGCGAGGCCCGCGGCTGCCATCCTGCGCCCCATGCTTCAGCACGTCTCCATCGAGGTCCCTCCTGACGAGCTCGAGCGCATGATCGAGTTCTGGGGCCTGATCGGCTTCGAGCGGGTCGACTCACCCGAGGAGTTGGGCTCCTCGATCGTCTGGGTCGAGCGCGAAGGCACCCAGGTTCATCTGATCTCGACGGAAGGCCACACGGCTCCCGCGCTCGGCCACGCCGCGGTGGTCGTCCCCGATCACGCCGATGCCAAGGCCCGCCTCCGCGAGGCCGGCTTCGAGGTAGAGGACACGAGGCAGCTGTGGGGAGCCGACCGAGCCTTCGCGCTGGCACCCGGCGGTCACCGGGTGGAGCTGATGGCCGCCCCGCCGCCCGCGAGCGGGTAGCCAGCGGCCGCGCCGCCGCCCGCGCGGGGCGAGCAGGCGACGCGAGCCGACCGGCTGCTACTCGGTGACCTCCACCTCGGAGACCATCCCCTTGACCACGTGGGGCGGGCCGCCTGTCTGCTTGTCGGAGATGAAGCAGAAGAAGGCGTAGCTCCCGGGCTCGAGGTTGGCGGTCACGATCTGTGACTTGCCTCCGTCGATCACGGTGCTCGATACCGCGTTCTCCTCGCTCGCGAACGGTGGCGGGCCGCTGCCCCCGCCCTGGCTGGTCAGGAACTCCTTCGCCTGCTCGATCGTGGCGCCGTCCTTCATCTTCGAGGCCAGGAAGTGGTGCCAGGTGCCACCCTCGTTGTCCAGCAGCAGCTCCTGCTCACCGGCCTTCAGGCCCTCGCCGCTGAAGCTGTACTCCACGGCGCTGACAGTGCCGTCGGCCTCGGGCAGCTCCGCGTCGCTCTCGCCGGTGACCTCGAAGCTCGTCAGGCTCTCCGGCGGGGTGCCCTCGTCGGTGGTGGGAAGCACGTAGTAGGTGCCCGCCTCCAGGACCAGGGTCGCCGTCGAGGACTCGCCCTTCTTCGTGCTGCCGGGGCCTCCGGCGGCCTGGAACCAATCGGCGACCGGCTTGCCCTGGACCGCGTTGTCGAGCTCGGCGATCACTTCCTCTTCCGTGCGGTCCTCACCCTCGGCCACGAAGGCGAGCTGGCCGTCCGCGTCGGCATCGGAGCTATTGGTCAGCGTCAGCTCGGCCGGGCCGGCCTCGGCCTCGGCGGGCGCGGTGACCTCCGGTGCCTTGCCGCTTCCGCTCACCTCGATCGCTACGGAACTGGGATCGGAAGAACCGCTGTCATCGTCGTCGTCGCCACAGGCGGCGACGGTGGTCGCGCTCAATGCGAGGGCGGCGAGCAGCGCTACGGCGCGGCGGCCTCCCAGGTCAAACTTGGACATGCCACTCCCTTCCGGGAGGTACCCCTGCCTCCCGATCGTTGGACGAGCGCGAGGGTAGCTCAGCGACGGCGCTTGCGCTTGCGCGGCGACCCGCCGGACCCGTTCTCGCCTCCGGCGCCGTTGCCTTCCGGAGCATCCGGGGAGCTGGGCGCATCGGGCTGGCCGGACGCGTCCGGCGGGCCGGGCGCGTCTGGCTTGTCCCCGGAGACGTCGCGGCCGCGCCCCTCGAGCGCGTCGCCTCCTGCCCCACCGGCCTCGTCGCCGGGCCGCGTCCAGGGAACTGCCGCCCCGGCTGCCCAGGCCGGCGGCGTTCCCCTGGGCCATCTGCCCAGGAGCAGCACGCCCAGCGCCAGGAACCAGATGACCAGCGCCAACTGAGCGAACGGCAGCAGGATCACCGCCACCCCGAGCGCGACGCCGAGGGACGCCCAGAAGCGGGTCATCAAGCCGGTCCGCATCGCCCACACCGACGTGTAGACCATCGCCGTCACCAGGCCCAGCAAGGCGGGCAGCAGCAAGGCTCGTGAGAACGAGATCAGCCCTGAATCATCGACCTGGTCCTCCGCCCGCTGCTCAGTCGCATCGCTCACCTCCTCGTCCTCAGTGGTGGTGGGCGTCGTCTCCTCGGTCGGCGTCGTCGTCACCTCGCCGCCCTGGCCCTCCCCGCCCGCTTGCGCCGGCTCGCCACCGCCGGCCGGCTGCGGCTTCTCGGCGCCCGCCGAGCCGCCGGCGCCCGCGTCGTCCGGAGCGGCCTCCCCGGACCCCGACGCCTCCGCGACCTCAGCCGCGGGCTCGCTGTCCAGGAACTTCTCGCCGGCGTCCTTGAGCCCGATCGCCTGCAACGGCCCCTGGATCGCCAGCAGCACGGGCCCGATGAAGCAGAAGGCGACGAGCGCGGGGCGGACGCGGTCGGCACGCGCCCTGGCGGCGATGAAGAGGACGTATAGCGGCAGCGTGAAGCAGAGCCAGGCCAGCCCGTAGCTGATCCGCGCCAGCAGCAGCCTGCCACCATCCTCGCCGTACTGGGCGAGCAGCCCGGCGTCCGTATCGAGGTTCTCGCCCGAGGCACCGGCTTGGATCACGATCGAGGCAACGAACAGCACGACACCGAGCAGCGCCGCGTAGCCGGCCGGGATCATCAGCCGCCGTTCGCGCGCCAGAAGTTGGGCGCTGTTCGCAGGTGGGTTCAAGGCGCGCGCATCTTAGAAGCAGGCGGCCGCGCGCGGCTAGCCGCGCTCATGGAAATAAAACTCGGGCAGGGCGCCCTCGATCACCTCGGCTGTCATGCGCTGGGCGACCTCGAGGTTGCCGGTGCGGACGGCGATGTCATCCAGGGTGACGATGCCGGTCAGCTCTCCGCCCTCGACCACGGGAAGCCGGCGGATGCGGTGCTGGACCATCAGTGCCGCCGCCTCCTCCAGGTCCATCTCCGGGCTGCCGGAGATCAGCGGCCGCGAGGCGTGCTCGCCGGCCGGCGCCGTCAGCGCCAGGTCGTCCGCGGCCACCCGCACCGCCACGTCGCGGTCGGTGATCATCGCCGCGGGAGCGCCCTCGGGGTCGCAGATCACGACCGATCCGACGCTGCGATCGCGCATCAGGCGCGCCACGGCGCGGACCTCCTCTCCCTCGTCGGCGGTGATGACCCCCGCGGTCATGATCTCGCGGAGCTGCATGGCGGCAGCGTACCTGCTGGTCCTATGCTCCCGGCGTGCCCCTGCTTTCACGCCAGCGCGGCCCTATCGCCCTCTACGGCGCCACCGGCTACACGGGCAGGCTGACCGCCGCTGAGCTGGCGAAGGCCAAGGTCGAGTTCGTGATCTCCGGGCGGAGCCGCGCCAAGCTCGAGGCGTTGGCGGAACAGCTCGGCGGGGACGTCGGCGTGCAGCCCGCGTCATTGGACGATCCTGCATCGCTGCGCTCGCTGCTGGACGGGTGCGCCGCGGTGATCGACTGCGCCGGCCCCTTCACGCTGCACGGCGAGCCCGTGTTGCGCGCGGCCGTCGAGACCGCCACCCATTACCTGGACACCACCGGCGAGCAGCCCTACATGCGCCTGGCGCTGGAGCGCTATGGCCCCGGCGCCGCAGACGCCGGCGTGGCGGTGATCCCGGCGATGGGCTTCGACTACGTCCCCGGCGACATGATCGCCTCGCTCACCGCCGAGGGGATGGGCGAGGTCGACGAGGTGCTGCTGGCCTACGCCGCCTCCGGATTCGGGGCGACCCGCGGCACCATGCTCTCGGCCCTGGAGATACTGAAGGGCGGCGACGTCGAGTGGCGCAAGCTGCAGTGGCGGCGGGCCGATCAGAGCGTTGGTCGCGGCAGCTTCGAGTTCCCTGACCCGATCGGGCGCAAGCGCATGATCCGCTACCCGGCCGGCGAGCAGATCACTGTCCCACGCCACATCCGCACGCGCCGGGTGCGAACGATGATCAGCGCCTCCTCGCTGGCGCCCGAGGCGCTGGGCCCGGCGCTGCCGCTGCTGACCAGGCCGACGGGGCTGGCCATGCGGACGCCGCTTCGGCGGGCTGTCGGGGCGATGATCTCGCGGCTGCCGGAGGGCCCGAGCGCCGAGGACCGGGCGGCCGCCAGGTTCACGATCGTCTGCGACGTGACGAGGGGCAGCAAGCGGCGTCGCGGCGTGATCCGGGGGTCGGACGTGTACGGGCTGACCGCGGCCGCCGTGGCCCGCGGAGCGATCATCGCCGCCCAGGGCGGCATACCCGGTTCGGGCGGCCTCGCTCCGTCTCAGGCCTTCGAGCCGCGCCTCTTCCTCGAGGACCTCGCGCCCTTTGAGGTCGAATGGGAAGTCGAGTCCGAGCCCCGCGAGCCCGCCGCCGTGGCGGCCTAGATGAGCCGAAGCCGTGGCAGGGCTGGCCGCAGACCCACGGTCAGCCTGGACCAGGGGGCCGCGCCCGGGGGCGCGCTGTGTCCCGCCTGCGGCAAGCCGCTGTTCGTCTGGGTCGAGACCGAGGGCTGGGGCCCGCGCGAGGACCAGGTGATCGATCGCTGCGAGAACTGCGGCCTGGCGGTCGCCCGCGACGCCGTCCCCAGCGCCACCGAAGCGATCACCCAGCTGCTGGGGGCAAGCGGCAACGGACGCAACGTCTTCCGCGCCCCCAACGCGGCGAGCCTGCAGGCCTGGCTCGGGGCCGAGAACTGGGCCGCCCTGCGCCCGGGGGACGGCGCGCTGAAGCCCTCGCCTCGGTCGGCGGAGCTGCTGCTGGCCAAACGCGGCCTGGAGGTGCGCCGCATCCGCCACCTGGCCACCGCGGGAATGGCGTCCATGTGGCAGACCCTGCTGAACCTGCTCACCTTCCACCGCGACTTCGCCTCCGAGGCGCTTTCGGGCCGCCTGCGTCCAGGGGGCGGCCGCGGCCGGGCCGCCTACGCGATCGACGTCATGGTCACGATCCTGGCGGCGATCCCGACCGCGATCCTGGCCGTGCTGCTGGAGGGCGGCGCCGTGCTGGCCCGCCGCGGCGGCGTGATCGAGGTCAGCGCGGCGCCGCGCTCGGGCAGCCAGTAAGCCGGCGCCGGCCGCGGCTGTCGCTTAGGAGGCCAGCTCCAGCGCCAGCGCACCGACGCCGTCGGGGTCCCCGAGGTGCGGCGCCATTCGCTCCTCGTCCACCTCTCGCGACTCGCTGCCGGCCAGCCGCGTGCCAAGGGCCGCTGCCGCTTCGCGGAGCAGGTGGGGCGTCGATGGCGCGGTCACGATCAGCGAGGGCAGCTCGGCCTCCCGGAGCGCGGAGAGGGGCATGGACCAGCTCGTGGCGGCTCCGAGCTCGGCGAACAGGATCCGGGGCCGCTCCCGCGCCTGTCCCGTCAGCTCCGCGGGCAGCCTGGCCGCTCCCGCGCCGATCGCCTCCAGGCCGCCTGACAGGTAGAGGTCGAGCGCCGCCTCCGTGCCCCCCTCGTTGACCGCGTCGCGCATGGCCACGCGGTCGGCCGAGAGCGGCTCTGTCGCCTCGGGGACCAGGCCGAGCGCCGGCGGCTCGACCAGGACGAGGCCCAGCGCGAGCTCGGGATGGCGCAGGGCCAGGTCCAGCGCCACGAGGGCGCCGAGCCCGGCGCCGACGAGTACCGCGGGGGCTGCGTCCCTCGCGTCCAGCAGGGCCACCCCGTCCTCTGCCTGCTCCTCGATCGTCGTGCGCTGATAGCCGTCGGGAACCGTCGACCGGCCCCATCCGCGGCGGTCGTAGAAGAGCGCGGAGACGCGGTCTTCGAGGGCATCAACCACGCCTCGCCAGGCCGAACGGCTGGTCGCGGTCTCGTGGACGAGCAGCACCGGCGTCCCCTCGCCGCTCTGGCTGTAGTCGAGCTCGATGCCGCGGACAAGGATGACGCCGCCTCCCTCGAGGACCAGCTCGCCGCGGCGCTCAGGCATCAGCGCTCCAGCGAGCCCCTCGTTGCGGATCCCCAGATGCGGTCGATCAGCGGCAGCGCCAGCGCGCGCGGGGTGTGTTGTCCAACCAGGGATTGGGCCCGGTTGAGCGCGCCGGGGACGACCACCCGCTTGCCTTGGTCGGTGCCCTCGACGGCATGGCGGCCGATCTCCTCGGCGGACATCCAGAACGCATCCGGGGTCTCCTCCTCGATTCCCGTCATCCCCGCGATGTCCGTGAATTCGGTCTTGACCGGCCCCGGGCAGACGGCGGTGACGGTCACCCCGCTGCCGCGCTGCTCCGTGTGAAGCGCCTCGCTGAAGGAGAGCACGAAGGCCTTGCTGGCGGCATAGGTGGCAGAGCCCGGGAGCGGTTGAAAGGCGGCCACCGAAGCGACGTTGACGACCGCGCCTCGGCCGCGCTCGGCCATTCCCGGCAGGTAGCGGCTGGTCAGGTCGACCACGGCCTCGACGTTGAGGCGGACCATGCCGACCATCCGTCCCGGGTCGTTCGCGATGAAGCGGCCCCGTGAGCCGAAGCCCGCGTTGTTGACGAGCACCTCGACCGAGCGGCCGAGCCCATGGATCTCCCCGGCCAGGCGGTCGCGCTCCTCGGGGTCGATCAGGTCGCAGGCCAGCGCGGCGGCCTCGACTTCGTGTTCGCCGGAGAGCTCCGCCGCCAGGCTCTTGAGGCGCTCCTCCCGCCGCGCGACCAGGGTCACGTTGTGCCCCCGCTTGGCGAGCTCGCGCGCGATCGCGGTGCCGATTCCCGACGAGGCGCCTGTGATCAAAGCGGTGCCGCCTACGGAGGGGTCGGGCAGCGCCAACGGCCCGGCTCGTTCAGGCGAGGCCCTCGCGGGCCTCGCGCACCAGGGTGACCGCCTCGGGGAAGATCACCCGGATCGCGTCGCGGACCTGGGCGGCCTGGTCGTCGGGAGACCCCTTGAGCTCGATCGAGTTGATCGCGGCGACCGTCATGTCGACCGCGAGCTTGATCGCGTTGTCGGCCCAGGCCACCTTCTGGGAGCTCTGCATCTGCTCGGCGAGCTCCTCCATGCGTCGGCGCATCTCGTCGGGGTCCCCGAAGAGGCCGCCGAATCCTCCGGCTTCCATGTGCCGATCATAGGTGACGATCGGCGCGCCCTTCGCGCGCCGCGGTCGGGAAGCGTCGGGGCGTGGGCAGCACCATCAAGTGCCAGGATCGCGGGGCGGCCGCGGTCGAGCAGGTCGCGCTCGGCCTCCTGATCGCGATGCTGTTGGCGGCGGGGGTGGGGGCCCTTGCCGGGGCGCCGCCGAGTGACTCCGCCCGCGAGCTGGGCGGCACGATCGCCCGCCGCATCGCCTGTGCCCCCCGCCACCCGGTTCCGTGCGGGCGCAACCCGCTGGCGCTTGCCTACGGCTTCCCGCTGGGCAAGCTCGTCCGCTACCTGGCGCCGTCGCTGGACGCGCTCGCGGACGGCGGACTGCTGCCGGTTGACTACCGCCGCTGCCGGCTGGCGAGCTGCGCCGCGCCCGGGCCCAGGCCGGGGCTGACGGCGTCCGGCCGCAGGGTCACCGCCTTCACCTCGGTCCAGGATCGCCGTCCCAGCGGGGGTGCGGTGCTCGTCACCTACTGGCTCTACCGCCCCACGCTGGGATGGCGCTCGGTCACCGCCGGCGGCGGGCCTCGAGAGCTGGCGGCCGCAGCGGCGATCCGCCTCAACCTCGAACACGATCCCGCCCTGGTCCCGCTGGAGACGCTCGCAGGACGCAACCACCACCCCTTCCCGCCTCGGGAGGAGCCGCCCTGGCGCTGGCGCGTGCCATCCCGCTAACCGGGCTGAGCGCGCTGCTTCTCCTTCGCAGCCTCCGAGCTTTCGCTGCGCTGCTCCTTGGCCTCCTCGCGCTCACGGTGCTCGTCGGCCTCCTGGCCGGCGCTGCGGATGAGGCTGCGCCAGTCGGTGGTCCGGAAGACGAAGGCGAGGGCCAGGAAGCCCAGCAGCGCCGCCCAGGCGGCGACCGCGATCTGCTGGCCGACCGAATAGGTCAGGACCGCGATCGGCCCCGGGCCGGTCAGGGTCGCCACCAGCAGCGCCTGCTGGGCGCCGGCGCCGCCCGGGGTGAGCGGCAGCAGCGTCGAGACCGCCTGCACGCTCATCACCACCATCACGTTCTCGAAGGAGCCTCCGATGTGGAAGGCCTCGAGGAAGAACCAGAAGCTGAAGAAGCGCATCACCCAGCCGACCCCCTGCCACAGCGCCACCTCGCGCAGGTAACGCGGCACGTCGGTGAGGATGACGACGCCCTGCTTCACCTTCTCCCAGAACAGCTCGGCGCGGCGTGCGAGCACCGCGAAGGCGACCACAGCCGCGATCGCGAGCGCCGTGACGAAGAAGATCAGCATGTCCGGGTTCTCGGCCCAGAAGGAGATCTCGAACGCGGGCAGGTTCGGCAGCTCGGGCGCCGCCGGCAGCAGCCCCTGGCTGAGGGCGAAGACGAAGACGAGGACCCCGGCCGTGGTGTCGAACACCGACTGCACGAAGAAGGACGAGGTGATCGCCGGGTAGGACGACCGGCGGATCGACTTCTTCGCTAGGAAGATCTTGACCGCGTCGCCGACGCGGGCGGGGATGAAGCTGTTGAGCCCGGCGCCGGCCAGGTACGACGCGGTGATCTTTGCGTAGGAGACCTCGCTCTTCGGGTAGGCCGCGCGCAGCACGTTCTGCCAGGCGCGGGTGCGGGCCAGCAGGTGCGCCAGGTAGAACGCCAGCGCCACCCCCATCGCGAGCCAGCCGATGTCCCCCAGCCGGTCGAAGAACTCGTCGGCCCCCTGCAGGAACCGGTCCCATGACGAGCTCGGGTCGAACCCGAGCGGTGGCGCGCTCACGGCAGGAAGATAGCCAGACCCCTCACCTCACCCTGGTCAGTTCCCTGTTGACCAGGGCGCCCAGCAGCATCGCCACCGCGCCGACGTAGATCCAGATCAGCAGCACGATCACCGCGCCGAGCGTGCCGTAGGTCTTGTCGTAGCTGCCGAAGTTGTCGACGTAGAAGGAGAAGGCCATCGAGGCCAGCACCCACAGCACCGTTGCCAGCAGCGCCCCTGGCAGATGCTCGACGAGCCTGCGCCGGGTGCCCGCTGGGCCCAGGGCGTACAGAAGCAGCAGAGCCAGCAGCAGCGCCGCGAAGCCGGCCGGGTAGCGCAGCAGCTGCACAAGCGTGCGGCCGGTGTCGCCCATGCCCGCCGACTCGGCGATCGAGCCGAACAGGGGGCCGGCGATCAGCAGCGCCACCGCGGCGATCAGCATCAGCGCCATCAGGGTCACCGTCAGCCACAGCCGGGTTAGGTTGCTGCGCACGAAGCTGGCGGACTCGCTGGTCTGGTTGATCGCCTCCAGCGCCCGGATGGCCGCGCCGATCGCGCCCGAGGCGGTGATGAAGGCGAACAACAGGCCGAAACCGAGCAAGCCCTCGGCGCCGCCGCCGCGCAGCACGTTCTTGAGCGCGCTGTCGATCGCGTTCACGGCCTCGCCGGGCGCGGCGTCGTGCAGGGTCTCGATGATGCTGCGGTAGGTCTCGGGGTAGTTGCCGAGCAGGGCCAGCAGGGCGACGGCGACGATCAGCGCCGGGAACAGCGACAGGAACCCGTAGTAGGCGAGCGCCGCGGCGCGGTCGGTGAGCCCCACCTCGCCGAAGCGGTCGAACGACTTGCGCGCCACCGCCTCCCATTGCTTGCGGCTGAGGGAGCGCAGCGGCTTCAACTTCTCTTGCGCGGCCGGCTTCTTCCTCGGAGCCGGCTTCTTCGCTGCTCTCTTCGATGCCCCGCTACCCGCCATTCGCCTTCAGGAACCCGAGGATCTCCTCAGCGATCTGCTCGCCTCGATCCTCCTGCAGGAAGTGAGACGCGCCCTCGATCGTGACCAGCTCCTCCACCGTGGGAATGAGGTCCACGAACACCTCGCCGGCGCGCGGATGGGGGCTCGTCGGGTCCGAGTCCGAGAAGGCCACCAGCGCCGGCTTCTGCCAGCGGCTCAGCTCGTCTGCGACACCCCGCATGGCGCTTGCCACTGGCGCGTCCTCGGAGAGCGGGATCAGTTGCGGGAACATGGCCGCGCCGGCCTTCGAGGCGAGGTCCGGGAAGGGCGCCTCGTAGGCCGCGATCACATCCGCTGGGAGCTCGGTCGCGGTCCCGCCCTGGAGCACGAATCCGATGGGAAGGTCGGGATTCTTCTCAGCGAACTCGCGCCATGCCAGGATCCCCTTCGAGACCCGCCCGTTGAACAGTCCTGTGTTGAGGATCGCCAGGGCGCCGACCCGCTTGGCGTTCTCGACCGCCCAGCGCAGGCCGATCGCCCCGCCCCAATCCTGGACCACCACCACGGCGTCGTTGAGATCGAGGTCACCGAGCACCGCCGAGACCAACTCGAAATGACGGTCGTAGGTGTACCAGCCCTGGTGGGTGGGCTTGTCCGAGCGGCCGAAGCCCGCGTAATCGACGCAGACCACGCGATGGCCCGAGGCCAACAGCGGCGGCGCCATCTTCCGATAGAGGTAGGCCCAGGTTGGCTCGCCGTGGAAGCAGACGACCGGCCGCCCTTCACCCTCGTCGATGTAGTGCAGGCGCAGGCCGTCGACCTCCGCGTAGTTGGGCGCGAAGTCGTAGCCGGGGAGGCTCTGAAAGCGGCCATCGGGAGTGCGAAAGACCTCGTCCACGATCGCCCACCCTATCCCTACACTTCCGCGCTCATGGCGACGACCGAGCAGGGCCGCCGTCCGGTTTCCCTCCCCGATTTACCGGCTTCGGGCACGGCCCATGACCCCGCCGACGAGGCGATGTGCGATCGCGCCCGCGAGCGCTACGCGACCGACCGCAAGCGCATGGGCAACGTCCCGCGCCGCCGCCGCGGCCACGCCGCGATGCCGAACCTGATCATCATCGGTGGGCTCAAGTGCGGCACGACGAGCATCCATCACTACCTCGGCCTGCACCCCGAGATCAACATGTCGAAACCGAAGGAGCTCAACTTCTTCGTGCAGGAGCTGAACTGGGACCTGGGTCTGCCGTGGTACGAGGGGCGCTTCGACGACCGCTTTCCCGTCCGCGGCGAGTCCTCCCCGCACTACACGAACCAGCCGCGCTACTCCGGCGTCGCGGAGCGGATCAGGGACAACCTGCCCGACGCGAAGCTGCTCTACATGGTCCGCGACCCGATCAGCCGCATCCTCTCCCACTGGCGCCACGCCACCGGCGCGGGCTACGAGACGCGCTCGATGGAGGACGTGCTGACCCGCGACGACCAGACCTACGTCACCCGCAGCATGTACTGGATGCAGCTGCAGCCCTACCTGGAGCTGTTCCCCTCCGAGCAGATCGCGGTCATCGCCGCCGAGGAGCTGCAGGAGGACCGCGAAGCGACGATGCGCCGAGCCTTCGAGTTCGCCGGCGTCGATCCCGAGTTCACCTCCGAGCAGTTCGACCGCGAGTGGGAGCGCTCGACGGCCAAGGAGGGCGACAAGTACCAGCTGATGGAGAAGCTGGTCAAGCTGCCGGGCTTCCGGTCCTTCGACCGCAACTTCGACCGCCTGCCCGAGCGCATGCGCTGGATGGTCGAGAAGGCCGTGCACAACCCCGACGCCCCCGAGGCGCCGAGGCCGACGCTGACGCCGGGGATCGAGTCTCATCTGACGAGGCACTTCGCGGAGGACTCAAGACGAATCCAGGAGTTCGCCGGCCGCGAGTTCCCGCGCTGGAAGTCCTACGGCTGACCGACGCTGCGCTCTACGCTGACTGCATGAGGATCGCGGTCGCAGCCGACGAACGGGTCGGCGTCGCCGACGCCGTGCTGGAGGAGCTGCGCAGGCGCGGTCACGAGCCGATCCCGCACGGCGCCCTGAACGAGGAGGAGCGCGACGACTGGGCCTGGGCCAGCGAGGCGGCCGCCCGCGACGTGGCCGAGGGCCGCGCTGAGCAGGCGATCGTCTGCTGCTGGACGGGCACCGGCGCCTCGATCGCCGCCAACAAGGTCGAAGGGATTCGCGCCGCACTTTGCCTGGACGCGCAGACCGCTGAGGGCGCGCGGCGCTGGAACGACGCCAACGCGCTCGCGATCAGCCTCCGCGCCACCTCCGAGGCCGAGCTGGCTGAGATCCTCGACGCCTGGTTCGCCGGTGAACCGAGCGCCGAGGACGAGGACCGCGCCAACGTCGAGCACCTGGACGAGATCGCGGGCGACCGCTGAACTCGATCCCCGGGGACACCCACGCCGTCCGCAGGCTGCTGCCCGACGAGGCGGAGACCACGGTGGCCGCCCAGCTCGCGGAGTTGGACTACGAGGCGCTCGCGCACGACGACCGCCCCTACCTGGCTCTCAACTTCGCGACCACGCTGGACGGCCGCGCGGCGATCGACGGGAGGTCCGGCCCGATCGGCAGCGCCACCGACACCGAGGTCCTGCAGCGCCTTCGCACCAGGTTCGACGCCGTCATGATCGGGGCCGGCACGATGCGCGCCGAGCGCTACGGCCGCATCGTCTCCGACCCCGACCTGCGGGCCTACCGTGAGCAAACGGGCCTTGCCCACGACCCGCTCGGGGTGATCGTCACCAACCGGCTCGACCTGCCCTGGGACGCAGGCCTGTTCAGCGACGGCGGCGGGCGGGTCGTGATCTTCACCGCCTCCGAGGAGGACCCGCCCCCGACCGCGACCCCCGTGGAGGTGGTCCGCCACACCGACCGGGTCGACTTGCCGAAGGCGATGGAGTGGCTGCTTGGCGAGGGCGGCGTCCGCTCGGTCATGTGCGAGGGAGGGCCGCACCTGCACGGCGAGCTGCGCGCCGCGGGGCTCGCCGACGAGCTGTTCCTGACGATTGCCCCGAAGCTGGCCGGGGGCGTGGCGCCGCGCGTTCTCGAGGGCGCGTTGGGGGAGGTCGCCGGGCAGGAGCTGGTATGGCTGCTGGAGTCGAAGGGCGAGCTGTTCACGCGCTACCGCAACGCGGGCGCCTAGTAGCTTTCACGGCATGGACTTCAATCCCAGCCCCGCGGTCGAGTCGCTGCTGGAGCGGATCGAAGCGTTCATGGCCGAGCACGTCTATCCCAGCGAGGCCGAGGTGATGAGGGCGCTCGACGACGAGGTCAAGCCCGGCGTCCCCTATCCGCAGATCCTGATCGAGATCCGAGCGAAGGCGCGTGAGGAGGGCCTCTGGAACCTGTTCATCGCCGACGACGAGCACGGCGCCGGCCTCACAAACTGGGAGTACGGAATGCTCTGCGAGCAGATGGGCCGCAGCCCAGTCGCGGCGCCGATGTCCTTCAACTGCGCCGCGCCCGACACCGGCAACGCCGAGATCCTGATCGACCACGGCACGCCCGAGCAGCAGGCCGAGTTCCTCCAGCCCCTGCTGGAGGGCGATGCGCGCAGTTGCTTCTCGATGACCGAGCCCGAGGTCTCGGGCTCGGACCCGACCACGCTGCAGACCCGCGCCGTACTGGACGGCGACGAATGGGTCATCAACGGGCACAAGTGGTTCACCTCCGGCGCCGTCGGCGCCCGCTTCGCGATCGCGATGGTGGTCACCGACCCCGACGCCGCCCCGTACACGCGGGCGAGCATGATCCTCGTCCCGATCGACAACCCGGGCTTCAACCTGGTCCGTCCCGTTCCGGTGATGGGCCACGACAAGGGCCCCGGCCACTGCGAGGTCCGCTACGAGGACTGCCGCGTTCCCGCCTCGAACCTGCTCGGCGAGCGCGGCGCCGGCTTCGTGATCGCCCAGGACCGCCTTGGCCCGGGCCGGATCCACCACTGCATGCGCGCGATCGGCACCGCCGAGCGGGCGATCGAGATGATGTGCGACTACGCCAACAAGCGCGAGAGCTTCGGTGGCCCGCTGGCCGACAAGCAGTTCATCCAGGACTTCATCGCCAAGAGCCGCATGGAGGTCGACCAGGCCCGCCTGCTGACCCTCTACGCCGCCTGGCTGATGGACACCGAGGGCAAGCGCCGCGCCCGCCAGGCGATCAGCCAGATCAAGGTCGTGGCCGCGAACATGGTCATGGACGTGCTCGACCGCGCGATCCAGACCCACGGCTCGCTCGGCATGTCCGACGACACCCCCCTCGCCGGCATGTGGCGCTTCTCGCGCATGCTCAAGGTCGCCGACGGCCCCGACGAGGTCCACAAGATGGTCATCGCCCGCCGCGAGCTGAACCGCGCCGCGAAGCGCGCGGAGGGCAAGGGCGAGGCGAGCGGCAACGGCGTCGCGGCCCCCGAGCCCGCAAAGGCCTAGCCGACCCGGCTGACCGCCTGCTCGGCCGCCTCGGCGAGGCGCTCGACGATCTTGGCGAACTCCTCGAAGTCGCCCTCCGCCTTGCCGTACTGGCCGGCGGCGTAGCGGGCGTAGACCCCCTCGAGGATGATCGCCAGCTTCCAGTACCCGAGGGCGACGAAGTAGTCGACCTCGGCCAGGTCGCGGCCCGATCGCTCGGCGTAGCGCTCGCGGACCTGATCGCGGCTGATGAACCCCGAGGCGATCGTCGCCGGCGCGAACAGGGGCATGAAGTCGTCGCCGGCCTCTGACCAGTAGACGAGCAGCAGCCCGACGTCGGCGAGCGGGTCTCCGAGCGTGCACAGCTCCCAGTCGACGACAGCGGCGACCTCGCCGGAGGGCGCCAGGATCATGTTGTCGAGGCGATAGTCGCCGTGGACGATCGTCGCGGGCCCCTGCTCGGGAACGCCGGCGGCGAGGCGGCGGTGGACTTCGTCAACCATTTCGAGCTCGCGGGTCTTGGACTTCTCCCACTGACCGTGCCAGCGTTTCAGCTGGCGCTCGACGTAGGCCTCCTTGCGGCCCAGCTCACCGAGTCCGACGGCATCGGGATCGACGGTGTGGATCTCGACGAGGGTGTCGACGACGCGCTCGCCGATCTCGGCGCGCTGCTGCTCGCTGAAGGGCTTCGCGTCCTCGGCCGAGCGCAGGATCGGCCCCTCGACGAAACCCATCACGTAGAAGGGAGCTCCGTTCACGGACTCGTCCTCGCAGAGGCCGACGGCCGGGGGAACCGGCACCGGGGTGTCCCGCAGCGCCGCGATCACACGGTGCTCGCGGCCCATATCGTGGGCCGAGCCGAGCCGCTTCCCGAGCGGGGGGCGGCGCAGCGCCCAGCTGCCGCCGCCGGCGTCGTGGACCCCGAAGGTCAGGTTCGAGCGGCCCCCGGAGATGCGCTCGAACTTGAGAGGTGGCTCTGCGCCCTCGACGTTGGCCTCGAACCAGGACTCGACCCCGGCGCGGTCGATCCCCTCGGGGGCGTCGGTAGCCTGCTCCGCCATGCCCGAACCATATGACGGCGACTCCTCTGCTTCGCGTCCGGGGGCGCCTGCATATGAGTACCAGGCCGTGCTGTTCGACTTCGGGGGCGTGCTGACGACGCCGGTCTGGGACAGCTTCGCGGCTTTCTGCATCGACGAGGGGCTTGACGCCGAGGCCGTCAAGGACCTGTTCCGAACCGATCCCGAGGCGCTCGCCGACCTGCGCGGCCTGGAGACCGGGGCCCTGACCGAGGGCGAGTTCGAGCGCAAGTTCGGGGCCCGGCTGGGCCTGAAGGACCACACCGGCTTGATCGACAGCATGTTCGCGGGGATGAGGCCGCTGCCGGAGATGGTGCAGGCGGTGCGCGGCGTCCGCGCCGGCGGCCTGCGGACGGGGCTCGTCTCCAACTCCTGGAGCGTGGACCACTACGACCGCAAGCTGTTGGCGGAGCTCTTCGACGAGGTCGTGATCTCGGCCGAGGTGCGGATGCACAAGCCCGAGCCCGAGATCTACCTGCTGGCGGCGGAGCAGCTGGGCGTACGGCCCCAGGCCTGCCTGTTCGTCGATGACCTGCGCGAGAACTGCGAGGGGGCGGAGGCGGTGGGGATGACGGCGATCCGCCACGTCGACCCCGAGCAGACGATCGCCCGGTTGGCCAGGCTGACCGGGATCGAGCTGTAGTTGAGCCTGGCCGCTACGGCTTGTTGCCGCCGAGGAGCCCGCCGACGGTCTCGTTGACGCCGTTGACGGCGTCGCCAACCGCGCCGCCGACGCCGCCGACGCCGGAGCCGGGCCGCCGCCCCCGAGAACTCCGCCGCCCCCGCCGCCGCCGCCCGTCGGCAGGCCAAGGTCGCCGCCGCCGGTTCCCGTGCCGGACCCGCCACCGCCGCTGCTGCCGCCGCCGCCGGTGGTGGGGCTGATGGTGTTGCCCCCGGCGGTCGGGTCAGCTCCGCCGCCGCTCCCGGCGCCGCCCGGGTTGGAGGCCGCCGCGGCGGCCGGCTCCGTGGCGGCCGCCGGCGCCGCGTCGTCGGAGCTCGCGGCCGCGGGCTCGTCCTGGGAGGTGTCCGGGCCGGAGACGACGGCGTCGAGGCCGTCATAGAGGCCGCCGAGGCTGCCCTCGAATCCGATCGCCGCAGCGACGGTCACGGGGATGGCCAGCAGCGCTGCCGCGGCCAAGCCTCGCGCCACCATTCCGCGGCGCCATTGCGAAAGCATTCCATTACCCATACAACTTCTACTCAGTAGTGTAGATATAGAGCAGCGGCGAGGCGACGATGCGATTCAACCCTTCCCTGACGGCACGCTTGAGGATCGGATTCCTGATCCTCTTCGCGCTGCTGCTGGCGGTCTCGTTGCTCGGCGTCGGGCGCTTGTTCCAGATCCGGGTCGATTTCGAGGACGAAACCAGCCGCTATTTCCAGGTCGAGCTCGAGGCCGAGCGCCTCGCCTCCAGCTTCATCCTCGAACAGGCGGCCATCCGGCCCCCTGCGCCCGGGCAGCCCCCCGACGCGCGCGAGTTCGAGCGCGCGACCGAGGACTTCGACGCGGCCGCCGACCGCGCCCTGGAGCTGACCGCGGGCAACCCGGTGCTGCCCGCGCGGGTCGAGCGCCTGATCGGCGATGAAGCCGCTTGGCGCGAGGCCGTGGCCGCGCCGCGGCTACGCGGTCGCGACCCTCCACGCAGGCTCGAGCGGCGGCTGACCACCGAGGTCACGACCAGCGTGGAACAGCTCAGCGTCGCCACCCGGGGCGCTCGCGACGCCGTCCGCGAGAACGCCCGCGAGGACACGCGCGACACCACGATCCTGGTCGCGGTCGGGCTGGCTGGGGCGCTGTTTGCCGCGCTGATCCTCTTCTCCGGCCTGATCAACTCGATGCGCGCGCCGCTGGCCCGCCTCGTCGACGGTGCCCGCCACCTCGCGGGCGGCGACCTCGAGACCCGGGTGGAGGTCGGCGGCCCGGTCGAGATCGCGACCCTGGGGCAGGCCTTCAACGAGATGGCCACCGCATTGGAACGCGACGCGCGTGAGCGCGATCGCGTGGAGCGGATGAAGGATGACTTCGTGCTCACCGTCTCGCACGAGCTGCGCACCCCGGTGACGGTGGTCAAGGGCTTCGCCGAGATGCTGACCGCGCAGCCCAAGGGGCTCAACGCCCGCCAGATGGAGGCGGCCGACATCATCGCCGACAGCGCCGGCCAGCTGCAGAAGATGATCAACGACCTGCTCGACCTGGCCCGCAGCGACGCCGGCAAGCTCCGCATCGATCCTGAGCCGACCCCGGTCCGGCCCCTGGCCCAGCGCGTCGGCCGCCACATGCGTCCCAACTTCGACGAGAAGGACCAGCGGCTGACGGTCAGCGTCGAGAAGGACGTCCCCGACGTGATCGCGGATCCCGACCGCATCGGTCAGGTGCTGTCCAATCTGCTCACCAACGCCAACAAGTACGCCCCCGAGGGAGCCCGCGTGCGCCTGACGGCCGCCACGGTCGGCACCCAGGTCGAGTTCGCCGTGGCCGACAACGGTCCTGGCCTGGACCCGGACGAGCTGGACCACGTCTTCGAGCGCTTCTGGCGGGCCCAGAGCGGCGAGACGCAGGAGATCGGGGGCACAGGCCTTGGCCTCGCGATAGCCAAATCGCTGGTCGAGCTGCATGGCGGGGCGATCTCGGCCGCGTCCAAGCCGGGCAAGGGCGCTACCTTCCGCTTCGTGTTGCCGATCGCCAAGGATGGCCGGCCGGACCCGAAGAGCTCGGGCAACGGTCGCGAAGCTGCGACCGAGGCCCGCACGTGACCAGGCTCCTGGTCGCCGACGACTCCGAGACCGTGCTGCTGATGTTGCAGCGGCGGCTCGAGGCCTCTGGCTACGAGGTCGAGACCGCGACCGACGGCGTCGAGGTGCTGGACGCGATCGAGGCGGCAGACGGCACGACGGCCCCCGACCTGATCCTGCTGGACGCGATGATGCCGCGGCTCTCGGGCATCGACGCTCTGCAGCAACTGCGGAAGGACGGCTGCCAGATCCCCGTCCTGATCATCTCCGCCCACCTCGACGCCCAGCAGCCCGAGCGGATGGTCGCGATCGGCGCCAACGGGGTGATCCCGAAGCCGTTCGAGTGGGACGACCTGATCGCCCGTATCGAGGAACTGGCTTAACTACAAGACGTGGCCGTGTTCGCCCCCGCCCTGTGGGCGGCTCATCGCCTTGGCGCCCCCCAGCAGCGAAGCAGTGTTGATCAGGGCCAGGTGGGTGAAGGCCTGGGGGAAGTTGCCGATCAGCCTGCCCTGCTTCGGCTCGTACTCCTCGGAGATCAGGCCGACGTCGTTGAGAAGCTCCAGCAACCGCTCGAACAGCTCACGGGCCTCGTCGGTGCGCCCCGCCATCGCCAAGGCGTCGGCCAGCCAGAACGAGCAGGGCAGGAACGCCCCCTCCTCGCCGCGCAGGCCGTCGACCTCGTCCTGGCCCTCGGCGGTCGAGTAACGCCGCACGAACCCGTCGCCGGCCAACTCGCTCTGGATCGCGTCGATCGTGCCGATCACGCGCGCGTCGTCGGGCGGCAGGAAGCCGACGGCCGGGATCAGCAGCGTCGCCGCGTCGAGCTCCTTTGAGCCGTAGTACTGGGTGAAGGTGTTGCGCTCGGGATCGTAGGCCTCGGTGACGACCTGGTGATGGATCTCCTGGCGCACCCGCCGCCAGCGCTCCACGTCGCCCTCGCCGCCCTGTATCTCGCAGGTCTTGATCGCCCGGTCGAAGCCGACCCAGGCCATCACCTTGGAGTGGGTGAACTGGCGGCGAGGGCCCCGCACCTCCCAGATGCCCTCGTCGGGCTCGCGCCAGATCTCCTCCAGGTAGCCGAGCAGGGTGCGCTGGCGCGCCCAGCCGGTCTGAACCAGCGACCCGGTCAGCTCCCGCCCGCGGTAGGCGGCGTCGAGCAGCTCGCCGAAGACGTCGAGCTGGAATTGGTCCGCGGCCGCGTTGCCGACCCGCACCGGCCTCGAGTCCTCGTAGCCCGGAAGGTGGTCGAGCTCGTACTCCAGCAGCCGGCGCTCGCCGCTGACGCCGTACAGCACCTGGGTCTGGGAGGGGTGCGAGGCGGTCGCGCGCAGGACCCAGGCGCCGAAGTCCAGCGCCTCCTGGCTGTACCCGCCCAGCATCAGCGCGTCCAGGGTCAGCACCGCGTCGCGCATCCAGCAGTAGCGGTAGTCCCAGTTGCGCTCGCCCCCCAGCGCCTCCGGCAGCGACGTGGTCGGCGCCGCGATGATGCCCCCGGTCGGCTTGTAGGTGAGCGCCTTCAGCACCAGCAGCGAGCGGACCACCTGGTCCCGATACTCGCCCTCGAAGGCGCAGCTCTGACTCCAGTCCCGCCACCAGCGCTCGGTGTCCTGAATCGCCCAAAGGCCCGATACCGCCTCAGGGGCCTCCTCGTGCGACGGGTTCCAGGTGAGGATGAAGGGGATGTCCTCGCCCTCGCGGACGACGAAGTCGGCGACCGTCTTCAGGTTCTCGCCGCGCGTGTCCACGTCGGTCCAGAGGTGGAGCGAGTCCGGCCCTGCGACCGCCGAGGTCCCGGTGGGCCCGCTCTGCACCCACGGGATCGTCGATCCGTAGTCGAAGCGGATGACCAGGTCCATGTGCATCTGGACCTCGCCGCGGAGGCCCTCGACGGCGCGGACCACCGTCCGCCCGTGGCCCTTGACGGGCATGCAGTCGATCACCCGAACGGCCCCCTCGGCTGTCTCGAAATCGGTCTCCAGCACCATCGTGCCGTCGCGATAGCGGCGGCTGACCCCTGTGATCTCGCCGGCCGGCGCCAGCCGCCAGCGTCCGTTGCGCTCGTCGCCGAGCAGCGCGGCGAAGCAGGCCCCCGAGTCGAAGCGCGGAACGCAGAGCCAGTCGATCGAGCCGTTGCGGCTGACCAGCGCCGCGGTGTGCAGGTCCCCGATCATCGCGTATTCCTCGATCAAGGACGGGCAGCCGTCGTCCGGGACGGCATCCCTGGAAACCGCGCCGTTCAGGAGCGCGCCACCTCCATCCGGATCTGCTTGCCCTTGAGCTTGGTCCCGTCCAGGAACTCGACGGCCTTCTCGGCCTCGCCGGCCTTCAGCTCCACGAACGAGAACCGGTCCAGGACGCGGATCGAGCCGATCGCTTCCTCCGGGATCACCGCGCCCTCCGTCAGCGCCCAGCGCAGGTCCTCTTCGGCGATGCCGCCGCGCTTGCCGCGGTTGACGAACAGCTTTACGTTGCCGTCCCCGTCCAGCTTGGCTTCGCGCTCGCGCCGCCGGGGCCTGGGCGCGTGCTCGAGGCGCTCCTCAGGAGGCTCCCACTCGCCGATCGGCGCCTTGACCACGCGCTCGATGGTCTTCAGGTCCTCGCGCTGCTTGGCGGTCGCGAAGGTGATCGCCCGGCCGGTGCGCCCGACACGGCCCGTGCGCCCGATCCGGTGCACGTAGATCTCGGGGTTGTTCGGCAGGTCGTAGTTGATGACGTGGGTCACGTGCTCGATGTCCAGGCCTCGAGCGGCGATGTCGGTCGCGACCAGCAGCGGCACCTTGTGCTCCTTGAAGGAGATCATCACCCCGTCGCGCTGACCCTGGCTGAGGTCGCCGTGCAGGGCTTTGACGCGAAGGCCCGTATCGGCCAGCGCCCGGTCCAGCTTCGCGGCGCCAATCTTGGTGCGGCAGAAGATGATCGCCTGCTCTGGGTCCTCGGCCTTCAGCACCTCGATCACCCGCTTCAGCTTGTCGCGCGGCTCGACCATCACGTAGGCCTGCTCGACCGAGTCCACGGTCAGCTTCTTCGGCGTCACCCGGATCGTCGTCGGGTCGTACATGTAGGCCTCGGCGAGCCTCGCGACCGGCTCGGGCATGGTCGCCGAGAACAGCGCGGTCTGGCGCCCGCTCGGGCACATGCGCAGGATCTTCTCGACGTCCTCGATGAAACCCAGGTCGAGCATTTCGTCCGCCTCGTCCAGCACGACGTAGCGCGACGAAGTGAGGACGAGCGACTGGCGGTTGATCAGGTCCATCATCCGGCCCACCGTCGCGACCACGACCTGGGCGCCGTGGCGCAGGCGGGCCTGCTGCTCACGGATCGGGGCGCCGCCGAAGACGGCGACGATCTCGACGCCCTCGAGATGCTCGGCGTAGGCGCGCATCGCCTGGGTCACCTGGATGCAGAGCTCGCGGGTCGGGGTGAGGACGAAGGCCTGAGTCTCCTCGTTCTCGGGGTCGATGTATTCGAGCATCGGCAGCCCGAAGGCGGCCGTCTTGCCGCTGCCGGTCTGCGCCTGTCCGATCACATCGTGGCCCCCGAGCAGCTCGGGGATCGCCTTCGCCTGGATCGGCGTCGGCTCTTCGTAGCCGAGCTCGTCGAGCGTCTGCAGCAGATCCTTCGAGAGGCCGAGGTCGGCGAAGGTGGTGCTGTCGCCCCCGGCGTCGGCCGCGACGTCGACATCGACCTCCACGTCCTCCACAAGCTCGCCGTTGTTATCGGGGGTATCGCTCACGAGGAGGGGTCGAGCAGGAGCTTGCCGGTGCTCCTGCGCTCCTGCAACGCCGCGTGCGCCTTGGCCGCATCGCTCAACGGATACACCTCGCCGATCACGACCTCGAGCTCGCCGGCGGCGACCGCGCCCAGCAGCTCCCCGATCGCGGCTCCGACGACGTCGCGGCGCTTGATCATCAGCGGCACCAGCCAAAAGCCGATCACCGACTTCGAGGTCTGCAGCAGGTAGTTCGTCTCCACCTGGTTCGGGTGTCGGGCCGCGTTGCCGAAGGCGACGATGCGACCGAGCGTGTCGAGCGCTTTCAGCTCGGCCTCGAACCCGGTGCCGCTCATGTGGAGGACGACGTCGACCTTGTCGCCGCCGTTGGCCTCGATGATCGCGGCGGTCAGATCGTCGGCCCGTGAGTCCGCGGTCGCGTCCGCGCCGAGCCGCTCGGCGAGCTTGCGCTTCTCCTCGTTCGAGGCGAGCGCTATGACCTTGGCCCCGGCGCGCTTGGCGAGCTGCACCGCGAGGCTGCCGGTGCCGCCGCCGGCGGCCTCGACCACGACCGTCTCGCCCTCGCGCACGTGCGCGCAGTAGTGCAGCAGCGAATGCGCGGTGATCCCCTGCAGCAGCAGGCCCGCGGCCTGCTCGTCGCTGACCTCGTCGGGGATCGGAACCAGAAACGCTTCGGGGACCGCCACCTTCTGCGCGTAGGCGCCGTTGCCGAGCATCGCGGCGACGCGGGTGCCGTCGGGCTTCGTGCCGCTGAGCTCGGCGCCGGGAATGAGGGGCAGCGACTGCTCGGCCAAGTAGTCGTTGCGGATCGCGTGCGTGTCGGCGAAGTTCATGCCCACGCGGGCGACGTCGATCAGAACCTCACCCTCGCCGGGCACGGGATCGGGGAGATCGACCAGCTTCAGCTGTTCCGGGCCCCCGAACTCTTCGATCTGAATAGCCTTCACCGCCCTGAACATACCGGGGCCGGGGCCCTCACCAACTTCATGTCCCTAACAGTCGTAGGTTCAATCGCGTTCGATTCCGTGCGTACGCCCTTCGGCGAGCGCGAGCGGATGCTGGGCGGCTCGGCCGTGCATTTCAGCCTCGCCGCCAGCTTCTTCACCGAGGTGCGGGTGGTGGGGCCCGTCGGCGACGACTTCGGTCCCGAGCAGCTCGGGGTCCTCGAGGGCAGGGGCGTGATCACCGAGGACATCGAGCGGATCGAGGGAGGCAAGACGTTCTTCTGGCAGGGGCACTACGACTACGACATGAACGTCGCCCACACCGACGACACCCAGCTGAACGTCTTCGCCGAGTTCGACCCGAAGCTCTCGGAGGGGTCTCGTCAGGCCGAGATGCTGTTCCTCGGCAACATCCAGCCCGACCTGCAGCGCCGCGTCCGGGCCGAGTGCACGGGCGCCGGCTTTGCAGCGCTCGATTCGATGAACCTCTGGATCGAGACCGAGCGCGAGTCCCTGACTGCGGCGATCGCCGAGACCGACTGCGTGCTGCTGAACGACGCCGAGCTCCGGATGCTGACCGGCGAGCCCAACCTGGCGCGCGCGGCGCGGGCGGTGATGGGCATGGGCCCGACGGTCGCGGTCGCCAAGCGCGGGGAGTACGGCGCGGCGCTGTTCGTCGATGGCGAGTTCTTCGCGATCCCCGGCTATCTGCTGGAGGACGTCCGCGACCCGACCGGCGCCGGAGACAGCTTCGCGGGCGGCTTCCTGGGCTATCTCGACAACAGGCGCGCCTCGGGCGCCTCCACCGGCGATCCCGCGGTGCTGCGCCAGGCGATGGCCTATGGCTCGGTGCTCGCCTCCTTCAACGTCGAGGACTTCGGCACCGAGCGGGTCAGCTCCCTGTCCATGGAGGAGATCACCCAGCGCCTCCTGGACTTCAGGCGCATCACCCACTTCGACGTCGACTGAGGCCGAGACCCCGGCCGTGAGATACTGGCCAACCGCGCGAACCCCCTGCGAGGAGGTGCTTTATGGCGACGAAGCAGAAGGCCGAGGCTGAGGCCAAGGCAAAGGACGACGGCAAGCCCGCCGCCGAGGGCACGCTCTCGATCACCGACAGCCGCACCGGCGAGTCCTATGAGGTCGAGATCACCGACGGCACCATCCGCACCTTGGACCTGCGCCAGATCAAGGTCTCCGAGGACGACTTCGGGATGATGGGCTACGACCCGGCCTTCACCAACACCGCCTCCTGCCGCTCGGCGGTCACCTACATCGACGGCGAGGCCGGTGTCCTCCAGCACCGCGGGATCCCGATCGAGCAGCTCTGCGAGCACTCCAGCTACCTCGAGGTCGCCTACCTGCTGATCTTCGGCGAGCTGCCGACCAAGGCTCAGCTGGAACGCTGGGTCTATGACGTCACGCACCACACCTTCGTCCACGAGGACATCAAGAAGCTGAACGAGGCGTTCCGTCACGACGCTCATCCGATGGGGATGCTGCTCTCCTCGGTCGGGGCGCTGTCGACCTTCTATCCCACCGCGAAGGAGATCGACGACGAGGAGGAGCGCTACATGGCGGCGATCCGCCTGATCGCCAAGGTCCCGACCCTGGCGGCATTCGCCTATCGCCACAGCCAGGGCTATCCCTACGTCTATCCGGACAACGAGCTCAGCTACCCCGAGAACTTCCTCTCGATGCTGTTCAAGATGGAGAACACCTTCGAGCCCGACCCGCGGCTGGCGAAGGCGCTCGACGTGCTCTTCATCCTGCATGCCGACCACGAGCAGAACTGCTCGACCAACGCGGTGCGCTCGGTCGGCTCCTCGGACGTCGATCCCTACTCGGCGGTCGCGGCCGGCATCGCGGCGCTGTACGGACCGCTCCACGGCGGCGCCAACGAGGCCGTGCTGCGGATGCTGCGCAGGATCGAGTCCACCGACAACATCCCCGACTTCCTCGAGGGCGTCAAGAACCGCGAGGAGAAGCTGATGGGCTTCGGCCACCGCGTTTACAAGAACTACGACCCGCGGGCGCGGATCATCAAGAAGCACGTGGACGAGGTGCTGGAGGTGACCGGCGAGAACCCGCTGCTGGACATCGCAACCGAGCTGGAGAAGCGCGCGCTCGACGACGACTTCTTCACCTCGCGCAAGCTCTACCCCAACGTCGACTTCTATTCGGGGCTGATCTACGAGGCGCTGCGGATCCCGACCGACATGTTCACGGTCATCTTCGCGATCCCGCGCACGTCGGGCTGGGTGGCGCAGTGGATGGAGCTGATCCTGGACACCGAGCAGAAGATCGCCCGCCCGCGCCAGATCTACACCGGCCGGCGCGACGTGGACTACACGCCGATCGAGAAGCGCGAGGGCCCCGAGAAGATCACCGGTCCGCCCGCGCGGCGCCCGAAGCTGATCCGCCGCGGCGCTTAGCTCGACTCGCGATGCGCTGGCGCGTCACCGAGCGCCACGGCTCGGAGGTGACCAAGGGCAAGTTCGACACCCTGGACGAGGCGCTGGAACACGCCCGCGACCGCGTCGACGCCGCCCTACGCGAGGGCCGCCTGGGGACCGTCAGCATGCTGCGGGAGTTCACCCCCGACCAGCGGGTTCAGTCGCGGGTCGAGATCTCGGCAAGCCGCCTCTTCGCCGGCCCCCAGGCAGGGCTGGACGTGATGGGTGATGGGGCCGTGATCGCCTACACGGGCGGCCTCAAGCGCGAGGCCCTGGACGCCGACACCCTCGACCAGGCCTTCGAGCGCCTGCGGCAATCGCTCGGCGGCTGAGATTCGACTCGGCGGGCGCGGGTACGCTGACGCGATGAGCGAGAGCGTCGAAGCGGGGCGCCGGGTGAGGCTGCCTTCGGGGGCGGAGCCGCCGATCAAGGTCTTCATCAACGGCGCCGAGCAGAGCGAGGGGCCCGACTACACGCTGCGCGGCAACGAGATCCTGTTCAAGCGGCCGCTGATGGAGGAGCAGGTGAGCGGCGGGCGCTGGCTCGCGATGGCGCTGGGGCTGTTCGGCAGCTACGGGCGCCACGACACCGTCGACGTCCACTTCCACCTCGGGGGCGAGCTGAAGGCGATCAGCGAGCCCGAGATCCTGCCCTAGCCGGGTAGGCGTTCAGGCGATCACGGCCGGCTCGGCAGCGCCCAGGCCGGCCAGGTCGGCGACCCGGTCGCGGTGCTCGCGCGGGGAGCCCAGCATGCGGCCCGCGACGCGGGAGCGCTTCAGCCAGAACTGCAGGTCGTGCTCCCAGGTGAAGCCGATGCCGCCGAAGACCTGCAGGGCGGATGCCGTCGTCTCCCAGGCTGCGTCGGCCGCGCGAGCGCTCGCCATCGCCGCGGCCATCGGCAGCGACTCGGGCTCGGCGTCCGCTGCCCAAGCCGCGTAGTAGACGAGAGAGCGGGACTCCTCGACTCCCAGCAGCATCCCCGCGCAGCGGTGCGAGACCGCCTGGTAGGAGCCGATCGCGCGGTCGAACTGCTTGCGCTCGCGCGCGTACTCCACGGCCATCTCCATCGCCCGCTGGCCGATTCCGACCAGCTCGGCGGCGATCGCGACCGCGAGCCGGTCGCGGCCGGCGTCGACGTCGCCGGGCATCGGCTCGCCGGCCGCTGCGGCGGCGGTCGCGTAGGAGCGGGTGGCGTCGATCGTCTCCACCGCCTCGAAGTCCAGCTCTACCGCGGGCGCCAGCAGCGCGCCATCACCGTCGAAGCTGACCGCCACGTCGGCGGTAGGCAGGTCGCAGTAGAGGCTGCTGCGGCCGTCGGGCCCGATACCGCCGAACGAGCCCGTCGCCTCGCCCGAGGCGAGCTTCGGCAGCCACTCGGCCCTCTGCTCATCCGAGCCAGCCGCCGAGATCACCAGCGCGGCGCCCGCGGTGCCCAGCAGCGGCGAGGGGGCGCATGAAAACCCGGACTCCTCCAGCAGTACGGCCAGCTCGATCAGGCCGAGCCCCTGGCCGCCGTCCCCCTCGTCGATCGCGATCCCCGCCCAGCCCAGGTCGGCGATCTCCTTCCACAGCGCGTCGTCGTATGAGCGCGACTCGGCCAGCTCGCGGACCTTCTCGGGCTTGAACTTGGCGCCGAGAAACTGCTTGGCTGTGCCCTTGATCTCGCTCTGCTCGTCGGAGAGGTCGAAGTTCATGTGACGTTCCCTCGTGTCCTTACCTCAGCTTCGGGAGCCCCAGCACGCGCTCGGCGATGATGTTCTGCAGCACCTCGGTGGTGCCGCCCTCGATCGAGTTGGCGCGGCTGCGCAGGAAGCGGTAGCTGGCGTCGGTGCCGACCGTGACCCCTTCTGGCCCGGCGACCTCGCTGGCCATCTCGGTCATCGCCTGGTTGTAAGTGGCCCACTGCCACTTGCCCAGCGAGCCCTCGGGGCCCGGGATGCCCGTCTTCATCGTCGCGGTCAGCGTGCGCAGCGCCCCCAGGCGCATCGCCTCGATCCCTATCTGGAACTCGGCGACGCGCTGGCGAATCAGCGGGTCGTCCTCGAGGCCGCGCTCCCGCACCAGCGCGATCAGCTCCTCGAGCGTCCGGCGCAGACCGACGACCGCGACGGCGCCCAGCCCCGCACGCTCGAACATCAGCGTCGTGATCGCCACCTGCCAGCCGCCCCCGACGTCGCCGACGACGTTCTCGTCGGGGATCTCGGCCTCCTCCATGAAGATCTCGTTGAACTCGGCCTCGCCGGTGATCTGGCGCAGCGGCCTCACCTCGACCCCGGGCTGGTCCATGTCGAGGATGAAATAGGTGATGCCCTTGTGCTTGGGGGCGTCGGGGTCGGTGCGCGCCAGCAACATGCAGTACTTCGCCTCATGCGCATAGGTGGTCCAGACCTTCTGGCCCGTCACCTTCCAGGCGCCATTCGACTTCACGGCGCGCGACTTGAGCGAGGCCAGGTCCGAGCCCGACTCGGGCTCCGAGAACCCCTGGCACCAGATCTCCTCGCCGGAGAGGATCGGCTCGAGCCAGCGCTCCTTCTGCTCGTTCGTCCCGTGGGCGATGACCACGGGTCCGCCCATCACTAGGCCAAGTACGTTTGCCGGCGCCGGCACCGACCCGCGCGCGAGCTCCTCGTTGAAGATCGCCTGCTCGATCAGCGTCGCGCCGCGACCGCCGAACTCCTCGGGCCACGAGATCCCGGCCCAGCCCGCCTCGTGCATCTTCTTCTGCCAGGCGCGACGGAACTCGAACTCGGCCGCGTCATCGCCCTCCGGCGCCGGGCCCGGGTGGTTGGCCTCGAGCCAGCCCCGCACCTCGTCGCGGAAGGTTGCCTCAGACTCGGTCAGCGACAGGTCCACGCCGCGCACACTAGCGCCTGGTTGACCGGCCAGTCAGCCCGACTGAGGCGCTTCCGGCCCGCACCACTGCGAACCCCAAAGCGGCTACCTGTAGAGCGCCAGCAGCACGATGACCGAGGCGACCCAGACGACCGCGGCTCCGATCATGCCCTTGTCCTCGAGCAGGATCGCGTCGGTCGAGCGGGTGTCCTTGCGGTCGTAGATCAGGTAGAGGTATCGGAAGATCCCGTAGGTGACCGCGGGCAGCGTGCCCAGCATCTTCGACCCGATCAGCGGCGAGTTGACGCAGTAGATCGCGTAGCTCATCACCGTCGCCGCGGTCACCATCGCCACCATCTGGTCGAGGAAGGGGATCGAATAGTGCTCCAGCACGGGCCTGCTTTCGGTCCCCGAGTGAAGCTCCGACGTCGCCTCCTGCCGGCGCTTCGTGAAGCCCAGGAAGAGGGCGACCATGCCGGTGCAGAGCAGCAGATAGGCCGAGGCGTCGGCGTCGACGGCGACGGCGCCGGCAAGAACGCGCAGCACGAACAGCCCGGCGATCGTCATCACGTCGAGGATCACCTCGTGCTTGAGCACGTAGGAGTAGAGCGTGGTGCCGATCCCGTAGGCGAGCACGAGGCCTCCGACCTCGGGGCCCTCGAGCGCGGTCGCGCCGGCGAGGCCGACCACGGTCAGCGCGACGGCAAGCGTGATCGCGGTGCGGATGCTGAGCTCGCCGGCGGCGATCGGGCGGAAGCGCTTCGTGGGGTGCTGGCGGTCCTCGTCGAGGTCGTGCGCGTCGTTGATCAGGTATCCGGCCGAGGCGACGGCGCAGAAGGCCAGGAAAGTGACAGTCGCGGCGAGGATCGCATTGACCTCGTCGAACTGGCCCGAGAACAGCAGCCCAGCGAACACGAGCAGGTTCTTGACCCACTCCTGCGGGCGCATGGCCACCAGCACGGCCTTGACCGGCCCGCGCCGTGGCTTCTTCGCCCCGCTCGCGACGATCGGATCCTCGCTCACCGCGGGCTTCTGCTCGAGAGTCGTGCCCTCCATGAGGAGCGCAAGGTTAGGGATCGCGGGTGCTCAGTCGCGCAGCGGGTCAACCAGCACCCCGGGGTTGAGAATCCCCCGGGGATCGAGCTCGGCCTTGGCCGCGCGCAGCGCGGCCGCGAACGGGGCCGGCCGCTGGCGGTCATACCAGGGGCGGTGGTCGCGGCCGACCGCGTGGTGGTGGGTGATCGTGCCCCCGAGGTCGTTGATCGTCTCCGACACCGCCGCCTTGACCTCGTCCCACTGGTCGACCTCGGAGCCGCGCCGGGCCTTGGCCAGCACCGTGTAGTACGGGGCGGGGCCGTCGGGATAGACGTGGGTGAAGCGGCAGCCGATGCGCGGCGCCCCCGGCCCCTCCGCGGGCCCCCCGCAGGCGGACGCCACCGCCTTGCGGGCGGTCTCCATCACCTCGTCGTGGAAATCGGGGAAGCGGTCCCAAGTGATGGCGGTCTCGAAGGTGTCGGAGAGGACGCCGCAGGCGACCAGCGAGTCGCGCAAGTAGGGCGCGAAGAGGAAGGCGTGGCGCCAGGCGCCGACGGAGTCCCCGCCCGTCTCCGAGACGGCGGGGGCACCCCGCCGCGCCTCGGCGCCGGGGTCGTCGCGCTCCCGTCCCTCGTCCCCGGGACCCTTCGAGCGCACCTCGTCGGGCGCGCCGCCGTGCTCTCGAACCGACTCGAGCGCGAGCCGCATCCACTCGTCGACCGAATGGTGTGCGGACTCGAAGCCCAGCACCAGCAACGCCTTGCCGGGCGGCCCGGCACTCGTGATCGAGGATTCCACGGGGTCGAGCAGCCGGCAGTTGCTGGGATGGAGGCCCGACTGGGCCAGCGACCGCACCGCATCGGCGCCCGCCGAAAAGTCGTCGAAGGCGACGCCGCACGACGAGCGCCAGCGCGGGCGCTCCTGGACCCGCATCCAGGCGTCCACGATCACGCCGAGCGTCCCCTCCGAGCCCAGCAGCAGCCGGTCCGGGCTGGGCCCGGCGCCCGATCCCGGCAGCCGGAAGCTGCTCCACTCGTGCTCGCCCCCCGGGGTCACCGCTCGGACCGACTCGACCAGGTCGTCGATGTGCGTGTAGAGGGTGGCGAAGTGCCCGCCCGCGCGGGTGGCGATCCAGCCTCCCAGCGTCGAGTACTCGAAGGACTGCGGGAAGTGGCGCAGGGTGAGGCCGTGCTCGCGCAGCTGGTCCTCCAACGCAGGCCCCAGCACGCCCGCCTGGATGCGAGCCGCGCGCGAGACCGCATCCACCTCGAGCAGCCGGTTCATGCGCCCGAGGTCGACGCTGATCGACCCCTTGTAGTCGTCCCCGACGCGCGGCTCGACTCCGCCGACCACGCTGGTGCCGCCTCCGAACGGGATCGCCGCGGCCCGGGAGTCGGCGGCGAACGAGAGCACGAAGTCCACGTCCTCGACCGACTCGGGATAGGCGACCAGGTCCGGCGGGTTCTCGAACTGGCCCCGGAAGCCCCGGACCACGTCGCGGTAGGCCTTGCCGAGCGCATGGCTGACGCGGTCATACGGATCCGAGGAGAACATCTCGGAGAAGCGCTTCGGCGGCTTCAGCCGCGGCTCGGGTAGCTCGACCCGGTCAAGCGGCACCGGCTCCTCGATCTCGTCCACCTCGAAGCCGAGCCGCTCGGTGATCGCCTTCGCGGTGGCCTCGAGCGCGGCGCGATCGGGCTGCTGGTCCTCGTATCCCCAGCCCCAGTGCTTGCGCAGGCGGGCCTTGGTCGCCGTGCCCATCGCCCGCGACCCTATCCGCTCAGAGCTTGCCCTTCTCGCAGGAGGCGCCGCTGTCGCGCCCCTGCCCGCCGGCGCAGCGGTCGCGCGCGCCCTTGCCGCCCACCAGCCGATCCTTGCCCAGTCCGCCGCAGATGCGGTCGTTGCCCGCCAGGCCCTTGATCCGGTCCTTGCCGGCGAAGCCCATGATCACGTCCGCTTTCTTCGTGCCCTTGATCTTGTCGGGGCCGTCGTCGCCGGTGATGGTGACGTCACGCCCGCCGCATCTGGCGATCCGCTGCCAGTCGGGGTTCGTGTCCTGGCCCACGAAGGCATTGCTGATGTCGGCGGCGGGCCCGCCCGCCGAGCTCATCGTGTAGATGTCGAAGTCGCCGTCGCCGAGGCTGGCGAACGCGATCTGCTTGCCGTCGGGCGAGAAGCTCGGCGAGCCGTTGCTGACCGGGTTCGTCGGAGTCAGGTTGATGGGGCCTGTGCCGCCTGGGCTCACCGTCCAGACATCAAAATCGGCGCCGCCGCCCATATTGCTCCCGAAGGCGATGCGGCCACCGTCGGGGGACCAGCTAGAGCCGCCCTCCGCGAAGCCGTTGTCCGTCACCGGCGTCACCGCGGAGCCGTCCAGGTTCATCGTGTAGAGGTCCACGTCGGGGCCCGAGCGGTCGCTTTCGAACAGGATCCTGCTGCCATCGGGCGAGAAGCTCGCGTCATCGTCCGTCCCGACGAATCCGGGCGTCAGGTTCCTCGCCCCGGAGCCGTCCGCGTTCATGATCCAGACGTCGAGGTAGCCGGCCGGGTCGCGGGTGCTGCCGAACACGATCGAGCGTCCGTCGGGCGAGAACGCCGGGTTCCAGTCGATCCCCGGGCCGCCGGCGGCGACGCTGTGCGCCCCGGTGCCGTCCGCGTTCATCACCCACACCTCGTAGTCGAGGGGAGCCGAGGAAACGCGCCGGCTGAAGGCGATGCGGCGGCCGTCGGGCGAGTAGGAGGGATCGAAGTTGGGCTCGGCGTCCGAGGTCGAGAGGTTGGCGGGCGCGGAGCCGTCCGGCGCGATAGTGATCACGTCACTGAGGGACGCCGTGCTGTGCCAGAAGAGGACGCGGCCGTTCTGGCCCGCGGGATAGGCGGCGCCGGCTGCGGGGACGGTCGTCAGCAACCCAACGGCCGCCAGCGCCATCGACAGCGCGAATTTGGCTCCCAGCGGACTCACGGCAGCTGCACGTCCTTCCCCTTGCCGCCGCTGACCTTGTCCTTGCCGGCAGACGAGCCCCGCCCAGATCCTGCCTGCCCTCCCCGTGCTCATGGGCCCGAGCGTACTACCAGTGCACCCCGCGCATCAGGTAGGCGAAGGCGACGCCCTCGGTCGATAGCTCCTCGTCCTTGCCGGCCTTGGCGCCGTCCTTCTTCTTGTCCACTCCCTTGGCCGCCTTCGACTCCGGGAAGAGCTTGTAGGCGGTGTTGAGGAGGGCGTCCGAGGCCTTCGGCGCGACCGTGTACAGCAGCTCGCCGAAGTTGCCGAGGCGTGTCGCGACCTTCTTCGGCTTGCGGATCATCGCGTCGCAGATCATGTCCGCCGCCTGCTCGGGCGTGATCGTCGGGAAGGCGTCATACATCTTGGTCGGCGCGATCATCGGCGTCCGCACCAGCGGCATGTGGATCGTGGTGATGCTGACGTTGTCGTCCACCATCTCGCTGGCGGCGCAGCGCGACCAGGCGTCGAGCGCGGCCTTGGAGGCGACGTAGGCCGAGAAGCGCGGGGTGTTGGTCTGTACCCCGATCGAGCTCACGTTGATGATGTGCCCGCCCTTCTTGTGGCCCTTCGCGGTCTTGCGCATCGCGGGCAGCAGGCTCAGGATCAGCTTCAGGGAGCCGAAGTAGTTGAGCTGCATGGTTCGCTCGAAGTCGTGGAAGCGGTCGTATGAGAGCGCGATCGAGCGGCGGATCGAGCGGCCGGCGTTGTTGACCAGGATGTCCACCTTGCCGTGCTCGGCAAGGACCTCCTCGGCCATGCGCTCGACGTCGTCGGTGTCCGAGAGGTCGGCGCGGTGGATGTGGGCCTCACCGCCGGCCTCCTCGATCTCGTTCTTGGTCTCCTCCAGCTTCTCGGGCGAGCGCGCGACCAGCAGCACCTTTGCGCCCGCCTCAGCCGCCTTGATCGCCGCCGCCTTGCCGATCCCCGAGGAGGCGCCCGTGATCATCACCGTCTTGCCGCCGATCGCTCCCGAGAGCGAGCGGTCCTTGAACAGGTCGGGGTCGAGGTTGCGCTCCCAGTAGTCCCAGAGCCGGTCGGCGTAGCTCGGCAGCGGTGGCACGGTGATGTCGGTCCCCTCCAGGGCGGCCTGCGTGTTCGTCGAGTCGAAAGAGGTCGGGTAGTTGATGTAGACGAGCACCGAGCGGGGGATGCCTAGGTCGGCCAGCACCTGGTCGGAGATCCGTTTCACCGGGGGCAGCATCTGCACCCCCGAGCGCACCTGCTTGGGGACGACATCGAGCATCTTCGGATCGATCCGCATCACGGCCTCCGGGGCGTGGGCGGCCTTGGCGAACAGGTTGATGATCTGGCCCGCGCTGAGCGGGTTGGGGTCGGTCAGATGGAAGACCTTCCCGTCGAGCCCGTCCTGGTGGGCGATGTGGTCCATCGCCTTGGCGACGAAGTCCACCGGGACGATGTTGATCTCGCGCCCTTCGATGCCGATGCCCGGCACCCACGGCGGCAGCAGGTTGCGCGCGCGCTGCAGCAGCTTGAAGAAGTAGTAGGGGCCGTCGACCTTGTCCATCTCGCCGGTCTCGGAGTGGCCGACGACGATGCCGGGGCGGTAGATGCGCCACGGGACCTCGGCCTCCTCGCGGACCACGGCCTCGGACTCGTGCTTGGTCTGGAAGTAGGGGTGGTTCTCGACGTCATGGGCCTCGTCGAACATCTCCTCGGTGAAGGTGCCCTTGTAGAGGCCGGCGGCGGCGATCGAGCTGACCATGTGGAAGTGCTTGGCGTCGAGCGCCTCGGCGAGCCTGACCGCCTCTCGCGTGCCCTCGACGTTGGCGACGCGCTGGGACTCGGCGTCGGCGGTCATGTCGTAGATCGCGGCCAGGTGGAAGAAGTGATCGACCTTGCCCTTGAGCTCGGAGATCTGCTCTTCGCAGCCGAGCTTCTCCTGGGAGAGATCCCCGACCACGGGCACGATCCGGTCCTCATCCGCCCCCCAGCGCGAGCGCAGCTCCTCCAGTCGCCCGCGCGAGCCCTCGCGCACGAGCACGTAGATCGTCCCTTCGCGGTCCAGCAACTGCTCGATCAGGTTGCGGCCGATGAAGCCGGTCCCTCCGGTGACGAAGTAGCTCATCTCACCTCTCCTCGAAGCAGATCTTCTCGATGACCAACGCCAGTCGGAATCTACACTTGTTGCGTGGCTCTCCACCTCGATCCGCACTCTCAACCCGACCCCGAGCGCGAGGACGAGCTGCGGGCGAACGGCGCCCGGATCGAGCTGCGGCCATCCGAGCGGGTCGCGCGCCTGGCGGTGCGTTCGCTCGCTTGCCCCAGCTGCGGGGTCCCCGTCGCGATCGCGGGCCCGGTCGGCTGGCGCGAGTCGATCGCGTGCGCCTACTGCGAGTCGGCCGCCCCGACGCGAGAGTACGTGCGGGAGCACGGCTGGCCGCGGGTCGAGCTGATCGCACGGCTCGGCTGACCGCACCGGGGGCCGGCGCCCAACCCACCATGCCCAACCTCATACAGTTGTAGGCAGGGAATGGCAACGAGGTCAACGGTCCAGCTGCTGATGCCCGAGATGGGCGAGTCGGTCACCGAGGGAACGGTGCTGGAGTGGCTCGTGGCCGAGGGGGACGCGGTCGAGGAGGGGCAGAACATGGTCGAGGTCTCGACCGACAAGGTCGACGCCGAGGTCCCCGCCCCCGCCTCGGGCACGGTCGCGAAGATCCTCGTGCAGCCCGACGAGACGATCGAGGTCGGTAAGCCCCTGGCCGAGATCGACCCGAACGGCGCAGCGGCGGGGGCGGGGGACGCGGGCGCCGCTTCGGATGCTGATTCGGCGAGCAACGGGGCGCCCTCCGAGAGCGGCGAGGCGCCTGCATACGCATCCTCACCGGCGCCCACGCCCCCCGCCACTGACGCCGATGGGGCGGACGAGGCCGAGGCGCCGAGCGGCGAGACGATCCAGATCGTGATGCCCGAGATGGGCGAGTCGGTGACCGAGGGCACCGTGCTCGAATGGCACATCGCCGAGGGCGACGCGGTCGCCGAGGGCGACACCGTGGTCGAGGTCTCAACCGACAAGGTTGACGCCGAGGTGCCAGCACCCGCCGATGGAACGATCACCAAGCATCTGGTCGGCCCCGACGAGACGGTTGAGGTCGGCACAGCCCCTGGCTGAGATGGCCCAGGGGGCCGCGGGTGCCGCTGCGGGTGCTGATGCAGGCGAGCGCCCGCCCGGCCTCGGAGGACCGCGACGGCGCACTGCCGAATACAGCACCCGCTTCGGCACCCGCGGCCCCCGCGACCGCGCCGCCGACGACGATGCGAAGGCCACCCCGGTCGCGAAGCGCATCGCTGCGGCCAACGGCGTCAGCCTGGGCTCGGTCAAGGGCTCGGGCGCCGGCGGCAAGGTGACCAAGGCGGACGTGCTCGCGGCGAGCGGGGACGGCAAGGGCCCCGCAGCCGCCCCGGCCACGCTGGAGGGCGAGTCGAGGACCCTGCGGGGGCCGGCGGCGATGCTCGCCAAGGCGATGGAGGAGAGCCGCTCGATCCCCACCGCGACCTCGTTCCGCACCCTCGCGGTCGACACGCTCGACGCCAAGCGCAAGGCGCTGAACGGGGTGTTGAAGGAGCGCGGGATGAAGGTCAGCTTCACCCACCTGATCGCCTGGGCGATCATCAAGGCCGCGCAGGAGTTCCCCGTGATGGGCCGGCACTTCGAGGAGATCGACGGCAAGCCCCACGTCGTCGAGCCGGGGCAGATCAACCTCGGGATCGCGGTCGACGTCGAGCGCAAGGGCCAGCGCAGCCTGCTGGTTCCCTGCATCAAGGGCGCGGACACGCTGGACTTCGCCGGCTTCCACGCCTACTACGAGGAGCTGATCACCAAGACCCGCGAGAACAAGCTGACCGCGGACGACTTCCAGGGCACGAACATCAGCCTCACCAACCCCGGCGGCATCGGCACGATCGCCTCGGTCCCCCGCCTGATGAGCGGCCAGGGGACGATCGTCGCCTGCGGCTCGCTCGCCTATCCGGTCGAGTGGGCGCACGCCCCGGCGGACAAGGTCAAGGCGCTGGGTGTGAGCAAGGTGATGACGACCACCTCGACCTACGACCACCGCGTCATCCAGGGGGCCGAATCCGGATCGTTCCTGCGCCGCATCGAGGAGCTGCTGCAGGGCGAGGACGAGTTCTACGAATCGGTCGCACGCGACCTCGAGGTGGATGAGGCGGTGGTGACCAAGGCGCACGCGGCCGCCGCATCGGCCGCGCCCCTGGCCAGCGCCGCCCAGGCCGCGCCGGCAGCCGGGGCAAAGCCCGACACCGAGCTGCTGGCGGCGGTCCAGGCCGGCACCTCGCTGCTGAAGGCGTATCGGACCCACGGCCACCTGGCGGCGAACCTCGACCCGCTCGGCTCCGAGCCCAAGGGCGACCCCGCGATCCAGCCCGAGAACCTCAACCTGACGCCAGAGCTGATGGCTCAGATCCCGGCCGACATCCTGCGCATCGGGGTCGAGGGCGAGACCCTGCTCGACGCGCTGCCTCGCATGAAGGAGGCCTACTGCGGCACGATGGCCTACCAGATCGAGCACCTCTCCAGCCACCAACAGCGCATGTGGCTGCGCGAGATGATCGAGACGGGCTGGCACCGCAAGCCCTTGGAGCCCGAGGAGAAGCACGCGCTGCTGGACCGCCTGATCGACGTGTTCGGCTTCGAGCGCTACGTGGAGAAGGCCTACCTCGGCCAGAAGATGTTCTCGATCGAGGGCTTGGACACCGTCGTGCCGATGCTCGACGAGCTGTTCGAGATGGCCCACAGCGAGGGCGCCGGCGATGTCGTGATCGGGATGGCTCATCGCGGGCGGCTCAGCGTCCTCGCCCACAACCTCGGCCGTCCACCCGCCTCGCTGCTGGCGGAGTTCGAGGGCGCGAAGGCGATCGAGGCGGTCAAGGCCGTGGCGGCCATCCCCACCGGCGGCACCGGCGACGTCAAGTACCACTATGGGCACAGGGGCTCGTTCACCACCCGCGACGGTGCCGAGATCGGGGTCCGCCTCTACCCCAATCCGAGCCACCTCGAGTTCGTGGATCCGGTGGTGACGGGCGCCGCCCGAGCGGCGCAGACGAAGCGGTCGAACTCGACGATCGAGCACGACCCCTCGGTCGCGGTGCCGGTGCTGCTGCACGGCGACGCCTCTTTCCCGGCGCAGGGCGTGGTCGCCGAGACGCTCAACCTGCAGTCGCTGGCGGGCTACGCGACCGGCGGCACCATCCACATCATCCAGAACAACCAGATCGGGTTCACGACCGAGCCCCAAGAGGCCCGCTCGACCCCGTACGCGGCCGACATGGCGAAGGGCTTCAACGTGCCGATCGTGCACGTCAACGCCGACGACCCCGAGGCCTGCGTGGCGGCGATCCGTCTGGCGATGGCCTACCGCGAGAGCTGGGGACGCGACGTGGTCATCGACCTGATCGGCTACCGCCGCTTCGGCCACAACGAGACGGACGAGCCCGCCTACACGCAGCCGATGATGGCCGCCAAGATCAAGGAGCACCCGCCCGTCTCGGAGCTCTACGCGGAGTCGCTGGTGACCGAGGGAATCGCGACCCGCGAGGAGGTCGAGACTCGCATGGAGGAGCGCCAGCGGGCGCTGAAACAGGCCCACGAGGAACTGCGCCGGAAGATCGAGGCCGGCGAGTTCGAGGACCCGACCGCGACCGGGACCGGCGAGCTCGACCGCACCCGCAGCCCCAAGGTCGAGACCGCCGTCGAGGACGGCCCGATCCGCAAGCTGAACGAGGAGCTGATCCGCGTCCCCGACAGCTTCACCATCCACCGCAAGCTGCGTAAGCCGCTCGAGAAGCGGATGGAGGCGCTCGACGACGGGGGCATCGAGTTCGGCCACGGCGAGGCGCTGGCGCTCGGCTCACTGCTGACCGAGGGCGTGCACATCCGCTTCACGGGCCAGGACACCGAGCGCGGCACCTTCTCGAACCGCCATCTGGTCCTGCATGACGAGAAGACCGGCCTGCGCTACGCACCGGTGCAGAACCTGCCCGACGCCACGGCGCCGATGGAGCTGCACAACAGCCCCCTCTCGGAGACCGCCTGCCTCGGCTTCGAGTACGGCTACTCGGCCGCCTCGCCCGAGAGCCTGGTGCTGTGGGAGGCCCAGTTCGGCGACTTCGGCAACTCGGCCCAGGTGATCATCGACAGCTTCATCGTCTCGGCCGAGGCCAAGTGGGGCCAGATGACCCGCCTGACGCTGCTGCTGCCGCACGGATACGAGGGGGCGGGCCCCGAGCATTCCAGCGCGCGCATCGAGCGCTTCATCCAGCTCGCCGCCGAGGGCAACATCCGCATCGCGAACCCGACCACGGCCGCGCAGTACTTCCACCTGCTGCGCCGCCAAGCCCACATCGCCAAGGCTCGGCCGCTGGTCGTGTTCACGCCGAAGGGGCTGCTGCGCCTGCCGGCGGCCACCTCGACCCTCGAGGATCTGACCTCGGGCTCGTTCAAGTTCGTGCTCGACGACCCCCGCGCCCAGGACCGCAAGGAGAAGGTCGAGCGGCTGGTGCTGTGCAGCGGCAAGGTCTATTACGACATCGACTCGACCCCGAAGCGAGAGGAGACCGAGGCGGTCGCGGTCGCGCGGGTGGAGCTGCTCTACCCCTTCGCCAAGGAGCAGATAGTCGAGCTGATCGCCTCCTATCCCAGCCTGAAGGAGATCGTCTGGACCCAGGAGGAGCCTCGCAACATGGGCGCCTGGTCGGTGATGCAGCGCCGCATGCCCGAGCTGCTCCCCGAGGGGGTCGAGCTGGGCTACGTCGGCCGGCCGCCGCGGGCGAGCCCGGGCGAGGGCTACGCGGTCGCCCACACCAAGGAGCAGGAGCGGATCGTCCTCACCTGCCTGATGGGCAAGGCTGATCCGGCCTAGCTTCTGATGCCGCTTCCGGTCCCGGGGCGGCTGTTCGCCGTCTGCAAGGTCGCATCCTGGATCGAGCTGGGACTGTTCGCCGCGCTGCTCTTCTTCTGGCTGGCGCCCGGCTACGAGCACCAGACGTTCATCTTCGGGCTCGCACACGGGCTCGGCTACATCGCGCTCTGCCTGCTGATTCTGGCCGCGATCATCCGCCGCGAGGCGCCCTGGCCGCTGCTCGCGGCGACGCTGACGCCGGCCGGCCCGGTCGGCAGCGTGATCGGCATCGAGTTGATCGAGAGGCGCGGCTGGGGGGTCGAGGGGCCCTCATCCCTTGGGGGTATTGACACCGCGGACCGAAAGAGTGGATAATCCCCCTGCGGGGAGAGAGACAGCACTCAAAAGGCTCGACCCCGGGCCAGTCCCGCCTCCGGGGTCGATCGCGTCGGAAATCCCTCCCTGGCTACCGACGCGCAGGCGTGGCGCGGGCCGCGTGGACCCCCTGCCTCCCGCGGCCCCGCCACGCCATTACTTCACCTAGGACCGGCCACGAGGGGAGCGCCGGGGACGCGGACTCAGGCTGCCCGGCGCCCGATCCGAAGAAGTGCAAGAAGGGCCAGAAGCTGAAGAAGGGCAAGTGCGTCAAGAAGAAAAAGAAGCGGAAGCGCTAGGCGGCGCGCTCGCGTAGGTCGCGCAGCACGCGATGCAGGATGCCGCCGTTCTGGAAGTAGGCGACCTCGTTCGGGGTGTCGATGCGGACCTTGGCCTCGAAGCCGACCGGGTCGGCGCCCTCGCGGGCGGCGGTCACCTGGACCGACTTGGCCTCGCCGTTCTGGAGGTCGCCGAGCTCGAAGCTCTCCTCACCGTTCAACCCGAGCGAGTCGATCGTCTCTCCCTCGGGGAACTGCAGGGGGAGCACGCCCATCCCGATCAGGTTGGAGCGGTGGATGCGCTCGAAGCTCTCGGCGATCACCGCGCGCACGCCGAGCAGCGCGGTGCCCTTCGCGGCCCAGTCGCGCGAGGAGCCGGAGCCATACTCCTTGCCGGCCAGGACAACCAGCGGGACCCCCTCCTGCGCGTAGGCCATCGCGGCTTCGTAGATCGTTGTCTCCTCGCCTTCTGGGAACTTCCTCGTAAAGCCGCCCTCCTTCTCGGACAGGCGGTTGCGCAGGCGCACGTTGGCGAAGGTGCCGCGGATCATCACCTCATGGTTGCCGCGGCGCGAGCCGTATGAGTTGAAGTCGCGCACCTCGACGCCGTTCTCGATCAGCCAGAGCCCGGCCGGACTGTCCTTCTTGATCGCCCCCGCGGGCGAGATGTGGTCTGTCGTGACGGAGTCGCCCAGCACGGCGAGTACGCGGGCGGCGGTCACCGGCTTCACCGGCTCGGGCTGGGCCTTCATCCCCTCGAAGAAGCTCGGCCGGCGTACGTAGGTCGAGTCGGGCCAGGTGTAGCGGTCCCCCTCGGGGACCTCGATCCGCTTCCAGCGCTTGTCGCCGCTGAAGACGTCGGAATAGCCCTTTGTGAACATGTCCGCGCGCACCGCCTGCCCGACGGTCTCGGCGATCTCGTCGGAGCTGGGCCAGATGTCGCTCAGGTAGACGGGCTCGTCGTCGGCGTCGCGGCCGAGCGGCTCGGTGGTCAGGTCCACGTCCATGCGTCCGGTCAGCGCGTAGGCGACGACCAGCGGCGGCGACGCCAGGTAGTTGGCGCGGGTGTCGGGGTTGATCCGCCCCTCGAAGTTGCGGTTGCCCGAGAGCACCGAGCAGACGACCAGGTCCTTCTTGGCGATCGCCTTGGAGATCTCCTCGGGCAGCGGGCCGGAGTTGCCGATGCAGGTCGTGCAGCCGTAGCCGACCAGGTTGAACTGGAGCTGGTTCAGGTACTTGTCGAGGCCGGATTTCTCCAGGTACTCGGTGACCACGGTCGAGCCGGGCGCCAGCGAGGTCTTCACCCACGGCTGGCGCTTCAGCCCGCGCTCCAGCGCCTTCTTCGCGACCAGGCCCGCGGCGAGCATCACCGAGGGGTTCGAGGTGTTTGTGCAGCTCGTGATCGCGGCGATCACGACGTGGCCGTGGTCGAGGTGGACGCTCTCCCCGCTCTCGAGCTGGACCGCGACGGCGTCGCCGGTCCTCGGGTGCAGCTCGGTGGCCGCCGCGCCGCTCTTCACCGGTCGCGGCTTGCCGGCGTCGTTGCCGTGCTCCTCGGCCGGGGGATCGGAGGCCGGGAAGCTCTCCGAGAGCGCCTCGTCGAGCGGGCTCCCGAGCTGCTCGCCGGCTTCGGGGTCCCATTCCTGCATCGCCTCGAGGAAGGCCGGCTTTGCGTCCACCAGAGGGATCCGGTCCTGGGGGCGCTTCGGCCCTGCGATGCTGGGCACGACGTCCCCCAGGTCGAGCTCGAGCGTGTCGGAGTAGGTGGCGTCCTCCGACCCAGGCTCGTGGAAGAGGCCCTGCTCGCGCGTGTAGGCGTCGACGAGCTCGATCTGCTCGGTCGGGCGGCCCGTGAACTCGAGGTAGCGGAGCGTCTCGGCGTCGACTGGGAAGATCGCGCAGGTCGAGCCGAACTCTGGCGACATGTTTCCGATCGTGGCCCGGTCCGCGAGCGGCAGGCGCTGCAGGCCGGGGCCGAAGAACTCGACGAACTTGGCGACCACCCCCTTCTCGCGCAGCATCTCGGTCACGGTCAGCACCAGGTCGGTGGCGGTCGAGCCCTCGGGCAGCTCGCCGTCGAGCTTGAAGCCGATCACCTGCGGCAGCAGCATCGAGATCGGCTGTCCCAGCATCGCGGCCTCGGCCTCGATCCCGCCGACGCCCCAGCCGAGCACGCCGAGGCCGTTGATCATCGTCGTGTGGGAGTCGGTCCCGACCAAGGTGTCCGGGTAGGCGGTCGTGACCCCGTCCTTCTCCGACGTCCAGACGCACTTGCCCAGGTACTCGAGGTTGACCTGGTGGCAGATGCCCGTAGCCGGTGGCACCACCCGGAAGTTGTCGAAGGCCTCCTGGCCCCAGCGCAGGAAGGCGTAGCGTTCGCCGTTGCGCTCGTAGTCGCGCTCCTCGTTGATCGCGAACGCCTTCGAGTTGCCGAACGCGTCCACCTGCACCGAGTGGTCGATGACCAGGTCGACGTCCACCAGCGGGTTGATCGCCGCCGGGTCGCCCCCCAGGTCCTCCATCGCGTCGCGCATCGCGGCCAGGTCAACCACGGCGGGGACGCCGGTGAAGTCCTGCATCAAGACCCTGGCGGGCTGGAAGGGGATCTCGACCGCGGGCTCGGCCTTCGCGTCCCAGCTCGCGATCGCCTCGACGTCGTCGGCGGAAACGGAGTGGCCGTCCTCGAGGCGCAGCGCGTTCTCCAGCAACACCTTGAGCGAGTAGGGCAGGCGCGCGACGTCGAACTTCGACTGCAGCGAGTCGAGCCGGTGAACCTCGTATTCGCGCCCGGAGACCTCCAGGCTCGCGCGGGCGCTGAAGCTGTTCGCGCTCACCCTCTCAGGGTATTACGGCAACAGAAGGACCCGCTTGGCCTTGACCGTGCCGGTCTGCTCCTTGGTGGTCAGATGCACCTTCACCTTGACCCGGTTCTTGCCGCGCAGAGCCCTGCGCCCGGCCTTGGTCAGCCTCAGCTTGACCTTGCGCTTCTTGCCGTTCTTGACCTTGACCTTGCCCCGGGCGAGCGCCTTGCCCTTCTTCTTTGCCGAGGAGCCCGCGCCGCCGGCGAAGACCTCGACCGTGGCGTGGCACAGCACCCATTTGTCGGGCGAGTCGACCGTGGCGCCCCCCTTGCCGATGCGGAGCTTGCCCTTGCCCAGGCGCGCGTTGCTGCTGGGCAGGTTGGCGAAGTCCTTGGCGAGCTCGTAGCCCGAGGGCACGACCTTCGCCGCCGGCGCCTTCACGTAGCCGTCGAGCCCGCCGACCTTCTGCAGCACGGGAACGCGGAGCTCGAGGTTCGAGATCGTGACCTGCCCCGGGTTGTTCGCCTGGCGGGCGTAGCTGGCCAGGATCGACGAGCCGGTGTCGCGCGGCAGCAGCTCCAGCTTCGGGACGTGCCCCTCTGCGAACTCCCAGCCGTTGGGGTGCAGCTGGAAGACCTGGCGCGCGTTGCCGATGGCAGGACGCAGGATGGCGCGGTTGACCAGGGACTCCTGCCCGTCTGGCGCGACGTCCAGCAGCCTCGCCACCAGCTCGGAGTTGGCGCTGGGCGAGTTGACGTCGGCGATTACTGTGGCCGCGCCCATCATCGTGAAGGCCGACTTGGCAGCGGGAAGCCGGTAGCTGGCCACTCCCGCCTGATCGGCGCCCGATGCGGTGCGACAGGGGTTGCCGCCGGAGGCGACGGGGTCGAAGGTGGAGCCGATGGCGATGGCGCCCGCGTTCGGCGTCAGGCTTTTGGCGCCCTTGCTGCTGAAGCGCACCTCGCCCGGGGCCAGCTGCGCCCACGTGGCCGCGCTCACAGGGCCGCCCGAGGGAGTCGTGGCCGGGCAGGTCTGGGTCATGGCCTCGACGCCCTGGAACGGAGTGGTGCCGGTGCCCTTGACGTAGAAGTCGAGCCAGGCGTCCTCGCGCGAGCGCAGCAGGTTGGCGTCGGCCGCCCGGTTCTGCGCTCGCTGGTGGCCGAAGTTGCCGAAGAAGAGCGCCAGCGGCGTGCCCCGATGTGTGTCTCGAGTGCGGTGGTAGTACCGCAGCGCCTCGTCGGCCGGGAAGAGGTCGTCGGTGAAGCCGCTGGAGATCAGCATCGGCGCCGGCGGCTGGGAGTCGTCGATGTAGTAGGAGGAGTGGTGGGTGGTGAGCTCGTTGACCACGTCGGCGACCAGCGGATCGCCGTCGTAGGGCTCACCCTGCCGCAGCCTGGTGATCCAGTTGTTGAGGTCGGCGTCGGGATCGGTACCGGGCGGCGCGTAGAGGCCGGTGACCGAGCCGGTTACATACAGGCCCTCCACCAGCGACTGCTTCATCACGCCGAAGCGGCCCCTGTAGGGCGCGTCGGAGACGTAGTCGAGGGTGCCGCCGTTGGGCATCAGCGAGTAGACCAGGTCGGTCCACGGGATGTTCGGGGTGGCGGCGGCGATCCTCATCGCGTCGCCGTCGTCGGGGCTGGTCCACGGGATCAGGGTCCCGTTAGGGAGCATGGTGCGGTCCTTGAGCGCGCCGAGCGACATCGACATGCCGCCCCCGTAGGAGCCGCCGACCGAGCCGATCTGCTGCGGGGCGATCAGCTCCTCGTCGGCCAGGCTGCCCGCCAGGTACTGGGCGTCACGGACCTCGTAGCGAGTGTCGAGCAGGCGGATGTGCCCATCGGTGCAGTCACCCGGCAGGGTGTCGGTGAGGGAATCGTCGCGCGCCTGCTGGGTGCCGCAGGACTGGTGGAAGCCGCGGTCGGTCATGCTGAAGACGGCGTAGCCGCGGTCGAGGAAGCGCTCCATGGTCCCGAAACTGAGCTTGCTGCCGCCGTAGCCGTGGAAGATCATGATCAGCGGGTAGTTGCCGTCGGGGCCGACGCCGTCGTCGGCCGGGAACGTGACGTTGACGTCGATCGGCAGGCCGTCGAAGGTCTCAGCGGTGCTGCGGGGGGAGGTGTTGCCGCATTCGCGGTCGTCGTCGCCCTGCAGCGTGCAGGTGACCGCTCCGCCGAACACGTCCGGAATCGCGGCCTGCGCGCTGGGGGCGACCCAAAGGGCGCCGAGTACCACGGCCGCGACGACGAATCTCCGCATCAACTCTCCATTCCGGTTTGCTCGTTCCCCAACACGTCCCCCGGTCCCCCGATGCGGTGGCGCGTCCTGGCCAGCGAGCCAGGATAACGGCTAACGCTTGTCGGACTGGCCCGCGGCGAGCTCGTCGGCGAGCCGATCGGCGCCACCGCTGCGCTGGATCCGCGAGGCCAGGCCGGGATGCCGGTAGCCGACCTCGGTGACCAGGCGCTGTCGCCGCGGCGCCACGGTGATCTCCATGCGGTCGCGCCGGATCGCCTTGACGACGGCCTCCCCCACCTTCTTCGGGGTCGTCGTCCCCAGCCCGGGCGGCTCGCGCGAGCCCGAGTCATGGAACATGCCCGCCTCGCGGACGAAGCCGGGCGAGACGATCGAGACTCCGGCGCCGTAGGGGTGCAGGTCCTCGCGCAGCCCGAAAGCGAAGCCCCGCAGCCCGAACTTGGTGGCGTTGTAGATGGACGAGCGCGGCGAGCCGACCTTGCCGGCGAGCGAGGCGATGAAGACGATGTGCCCCTCGCCCTTCTTGGCGAAATGGGGCTCGAGCTCGCGCGCCATCATGATCGGCGCCTCGAGGTTGACGCGAAGCGCGCGCGCGACCTCCTGGCGGGTGAAAGAGTCGAGGCGGCCGGTGCCCGGCAGCGCCGCGTTGGCGACCAGCACGTCGACGTCGCCGGCGTCGCGGACCAGCTTCGATGCGGCCCCGTCCTTGGCCAGGTCCGAGACGACCACCTTGTGGCGGCGCGCCCCGCCCGGCAGCGAGCGCGCCAGCTCATCGAGCTCCTGCCGGCGGCGTGAGCTCAGCACCAGCTTCGCTCCATTCTCGGCGAGTTGCTGGGCGATCGCGTTGCCGAGGCCGCCCGTCGCGCCGCTCAGCAGCACCCGCTTGCCGTCGAGCTCCATAGCGCGGAAGCTACACGCTCGGGGCCGAACCAACCGCTGCAAGCGGTCATCCATATTTGTTAGTGTCACGCGCCAGTTACGCCGAGTCCCGCCCAGGAGAGAGGCGGGAGCGGGGGAACCGAGTTTTGGGGCGAACCCACCGACGAGTGGGGGCGCAGGCTCCTATAGCGCCAGCCCGACAGCTAACCCCGTAGGCCTGCGAAGGAGAACGGTTTGCGGTCGATCATCCACAGTTATAGGTGCATCCCCAGGGCGGCTTTGCTCGCGCTCGCCGGGGCCCTGCTGCTGGCAGCGCCGTCCGCCGCCCAGACCGGCGGAGCCGCTCCGCCCCCGGAGGCCGCCCCGCCGCCTCCCACCACCCCGGGCTCGATCGCGAAGCTGAAGAAGAACGGCCTGGCGGTCGCGCCCGCCAACGCGCCTGCCCAGGTGCAGAGCGCGATCGCGGCCGCGAACCGGATCCGCAAGAAGCCCTACATCTACGGAGGCGGGCACAAGAGCTTCGACTCCAAGGGCTATGACTGCTCGGGCGCGGTCAGCTACGTGCTGCATGCGGCCGGGCTGCTCGACAGCCCGCTGCCCTCGGGCTCGCTGATGAAGTGGGGCGTGGCCGGCAGAGGCGCGTGGATCACGGTCTACGCGAACGGGGGGCATACCTACGCGGTGATCGCCGGCCTGCGCTGGGACACCTCGGCCGTGAACGAGCCCGTCAGGAACGGCAGCGGCCCCCGCTGGCGGGCGACGAAGCGCAAGCCCGCCGGCTACGTGGTTCGCCACGCATCCGGCCTCTGAGCGCGCCGCCGCGCCTGGGCACGGCTGCGATGACTAACCCGGCTCCGATCGGGGCATAACCCCGATGACTTGGGGGCTCGCCTGCGCGGGCTCAGGCCAGGGACGGCCATGTGGGACGGCAATTGCCCGCCCGCTGCCTTGACTTGTATGACCGCGACTCGACTTGTGGGACTGGTTCGCACGGGAGCGTGGGCCTAGAGTCCGTCGCCGCGTGAGCGACGAAGCACGATCGACCCTGCGGGCCGGCGTCCGGGCCGGGGTCCCGTTCGCCGTGGCGGCGTTCGTACTCGCGATCTCGTTCGGTGTGGTGGCCGAGCCCGTGATCGGGGCGGGGCCCGCGTTGACGATGTCGGTGTTCGTGTTCGCCGGGTCAGCGCAGTTCGCCTCGACGGCGGTGCTCGCCTCGGGCGGCGGCGTCGCCGCCGCGACCGTCGCCGCGATCCTGCTCAACCTTCGCTACGTGCCGATGGGGATCGCTCTCGCGCCCTCGCTCCGCGGTGGGCCGTTGCGGCGCGGCGCGATCGGCCAGGCGATGATCGACGCCTCCTGGGCGCTGGCCAGCCGGGGCAGCGGCCGCTTTGACCCTGTGTTCATGGTCGGCGCAACCCTGCCCGCCTACCCGGCTTGGATCGCCGGGACCGTAATCGGCGTCTTTGCCGGCGAGGCGATCGGCGATCCGGACGACTTCGGCTTGGACGCGCTCTTCCCCGCCTTCTTCCTCTGGTTGCTTGTGCAGGGCGAACTGCGCTCGGGGGGCAGGGCGATCGTGGTGGCTGTGTTGGGGGGCGCGATCGGCTTGGCGCTGACGCCCCTGACTCCCGTCGGGGTCCCGGTTGTCGCCGCAAGCGCAGCCGCGCTGGTCGGCCTGCTGCCCGAGCGCCCCGATGAGGACGCCCACCCCGAGATCGAGGGAGATCCGGTTGGCTGAGGCCTGGACCCTGACCGCGTTGCTGGTCGTGACCACGGTGCTGATCCGGGCCTCGGGACCCGTGTTGCTGGGCGGCCGCGCGCTGCCCGAGCGCGCCGGCGCGGTGATCGCTCTGATGGCACCGGCGCTGCTGGCCGCGCTCGTGATGACCGAGACCTTCCGCGGCTCGGGCAGCGAGCTGGTCGTGGACGAGCGCGTGCTGGGGGTCGCGGGCGCCGGGGTGGTGCTTGCCCTGCGGGGCCCCCTGCTGGTGGCGATCGGGGTCGCGATGGCCCTCACGGCCGGGGCCCGCGCGCTGGGTTAGTGGCCTGCGCCGCGGCGCGGAATGCCCGGTTGTCCAACGCCGGTCGCCAACGTTGGCCAACCCGTCAATGCGCGCACGCACGCGGTCGGTATAGGTTTTTCCCACGAACGCGTCCTTGTACAGGGCGGACAACTCAAATGGGGCCCCGTGGCCCGAGGGAGAAGGAGAGCCGTAGCGTCGTCCGAAACAGGCTCCGCGTCAGCGTCCGGCGAACCTGACATCCGCCTGGTCGGCGTCGGCAAGCGCTACGGGGAGGTCGTGGCCGTTGACTCGCTCGACCTGGAGGTCGCTCGGGGCGAGTTCTTCACCATGCTCGGGCCCTCCGGATCGGGCAAGACGACGACCCTGCGCATGATCGCGGGCTTCGAGGAGCCCGATCAGGGCCACGTCGAGTTGGCTGGGAAGGACGTCAGCGGGCTCGCGCCGTATGACCGCGAGGTCAACACCGTCTTCCAGGACTACGCCCTGTTCCCCCACATGACCGTGGGCGAGAACATCGAGTACGGCCTGCGGGTAACCGGCGTCGGCGGCGACGAGCGCCGCAAGCGCGCGGCCGAGGCGCTGGAGACGGTGCGCCTCAGCGGTTATGAGGAGCGGCGCCCGGGACAGCTGTCCGGCGGCCAGCAGCAGCGCGTCGCCCTCGCCAGGGCGATCATCAACCGCCCCCGCGTGCTGTTGCTGGACGAGCCCTTGGGCGCGCTCGACCTGAAGCTGCGCGAGCAGATGCAGGTCGAGCTGAAGTCGATCCAGCAGGAGGTCGGGATCACCTTCGTCTACGTCACCCACGACCAGGAGGAGGCGCTGACGATGTCGGACCGGATCGCGGTCTTCAACGACGGCCGCCTCGAGCAGGTGGGAACGCCCACCGAGATCTACGAGCATCCCCAGAATCCATTCGTCGCCGGCTTCGTCGGCGTCTCGAACCTGATCGAGCGCGACGGCCGCCGCTTCACGATCCGGCCCGAAAAGGTCCAGATCCTGAACGGACGGGAGCCAGCCGGCCTGCACGTCGAGGCCGGCGTGGTCCGTGACGTGGCCTACGCGGGGATGATCACCCGCTACCTGGTCGCGCTCGACGACGGGGGAGAGCTTCAAGTGGTCCGTCAGAACCTGGAGACCTCCTCGGAGGACGTCCGGGACGAGGGCGGCCGGAAAGTGAAAATCGGATGGCGCCCGGAGCACACGGTCGCTGTCGAGGGAGAGGAGGAATCAAATTGAGTCGATTCAGAACTCATCCCGCGTGGGCGCCCGCATTGATCGTCGTGGGGTTCGCCCTGTTCATGCTGGCCTTCGCCGGCTGCGGGGACGATGACGACGATGACGGCGGTAGCGGCGCCGAGGCGGCGACCGAAGTGGGTGAGCCCGAGGGCCAGCTCAACCTGGTCGCCTGGGCCGGCTACGTCGAGGACGGGTCAACCGACCCGGCCGTCGACTGGGTGACCGGTTTCGAGAAGAAGACCGGCTGCCAGGTCAACGTCAAGCTCGGCAACACCTCGGACGAGATGGTGACGCTGATGCGCACCGGCGAGTACGACGGCGTTTCCGCATCGGGTGACGCCTCAGGGCGCCTGATCGAGGGCGGCGACGTGGACCCGGTCAACGTCGACCTGGTCCCGAACTACGCCGACATCTTCCCGGCGCTGAAGGACCAGCCGTGGAACACGGTCGACGGCGTCAACTACGGGATCCCGCATGGACGCGGATCCAACCTGCTCCAGTACAACACGGAGTCGGTGAAGCCCGCTCCGACCTCGTGGTCGGCGGTCTTCGACGAGGCCGAGATGGCCAAGCAGAAGGGCTACGTCACGGCCTACGACAACCCGATCTACATCGCCGACGCGGCGCTGTACCTGCGGGAGCACAACCCCGAGCTCGGGATCACCGATCCGTACGAGCTCGACCAGGAGCAGTTCGACGCCGCGATCGCTCTGCTGAAGACGCAGAACGAGTACATCGGCGAGTACTGGTCCGACTACACGAAGCAGATCGCGGCGTTCGCCAACGGTGATTCGACCGTCGGCACGACCTGGCAGGTGATCACGAACCTGGCCCAGGCCGAGGACATCCCGGTCGAGAACGTTCTGCCCTCTGAGGGCGCGACGGGTTGGTCAGACACGTGGATGCTGAGTTCGGAGGCCAAGAACCCGAACTGCATGTACCTGTGGATGGACCACATCGTCAGCCCCGAGGCGAACGCAGCAGTCGCCGAGTACTTCGGCGAGGCTCCCGCCAACGAGAAGGCATGCGCCCTCACGGCGGACAAGGAGCACTGCGACATATTCCATGCAGACGACGAGGAGTTCTTCGATCAGATCGAGTACTGGAAGACTCCGACGAAGGACTGCGGCGACGACCGCGGTGAGGAATGCAAGACCTACGACGAGTGGGTCCAGGGATTCACGGAAGTGAAGGGCTGATCCGATCGAGGATCGCCTGAACACCGATTCGTGGAAGCGGCCGGCGTAAGCGCTGAGCCGCCGAGGAGGTCGGCGGGCCGCAGGCTCGCCGACCTCCTCCACGGTCGGCCCCGGCTCCAGGTCGGGGCGCTGCTGGCCGGACCGGTCGGCTGGCTGGTGATCGCCTATCTGGGCTCGCTCGCCATCCTCTTCGCCGCGGCCTTCTGGCACCTCGACGACTTCACCGGCGAGATCGAGCGGGGATTCAGCTTCGAAAACTTCGAGACGCTGGCCACCGAGCCCGTCTATCGCTCGATCACCCTGCGCACGATCGGGGTCGCCGCCCTGGTCACTGTCACCGACGCTCTGCTCGCCTTCCCGATCGCGTTCTACATGGCGAAGGTCGCGAAGCCGCGGATGCGCTCGCTGCTGGTCGTGGCGGTGCTGATGCCTCTGTGGTCGAGCTACCTGATCAAGGTCTACGCCTGGCGCACGATCCTGAGCGAGGAGGGGGCACTCAACTGGCTGCTCGATCCGTTGGGCATGGCAGCGCCGGAGGGGGACATCTTCCGGCTCTGGCTGGTGATGAGCTACCTGTGGCTGCCGTTCATGGTGATCCCGATCTACGCGGGGCTGGAACGGATCCAGGACTCGCTGCTGAGCGCCTCGGACGACCTCGGGGCGAAGCCGTGGACGACCTTCAGGCGGGTGATCCTGCCGCTCGCCTTCCCGGCGGTGGTCGCCGGCTCGATCTTCACCTTCTCGCTGACGCTCGGCGACTTCATCGCCCCACAGCTGGTCACCAGCACCCAGTTCATCGGCAACGTCGTCTACAACAACGTCGGCATCGCAAACAACCTGCCCCTGGCGGCGGCCTATGCGCTTGTGCCCGTCGTAGTGATGATCATCTACCTGCTGATCGCCCGGCGGCTGGGAGCGTTCGAGCACGTATGAGGCGGCCGGCGTGAGACTCTCGGGCGGATCCCGCTGGGCGCTTCGCGCCGGCGTCGGCGTGACGCTGGCCTTCATCTACATCCCGCTGGCGATCGTGGTCCTCTACTCCTTCAACGAGTCGCGGATACTCGAGTGGCCGCCGCCGGGCCTGACGCTCGAGTGGTGGGAGAAGGCCATCGACAACCAGGGCGCCCGCGACGCGCTCGTCAACTCGCTGAAGGCGGGGCTCGGCGCGACCACGATCGCGATCCTGCTCGGCACCCTCGCCTCGCTCGCCGTCGCGCGCTTCAGCTTCTTCGGCCGCGAGACGATCTCATTCCTCGTGATCCTGCCGATCGCCCTGCCCGGGATCGTCACCGGCATGGCCCTGAACACTACCTTCACCCAGGTCCTGGGCATCGACCTCGGCCTGTTCACGATCGTGACCGCGCACGCCACCTTCTGCATCGTGGTCGTCTACAACAACGTCGTCGCGCGCCTGCGCCGCGTCTCGACCTCGTTCGAGGAGGCCTCGGCCGACCTCGGCGCCGACACCTGGCAGACGTTCCGCCACGTGACCTTCCCCAATCTGAGAACCGCGCTGGTCGCGGGGGCGCTGCTGGCCTTCGCGCTCTCGTTCGACGAGATCATCGTCACCACGTTCACCGCGGGCACCGACCAGACCCTGCCGATCTGGATCTTCAGCAACCTCTCGCGGCCGAACCAGCTGCCGATCGTGAACGTGGTCGCGACGATCGTGATCCTGCTGTCGGCGATCCCCGTCTACTTCGCCCACCGCCTGACCCAGGACGAGAGCGTCACCGGCTCGGCCGGCGGCCCGATCCTGGCGGAAGCGACCGCGGAACCGTAGCTACCTGAGCACGAGGCAGTGGTCGGAGTGCCAGCCGACCTTGACCTTGGTGCCTGGCTCCCACCGATCGTCGCTGCTGGCCCTGTAGGTGTTTGCCTCCAGGGCGACCAGGCGGGCGCCGTCGCCGAGCGAGACGGTGACCTGGGTGTTGACCCCCTAGTAGACGCGCTGCTCGACGGTGCCCTCGATGCTGACCATCCCCTGCTCGAGCTCGCCGAGGGCGATCTTCTCCGGCCGCACCGAGAGCTGGACGGTCGCGCCGCGGTCGATGTCCTCGGGCAGCGGCGCGGTCACTTTCTCGAGGTACTCGTTCAGCTGCGCCCACGCCGCCTCGATCAGCGCGTCGTCGCCCGGCTTCACCCTTGATCCGATTGTCGTCAGGGGCGGCATGGTCCAGTGGCGCTCGAAATACACGCCTACGATCGCGTCGCCGGAGGCGACCACGGTCATCTGCCCCAGCGCGGTGTCCGCGCTCGCGTGCCTCGTGCTCATCGTTCGGCCCTCCGGGGTAACGGTTTCAGCCATCGCCGATAGAACGGGGCGGCGCAACGAAACGTGAGGCGAGGCGGACCAGCTGGCCGGGCTCAGCCGGCGGCCACAGCCTCCGAATCCGGCTCCTCATCCTCGGGGGAAGGCGCATCGCCGATGTCCGAAGGGAGGAGGCGCAGCGCGTCCACGGGTAGGTGGAGCTGCACCGGGGTCCCCTGCTCGTAGGGAATCCCGCCGCCGGTGTTCGGAATGACCGCCTGGAGCGCTTCGCCGGTGGCGCCCCGGACGATCATCTGGATCGTCGAGCCCACGTAGACGACCCGCTCCACCATGGCGGGGATGCGGTTCGGCCCCGACGGAGACCCGTGCCCTTCGAGCTCGATGCGCTCCGGCCGGATGACGATCTTCCCCTCCCCCGTGACTTTGAGGTCCGTTCCGGACGTCTCGAGCTCGTAGCCGTCCAGCGCGACGCGGCAGGCGCTCGTGCCGGCGCTGATGATGGTGGCCTGCATAAGGTTGGACACGCCGAGGAAGTTGGCGACGAAGAGCGTCTCGGGATCCTCGTAGACGTCCTGAGGCGCCCCGACCTGCTCGATCCGCCCTTGGTTCATCACCGCGAGGCGGTCGCTCATCGTGAGCGCCTCCTCCTGGTCGTGGGTGACGTAGAGGAACGTGATGCCGACCTCCTGCTGGAGTGACTTGAGCTCGATCTGAAGGGCCTTGCGGAGCTTCGCATCGAGTGCGCCGAGCGGCTCGTCCAGAAGGAGCACGGCCGGGTTGAGGATGAGGGCGCGCGCCAACGCGACGCGCTGCTGCTGCCCGCCCGAGAGCTGGGAGGACTTGCGCCTCTCGTGGCCCGGAAGCTGGACGAGCTCGAGCGCCTTGCCGACGCGCTCTTGGATCTCGGCCTTCGGCCGCTTCGCCCGCTTCAGTCCGAAGGCGATGTTGTCGTAGACGTTGAGGTGCGGGAAGAGCGCGTAGTTCTGGAACACGGTGTTGACGTTGCGCTCGTGAGGCGGTGTGTTGGCGACGTCTGCACCGTCCAGGAGGATCTCGCCCGAAGTCGGTTGCTCGAAGCCGGCGATCATTCGCAGGGTGGTCGTCTTCCCGCAGCCGGAGGGCCCGAGGAGTGAGAAGAACTCCCCGCCCGGGATGCGGAGATCGATGCCGTCCACCGCGGTCAGCTCGGGGAACTCCTTGATCAGCTTGCTCAGTTCGATTTCGCCGGATGCCATTGGTCTCCCGGGACTAGGTGATGTTGAAGGCGCTGCCGAATTCCTCGCCCGCCTTGCCCGCCTGACGCTCTCCGCGGGTGAAGGCGCGCCAGGCGAGGAAGCCGGCCGCGACGATGAGGAGGGTTGACACCATCATGATCGTTGCGATCGCGTTCACGGACGGTAACGGCGCGGCGCGCGTAGCCGCGTAGATCTGGATCGGGACGGTGTCCGTGGGTGCGCCGCTTGACAGCCACTGGCTGATGACGAAGTCGTCGGCGGAGATGGCGAAGACCACGGCGGCCGAGGCGATGATCGCCGGGGTGAGCAAGGGCAGGAGGACGCGCGTTAACGCGACGAACGGCGAGGCCCCGAGGTCGGCGGCGGCCTCCTCGTACTGGCTGCCGATCGAGAGCAGCCGGCCGCGCACGATCACGACCACGAACGAGATCGAGAAGGTCACGTGGCCCAGGATCTGGGCGGTCGTTCCCGTCTCAATGAACGTGAAGACGTGGGAGAAGACGAGGAGGAGCGCCACGCCCATCACGATCTCGGGCGTGACCAGCGGAAAGAGCATGATGAAGTTGGAGGTGCCCGAGCCGCGACCGCGCCAGCGAGCGAGACCGAGGGCGAGCAGGACGCCGATCGGGACGGCGATCAGAACGTCCGCTGCCGCCAGCTTGAAGCTCTGGCCAAGAGCATCCCGAAGGGCCGGATCGTGCCAGACCGAGTCGACTGGATCCCCCCAGTACCAGCGCGTCGAGAAGGACTCCCAGACGGTGCGCGACCGGGTCGAATTGAAGGAGAACTGCACCGCGATCAGCACCGGCACGATCGACCACAGGATGTAGCCCCAGGTGACGACCTTAAGGAAGCGCGGCTTTCCCCAGGGGTTGCGCAACCAAGTGCGGACGCTGGTCAAGGCGGAGGACCGTGGCTTAGCTCGGGGCTCGGCAACGGCCGTCACAGCGCCCCCACCGTTCCGGCCTCGCGCTGGGCGCGATGGATACTCCGCAGGTAGTAGAGCATGAGGATCGTAAGGAAGGCGGCAAGCACGATCGTGAGTGCGGCGCCGATCGTCGGTTGCGGGCCGCCGTGGAAGTAGAGGTCGATCTGGTTGCCGATCAGCGACGTTTTCGGCGAGCTCGAGACGATGTTCGGCGTGTAGTAGTCGCCGAACATCGGCAGCGTGATCAGGACGGCGCCCCCCAGGATGCCGACCTTCGAGAGCGGCAGCGTGACCGTGCGAAACGCTGACCAGGGGCTCGCACCGAGGTCGCGCGCCGCCTCCAGGTGGCTGCGGTCGATGCGATCGAGCGAGGCGAAGAGCGGCAGTATCAGGTACGGGATGTAGCCGTAGACGAGGGCCAGGATCACGGTCGACGCGCTCCCGCCGAGCCAGTCCCGCGGCTCGCTGAGCACGTGGGTGAACGTCAGGACCTCGTTCACGTAGCCGTCCTCCTGCAGGAGATTCACCCAGGCGAGCATTCGCATCATGTAGCTGATCCAGAGGGGAAGGATGATCAGGATCAGAATCAGGCCCTTCCACCGGCCCGCGTGCCGGGCTGTGTAGTACGCGACCGGGTACCCGATCAGCAGGCAGAGGACCAGGGAGATGAGGACGTAGACGATCGTCCTGATCCCGACGTCGAACCAGATTCCTCCGGGGGCGAGGTTGTTGAGGACCTCGTTGATCCAACCCACGTTCCAGTCGAGCGGGTTCCAGACCGGGACCGGTTGGAAGAGGACCGGGTCGACCGTTCCCAGCGCGACCGCAAGGACCACATAGAACGGAACGATGAAGAGGAGAACCAGCCACAGAACGCCCGGGAGCGAAAGAGTTGGCCACAACCAGCGCCGGTACACGACGCCCTAACGCTCGCGTCCCGGACCGGTCATCCTCCGGCGAGGAAGTCCGAGTAGCCGTTCTGCCACAGTTGCTGTCCCTGAGACGTGAGCGTCCCGTACTGCAGCGAGTCGGGACCGAACTCATCGCGCGTCAGAACGCTGTTCGCCAGGTTCTCGGGCACGACTCCCTTCTGCACCAGGGTCTCCGGCTGGATCTCGTTCAGCGGCGGCTGATACCCGTTGAAGTCGACGAAGTTCTCATACGCGACCCCGTTGTCGAGCAGGTAGTTGAGGAAGAGATGCGCGAGCACCGGCTTCTTCGTCGTCGAGCAGACCGCGAAGCAGTCGTTCTGGACCGGCCCCTTGCCGTTTTCCGGCTTCCAGTAGGCCAGGGCGCTCGCCGGCGTTCCCTTCGGGAGGTAGTAGATGTAGCCCGCGATCATGTCCCCCGACCACGCCTGGTGGAGCCAGCTCGACCCCTCTGGGACCGTCTGGTACTGGAGGTCATCCACCTTGATGTTGCAGATGCCGTAGAGCTCCTTCAGGTCGGCCACCGCCTGGTCCACCTGCGCGGAATCCTCGGTGTTGATGTCCAGCTCACCCTTGCGCAGGAGCGCCATGCCGATCGTCTCCCGGTTCTCGGAGAGGAGCGCCGTCTTGCCCTTGTACGCCTGAGCCTCCCAGAAGATGTCCCACGGCTGGTCCATGCCGGCGATGTCCTCTGTGACCTTGTCCGTCCGCCATGCGATGCCCGTGGCGTAGCAGGTGTAGGGAACGGTGTAGCGCGACTCTCCGTCGTAGAACGGATCGACGAGCTCTTCCCAGACGTTCTTCTTCAGGTTCGGGATGTAGTCGAGGTTGAGCGGCTTGATCAGCTTGCCGGCAACGCCGATGTCGAGCGTGTCCGGGGTGATCTCCATCACGTCGGGCGTGACCGCTCCGGAGGCAAGTCGTTGCAGTCCGGAGTTGATGTTGTCGAACGGCGTCACCTGGACTGTGACGCCGTACTTCGCCCCGAACTCGTTGAGGAGCTTCTTGTAGAAGTAGGACGGATAGTTGAAGACGGTGAACGTCCCGCCCGTCTCCGGCTGCAGCCCCGAGGCGATTGGATCCTCCCAGCGCGGCAGGGTGACCCGCTTGTCGGGCCTCGCGAGCGGCAGGCCTCCTGGCCCGGTGCCGGCGCTGCTCTGAGAGACGCTCGTCGAGTTGCCGCAGGCGGCCAGCAGGGGGGCAGCGCCGGAGAGGGCCACGGCGGCACCTGCGCCTCGTTGCAGGAAAATGCGCCTGTTCATGGAGTTCGGCCGTTCCTTCGGGTGATGCGTCATTCGAGTTCCCTCCTGAGTTCGGTTTCCGCGAGGTGGGGCACCGCCTCACGGACAGCGTGTTCGTTCTCCGGACGCGCGCTCATGTCGACTGACGTCAGCATCGCCTCAGCCCGCGCCGTCTCGGGGGCCAACGGCAGCTCGCACGCGAGCTGCTCGCGGGCAACCCGTCGCGCCAGCTCGCTCATCCGCGCCGGCGATATCTCCGG
>CAWABY010000016.1:0-63305 GCA_963780395.1 uncultured Solirubrobacterales bacterium
GCGGTCATCTCGCGGGCCAGCTCGACCAGCGCGGCGAGCTGGCGCTCGAGCTCGGCGCCGGCGGTGTGCTCGACCAGCTCGGCGTCGCCGACGGCGTCGTGCGCCTGTCCGACGGGGAACTCTGAGTCGAGCACCTGGGCGCCGATGTGGTCCAGCACCTTGCGGACCTCGGCCTGGGCCCAGACCGCGCCGAAGAGGCCGGTGGAGGCGCCGATCACCAGCACGGGCTTGCCCTTGAAGGCGTTGTCGGGGAAGGGGCGCGAGGCCCAGTCGATCGCGTTCTTGAGGCCGCCGGGGATCGAGGCGTTGTACTCGGGGGTGCTGATCACGATCGCGTCTGCCGAGGAGATCGCGTCGCGCAGGCGCTGCACGGGATCGGGAGCCGGGTCGGTGTCGAGGTCCTCGTTGTAGATCGGCAGCTCGCCGATCCCAACCAGCTCCAGCTCCGCCCCGGACGGCAGCAGCTCGGCCGCCGCCCGGAGCAGGCGGGTGTTGTGGGAGTCGCTCCGCAGCGATCCGGAGATGCCCACAACCTTCATCGTTACTCGCCCTCCTTATCGCCGGCCTTGACCAGCTCCAGGTGGACGTTCAGCGTCACGTCCCAGTCCAGGACGTTGCCGCCGCTCGGCAGCTCCATCTGCCAGTCGAAGCCGAAATCGCGGCGGTCGAACTTCGTCTCCAGCTCGAAGGCGAAGCGCTCGTCGCCGAGGGGGTCGGCGATCGGAGCCGTGTAGGTGCCGGTTGCGGTCACCTCTTTGGTCGTGCCGGCGATCTCGAGCTCTCCGGCGACGCGAACCCGGCCGTCCTCGCTCAGCTCAACCGAATCCGAGCGGAAACGGACCTCGGGATGCTCGTCGGCGTTGAAGAACTCCTCGCCCAGCACGTGGGCGCGGAACTGCTCGGGCTCGCGGATCGAGATCGACTCGACCTTGGCGGCGCCCTCCAGCTCCAGCTTGTCGCCGTCCGCGCGCAGGGTGGCGCTGACGTCGTCGAGGGAGCCTCGGTAGGTGGAGATGCCGTTGTGCACGACCGAGAAACCGAACACCGAGTGGATCGGATCCGCCCCGTAGGTCCCCTCGATCGCCTTGGTTGCTGTGAGTGTCATCACATTGGTCCTTTCGTCATACAGTGGTAGTGGACCTATATGGTACTACACCAGAGTTATACTGTACCACCGTTGTTCAGAACCACTATTCTTAGGAGCACGATGAGCACCCAGGCCACCCCAGCAACCGCATCCCCCGCGACGCTCGCCCCTGACGGGCGGCTGCCCTTCGGCGTGCTGCTGGCGAGGCTGGGCCAGGAGTCGATGGCCCGCTTTCGCAAGGCCCTGCGCCCCCTGGATCTGAGCGCGCAGCAGTTCGTCGTCCTGAAGCAGGTTCAGGCGACCGGCGCCGCGTCGCAGGCGACGCTCGCCGACGCCCTCGGACTGGACTACAGCAACCTCGCCACCGTCACCGCGGAGCTCAGCGACGCCGGGCTGATCGAGCGCTACCGGCATGAGAGCGATCGCCGCCGTTACGTGATCGAGCTCAGCGAGCGCGGCGCCGAAGTGTGCGCCCAGGCCGACCAGGCGATCGCGGAGGGCGAGGAGGGAATGCTCAGCACCCTCTCCGAGGAAGAGCGCGAGCGCTTCTGGGTGGTCCTGCGCCAGGTTGCCGACGCCGCGGACCTCTGCCCGGGCACGCCCGTCGAGGCCGCCGCAACGTGCGCCGGCGAGGAGCCGCCGGGCTCCTGATCGCGGGCCGGTTCCGGCTTGCGGCGAGCCTAAGCTTCCCGAGGTCGGCGCACCCCGCGCCGTTGACCTCGACCACTGGAGGAAGAGATGGCCGCAGCGTCGGGCAAGTCCGGCGGCAAGGCGAGCGCCAGCAAGGCTGCTTCCAGCCGGACCCGCAAGTCGTCTTCGAGCAAGGCGTCCGCGAGCAAATCGTCAAGTAGGTCCTCTTCGAGCAAGGCGACCGCGACCAAGGCTTCCGCCAGGAAGTCCTCCGCGTCGAAGACCTCCACCGGGAAGTCCTCGGCGTCCGCGAGCAAGCCGGCCCCGAGCGGGCCGACCAAGGCCGAGCGCGAGGCGATCAAGGGCTTCTCCAGGTTCTGGTGGCTGTGGCTTCTGTTCGGGTTGGTCTGGATCGTCGCCTCGGTGGTGATCCTGCAGTTCGATCAGGCCTCGATCACGACCGTCGGCGTCATCGTCGGCGCCCTGTTCCTGGGGACCGCGCTGCAGAACTTCATGCTGGCGGGCATGGCCGAGCACGGGAGGTGGCTGTTCGCCACCTTCGGGGTGCTGTTCCTGGGCGCTGGGGTGCTGGCCTTCATCAGCCCCGAGAACACGTTCGCGGCGCTCGCTGACATTCTCGGGTTCCTGTTCCTGATCGTCGGCATCTTCTGGATCATCGAGGCGTTCGCCGCCCGCGAGGTCAACGAGCTCTGGTGGGTGGGGCTGATCAGCGGCATCCTGATGGTGATCCTGGGCTTCTACACCGGTGGCCAGTTCTTCATCGAGAAGGCCTACGTGCTGTTGGTCTTCGCCGGCATCTGGGCCCTGCTGGAGGGCGTGCTCAACATCGTGCGCGCCTTCCAGATCCGGCAGCTGGGACGCCTGGTCTGAGCCTGGGCGGGCGCCGCCCAACCGGCAGCGCCAGTGGGGTGGGGTCCGGCTGGCGCTATGGTCGGCGTCGTGGACCAGGCTCGGCGCGCTCACCTCTCGAAGCGGGCGCGATTGATTGGGCTGATCGCGGTGGGCGGGGTGATCTACGCGATCGCAAGCAAACCCGCATCTGACCAGGAGCGGCTCGAGGAGGCCCTCGGTGAGCTCGAAAGCGCATTCGGGGGACCTGATCCGAGCGTTTATCGACGGAGCAGACCTCCCAGCGGTGAGCGAGGCAGAATGAGGCGCTCATGTCTCGCGGCCTGCTGATCGTCGACATCCAGCGCGACTACTTCCCCGGTGGGGAGCATCCGCTGGTCGAGCCCGAGGCGGCCGCCGAGGCGGCGGGCCGGGTGCTCGGCGCCTTCCGCGAGGCCGGCGATCCGGTGCTCCACCTGAAGCACGTCTGGGATGAGCCCGAGGCCACCTACATGCGGCCCGGCACCGACGGCGTCGAGATCCACGCCGCCGTCGAGCCGGCCGAGGGCGAAACCGTGATCGAGAAGGCCGAGCCGAACGGCTTCGTCGGCACCGAGCTCGAGCGCGAGCTGCGGTCGCGCGGGGTCGAGCAGCTCGTGGTCACCGGGATGGAGAGCAGCATGTGCGTGGACTCGACCGTGCGCGCGGCGGCCGAGCTGGGCTTCGAGGTGACGGTGGTCCATGACGGCTGCGCGACCTCCGACCTGGAGTTCGAGGGCACGCGGGTGCCGGGCGCGAGCGTGCACGCGGCCTTCATGGCCACCCTCGCCGAGGGCTACGCCGAGCTGCACAGCGCCGAGCAGCTGCTGGCGGACTAGGGGGCCCGGACCGCGCGATCATGGTCAGCGACGTGATGGAGGAGTCCGGCACGACGCCCGGCTGAACGCCGGGCTCAGCCGGGCTCGTCGGCCTCTTCTTCGGTCTCCTCGTACTCCTCGTCGCCATCCCCCAGGAACAGGTCGGCGTCCTCGACGTCGGTGTCGAGCGGATCGGCGTCGGTCTCAATCATTGCGTCGTCGTCGGGCGGGTTCGAGGACTGGGCGTCTCCAAGCCCGGCCTCGCCGTGTCCCTCGCGGTCCGATCCGTGCCGATCCATGCCCGGGACCATATGCCCGAGGCGGCGGATGTCAAGCGATCGGTGATACTCGATCAAGACGCGGCTAACTCGGGCGCTGCGGGTGTACCGTTGGGTGACCATCCCGCCACAGACCTTCAGCCCTCGCGAGATTGTCTTCTTCGCCGGCGGGGCCTCGAACCTCGCCGGTACCCACGAGCGCTGAAAAAAGGGCTTCGGGAATGGAAACGCACGCGGTCAGCCGACTCCAATGGGCGGCGGCCGCGGTCGCGGCTGCGTGCCTGCTCGGCCTGTCCGCCCTGCTGGCTGCGGGTCAGCCCCTCGGCCCTCCGCTCGTTGGGAGCGAGGCGGAGCTGGAGTCCGCGCTCGGCGGAGCATCCCTCTCGTTCGAGCCCAACGCGGGCCGCGCCGACGACAGGGTCGACTTCCTCGCTCGCTCCGTGGCCGGGGGCAGCCTGTATCTCACCTCGGGCGAGGCGGTGCTGACGCTCCCTCAGGGGAGACGCGGCTCGCGAGAGCTCCGCCTCGGCTTCCCCGGCGCCGATCCGGGAACCAAGGCTGTCGGCCTGGCGGAGCTCCCCGGGAGGGCCAACGTCTTTATCGGCGACGACCGCTCGCGGTGGCGCACCGGGATCCCCACCTACTCCCAGGTCCGCTACCGAGGCCTCTACCCGGGCATCGACCTCGACTTCCACGGCGATCAGCGCGAGCTCGAATACGACTTTCGGCTTGGCCCCCATGCCGATCCCTCGGCGGTCGCGGTCGAACTGGGAGGCGCGGACTCGGTGCGGCTTGCGCCCAGCGGCGACCTGCTGATCCGGATCGGCGACACCACGGTGCGTCAGCGCGCCCCGGTTGCCTACCAGTGGCTCGGCGGTGAGCGACGCCGCGTTCGGGCCGCGTACGAGCTGCACGGCTCGAGGGTGGGATTCCTGCTCGGCGACTACGACCACTCCCGGCCGCTGGTCATCGATCCCCTCCTGCTCGCATACGCGACCTATCTGGGCGGCGCGCTCGCCGACAACGGCCATGAGATCGCGGTCGATGCAGCCGGCGCGGCCTACGTGGCCGGAGCGACGTCGTCGACGGACTTTCCGCTCCAGGATCCCCGCCAGAGCGACCAGGGGCTCGGGGACGCTTTCGTGACCAAGTTCAATCCCGACTCCGGGGGGCAGGTGACGGTCGCCTATTCGACCTACCTGGGTGGCGGCGCGTCCGACGGCGTAAGCGGGATCGCGGTCGATGCCGCCGGAGGGGTCTACGTGGCCGGACCCACGGAATCCACGGACTTCCCGACCCAGGATCCCTACCAGACCGACCAGGGGGACTTCGATGCGTTCGCTGCCAAGCTAAACCCCGACTCCGGCGGCGCGGTGACCCTCGCCTACTCGACCTACCTGGGCGGGAGCTTGTTCGACGTCGGCACCTCGATCGCGGTCGACCCCGCCGGCGCCGCCTACATCACCGGCAACACCTTCTCAGCCGGCTTCCCGGTCCAGGACGATATCTTCCCGGACCAGGCGCTCGGGGACGCCTTTGTGACCAGGCTCAACCCTGACTCCGGCGGCGCGGTGACGCTGGCCTACTCGACCTACCTCGGAGCCTCGAACAACGAAGAAGGCTCCGCGATCGCCGTCGATCCCGCCGGAGGCGCGTACGTGACCGGCCGCACCGACTCCACGAACTTCTTTACGGTGGACCCGTTTCAAGCCGATCAGGGCGGCACCGACGCGTTCGTGGTCAAGATCGACCCCGACCCAGGCGGCGAGCCGACCCTCGCCTACTCCAGCTACCTGGGGGGCGGGGGCCTGGACATCGGCCAGGGGATCGCGGTTGACGCCGCCGGGGCCGCCTACCTGACGGGCCAAACGGAGTCCACGAACTTCCCCCTCCAGAACGCGATCCAGCCCGACCAGGGGGGCACCGATGCGTTCGTGACCAAGGTCGACGCCGACTCCGGAGGCGCCGTGACGCTCGCTTACTCGACCTACCTGGGAGGCGGGGCCGCCGACGAGTTCACGACGATCGACGTCGACCCTGCCGGGGCCGCCTACGTGACCGGCAGGACCGACTCCACGAACTTCCCGCTCCAGGACGCGATCCAGCCCGACCAGGGGGGCACCGATGCGTTCGTGACCCAGATAGGCCGCGATCCGGGCGGTACGCCGCCGCTCGCCTTCTCCACCTACCTGGGCGGGGGGCTGGCCGATTGGGGCCTCGGGATCGCGGTCGACTCCGGGGGTGCCGTGCTCGTCAGCGGCTACAGCGAGTCGGCGAACTTCCCCACCCAGGATCCCTTCCAGCCTGACCAGGGGGGAGCGGACGCGTTCGTCGCCAGGCTCGCGCCGCCCGACACCGACCCGCCGGAGACCACGATCACCAAGGGTCCGAAGCGCAAGACCGAGAAGCGCGGCGCGAAGTTCCGGTTCACCTCCGACGAGTCGGGCTCGAGCTTCGAGTGCAAGCGCGGCAAGCAGGCGTTCAAGCCCTGCACCTCGCCCCGGAGGTACAAGCGGCTCAAGCCGGGCAAGCACAGCTTCAGGGTGCGCGCCACCGATCGGGGCGGCAACACCGATACGACCCCGGCGAAGCGCAAGTGGAGGGTGAAGCCGAGTCAGTAGGCCGGCGGGCCGCCGCAGCGCCGGCTGTCAAGCGGAGGCTCGGCGCAGATCAGCCGTCGAGGGCGACCTCCCCCGGAGCGCTCGATCCCAGCGGCGGAGCTATAGGCTGACCGGACACCGTCGCCGACAGGAGCGCAGGATGGGACGGATGCAGTCACACAGCTCGAGGAGGCGCCTGGTCGCGGCGTCGTGCGCGCTCGGCCTGGCGGCGGTCCTCGCCGGGGTAGGCCTTGCGCCGCGGGCCGACGCGTACATCTATTGGGCGTCCGGCGGCTCGCAGGGAACCACGATCGGCCGAGCCAACAACGACGGAAGCGGCGTCGCCGCCAGCTTCATCGCCGGCGCCAGGTCCCCGTGCGGGGTGGCGGTCAACTCATCGCATCTCTACTGGGGCAACGAGGGCACTCACTCGGTCGGCCGTGCCGGTCTGGACGGCGGCGGCGTCACCCCATCCTTCATACCGGGAGCCAGCTTCCCGTGCGCACCATCCCTGGATTCCACCCACGTCTACTGGGCGAACCAGGCGACCGGGGACAACGATCCGCTCCGGGGCTCGATCGGGCGGGCGAATCTGAACGGGGGCGACGTGCAGCCCGTGCTGTTCGGAAACCAGAGCACCTTCGTCGACCAGCCCTGCGGAACCGCGAACGTCGGCGGATTCCTCTACTGGGTCAACGCTGGGTCCGAGCCGAGGAGGATCGGGCGCTCGCCGGTCCCGGACCCGCTGCCCGTCGGCGGCTTCGTCCCGAATGCCGGTGCAGACACCTTTTTCGTCTGCTGGCCTTCGCTGACCAGCTCCCACATCTACTGGTCGGCGTTTCCGGTCGGCATCGCGCGTGCATCCCTCGCCGACACGTCCGATCTGGACTTCATCACGAGTGCCAGCGCGACCGGGGGAACCGCGATCCTCGGCTCGAAGCTCTACTGGGCGAATTTCACCGAGGGCACGATCAGCCGAGCGAACCTCGACGGGAGCTCCCCCCAGATCGCCTTCATGACGGGGCTGCAGAGTCCGAGGGGGATCACCGTTGACTCGGGCGCTCCCCCGGTCGACTTCGGGCGGCTGAAGCGCAACAAGAAGCGGGGCACTGCGAAGCTGACGCTCGATGTGCCGATGGCGGGCACCCTGTCCCTAACGGGTTCGGGATTGAAGGGCGTATCCGCCGCGACGGAGGGGCCCGAGGAGTTGACCTTGGCGCTGAAGCCGACCGGAAAGGCGAGGAAGAAGCTCGCCAGAAAGGGCAAGCGGGCATTCGGGCTCGAGCTGGAGTTCGGCCCGCAGGACAGCTCGCCGAACTCCTCCAGCAAGACCGTGAAGCTGATCAGGAAGTAGCCAATCGACTGGGCGGCCGGTGTGATCGCGGCGCCGAGCTCAGCCGCAGCCGGTGTTGTTGCCGCACGAGGAGCACGTGTAGCAACTGCCGGTGCGCTGCATCATGCCGCCGCACTGGTCGCAGGCCGGGCCCAGCTCCAGGTCCTGGCCCATCTTGGCCGGGATCACCGGAGGCGTGTCGGTCAGGGCCGCGGTCGCGGGCTTCGCCGGCGCGCCCGGGTTGTCGGATCCGCCGGTGTCGCCGCCCGTCTCCGTCGCCTTGGCCTCGCCGTTCGCGTGCCCGTTGGAGCCGTTGCCGTTGCCCTCGCCGTTGGCGGGCGAGTCGCCGCCGCCGTTGGTGTCGCCGGTCGGCAGCGCCAGCTGCGCGTCCTTCCGGGCGCGGACCTCGTCGGTCATGATCCCGAGCGACTCGAGGTAGTCCACGTCCTCGATGAAGCGGCTCGCGAGCCAGCGCATGATGTAGTCGGGCAGCGACTTCGCGAACGGGATCTCCGGGTTGCGGGTGATGCCCTCGGGCTCGAAGCGCATGTAGCTGAACTTCTTCACGAAGTCCTCGAGCGGCACGCCGTACTGGAGGCCGATCGAGATCGCGGTCGCGAAGGCGTTCATCAGGCCCTTGATCGTCGAGCCCTCCTTGCCGATGTCGGTGAGGAAGATCTCGCCGAGCGAGCCGTCCTCGTACTTGCCGGCGGTGATGTAGCCCTCCTGCATCCCGAGCGAGAACTTGTGCGTGATCGACTCGCGCTCGCGCGGCATCTTCTTGCGCTCGCGCGGGACCTCGACGATCCCGGCCGCGGCCTTGTCGCCCGCATCGGTCTTCAGCGCCTGCGCGGTCTTGGAGCCATCGCGGTAGATCGCGAGCGCCTTCAGGCCCTTGCCCCAGCCGTCGGTATAGGCGTCGGCGATGTCCTCGACGCTCGCCGACTCGGGCAGGTTGACGGTCTTGGAGATCGCGCCCGAGAGGAAGGGCTGGGCCGCGGCCATCATGTCGATGTGGCCGGTGTGGCTGATCGAGCGCTCGCCGACGGCCACGTCGAACACCGCCAGGTGCTCGTCCTTGAGGCCCGGGGCGCCGAGGATCGTGTTGTGCTCGTTTATGTAGGCGTCGATCTGCTCGATCTCTGACTCGCTGTAGCCGAGCGTCTCCAGCGCCAGGTCGACCGAGCCGTTGACGATCTTCATCTGCCCGCCGCCGACCAGCTCCTTGAACTTGACCAGCGAGAAGTCGGGCTCGATGCCGGTCGTGTCGCAGTCCATCAGGAAGCTGATCGTGCCGGTCGGGGCCAGCACGGTCGCCTGGGCGTTGCGGTAGCCGTGCTGCTCGCCCAGCGCCACCGCCTCGTCCCATGACTCGCGCGCCGCGTGCAGCAGGCCCTCCTCGACCAGCTCCTCGGAGATCTCGTAGGCGGCGTCCTGGTGCATCCGCATCACCTGGTTGTGGGGCTCGCGGTTGCGCTCGTACTCGTCGTAGGGGCCGATCGCGGCGGCGATCTGCGGCCGACTGGCGATAGCCGCGGCCGGTCATCAGCGCCGTGATCGAGGCGGCGACGGCGCGGCCCTCGTCGGAGTCGTAGGGCATGCCGTCGGCCATCAGCAGGGCGCCGAGGTTGGCGTAGCCCAGGCCGAGCTGGCGGAACGCCCGCGCGTTGCTGGTGATCTGCTCGGTCGGGTAGCAGGAGAAGCCGACCAGGATCTCCTGCGCGAGGAAGACGATGTCCACCGCGTGGGTGAAGTCCTCGACGTTGAAGCTGCCGTCCTCGTTTCGGAACTTCATCAGGTTGAGCGAGGCCAGGTTGCAGGCCGAGTCGTCCACGTGCATGTACTCCGAGCACGGGTTCGAGGCGTTGATGCGGCCGGACTCGGGGCAGGTGTGCCAGCGGTTGATGATCGAGTCGTACTGGACGCCCGGGTCCGCGCACTGCCAGGCGGCGTCGGCGATCTGGTTCATCAGCTCGCGCGCCTTCACGGTCTTGATCGGCTTGCCGTCGACGCGGCCGACCAGGTCCCAGTCGGCGTCGTCGGCGACCGCCTGCATGAACTCGTCGCTGACCCGGACGGAGTTGTTGGCGTTCTGGAACTGGACCGAGGCGAACGCCTCGGAGTCGAGGCGCATGTCGAAGTCGGCGGCCTTCAGGGCCGCGGCCTTCTTCTCCTCGTCGGCCTTGCACCAGATGAACTTCTCGATGTCGGGGTGGTCGACGTCGAGCACGACCATCTTCGCCGCCCGCCGCGTGCCGCCGCCCGACTTGATCGCGCCGGCCCAGGAGTCGGCGCCGCGCATGAAGCTGACCGGGCCGGAGGCGATCCCGCCCTTCGACAGGGGCTCGGTGGAGCCGCGGATCTTGGAGAGGTTGATGCCGGAGCCCGATCCGCCCTTGAAGATGATGCCCTCCTTGGTGTTCCAGGAGAGGATCGAGTCCATGTCGTCCTCGACGCTGAGGATGAAGCAGGCCGAGGCCTGCTCCTCGCCGGGCTGCTTCCAGCCGACGTTGAACCAGACGGGGCTGTTGAAGGCGGCCTTCTGGTTGACCAGGATCGAGGTCAGCTCCGCCTCGAAGGCGTCGCCGTCGGCCTCGGTCGCGAAGTAGCCGGCCTCGCGGCCCGCCTCGGCGATGCGGCCGGCGACGCGGGAGACCATCTGCTTGACCGAGGACTCGCGCTCGGGCGAGCCGGGCTGCCCGCGGAAGTACTTCTGGGCGACGATGTTGGTCGCGTTCTGGGTCCAGGTCTTGGGGAACTCGACGCCGCGCTGCTCGAAGGCGGGGTCGGCGGGGTCGCCGATGATGGCGTCGCGGAGCTCCCACTCGAGCTCGTCGTAGGGATGCACCTCGGGAGAGGTGAAGCGGCGTTCGATGGCGAGGCCCCGTTCGCTCGTCCTGTCTGGCTTCGAAGTGGCCCTGGCCATCAGATGTCTCCTCTCTCTTGCTGCGATCGTCTCTTGGGGGTGGGCCGTGGAGCATCCTCTCCGCCCCGGACAGAAACCGCCCCCTCGGATCGTCCGTGTTTGCGGGGATTTCCGAGGTCGTCCGGGATCTCGCCGGGGAGCGTCCCCGCAAACTGCAGGAAGGCCCCGCGGTCGAGCGGCTCGAGTCCCTGGAGACAGAGCTCGCCGATCCGCGCGGCGCTGAGCTCGCCGCCGCCGGCGTGCAGCTCGCGCTTGACGCCGTCGACGATCTCCTCGATCGCCCGCGGGTCGACGTCGCGCTTGTGGCAGGCCCGCAGCAGCGCCGCCCGCAGCTTGGCCTGGTCGAAGCGCTGGCGATCGCCGCCGCGCTTGCGGACCCAGGCCGCCTCGGGCTCGGCCCGCTCGAAGGTGGTGAAGCGCTCACCGCAGCCGGGGCAGCTGCGCCGGCGGCGAACGGCGGAGCCGCCGTCGGCGCGGCGGGTCTCGAGGGTGCGGGTCTGCTGTCCGCAGGCGGGGCAATCCATCGCCCAAAGTGTACTAGTTGCAGCGTTCTATCCAGCAGTTCTCAGCACTACATCTAGTGTTCCAAGCATGGATCACTCGCCTTTCGAGGCCCGGTGGGCCTCCATCGCCTTCTCCCGCTCGCGCAGCGCCCGGCGGCCCTCCTCGGGATCAACCCCGAACTGATCGGCGTAGCCCTCGTGCAGCTCGATCCAGCGATCCTGGCCGAACTCCGGCGCCTCGTCGCCGGCGAGTCGGGCCTCGAGGATGGCCAGGCGGAGCTGCCAGCCTGCCGCCACCTTCGCGGCCTCCTCGCGGGGGAGGGCGTGGGTGAATGCCAGCCGGGTAGCGTCCCCATCGGCCTCGAGCTCGAAGCGGAGGGTCTGGCCTCCCCAGGTGAACGCGAGGAGCCGCGGCGGGTCGCTCTCGAGCACCTCGCCCCGCTGGGTTTCTGCCTCCCTGTCACGGAACGGGAAGCTGAGCTCGGCCCCGGGCGTCGAGAGGTCTCCCTCGATCGCGGCCGGGAACCAGGCCTCGAGGTCCTTCGGCTCGATCAGCGCCCGCCACACCCGCTCGGGCGAATGGCCGAGGCGGCGCTCGAAGCGGACCGCGTCGCGGCCGTCGAGCTGGGTCAGGATGCCGTCGCGCTCAGGGGTCTTCTGCGCAGCCATGGTGGTCCTCCTCAGGGGTTGTGGTCAAGGTGGGTCTCCAGGTCGTCGAGGCTGCCGGACCAGAGTCGCCGGTAGGGCTCGAGCCACTCATCGATCTCGGACAGCGGACCCGGGTGAACGCCGTAGATGCGCCGCTGCGCCTCGCCGCGGACGGTGACCAGGCCGGCGTCGCGGAGCACGCGCAGGTGCTTGGAGACGCCGGGCTGGCTCAGCTTCAGGTGCCGGACCAGCTCGCCCACTGAGCTCTCGCCCTCCAGCAGCAGGTCGAGGATGCGCCTTCGCGTCGGCTCGGCGAGGACGTCGAACGTGGTCGCCGTCATGTCCGGCATCATACATAACTAGCAAGTTATATGCCTCGCAAAGCACTTACTGCTGGTCGATCGTTGACGGCGACGGCACCGGCGGCGACTACTTCGCCAAGGCCAAGCCGAAGAAGGGCAAGTTCAAGAAGTCGGGCAAGAAGTTCACCTGCACAGAGGTGGTCTCGCCCATCTTCACCCGTTAGGAATCACCCGCCGACGCAGGGCGCCGCCACCCGGTCCGGGTGACGAGCGCCCGCGTTGAGCGGGGGAAGTGTCGCGCCGAGAACTCGAAGGCCGCGAGCCGCCTGGGGATGTGCACGACCCGCCGCTCGCGCTCGGCCCCCCTGAGCGCGCGCTCGGCCACCTGCCTCGGGTTGAGCAGGCCCAGCACGCGCCCGATGCGCGGCACCCGCTCGCGCGAGCCGGGGTTGTGGTCGAAGTAGGGCGAGTCGACCTCGGCGGGGACGATCACGGTCACGCCGACCCCCGTCCCGCGCAGGTCCTCGCGCAGGTGCTCGCTGAAGGCCCGCATCGCGTGGCGCGCGGTGCCGTAGCCGTTGGCCCCCGGGAAGTAGAAGTAGGCGGCGGCCGAGGTCATGTTCACGATCTGGCCCGAGCCGCGTTCGATCATCTCCGGCACCAGCGCCCGCGTCAGCTCGAAGGCCGCCAGGTAGGGCAGCGCCATCTGGCGCTCGGCCTCGCCCTGCTCGTTCTCGTCGACCGCGCGCCAGCGACCCGCCCCGGCGTTGTTGACCAGCACGTCCGGGACCCGGCCGGCCTCGATCAGCTCTGCAGCGACGTCGCCGGCCTCGGCGGCGCTGCCCAGGTCGGCCGGGCGCACGGTCACCTCGCGGCCCTCGGCGCGCAGCTCGCCCGCCAGCGACTCGAGCTTCTCGCGCCCGCGCGCGACCAGGATCAGCTCGGCGCCGCGGGCGGCGGCCGCCCGGGCGAGCTCGGCTCCGATCCCGCTCGAGGCCCCTGTGACGAGCACCACACTGCCGCGCAGCTTCATGCGGCGAGGCTATCTTGTGTGCGGTGACCGCCGACCAGGCACACCACGGGTCCGACCCGCTTGGGGAGGCGCGCGAGGCGACCAGCGAGGCGCTTGACGCTGCCCGCGATCGGGCCGGGGCCGCCCGCGAGGCCGCGGGGAGCGCTTCGACGCGACCCGCGAGGCCGCCGAGCGTCAGCTTCGGGACGCCCGCGACGGCGTCGCCGACGCCGCGGTCGGCGTCGCCCAGAAGCTGCCGAAGCCGCGCCTGCGAGGCGTCTCCCACCAGTGGGCGTTCTTCGTCTCGCTGCTGACCGGGGCGGCGCTGATCGTCGCCGCCCAGGGCGGACCCGCGAGGTCCTGGCGGTCTCCATATACGCCTTCTCGCTCTCGGCCCTGCTCGGCACCAGCGCGCTTTATCACCGGGTCACCTGGAACGAGGGCCAGCGCCGCTGGATGCGCCGCCTCGACCACACGATGATCTTCGTCTTGATCGCCGGCACCTACACGCCCTTCGCGCTGCTGGTGATGGAGGGGACCCTCGCCGAAGTCGTCCTGATCGGGGTCTGGGAGCCTCGCGGTCGGCGGCGCCGTGCTGAACCTCGCCTGGTGGAACGCGCCGAAGTGGTTCACCTCCCTCGTCTACATCTCGACCGGCTGGGTGGCGATCGTCGCGCTGCCCCAGCTCTGGGACAAGATGGGACCGGTCGGCGTCGGCCTGATCGCCCTCGGCGGGCTGCTCTACACGGCAGGCGCGGTCGTCTATGCGACGAAGCGGCCCGACCCCAGCCCCGAGGTCTTCGGCTACCACGAGATCTTCCACCTGTTCGTGATCGTCGCCGCGGCGGTCCAGTACGCGGCGATCGCGATCTACGCCCTGCCCGAGGGCTGACCGGCCGCCGGAGGTTAGGGCAGCCGGCTGATGGCCGCGGTCCGAGATAGAGGGGTTGAGCAAGCGCTTCGGCTCGGTGAACCGCGCCGTGTCGGAGCTTCGTTCGAGGGGCATGCCGGATGGTCACCGGCTTTCTCGGTCTCGACGCGCCGGCAAGAGCACGACGAGCCGGATGCTGCTCGGGCTCGTCCACCCGACGCCTGCAACGCGTGGTTCGACGGCACCGAGACGGCGACTCGAGCACCCCAGCGGTCACGTCGGGGCGGTGCTCGAGGACGCGAGCTTTCACCCCGGCCGCACCGGGCGCAACCACCTGCGCATCCTCGCCGCGGCCGGGACCCCTGCTCGCGGGTGGAGGAGGCGTGGAGCTGACCGGGATCGCCGACGCCGGCAACCGGCGCGTCAAGGGCTACGATGGGCGTGCGCCGCGGCTCGCGATCGCGGCGGCGCTGCTGGGGGACCCGGGTGCTGATCCTGCGACGAGCCGGCCAACGGCCTGTGACCCTCCCGGCATCCGCTGGATGCGCGATCTGCTGCGCTCGGAGGCCGGTAAGGGCAGGGCGGTCCTGGTCTCCAGTCACCTGCTCTCCAGGTCTGCCCAGGGCGTGGACGAATCGTCGTGATCTCGAAGGGTGAGCTCCGCGCCAGCGCCCGATCGACCAGGTGGTCGCCGGCGCCGAGGGGGCTGCCTCCGCGTCCGCGCTCGGGCGACGCGAAGGGGCTCGCCGGGCCCGGACGCCGCCGGGATGGCGAGCGGAGGACCCCGCCGCGGCCTGCTCGTGGGCGGATCCACCGGCGAGGCGTCGAGGCCGCCAACGCGAAGCCGACGCGCTCTCGGCGCGGACCGAGTTCTCGCGCTTCGCTCGAGGGCGACTTCATGGAGCCACCGGCGACGCCGAGCCAGGGCGAGGAGAAGATGACCGCGCTGCAGCGCGCCGAGTTGATCAGAGCTGCGGACGACGCGCACCTTCTACCCCCTCGCCTCTGTCACGATCCGCCACGCGATCCGTGTTCGAGGGCCCTACCGGCGATCCTGCGGTGGACCCGACCGAAGAGACGGTGGTCAGCGCGTCTTCCTCAGTGGCCGCGACCAGCCCTTCATCCTCGTCCTCGCGATCGCGGGAATCACCGGAGAGTGGCGCCACCGGACGATCACCAGCTCGCGCTGGCGGCTCCGCGTTCGGGTCCGGTTCCTGCGGCGAAGCTGCTGGGTTCGCCGCGGCTGGGGCCCTGACTCTCGCTCGCCATCTCAGTGCGGCCGGCTGATCGGACGGTCATCCGAGATCCGCGAACAGCGACACCGGAGGTCGGGGAGCTGGTCGAGCAATTCGCCCGCAACGCCGGGGTGGCCGCCGCATGCCTCGGCGCCCTGGGCGTCTGCATCGGCGGCCTGATTCGCAACCAGCCGACGGCGATCGTCTTCGTCCTGATCTGGGGTGCGTCGTCGATACGACGGTGGGATACCTGGCGCCCGCCGTCGCGCGCTTAGCCCCACCGGGGCGCTGCCGAACGCGGTGCAGGGCCTGAGCCCCGAGGACGCGGGGGTGCCCGATGTCGACTTCCTCGCTGCCGTGCCGGCGGTGGGCCTGGAGCGCGTCTGGATCGCTGTGCTACTTCGCGGGCGGCGCGGCGCTGCTGCGGGCGCGCGACGTCGAGTAGGAGCGCCTCGAAAAGCCCGGCCGCGGCTGTTACTTTGCGTGCGTGCGGAGCTCGAGAGGGATGCTCGTGGCTTTGGCGGCGTCGGCGGCCCTGTGCCTCACGGCGGCGCCTGCATCGGCCGCCACCCTGACGCTCGGGAGAATCGCTCCGATGGGCGTCCCGGGTGGCTGCGGAGGGTGCAGCCTGTTCCAGTACCAGAGCGATCCCGCCTCGGCGTCCTATGTCGTTCCGCCCGGCGGTCCCTGGACGGTCACCTCCTGGAGCGCGCGGGGAGGCCCCACCATGGCTGACGCGGCGCGGCTGCTGGTCTTCCGCCCGACCGCTGTGCCGAATCAGTTCCAGCTCGTCGCAAACAGCCTCGATGCCCCGATTGGCGTGGTCGAGGCTCCCGTGACCCCGGTCAGCATCCCGGTGCTGCCGGGCGATCGCATCGGGCTGCGCACGTTCGGCTCCGGGGACATGCCAACCAACCACCCCTCCGCCTTCCCGGCCGACCTGTTCGGGTTAGTGGGCGGGAACCTGCTGCTGAACGAGACCGTCGGGCCCGGAGGCAACCACCCCTACGGCCAGAACGCCTTTGCGCTGGTAAACGTCTCGGCCACCCTGACCGCGCCCGACCCGGCCAAGAAGAAGAAGTGCAAGAAGAAGCGCAAGAAGAAGGGCAAGCGGCCGGCCTACGCCGCGAAGAAGAAAAAGAAGAAGTGCAAGAAGAAGAAGCGGAGGAAGAAGCCATAGGGGTAGGGTTGTCGCCCGAACGCGAGGAGGTCGAATTCAGATGACACCTGAACTGTCAGAGGTGAAGCAGCGCGCAAGGGATACGTGGGACGCGGGTGACTTCCCGGCCGTCGCGAAGCTGATCAGCTCGGCGGGCGAGCTCACCGCCGAGCGGGCGAAGCTGAGCGGGGACGATGAGGTGCTCGACGTCGCCTGCGGCTCGGGGAACGCGACCCTGCCGGCCGCGCGCAGCGGCGCCCAGGTGACCGGGCTCGACCTGACGCCCTCGCTGCTGGAGGCCGGCAAGCGCGACGCCGACGCGGAGGGGCTGGAGATCGAGTGGGTCGAGGGCGACGCCGAGGCGCTCCCCTTCGACGACGAGAGCTTCGACGCGGTGCTGTCGGTGTTCGGCGTCATGTTCGCGCCCGACCATAAGCAGGCGGCTTCGGAGATCGCGCGGGTCCTGCGCCCCGGCGGGAGGATGGTTCTCTCCAACTGGAGGATGGACGGCAACGTGGGGCGCTTCTTCGCGACGATCGGCAAGCACATGCCGCCACCGCCCGAGGGATTCCAGCCGCCGCCGCTGTGGGGGACCAGGGACCACGTCAGCGAGCTGTTCGAGGGCTCGGGGGTCGATCTGGACTTCGAGGACGCCGAGGTCGTCTGGAAGTTCGACTCGGTCGACGAGGTCGCCGACATGTTCGAGAACAAGTTCGGGCCGGTGATGATGGCCAAGGCCGCGCTCGAGCCCGAGGGCAAGTGGGACGCACTGAGCGCCGACCTCCGAGCCATGTGGGCGGAGGACGAGGCCCCGGACGGCAGCGTCAGCTACCCGGGCGAGTACCTGGTTACGAAGGGGTCGAAGAAGGGCTAGGCCGAGGCGCCCAGCGTCTCGGCGTGCCGCTGCTTCGCGGCCTCGATCAGCTTGCGGACCTCGTCGGCTCGGCCGTCCCGCAGCAGCTCAACGGGGTCGGGGTCGCCGTTGACGATGCCCTCGAAGAAGTCGCGGCGGTCGTTGTAGGTCGGCAGCGTCGCCTTGGCCCAGCCCCGGGCATCGTTCAGGATCACCGCCAGCTCGGCGTAGGCCGGGCCGAACTGCTCGGAGATCTCGCGCTTCATGCGCTTGGCGAGCGCGGGCGAGGCGCCCTGGGTGGAGATCGCGATCGCCATCGAGCCCTGCCGCACGATCGCGGGCAGGATGAAGTTGCAGAGCGGCGGCACGTCGACGACGTTGACCAGCATCGCGCGGCGCTCGGCGTCCTCGTAGACGGCGATGTTGACGTCGGTGTCGCTGGTCGCGGCGATGACGATGAAGGTGCCCTCGAGGTCGCCCGGCTCATAGGCTCGCCGCTCCCATGCGATCGAGCCCTCCTCGGCCAGCGAGCGGAGCTCGGGCACGGCCTCGGGCGCGACCAGGGTGACCTGCCCGCCGCAGGCGAGCAGGCCCTCGACCTTCTCGAGCCCGATCTCGCCGCCGCCTACGACCACGCAGCGGCGCCCGGACAGGCGCAGGCAGGCGACGTAGACGGGCGTGTCGAGCATGTCGCGCACGCAGGTCTGATCGCAGATCCCGCGCTTGAACTGGCAGACGCACGGCTTGCCCTCGTAGGCCTGAGCGGGCATGCGAACAAGGCTAGCGGCGGTCCGAGGCGAGGGTCTCCTTCAGCCCCGCCTCGAGGTCGCGCTGCGCGCGGAAGCCCAGCTCGCGCTCGGCAAGGGAGGTATCGAGGGCGGTGCGCTCGACCTCGCCCTCGCGCGCGGGCTCGAAGCTGGGCTCGAAGTCGTCGCGGCCGGCGAGGGCGCCGATGCGCTCGGCCAGCTCCAGCACCGTGGTCTCGGTGCCGGTGCCGACGTTGAAGGGGCCGGGCGCATCCGCGTCGCGGGCGGCGAGCAGGGCGGCCACCACGTCCCCTACATATACGTAGTCGCGGGTCTGGGTGCCGTCGCCGAAGACGGTGGGGCGCCCGCCGTCGCGTGCGAGGTCGCAGAAGATCGCGACCACGCCGGCCTCCAGCGCCGGGTCCTGGCGGCTGCCGTAGACGTTGCCGAGGCGCAGCGTGATCGCCTCGAGCCCGCGGCCCCGGCGGTAGAGGTCCAGGTACCCCTCGGCGGCCAGCTTGCTCTGGCCATAGACCGAGAAGGGCTCGCAGCGCGCCGACTCGGCGAAGGGCAGCTCGTCCTCGCGCCCGGCGCCCTCCCCGTAGATCGCGCCCCCCGTGGACGTGAAGACGAAGCGTTTCGCGCCTGCGCGGGTCGCCGCCTCGAGGGCGTTGAGCGTGCCCACCACGTTGAGGCGGGCGTCGAATCCCGGGTCGGCCATCGAACGGCGCACGTCGATCTGGGCGGCGAGGTGGAAGACGGCCTCGGGCGCGAAGGCCTCGACGGCGGGACCCAGGGCGGCGGCATCGGGGACGTCCAGCTCGGTCAGCGAGGCACCAGCATCGAGCGCGCCGGCGAGGTTCTCGCGCTTGCCGCTGGAGAGATCGTCGAGCACCAGAACCTCGTCCCCGGCCGCCACCAAGGCGTCCGTCAGGTGGGATCCGATGAAGCCCGCGCCGCCTGTGACGAGTGATCTGATGAGCGCAGCCTAGCCGTGGCGCCGGGCACGCTCGGGCGTGAAAACCGCGGCTGTGTCCGAAACCCCCTGCTACTCTCGCCGCCGATTGACCCAAGGGATGCGTCGGTTGGGACCCGACCTCCCCCGTACCTTGGAGTGTGCGATGCGTCTGATCGTCACCGAGAAGAACAACAGCGCGAAAAAGATCGCGGAGATCCTCTCTGGCGGCAAGGCCAAGGAGGAGGCCTCCTACAAGACGCCCTACTACACGTGGGAGGACGACGCGGGTCCGCAGGCGACGATCGGGCTCAAGGGCCACGTGCTCAACCCCGCCTTCCCCGAGGAGTACAAGAGCTGGCAGGAGGTCGATCCGCGCGACCTGATCGACGCGCCGCTGATCAAGCAGCCGGTCGACAAGAACGTCGTCAAGGCGATCAAGAAGGTCGCCAAGGACGCGGACGACCTGGTGATCGCGACCGACTTCGACCGCGAGGGCGAGCTGATCGGGCTCGAGGCCCTGGAGGAGATCGTCGAGGCGAACCCCGGGCTCGCCACCGCCGAGGGCGTGCACGAGGACGGAACCCCGGTCAAGCGCGCGCGCTACTCGGCCCTGACCAAGGACGAGATCGAGCGGGCCTTCAACAACCTGGACGAGCTGTCGATGCCGCTGGCCAACGCCGGCGCCGCCCGCCAGGACATCGACCTGATCTGGGGCGCCACGCTGACCCGGGCGGTCTCGCGCGCCACCCGGCGCTTCGGCGCCAACTTCCTCTCGGTCGGCCGGGTGCAGAGCCCGACCCTGGGACTGATCGTCGAGCGCGAGCTCGAGCGCCGCGCCCACGTGCCCAAGCCATTCTGGGAGGTCGTCGCCACCTTCGCCCACCCCGACGGCTCCTTCGAGGCCCATCACACCACCGACAAGTTCTGGAAGGAGTCCGAGGCGAAGGCCGCGATCGAGGGCACGACCAGCCCCGGCACGGTGACCGAGATCAAGGCGCGCAAGCAGACTCGGAAGCCGCCGTCGCCACTCAACACCACCGCCTTCACGACCGACGCCTCCAACCGGCTGGGGATCAGCCCCGCCCGCGCGATGCGCCTGGCCGAGGACCTCTACATGGACGGATACATCTCCTACCCGCGCACCGACAACACGGTGTACCCAGCTTCTATCGACACGGTGCAGCTGATCACCGAGCTGGTCAAGATCGACGACTTCAAGGCAGCGGCGCCGCTGCTCGAGCGGGATTCGCTCGAGCCGACCCGCGGCAAGAAGGAGACCACGGACCACCCGCCGATCTACCCCACCGCGGCGGTCAACCCGAAGCGGCTCGAGGCGCGCTCGGAGGCCCACCGCAAGGTCTACGAGCTGATCGCCCGCCGCTTCCTCGCCACCTTCAGCGAGCCGATGATCAGCGAGTCAACAAGAGCCGACATTGTGGCGGGCTCCGAGGACTACTTCGTGCGCGGATCGGTCCTGATCGAGCCGGGCTTCGCCGGCATCTACACCTACGCCCGCTCGGCCGACACCGAGATCCCCAAGCTCGAGGAGGGGCAGGAGATCGACCTCGACGGCGACCCGGAGCTGATCTCCAAGGAGACGCAGCCTCCGAACCGCATCTCGCAGGGCAAGCTGATCGAGATGATGGAGGAGCGCGGCCTCGGCACCAAGGCGACGCGCGCCGACATCATCCAGAAGCTCTACTACCGCGGCTACGTGCACGGCAACCCGCCCGAGCCGAGCGAGACCGGGGTCAAGATGTACGAGGGCTTCAAGACCTACGTGCCGCGAGTGGCCGACTCCGAGATGACCGCCGAGCTCGAGGCCGAGATGGACAGCATCGCCTCGGGCGAGATGACCAAGGACAAGGTGCTCGTGGACAGCCGCGACGCGCTGCGCTCGGCCTACGACGAGATGGGCAAGGACGTCGATGTCGAGGACGAGAACGAGCCGTGGCGCAAGTTCGCGAAGCTCGTCTGGAGCGGCATGGACGAGGACCGCGTGCTGGGCCCCTGCGTGGTCTGCCAGGAGGCCGGCCGCAAGCAGGAGGACGGCTCGCCGAACATGCTGCGGGTGATCCGGGCCCGCAAGTCGGGCAAGTCCTTCATCGGCTGCACCGGCTGGGATGGCGACAACCCGGACTCACCCGATTCCTGCGACCAGACCTTCCCGATGCCCCAGCCGCGCTTCTACGACGTCCACAAGCTCGAGGACATCTGCACGGTCTGCGGCCGCACGCCGCGGGTCTCGGTCGCCCAGAAGTTCAAGCCGGGCCGCCCCTGGAAGCTCTGCTTCAACGACGACTGCCCCTCGATGGAGGAGATGAAGCGCAAGCGGGCCGAGCGCGAGGCCGCGAAGGCGGCCAAGGAGGCCGCGAAGGCCGAGGAGGGCGCCAAGGAGGACAACGGCAAGAAGGAAGGCGCCGACGAGGCGGTCAAGGAGGCCGAGAAGATCGCCGGCCAGGCCTCCGCCACCAAGGTCAAGCGCGCCCGCAACGGCAAGAACGGCGCCAAGGGCAAGGCCGGCGCCAAGGGAAAGAGCCGCGCCAAGAGCTGAACGAACGGCGGGAGGACCGACGGGGCCGACCCCGCGCCCGGATAGCCTGAGGGCGTGTTCATCGCGCTCGAGGGAGTCGACGGCTCCGGCAAGACCACGCAGGCGGCGCGGCTGGCCGAGGCGCTCGGCCCCGAGACCTTGCTGGTGCGCGAGCCCGGCGGGACCGTCGCCGGCGAGAGAATCAGAGACCTGCTCAAGGACGGCGAGGTTCGCCTGGACCCGATGGCCGAGCTGCTGCTGTTCCTGGCCGCGCGCGCGCAGCTGGTCGCCGAGGTGATCCGTCCCGCGATCGAGGCCGGCCGCGACATCGTCTGCGACCGCTTCGGAGACTCCAGCGTCGCCTACCAGGGGGTCGCGCGGGGGCTGGGGGCCGAGCGGGTCGAGGAGCTCTGCGATCTCGCGACCGGCGGGCTGTGGCCGGACCTGACCCTGCTGCTGCGCCTTCATCCCGAGGTCGCGGCCGAGCGCATCGCGGCCGAGGGCCGCGCCGCCGACCGCTTCGAGGGCGAGGGGATGGAGCTGCAGCGACGCGTCGCGGAGGGTTACGAAGACGTCCTGCGCCGGCATCCCGACCGCGTGCGCGTCGTGGATGCCTCCGGAGACCCCGACCAGGTCCACGCCGCGGTGATTGCGGAACTGCAGGCCGTCGGGGCCCTGAAGTGACCCCGGTCGCTGAGTCAGCGCTTCCGGATCCGCTGGCCGAGGCAACCCGCCACCAGCCCCGCGTCCGGGTCGAGCTGGGCTCCGACCTGGGAGAGCCGACCCACGCCTACCTCTTCCGCGGGCCCCCCGGCTCCGGCAAGGCCGCCGCCGCGCGGGCGTTTGCCGCCGAGCTGCTTGCCGAGGGTGCCCCCGACCCCGAGGATGCCCGGCGCCGCGCCCTGATCGACCCCTCGCCCCACCCCGACCTGGTCTGGTTGCGCCCGCCGGGAGCCCAGCACCTGGTCGAGGACGTGCGCGAGTCTGTGATCCGCGCCGCCAGCCTGCGGCCCGCCGAGGGGGAGCGGCGGGTGTTCGTGATCGAGGAGGCCGAGGCGCTGCGCGACGAAAGCCAGAACGCGCTGCTGAAGACGCTCGAGGAGCCGGCGCCCTTCGCGCACCTGATCCTGATCTGCTCGGAACCGGAGCTGCTGGCCGGGACGATCCTCTCGCGCTGCCGCGAGGTCGAGTTCGCGCCGCTGGCGCCGGACGCCGTGCTGGAGGCGCTGGGCGAATCCGGTGCCGAGGCCGAGGCGGCGGCGCGGCTGAGCGGCGGCGACCTGAGGCTGGCGAGATTGCTGCTGGGCGAGCACGGACGCGCGCTTCGCTCCAGCGCCACCTCCGCCGCGCGGGCGGCCGTCGCCGCCGGCGAGGGCCGGGCACCCGAGCCCTGGGGCCCGCTGCTGGAGGCCGCCGAGGAGGCCGGCCAGGACGCCGCCGCCGAGGAGGAGCGGCGGCTGCTGGAGGAGGGGGCCGCCGCCGCGCGGCGCGGCCGCTCGGCGGGCAAGCTCAGCCGCGATCACACCGATCAGGTGAAGCGGACGGGGCGCCGCGCCCGCACCGAGGCGCTGGACCTGGGCCTGGGGCTGTGCTGCTCCTGGTTTCGCGACCTGGCGGCGGTCGCGGCCGGCGCCGATGACGTCGTGCTCAACTCCGACCGCCGCTCCGAGCTGGCCGAGGACGCCCGGGGCATCGAAGCCGGCGCGGCCGGCCGGGCGGTCGACCTGGTGCTGGACACGCGCCGGCGGCTGCGCGTGAACGTCTCCGAGGAGCTGGCGCTCGAGGCGCTCTGGCTGCGCCTGTCCTCGACGCTGGCTGGCTGACCTGTTAAGAAATGCTCAGAGATGGCCAGCGCCAGTGCCAGCACGGGCGCCACGAGCGCCGCTAAACCGGTGAGCGGCCTGATCCGGGGCCGCCGCGTCGGCATGCGCCTTTGGCTGGGCGCCGCCTTCGCCGGCGTCACTCTGATCACCGCGTTCGCCGTCTACATCTTCGTCGACGACTCCTCGGGTCGCACGCTGCAGTCCGAGAGCGCGGACCTGGCCGTCGGCCGCACCACCAGCGTCGCGGACGCGCTGGGCGAGGCGCCCAAGGGGGGCGCGGCGATGATCCTGGACGACTCGAACACCGAGACCTTCCAGGTCTGGGCGATCGATCGCCGCGGCGGGCCGTTCGCGCCGCTGGCGACCCCGCCGGCGGACCTGCGGACGGTCGAGCAGGCCGGCGCGGCGGCGCAGGCCGGACGCTCGGGGCGGCGCTTCCGCGCCGACCTCTCCGAGGACCGCACACTCGCCTCGGCGCCGATCTTCGGGGCACAGGGTGTGCGCGGCTCCGTCGTCGTCGTCGCCGAGCCCCCTCCGGCGCTGACCAGGGCCTTCGACGACCTCCAGGGAGATCGCGTGCGCGCGATCATGATCGCGATCGTTGTTGGCGTGCTGGTCGGCTTCGTCGTCTCGTCGCTGATCGCGGTCCGGGTCAAGCGGCTCGCTCGCGGCGCCGAGCAGATGGCGGCCGGCAAGTTCGACGCACCGCTGCCCGCGGGCGGCAGCGACGAGATCGGCGACCTGACCCGCTCCCTGGACAAGATGCGCGAGGCCCTGCGCGACAGCTTCGACCTGCTCGCCACCGAGCGCGATCGCCTCTCGGCGATCCTCGACGGACTGCGCGAGGGCGTGATCGTGGTCGGGGAGGATGGCGAGGTGCGCTTCACCAACCCCGCCGGCCAGCGCCTCGTTCGCCGGGGACAGCCCGCTGCCGCGCTGATCCCGGCTCTGCGCGCGGCCGCCGAGCGCGGCTACGAGGACATCCCGGTGCTGAGGATCGAGGATCGGACCTACCGGGTGCAGGCCCGGCGGGTGGCGGCCGAGCACGCTGTGTTGCTGGTGGTCAGCGACCGCACCGATGAGCTGCAGAGAGAGGAGGCCGAGCGCGAGTTCGTCTCCAACGCCGCGCACGAGCTTCGCAACCCGCTTGCCGGCATCAGCAGCGGGATCGAGGTCCTGCGCGGCGGCGCCAAGGACGACCCCGAGGCGCGCGAGCGCTTCCTCGGCCGCCTCGCCGACGACGCCGAGCGGATGACCCGCCTGACGCAGTCGCTGTTGACGCTGGCGCGCGTCGAGGCCGCCGGGCAGCGGGGCGAGACCGAGGTCGTGGACGTGACCGTCGCCGCCGATGAGGCGGTGCAGGCCGTGGAGCCGACCGAGGGCGTCGAAATTCGCACGCAGATCGACGAGGAACTGGTCGCCACGGGAGACCCGGTGCTGCTGCGACAGGTGCTGATCGGGCTGCTTCAGAACGCCTGCAAGAACACGCCTGCCCCGGGCGCGGTTACCCTTCGCGCCTCGCGAGAGGAAGGCGGCACCGTGACGATCGAGGTCGAGGACACCGGTAAGGGCATCCCGGCCGACGAGCAGGGCCGGGTCTTCGAGCGCTTCTATCGCGGCAGCGGCGCGCTGGAGAGCGAGGGGTTCGGGCTGGGCCTCTCGATCGCCAAGCGCATGGTCGATGTGATGGGCGGGCAGATCGGGCTGCGCTCGGCGTCGGGCAGGGGCTCGACCTTCTGGGTTCGCCTGCGGCAGGCCAAGCCGACCTCGACCCCGGTGGCCTGAGCGTGGTCGAGACCAGCACCACCACCGGCCGCATTCTCGTCGTCGACGACGAGCCGTCGGTGCGAGAGTCGGTCGGCTACGCCCTCGAGCAGGAGGGCTTTCAGGTGACGCTGGCCGAGGACGGCGAGGACGCCGAGGGCAAGCTCAGCAACGGCGGCGACTTCGATCTTCTGATCCTGGACATCATGATGCCGGGCAAGAGCGGGCTCGACATCTGTCGCGAGGTCCGCGCCCGCAGCCCAGTCCCGATCATCCTGCTGACCGCGAAGGACGCCGAGGTGGACAAGGTGGTGGGGCTGGAGGTCGGCGCCGACGACTACATGACGAAGCCGTTCTCGGTCCGCGAGCTGCTCGGCAGGGTGCGCGCCCAGCTGCGGCGCCGCGAGCTCGACCGCACCGACGGCGCCGAGGGGACGGCGATCGAGTCGGGCCCGGTCACGATCGACCTCGCCCGCCACCTGGTCACCGTGCGCGGCGAGCCCGTCAGCCTCACCCGCTCGGAGTTCCAGGTGCTGCGCCTGCTGGCCGAGAACCCGGGCCAGGTCTTCTCGCGCAAGGAGATCATGGAGGAGCTGTGGCAGACGGAGTTCCGCGGGGACGTCCGCGCCTGCGACGTGCACATCTCCAACCTGCGCCAGAAGATCGAGCGCGACCCCCAGAAGCCCGAGCTGGTGCTGACGGTGCGCCGGGTCGGGTATAGGTTCGCGGACTAGACGTCGATCAGGTAGCCGCCGCCGCGGTAGCCGCTGCTGCGGCGACTCTTGCGGATCCGCGCCGAGGAGCCCGTGCGCGCCAGATGCCGGTTGGCGGCCGCGACCCGAGCGGCGGTCTTCGGCCGGGGCCGGGGCGGGAGCTTGGCGTTCAGGTTCTGGACTGTCGGGGTCATCTTCTTCGGGTCCACTCTTCTTGAGGGACCATCGTTCCCCTGCGTGGCCCGGGCCAGGCCAGCTCCGCCCGCTGGACGTTCGTTCTAGTCGAATTCGGCTTGGTTACTTGCTTTTTGGGGCGCTTCGGGCGCTTTCTTGCCCGGTGCGCGGTAGCCGTTGTAGCCGCGCAGGAGCCGCCGGGTGACGCCGCTGATGGTGGTGGCGCCGTAGCCGAGGCTGGGGTCGCCCTCGGTCAGCACCGCGATCGCCAGGCGGCGGTCGCCGCGGCGCAGCAGCGCCGCCTGGTTCACGCGCCAGCCGCCCCCGCCCGGGTTCCAGCCGCCCTTGAAGTGGACGCGCCAGCTCTTGGGCTTCCCCCGCGGCACCCCCCAGCGCTGCCCGGGGACGATGCGGCGCAGCAGGCCGAGCGCGTAGGAGCGGTGGCGCCCGGGCACCAGGCTCCGGATGCGGAAGAAGAAGCGAGCCTGGTCGCGGGCGGTGATCTGGCTTCCGCCCCAGATCGAGCTGGGGACGAAGCGCTTCATCCCGGCGCGCCGTCCGAGCCGGCGCAGGCCGCGATTGCCGACGTCGTTGTGGACGCGCGTCGCGGCGGCGTTGTCCGAGCGGCGGATCATCGGCCCGAGCGTCGCCTTCTCGGATCCGTGCAGGCGGCGGTTGCGGACGCTCCCCTTTCGCAGGTAGGCGACCAGCAGCATCGCCTTGACCACGCTCGCCGAGGAGTGCCGGCGGCCCCGATGGAAGCCGTGGATGCGCCCCCGCTCGTCCACCACCGCGAACGAGACCGACCCGGCGCGCCGCCGCGCGAAGTGCACGGCGCTCTTCATCCGCCGCTGCCAGGGGTAGTCGCTGATCGGCGGCTTACCGGCGGCGGCGCTGCGGGCCCGCGCGTCGTCCCCCGCGGCCGGCTTGGGAGTCGCGGCGAAAGCCAGCAGGGCTGCGGCCAGGGCCGCCGCGACGAGGAGGGTTCTCGGGTGGCGGCCGTTCATCGGGGCGGCGATCCTCCCCCTATTCGGCGTCCGGCGCAAGGGGGTCCGTTCCCGCGCGAGTTGAATCGTCTGCGCCCTAGACTGAGCGGCTGAACACGCCCAGGTAGCTCAGTTGGTAGAGCACAGCTTTCGTAAAGCTGGGGTCGCCGGTTCGAGCCCGGCCCTGGGCTTCGGCTTACGCGGCCCTCCTCCTGCGGGTGCTGAACGTGCGCTCGCGGTGGCAGTTGGCGCAGACCAGCTCGCACTTCGCGATCTCATCGAGGATGCGTTGCCTCGCGTGGGCGGCGCGCCGGGTGTCCGCCAGGACGAGTTTCTTCTCGGTCCCGGGCAGGTGATCCCACTCCATCACGTAGGGCGGGTAGACACGCCCGCAATCCGCACACGGCCTGCCCTCCTTCAGGGAGTCAAGCCAGGCGATGTGGGAGGCGCGATCAGCGCGAACCTTCGCCTTCCGCTTCGCCTTGTTCGCCTTATACCAGGCAGCGTCGTACTCACGCTGGCAGGAGCGACAGTACGACTGGTAGCCGTCCCGGTAGCGTCTGAAGCCCGTGATCGGCAGTGCGGTCTGGCAGCGCCCGCAGATCCGCAACTCCTCTTTCGGCATCAACGCCCCCTGTTTCGCCTCACGACCCAACGTACTGAACCGGACAGACGTTCCCCCTCGGTGGGTAGAGGGGCGGAAGCGGATCAGCACCCAACTGACCCCTCCAGCGGGTCCGGTTCGCGCCGGGCGTCGGCTTGCTAGAGCAGTTCGGCGATGCGGCGGGCCGCTTTCGCGGCGCCGTCTGCCTCGACGTCGCGGTAGTTGACGTCGCGGCCGATCTCCTTGGCGATCGCCGCCGCGATCAGCTCCGGCGGGGATTCGTCGAAGTCCATGCGGCGGCCCGCCCCGTAGCGCTCGAGCCGGTGGCGGACGTGGAAGTTCTGCTCGAAGTGGTGGCGCAGCGGGAAATAGAGGAAGGGCCGCTTCTGCGCGGTCAGCTCCATCGACGTCGTCAGGCCACCCTGCACCACCGCCAGGTCGCAGGCGGCCAGGTGGCGGTAGAGGTTATGGACGTAGGGGACCACCTCGAGCCCGGGGTGGGAGGGCAGCGAGTCGGGGTCGATACGGGGGCCGGCGACGACGATCATGCGCAGCTCCGGGGCCCGCTCCTTGGCCGCTGGGAAGGCGGCGATCACGCGCCGCAGCAGGTCGCCGCCCACCCCCGAGCCGCCGACGGTGACGATGCATACGCGCTCGTCATCGCCGTAGCCCAGCTCCGCGCGCAGCTTGGTGCGATCGCCGAGCTCGGCGGGGTCAAAGCCGGTCACGTAGCCGGTGAAGTCGAAGTTGCGTTCGGTCCAGTCGCGAATCATCGGCAGCTGCGGCCCGAGCCGCTCCGGGACGATGTCGTCGGGATTGCCGACGAACAGGGCCATGTCGCGAACCTCGGGGTGATGGGCGATGTGGTCGACCATGTCGGCGTTGTAGTCCGCGGTCACGTAGGCCTCCCGCTCACCCCCATCGTCCATCGGCAGGAAGCCGACGAAGTCGGTCAGCCATGCGAACGGGACCCGCTTCTCGCGCGGGTTCTCGTGCAGGTAGTAGTCCAGCTCCCACGCCTCGTCGCCGATCCAGAGGTCGTAGCGCTGATCGCGCACGACGTCGTGGAAGAGCATGAAATTGGCGGCGAGGATCTCGTCCATCCGCCGCAGCGCCTGGAAGCAGTGCAGGTCGTGCTCGGCGGACTCCGATTCGATGTGGCGGGACTCGTTGGCCAGATGGGCGCTGGCGGGATGGATCGTCTCGCCCTCGCCCTCGAGCACACGCGTGACCGGGTCCTGGGCGAGCCAGTCGATCTGCAGGTCCGGCTCCTGCTTGCGCAGCTCGCGGGCTATCGCGACGTCTCGTTGCGCGTGACCGAGCCCGATCGGCGATGAGATGAAGAGGGCCCGGGGACGACCGTCGGGGCGGAACGTGGTCGGGTCGCGCGGCGTCCGCTCCCGCCCTACGGCGTCCTCGGAGAAGTCCCGCAGGGCCAGGTTGACCTGGACCATCTTGCGGGAGTGAGGGAAGTGGCCGGCACCGCGAACCTCCTCGAGCTGCGCGTCGGCGAGGCGGGCGAGCGCCCGCCCGTCGCGGGGCGGCGCGATCTTGTCGCGGTCGCCCTGGACCACCAGGACCGGGCACTCCAGACCCTCGGCCAGGCGGCGCAGGGTGGGCCGGTCGGTGTGGATGTGGCCGACGGCCGTGGCGCCAAGTGTCTTCGCGTCGGTCTCCAGCCCCCATCCGATTCCGTCCTCGATGCCCTTGGTCGAGTGGGGCTCCGGCAGGCACCGCGAAATGAACCACTCCACGAACTCGGGGTATCGCTCCTGCTCTGGCCAGCGGACGAAGTTCAGGTGACCCCACCAGCGGAACGGCGTGAACCGACGGGAGAAGTCGGGGACGTGCTGGCTGAGCAGGACGGACCAGTGCGAGGGCGTGTAGGGGAACAGCGGCCCGATGAACGCCGCGCCGGACACCCGCTCGGGGGCGACGCGGCCCAGCTCCAGCAGGTACTGGGCGCCGCGTGAGAGGCTCACCATCACCGCCCGCTCGGTGTCGCTCGCATCCATCACCGCCAGGCAGTCGCGGGCAAACTCGGCGGAGCCGTAGCGCCCGGGGTCGCGGCAGCGATCGGAGCGGCCGTTGCCGAGTCCGTCCATGGTCAGCACACGGAAGTGGCGCGCGAAGTAGGGGATCTGCATCTTCCAGTGGCGCGAGTGGACCAGTGACCAGGTCGGCATCAGGAAGATCGTCTCGGGGCCCTCGCCGTAGACCTCGTAGAAGAGCTGCATGCCGTCGCGCTCGACGAATCCCTCGGTTTCCGGATAGACGGCGCGGCTCTGCTCGCCGTAACGGCCGATCGATGCCGCGGCCGGCCCGGGTGCCAGCTCGGTTTCCGTGATCGTTTTCATGCCTTGCTCTTCTCGAGGGATGTGAGCCAGCCGTCGATCGCGGAGAGCAGCTCCGCGTGACCTCGATCGAAGCCGAGCAGGCGCTCGTTGAGAAGGCCCTTGTTGAACTGCATGACCAGCGCCGCCCAGGCCTCCGCCGAGAACCGCCCGCTGTCCAGGCCGTACTCCTCGATCGCCTCGGCGAGCGCGTCGCGAAGCAGCGTGCGCCAGCGGTCGTTGACGGCGCGCAGGCGCTCGCGCATCTCGGGCTTGTGCAGAGCGAGCGATTCGAGCTCCGCCCAGACCTTGGGATAGCCCGCCGCGAGGTCCTCCTCGATGAAGCCGACCGCGGTCCGCCACTTCTCGGCGAAGGGCGCGTCGGTCTCGTACATCGCCCGCTGGCGCTCCAGCACGCGGTCGGTGAACCGCTCCAGGGCCTGAATCAGCAGCTCGTCGACCGAGCCGAAGTAATAGTGGACGAGGCCGTGGTTCTGCCCGGCCTCCTGGGCCAGCCGTCGCGTCGAGATCCCCGCGGCGCCCTCCCTGACGAGCAGGCGCTCGGCGGCGTCGAGGAACGCCTCGACGTTGGCCTCCCTGATCGAGGGCCGGCCGTTCCCGATCTCCGCATCCGCGCTGGCGAGCTTGTTAGTCATACGACTAAGTCAAGTATCTAAGCACATCTCGGCAGGCGGGGCAAGCCCCGCTCCGGCGCCTCCGAGCGGGAAGCGGGCGCGGGCGACGGTTTCACGGGGCCGTGGTCGCGAGCCCGGCGGCCCGCCGGATGAACCCGAGCGAGGCCGAGACCCTGGCGTAGATGCTGGGGGCGCCGCCGCAGGGGATCGGCCCGACGCTCGTGACCCCGACCAGGCGCAGCCCGGCCGGGGTCCGGGCGACGAGGGGTCCGCCGCTGTCGCCGGTGCACGAGGTCGTCGCAAGGGGGTAGCGGCTGCGCAGCCGCGGAGCGACGGCCCCCAGCACGCAGATCATGGAGGCGGAGTCGAAGCCGGACTTCAGGTAGAAGCGCTGGCAGAGCCGGTTCGGGTAGGCGAACTCGCGGGTGCTCTTCAACCGCTTGGCGAGGCGGAAGCCCCAAGGGCTGCGCGCGCCCCAGCCGGCCGAGTAGAGCTTCTTGCCCGGCCGGGTGGCGGCGGCGGACTCGCGCGCGCCCGGCAGCGCGATCGTGGGCGCCGCGCTGGGCCGGCGCAGCGTGATCACCGCGAGGTCGCGGCGGTCCAGGCGCGGGTTGTAGTGGGGGTCGATCCGGGTCCGCCGCACCCGGATCGAGCGGCCCGCACGCGGTCCCGCCGCCCATGGCGAGCCCACCAGCACGCGCATCTTTCGCGGCTTCGCGCGCCGCACGCAATGCGCGGCCGTCAGCACCCTGTCCGGCGCGATCAGCGAGCCGGTGCAGAAGAACCCGAAGCCCCGCTCGCGCAGCGCCACCGCGAAGCCCCAGGCGCGGGCGTCGGCCTTGTGGCCACCGACGATCGCCGCCCCGGCGACCGGAGCGCCCGCGGCCGGGGGCGCCCCCGGATCGGAGCCGAGTGCGGCGAGCGCGAGCGCAAGCGCGGTCGCGAGGGCAGCTAGAGCCCGCACAGGTCGCGGTAGCGCTCGCGGACGAAGTCGAGCGCCAGGCGCCTGCCGTCGGGGGCCGCCAACAGCTCCGCGTAACTGAGCTCGGCGCCGTTGAAGCACGAGGCGTTCCAGAGCGGCCCCGACACCTCGGCGGTCCAGGGTCCGACGTAGATGTAGGGCTCGGCGTGGTCGTCGTCGCCGGGGGAGGCCCCGTAGTTGGCCCGGCAGCCCTTCGCCTCGTCGCCCAGCTCGAAGGCGATGTCGAAGTGCTCGGGCCAGAGCTGGACCAGGGAGGGATCGTCGTCGGATTCCTCGGCGCGCAGCTCCTCCAGAACCGAGCAGGCGAAGCCGTAGAAGTCACCGAGGACGCGGGCCGACTCGGGGTCGGCTCCCTCGATCGGCTCGCGCTCCTCGCTGCCGCTCCGCTGGCGCACCAGCTCCGCGCCCTCGACGCGGACCTGGCAATCGGCGCCGTCGCCGTCGAAGAAGGGCGTGCCGAAGCCGCCGCGGGTGTAGCGGAGCGCGATTTCGTTGGACGGCATGCGCTCGGCCGCGACGACCTCGTCGGCCAGGGCATGCAGCGTCTTGCGCGTGTCGACGAACGAGGCCGGCAGCGGCTCCAGCGGCTTCCAGGCTCCGAGCCAGCGCTCCGCGCACCACCCGGCGATGTCGGGTCGCTGGCGGGCGACGTCGTCCCAGGTGAGGTCGCCGTGGTCGCTGACCGGGGAGACCAGCAGGCGGCCCTCGGGCACCTCCCCGGGCTCGACGGGATCGTCGGCGAACGGCTTCACCTTGACGGCGGGCGGAGAGGGTTCAAGCACCCTCGCCTCGTAGTCGCCGCCGAGCAAGTCGAGCGCCTCCGCCAGGGGGTTCGCCATCGCGCGAATAGCCTAGTGCGCCCATGACTGACCCCAGGACCCAGCGAACTGTGTTCCTGACGGTCACTCTCCTGATCGCCGGGGACACGGCGCTTTTCACCCTGGTGATCCCGGCGCTGCCGATCTTCGCCGACCGCTACGACCTCTCGAACGCCGCGGTGGTCCTGATCTTCGGGATCTTCCCGCTGGCCCAGCTGCTGACGGTGATCCCGCTGATCGGTGCCCTGGACCGGATCGGGCGGCGCCCGACGATGGTCGCCGGGTCGGCGGCCCTGCTGTTCAGCACGGCCGGCTTCGCGTTCGCGGACACCCTCCCGTTGTTGGTGCTGACCCGGGCTGTCCAGGGCTCGGCGGCCGCCCTGGTCTGGACTGCCGGGCTGGCCGCGATCGCGGACGTCTACCCGCAGAGCGAACTCGGCTTCCGGATGGGGATGGCCGAGACCGTCGGTGGCGGCGTCGGCCTGATCGGCCCCGTTGCGGGTGGGGCGCTGATCCAGCTGGTCGGCACCGACGAGGCGTTCGCGATCGCGATCGTGGTGCCGCTGGCCCTGCTCGTGCTGACGCTGCGGGTGCCCGAGTCGACCCACGTGAGCGAGGGCGCCCCGCCGCTGCGCGAGGCGTTCGGGCGGATCTTCTCGCAACCCGAGGCCAGGGCCGGGATCGTGGCGCTGATCGCGTTCGCGGGGATGCTCGCCGTGGTGGACTCGCTGCTGCCGCTGGACCTGGACGAGCGGCTCGATGCGTCGACGGCCGCGATCGGAATCGTCTTCGGCGTCGGCCTCGCCGGCCTGGTCATCGTCGCACCGCTCGCGGGCGGCTGGTCCGACCGCCACGGGCGCCGGCCGGCGCTTATCGCCGGCGCGCTGATCAGCGCGGCGGCGCTCCCGTTCATCGCGATCGGGCCGATCTGGGTGGTGGCGATCGGGTTCTTCGTGCTCGGCTGCGGGCTCGCGACGCTGGCGGCGCCCAGCTCGCCGCTGATCGTGCTGGCCGCCGACCGATCGGGGATGGAGGGGATGTACGGGATCAGCTCGGGGATCATCAATCTCGTATTTGCGGCCGGGTATGCCCTGGGCCCTTTGCTGGGAGCGGCCTCGGCGCTGGCGCTGCCGCTGATCGCCGTCACGGCGGTGGCCGCCGTGCTGGTGCTGGGCGCAGCCGTCGCCGCCTACCGGTGGCTGCCCGAGGGCCTCTAGCCCCTCGGCGCCCGAAGCGTCTAACGCGTCGGCGTCAGGTCGGCCGGCTTGCCGCCCGACTCCTTCGAGACCTGAAGGGCCCCGGGGGCGCCGAGGTAGTAGTGGTCCATGTAGCGGTAGCAGGCTTCCTGGATCGAGCTGACCTCGATGTCCGACAGGCGGGTCGCCGCGACGTTCCCGAGCGCGGCGGGCGCGTCGACTCCCAGCGCCCGCTGCAGCGCCGAGGGCTCGCTGGCGGTGATCGTGATCTCGACGGGGCCGCCGTCCGACTCGACCGTGCCCACCGGCCAGTAGGGGCCCTCGTCGGGTCGGAACGGGATGGCCCCCTCGATCCCGGGCGGCATCTCGAAGCTGTCAGCACCGACGCGCACCTCGAGCGGGACCACCTCGCTGGCGTACTGGAAGGAGAGGTCCCACGAGCCCGCCGGGAGGACGATCGTCTGCGTCGCCGATTCGCCGGGGGCGATCTCGGCCGCCGCGCTTTCCTCCGCTCCGGGCTCGACGTCGAGCGGTTCACCCTCGACCACCCAGTTGAGGCGCTTGGCGATGATCGGGCGCGGCCAGGTGATCGCGGGGCCTCTGCGCTCGAGGATCCGCTCGAACTTCTCGCGGTTGCAGCGCAGCACGCGGCCGGGTCGCGCTTCCTCCGCGAGCACTCCCACGAACGGGGTCGGCCCGCGGCGCTTCCAGAGCACGTAGGAGTCGGTGCGGTCGACCTCCTCCCAGTTGGGCGGGGCCCCGCTCTGGTAGTCGGCGTCGGTGGTGACGGCGTAATCGAACAGGTCCATGTCGCGGGCGTAGACGGAGTCGAAGTCGACCGGCAGCCGCGCGTCCTTGCCCTGGCGGCCCTCGAACTTGTCCTCGGCGTTCTTTGCCGGGCTGCGGACCTCGGCGCCGCGCAGGTAGTAGTCGAAGTAGCGGTCGCTCGTCAGGTCCAACACAGGCTTGCCCGCGGTCTCGTCGCGGAACGCCTCGAGCTCGTCGAAGCGGTCGCTGGGGGCGATCACGGCGTCGCGCAGCGCCAGGAAGCTGGAGTAGGCGGCCAGCGCGATGAAGGGCACGGCGATCAGCGCGCGCAGGCCGATGCCCTGGCGGGCGCTGCCGGGCGGGCCCGGCTCGGGCTCCATCTCCTCCGGCGCTGCTCCGCGCCGTCGGTGCAAGCTCGGCAGCAGCAGCGCCCCGAGGATGAAGAGCATGATCAGCACCGCGGGGACCTGGAGTGACTTGGCCTCGACGTAGAGGCCGGCCCCCCACAGGGTCCAGACGTAGAGAACGGCCGAGGCGCCAACCGCCGCCGGCAGCGCCACATCGCCGCGGCGCAGCCACCACCAGGCCGCGAAGCCGAAGGCGACCAGCCCGACAAGCGCAAACAGCTGCCAGGCGTCGAGGCCGAGCTCGCCGTAGCCGAACAGCCACTCGCCGCTGGGCCAGACCCCGAACGCCTCCGGCGCGGGCACCGGATAGCGCAGCTTCGAATCCGTCTCCAGCAGCGTGCTGGGAGCGCCCTCATCGATGAAGCCCTTGATGCGAGGCAGCTCGGCGACCGCGAGCACGGCGAGGATCACAACGCCGATCAGCAGCAGCGGCGCCGCCGCGCGGATCCCGGCCCGGACCTCGTCCATGCGCCCGTGCCGGTATGCGAGCACGAGCTCGGCCAGCGCCCAGATCCCGGCGGTGCCCGCGAGCCAGGCCAGGCCGGGATAGCTGTAGGCGGCGATAGAGCCGGCGGCGAGGGCGGCCGCCGCCCCGATCAGCGCAAGCTGCCCCTTCTCCGCGCGCGGCAGCTCGCGCAGGATCAGCGCGAATGCCATCAGGAAGAGCCCGACCATCATCTCCTTGAACCCGCCGATGCCGAAGGTCGAGGCGGCCAGGTAGGGGACCGAGACCAGCACCGCGGCGATCGTGCGCTTCACCGGCGGCAGCTCGGCGAGCAGGTTGAGCGAGGTGAGGGCCGTGATCACGGTGATCGCGATCAGCAGGCCGAGGAACCCGTAGAGCGGCTGGGTGCCGAGGGCCTCCGAGATCGTCGCGACCATCCCGTGGGGGCCGATCGGGTAGCCGAAGGCGATCCCGCCGGGCACCGGGCCGGTCGGGTTCTGCAGCCAGTCGGCGAAGATCAGGTGCGCGGCCATGTCGTTGTTGACGCCGATCCCGGGCACGCCCAGGTGGCCCGAGGCGATGAACGGGATCGAGGCCGCGAGCAGGCTGAGCACGACCACGGGCGCGGCGATCAGGAACGACTCGCGGTCGGCGAACGTGAACCGCAGGTAGGCGATCGAGCCGACCAGCAGGACCGCGCAGGCGATCAAGGCCAGGTCGGCGCGCTCGGGGATCGAGCCCGCGTTCTCGGCGCCGAAGTGGACCCTGGTCAGGACCGAGCAGACGACCAGCAGCACCGCCAGGCCGACGGGGGTCTCCAGCCAGTGCGTCTCGCGGCGGCCGAGCAGCGCGAAGAAGGCCCGGCCGACGTACAGCGAGGCGATGACGATCAGCAGCGCTGAGCCGTAGGTCGCCAGCATTGGGCGGGCAGGATAGGCGGGTTAGGCGTGCTCGCGGTCCGCGAGGATCTCCGCGCGCTCCGTCAGGCGATTGCGTCGCCTCACCTCGGCCTCGCGCTGGCGGCGCTCCTCGTCGGGCCCCTCGACCTGCACCGGCGACACCGGCGCGGGCTTCCCCTTCTCGTCCACGGCGACCATCGTCAGGTAGGCGGTGCTGGTGTGACGGACCTCGCCGGTGACGGCGTTCTCGGCCTCGACCCGGACGCCGACCTCCATCGACGTGTTCCAGGCGGCGTTGACGCTCGCCTGGCAGCGCAGCAGCTCCCCGACGTGGACGGGCTCGGTGAACGTCATCCGGTCCATCCCCGCGGTGACGACGCGGCCGCGGCAATGTCGGATGGCGGCGATGCCGGCCGCCTCGTCGCACATCCGCATCACGGTGCCGCCGTGCACGAAGCCGGCGGAGTTGGCGTCGTGGATGCTCATCCAGCGGATCAGCTCCGAGTGCGATGCCGAGGCGGGTCGCGGATCCATGCGGCGATCCTAGTTGCGGCTACCCTGCGGCGCCGTGGAGATCCCCCTGTTCGCCAGCCGCCCCTCGCTCGAACCGCTGCTCGACGAGGTCGCCGCGCGGCAGCGCGCGGTGCTGGAGGGGGGCAAGTACATCCTCGGCCCGGAGGTGGAGGCCTTCGAGTCGGAGTTCGCCGCCTGGATCGGCGCCGAGCACTGCGTCGGGGTGGCCAACGGGACCGACGCGCTCGCGATCGCGCTGCGCGCGCTGGGGGTCGGCCCCGGCGACGAGGTCGTCGTCCCCTCGCTGAGCTTCTTCGCCACCGTCGAGCCCGTGGTCACGATCGGCGCCACCCCGGTCTTCTGCGACGTCGACCCCGAGACCTGGGTGATGACCGCGGCCACCGCCGAGCCGGCGATCACCGAAAAAACCAAGGCGCTGCTGCCCGTACACATCTTCGGCAATCCCGCGCCCGTCGGCGAGCTGATGGAGCTCGCCGCCCCCAGGGGGATCAAGGTGCTGGAGGACGCCGCCCAGGCCCACGGCGCCAGGCTCGGCGGCCGCATGGCGGGGGCGCTCGGCGACGCCGCCACCTTCAGCTTCTTCCCCTCCAAGAACCTCGGCGGCTTCGGGGACGGCGGCGCCGTCGTCAGCTCCGACCCCGAGGTCGAAGCGGCGGCGCGGCGCCTGCGCTTCCACGGCTCAGAGGACAAGAGGACCCACACCGAGGCCGGCTACAACTCGCGGCTGGACGAGATGCAGGCCGCCGGGCTGCGGGTCCTGCTGCCGCACATGGACGAGTGGACCGCGGCGCGCCGCGCCGCTGCCAGGGGCTACGCCGACGCCGGCCTGGGCGCCCACGTCGCGATCCAGGCCGAGACGGAGGGAGGCGAGAGCTGCTGGCATCTGTTCGTGGTCCGCTCGCCCCAGCGCGATCGCCTCGCCGAGCGGCTGTCGTCCGCCGGCATCGGGGCGCGCGCCTATTACGAGACACCGCTCTACGCGCAGCCGGCGGTCTCGCGTTGGGCCCCCGCCGAGCCGCTGCCCGCCACCGAGGCGATCTGCGCAGAGATCCTGGCGCTGCCGATGGGCACCGCGCTCGACCCGAAGGCGCCCGCGGGCGTCACCGACGCGGTCCGCGACGCGGTCGAGGCGCCGGCTTAGCGGCCCAGCCCCGCTGGTTCGAGGGCCTTCGCGACTAGTCGTTCAACCCGGCGGCGTTGCGGGCCGCGTCGAACTCCGAGCCGGCGCCGAGCACCGCGAAGCGGACGACCTTTCCCTCGCGGACCTTGATCGAGAGCAGGACCCGGTTCTCGACCAGCGCGCTGCTGCCGGGCATCTGACGCGAGATCCGGGCCTCGACGAAGAACTCCTCGCCGCGGGCGTGGATTCGGTCGATCTCCTGGCGCATGCCGGGCATGGCCTCCCACTGGGCATTCACCACGAGCGTCAGTCCATCGTGCCCGTGCCGCGTGCCCGGCTCAAGGGCGTCCGGGGCGTTGACGTACTCGACCTCCGGGTCGGCGAGTGCGAGCATTCCCTCGAGGTCGCGGCGGTTCCAGGCGTCCAGGATCAGCTCGGGGACCTCGGCGTCCTGAGGCATTACGGCCATTCGCTTGCTAGCGCCAGCGCTCGAGGAGGTCGTCGTCGCCGACCTCGCGGATCTGCTTCGCGGGGACGCCGACGACGACGGCGCGGGCCGGCACGTCCGCGGTGACCACGGCACCCGCGCCGACGAAGGCCTCCTCGCCGACCTCGACCCCGGGGCAGATGACGGCTCCGCCTCCGACCCGGCAGGCGCGGCGCAGGGTGGGGGCGTCCGGTGGGCCGGGGTCGTGGCGGCCCATCGTGTTGTCGTTGGTGAGTGTGACCCCGGGGCCGACGAAGACGTCGTCCTCGATCACGGTGCCCGCGGTGACGTAGCAGTTGGTCTGCACCTTGACCCTGGCGCCGACCGTGACGTCGTTGTCGACGGCGCTGCCGCGGCCGATCACGGTCTCGGCCCCGATCGTGGCCCGCTCGCGCACCTGGGCCTGGTCGCCGACCACGGCGCCGGAGCCGATCGTCGCTCCGGCCAGCACCACCGCGCCCGCGCAGACGGCGGCGCCGTCACCGATCGCGGCGGGGAGCGGCGGCTCGGCCGAGGCGACCGAGCGCGCGCCCAGCTTGGGCGGCTTGCCGATGATTGCGCCGTCCTGGATCGTGACCCCCTCGCCGATCGTGGTGCCGGCGTGGATCACGACGTTGCCTCCCAAGGCGACGCCCTCGGGGATCTCGACACCCTCGGCCAGCAGCAGCCCGGGGGCCCGCTGCGACGGCGCCGGTGAGGGCGTCGGCTCGCTCAAGCGCCGACGGCGGCGCCGACCGGCTGCGGCGCGCCGCCTGAGTCGAGCGAAGCCTGGAGCGCCTCGAGAACCTGTACGACCTGGAGGCCCGCGGCGCCGTCGGTGCGCGGGGTGCTGCCGTCGGCGAGGCAGTCGATGAAGTGCTGGCATTCGAGGCGAAGCGGCTCGTCGTTGGGAATGGCTGGGCTGACGACAGCCCCCGAGCGGGTGATGTACTCGCCGTAGGTGTCGGCCGCGGGGTCGAAGCCCTTGTCGTAGATCGTCAGCTTGCGCTCCAGAGCCATGTCGTCAAGGGTCGCCATGCGCTCGGAGCCGACCACGGTCAGGCGGCGCTCCTTGTGGGGGTCGAGCCAGGACAGATGCAGGTGCGCGGCGAGCCCCGAGTCGAAGCGGATGTAGGCGAAGACGACGTCCTCGACGCCGTCGCGGACGTAGGCCTCGCCGCGGGCGGTGACCTCGCTGGGGTGGCCGTCGGCCAGCTCGAGCAGCACCGAGACGTCGTGCGCACCGAGGCTCCAGAGCGCGTTCTCGTCGGCGCGCAGCTTGCCGAGGTTGAGGCGCTGGGAATACAGGTAGTAGACGTCGCCGAGGTCGCCCTTTTCGATCAGGTCGGCGAGCTGACGGACCCCGGGGTGGTAACAGAGCAGGTGCCCGACCATCAGGGTCAGGTCGCGCTCGGAGGCCAGGGCCACGATGCGCTCGGCCAGGGCCGCGTCCTGGGCCAGCGGCTTCTCGACGAAGCAGTGCTTGCCCGCCTCCAGCGCCCTGATCGCCAGGTCCCCGTGGGTCGGGACGGGCGTCGTGATCGCCACCGCCTGCAGCTCGGGGTCCGCGAGCAGCTCGTCGAAATCGGCGGTGAATTTGGCGTCCGGGTAGATCGCCGAGTAGCGCGCGCGCGAGGCCTCGTCGGCGTCGCAGCACCAGGTCAGATCGCAGCCCTCGAGCGCGTTCAGGTTGCGGGCGATGTTGGGCCCCCAGTAGCCGAGGCCGACGACGCCGACTCGGGTGGTTGAGGTTCGGGGAGGGCCGGCCATCACAGCCTCACCACGTTGTGGGCGCTGCTGCCGCGTGTGACGCCGCGGAAGTCGAGCACGAGCGGCGCCTCGGCCACGACCCTCTCGTGGTCCACCTCGGGATGCGCGGTGACGATGCAGACCAGGTCGGCGCCCCGCATCCCATCGTCCATCTCGATCGAGTCGAGCTCGAACTCGGGCAGCGACGGCACGTGGGGGTCGTGATAGACGACCTCGGCGCCCCGCTCGACGAGCAGCTTGATGATCTTCAGCGCCGGGGACTCGCGGATGTCGCCGACGCCCGCCTTGTAGGAGACCCCCAGCAGCAGGATCTTGGAGCCGCGCACCGGCTTCGAGGCGTCGTTGAGCGCGTGCTCGATGCGCTCGACGCAGAAGTGCGGCTGGTTCTGGTTGATCTTCCCGGCGAGCTCGATGAACTCGGTGAAGAAGTCCTGCTCGCGCGCCTTGTAGGCGAGGTAGAAGGGATCCACCGGCAGGCAGTGGCCCCCCATGCCGGGCCCCGGCTCGAAGCGCATGAACCCGAACGGCTTGGTCGAGGCGGCGTCGATCACCTCCCAGATGTCGATCCCGAGGCGCTCGCACAGCATCGAGAGCTCGTTGACCAGGGCGATGTTGACCGAGCGGAAGATGTTCTCCAGCAGCTTCGTCAGCTCCGCCGGCTCGGGGCCCGAGACGCGCACGACCTCGTCGCAGATCTCGCCGTAGAGCGAGGCCGCGGCCTCGGTGCAGTCCTCGGTCAGCCCACCGACCACCTTGGGGGTGGTGCGGACCGTGTAGTCGGTGCGGCCGGGGTCGATGCGCTCGGGCGAGAAGGCGAGGTTGAAGTCCTCGCCGGCGCCGAGGCCGGACTCCTCCAGGATCGGCTTCACGCGCTCGCGGGTGGTCCCCGGGTAGGTCGTCGACTCGAGCACCACGACCTGTCCCTTCTGCAGCACCCGTGCCAGCGAGGTCGTGCTGTCGACCAGGTGGGTCAGGTCGGGCTCGCGCGAGCTGGTCAGCGGCGTCGGGACGCAGATGATGATCGCGTCGCAGGGCTTCAGGTCGTCGTAGCTCGCCGTCGCGCTGAGGGCGTCGCCGAGCGCGGCCAGCCGCTCCGAGGGGACGTCCTCGATGTAGCTGTCGCGCTGCTTCAGCGCCTCGAGCTTGCGCGGGTCAGCATCGAGGCCGATCACCTCGTGCCCCGCTTCGGCGAACGCGACGCCGAGCGGCAACCCCACGTAGCCGAGGCCGATGATTCCGACCTTTCTGGCTGCCATGACCCGGGAGAGGATAGGCCGTCAGCCGAGCCGCTCGGACAGAGCCGTTGCGACCCTCTCGCCCGCCCGGCCGCCGCCGTAGAGCTCGGCCGCCGGGGAGGTGCGCTCGCCGGGGTTCGGCATGTCGGCGAGCGCGGTCGCGGCCGCGTCAGGGTCGAGGCCGACTAGGCGGTTCCAGCCGCTCTCCACGGTCTCCACCCACTCGGTCTCCTCGCGCATCGTCAGGCAGGGGACCGAGGCCAGGAACGCCTCCTTCTGCAGGCCGCCCGAGTCGGTGAGGACCGCGCGGGAGGCCCTGACCAGCCGGGTGATGTCGAGGTAGCCGAGCGGGTCGGTGGCGCGGATGCCCTGCCCGGCGAGCCCCTCCAGCAGGCCCTCGGTCTCGAGCCGCGCTCGGGTCCTGGGGTGGACCGCGAACACGACCGGAGCCTCCTCCGCCGCGCGGGCCATCACATCGACCACGGCGCGCAGGCTGGCCGGGTCGTCGACGTTGCCGGCGCGGTGGGCGGTGGCGACGATGAAGCCGCCCTGCTCCAGGCCGAGGCGCTCGAGCGCGTCGGAGCGCTGGTCGGCGATCGGGCCGAAGATCAGCGCCACGTCGGCCATCACGTCGCCGACCAGGACCGCCGCCTCGCCCAGCCCCTCGTCGCGCAGGTTCGCCATCGCGGCCTCGGTCGGGCACAGCGACAGCGCAGACAGCGCGTCGGCGACGACGCGATTGACCTCCTCGGGCATCGAGCGGTTGAACGAGCGCATGCCGGCCTCGACGTGGGCCAGGGGGACCTGGGCCTTGGCCGCCACCAGGGCGCCCCCGAGGGTGGAGTTGGTGTCGCCGTAGACGAGCACCGCGTCGGGCGCGGCCTCCTCCAGCACCGGCTCCAGCCGGGTGACGATCGCGGCCGTCTGCTCGGCGTGGCTGCCCGAGCCGACGTTGAGCTGATGGTCGGGCGGCGGCAGGCCCAGCTCCTCGAAGAAGACCTCCGACAGGCCCCGGTCGTAGTGCTGGCCCGTGTGGACCAGCACCTCGGTGGCGCGCTCGCGCAGCTTGGTGGAGACGGCCGCCGCCTTCACGAACTGAGGGCGGTTGCCGATCACGGTCAGGACTCTCATTCGGTTCGGGCCGCCTCGATCACCGCGGCCATGCGCTCGGCCATGCGCGAATGCGCGTAGGACGCGCGCGCCCCGGCCAGGATGGCGGGCTCGAAGCCGTCGGTCTCGCCGCGGACCAGGGAGACGAGCGCGTCGGCGATTCGCTCGGGATCGTCGGAGGGGATCACCACTCCGGCCTTGGTGTCCTCGACGATGCGCGCGGCCTCGGTGCGCTCGCCCAGCACGAGGATCGGCCGCTCGGCGAACAGGTACTCGAACAGCTTCCCGGTCGCCTCGCCCCTGCGGCTGCCGGCGGTCAGCAGCAACAGGCTGTCGGCGTCTCGCTGCAGCCTCAGCGTCTGGTCGCGCGCCAGGGTGCCGACCGTGCGGAGGGAGTCGCCGACCCCGGCTCCGTCGAGGGCCGCGCGCTCGCCGTCGGTGAGGGGCCCGGCGAGGACCACCTCGAGCCGCTCCAGCTCGGGGGCGCCCCGGCGCCCCAGTGTCTGCAGGGCGGCGATCAGCGCGTCGGGCGTGCGCCCGCCGGTGGCGAGCCGGCCCGTGTAGACGATCGAATGGCGGTCGGGGGCGAGCGGGTTCTCGGAGGTGGCCGCGGGCACCTCCTCGGGGTCGTAGCCGTTCGGGACCGAGATCGCCCGCAGGCCGAGGCGGTCGCGCAGGTCGGCGGCGATCGGCTCGCTGACCGCGGTCAGGCGGTCGGCCTGCGAGAGCACGCTGCGCTCGAGCTGGGCGTCCACCCGCTCCTCGACCTCGAGCGGGAACTCGCGATAGGGCTCGAAGCGCCAGCCGTCGCGCAGGTCGGCGACCCAGGGCACGCCGCGCCTGCGCATCGCCACGCCGACCAGGTGGGTCGACTCCGGTCCGGAGGTGGTGATGACCGCGTCGACCTCGTCGCGGAGGGCGAGCGCGGGGCCGAGCGCGAAGGGGAGCCAGGTGACCCCGACCACGTCGGGGACGAGCATGCGCCCGAACATGCTCTGCTGGGAGCTGTATGAGGCGCCCTGGCGGCCCTCGTAGGCGCCGATGTTCCGCTGGCGCCAGTTGAGACGGCTGCCGATCAGGTCCCGGGCCTGAATCAGGTCGCCCTCGGGCTCGGTCGCAGACGAGTCCCCCCAGGCGTCGGAGGTGAGCACGATCACCCGGTAGCCGAGGCGGCGCAGGTACTTGGCGAGGCCGAACGGCCGGCGGCTGGCGGGAGAGGGGCGGGGCGGGTAGCTGTGGCTGACGAGCAGCACGGCCGAGCCCTCGGCGACCTGGGGCATCGTCATCGGCGCACCCCGATCGCGCCCAGGAACTCACCCTGGCCGCGCGCCTCGGAGGCGGCCCAGAGCGCGGGGTAGGCCGCGAGGGCCAGCCCATAGCCGGCCAGGAAGCCCGGCCCGGACGTCGCCATGCGCCCTCCGAGACGCTGCTGGGCGTTGGCGGCGGGCCCCAGCACGCTCGCGGTGGGGCGCAGCCAGTCGAGCTCGAAGCCCGCCCCGCCCAGCGCCCTGCGCAGGGCCTCGGGCGTGAAGTGGAAGCGGTGGCGCGGCACATCCAGCGCCCACCAGTCGGCCCCGAGCCGGCGGCGCTGCGGGGAATCGAAGTTGGGGACGGCGATCGCGACCGCTCCCCCGGGCCGCAGCAGCCGGTGCACCGCGGCCAGCGCCGCCCGCGGATCGGCGACGTGCTCGAGGCTGTGGTGAAAGACCGCGGCGTCGAAGCTCGCGGCCGGCAGCTCGACCGTCTCCAGCGTTCCCTGCCGCGCGTCCAGGCCGCGTTCGCGGGCGAGGGCGCACGCTTGCGCCGAGGGCTCGACCCCGACGACCTCCCAGCCGCGGGCGCCGAGGACGCCGCCGAGGTCGCCGCTGCCGGCTCCCACGTCGAGCAGGGTCCTGGCACCGCCGCCGTTCGAGGCGACCGCGTCCAGCCGGCGGAAGAGCCGAGTCCGCAGCCGCGCCGCCATCGTCGCCCGCGCCAGCGGCCCGCTGGCGCCGGAGCGCTCGTGCGGCCCGTACTCCGCCGCGTAGTAGGCGCCCAGTCCCTCGCTGCTGACCGTGGGCAGGGTGGTGCCGCCGCCGCAAGCGGTGCAGACGCGGACCTCGAAGCTGCCCGGAGCGACGCCCTGGCGGTCGGCGCTCCTGATTGCTCCGGCCTCCGGCAGCTCTTTGTCGCAGACGAGGCAGCTCACCATCTCGCGGTAGCGTAGGGGCCGGTGCCCGAGGGCCGACTTCAAACCGCGGGCCGAGGGGCGGGTCAGCTGTTCGCCGCTCCCTGGCTGATGTTCGTCCGGCATCTGCCCGGCCCGCTCGGCGTGCGCCTGCGCCGCGGCTACTGGCGACGACGCCTCGGCGCGCTCGGGGACGGAGCCCGCATCGACGAGGGGGTGAAGATCATCAACCCCGCGGACGTATTCATCGGCTCGCGCTGCTGGATCGCGGCCGACGTGCTGATCGGCGCCGGCCTGCCCTCGCTCGAGGGCAGGGAGGTGGTGAGGCGGGAGAACGGCGGCTACACCGGACGCGAGGGCCAGGTGCGGCTGGGCGACGACGTCGAGCTCGCCCTGGGCGCCGTGATCAGCGGCTCGGGCGGGGTCGAGATCGGCGACAACGTCAGCCTCGGTCCCGGGGCGAAGCTGTTCAGCGCCAGCAACCACTACCGCGGGCCCGACGGCGAGCCGGGCGTGCGCTCCGCGGCCGCCGGGATGCGCCGCGAGCCGACGCAGGAGATCGGACGCCAGGCGCTCCTGATCGGGCCGGTGGTGATCGAGCCCGAGGCCTTCGTAGGCACCCAGGCCGTGGTGCTCCCCGGCGTCACCGTCGGCCGGCGGGCCTGGCTGGGAGCGGGAGTGATCGCGCGGCGCTCGATCGAGGCGGGGCGGATAGTCAAGCCCCCCGATTCCGGCTAGCCGATGCGGCTGCTGTACGTGGGGGACACCCGAAGTCCCCACTTCCGGGCCTGGCCTGCCCACTTCTCCGCCGCGGGGCACGACGTCCACGCGCTGCACCTCGTTCCCGGCGAGGCCGGCGACCCGATCTCAGGGGTCAGCATGCACCCCCCGCCGCGCGCGGCCGGCGCGCGGCTGCGCGGCGCCTGGCTCGCCGGCGCGGTCGCGACGAAGCAGCTGTGGCGGCGCCTCGCTCCCGACCTGGTCCACTCCCACCAGGTCGTTCCCTGCGGCTATCTCTGCGAGCGCGCCGGCCTGGCGCCGCACGTGGCCACGGCCTGGGGCTCGGAGGTGCTGATGGCCGGCCGCGGCGGACGGGGACTGGTGGCGCGGGTCGCTCGGGGTGCGGAGCTGCTGACCGCCGACTCACAGCACCTGTTGGACGCGCTCGAGCGCAGCGGCGCCGCGCCCGAGCGCCTGCGATGGGTTCCCTGGGGCGTCAGCGCCGGCTGGCGCGAGCCCGCGCTGGCGGTCTCCCCCGCCGAGGCCGCCGCCATGATCGGGCTGCCGGATGACCGCCCGATCGTGCTCTCGCCCCGCGGTACCCGCGACATCTATCGCCAGGACACGTTCGTGCGAGCGATCGCCGAGCTGCGCGGACGGGCGCCGGAGGTGCTGGGGGTGGTCGTCGCGCTCGATCCGAGCCCCGAGGCCGACGGCGCGCGCCGCGTACGCGAGTTGGTCGCCGAGCTCGGCCTCGGTGACTCGGTGATGGTGGTGCCCCCCTACCCGCACGATCGGATCGCCCTCGCCTACCGCGCCGCCGTGGCCGTCGTCTCGGTCCCGGAGTCCGACAGCGCTCCGACCTCGGTCTTCGAGGCGCTGTCGCTGGGGACGGCGGCGATCGTCTCCGACCTGCCCTGGGTGACCGAGCCTGGCCATAGCGAGGCGAGGCTGTCGGTCGTGCCGGTCGGCGACCACCTCGCGCTCGCCGACGCCATCGAGCACACGGTGACCGAGCCCTCTCCCGAGGACGCCCGCGCCAACATGGAGCTGGTGGCGCGCAGCTTCGACCAGGACCGCATCTTCGGCGAGGTCGGCCGGGCATACGAGGCGCTCGCCGCCGGGGAGCGGCCGTGAGCTCCGGCCCCGCGCCGCAGCCTCCGCGCTCGCTCGCCGGCGGGGCGCTGCTGGCGGCCACGGCCAGGGTCGGCTTCGTAGTCGGAGGCGCCCTCGTCACCGTGCTCGTCGCGCGCCTGCTCGGTCCCGACGACAGCGGCGCCTTCCTCGTCATCAGCAGCCTGCTGCTGTCGCTGATCACCCTGTCGACGCTGGGGATCGAGATCGGGGGCGCCTGGATGGTGTCCAGCCGCCGCTGGCCGCTGCCCGGGGCGCTCGCCAGCTCCGCGCTCGCCGCGCTGGTGCTGGGGGCGATCGGCGCGGTGATCGGGCTGGGCATCTACGCCCTCTCCGCCGACACCGCCTTCGAGGGCATCGATCTGACTGTGGCGCTGCTGGCGATGGCGGCGCTGCCGCCGGCCCTGCTGGTCAGCATCTACTCCCAGCTCGCGATCGCGACCGAGCGCTACGAGGCGGCGCTGGTGATGTCGGGGACGCAGGCCGTCGTCTACGTCGCCGGGGTGGCGGTCCTGGCGGCCGCGCTGGACCTCGAGGGCGCGGCCGCGGGGCTGTTCGCGGGCTGGGTGGCCGGCGCCCTGGTCGCGCTGGCCTGGGGGCGCCGCGCGGCGCGCCAGTGGGAGGGCGAGCGCGGGGGGGTCGAGCTTGGGCGGGTGCGCCAGGCGCTGGCGTTCGGGGTCAAGCTCTACGCCGCCAACGCCGCGGCGATCCTGATCTACCGCTTCGACGTCTTCCTCCTGAACGCCTACTCGGGCGCGGCCGAGGCCGGCTACTACGCCGTCGCGATCGCCGCCACGACGGCGCTGGTTGTGCTGCCGACTGCTCTCGGCAACGTCCTCTTTCCCCGCCTCGCGTCGCTCTCCGACGGGGAGGCGGACGAGCCGCGCCGCCGCGAGGTCCAGGACCAGGCGATCCGACATACGGGGCTGATCGTGGTCGCCTCCTCGCTGCTGCTGGCGCTGGCGCTGCCGCTGCTGACCGAGCCCGTGTTCGGGTCGGAGTTCGGGCCCGCGGTTGTGCCCGGCCTGATCCTGATCCCGGGCGCTGCGGCGCTGGGCATGGCGACGACGCTCTACTCGGCGCTGGCGGGACGGGAACGCCCGGAGTACGCGCTCTGGATCGCCGTGATGACGACGCCGGTCGCGATCGCCCTCTACTTCGTGCTCATCCCCTGGCTCGAGGCCGAGGGGGCGGCGCTGGGCTCGGACGTCGCCTACATCTCCAGCGCGGTGATGGCGGGGATCGCCCTGCGCCGGGTCTCGGGCCCCGGCGAGGGGATCCGCGCGGTGCTCCCCGGGCGCGCCGAGCTGGACGACTACAAGGTGCTCGCTCGCCAGGTGCGCCACCGCTTCAGCCGCGGCCTGTTCGCGCCGGCCGGCCCCGTCGAGGCGGATCCGGTCGCCGAAGCCGCGCCCGAGGGCGTCCTGGCCACCGCCGGCGCGCTCGACGTCGCGGTCGTGATCCCCCACTACAACCACGGCCGCTACATCGCCGATGCGGTGGAGAGCGCTCTGGCCCAGGACGTCGGCCGCCCGCGCATCGTCGTCGTCGACGACGGCTCCACCGACCCGGCTGCCGCGGCGGCGCTGGCGGCGCTGCCCGCAGAGGTCGAGGTGATCCGCCAGGCCAACGCCGGCCAGGCCGCCGCCCGCAACGCCGGCGCCCGGGCCACCTCGGAGCCCCTGCTGCTGTTCCTCGACGCCGACGACCGCCTGCCACCTGACGCGATCGGCAGCCTGCGCCAGGCGCTGGCCGGCGAGCCTGGCGCGGCCTACGCCTACGGGCGCATGCGCTACTTCGGGGCCTGGTCGGGGGTGGTCGAGTTCCCGCCCTTCGATCCCTACCGGCTGCTCTACCGCTCGATCGTCGGATGGCTCGGCCTGATCCGCCGCGAGGCCTTCGAGCAGGTCGCCGGCTTCGACGAGCAGCAGGCCGGCTTCGAGGACTGGGACCTGATGCTGGCCTTCCTCGAGCGCGGCTGGGGCGCTGAGGGGATCGACTCCGTGGTGCTCGAGTACCGCAAGCACGACGAGACCTCGGCGCTGGAGGCCCACCGCAGCAACTACCGGCGGCACTACCGCGAGCTGCGCCTGCGCCACTCCGAGCTCTACCGCCGCGCCCCGCAGCTGGCCGCGAAAAGCGACCTCCGCGCACCGGGCAGGCTCGCCTACCGCCTCTGGTGGGCCTGGCGGCCGCTGCCTGCGCGACTGGAGCGCGGCCTCTACGGGCTCCGCTTCAGGGGCTGAATCGCGCCTGTCCCCCGGGCCGCGGGCCGCGGCTAACCTCTCGGGGTTCCGATGTGCGGAATCTGCGGCGCGATCAACCTCAACGGAGAGCCGGTCCCCGACCTCGAGCGCAAGCTCGAGGTGATGAACGAGCTGATCGGCCACCGCGGGCCCGACGACGAGGGGATCTGGGTCCACGAGCGCGGCCACGTCGGCCTCGCCCATAGGCGGCTCTCGATCATCGACCCCACCCCGGCCGGGCACCAGCCGATGGCCGACGAGGCTGGGCGCTGGATCACCTACAACGGCGAGGTCTACAACTACCCGGAGCTGCGCACCGAGATCGGCGGCGGCCCCTTCCGCACGAGCTGCGACACCGAGGTCGTGTTGCGGGCCCACGATCGCTGGGGCACCGACTCGCTGCAGCGGCTGCGCGGGATGTTCGCGTACGCGATCTGGGACGAGCCGCGCCAGGAACTGGTCTGCGCGCGGGACCGCTTCGGGATCAAGCCCTTCCACTACGCGGTCGTCGACGACGTCTTCTACTTCGCCTCGGAGGCGAAGGCGCTGATGCCGGTGCTGCCGGCGATCGAGACCGATCCCGACGGCCTCAAGGACTACCTCGCATTCCAGTTCTGCCTGGCGGGCAAGACCCTGTTCAAGGGGGTGCGCGAGCTGCAGCCCGGGCACCTGCTGCGGATCGCCCGGGGCAAGGCGACGCCGCAGCGCTACTGGGAGGTCTACTACGACGTCGACTTCGACCACTCCGATACCCATTTCGAGGACCGGATCGAGCAGCTTCTGGACGAGTCGGTCCGGATGCACCTGCGCTCGGACGTCCCCGTGGCCGCATATCTCTCGGGCGGTATCGACTCGAGCGCCGTCGCCTCGCTGGCGGGGCGCGACCAGGGTGGCCTGGCGGCGTTCACGGGCAAGTTCTCCGAGGATCCGCGCTACGACGAGAGCGCCTATGCCCGCATCGTCGCCCGGGAGCGAGGGCTGGAGCTCCACGAGGTCGATATCGGCGTCGGCGATTTCCTCGAGCAGATCGAGAACGTCGCCTACCACATGGACTATCCGGCGGCCGGGCCCGGGTCCTTCCCCCAGTACATGGTCAGCCGCACCGCCGGCGAGCAGGTCAAGGTGATCCTGGGCGGGCAGGGCGGCGACGAGGTCTTCGGCGGCTACACGCGCTACCTGATCGCCTACTTCGAGCAGTGCATCAAGGGCGCCATAGACGGCACCCTGCGCGACGGCAACTACGTCGTCACCTACGAGTCGATCATCCCCAACCTGGTGGCCCTGCGCAACTACAAGCCGCTGATGGCCGACTTCTGGAGCGAGGGGCTGTTCGAGGACCTCGACGCCAGGTACTTCCGCCTCATCAACCGGGCACACGACGTCGCCAACGAGGTCGACGTTCAGGCGCTGGGTGACTACTCGCCGTTCGAGACGTTCCGCGAGATCTTCAACGGCGACAACGTCGGCCACGAGGCCTACTTCGACAAGATGACCCACTTCGACTTCAAGACGCTGCTGCCGGCCCTCCTTCAGGTGGAGGACCGCGTCTCGATGGCGCACGGGCTGGAGTCGCGGGTGCCGCTGCTGGACCACCGCCTGATCGAGCTGGCGGCGACGATCCCGGCCGACGTCAAGTTCAAGCACGGCCACATGAAGCACGCCTTCAAGCGCGCGACCGCCAACACCGTCCCGACGCAGGTCCTCGACCGCACCGACAAGATGGGCTTCCCCGTGCCGCTGTCGGAGTGGATGGGGGGCGGCGCACGCGAGTTCGTCACCGACGTACTCTCCTCGGACGCGGCCAAGGGGCGCGAGCTGATCGACAACGCCAAGGTCCTCGAGGGGCTGGAGAGCGAGCATCGCTTCGGCCGCAAGATGTGGGGCCTGCTGTCGCTGGAGCTGTGGCAGCGCGCTTTCCACGACCGCGGGCGCGAGTACCGAAAGCTGCTGACCACGAAAGGACAGAGATCCGATGAAGGTTCTGATCACGGGCGGGGGCGGGTTCATCGGCTCCCATCTCGCCGATCGGCTGCTGGCTGACGGCAACGAGGTCCTCTCGATCGACAACTACGCGACCAGCCGTCGCGACAACCTGACCGAGCAGGACGGGCTCGACGATCGTCGAGGGCTCGATCCATGACCGGGCCACCGTGGACGAGGTCTTCGGCGGCTTCGGCCCCGACGCCGTCGCGCACGCCGCCGCCTCCTACAAGGACCCCGAGGCCTGGGTCGAGGACACCGCCACCAACGCGCTCGGCACCGTCAACGTGGTCGAGGCGTCACGGGATGCCGGGGTGGACCGGTTCGTCTACTTCCAGACCGCCCTCTGCTACGGCACCGAGCCGCTCGAGAACCCGATCACGCTCGAGCACCCGATCCGCCCGGACTCGAGCTACGCGATCTCCAAGACGGCCGGCGAGCAGTACATCGAGCTCAGCGGCATTCCCTTCGTCTCGCTGCGGCTGGCCAACATCTACGGCCCGCGCAACGTCAGCGGCCCGCCGCCGACCTTCTGGCAGCGCCTGACCGAGGGCAAGCCCTGCTTCGCGATGGACACCCGGCGCGACTTCATCTACGTCAGCGACCTGATCGAGGTCGTGACCGCCGCCCTCGCGGGCACAGGCCAGGGCCACTACCACGTGTCCACGGGCTCGGACTACTCGATCAAGGAGATGTTCGAGGCAGTGGTCGAGGCGATGGGCATCGAGCTCGAGGGGGAGGTCGAGGTGCGCCCGCGCCCGCCCGAGGACGCCCCCTCGATCCTGCTCGACCCGAGCCGGACCAAAGCCGACTTCGGCTGGGAGGCCTCGGTCCCGCTGGACGAGGGCATCGCGAAGGCGGTCGCGTGGTACGAGCAGAACGGCGTCGGCGAGACCTACACGCACCTCAAGGCCGACGAGGTCAAGATCAGGGCCGAGTCGGGCTGAGCGGCTCGAGCTCGAGGATGTCGATCGTCCCGTTGGAGTAGATCACCCGCCCGAAGTCGTATGTGCGCCGGTTCACCCGCCCGTCCCTGCGGTCGACGACGAGGTGGGTGACGCCGTAGTCCTCCATCATCGTGCGCAGCGCCGCCGGCTCGGCGCGGTAGAAGAGGTCCCCCTCCAGGCGGCGTCGCACCGTGTGGGGGTAGGCCTTCCCCGTCAGCACCTCGCCGACATCCACATCCGAAGACCCGATCGCGTATCCCCAGCCCTCGTAGAAGGCGCGGCGCTCGGCGAACGCCGGCCAGTCGGTGGCGAGCGCCGCCCGGGCGCGGGAGCGCTCGGAGCGGTTGTTGGAGATCGTCAGGACCGCGTCATCGTCGAGGTGGTCGCGCGCCCAGACGGCGGCCTCGTAGGCCTCGCGCTTGGTGCCGTAGTTGAGGTCGTCATACAGGGACTCGCCGGCCGAGAGCTTGCGCTGGGTCTCGGGCCCGGTGTCGATGAACAGATCCAGTCCGGCGGTCACCACCACGATCACGACGACAGCGGCGAGTCGCGCCGGGCGCTGGGCGGCGGGTGCCCGCAGCCACCAGATGGCGAGCATCGCAAGCCCGATCGCAAGCGCCCCATAGGCGAGCCCGTAGGCCCGCAGCGGGCGCCCGTCCAGCGCCAGCTGCCAGCTCACGTAGACGACCAGGCAGAGGGCGAGCAGCCACGCGGCCGCGACGAGCAGACCTGGCCTTCGCGACCCCTCGCGTCCGCTGAGCCAGTCGCCCGCCACCCGGCAGAGCCCCGTGGCCGCGAGCGGGGTCGCAGCGATCACCCCGTAGAAGGCGAAGTAGAAGGTGGCGCTCGAGTCGTGCTCGGTGAGCAGGAACGCAAGCATCCCGGTTGCCGTCGTGCCAAGCAGGAATGCCTCGACCTTGCCCACCTGCCCGCCCCGCCGGAAATACCAGACCAGGCCGAGCAGGGGCGCGCCGACCAGCAGCACCGTGAACAGAATCAGCTTGATCCCCCACAACGCCACATCTGCCGCAAGGGAGTCGGAGAGCGCGTCGCGCACGAGCAGGAGCGCCGGCATCTGCTCGAAGCTGCCGCCGATGCCCAGGTGCATCCCGCCCCCCCCGGTCGCATAAAGGACGAGCACTGCCGCCGCGAAGATTCCGAGGCACAGCGCGAGGCCGATCAGAGCCGTCGGCTCAAGCTTTCGAGCCCGCAGCCAGACCAGCGCCAGGCACGCGAACAGGCCGGCGCCCACCAGCGGTAGGGCGACCACCTTGGCGCCGGCGGCGCCGAGGGCCAGCGCTATGACGAGCGCCCATGACTCCCGGCGACCCAACGCGCCACCGATCCGTGCGCGAACCCGGGGTTCGAGCAGCCCCGCCAACAATGCGATCAGCGGTACGAACATGACCAGCCCCAGCAGGTAGCTCGGGCTGCTCCACAGGAGGATCGTGCTGATCCCCTGGAAGGGCGCGAGCTGAGGCGTGACCAAGTCCACCTCGCCGACGAGGGCCACCAGGGCCGCAGCGACCGGGCCGGCCCAAGCGAGTCCCGACACCGAGCGAGCCAGCAGCGCGACCTGGAGCAGCAGCAGCGCCGTCAGCGGAACGAGGAAGAGGCGGAGCACCACGATCGATGTGTCGATCCCGGTCACCTGCGCGATCCCGGCTATGTGCAGGTGGGCGAAGTAGTGGTAGTGCAGAGTCATGCCCGAGATCTGGGGCGTCTGCAGTGGCCAGTGCTGCTGGGCTTCGGCGGCCATCGCGATGCCGAACAGCAGGTCCTCGGCGTAGAGCACGTTCGGGACGCTGCCGGGGATGGGGCTGCGAGCGAAGATGCTGAGCCCGAAGTAGGCGACGACCGCCAGGCACACCCCCGCGATCGCCCAGCGCTGCGCGGCGCCGAAGCTCGGCCCCGCGCGCTCGCTCTCCTTCTCGGGAAGGGACGCTCGCGAGCGCCGCCACCAGACGAGCGCGGCGGGAACGCCGACCAACACCGGAGTGGCATAGAAGAGGTCGCGCGCGTCGAGCGCGGCCGTGAGGCTGAACAGGGCGATTTCCGCCACCAACCCGAGCGGCCAGCCGATCGCGATCTGGGCAAGCCGGCTGCGGGACCGTGGGCTGATCGCCCGGTAAAGCAGCCAGCCCGGGACGATCACGAACACCAGCTCGTAGCCCAGGTAGCGTCCGATCTGGCTGGGATCGACCCCACTCGCCAGCCACAACGCCGCCGCCGCGATCACCACTGACGCGACGGGCAGCGCCGCCCGTCCCCGGTCAGCGTTCATCAGGCGAGCAGCATAGGGACTGGCTGTGAGGGTGACTGTCTACACTCGGCGGCCACCTTGAGCGAGCTCTCGAACACGAGATCGCTTGTCGTCGGGGGTGCTGGTTTCGTCGGCTCCAACCTCGTCAGGGCGCTGCTCGAGCGCGGCGCAGAGCGGGTGCTGGTGGTCGACAACCTGCTCTCGGCCGAGCGCGAGAACCTGCCCGACGACGAGCGCGTCAGCTTCGTCGAGGGCTCGATCACCGACGACGCGGTGCTCGCGGGCCTACCCGCCGACCTGGACCACGTCTTTCACCTCTCCACCTACCACGGCAACCAGAGCTCGATGGCCGACCCCCTTGCCGACCACGAGAACAACACCCTGACCACGCTGAAGCTGTACGAGCGGCTCAAGGACTTCGACGGGATCCGCAAGGTCGTCTACGCCTCGGCCGGGTGCACCGTCGCCGAGAAGACCTTCGACCAGGCCGAGGCGACCTCCGAGGACGCGCCGGTCTCGCTCTACCTGGACAGCCCGTACCAGATCTCCAAGATCATCGGCGAGTACTACTCGAACTACTACCTCGGCCGCCACGGCCTGCCCGTGGTCAAGGCGCGCTTCCAGAACGTCTACGGGCCGGGGGAGGTGCTTGGCGCCGGGCGCTGGCGCGGGACCGTAAACACGGTCTGGCGCAATGTCACGCCGACCTTCATCTACAAGGCGCTGAAGGGCGAAGCCCTGCCCGTCGAGAACGGCGGCGTCGCCAGCCGCGACCTGATCTACGTCGACGACATCGTCGCGGGACTGATCGCATGCGCAGAGCGCGGCGATGCCGGCGGCGTCTACAACCTCGCGAGCGGCGAGGAGACGACGATCCTGGAGCTGGCCGAGCTGATCAACGAGCTGGCCGGCAACGAAACCGAGATCGCGCTGACCCCGGCGCGCGACTGGGACCAATCGGGCAAGCGCTATGGCGACCCTGCCAAGGCGCGCTCCGAGCTGGGCTTCGAGGCCTCGATGCCGCTGCGGGAAGGGCTCGAAACGACCGTCGCCTGGACGCGGGAAAACCTCGACTGGATCGAGAGCTGCATCGCCAGGCACAGTGAACGGATCGCCGAGCTGGAGCGGGCTCCGCAGGAGGTGGGTTGAGCCGGGCGCGCGGGCGCCCCGGTGCGATTCTGAAGCACTACGGGCGCCGCGCTCTGGGGGTGCTGCTGCGACCGGTCAACGCGCTGCAGCGGGGTGAGCGCCCGCAGGTCAGCTGGCTCGAAGGCCGTGAGCCGACGGGCGTGGACTCCTACTGGTCCGAGCACACCGTTTCGCCGGTCGACCTTCCCCCGGCCAAGGGTTGGACCCGTGGCATGTCCGAGCGCCAGCTCGAGTGGCGCTTTCAGCAGTACCCGATGTTTCGCGAGCTGACCGGGCTCTGGGGGGATCACGAGGGGAAGACCGTGCTCGACTTCGGCTGCGGCCCCGGCAACGACCTGGTCGGCTTCGCGCTTCACTCGGGGGCGGAGCGCATCATCGGGATCGACGTGTCGGGCGCCGCCCTCTCCCTGGCGGCAGACCGCCTCGCCCTGCATCGCATCGACCCGGGTCGGGTGGAGCTGATCCAGGCCTCGGATTCAGAGGTCGAGATTCCGCTCCCCGGCGGCTCCGTCGACCACGTCCAGAGCCAAGGGGTGATTCACCACATGAGCGACCCCGACGGGGCGCTGCGCGAGCTCCATCGCGTGCTGCGCCCCGGAGGCACCGGCTGCGTGATGGTCTACAACCGCGACAGCGTCTGGTTCCACCTCTGGGTCGCCTACGAGCGGATGGTCTTGGACGGCGAGTTCGCCGACGACAGCGTCGAGGAGGCGTTCAGGCGCAGCACCGACGGGGAGGATTGCCCGATCTCGCGCTGCTATCGCGGCGCGGAGTTCGCGGCGATGTGCGAGCAGGCGGGATTCCGCGCCGAGTACGCGGGCGGCTATCTCTCCCGTCACGAGCTGGAGCGGTTGAAGGCCGTAGGCGTCGAGGCGATCGCGGACGAGCGGCTGGGCGACGAGCACCGCGATTTCCTGCGCGGGCTCGGGACGGGACGATCGTGGCTATCCCATGCATCAAGGCGCCCACGCCGGGATCGGGGGCGTATACAAACTTCGCAAGGCCACCGCTCTCTAGCATCAAACCGCAATGGAAGCCGCCCAAGTGGAAGCGAGCCAGCCCACAGTCGAGCGCGTGATCGAGCCCCCGAAGGGATGGTCGCTGCCGGACCTGGGCGAGCTCTGGAGCCACCGCGACCTCATCTACTTCCTCGCGCGCCGCGACATCGCCGTGCGCTACAAGCAGTCGCTGGTCGGCGCCTTCTGGGCGATCCTGCAGCCGGTGCTGCTGGCCGGCGTCTTCACCGTCGTCTTCGACGTGCTTGCGAAGGTCGACGCGCCCGAGGGCATCCCCTACCCGTTGTTCGTGGTCTCCGGCATGGTCATGTGGCTCTTCTTCACGACGGCCGTGCAGGACTCCTCCGAGAGCACGGTGACGAGCTCCGACCTGATCTCGAAGGTCTACTTCCCGCGCCTCGTGATCCCGATCGCGGCGGTGATCCCGCCGCTGGCCGACTTCGCGATCGCCTTCGTCGTTGTCGTGCTGATGACCCTCGCCTACGGGCAGGGGCTCGAGCCCCAGCTCGTGCTGGTCCCGGTCGCACTCCTGTTCGCGTTCATGACCGCGCTCGGCCTGGGGATGCTGACCTCGGCTGTCAACGTCAAGTACCGCGACGTGCACCTGCTCGTGCCCTTCTGCCTGCTGGTCGGCCTGTTCATCACCCCGATCGTCTACCCGTTCGAGCTGGTCTCCGAGCAGCTGCAGCCGATCTACTCGATCAACCCGATGGTCGGCGTGCTCGAGGCCTACCGCTGGATGGTGCTGGGAATCGAGCCCACCCTCTACACGTTGGCGGTGCCGGTCGGTGCTGGCGCCGCTGCTGGTTGTCGCCGGCGCCGTCTACTTCAAGCGAGCCGAGCAGAACTTCGCCGACCTGATCTGAGATGGCGGGCGAGGTCGCAATCAAGGCCGAGTCGGTCGGCAAGCGCTACTGGCTCGGCACGGGTCACCACGAGGATTCCCTCGGGCGCAAGATCGACCGCTTGGCCAAGGCGCCCTTCCGGCGCGCCCTGGGTCGTGGCGCGCCGGAGTCGGACGGGGACGCGGAGGAATTCTGGGCGCTGCGCGACATCTCTTTCGAGCTGCCCAAGGGAGAGATCCTCGGGCCTGATCGGCCCCAACGGCTCGGGCAAGAGCACGCTGCTGAAGATGCTCTCCAACATCACCCCCCCGACCGAGGGGCGCATCACCCTCCGGGGGCGGGTCGGCACCCTGCTCGAGGTGGGCACCGGCTTCCACCCCGAGCTGACCGGTCGCGAGAACGTCTATCTGAACGGCGCCATCCTCGGCATGCGCCGCCAGGAGATCGACGCGCTCTTCGACGAGATCGTCGAGTTCTCGGGCATCGACCGTTTTCTCGACACGCCGGTGAAGCGCTACTCGAGCGGCATGTTCGTCCGCCTCGCCTTCGCCGTCGCCGCCCACCTCGACACCGAGATCCTGCTTGTGGATGAGGTGCTCGCCGTCGGCGACACCGAGTTCCAGCGGAAGTGCCTGGGCAAGATCGACGACGTCGCCCGTGGCGGCCGCACGATCATCTTCGTCAGCCACAACCTGACCGCGGTGCAGCGACTCTGCACCCGCTCGATCTGGCTCGACAAGGGCTCGATGGTCGACTCCGGCCCCACCCCCCAGGTCGTCACCCAGTACCTGAAGCAGGTCGGGCCGCAGCAGGCTGGGGGTGAGACGACGATCCCCCCCGACGCGCAGCGCGTGGGTGGTGGGGAGGCGCTGTTGAGGACCGCCGCGATGCGCGACAAGGGCGGCGCGCCGGTCGACCGAATCGAGATCGCGCAGCCGTTCTCGCTCGGATTGTGGTTCGACGTCCGCGAGCCGCTCGCGGACGCGGTGGTCGAGCTGGGTATCGACACGGCTGACGGGACGCGGGTGGCGACAAGCCTCAGCACCGACTCCGGGCCGGGCTTCACGCTCGCCCCGGGACAGCGCGAGATCATCGTCGAGCTCGACCTGACCCTGCTGCCCGGCGACTACTCGATCACCGTGGGCCTGCATGAGGCGGCGGGCTATTCCTACGACTACGTCGAGAGCGTCCTCACCTTCTCGGTCGTCAACCTCGGCTACGGGGACACCCCGGCCTACCCCTGGGAGCAATCACGAGGCTACGTGCGCCCGGCCTCGCGCTGGTCGGTCTCAGGCGCCGACGAACGTCTCGCACCACTGCTCGACCGAGAGCAGTGACCAGATCAGCAGCCGGCGGTTCTCGCGGCCCTCGAGGTGGTCGCCGACCAGTCCCCTGACCGTGTCGCGGTCGAGGTAGTCGTAGATCGCTGCATCCCCGTTCATGAGGCGGCCCCGGATGTAGTCGATGCTCTCGCCCCGGAACCAGCTCGCGTCCGGCCCAGAGAACCCCTGCTTCTCTCCAGCCGTGATCGACTCCGGGATGTAGCGCTGCATCGCCTTGCGCAGCACGAGCTTGCCGTCCCTGGTGCGCTCGAAGAAGCGCTGCGTCTTGGGACCGGGCTCGTTCTCGTTCAGGCGCACCACCTCGCCCATGTTCCCCAGCTTCAACCCCACGGGGGTGCGCTGGGCGAAGTCGACCATGTCGTTGTCCAGGAACGGGATCCGCGTCTCCAGCGAGTGCGCCATCGAGAGCTTGTCCTCGACCAGGAGCAGCCCGTGCAGGAAGGTCTTCGCCTCGAGATAGAGGGAGTGGTTGATGTAGTCCTCGGGCTTGGTCAGCTCGGGTGCGTGGCTGGCAAAGGCGTCGCGGAAGATGTCGCGCGTGTTGACCGCGTCCACCTCGGAGGCGATCGGGCGGAACATCCTCTCGGCCGACTCGCTCGGCAGCATCCGCTGCCAGAAGGCGTAGTACTTGTCCACGTAGTGCTCGAAGTCGTCGTTGACGACGGCCCGGTAGTACCGCCAGGGATAGCCGCCGAAGATCTCGTCCCCTCCCGCGCCCGAGAGCACGACCTTGACGAACTTGCTGGCGAGCTGGGCCGCGTAGAAGTTCGGGTAGCTCTGTCCGACGCGCAGGTCCTCGAGGTGCCAGATCAGCCGCGGCATCACGCGCTGCATGTCGCCGGCCTTGAGCACCATCTCGTAGTGCTCGGTGCCGAACAGGTAGGACATCTGCTCCGAGCGCCCTCGTTCGTCGAAGCCGAGCTCGATGCCCGAGGCCGAGTGCATGTCGAAACCGACCGTGAAGGTGCGCATGTCCTCGATCTGGCCCGCGGCCACGGCCGTGACCGAGCCCGAGTCCATGCCCCCGCTCAGGTAGGAGCCCAGGGGCACGTCCGCGACGAGCTGCCGGTTGACCGCCTGCCGGAACAGCCTGTCGAGCTCCTCCTCGTACTCGGCGGCGTCGCCTGCGGGCTCGGGCTCTCGGAACGCCCAATCCCAGTAGCGCTCCGGATGCAGCGTTCCCGCGCCCTCGCGCACCCGCATCAGGCACCCCGGCGGCAGCAGCGAGACGCCGTCGAACAGCGTGCGCTCGGTGTAGAGGTTCTGGAAGGTGAAGTACTCGAACAGCGCCTCGCGGTCGAGCTGGGGCCGGAAGCCGGGATGAGGAAGGAACGACTTGATCTCGGAGCCGAACATGAACAGGTCGCCGCGGCGGGTCCAGTACAGGGGCTTGATCCCGAAGCGGTCCCGGGCCAGCAGCAGCTCTCGCTCGCGGGCGTCCCAGAGCGCCAGGGCGAACATGCCGTTGAGGCGAAGCAGGCCCTCTTCGAAGCCCCATTGGGCGAGCGCCTTGAGCACGACCTCGGTGTCGGTCTGCGAGTGGAAGGGGACGCCGAGCGCCTCGAGCTCGCCCCGGAGCTCGCGGTAGTTGTAGACCTCGCCGTTGTAGTTGATCGCGTAGCGGCCGTCCTCGGTCAGCATCGGCTGGCGGCCGGCCGAGGAGAGGTCGATCACCGAGAGCCGGCGGTGGCCGAGCCCGACTGGGCCGTCCACATGCTGGCCTTCGGCGTCGGGGCCGCGGTGGGCGAGGGCGTCCGTCATCGCGCCCAGCACCGCCGCGGGCGCGGGATCGCCGTCCAGGTTGAAGATGCCCGTGATGCCGCACATGAGCAATGAAGCGTTGCGAACTCGGGCGGCGGGTGACGGGTGGGCGCGCTCACGTCCTCCCGAGGGGGTCGGCTACCCTGGGGCTCCCGCGCTTCACGTCACGCCCATGGACCCTCGCCTGCTCGAAGTACTCGTTTCCCCCGGGGACCACACGACCCTGACGCTCGACGGTGAGACCCCGCCGAGCGGCGCCGCGATCTCCGACGGAACCCTGACCGCCGCGGGGCGCAGCTTCCCGATCCGCGAAGGCGTGCCCAGGATGGTTCCCGAAGGCGGCACTGAGGGCGGCGGGGACCAGAGCGAGAGCCAGGCCTCGTTCGGCGCCAAGTGGGCGAGCCTCGGAGCCGACCAGCGGGAGCACCTCTCCGGGATGCAGTACAGCTGGTTCGACCAGCGCTACGGGCTGAACGGGAATGGCGGCATCGAGGCGTTCGTCGCCGGCCGGGAGCGCATTCTGGACGCGGGCACCGGCCCCGGGCTGCACGCCGCCCGCTTCGCGGAGCACGCCGACGGCGAGGTGGTCGGGATGGACCTCTCGGAGAGCGTGACCCGGGCACAGCAGAGCTTCGGAGAGGCGGCGAGCAACCTCAACTACGTCCAGGGGGACATCCTCGACCCACCGTTCGCGCCCGAGAGCTTCGACCTGGTCGTCTCCGATCAGGTCATCCACCACACCCCCGACTGTCCGCGCGCCTTCCGCACCCTGGCCGGTCTGCTGCGGCCCGGCGGCGAGATCGCGGTCTACGTCTATCGCGTCAAGCCGCTGATGCGCGAGCTGGCCGACGAGCACGTGCGCGCCAGGACCTCGGCGATGAGCGTCGAGGAGTGCCGGGAGTTCAGCTCCCAGATCACCGAGCTGGGCCGCGCTCTTTCCGAGACCGGAGCCAGGATCAAGCTGGAGAAGGGGGTGCCGCTGCTCGGGATCGAGCCCGGCGAGCACGACATCCAGCGCCTGATCTACTGGTGCTTCCTGAAGTGCTACTGGAACGAGGAGCTCGGGGAGGAGCTGAGTGACCTGATCAACTTCGACTGGTACCACCCGGTCTGGGCCTCCCGGCACACCGAGGAAGAGGCGCGGGGGTGGGCCATCGATGCCGGGCTCGAGGTGACCCACGTCGACGTGATCGAGAGCGGCATCAGCATCAGGGCCGTGCGACCCGAGACGAGCGGGTGAGGCGGCGGCTTGGAACGGCCGGCTACCTGACGGCGAAGGCGGCGGCGCCTGCCCTCGCCCTGATCGCGCTGACGCCGTTGGCGCTGGTGGCGCGGGCTCAGACGGCATGGCGCCGGAGCAGGGGCGCCGGGCCGCGGCTGCTCTGGGGCCCCGAGCCGATCATCAGCATCAAGTACTGGTCCGGCGCGATGCGCTCGCGCGGCTACGAGAGCGCGACGCTCGTAGCGACCGTCTATCCCGCAAATTCCCGTGAGGACTTCGATCGCCACCGCGACGAGTTTCTCGGGGAGGGACCGGTCGCGGAGCTGATCCGGGATTACGTGATCTTCGCGTGGGCGCTGCTGCACGCCGATGTCTTCTTCAGCTTCTTCGACGGGGGCTACCTGCGGATGACCCCGCTGCGCGACCACGAGGGACGCCTGCTGCGGCTGGCGGGTAAGCGCACGGTGGTCTCGCCGTACGGCAGCGACATCGCTGTGCCCGGCCATCTGGGGGTCGCCGAGGAGCGGCTGCTCGAGGACTATCCGCAGTTCGCCGAGACCGCCGGCGCCGTCAAGGCCCGCGTGGACTGGTTCGGGAGCTGGGCGGACGTGGTCGTCCGCAACTACCAGTTCGGCTACATGCCCCGAGCCGACGTGATCTGGCCGACGCAGCTGGCGATCGACACCGAGCTCTGGGACGTCGAGGCCGAGCCAGGAAGACGACGGCGAGGTGGTGGTCGCGCACGCGCCCAACCACCGCCGCGTCAAGGGGACGGATGAGCTCCTCGGATGCGTCGAGCGCCTCCGCGCGGAGGGACTTCCGGTGCGCGTGGACCTGCTTTCCGGCCGCTCCAACGAGGACGTCCGCGAGGCGATCCGGTCCGCCGACGTCGTCGCCGACCAGTTCATCGCCGGCTATGCGATGTTCGCGATCGAGGGGATGGCGGCCGGCAAGCCCGTGCTCTCGGCGCTCGGCTGGATGCCGCCCGAGGTGGCCGGGACCGAGGCGATCCGGAGCTGCCCGATCATCGACACCGACCTCGAGCAGCTCGACCCCAACCTTCGCCGGCTGATCGCGGACGCCGGCCTGCGCCGCGAGCTCGGTCGCTCCGGGCGCGAGTTCGCGCTCTCGCACCATTCCTACGACGCGGTGGCGAGCGGCTGGGAAGCGGTGATCGACCACCTCTGGCGCGGTCGCCCGCTGCCGCGGGAGCTGCCGTGAGCGCCGGCGCCGAGCGGGCGGGCAGGTCCCCGGGCCGGGTCCTCTACGTGGGCCAGTCCTACTACAACGCCTGGTACCTCTCGCGCGAGCTCCGCAAGCTGGGCTGGAAGGCGGACGTCCTCAACTGGGACCCCAACCCCGCCTCGCAGATCTATTACCACGGCGAGGACCACCGCCTCTCCTACCGCGGCCGCGGCGACGTGCGCAGGCACCTGCGTTACTACCTCTGGGCGGCCCGCAACTACGACGTCTTTCACTTCACCGGAGTCGGCGGAATCCGCTTCGGCCACCCGCTTCAGGACTGGGCCAGGCGCCGCTTCTCCGAGGGGGCAGAGATCCGGCTGCTGAAGCGGCTCGGGAAGAAGATCGTCTACAGCCAGAACAGCTGCAACGACGGCGTCGCCCAGACCTCATTCGCCTCGTGGGGCGAGCGGCCGGTGTGCCTCGATTGTCCCTACCTGGAGCGACCGGACGTCTGCAGCGACGAGCGAAACCTGGCGTGGGGGAAGTTCCGCAACAGCGTCGCCGACTTCCAGGTGCTGATGGGGGCCAACCGGCTCGACTACAACCTCGACCCCCGCTGCCACGAGGTGCCCGAGTTCTACTGCCTCGATCCTGAGTTTTGGCGGCCGGACCTTCCCATCCCCCCCGAGCGCCGACTCGAGATCCCGGACGACACGGTCAAGATCTACCACGCGGTCGGCAACTTCGACACGCGCAGCGACGCCGCCAGCGCCCGCAACCTCAAGTCCTCGCACATCTACCTGCCGCTGATCGAGGAGCTGAAGCGGGAGGGCAAGGACGTGGAGCTGGTCTTCTTCACGGAGGTCCCGAACACCGAGCTGCGCTTCTACCAGGCGCAGGCGGACATCGTGGTCGACATGCTCACCTTCGGCTGGTTCGGGGCCAACGTGCGCGAGGCTCTGATGCTGGGCAAGCCGGTGGTGTGTTACCTCCGTGAGGAGTGGCTGGAGGACATGCGGCGCGAGATCCCGGGCTACGTGGACGAGCTGCCGGTGATCAGCGCCACTCCGGAAACCGTGCGCGAGGTCCTCACGGATCTGATCGACAACCCCGGCAAGCGCGAGGAGGTCGGGCGGCGCAGCCGCGAGTTTGCCGTCAAGTGGCA
>CAWABY010000017.1:0-397837 GCA_963780395.1 uncultured Solirubrobacterales bacterium
CCGGTCGCCGCCTAGGCGGTGACCCGCTCGGCCTCCGGGGCCGCCCCCGCGCCCTCGGCGGCGAGCACCTCGCCCGCTGCCCGCTTGCCCGCCTGGATGGCGCCGTCGAAGTAGCCCATCCACCGGGTCGCCGTCTCGGTCCCGGCCCAGTGGATGCGGCCGACCGGCTCGCGCAGGGCGCGGCCGTAGGCGGTCCAGGTCCCGGGGGTCGGCACCCCCGCGTAGCAGCCGCGCGAATAAGGCTCGCTGGACCAGTCCTTCTCGACGTATCCCGTTGGATTGGCGGCGCGCTCGCCGAAGATGCGGGCGAGGTTCTCGACCACGACCCGGCGCCGCTCGGCCTCGGGAACGGGGCCGAGCACGCGCGCGTCGCGACCCTCGATGAACCCCATCAGCACGCCGGGGTCGCCGTTTGGAGGCGTGTTGTCGAACACCACCTGCACCGGGCCGGGGAGGCTGATCGCCTGCCCGCTCAGCCCTTCGGCGCGCCAGAAGGGCTCGTCGTAGATCGCCATGCACTTGATCACCGAGCCCATCGGCACCCGCTGGGTCAGCTGGTCGCGCTGGGCGGGCATCGCCGGCTCGTAGTCCAGGCGTCCCGCAAGCGCCGGCGGCAGCGCCACGATCACGCGCCGCGCCCGCAGCTCGCCGACGATCACCGAGTCGCCGTCTACGCGGATCGAGCGGACCGGGGTCTCGAGCTGCACCCGCTCGCCCAGCTCGTCGGCCATCCCCAGCGAGATCCGCTGCGATCCGCCGACGACCCGGTCCTGCTGGGCGCCCCCTTCCACCTCCAGCAGCTCGTCCCAGCCGCCCGCGCTGGCCGCGTAGAAGAGGGCGTGCAGGACGCTGAGGTCGGCCGGCTCGACCGAAAACACGCCCCGGATCCCCAGCGCCAGCGCCTCGCGGGCCGTCCGGGTCTTGGCCGAGCGCCTGATCCAGGTCTCGAAGGTCTCGTTGTCGAGCGCCTCGGCGTTCGCCGCCTCCCAGGGCGCGCGCGGGTCCACCCGCTTGTACATCCGCTTGAAGCGCGCGTCGGCGCGGCCGTAGTCGGCCAGCACCAGCGGGTTCATGCGCGGGATCGTGCCCGTGTAGCGGCTGAGCCTGCCGGCCGGGTTCTCGAACACGCTCTTGCCCTCGTTGTACGTGGGGTAGGTCTCCAGCCCCAGCTCGCCCGCCAGCGCCATCGCCTCGAGCTGTGTGGGACCCACCCACTGCCCGCCCAGCTCGACCACGTCCTCGGGCCGCTCGCCCACGGAGTGGTTCAGGGTGCGCCCGCCGACGCGGTCGCGCGCCTCCAGCACCCGCACGTCCAGGCCCGCCCGCTCCAGCTCGCGCGCCGCCGCCAGGCCCGAGAGCCCCGCGCCCGACGACGATCGCATCGCAGTCATGCATGCCGGGCAGTATCCCCCACCATCCCCTCGTTCAGGGCAAGTCCACGGTCCCCTCGATCAGCGGGATCGCGGCGCCGCTGACGCGGACCTGATCCCCCTCCATCTCCGCGTTCAGCACGCTGGGGCGTCCCATCTCCTCGCCCTGGCTGACGGTGATCTCGGTCTTGCCCGTGCGCTCGGCGAGGTAGGCGCAGAGGGGGCCCACGGCCGAGCCCGTTGCCGGGTCCTCGCCCAGCGCCACGATCCGCGAGAAGCCGCGCGCCCTGCCCTGACCGGTGCCTGGATCGACCCAGGCCAGGTAGAGCACGACGGCGCCGTGGGGGGCGAGCAGCTCGTCGATCGCCGGGTAGTCCGGCAGCACCCTGGCCAGGCTGGCCGCATCGGCGAGCGGCGCGATCGCGTGCGCGAGCCCCGTCGAGACGATCTGAGGCGGCAGCTCGGGGTGGGCGTCGGCGGGCTCCAGGCCGACGGCCCGCATCGTGGCCTCGCGGTCGAGCTCGGAGCCGAACTCGGTCGGCGCCTGCAGCATCGTGGCTCGCCAGCGCTCGGCGCCGTCCGGCGTCTCGCCGTCGCGGCGAACGTCGATCCCCTGCAGCCCGGCCCCCGTCTGCTGTGTGAATGCCGCCTCCTCGAGCCCGCGCCAGCGCGCGACCGCGACCGCGGTCCCCAGCGACGGATGCCCGGCGAAGGGCAGCTCCTCGCCCGGGGTCCAGATCCGGTTGCGGTAGTCGGCGCCGTCGTCGCGTCGGCGCTCTGCACGGTAGGTCGTCTCCGACAGGCGCGTCTCGCGCGCGAAGGCCAGCATCACCTCGTCGCTCGACATCGTCGGCGTCGTCCACCACCGCCAGGCCGTTGCCGGCCAGGGGGCGCTCGGCGAAGACGTCGAGGAAGGCGACGGGGCGCTTCACGCCGCCAGCCTACGCCTGGCGCAGTCACACATTCGAAATCGGGCTCGGAGATGGGTCCGGCACCGCCTCTAGCTTGCGCGCCGTACCCCCGCTGTTCCCGACTCGATCCCCCCTGGAGGTCCCATGGAGAGCACGATGGAAACGCCCTATCCGGAGAAGCACTATCCGCTGACGTTCTCGGTCGACTACCCGGATCGCGAGCTGAACCGGCTGTCGACCTTCTTCCGCGTGTTCGCGATCATCCCGATCGCGTTCGTGCTCGCAACGGTCTCCGGCGGCCAATACAGCTCTGGGACCGGCGATACCGCGACCTACATCGCCGCCGCCGGCGGCATCCTCTTCTTCGGGCCCCTGCTGATGCTGCTGTTCCGCAAGAAGTACCCGGCCTGGTGGTCCGACTGGAACCGCGAGCTGCTGCGCTTCAGCAACCGCGTCTACGTCTATCTCTACCTGATGGACGACACCTACCCGTCCACGGACGAGCATCAGGCGGTCCACCTCGACTTCGCCACCCCCAACGGCGAGGAGCTGAGCCGCGGGCTGCCCCTGGTCAAGTGGTTCCTGGCGATCCCGCACTACTTCCTGCTCTTCTTCCTGCACATCGGGGCGTTCTTCGTGACCGATGTTCGCGTGGTTCGCGATCCTGTTCACGGGCCGCTACCCGCAGGGGGTGTTCGATTTCGTCGAGGGCGTGTTCCGCTGGAGCAACAGGGTGGTCGCCTACGCGTTCATCCTCGTCACCGACGAGTACCCGCCCTTCAGCCTCAAGTAGGCACGGACGCCTGCTGATAGGAAAGGCCCGCTCCGCCGCGCCGGGGCGGGCTTCGTCGCGCTACGGCGGCGGGGCGGAGCAGCCCATTCCGGCGACGCCGCCTAGCCCCTCTGCCTCCGGCGCCTCCACAACACGAGCAGGGTTACCGCGCCCATCACGATCGCGGCAGCGCTGATCCAGACCGCCGGGCTGACGCCGCTCGAGCCCTGATCGTCCTCCTCTGCCCCGGTCGGCTCCGAGAGCGCCGACCGAAGCTCCTCGCCGATCAGCTCCGCCGTCGCCAGATGGCCCAGCTCGTTCGGATGGAGCGTCCCCGAGACGCGGGCGAACAGAGCGCTCGTCGAGAGCCCCGGGGCCGCCTGCCGCACGACCGACTCTTCCGGCCTGCGAATCCAGCGCTGGCCCTTCTGGGTGCAGATGCCGTGGTCCTGGAAGGTCTCGTCCACGTTCTCGGCCAGCGTCCAGCCATGGGCTTTCGCGGCCGCGGCCACCTGCTCGTTGAGCGGCACCAGGACCTCGCCGCGAGCCCACTGCGACTCGGCCGGCGCGATCTCTCCCAGCGGCGGGATCGCGACCCGGCAGAACCGCTCGTCCCCGTCCGCATCCAGGCCGCCTCGGGTGGGATCGAAGTACTCGACGATGAAGACCCGATCCACTGGTATCGCGTCCGTCAGCCGCTCATCGACAGCCGCATAGCGGCGCTCCATCTCGGCGATCGAATCGGCGACCACCTCGCCGAGCGGCCGGGCCGGCGGGGGAGCCTCCTTCCAGGGCTTGTCCGGATCGAAGCGGCGGTTGGGGCAGTCGACGACCTTCGCGCAGAAGATGACGATGTCCGAGAAGCCGACGTCGTTGGCCCCGATGCTGACCATCAGGGCGTCGATTTCCCGTCCCTCCTGGATCTCATTGACGAGATCCAGCTGCGAGGGCTCCACCACGCCGTCGGGCTGGATCCCCCTGTACTCGCCGAGCAACCCCTCGGGGACGGTCGCCCCCGAGCAGCCGAGCGGCACGAACGAGATGGAGGAGCCCGCGTCCGCCCGCTCGGCCGTGAGCGCTGCCTGGGCCGGTCCGGACAACATCGAGCGGTGGCAGCGCCTTCCGATCCATTCCGCCGCCGAGAAGAGGCCGCCGTTATCCGGGTTCCCCTCGCCGGACGCCACCGAGTCCCCGATCGAGACGATCAGCTGGTCGCTGACGTTCAAGCGTCTGCGATCCGGCGTAGTCGACGCCGCGAACGCGGGCCGCGAGGTCGACGGTCACGTCACCCTCGGCCGGAGCCGTGGCCGAGAACCGACAGCCCCCCGGGAGGCGCTCGGCCCCGAGCGGCTGCCCGTTGAGCGTCCACGAGTAGCGGCCGCCTGACGCGCAAGCCGGGCCAGTCACCGTCAGCCTCAGCTGGGGGCGCGGATCGCCGGCCTGGTCGGGGCGCCGCCAGCCCTCGAAATCCGGGTTTCGGTCCAGATTCCCGAGCCGGCTCGCCGCAAGCGTGAACTCGGCGGGCTGCGGATCGTCGCTCCCAGCCGCCGCCCCCAGCGCGGGCCACAGCGCGGCGAACACAACGGCCGTGACTCGAACTCCCGTCCGCTGGCGCATCGGGTGAGCCTAGGGCCTCCTCGGGGAGGGTCAAGGCCGGTCATATACTCGCCGCGTTGCTGTTGATCGTCCTTGTCCTGGTCGCCTTGGCTGTGTTCCTGAGCTCACAGCAAGACGACGAGATCGATCTGGCGCCCGATCGCGACACCGTCGAGGTTGCGCTCGACAAGCAGCTGAAGCTGGCCGAGCAGTACCGGCCGATCCTCCTCTTCGACACCCGCGAGAGCTGGCGCCCCCTGAACGTCGATCGCTTCTTCGACGAGTCCGGCACACCGCCCCACCGCCTCTGCCGCCGGCAAGAGAATCCCCGCTCCTGTCCTCCCATCCTCGGATACGGGGCCTTCCTCGAATCGGTCTCGCAGGCCGGGCAGGGCGCCGCCGACCGCTTCATCAACATCGGCGGCGAGGGCGCCAACGGGACCGACTCCGAGGGGCCTCGCTCGGACTGCCCCGAGCGGGCGCCGCCGCTCCAGGACTGCAACGGGGGACCGGGCACAGCGATCTACTACAACGTCAAGCAGGCCAACGGCCGCTACTACGTCGACTACTGGTGGTTCTTTCGCTACAACGACTTCCGCCGCATCCAGAGTGCCGCCTCCTGCACCGCCAAGCTCCGGCCCCTCTGCGGCGATCACGAGGGGGATTGGGAGGGGATCACGGTGGTGACCTCGGCCGACAAGCCCGGCGAGATCGAGTACGTCACCTACGCCGAGCACTCAGGGGACTTTCGCTACGCGCGCTCGCAGATCAGCGTCGGGGGCCGGGATGACTCCCGGCCTTTCGTCTTCGTAGCCGACGGCACCCATGCGTCATATGCGAGCGAGTGCACCGGCGAGGGCTGCACCCAGCTCTTCCCGATCGCCCTCGGGCTGCGCCGCCCGGAGGGGCGCCACGACGGAAGGGTCTCGTGGGGGCGCAACACCGGCGAGGACTGCAGCGAGGGACCGCCCACCTGCCTGATCCACGTCCCGGATCCGGACTCCGAATCGTGGAACGCCTTCGGCGGCCTCTGGGGCCTGGTCTGTAGCGGGGGCGGGCGGGATTGCCCTGTCAACCCAGGCCCGCAGACGCCCAGCCGGCAGGATCGCTACCGCTTTCCCTGGTGCTATCAGCGCGTGCTGCCGAGCGGGGAGGGCTTCGAGCGGGCCGCGAGCTGCGATGTCCAATCCCCTGTGGGCGACCCCGCGGGCGCCCCCGGCCTGCCCACGCAAACCGACTGCCGCGCCTGGGCCGGCAGCCAGGTCGCGATCCTCGCCTGCGATGCCACGAGGCTGGCGGCCGGCCTCGCCGACGACACCGCCAGCGAGTCGAGCGGCATCGCGATCGAGCTGAACGGCGATGCGGTCGGCAAGACGGTCACGCGCGGCGTCAGCCAGGTCGTCGACAAGCCCGTCCGCCCGCCCTCGGTGATCCGAGTGCGCGGCCGCGTCACCGAGGTGATCGTGCGAGCCCGCGCTCCGGACGAGAGGCTGGTCGAGGCCAAGTTCCCAGGCCTGGCCCTGGGGCCGGCGGACGAGGCCGAGGTAGCGGTCCGAGACGTCGACGGCCAGCTGCGCCTCTCCCTGCGCCTGCCAGATGGCAGCTTCGTCGAGCCGACGCTGACCACCCTCGGCTGACGGCAGGCCCCTGAACGAAGAGAGCCCGCCAAATCGGCGGGCTCTCAAATGCTGTGTGTTTTCATCACAGCTCTAGTGCTTGCGGCTGCGCTTGTCCCTGGCGATGCCCTGAGCGCTGTTGCTCGGCTTGACCAGGTGAGCGAAGCCGGCTGCGAGTCCACCAAACATGTCTGCCTCCTTCAAATCCTTCGTGACGGACAAAAACAGTATACCAGTCACGTGACGGACAAAACTGTGATGCCCGTCACGCAAGAGCGTCTCACACGCACGCCCACGCACGAAAGAGCCCGCCTCGCGGCGGGCTCTCGGTCCTGCTGAATCTCTTGGGCGCGTCTTAGCGCCTGATCGGTCGCTTGTCAGTAGCGACGCCCTGGGCGTGCTTGCTGGGCTTGACCAGGTGGGCGAATCCGGTTGCGAGTCCTCCGAACATGATCCTCTCCCTCAACTTCGTGGTGCGGGGTGGGGTCGAACGCACCGTAGACCCGCCTGACCAGCAAAGCTGTGACGTGGGTCACGTACCCTGTGTGAGGAATGAACGCGGACGCACTGAGAGACTGGGTCGAGGGCAAGCCGGCGCCGATGCCGCTGCTCGCGATCCAGGCGTTTGCGAACACGGTCGACGTCGAGGGCGAGACCGACGAACTGGACTCGGTCGAGGCTTTCGAGAAGTGGCTCCGGGACACCGGCCAGATCGCGCCCGGCTTCAAGCTGAAGCCCCGCGACCTCGAGCTGGCGCGCGAGCTCCGCGATGCGCTGCGCGACACGCTCGAAGCGAACAGCACCGGCAAGCCCGACCCCAGGGCCACCGCCCGCATGATCGCCGGCGCGCGCACGCTGGCAATCGACGTGAAGGCCGACGACGAGGGCCACCTGGAACTCGACCTCTCCCCCGCCGACGACTTCGCCCGCCTCGGCTCCCAGCTCCTCGCGATCGCCTTCCAATCCCAGATCGAGGGCACCTGGGAGCGCCTGAAGCTGTGCGAGAACCCCGAGTGCCGCTGGGCCTTCTACGACGCCTCCCGCAACCGCTCCGGCTCCTGGTGCCGCATGGGCCTCTGCGGCAACCGCCTCAAGAACCGCGCCTACCGCGAACGCCACCGCTCTACCTGACCCCAGGCCGCCGACGCCACCGACGAGTTGGCGCTTTACTCCGCTGCGTGACTATACCGCGCCAACAACAGCCTGTCGGCCAACCGCCAAGGCGCCACTACCACCCCCGCGACAACGCCCCCGGCCTCGGGTTAACTACCGAGAGACCCGATGAGCACGCTCCGAAACCTGAAACCGAAACTGACCTACGCGAACGTCGTCGCCACCCTGGCCCTGATCGTCGCCGTCTCCGGAGGCGCAACCGCCGTCGCAATCAGCGTCAGCAAGAACTCAGTGACGACGAAGTCGATCCGGAAGGGGGCGGTGACGGCGCCGAAGCTGGGGAAGGTGGAGCGCCAGGATCGCAACAGCGACCGGCCTGCACGGCCACAGCGCCAGTGCCAGAAGGGAGATCAAGTCCTTGGCGGAGGCGGCTTCGTCAGCTGGAGCCCGGAGCACTCACCGATCTCGACACCGACGGCGAACGGCTGGAGGTTGCAGCTCCGAGTTGTCTGGGCCGTCAACGATCAACTGCGGCTTACGCCCTTTGCCTGAGCAAGTAGGTCGCCGGAACAGATTCAGCCTCGGACCATCACCTCGCGGCGCTTCGAGTGCCCAGGGCTGTAGGGGTAGTTGCCTTGCCGCTTGACGCGTGCGCGAAACGTGTATTCGGCAACCCCGACCGTTTGAGTGAATCGATAGAGCCCTCGGAACCTGCCCCTTGAGTTCGCCCGCACCTGCTTGAACGTCCGCCATTTCTTGCCGGCTCGCGCTTGCAGACTGATGCCGCGCCCGTCTGCGTTCGGACCCGGGATCAGCCCCCGAAACCGGACGTTTTGACCGTTCTGCAGGGCTCTTGCGTCCGACGACCTTAAACGTCGGAGACGACCACCGAATCGAGACGAAGGCCCTTCTTCTCGACGACCGCATTGTTGTACCGGTAGACAACATCGAAGATCCTCGAGGGCCCGGGTGCGACGTCAAGGGCGAAGCTGCCATCGCTGCGTGACTCTGGCGGTGTCCACAAGCTCCCGGCCGTCCCCAGGCAGGTCGACCTGCTCGTAGAGGCAGACCGTTGAGCCTGCGACGTTTCCGGGCCCAGCCAGTGTTCCCCGCGCAGTGGCGCCTTGCGTTGAGTTCACGCGTATCGCCGCGCCCCGCGGCTTGCTTGCCCGCTTGCAGGTCTGCGTCGAGCGAAGGTTGCTCTGCGTCCCGCCTGAACTCGGACAGCTGTTATCGACCAGGACCGACTCGGGATTCGCAGTCCGACTGAGTAGCGGCCTGGATCAAAGCTCAGGTCCTCAACGCAGACCTCGAACTGCGTTCTCGCCATCGGCCCATGGGCCGTTTTCAGTGTTCATCGACTAGGGTCCATCCAATGGCTGCAGGGCACGGACGAAAGGAGCTCGCGGGACCTGCTGCCATGCCCAGCCCACCCGGCACACGGTGACCTCGGGCTGGCCACGAGTGACGCCGTTCACTTTGACCGATCGCACCAGTTACTCCCGCCTTGTCCATCAGAGCCAGCGACTGTCGATCGTCTCGGAACCGCGCCGCACACCGCCGGCGAAGGCGCTGCCTCCAAGCGCGGTGATCTGCGGAGCGTGTGGTGTCCTGAATCGTGAAGTAGAGGTCCTTGAAGTACGTGTGGGCCCCAGGCGTGTAAGGGCAGTTCCCAGCACACTCAAGCCACGCGGTGAAGGCGTGACCGCTGGTCATCGGTTCGTGTATTGGCGTGCTGCCATCCGGTACCGGCGTTCCAGAGTCCAAGCAGGACGCCGAGCGCTATCGGTCAACGTCACCGAGGAAGCGTGGCCTGATCCTCCCTGACGGGAATAGCTGAACTCAACATCAGAGAAATGAGAACCACCCGGCGCTACAAACTGCCAGGCGCCGTAGGCATAGCCCGCGCCAATCCCCCGCATTGTTCGCGATCGTGAGACCGTTCCCCGGCGGGCAGCTCACTGATCGCGAGGTACGACGGTCGTGTTCGTGTAAGAAGACAGCGTCGGCGGCACCCGCGCTAGACCCGAGCAGCTCGCCACCACATACTCGCCCGCGACGTACGTACCCCGCTTGAGCAGGCGGAACACCGCCACCGCCAGGATGCGGTTGCGACAGCCAACGCATCTCGGCGTCGCTCCCCGCCTACTCAAACCCAAACCCCCCTTCCCCGCCCCCAGACCCTCCCCCACCAGAGCCGCCGCCGGTTGGGGCGCTGAATTCGCCTCCGCTCGGGGCGCTGCTGGAGGGTGCTACTTGCTCGATGCCGAGTTCCTTGGTTGTCTGCTGGGCGGGGGTTAGGGGCTGGTCGGGTGCGGCAACCGTTTGGTCTTGATCCTGGGCCGGCGCCGCGGTGGGTGGTGGTGCGGGCAGCTCTGAGAGCTCGGGCGGGCGGGGCGTAACGCCAGGCTCCATATCGATCATCTGCTGTTGCTGCTGCTCGCCGCGGTCGCCGATCAGGTCGGCGGGAGCGACGCCTTTGACCACGCAGTAGGCGCCGCCCGTCCCGGCGACGGCAACGCCGCACACGACCAGGGCCTTGGCGGCCGATGCCTGAAGTCCGCTCGCCATGCCGGCGGCGGCCTCGCCCTCCGATCCCGTGCCCCGGTTCGCCAGGGAGTACGCGCCCTCCCGAACCCTCTCGATCGCGCCACCAACCCGGTCTGCGAGCCATTCGTGCGCCCGGCCGCCGGTGGACTGCTCCACCGCCGGACCCGCGGGCATCAGCTCGAGGACGCGGTCCGGGATCGCGCGGAAGGCACGCAGCTTCGCGCGGCAGGAACCGCAGGTCTTCAGGTGGATGTCAACGTCCTCGGCCCCCACCACGTCGCGCTCTCCGTCGGCCAGGGCGGAGAGCGCGATCGAGAACTGCTCGCACCGCCGCCCCTCCTCGATCGCTGCGAAGACGTCGAGGAACCGCTTGCGGCCTTCGGCCATGCAGCGATTGATCTTCGTGTAGGTCCAGCCCGTGATCTCCCCGATCTCGGCGTACGAGTACCCCTGGGCCTTGAGCGTTAGGGCGCGCAGCTCCTGGGGCTTCAGCGCTCGCAGGGCCTCCCGACTACGGGCGACGCGCTCGCGGCTCGCGGCCTGCTCGTTAGGGCCGGCTGACTCGGACGCGATCGAGTCGAGCGGGTCGCGGTCGTCGTCCTCATCGGTGGGGCGGCTTCCGCTCAGAAGGCGCTCGCGTTGCCGTCTGACAGCCAGCGCCTCGCGCTTGGTTACCACCTGCATCCAGCGGACGATGGCGTCGCCTTCGAGCGGCGGCGCCTTGGTCAGCAGGATCTCGAGCGAGCGCTGGTAGGCGTCCTCTGCGTCGTCCGTGCAGATCGAGTAGCGGCGCGCCGTCCGTCTGAAGACGGCGTCGTGGGTCTCGATCAGGTTCGTCGCGGTTCGCCTACGCGCCTCGGTCGGCTCGCCTCGATCGTCGGTTGACAGATCGGCCGCGGACCCCGGACTGACTCCTCCAGCAGCGGGCAAGCCCTTCTCCTCTTTCACGAACCGTTGAGCCGAAAGCTTTCACGGCTCGTCCCTCAACGGCGCGGGTCCTGCGCGCAATTTGCGGAGACCGCGCAGAGGGGAAGCCCGCAAATTGCGTGAAGGGCGCTTCCTTGCACCATCGGGCGCGAGTCGGCGAACCGGAGCCGCGTGAGAGTTGCCGATCCCGCTTGACGATGCGAACATACGTTCGTATCCGTGGAACCCGGAATCCTGCACGCAGACGCCGACGCCTTCTTCGCTGCGGTCGCCCAGCGGGACGATCCGAGCCTCCGGGGCAAGCCGACGGTGGTCGGGACCTGGGTGGTGATGGCGGCGAGCTATGAGGCTCGGAAGTACGGGATCCGGGGCGGGATGCGGGCGGCGAAGGCGCGGCGGCTCTGCCCTCACCTGCTGACGGCCGACGTCGACTTCGACGCCTACACGGAGGCCAGCCACGAGCTGTTCAAGGTGTTCCGCGAGACCTCTCCCGTGGTCGAGGGGCTGTCGCTGGAGGAGGCGTTTCTCGACGTCAGCGGGCTGGGGCACATCCTGGGCTCGCCCCGCCGGATCGCGGAGCGGCTTCGCCGCGAGTGTCGCGAACGCGTTGGGCTGGCGGTCACGGTCGGCGTCGCCACGAGCAAGGTCGTGGCGAAGATGGCGAGCCGGGAGGCGAAGCCGGACGGGCTGCTGGTGATCGAGTCTGGTCGCGAGCGGCAATTCCTGCACCCGATCCCTGTTGAGGAGCTGTGGGGGGTCGGCAAGGGGACCGCGCCGAAGCTGCACGCGAACGGGATCACAACGGTGGGCGCCCTGGCGCGGAGAAGCGTCGGCGAGCTGGCCTCGATCCTCGGCCCGGCCCAGGCCCGCCAGTTGCACACGCTCGCGAACTGCCAGGACCACCGGCGGGTGCGGGCGGGGCGACGCCGGCGGTCCTACGGCAGCCAGAGCGCGCTCGACGGCCGGCCCCGCTCGCCCGCAGCGCTCGACTCGATCCTGATGCGGCTGGTGGACCGGGTCACGGGCCGGATGCGGGCGGCGAACCGCTCGGGGCGGACGGTGGTGCTGCGCCTTCGCTTCCGCGACTACAAGCGGGTGTCGCGGTCGAGGACGCTGGAGTACCCGACGGCGGCCTCGCGGACCGTGCTCGCCTCGGCGCGGGTGCTGATGGCCGAGGCGATGCCGGAGATCGAGGAGCGGGGCGTCACCCTCGTCGGGGTCGCGCTGATGAACATCGAGGACAGCAGGGGCGTGCAGCTTGAGATGCCGGTGGAGCCGCCGTATCGCCCGCCGGTGGACGCCGTGCTGGACCAGGTGCGCGAGCTGTTCGGATCCGGGGTGCTGCGTCGAGCCAGCGCCGTGGATTCCCGTTTGCGGAAAGAGGGCGGGGCTGGTCTAGGCTGACTCGGCCATGAGCACCTGCGTAGTCACCGGCGGGGCCGGGTTCCTCGGATCGCACCTGTGCGAGCTGCTGCTCGAGCGGGGCAACCGGGTGATCTGCGTCGACAACCTGGAGACGGGGTCGCTGGAGAACATCGGCCACCTGCGCTCGGGCGAGTTCGCGTTCGCGAACCACGACATCACCGAGTTCGTGCAGATCGAGGAGCCGGTGGACTTCATCTATCACCTGGCCAGCCCGGCGAGCCCGATCGACTACCTGCGGCTGCCGCTGCAGACGCTCAAGGTCGGCTCCTACGGCACCCATCACATGCTGGGCGTGGCCAAGGACAAGCGGGCCCGCTTCCTGATCGCCTCGACCTCGGAGGTCTATGGCGACCCGGAGATCCACCCCCAGCCCGAGGACTACTGGGGCAACGTCAACCCGATCGGCCCCAGGGGCGTCTATGACGAGGCCAAGCGCTACGCCGAGGCGCTGACGATGGCCTACCACCGCCAGCAGGGGGTGGACACCACCATCGCCCGCATCTTCAACACCTACGGATCACGGATGCGCCCGCACGACGGCCGCGCGATCCCGACCTTCCTGCGCCAGGCGCTGCAGGACAAGCCGCTGACCGTGTTCGGCGACGGCAGCCAGACGCGGAGCTTCTGCTACGTCAGACGACCTGGTGCGCGGGTTCGTGGCGATGGCCGAGTCGGACGCGCACCTGCCGATCAACATCGGCAACCCGAAGGAGTTCACGCTGCTGCAGCTGGCCGAGACCGTGATCGAGGTCGCCGGCTCGCGCTCGGAGATCATCTTCGAGGCGCTGCCGGTGGACGACCCCAAGGTGCGCCAGCCCGACATCACCAAGGCGCGCGAGCTGCTGGGCTGGGAGCCCGAGGTGGAGCTGCGCGACGGGCTGAAGCGCACGATCGACGAGTCCGGCGTCGAGCGGCTGGTCGGCTCGGCGAGCTAGACGGCGCGAGCGCCCGGCTACTTCGCCGGCGGCGCGTGGTCGGGCAACTTCATGGTCCGGCGCATGAGCCCGTCGAAGCGCTTCTCGCCGACCAGGCCCTGGAGCCGGGCCATTATCTTCGCGTCGCGGCCGACGATGTAGCGCGCCTTGGGGTTGTCGTTGCTGATCGCCTTCTCGATCACCTCCGCGACCGTGATCGGCTCCAGGCCGCGCTCGGCGGTCTCGGCGGTGACCGCCTTCATCCGCTCGAGCTGGGGGCCGTAGAGGCGCTCGGCCTCGGGGCCCATCTCCTCCACGGCGGCGTCGAATGTGTCGTTGCCCTTCGCCCAAATCGGCGTTGCGATCGAGCCGGGCTCGACCACGACCACGTCCATCTGCTTCCACGGCTTCAGCTCGCGCCGCAGCGAGTCGGCCATGCCCTCGAGGCCGAATTTGGCGGCGTTATACGGCGAGAAGAAGGGGCTGGCGACGCGGCCTCCGATCGAGGTGATGAAGACGATCGTGCCACCGCCGCGGCGCAGCATCGGCAGGAAGGCCTGGGTGACGGCGTACTGGCCGACGAGGTTGACGTCGATCACCTTCTGGAACTCCGCCACCGGCAGGTGCTCGACCGGCCCGGCGCCAGCGATGCCGGCGTTGTTGACGAGCCCGGCGAGGCCCCGCTCGCCGACGGCTTGCTCGACCTCCTGGCGCGCGGCGTCGATCGAGGGCTGCTCGGCGACGTCGATCGTGACCGGGGTCAGCCGATCGGAGCCCTCCTCGGCCAGGCTGTCGGCGTCGGCCTGCTTGCGCACGCCGGCGAAGACCTTGTGGCCCTGATGATCGAGGTGCAGGGCGGTGGCCCGACCGATGCCGGTCGAGGCACCCGTGACCATCACCGCGCCCTTCTGCTTCGCCATCGTGCGGAGCCTACCGGGCACCGCTCACCGGCCGGGACATGCGACACACTGCGCGGCCATGCCCGAGGCGAGCATCCTGGCCGTGGTCGGAGCGCGGCCCAACTTCGTGAAGATGGCGCCGGTCATCGAGGCCCTCGCCGGGCGCGACGGCGTCGCGGTGCGGCTGCTGCACACCGGCCAGCACTACGACCGCGCGCTCTCGGACGGGTTCATCGAGCGGCTGGGGATGCCCCTGCCCGACGCCAACCTGGGGGTCGGTTCGGGCAGCCACGCCGAGCAGACGGCCAGCGTGCTGGCCGGCGTCGAGGCCGACCTGGGCGAGCACCCCGCCGAGCTGGTGCTGGTCGCGGGCGACGTCAACTCGACGATGGCGGCGGCGCTGGCGGCGACCAAGCTCAACATCGCGGTCGGGCACGTCGAGTCGGGGTTGCGATCGGGCGACTGGTCGATGCCCGAGGAGGTCAACCGCGTGGTCACCGACCGGGTCAGCGACCTGCTGCTCTGCACCTCGGCCGACGCGGTTGAGAACCTGGCGGCGGAGGGGATCAGCGAGGGCGTCGAGCTTGTCGGGAACACGATGATCGACAGCCTCTTCCGGATCCTCGACGGCGTCGACCGCGCGGCGGCGCTGGCGGCCCAGGGCGTGGAGGCGGGCGGCTACGTGCTGGTCACGCTGCACCGGCCCGCGCTGGTCGACGACCCCGAGAGGCTGGGCGAGGTGATCGCGGTGCTGGGCGAGCTGGCGGCGGAGATGCCGGTGATCTTCCCCGCCCACCCCCGCACGGTCGCCCGCATGGAGGACGCCGGGGTCGCGGTGCCCGAGGGACTGCGGCTGGCCGAGCCGATGGACTACGCGGACTTCATCGCGCTGGAGGCGGACGCCCGGCTGGTGATCACCGACTCGGGCGGCCTGCAGGAGGAGACCTCGGTGCTGGGCGTCCCCTGCCTGACCTACCGCGACAACACCGAGCGCCCCGTCACGGTCGAGCTGGGCACCAACACGCTGGTGGGCGTGAACCCGGCCGCGCTGCGCGAGGCGGCGAAGGCCGCGCTGGCCGCCGAGCCCCCGGCCGAGCCGCCGCGGATCCCGCTCTGGGACGGCGAGGCCGGCGCCCGCGCGGCCGATGCCGCCCTATCCTTCCTCGCCGAATGAGCGCGCCCGGGGGAAGAAAGATCGCGATGGTGCCGGCCCTGAACGAGGAGGATTCGGTCGGCCAGGTCGTGGCCGAGCTGCGCCGCGAGGCGCCCGGCTTCGACCTGTTGGTGGTGGACGACGGCTCCAGCGACGAGACCGCCGCTCGCGCCCGCGCCGCCGGCGCGACCGTGCTCTCCCACCCCTTCAACCTCGGCATCGGCGGCGCGGTGCAGTCGGGTTACCGCTACGCCTTCCTGAACGCCTACGACGTCGCCGTGCAGGTGGACGGCGACGGCCAGCACGACCCGGCGCAGATCACGAAGCTGGAGCAGGGCCTGCAGCGCAGCGGCGCCGACCTGGTCTGGGGCAGCCGCTTCCTGGAGGACGCCGGCTACCGGGTGCCGCGCCTGCGCCGCGCCGGGCGGGTGATCTTCGCCCGCATCGTCAGCGCAATCACGCGCAAGGCGATCACCGACCCGACCTCGGGCTTCCGCATCGCCAACCGGCGCGGGATCGAGCTGTTCGCGCGCGACTACCCGCACGACTACCCCGAGGTCGAGGCGATCCTGATGGCGCACTCGCACGACCTCGAGATCAGCGAGGTCGCGGTGACGATGCGCCAGCGAGAGACCGGCAGCTCCTCGATCAACATGCTGAACGCGGGCTACTACATGGTCCGCGTGCTGCTGGCGATCGGCGTCGGGCTCTTCCGCCGCCGGCCTGTCCCTCCGCCCGGTGACGACTGGCTCGCCACCTCGCCGTCAGAGGCGCTCGAGGGAGCCCGGCGCTAGCGCCCGGGTCCGCCATGGACACACTCGACACCCGAGTCCAGATCTTCGCCATCGTCGGCTCGGCCCTGCTGTTCGTCTTCGTGCTCGAGCTGCTGCGACGCCGCCGCCTCTCTGAGCCCTACGCGATCCTGTGGCTGCTCGCCTCGGTGGTGCTGCTGGTGCTGTCGGTCTGGGACGACCTGCTCGACAGCCTCGCCGACCTGGTCGGGATCGCCACCCCCGCCAACGCGCTGTTCGTGGTCGGCTTCGGCTTCGTCCTGGTGCTGCTGCTGAGTTTTTCGACCGTCGTCTCGCGCCTGACGCGCGAGAACAAGCTGCTGGCGCAGGAGGTCGCCAGGCTCAGCCGCGAGCGTGACGGGGACGCCCAAACCACGCCTGAGCAGGCGTCCGAACGGCAGGAATCGCCCATTCCCTGATAACGGCAGGAGCGCCTCTGGCAGGGGCGAAAGGCGCGATATGGAATCGGCAAGCCGCACGCTGGTCAAGTCTCCGCCCGAACTTTGGGAGCTGATTGACCAGCCCGAGTGCATGCAGGGCCTGATGAGCTCGCTGCTGGGCCACGCGGCCGAGATCGAGGTCTTCCGCCGTGAGCACGGCGCCTATCTGGGCTGGGAAGCCCGCGACGCAGGCGACAAGGCGTGGATCGAGGTGGAGATCTCCGAGAAGGGCTGGGGCACCAGCGTCCAGGTCACCGCCGAGAACGACGGCGGCGCCACCAAGCTCGAGGGCTGGCTGGAAGCGGTGATGGACGAGCTCGCCACCCCGTCGAAGCGGCCCTTCGACGGGATGGTCTAGCCGCCGGCTCGGGTTATTTTTCTTCTTCTTCTTGCAGCGTTCTTCTTCTTCTTCGCCGACGCGGAGGCGCTCTTTCGCTTCTTCTTCTTGCACTTCTTCTTCTTCGCGCTCTGCTTGGGCGGCGTCGCCTGCGGGGGCGGCGTCGGCTGCGCGGGCGGCGCCGCGTCTCCCGCCACCCTGAGCACCCAGCGGGCGGGGCTCCCGACACTCGCGAGCGTCACCGGCTCGGCCCCAATTTGGGCGCAGGAGGGCGCCCTTATATAGCTGGGGGCGGTCTCCGGGTCCTCGTTGACGCCCATCGCGAACAGGTCCACCCCTGCTTCGCCATCGGGGATGAACACCTCGGCCACCAGGTCGCTCGTCGCGGGGTCGGCGACCGTGCCCGAGACCGCCGCCGTCCGCAGCGTGTTGTCCTCGTCGTCCTCCACGGTGATGACCTGGCTGCCGAGCAGCGTCATGTTCGCGAGCGCGAAGGGACCTTGAAGCGCCGAGACGCGGACCGTCACGGGCTGGCCGTCACCGTCGCCGGAGTTCGCGGTCTTGATGCCGAAGGTGATGCTCGAGACGGTGAAAGCGGTGTTGATCCCGTGTGCCCCGTTGAGGTCGAAGACGCGGTAGAAGCTGTTCTCCCGGTTGAAGGCGCCCATCCCTCCCACCGAGGTGCACGAGGGCGAGATCACCCCGCTCAGCGTGTCGGTGCCCTGCGCGAGGGTGATCGCCGCGGCGGGCGATGCGAGCGCCAGGACCGATAGCGCGGATACCGCGGACGCCAGGAGAGAGCGTCTGATCCTGCTCTTGCTAATCATCACCTTCTCCCCACCCGGGCGATGATTCCACCGCGGGGCGGCGATGTCAAAGCAGCACGCAGGCGGGCGTCCGCGGCAAGCCGATCTATGCTTGCCCGATGGCGACCCGCCCGGGCGAGAAGCCCAAGACGGACGACGCCGCGGGGGACGGCGCGGCAGAAGAGAGCGGTCGAGGAGGACCTGCACCGCTACATCGCGCCCGTGGTCGGGCCCGACGACGAGCGCGTGATCACCGACTCCGGGATCGAGATCAAGCCGCTGTATGACGAGGACGACGTGGCGCCCGGGCTGGAGGAGCGCTTGGGCGAGCCGGGCCACTACCCCTTCACGCGCGGGATCCACGAGCGCATGTACCGCGACCGGCTCTGGACGATGCGCCAGTACGCGGGCTTCGCCAGCCCCGAGGACACCAACGAGCGCTACCGCTACCTGACCGAGCACGGCTCGACCGGGCTCTCGATGGCCTTCGACCTGCCGACCCAGCTCGGCCGGGACTCGGATGACCCGCTCTGCGCGGGCGAGGTCGGGCGCACCGGCGTCCCCATCGACACGATCGAGGACATGCGGATCTGCTTCGACCAGATCTCTCTGGCCGAGGTCTCGACCTCCATGACCATCAATGCACCAGCTGCGATTCTGCTTCTGCTCTACGAGCTGGTCGGCGAGGAGCAGGGGGTGCCGTCGAAGGAGCTGCGCGGCACCGTCCAGAACGACGTGCTGAAGGAGTACATCTCGCGCGGCAACTACATCTACCCGCCCGAGCCGACGATGCGGCTGACCACCGACATCTTCGCCTACTGCGACGAGAGCGTCCCCAAGTGGAACACGATCTCGATCAGCGGCTACCACATCCGCGAGAAGGGCTGCTCGGCCGTGCAGGAGGTCGCCTTCACGCTCGCCAACGCGATCGCCTACGTCGACGGCGGCATCGCCGCCGGACTGGACGTGAACCGCTTCGGCCAGCGCCTCGCCTTCTTCTTCAACGGCCACAACAACGTCTTCCAGGAGATCGCCAAGTTCCGGGCCGTGCGACGGATGTGGGCGAAGCTGATGAAGGAGCGCTTCGGGGCGACGGAGGAGAAGGCCCAGATGATCCGCTTCCATACCCAGACCGGCGGGGTGACGCTGCAGGCCCAGCAGCCCGAGGTCAACATCATCCGCGTCGCGCTGCAGGGCTTCGCCGCGGTCGCGGGAGGCACCCAGTCGCTGCACACCAACGGCTTCGACGAGGCGCTGGCGCTGCCGACCGAGCGCTCGGCGCGGATCGCGCTGCGCACCCAGCAGGTGCTGGCGCACGAGTCCGGCGTCGCCGACACGGTGGACCCCTTCGCGGGCTCCTACTTCATCGAGTCGCTGACCGACGAGATCGAGGAGCGCTCGTGGGAGCTGATGGAGAAGGTCGAGCAGCTCGGCGGCTCCGTGAACGCGCTCGAGTTCATGCAACGCGAGATCGAGGAGTCGGCGGCCTCCTACCACGAGCGCTACCGCACCGGCCAGGACGTCATCGTCGGCGTCAACAAGTACGAGACCGACGTGGTCGACGACGTCGAGATCCTCAAGGTCGATCCCGAGGCCGAGCGCCGCCAGCTCGAGCGCCTCGCCAAGTTCAAGGCGGGGCGAAACCAGGGAGACGTCGACGCCCGGCTGGCCGACCTGCGCAAGGTCGCCGAGGGCGAGGGCAACCTGCTGCCTCCGATCAAGGAGGCGCTGCGCGCCGGCGGCTCGATCGGCGAGGTCTGCAACGCGATGCGCGACGTCTTCGGCGAATACCGCGGCGGCGCCTTCTTCTAGCTGGCATCATGGGCCTCCCTGTCTATCGGGGAGGGACGAATCGACTCGAACAGCGCTCGGCCGGGACATGTCCATGCCTGGCTTCGCAACAACATCCTCGGCCTGGTGGCGATCTTCATCGCCCTCTCCGGCTCGGCGATCGCGGCCAACGTGGCGAGTCAGCCGGGCGCGCAGAAGGCCGCCAAGAAGAAGAAGGCCAAGCGGGGGCCGCCCGGACCCGCGGGTCCGCAGGGACCGCCCGGCGAAGTGGGCCCCCCAGGCCCGGCGACCGGCCCCGCCGGCGGCGCCCTGAGCGGGAACTACCCGAACCCCGGCCTGGCGCCACCGCCTGCATGGCAAAACATCACGTTCGCGACGGGGTGGGCGAACGGTGGCGGAGGCATCTACGCGCCCGTCGGGTGCTACCGGGACGCGATGGAGGTAGTACACCTGCGCGGCCGCGCCACGCGCTCAACGGGAACTACGACCGTGGGAACGCTGCCGGTCGCTTGTCGCCCCTCCATTTGGTGGCCGAACGTACTGGTCGTCGAGGTGGACGCCGGCGGAGACGGCGCTGGCGCGTTGGCTGTTTTCATCAGCCCAAATAGCGGCGGAGTAACCGTCGACAATGGGGCGTTGCCCGCTGGGCTCAATTTCGATGGGGTCAGCTTCCGAGCAACCAACTAATCGGGGAGTCGGCCTCGAGCTGCGACGTCTCTACGGCTTCTCCTCCGCTTCTTGCACCGCTTCTTCTTCTTCGCTCCGGTGGCCCGCTTCTTGGCCTTCTTCTTCTTGCACTTCCGCTTCGCGTGGCTGGCGGATCGGGGCGGCTGACCCGGGCCCCGGACATCCGGCGAAGGGCCCGGGTGAGTTGAGCGGGACGCCGCTGCACTCGAACCGCTCGTAGGCGCCGCTGTCGCAGGAGCCCGCGGCCGGGAAGGGCGCGGCTAGCCGCGCTGGTCGGCGGCCAGGCAGGTCGCTACCCCGCGCTCGAGCGCGGGGCTGCCGTCCAGGAGGGCGTGCGTGGGCGTGAAACCGCCGTTGTCGGTCAGCGGGCCCAGGAGCGCCGGCGAACCGACGGAGTCGCTCGGCACCGAGGTGAAGGCGCACCCGCTGGCATCGCCCAGCACGTTGCCGCCGGTCGAGACGAGGGAGAACGTGGGCTGCGTCTGACAATCGGGCGCGTCGTGCATGGTGTGCGCGTCGGTGTTGCCCGCGATCACCGAGTTGTGGATGCTGGTGGTCACCGCCGAGGAGAGCAGGCCCCCGGCCACGAACGACTGAGACGGGCTGTCGTGGAGGCTGTGATTGTTCGTGACCGTGACGTGGTCGAGCGACAGGGAGGCTCCGGTCGCCTCGACGCCTCCGCCGGCGAGGTCGGTTGTGATGTTGTCGGAGACGGTGACATTGCGAAGGGTGAGCGGCCCGTTCGCGGCGATGCCGCCGCCGAACGTGTCGGCCTGGTTGCCGAACACCGCACCGTCCCTGATCGTCAAGGCCGCGCCGCTCGAGGAGAAGATCGCTCCGCCGCTGGAGCTGTCATCGGATCGGGCGTCCCGACGAGGCCCCGGTGAGGCTGACCCCATCCGTCGTCAGCTCGCCTGAGAAGAGGAGATCCGCTCGATGCTATTGGCGTCGATCACGACCGGCCCGCCCGGCAGCGCCTCGATCAGAAGGGTCGTCAGGAAGTTGAGATCGCCGCTCTCGTTTCCGGCGAGGTCGCCGTCGATCGTCAGCTCGTAGGTCCCCGGACTGAGCCGGATCGTGTCGGCCGTGAAGGCGGCACCGGTGTGGGTGCAGCCGCCGAAGTCCGAGCCGCCCGCGATGGTCTCCACTGCCTCCCGCAGCGAGCACTGGCCCGGGTCGGTGTTGTACTGGTCGAGCGTAGTGGTGGGGCTCACGGTCGCAGCCGAGGCCGCGGACGGCAGCGATCCAGAGCGCCGCCGTCACGGCGAGTGCGCACCAGGACGCGCCGTTCCGTCGCGGTCCCCCTGGCCATGCCTGGCAGGCTACGCCGGTCCGCTCGGCCGAGCAAGGGGGGCGGCGGCCGCTGGACGGAGGCCTAGACTGCGGCGACCGTGAGGGAGAAGTACCCCGAGACCCACGACGAGAAGCTGGCGCAGCTGCGCGAGCTGCGCGAGGCCGCGGTCCACGCCGGCTCAGAGGAGGCGGTGGAGAAGCAGCACGCCAAGGGCAAGCTGACCGCCCGCGAGCGGATCGAGAAGCTGCTGGACCCTGGTTCCTTCGAGGAGCTCGACGCCTTCGTCCGCCACCGCACCCACGAGTTCGAGATGGACAAGCGCCGGCCCTACGGGGACGCGGTGGTGACCGGTTACGGGACGATCGACGGGCGCACAGTGTTCGTCTTCAGCCAGGACTTCACCGTCTTCGGCGGCTCGCTCGGCGAGGTGATGGCGGAGAAGATGTGCAAGGTGATGGACCTCGCCGCCGAGGTGGGGGCGCCGGTGATCGGCATCAACGACTCGGGCGGGGCGCGGATCCAGGAGGGCGTCGTCTCGCTTGGCGCCTACGGGGACGTGTTCGTGCGAAACGTGCAGTGCTCGGGCGTGATCCCCCAGATCAGCCTGATCATGGGGCCGTGCGCCGGGGGCGCGGTCTACTCCCCCGCGATGACCGACTTCATCTTCATGGTCAAGGAGACCTCCCACATGTTCATCACCGGCCCCGAGGTGATCAAGACGGTGACGGGCGAGGAGGTCGAGTTCGAGGAGCTGGGCGGGGCGATGAGCCACAACTCGAAGTCGGGCGTCGCCCACTTCGCGGCCGAGGACGAGGAGGCGTGCCTGGAGGACGCCCGCTACCTGATGAGCTTCCTCCCTCTCAACAACCTGGAGATGCCGCCGCGGGTCGAGCCCGACGACGACCCCGAGCGCGAGGACCCCGAACTCGACACGGTGGTCCCCGACGACCCTCAGAAGCCATACGACATGCGAGACGTGGTCACCCGGATCGTGGACGACGGCGAGTTCTTCGAGGTCCACGAGCACTTCGCCCAGAACATCATCTGCGGCTTCTCCCGCCTGGACGGCTATCCGGTCGGGGTCGTGGGCAACCAGCCCAAGCACCTGGCCGGCGTGCTCGACATCGAGTCCATCGCGAGAAGGCGGCGCGGTTCGTACGCACCTGCGACGCCTTCAACGTGCCGCTGCTGACCTTCACCGACGTGCCCGGCTTCCTGCCCGGCACCTCTCAGGAGTGGGGCGGGATCATCCGCCACGGCGCCAAGCTGCTGTACGCGTTCACCGAGGCGACGGTGCCGAAGCTGACCGTGGTCACGCGCAAGGCCTACGGCGGCGCCTATGACGTCATGAACTCCAAGCACATGCTGGCCGACTTCAACTTCGCCTGGCCGACCGCGGAGGTCGCCGTGATGGGCCCCGAGGGCGCGGTCAACATCATCTACCGCAAGGACATCGACTCCTCGCCGACGCCCGAGGAGCGCCGCGCGAAGCTGATCGACGACTACAAGGCCCACTTCGCCAACCCCTACTCGGCGGCCGAGCGCGGCTACCTCGACGACGTGATCGAGCCGCGCCAGACGCGGCCGAAGCTGATCAAGGCGCTGCGCGTGCTGCAGACCAAGCGGGTCGAGCAGCCCAAGCGCAAGCACGGGAACATCCCGCTCTAGGCGAGGAGGCTTCAGATGGAACCGCAGGCGACGGTGATCGGGCCGAACGACGGTGAGTCAGTCGAGCTGACCACCCTGGGAGTCCGCTTCATGCTCGACGGCGAGCGAACCGGCGGCGGCTTCTCGCTGGTGGAGCACCCGATGGCGCCGCGCGCGCTCGCCGCGCCGATGCACCGCCACAAGAACGAGGACGAGTACAGCTACGTCACCGAGGGCAGGGTCGGCGCCAAGCTCGGCGACGAGGTCGTGTTCGGCGAGGTCGGCGACCTGATCCTGAAGCCGCGCGGGCAGTGGCACACCTTCTGGAACGCCGGCGACGAGCCCGCCCGGCTGCTCGAGATCATCTCGCCGGCGGGGTTCGAGCGTTACTTCGCGGAGATCAGCGAGGTCGTGAGCGCGGGCCTGCCGCCCGACCCCGAGCGCATGCGCGCCGTGCAGGCGAAGTACGAGCTCGAGGTGGACATAGAGAGCGTGCCCGGGCTGGTCAAGGAACACGGCGTGCGATTCCCCGGCTCCGACTAGCCGACCCGCCAAGCAAGGTCCCTCAACCCCAGAACTGGGTATGGAAGCTTTTGGGGGAGCCACTTATTGTGCTCGGGGACCCGATCGTTTAGGAGGGAAGTGAGCGCGGGACGGAACTCAGCGCGCCGCACAGCAGCCTCGGTGCTCGCCCTCGGCGCCGTGCTGTGCCTGGTGCTCGCGCCTGGAGCGGGCGGCGCTCCCGGCGACGCGACTGCCTCCAGGGTCGCCGACATTCAGCCCGGGCCGGCCAGCTCCAATCCGCAAGAGCTCTTCGGCGCGGGGAGCACGCTTCTGTTCGCCGCCGACGACGGGACCAGCGGAACCGAGCTGTGGAAGAGCAACGGCGGCCCGCTCGGCCCCGGCGGCACAGAAGAGATTGAAATCTTCGCCGGTATCAACGGCTCGACCCCAGTCGAGTTCACAAGCGTGGGCGGGACGGTTTTCTTCACGGCCGGCGACCCCACCAACGGCAACGAGCTGCGGATGATCGCGCCACCGTTCACCAGCCCCACGCTGGTGGAGAACATCGGGCCGGCGGCGGTCGGCGGTGCCTCGGCCATCCTCTCGGACGTCAACGGGACGCTCTTCTTCGTCGGCAACGACGGCAGCACCGGAGACGAGCTGTGGAAGAGCGCGCCGCCCTACGACGCGGTCTCGACCGAGATCGTCGAGGACATCAGAACCACGCCTGCCGGCGCCTCGTCCTCGCCGAACCAGTCCGTGAACGCGAACGGGACGCTGCTGTTCACGGCCGACGAGGACGGGACCGGCGAGGAGCTGTGGAGGAGCGTCCCTCCCTACAACTCGACCTCGACGACCGAGATCGACATGGGCCCGGGTCCCTCCTTCCCGGGTCCCATCCTCGCGCTCGGCGGCACAGTTCTCTTCACCGCCAGCGATGGCGGCAGCGACGGCTTCGAGCTCTGGAAGATCGAGGCGCCCTACACGACGCCGGTGCAGGTGGAGGACATCAACGCCGGCGGGGATTCCAATGCCGATGACATGGTCAATGTCAATGGCACGGCCTTCTTCAAGGCCGACGACGGCAACACCGGAGAGGAGCTGTGGAAGAGCGCGCCGCCCTTCACCGCCGCGACCACAAGCGTCATCGACATTCGGCCGGGCTCGGAGTCGTCCGAGCTCAACTTCCTCGAGGAGGTCGGTGGCCTCCTGTTCTTCAGGGCGGACGACGGGGTCAGCGGCGCCGAACCGTGGAGGAGCGACGGGGGGCCGGTGGGCGCCGGGACGCAGATCGTGGCCGACATCCAATCGGGGTCGGCCAACTCAGCGCCTTTGGAGTTCGAGGATGTGAACGGCACCGCCTTCTTCAGGGCCTTCGGGCCCGTCGCGGGATTGGAGTTGTGGAAGAGCACCGGGGTGGGCGCGACGGCCGTGCCCCAACCCGTATCTGCCCCCAACGAGCTCACCAACGTGGACGGCACCCTCTTCTTCGAGGGGGTCGATGGTGGCGGCCAGGAGCTGTGGAAGGCGACGATCGAACCGGCGCCTCCGGTTCAGCCTGGACCGCCGGCTGCCACCCCGAAGAAGAAGAAGAAGTGCAAGAAGGCGAAGAAGAAGAAGGGCAAGGCCGCCGCCGCCAAGAAGAAGAAGAAAGAATGCAAGAAGAAGCGGAAGTAGCCGCCTCGGGATCGAGATCGAGGCGGCCAACGCCTCACCCGAGGAGACCGCCGCGATCGCGGCGGCGCTCGAGCGCTTCCTGGCCGAGACGGCTCCCGCTCCGCAGGAGGAGCGGGCTCAGAATCCGTGGCAGCGGGCGGCGCTGGCCGAGGGCATCGCCTCCCGGCGGATCGAGCCGAGCGGCTGGGGTCCGGCCGTCGGGCGCTGAACCCGTCCCCGGAAAGCCGCTATTTGCGAATTTCGCTTGCCCCCAGGGGCGGGCCAGTCGAATAGAACACAGGCCGCAGCCCCCGCCCCAGCAAGCTGAAGAGGAGGTCCAGTGGCCGTAGTCAAGATCATCGAGCTGGTCGGCAGCTCCAAGAAGTCGTCGGACGACGCCGCGCAGCAGGCGCTGAAGCAGGCCCAGAGCTCGTTGCGGAACATCCGCGCGATCGACGTGGTCTCGACCGGTCTGCGGGGCGACAACCTCGACGAGTGGCGCGCGCACGTGCGCGTCGCCTTCCTGGTCGAGGGCACCGACGTCGACTGAGCTCGAGCTCTAGAGCCTCGCGACCGGCGCCTCCAGCTCGCCGTCCTTCCAGGCCTCATAGACGGCCTGCGCGATCGCGAGGTCCTGGATCGCGAGCCCGGTGGAGTCGAACAGCGTCACCTCCTCGGGCGTGCCGCGGCCGTCTGCCGAGCCGGTCAGCACGTCGCCGATCTGGGTGATGTCGTCGTGGCCGACCGCGCCGGCCTCGACCGCGTGGGCAAGCTCGCCGCCGGCGCTGGCCTGTGCCCATTCGTCGCAGAAGAGGTGGCAGGAGGCGAGCGCCGCCAGCTCGACCTCGGCCTTGCCGTGGGCGTCCGCGCCGAGGGCGGCGATGTGCTGGCCCGGGCGCAGGTCATCGGTGGCGATCACCGGCGAGTCGCCCGGGGTGACGGCGACGACGACGTCCTGGCCGGCGGCGCGCTTGCGGTCGCCGACCTCCCAGCCCAGCTCGGCGGCGAGCGCCTCGGCCGCCTCCGCGCGCGGGTCGGCGCAGACCCCCGGCCCGTAGCCGGCGGCGGCGAGGCAGCGAGCGGCCCAGGCGCCGTTGACCCCGCAACCGATCAGCCCGACGCCGGCAGCGTCCTCACGGGCCAGGACCTGCGCCGAGACCGCCGCGGCGCCCCCGGTTCGCAGCGAGGTCACCGAGGCGCACTCGATCACCGCCAGCTCCTGGCCGGTCTCGGCGTCCGAGAGCACGACGACGCCCCGGACGACCGGCAGGCCGCGCTCGGTATTGCCGGGAAACGACGTGACCCACTTCAGCAGCGCCAGGCCGTCGCCGCGGGCGGGCATCGCGCGGAAGTCGCCGAAGGGCGGGCTGTCGAGATAGACCTTCGCCGGCATCGTCCACTCCCCGCGCGCGTACTGCTCGAACGCGTGCCGCGTTCGCTCGACCGCGGTGGTCGGGTCGATCGCGGCCAGCACGGCCTCGCCCGAGATCACGGGAATCTCGCTCAAGGCACGATTCATAGTGGAACTCGACACCTCCGGTGCACCGCGCGTAGGCGTTCGTGCAGTGGATTTGTGATCGCGCGGAGGGTGAAATCCCGAGGTGGGATGCACAACCCAGAATTGTTGCGGCCGGCCGAGAGGTTGGTTCTGGTTCGAGTCCAGCGCCCTCCGCGCCTATCATTTCGGGACTGGGTTGTGCGCGGGGCCTCGCCCCCGTTTCACCCAGGTCGGCCCGCCTTTCGCGGGCCGACCCACTCTTTGGACACTCGCACCCGAAGCACACGGGTAGATTCCAGGCATGGCCGTGAGTTCGAGCAACGGTCGCGCCCGGCCGATATCGGTCGGCATCGTGGGAGCGGGGTTCGGTGGGGTCGGCATGGGCATCCGCCTAAAGCAGGCCGGGATCGAGGACTTCACGATCTACGAGCGGGGGGACACGGTCGGAGGGGTGTGGCGGGCCAACACGTACCCGGGCGCCGCCTGCGACGTGCCCTCGCACCTCTACTCGTTCTCGTTCGCGCCGGGACACAACTGGTCCCGCCGTTTCGCGCCACAGGCGGAGATCGTCGCCTACATGGAGGAGATCGTCCGGGACTACGGCCTGGCGGCGCACCTGAGGCTGGGTACGGAGGCCGAGTCGGCGCGTTTCGACGAGAGCAGCGGCCGCTGGACGCTGCGGACGGTCAACGGTGAGGAGCGGGAGTTCGACGTCCTGGTCACCGCCTGCGGGCAGCTCACGAACCCGGCGATCCCCCAGGTCGCGGGCGCCGGCGACTTCGCCGGGCCCAGCTTTCACTCGGCGGAGTGGGACCACGAACACGACCTCAGCGGCGAGCGGGTGGCGGTGATCGGGACCGGGGCGAGTGCGATCCAATTCGTGCCGCGTATCGCGCCGCAGGTGAAGCAGCTGACCATCTACCAGCGCTCGGCGCCGTGGGTGATGCCGAAGAACGACCGCGAGTACGCCGCCTGGGAGCGGCGCCTGTTCCGCGTGTTCCCGCCGCGGGTCGCGCTCGCGCGGCTGGTCCTGGCCGCCTTCTTCGAGCTCGGCACCTACATGTTCACCGGCACCCAGTGGCTGGTGCGGCTCTTCGCTCGCTACTCGGACCACACGCGGCGCGCAGCGCTGAGCGCGCCCGAGCTGATCGACGGAACGACGCCGGACACCGAAATGGGCGCCAAGCGCGTCCTCATCACCAGCGAGTGGTTCCCCGCGCTGGAGCGGGACAACGTCGAGCTGGTCAGCGGCCGGATCGAGCGGATCACCGAGGGCGGCGTCGTCGGGCCCGACGGAGTCGAGCGCCCGGCCGACACGATCATCTGGGGCACCGGCTTCCAGTCGCGCGACTTCGTCGCCCCGATGCGGATCGAGGGCCTGGGTGAACGTGAGCTGAACGAGGTCTGGGCCGACCGTCCCGAGGCCTACCTGGGCACCACCGTCGCCGGCTTCCCCAACATGTTCGTCATGTACGGGCCCAACACCAACCACGGCTCGGGCTCGGTGCCCTACACGCTCGAGTGTCAGTTCAACTACGTGATGGACGCGATCCGCCGCCTGCGCCAGGACGGCATCCGCTACGTCGACCTGCGCCCCGAGGTGCAGGCCGACTGGCGGCGCGAGATGGAGGAACGCTCGGCCAACACGCAGTGGGTTACCGGCGGCGACAACTGGTACGTGAACGGCGAGGGCGTCAACACCAACAACTGGCCGGGACCGTGGCTCGAATTCCGCCGGCGGACGCTGAAGCTGAACCCGGGCGACTACCGCGCGGCCAAGGTCGAGCCCTCGCCCGCAGCGGTGGGCGTCGAAACACCCTAAATTCGATCCGGTTTATGGTAGATTGGCCGTGATGGAGCCCGTCTCCACCCCCAAGAAGGCGCCCGCGAAGGGCGCCTCGCCGGCCGAGCTCGACCAGGACCTGGGCAAGAAGCAGCGCGGCAAGGGCAAACTCGGCTCGCTCGAGAACCCCGAGGTCTACGAGAACGTCCCGGGCCAGATCATTCCCATCCTCGAGCGCGAGTTCGACGACTTCGACTCCGAGGCCGCCAGCTTCCTGCGCGGCGAGCAGCCCGAGGAGCAGTTCATCGGCTTCCGGCTGAAGCAGGGCGTCTATGGCCAGCGCCAGCCCGACGTGCAGATGGTGCGCGTCAAGCTCCCCTTCGGCGGGGTCACCCCCGAGCAGATGGAGATGTTCGGCGAGGTGGTCGAGCGCTACGCGCCCCTCGGCAAGGGCCACATCACCACCCGCCAGAACATCCAGATCCACCACATCCCGCTGGCGGAGATGACCGAGGTGATCCGCAAGATCAGCGAGTCCGGGCTCTCATCGCGCGAGGGCTGCGGCAACACGATGCGCAACGTCACCGGCGACCCCTGGGCCGGCGTCAGCGAGGGCGAGCCCTTCGACATCACCCCCTACGCGGCCGCCTACGTGCGCTACTTCGTGCGCCATCCCACCACCCAGCTGATGCCGCGCAAGGTGAAGACCGCGTTCACCGCCACGCCCGAGGACCGGGCGATCACGGGCATCCACGACATGGGCTTCATTCCGCGCACCAAGGAAGTGGACGGCGAGCAGGTCCGCGGCGTCGAGGTCCGCGTCGGCGGCGGCACCTCGATCATGCCGCGCGTCGCCCCCACGCTCTACGAGTTCGTCGAGCTCGACAACGGCGACTACCTGAAGGTGACCGAGGCCGCGATGCGGATCTTCGACCGCCAGAACTGGCTGCGCGCCAACCGCATGCGGGCGCGGATCAAGGTGCTGGTGGACAAGGTCGGCATCGACGCCTTCCGCGAGATGGTCGAGGAGGAGCTGGATGGCGACTGGGTCGACGAGCGCGACTTCTCGATCGACCACATGCTCTTCCACGACGACGAGCAGGCGAACGCCCCGGACGCGCCGGCGAACCCCTCGTCGCCCAACGGCGACCGTTCCGAGTTCGACCGCTTCCTCGAGGCCAACGTGGCGCCGCAGCGCCAGGCCGGCTTCTCGACCGTCCAGGTCCGCGTCATCCGCGGCGACCTGACGCCCGAGCAATTCCGCGGGCTGGCTCAGATCATGCGCGAGTTCAGCGGCGGCTACGCCCGCACGACCGTGCACCAGAACCTGCTGCTGCGCTGGGTCCGCGACGAGGCCGTCCATGACGTCTACGCGCGCCTCGGAGAATTGGGGCTGAACACCGCCGGCGCCGACGAGATCGCCGACGTCGTCAGCTGCCCCGGTACCGACTCGTGCAAGCTCGGCATCACCAGCTCGATGGGGCTGAACCGCGCGATCGAGGAGCGGATCGAGGCGATGGGGATCACCGACCCGCTGACCCGGAGGGTCCACATCAAGATGAGCGGCTGCCCCAACGGCTGCAGCCAGCACCACATCGCCAACATCGGCTTCTACGGCGCCTCGATCAAGGTCGGCGACAAGACGATCCCCGCCTACATCGCGCACATCGGCGGCAACTATGAGGGCGGCGAAGTCGCCTTCGGCCACCGGCTGAAGGCCCGCCTGCCGGCGAAGCGGGTCCCCGAGGCCGTCGAGCGCTGGCTGCGCTACTACGAGTCCGACCGCAACGAGGGCGAGCCCTTCAACGACTTCGTCGAGCGCGTCGGCACCGACAGCTTCGAGGAGCTGGTCAGCGAGCTGAAGCTGCCGGTCGAGTTCAACGCCGAGAACCTGGCCCACTTCATCGACTGGAGCCGCTCGGAGCCCTACAGGGTCGAGCGCGGCGAGGGGGAGTGCGCGGTCTGACGATGGAACCGAGTGCTGCCACACTGACCGGCTCCGTGCCGACCAGCGAACTGGAGATTCCCGCTTTCGACCCCGAGGCGGTAGCCGCCGAGCTCGAGGAGGCAAGCGCCGAGGAGGCGCTGCGCTGGGCCCTGGACACCTTCCACCCCCGCATGTACATCGCGGCCTCGTTCCAGAAGACGAGCTCGGTGACCGTCCACATGGCCACCCGGATCAACCCCGAGACGCGCTTCTTCTACCTCGACACCGACGTGCTCTTCCCCGAGACCTACGAGACCAAGGACCGGCTCGCGAAGCGCTACGGGACCACCTTTCACCGCTACAGCTCGATGACGCTCGAGCAGCAGGCAGGGCTCTACGGCGACCAGCTCTGGGCGCGCGACCCCGACGCCTGCTGCGGCATCCGCAAGGTCGATCCGATGCGCTCGGCGCTCTCGGCCGTGGACTGCTGGGTCAGCGGCATCCGCCGCCAGGACTCCCAGACCAGAGCCAGCGCCCCCAAGTTCGCCTGGGACAAGCGCTTCGAGCTGTGGAAGCTGAACCCCCTCGCCGACTGGAGCGAGAAGGACGTCTGGCGCTACATCCACGAGCACGACATCCCCTACAACCCGCTGCACGACGAGGGCTATCCCTCGATCGGCTGCACCCACTGCACGCGCAAGCCGGCCGAGGGCGAGGACGCCCGCGCGGGACGCTGGGCGGGCACCTCGAAGACCGAATGCGGCCTCCACGGCTAGCTTTTCGGCCTCAAGGCACCAACTAAGTCGACTATCGCTACCCTTCCGCGCTTCTTGGCCACCTCCCTGCAACTGAACGAGCGCCAGACCGCCGACTTCGAGATGATCGGCAACGGCGGCTTCGCGCCGCTGACGGGCCCCCAGGGCTCGGCCGACTGGAAGTCCGTGGTCGAGGACATGACCCTCGCCGACGGCGGCGAGTACTGGCCGATCCCGATCACCCTGGCGACCGATCTCGAGGTCTCCGAGGGCGACACCGTCGAGATCACGAGCGACGAGGGCAAGGCGCTCGGCACCCTCACCGTCACCGAGATCTTCGAGCGCGACATCGAGGCCGAGGCCGAGGGCGTCTACCTGACGACCGATGAGGAACATCCCGGGGTGGCGGCCCTGCATGAGGAGGGCCCGCGCTGCATCGCCGGCACCTACGAGGTGAAGGCGCTGCCCGACCACGAGGAGGCGTTCAGCAAGCGCCAGCTCTCGCCCGAGGAGTCCAAGCAGGCCTTCGCCGACCGCGGCTGGAAGCGGATCGTCGCCTTCCAGACCCGCAACCCGATCCACCGCGCCCACGAGTACGTGACCAAGGCGGCGCTGGAGACCAACGACGGGCTCATGATCCACCCGCTGATCGGCAAGACCAAGGAGGGCGACATCCCCGCCGAGGTGCGGATGCGCTGCTACGAGGTGCTGATGGAGGACTACTACCCCGCCGACCGGGTGATCCTCAACGTCTTTCCCTCGAAGATGCACTACGCCGGCCCCCGCGAGGCGATCCTGCACGCGATCGCGCGGCGCAACTACGGCGCCACCCACTTCATCGTCGGCCGCGACCACGCCGGCGTCGGCGACTACTACGGCACCTACGACGCCCAGAAGATCTTCGACGAGATCGACATCGACAAGCTCGGCATCCAGCCCATGTTCTTCGAGCACAGCTTCTGGTGCAACAAGTGCGAGGGCATGGCCTCGGGCAAGACCTGCCCTCATGACGCCGACGCACACGTCTTCCTCAGCGGCACCAAGGTCCGCGAGATGCTCGACAACGGCGAGATCCCGCCGCTCGAGTTCAGCCGGCCCGAGGTCGCCCAGATCCTGATCGACGCTTACAGCAAGGCATAAGAAACAGAAGGAGCGACGCTTTCCCGATGGCTAACGACAAGGGCTTCACCCTCTGGTTCACCGGGCTCTCCGGAGCCGGCAAGACCACGATCTCCAAGCTGGTCGAGACCGAGCTTGACAACCGGCGCAACCGCCTCGAGATCCTCGACGGCGACGTCGTGCGCGAGAACCTCTCCAAGGGCCTCGGCTTCTCCAAGGAGGACCGCGACACCAACATCCGCCGCATCGCCTTCGTGGCCGACCTGCTCAGCCGCAACGGCGTGCCGGTGATCACCGCCGCGATCTCGCCCTATCGCGAGCTCCGCGACGAGGCCCGCGAGCTGATGGGCGACCGCTTCATCGAGGTCTTCGTCAAGGCCTCGGTCGAGGAGTGCATCGAGCGCGACCCCAAGGGCCTCTACAAGAAGGCCCTGGCGGGCGAGATCAAGGAGTTCACCGGCGTCTCGGACCCCTACGAGGAGCCTCTCAACCCCGAGATCGTGCTCGACACCGAGAGCGAGTCTCCCGACGAGTCCGCGGCGAAGCTGATCGCGCTGCTCGAGGAGCGCCAGCTGATCCCGGCGGCCCAGCCCGCCTAGTGAGGTTCCCTCACGCTGTCGCTCAGGCCGGGCGCCTCGGCAGCTCGGGCTCGCCCAGGTCGTAGGTCGGATAGGAGCCGAAGCGGTCGAACATCTTGTGACCCGGACCGTGGAAATCCGAGGAGCCCGTGGCCGCGAGGCCGCGTTCCGAGCAGATCTCGAGCAGGAAACGCGTCTGCGCGCGGTCGTGGGCTGGGTAGAAGCACTCGACCCCGTCCAGGTCGAGGTCGCCGATCAACGCCGCGACCGCGCCGGGTTCATCGATGTCCCAGAAAGGGTGAGCGAGGACCGGCGTGCCGCCGGCCTCGCGGATCAGCCCCGTCGCCTCGGAGGCGGTCGGCCAGCGGCGCGAGACGAAGGCCTTGGCCCCGGGCACCAGGTACTCCTGGAAGAAGGCGCTCATCTCGTCGGGCTTCGTGCCCGCGGCCTTGGCGATGTGGGGCCGCCCGACCGAGGAGGCGTCGCCGGCCTCGGCGATCGCGTCGTCGAAGTCGACCGCGACGCCGAGCGAGTTGAGCTTCGCGACGATCTCCTCGGCCCGCGTCACCCGCTCCTGCTGGGCGCGCCGGCACATCGGCCGCATCGCATCGACGTCGATCCAATAGCCCAGCATGTGGAGGTCGTCGATGTCGGAGTGGATGCAGGAGATCTCGGCGGCCGGGACGAGCGCGACGCCGGCCTCGGTGGCCGCCTCGGATGCTTCCGCGATACCGTCAACCGCGTCGTGGTCGGTGAGCGCCATCGTCGTCACCCCCGCTGCAGCGGCCGCCGCCACCACCTCCGCCGGGGGCAACTCACCGTCGGAGACGGTCGAATGGCTCTGAAGGTCGATCACCGGAGGCGCAGGATATGAGGATCAGCGCCAAAGCTGACTACGCCGTGCGCGCCGCAGCCGAGCTCGCCTCGGCCGGGGAGGATCCCGTCAAGGGCGAGAAGATCGCGGAGGCCCAGGGCATCCCGCTGCAATTCCTCGAGCACATCCTGCTGGAGCTGAAGCACGCCCGCCTGGTCCGCGCCCGCCGCGGCGCCCGCGGCGGCTACTGGCTGGCGAAGCCGCCAGAGGAGATCCCGCTCGCCGACGTGATCCGGGCCGTCGAAGGCCCGCTGGCGAACATCCAGGACCTGGCGCCCGAGGCGACCAAGTACCCGGGCAACTCCGAGCGCCTGAGCGAGGTCTGGATCGCCGTGCGCGCCTCGCTGCGCCGCGTGCTGGAGAACGTCACGGTCGCTGACCTGCGCGACGGCAACCTGCCCCCCGAGGTCCTGGAGATGACCGAGGACGAGGGAGCCTGGGTCACGCGGTAGGTCTTCGGAAGTGGACCGGCTGTTCAGGGGCATCCCGCCCCGAGGGGCTGATCGGGGTTCGGTAAACTGCCCAAACCCTTTTAGGACCCTCTCGGTCAAGAAAGGGCAGATGGTGGAAAAGGCGGCCGCCTGGTGCGGCCGCATTCGTCCCCCACCGAGTCGTCAACCCCCCACCTCGTCCGTGGATCCAACAATCGTCCTGTTCGGCTTCGGCGTCGGCTTCCTGGTCGGTCTCACCGGCATGGGCGGCGGCTCGCTGATGACGCCGCTGCTGATCCTCGTCTTCGGGGTGAAACCGGTGACCGCGATCGGCACCGACATCTTCTACGCCGCCGTCACCAAGACCGCCGGGCGGCTGGCGCCACCTGAAGCTGAAGACGGTGAACATGCCGCTGACCTGGTGGCTGGCGGCGGGCAGCGTGCCCTCGGCGATCGCCGGCGTCTGGGTGCTGGGCATCCTCAAGGACACGCTCGGCGACGAGCTGGACGAAACCGTGTTCGCGATCCTCGCCTCGTGCCTGCTGGTGGTGGGCGCGATCACGCTGCTGCGCAGCCTCTTCCTCGCGGGCAAGCTCGCCGAGCGCGACGACTTCGAGATCCACACGCGCCACAAGATCGCCGCGGTCGCGATCGGCGCCACCACCGGCTTCGTCATCGGGCTCTCCTCGGCGGGCAGCGGCACCGTGATCGCGATCATGCTGATCGCCGTCTACCGCCTCACCCCGAAGCGGGTAGTCGGCACCGACGTCTTCCACGCCGCGATCCTGCTCTGGGCGGCGGGGATCGCACACGTCTTCAGCGGCAACGTCGACTTCGGCTTGGCCGCGAACATCCTGCTGGGCTCGGTCCCCGGGCGTGATCCTGGGGTCGAACATGTCAGTGAAGTGGCCTCAGGGCGTCCTGCGCACGGCGCTGGGACTGGTCCTGATCGCCGCCGGGGTGGCGCTGCTCTCCAAGGCGAACACCGAGCTCGTGCCGTATGCCCTCGCCGTCGCCGCGCTCGCCTTCGCGGGGCTGTTCGCGATCCAGATCCTGCTCCGCAGGGAGGTCGAGGGCGACCCCGACGAGCAGGCCGAGCTGCAGCACGAGATCGAGTTGGAGATAGAGGCGGCCGGGGCCAACGGCGGTTCGGAGCGGGTCGAGCGAGAGCTAGCCAAGGAGCAGAGGCGCGAGCCGGCGCTGCGTTAGGGGCGTAAGCTCCCCCCTGTCCTCCAGGAAGGGGAGCGTGGCGCGCAGCAATCTCATCATCGTCCTGGGCACGGCGGCCCTATGCGCGGCGGTGATGGCCGTGCCGGTGGGCGCCAGCGTCGGCAAGCAGTACTACGAGGGGCCGGTGGCGACCCAGGGCGTCGACGGGCGGTCTCCGTCGGTGAGGGTCAAGATCGAGTTCAAGAAGGTGAACGGCAAGCGCGGCAAGCCCAAGGCCGTGATCGACTTCCAGCACCGGGCGATCGCGCTGTTCTGCGCGAACGGCACGAAGACCCACACGGGGCCCTTCTACGGCGACGAGGGGGGGCCAGCAGGCTTCTCGTTCTTCGAGCGGACGGGCCTGCCGGTCAAAAAGGGCCGCTTCAAGCTGTCGGAGAACACATTCGGCAGCAACGTCGCCGACGTGCAGCGGGCGACCGGCCGCGTCGGGCGCAAGGGCAACGCCACCGGCACGATCCAGCTGACGCTCTTCCACCCGGTCTTCGGCACCTGCGACTCGGGCGTTGTCAGGCTGGACCGCCTCGCCGGTCGGCGCCTACTCCAAGCCCGTGATCCCGCCCTGCGCGAACCTGGGCACCTGCCCGCCCTAGCCGCAAGCGGCTGACCGGGCGGGCCCTCAGCGCGGCGCATGCGCTGGCCATCACTCGCAATACTGCGCCGCCATGTTCGAGAAGGTCCTGGTCGCCAACCGCGGCGAGATAGCGATCCGCGTGATGCGGGCGCTGCGCGAGATGAAGATCGGGTCGGTCGCCGTCTACTCGGAGATCGACCGCGACGCCCCGCACGTGCGCGAGGCCGATGAGGCCTTCCTGCTGGGGCCCGCGGCGCCGGCCGAGAGCTACCTCAACATCGAGAAGATCATCGAGGTCGCGCGGGACTCGGGCGCCGAGGCCGTCCACCCCGGCTACGGCTTCCTGGCCGAGAACGCCCCCTTCGCCAAGGCCGCCGAGAAGGCGAAGGTGACCTTCATCGGCCCGCCGCCGAAGGCGATCGAGGCGATGGGGTCGAAGACCGAGGCGCGCCAGATCATGGACAAGGCGGGCGTCCCGATCGTCCCCGGCGACACCAAGCCGGTCGAGGACGTCGCGGCGGCCAAGAAGAAGGCGAAGGAGATCGGCTACCCGATCGCGGTCAAGGCCGCGGGCGGCGGAGGCGGCAAGGGCTTCCGCGTAGCCATGAAGGAAGGCGAGCTGGAGGACGCGTTCGAGGGGGCATCGCGGGAGGGCGAGAAGTTCTTCAGCGACCCGACCGTCTATCTCGAGCGCTACCTCGATGACCCGCGCCACGTCGAGGTGCAGGTGCTGGCCGACTCCAAGGGCAACGTGATCCACCTCGGCGAGCGCGACTGCTCGATCCAGCGCCGCCACCAGAAGCTGATCGAGGAGGCCCCCGGCCCGCACGTGGACGCCGAGATGCGCGAGCGAATCGGCAAGATCGCCACCGACGCCGCCGCCGCCGTCGGCTACCGGTCGGCCGGAACGGTCGAGGGGATGCAGGTGGGCGAGGACTACTACTTCCTGGAGATGAACACCCGCGTCCAGGTCGAGCACTGCGTGACCGAGATGGTCACCGGCATCGACATCGTCCGCGAGCAAATCCGGATCGCCGCCGGCGAGCCGCTCTCGATCAGCCAGGAGGACGTCGAGCTGCGCGGGCACGCGATCGAGTGCCGGATCAACGCCGAGGCCGCGCACAAGAACTTCGCTCCGGCGCCCGGCGCGATCACCAGCTACCGCGAGCCGGCCGGTCCCGGGGTGCGGGTCGACTCGGGCGTGGAGGCGGGCTCCGAGGTGACCCCGATGTACGACCCCATGATCGCCAAGCTGATCGTCTGGGACAACGACCGCGAGCTGGCGACAGCGCGCATGCTGCGGGCGCTGGCCGAATACGAGGTCGGGGGCCTGCAGACGCTGATCCCCTTCCACCAGGCGATCCTCGGCACCAAGCAGTGGGCCAAGGGCGAGACCTGCCGGGATCTGACCGAGGACCAGAAGTGGCTCAAGTCCCTGGCCCCCGAGGCGCCGCCGAAGGCCGCGGATGGCCCCGACGAGCCTGACAAGGAGGCCCGCGACTACCAGGTCGAGGTCGGCGGCAAGCTGTTCGACGTCAAGGTCATCGGGGGCGCCGGCGCCGGCGTCGCGGGCCCTGGTTTGAGGAAGGCTCCGAAGCGCGAGCGCAAGGGCGGCGCCGGCGGTGGCGCAGGCGCCGGCGAGGACCTGACCTCGCCGCTGCAGGGCACGGTGCTGAAGGTCGCCGTCGAGAAGGGCGCCGAGGTCGCCGAGGGCGACCTGGTCTGCGTGATCGAGGCGATGAAGATGGAGAACGAGATCACCGCTCACCGCGCGGGCAAGGTGACCGATCTGCCGATTACCGACGGGGCGGCCGTCTCATCGGGCGACCTGCTCGCCAAGATCGAGTAGCGATGGACTTCGCGAAGCTGCTGGTCGGCGGCCTCCACCTGGGGGTGCTCTGGGCGTTCGCGGTGGTGCAGCCGCTGCTGGACCTGCTGGGCGACAACCCCGACTTCTTCGTCGCCCGCGGCAATACGCGCGGCGACATCGTGCTGCTGGCCGTGGGGCTGACGCTGGTGCCGCCGTTGCGATGCTGGCGCTGGAGGCGCTCGCGGCGCTGATCAGGCGCGAGCTGCGCGACGGCCTGCACCTGGCCTTCGTCGGCGCGCTCGCGGCTGCGATCGCGCTGCAGGCACTGGGGGAGCTGGCCGTAGGGCTCGGCGGCGCTGCTGATCGTCGCGGCGGTTGCGCTCGGGGACGTGGGAGCGCGTGCTGTACGCGCGCACGGAATGGCTGCCCAGCCTGCTCACGGTCCTCTCTCCGGCGCCGGTCCTGTTCGTGTGCCTGTTCCTGTTCTTCTCGGACACCAAGGAGCTGGTGCTGCCCGAGGACGAGGTCGAGGCCGCTGAGATCGCGGTGCCCGGGCCGCACGCCGGTCGTGGTGATCGTGTTCGACGAGTTCCAAGGCACGATGCTGCTGGACGAGACAGGGCAGGATCGACCGCATCGCTGTTCCCCAACTTCGCGGAGCTCGCCGACCGGGGCGCCTTCTACCCGAACGCGACCACAGAGGCCGATCTCACCCCCCGCGCCGCCCCGGCGGTGATGACGGGGATCCACCCCACCCACGACGAGCTGCCGACCGCGGCCGACCATCCCGACAGCATCTTCACCCTGCTCGGAGCCGACTACGCGATGAACGTGGCCGAGCCCGTGACCAGCGTCTGTCCCGAGTCTCTGTGCGGCGACCGGGCGCGGCCCCCCGCGTCGGACCGGCTCGACGGCCTCGCCTCGGACCTGCGGATCGTCTACGAGCACCTGCTGCTGCCGACCTCCCTCGAGCGACTCGCTGCCGGCGGTGGACGAAACCTTCTCGGGCTTCGGCCAGGCGGCCGAGGAGCAGGCGGAGGGCGAGGTGCAGGACACGGGAGGCGGCGAGGGCGAGGTCGCCGCCCACCGCGAACCAGCAGGGCGCCGAGAAACTGCGCGGCGAGGTCCTGAACCAAGTTCGACGCGCCCAACGAGAGCTTCCTGGGGCGCGGCAACACCTTCGAGGAGTGGCTCTCAGGGCTGAGCGGCGAGCGCACCCTCAACTTCGTGCACCTGGAGCTGCCGCACGTCCCCTACGAGTTCTACCCCGACGGGCGTCGCTACGCCGGGGGCCTGCTGCAGACCGACGGCCTGCGCGACGGCCAGGGCCGCACCCCCGACGACGAGACGATCTCACGGCTCTTGGAACAGCGGCTGCTGCTGCAGACCGGTTTCACCGACCTGCTGCTGGGCCGGGTGATCGACCGTCTCAAGCGCCAGGGAACCTGGGAGGAGGCGATCGTCGCCGTCACCGCCGACCACGGCGTCAGCTTCTCGCCGGGGCAGCCTCGCCGCGTTCCCAACAAGGAGAACCTGGCCGAGATCGCGTCGGTGCCGCTGATCGTGAAGGGCCCGGGCATGCCGGCAGGGCGCACAGACGAGCGCCAGGCGCGGACGATCGACCTGCTGCCGACCATCGCCCAGCTGCTGGACGTGCCGGCGCCCGAGGGCGCCCAGGGACGCTCGCTGCTGGGCCCGCCGCCCGACCGCCCCGAAGTACGGATAGAGGACCGCTACCAGCGCGTGATCAGCCGCTCTGCTCGCAAGTTCGAGCGCCAGCGCGACGCGATCCTGGCGCAGAAGCTGGCGCTGTTCGGCTCGAACCAGGGCTGGCGCCGGGTCTATGCCGCAGGCTCGAACCTGGTCGGGCGTCAGGTCTCGTCGCTGGGCGGCGTCCAGGCCGCCTCGGTCACGCTGGCCTCGCCTGACGCCTACGACGACGTCGACCCCAGCGCCCGCTTCGTGCCCGGGGCGATCCGCGCCGTCTTCAGCGAGCTCGGGGCCGGCGAGCGCGTCGTCTTCGCGATCAACGGCCGCGTCGCCGCGGTCACCCGCACCTACCAGGGGCCAGACGCGGTGCGCGCCTTCGTGATCGTGCCGCCCTCGGCCTTCAAGCCGGGCGCCAACTCGGTCGAGGTACTGACGATCGAGCCCTAGCCGGCCCCGATTACACCGCCGTTACATGGGCGTCGGCTGTCCAGGTTGTTAACGAAATGTTGCTAGCGTTCCCGCCTTCCGCCGGGCAGGGCGGACCACAGAGAGAGGAACTAGATGTCAACTGTTTTGGCGTATTTGGACCCAGGTAGCGGCAGCATGATCCTGCAGGCGCTCCTGGGCGGCGCGGCCGGCCTGTTCGTCGCGATCAAGATGTTCGGCGTGCGGATCAAGGAAACGCTCTTCTTCTGGCGCAAGAACGAGGACGAGGCTCCGGCCGCCGACAAGGCGCCGACGGCCAGCGTTCCCGAGCCGGCTCCCGAGCCCAAGGTCAAGACCGGAGTCTGAACCCCGGGGGTTTCGAGCCTGGTTCCTTCAGGGACCCGCACGGGCGGGTCCTGCTGGGGCCTGACGGCGTCTACCGGGCGCTGAGCGAGACCGGCGCCGAGGACTGGCGGGCCCTGGAGCAGTCGGGCCTGTCGGCCGAGCTGGTCGCGGAGGGCAAGCTGGTCGCCACCGAGGAGGCCGAGGGAGGCACGGCAGAGGCGCTCGCCGCCGAGCTGCCCGAGCGGCCCGCGGTGGTACTGAGCCACGAGCGGATTCCGTTCGTGAGCTACCCGTACGAGTGGTCGTTCGCGATGCTGCGCGAGGCGGCGCTGCTGCAGCTGGAGCTGACCGAGCGGGCCCTCGACCACGGCCTCATCCTCAAGGACGCGAGCCCCTACAACGTCCAGTTCCGCGGCTCGCGGCCGGTCTTCATCGACGTCAGTTCCTTTGAGCGGCTGCGCGAGGGCGAGCCCTGGGTCGGCTACCGCCAGTTCTGCATGCTGTTCCTCTATCCCCTCATGCTCGAGGCCTACCGGGGGGTCGACTTCCAGCCCTTTCTGCGCGGCTCGATCGACGGCATCCCACCCGCGCAGATGGCGGCGCTGATGAAGGGCAGCTCGCTCAACAAGGGCGTGATGAGCCACGTACGCCTGCACTCCCGGCTCGAGGCATCGAGTGCCGAGCGGGCGGGCAGCGACGTCAAGGGCGAGATGAAGAAGGCCAAGTTCTCCACCGAGCTGATCCGCTCCAATTTGAAGGGCCTGCGCAAGCTCGTCGAGCGCCTCGACTGGAAGGCCGGGCGGACCGCCTGGAGCGAGTACCGCGAAGAGAACACCTACAGCGACGCCGACGACGCCGCCAAGGCGAAGTTCGTTGGCGAGGTCGCGACGGCGGCGGGCTCCCCGCTGACCTGGGATCTCGGCGCCAACGACGGTGCCTACGCGCGGATCGCGGCCGAGCACGCCGACTGCGTCGTCGCGCTCGACTTCGACCACGCCACCGTTGACGGGATGTACCGGCGGCTGCGGGCCGACGGCGACGAGCGCATCGTGCCCCTCGTCGGCAACCTCGTCGACCCCTCCCCCGGGCTCGGCTGGCGCGGCGCGGAGCGCCGCCCGCTGGAGCGCCGCGGCGAGCCGGGCCTGGTGCTGGCGCTCGCGCTCGTGCACCACCTCTCGATCACCGGGAACGTGCCGCTGGCCGAGCTGCTGGACTGGTTCGCGTCGCTGGGAGCGCCGCTCGTGATCGAGTTCCCGACGCGCGAGGACCCGATGGTCGAGCGGCTGCTGGCGGCCAAGGCCGAGGGGTTGCACACCGACTTCGAGCTGGGCGAGTTCGAGAAGCTGATGGGGGACCGCTTCGAGGTCGAGCGGCGCGAGGAGCTCCCGTCCGGGACCAGGGTCCTGTTCTCCGCTCGCCCGCGGGGATGATCGCGTCACATCCCGACCGGCGCCACCGGGCGCTGCACCTGGGCGCGCTGTGGGCGCTCGCGATCGGCATTCCGCTGCTGAACGGGCTCAACGAGTCAGGCTTCTTCCTGCTGCCCCGCTCGGCGGCCCCCGTCGACATCGTCCTGATCGGGGTACTGATCCTGTTCGGGGTCCCCGCGGCCCTGCTGGGGGTCGAGGAGCTGGTCGGGCGCGCTTCCCCTCCGGCCCGCGACGCCCTGCACCTGGCGATCGTCGCGGGCATGTTCGCGTTCCTGTTCGTGCAGATCGTGGGCTCGGTGGGCATCCGCGAGCCGAAGTGGGCCGTGAGCGTCTCGCTGCTGCTCGCCGCCGGCGCCACCTTCGCCTACGCGCGGACGACCTTCGTGCCGGCGACCCTTGACGTGCTCTCGGTCGCCCCGGCCGTGTTCCTGGTCATCTACCTGTTCTTCTCGCCCAGCACCGGGCTCTGGCTGCCCGGCTCCGAGCCCGCCGAGGCCGACGTCACCCCGGTCAGCGACCCCCCGATCGTGTTCCTGATCCTGGACGAGTTCCCGACGGGCTCGCTGATGGACGTCCCGGGCCGGATCGACGAGTCGCTTTACCCGAACTTCGCCGAGCTGGCCCGTCGGGCGACCTGGTACGAGAACGCGACCACCGTCGCGGACCAGACCGAGCGCGCGATCCCGGCGATCCTCACCGGCCAGCGGCAGGACGACGCCGAGGACGGCAAGGGCTTCCCCGTCGCCCGCAGCAACCCCGAGAGCCTCTTCACCCTGCTCGGCGCCAGCTACGACGTCGACGCGATCGAGACCGTGACCCAGATCTGCCCGCGCTCCACCTGCGAGCGCCAGACCCGCGACGGCTTCGGCGAGCGCTTCGGTCGGATCGCCGGCGACCTGATCACCTACGCCCCCGCCGCCGTGCTGCCAGCGAAGGTCCACGAGCGCATCTTCGGCATCGGCAGCGACGTATCTCCCCTCCCCCCGCAGACCCCGCAGGAGCTGTTCGAGCTGCTGCTGGACGGCATCGACGCTCGGCCGGGCCAGCTCGACCTGCTGCACGCCGGGAACCTGCCCCACAAGCCGTGGACGGTGGTCCCCTCGCTGCAGAGCTACACGGATCCGGGCGAGCTCGACGAGGAGCTCGAGCACGAGAACGACGCCTACGCGCCTCAGGTCGAGATCGACGACCGCAAGCGTCACCTGCTCGAGGTCGGCGCGGCCGACGCGCTGGTCGGCGACATGATCGAGAGGATCGAGGCCCAGGGCGCCTGGGACGAGACCCTGCTCGTCGTCGTCGCCGACCACGGGATCAGCTTCAGGCCGCACACGGGCAGGCGCCGCGCTTCCGACAACAACCTCGACCAGCTCGCCTTCGTGCCGCTCTTCATCAAGCTCCCGGGGCAGCGGCGCGGCGGCGCCGATCCCGCGCCCGTGCAGACGATCGACGCGGTGCCGGCGATCGCAGCCGAGCTGGGGGTCGAGATCCCCTGGGAGGTCGACGGGGTGCTGCCCGGCGAGCGCAGCACCGAGGCGGTCGAGGTCGTCAACTACAAGGGCCGGATGATCACCTCGACGCTGCCCGAGCTGTTGAAGCGCCGGAACCGCTTCGTCGCCGCGCAGAGCAAGCTGCTGCGCACCGGCCGGGGCTGGGACGCCCTGATCGAGTCCGGCCCAGGGTCCGAGCTGATCGGGCGCCGCGTGCCCGCCTCGCTCCCGGACGCGCCGGGCGAAGCCGACGTCCTCCTCTCCGGCGACCCCGACGACCCCGGCACCGTCGACGCCGTCGTCGCCGGGGCTGTCGAGGGGCAGGGCCTCGGCAAGCCGCTCGCGGTCGCGGTCGACGGCAGGGTCGCGGCGGCCACCCGGACCGTTGGGACCGCTGACGCCGGCGTGCGCTTTGAGGCGGTGCTGCCCCCGAAGGTCTATGAGGGCGAGGTCGGCGAGGTCCAGGTGCTGCTGGTCCGCAAGGACGGCGGCTTCGCGCTGCTCGGATCCGCCTGATTGCTTCGCTACATGGCCGGGGGGGGTGATAGGTTCAGCCCGCTGAAGGGAGCCGGGGGCCAGAGGAGCAGAGCCAGCTCAGCTCGGGCTGGCATGTCGCCGCGACGAACGTCGGCACCGCCGGCTCGATGCCGGTCACCAGCCAGGCGATCTGCTTCTAGCCGCTCCGGGCGGGTCGCGCTACTTCGCGCCGAGCTTGGCGGCCGCCTCGCGCAGGTTCTTGACCGTCGCGTCGGGGGCCTTGCGGCCCTCGAGCTTCTCACCGTGGCGGTTGACCCAGATCACCGGCACGTTCATCTTCAGGCAGGGCGCGATGTCGGCGTCGTAGCCGCAGCCGATGTGGACCCACCCCTTCTTGCCGCCGATTCGCCGCGCGCACTCACGGAAGTGCGTGTTGTCGGGCTTGTAGCTGCGCACCTGCTGGGCGGTCACGACCAGGTCCAGCTCGGTGCGCAGGTGCCGGCGCGAGATCCCCAGCAGCTTGTCATCGACGTTGGAGACGATGCCGACGTCATAGCGATCGGAGATTCGGTCGGTGGCCGCGTTCACCTCGCGAAAGGGCTGCCAGGAGGCGACGCTGTCGGGCAGGAACTGCGCGCGCGAGGGCTCGATCGTCCATCCGATCTCCTCGGCGACGATGACCGCTGCGCGGCGCAGGACCTCGGCATAGAGCTCGTATGAGCCAGACATGATCTGGGCCTGGGCCTCGAAGAAACGCTCCAGCAGAGCGTTGGTGTCCAGCGTCAGGCCATCGCGGTCGGCCTCCTTCTTGAAGGCGTCGGTGATCCCCTTCTCCCAGTCGATCAGGGTTCCGTAGCAGTCAGTGGTCACCCACTTGATGTCCTTGAGCTTTGGGAGGGCCATCGGCGAGGTCGGCAGTATAGGCTCACGCCCGACTCTTGGACCTCCTCGAATACCAGGGAAAACAGCTGTTTGCCCAGCACGGCGTCCCCGTGCCCAAGGGCAAACACGCGAGGACGATCGAGGACGCCGTCGCCGCGGCCGAGGAGATCGGCTACCCCTGTGTGGTCAAGGCCCAGGTCCAGATCGGGGGCCGGGGCAAGGCCGGCGGCATCAAGGTCGCCGAGAACCGCGAAGAGGCAGAGCAGCACGCGCGGGCGATCCTGGGCATGCAGATCACCGGGCCACACGGCGAGGGGCCGTTCGAGGTGCACGAGCTGTGGATCGAGGAGGCGTCGAAGATCGACGCCGAGTACTACGCCTCGATCATCCTCGACCGCTCGGCCAAGAAGCTGCTGACGATGCTCTCGACGATGGGCGGCATGAACGTCGAGGAGATCGCCGAGAAGGACCCCGACGCCCTGGTCAAGCGCCACGTCGAGCCGAATGAGGGCTTCGGCCCCGAGCAGGCCGCGGCGGTGGTCGAGGCGGCGGGGGTCGAAGAGGACGCTCGCGCGCCGACCGCGGAGATGATGGTGAAGCTCTACGCCGCCTTCGGCGAGCTCGACGCGACCCTGATCGAGGTCAACCCGCTGGTCGTCACCTCCGATCGCGATGTCGTCGCGCTCGACTCCAAGACCACGATTGACAATTCAGCGCTGTATCGCCACGAGGACATCGCCGCCTTCGAGGACCTCTCGGCGATGGACCCTCAGGAGCGCATGGCCAAGGAGAAGGGCCTCACCTACGTCAAGCTCGACGGCGACATCGGCATCCTCGCCAACGGAGCCGGGCTCTGCATGTCCACCTTGGACGTGGTCGCCCAGGCCGGTGGCGACCCCGCCAACTTCCTCGACGCCGGCGGCGGCTCCAAGGCCGACGCGATCGTGGCGGCGCTGGAGGTGATCACCTCCGATCAGAAGGTGAAGGCGATCCTCTTCAACATCTTCGGCGGCATCACCCGCTGCGACGAGATCGCTAAGGGCATCATCGAGGCCGCTGGGCGAATCGACCTGGGCGTGCCGCTGGTCGTGCGGCTGGACGGCACCAACTCCGAGGAGGGCCTGGGGCTGCTGGCGGACGCCGACCTGCCCGACCTTCACATCGAGAAGACGATGCTCGGCGCCGCCGCCAAGGTCGTCGAGATCGCCAAGGCAGGCTGACGTGTCGATCGTCATCGACAAGGACACGAAGCTCGTGATCAGCGGCCTGACCGGCCGCGAGGGAACCTTCCACGGGCTGCGCAACCGCGACTACGGCACGCAGGTCGTCGCCGGCGTCACGCCCAAGAAGGGCGGCCAGGACGTCGAGGGCATCCCCGTCTACGACACGATCAAGGAGTCCGTCGACGAGCAGGGCGCGAACACCTCGATGATCTTCGTCCCGGCCCGCTTCGCGGCCGCCGCGATCAACGAGGCGATCGACTCCGGCGTGGGGACGGTGATCGCGATCACCGAGGGCATCCCGGTCCACGACATGCTGCCCACCTACTGGAAGGCCAAGGAGAAGGGCGTCCGCCTGATCGGCCCCAACTGCCCTGGGGTCCTCAGCCCCGGCAAGGCCAACGTCGGGATCATCCCGGCCCAGTTCTTCGACCCCGGCCCGATCGGCGTCGTCTCCAAGTCCGGCACGCTCACCTACCAGATCGGAAACGAGCTGAAGCAGGCGGGCCAGGGCAACTCCTCGATCGTCGGAATCGGCGGCGATCCCATCGTGGGTTCGGACTTCATCGACATCCTCGAGCTCTACGAGCAGGACGACGCCACCGAGATGATCGTGATGGTCGGCGAGATCGGCGGCGACGCCGAGGAGCGCGCCGCCGACTACATCGCCGAGAGCGTCAGCAAGCCCGTCGTCGCCTACATCGCCGGCTTCACGGCGCCGCCGGGCAAGCAGATGGGCCACGCCGGGGCGATCATCTCCGGCTCCTCGGGCACCGCCGCGGCCAAGAAGGAGGCGCTGGAGGCCAAGGGAGTGCGCGTCGGCGAGAGCCCCACCGAGGCCGCCAAGATCGCGGTCGAGGTCCTGGGCTAGCTGGCGGCCTTCTGGCGCTGCAGGCGCGCGCGGGCCTTGGCCGCGCGACGCTGCTCCTCGGTGGGCCCGGACCCGGGCTGCGGCTGCGCGGGGGCCGGGTCGCTCGCAGGGGCCTGCTGGGCGGGGCCGCGCCGCGGAGCCGGCTTCGGCTTGGGAGGCGGGGGCTCGCCGGCGGCCAGCTCGCGGGCGGCGCGGACGGCCTCCTTCGGGGTCAGGTAGGTGGACCAGGAGGCGATCTTGGCCTGCCGAACGACCCAGAGGCCGCCGAAACGGCGGTCGATCGGGACTCCCTCGCGATCGACGCCGCGCTCGCGGCAGATGGCGACGACCTTGCCGGGGCTGACCTCGGCGATGTCCTCGAGCTCGAAGCTGTAGCTCTCCCAGCCGTCGAGGTAGCGGCGCATCGCTCGGGCCACGTCGTCGTGGCCCCAGACGAGCTCGCCGTCGGGCCGGGACGCGCGCTCGTCCCAGCGGACGTTGTCGTCGGATAGCGCCAGGGCGATCTCGAAGTCGCCGCTGCCGTAGGCCTGCAGGGCGATCTTGACCAGCTCGAGCGAAGCGGGCATGCCGGAAAAATATCGCCCCGGGCGGGCGTGCCGGATACCCGTTTCTATACTGGCGCGAGATGGCCGCAGACACGATCAGCTTCGCCCGTGGCGCCCCGAGCGCCGACATCCTCCCCGCCGAAGCGGTGCGGGAGGCGGCGGCCCGCGCGCTCGAGTCCGACTGGGAGCGCGCGCTCTCCTACGGCACCGGCAAGGGCCATCCCGAGCTGTGCGAGTGGATCGCGGAGCTGCACGGCACAGAGCCGGGGCGAGTGATGGTCACCAATGGCTCGATGGAGGGCGCGGCGCTGCTGTTCCGCCACTACGTCGGCGCCGGCGACAGGGTGATCGTCGAGCAGCCGACCTACGACCGCACGCTGCTGCTGCTGAACCAGGCCGGCGCGGAGCTTGCGCCAGTGCCGTTGGAGTCCGACGGGGTCCAGATCGGGGCCTTCGAGGACGCCTGCGCGGCGGGCCCGGTCAAGTTCGCCCACGTGATTCCCAACTTCCACAACCCCGCCGGCTGCACGCTCGCGGCCGAGAAGCGCGAGCGGCTGGTCGCGCTCGCCGCCGAGCATGGCCTGCTGCTGTTCGAGGACGATCCCTACCGGCTGATCAGCTTCGAGGGCGACGCCGGCACGACGATGCTCGACCTGGACGAGGCCGATCGCGTCATCCACGCCTCCTCGTTCTCGAAGACCGTCAGCCCGGGGGTCCGGGTCGGCTACCTGGTCGGCCCCGAGGACGAGATCGCAGCTCTGTCCAAGCGCGCCGGCCAGACCTACATCTCACCCAACATGCTCGCCGAGTCGATCGTGTGGGAGCTGTGCCGCTCGGGCGCGCTGGACGAGAACATCAAGGTCGTCAACGCCGCCCTTCGGGACCGGCGTGACGCGCTCGTCACGGCTCTGGAGGAGAAGATCCCCGAAGCGAAGTTCGTGGTGCCCGCCGGCGGCTACTTCCTCTGGCTCGACCTGGAGGACGACGTGGACGCCGCCGGCCTGCTGGAGGAAGCGAAGAAGGAGGGCGTCACCTTCGTCGCCGGCCCCGACTTCATGATCGAGGGCGGCACCTCCAGCATCCGGCTTTCGTTCGCGCCGGTGACCGCCGAGCAGGTTCCGGAGGGCGTGGAGAGGATCGCCACCGCCCTCGAGAAGACCCGCTCGGCCAGCCCGGCGTAGTTCCTAGGCCGGCTCGCCGATGATCTGGCGGACCCTGCGGTAGAGGTGCAGGTCGTCGGCCCGGCGCGGGTAGGGCTTCTGGATCTGGGCCCGCTCGTGGGCGCGCACTGCGCTCACCAGCGCGCTCAGCTGGCGCTCGGCGACGTTCCTCTCCCTCAAGGCGGTGACAGCGTGCATCGTGTTCGCTTCCATCGCTTCCTCACTTTGTTGAGTAAATAAGTCAACTAAGCAGAGACAAGACTACCACCGGCAGCAACTCGGTTGTGGCGGATCTATCTCCCGTAGCGGTCGCTGGAGAGGACCAGCTGCTCGGGCAGCGGCGGACGCGAGGGCGGTGAGGGGTCCGCCTTGACGGAGACCGTCTCGGCGACGCTGCGCGAGATCGCGTGTGTCCCGTCCGCCGAGGCCACCACGACCTCGTCGTCGTCCGAGGACTTCAGCTCCCCCTCCAGCTCTGGTGCCAGCCCGGCGTCGCGGAGGTAGTGCAGGATCTCCTCGGCCTCGTTCTCGAAGCGCAGGATCCGCACCTTGGCGCCGGGCTCGACGTCGGCCAGCAGCACGCCCTGCTCGCGGGCTCCCTCGACGATCGGGTGTCCGTGCGGGCAGGTCTTGGCGTCGCCGATCGCCGCCAGCATGCGCTCCTCCAGCACCGGGGACATCGCGTGCTCCAGCCGCTCGGCCTCCTCGTGCACCTCGTCCCAGGGGATGCCGAGCACGTCGGTGAGGAAGCGCTCGATCAGGCGGTGGCGGCGCGTGATCGCCTGGGCCTCCTCGCGCCCCCTGTCGGTGAAGGTGAGCGACTTGTCGTCGGCGCGATCGACGTACCCGTCGGTCTCGAGCCGGCCGATCATCTCGTGCACCGTCGGCGGCGAGAGCTGCATCGCGCGGGCGATGTTGGCGCCGGTGATGGGCAGCCCCGCCTCCTCCAGCCAGAACATCATCTGGAGGTACTCCTCCTCGGCGACGGTGGCGTGGTCGGCTGCCATCGGGTCGATCCTAGATGACTGCCGTGCGAGGATGCCCATCGTGGAGATCGGGCCGCAGACCAGGGCGCTCGTGACGGGCGCAAGCCTCGGCATCGGGCGCGCGACGGCCACCGCGCTCGCCGCGCGGGGCGCGACCGTGGGACTCGTCTCGCGTGGCGCCGAGGGCCTCGAGGCGCTGGCGGCCGAGCTGGGCGGGCGGGCGATCGCGGTTCCCGCCGACGTTTCCGACCGCGAGCAGATCGAGACCGCGACCGCCTCCTTCGTCGAGCGGGCGGGGGGACTGGACCTGCTGGTCGCCAACGCCGGCGTCGCGCGGTACGCGCCGTTCTTCGAGCAGGATCCCGAGGACGCGGACCTGATGGTCCGCACCAACGTCACCGGGACGATCAACACGGTGCGCGCCGGGCTCGGCCCGATGCTGGATCGCGGCCGCGGCCACGTCGTCGTCGTCAGCTCCGGAGCGGCGCTGCGCGCCTTCCCCTGGGCCGCCGTCTACGGGGCGACGAAGGCCGCGAACAAGGCATTCGCCGAGGCCCTTCGACACGAGCTCTCCGGCACCGGCGTCAGCCTGAGCACGATCTTCCCGGGCGAGGTGGCCACCGAGCTTCACGCCGAGGCCGAGCAGCTGCCCGACTGGCGCAACTCCGACGACGCGATCGAGCCCGAGGAAGTGGCGTCCGCCTTGCTCACCGCCGTCGAGGAGGACCGCCGCGAGGTCCACGTGCCGCGGCAGGTGAGGCTGCTGGCACTCAACTCGATGGCCCCCGGCCTGGTGGACCGGCTGCTGGCCGCGCTGCGGGGCGGCTCGGCGGCGCCACGGCGCTATTGAGGGTCAGGCGCCGGCCAGAGTCGAGACGATCGCCTCGTAGACGCCGTCGCCCATCGCACCCTCGGTGACGGTGACGTTCGAGTAGCGGCCGAGTGCCTCGCGCAGGCCCGGGTCGCGCTCGGGGCCGTTGGCGGGGACGAAGAAGCGGCCGACGACCTCGGCGACCGCCAGGTCCTCGACCGAGTCGCCGATCGCGATGCACTCCTCGGGCGCGTAGCCGCGGGCGCGCATGTGGAAGACGACGGCGTTGGCCTTGCTGGCCGCGGCCGGCATCAGGTGGTAGGCGTGGGCGCGGCCCTCGACGCCGTCCATCTGGCGCACGATGGCGCCGTTGTCGATCAGCTTCAGGGCGCCGTGGCCCTCGCGCTCGAGGATCGAGTTGGCCTCGGCGACGTCGATCTTGCCCCGGAACAGGTGGGAGTGGCGGCGCTCGGTGTGCCAGGGCGCGTGGTACTCGAGCGCCGGCTGAAAGGACTGGAACAGCAGCTCGGGCACCCCCCGGTCCAAGATCGTCTCGTACACCGTGCGCCCGTCCTCGGGACGGAAGTCGCCGATCAGGACCGTCTCCTCGCCGTCCATCATCACCGCGCAGCCCGCCTCGTAGATGTAGGCGGTGGAGCCGATCAGCCGCGCGTCCTCCAGCACCTGCGGCTCGCGGCGCCCGGACTTGATCACGACCTCGACCTCGGCGCGGTGGCAGGCCTCGAGGGCCCGCGCCTGCAGCATCGAGAAGTTCCCCTCGGCGTCGCGGAAGAGGGAGCCGTAGCGCCCCAGCAGGGTGCCGTCGAGGTCGGTGTAGACGCAGCGAAGGGCCATCTTCAGGGGAGTACCGTAGTCGCCATGGTCCTGGGGGTCTGCATCAGAGGACCTTTGGCCACGGTCGCGGCATGGCGGTGATCCTGCCCACCGCATCCCACGGCAACGTGCCATTTGGGCCGGTGGCGTGTTCGGCGCCAACGCGCTACAAGAGCGGCCCGCTGCCGGGCAGTTGTCCTGGGTCTCGTCGCCGAAGCCGTCGCCGTCGGAATCGGGCTCGACGCGGCCGCGAAAGAAGAAGAAGGGCTGCAAGAAGCGCCGAAAGAAGCGAAAGTAGGCGGCATGCGACCGCGAGCCGCCTGGTGGACGAAGCGCGGATGGACGGCGACGATCGGGGCGTCCGCCGTCCTGGCCGCCCTCGCCGTGGCGCCGGGGCACGCCCTGGGCTCGGTCCACTTCGGCGACAACCTGATCGGCAACCCCGACTCGGACACCTTCTGTGGACAGCACTGCACGCTGTGGAACACAAACATCTACCTCTCTAATACCGCCGGGACGGTCACTTCACCAATCAACGGCGTCCTGGTCACCTGGACCATCAAGAAGGAGGCAGAGAGCCCCGGCACGACCACCCATCCGGTGCACGCGCGAGTGCTGGAGATGGTGGGCTCGCAGTGGCGGGGACTGGGCGCCGCGGCGGACGTGATTCCACCGACGGCGGGCGGCATCCACTCCTATCCGACCCGACTGCCGATTGCCCAGGGCAACTCCATCGCCATTGAGTTCGACAACGACTCGGCCGCGCCCCCCATGTTCGCCAGCAACATCTTCGGGGCCTCGATGAAGCTGCGCTCGCCCCCGTTCCCGACCGGAGGCCCCCCCGAGACGATCTCAGGCAACTTCTCGGGGTGGCAGATCTTTCTGCGTGGCACGGTCGAGCCGGATGCCGATGGCGACGGCTTCGGCGACGAGACCCAGGACAAGTGCCCCGGCACCAGCGGCGCGACTGCGGGCTGCGTACCCAAGAAGAAGTGCAAGCGCAAGAAGCGCAAGGGCAAGAAGAAGTCAGCGGCCGCCAAGAAGAAGCGCTGCAAGCGCAAGGGCAAGAAGCGGAAGTAGCGGGCACTCCCCCGCGTGGGACGAGGCTCGCGAGGCTGCCGGGTTACCTTTGTCCTGATGCCCTCCTGGAAGCTGGCCGACGGGACACTGGAGCTGGATCGCCCCCTGGCGGTGGGCATCGTCAACGTCACCAGCGACTCGATGTTCTCGGGGGCGCGCAGCGGGACGCCCGAGCAGGCTGTCGCCGACGGGGTGCGCTTGGCTGAGGAGGGATTCGACATGCTCGACGTCGGGGCCGTCCCGGCACGCAGCGGACCTCCGGTTCCGCCCGCTGAAGAGGCCGCGCGGCTGGCGCCCGCCATCGAGGGGCTCGCCGAGCGGACCGGCCTTCCGATCTCCGCCGACACCTTCTCGGCCGAGGTCGCGGCGGGGGCGCTCGCCGCCGGCGCCGTCGCGATCAACGACATCAGCGGCGGCCGCGACCCCGAGCTGTTCGAGCTGGCCGCTGACAGCGGCTGTGGCCTTGTCCTGATGCACATCGAGGGAGCCCCGCGCGAGGATCGCCCCGCACCGCGCTTCGACGATCCCGTCGATCACCTCAAGGGCTGGTTCGCCAGGCGCATCGAGGCGGCCACCGCCCGCGGAGTCTCGGAGGAGCAGCTTGCCCTTGACCCCGGAATCGACTTCGACCTCGGCGTCGCGGACGGCCTCGAGCTGCTGCGCCGCCTCGCGGAACTCGGCGATCTGGGCCGGCCTCTCTACGTCAGCCTCTCCCGCAAGGACCTGCTGGGCGCGGTCCTCGCCGGGGGCTGGGAGCAGCGGCTGCCCGCCGAGGAGCGGGAGTGGGCGACGGCCGCGGCGACGGCGCTCGCGGTTGCGCAGGGCGGCGCGATCCACCGCCTGCACGACGCCAGCGCGGTGCAGGCGATGCGGATAGCCGGGGCGATCCGTGGCTAGCGGCGGCGCGATCGGCGGCGGCTGGGACGCGGTGCTGGCCCCGGGCCGCGACGACGGGCGCCTGGTCGCCGAGAGCTCGGAGCCGGCGACGATGGCGAAGCTGACCGACCTGCCCGCCGAGCTGCACCCCGACCTGGCCGAGGCCCTGGCCGCGGACGGGATCGAGTCGCTCTACTCCCACCAGGCCGAGGCCTACGAGACGGCCCGCGAGCTCGGACCTGATCCTGACCAGCGGCACCGCCAGCGGCAAGTCGCTCAGCTTCAACCTGCCCGTGCTGGACGGGATCGCGCGCGATCCCAAGCGGCGGGCGCTCTATCTCTACCCCACCAAGGCGCTGGCCCAGGACCAGGCCCGCAAGCTCGCCGAGCTGCGACCCCCCGGCCTGCGCGAGGCGATCTACGACGGCGACACCCCGCGCGAGGACCGGCCGGCGATCCGGCGGCGCTCGAACCTGGTGCTGACCAACCCGGACATGCTCAACGTGGGCCTGCTGCCCCACCACAAGCGCTGGGGCGACTTCCTCGCCAACCTCGAGTGGGTCGTCGTCGACGAGGCGCATACCTACCGCGGCGTGTTCGGATCGCACGTGGGCAACGTGCTGCGCCGGCTGCGGCGCGCAGCTCGGATTTACGGGACGGAGCCCCGCTTTGTGCTCGCTTCGGCGACGATCGCCAACCCACGAGAGCTGGCCGAGCGGCTGACGGGGCTCGAGTTCGCGCTGCTGGACGATGACGGCGCGCCCCAGGCCGGCCGCGAGATCGCGATGTGGAACCCGCCCGTGATCGACAAGAAGACGATGACCCGGCGCTCCGCGGTCAGCGAGGCGGCCGACCTGTTGGCCGAGCTGGTCACCAAGGGCGTGCGGACGATCTGCTTCATGAAGAGCCGGCGCGGGATCGAGCTGATCAACCGCTTCGCGTCGATGAAGCTGGAGGAGGGCGGCCAGGGCAATCTGGCCGAGCGCATCGCTCCCTACCGCGCCGGCTACACGCCCCAGCAGCGCCGCGAGATCGAGGCGAAGCTGGCGCGCGGGGACCTGCTGGCCGTGGCCGCCACCAACGCGCTGGAGCTGGGCATCGACGTGGGGGAGCTCGACGCCGCCATCTGCGTCAACTTCCCCGGCACCGTCGCCAGCCTGCGCCAGATGTGGGGCCGCGCCGGACGCCGCCGGCGCGGGCTCGCCGTCTACGTCGCGGGCGAGGACGCGTTGGACCAGTTCTTCTGCCGGCACCCGGACGAGTTCCTGGAGCGGCCGGTCGAGGCCGCGATCCTGGATCACCGCAACGAGCAGATCCAGATGCAGCACCTGGTCGCGGCCGCGTACGAGGCGCCGCTCGGCTCGGTGCCCGACGACGACGAGATCCTGGGCGACGGCTGGCGCGAGGGGGCCGACCGCCTGGTCACGACCGGGCAACTCCGCAAGGTGCGCCAGCGCTACCTGACCCGCGGCGGCGACTTCGTGGCCGGCGACATCAGCCTGCGATCGGCCTCGCCCGACAGCGTCGCGGTCCTGGACATCACCTCCGGCGAGGTGCTGGGCCAGGTCGAGGCCGAGCGCGCCTTCTCCACGGTTCACCCCGGGGCGATCTACCTGCACCTGGGGCGGTCATACGAGGTCGCCGAGCTCGACCTGGGGGCGGGACGGGCGGCGGTGCGGCCGTTCGACGGCGACTACTACACGCAGGTGAAGAAGGAGACCGAGGTGTACGTCGAGGAGACGCGCACCACCCGCAGCGCGCTCGGCGTGGAGCTCAGCTTCGGCGCCGTCTCGGTCAGCGAGCAGGTGATCGCCTACCAGCGAAAGCGCCTGGGCGACAACAAGGTGCTCGACATCGTCGCGCTCGACCTGCCCGAGCAGGACTTCGTCACCCAGGCGCTCTGGTACGTGATCGGCGACCGGATGGCGGCGGCGCTGCCCTCCGAGGTGCTGCTGGGCGCGCTGCACGCCTCCGAGCACAGCCAGATCGCCGTGCTGCCGCTGATCGCGATGTGCGACCGCTGGGACATCGGCGGCCTCTCCACCAACGTCCACTTCCAGACCGGGGCCCCGACGATCTTCATCTACGACGGGCACCCCGGCGGCGTCGGGATCACCAGGCGGGGCTTCGAGTGCTTCGAGCGGCTGGTCGGCGACGCGGACCGCCTCATCCGCGAGTGCCCGTGCGACGACGGCTGCCCCTCGTGCGTGCAGAGCCCCAAGTGCGGCAACCTGAACGAGCACCTGCACAAGGGCGGCGCCCTGGAGCTGATGGGGATGATGGTCAAGGGGGCCGGGGGCAAGCGGGCCGGCCGGAGGGCGACGGGTTGAGCGGACGGACGCTGCAGATCTCGGTGATCGGCGGCGCCGTAGCCGACGAGGCGGTGATGAGCGATGCCGAGGCGGTCGGGCGCGGCATCGCCGAGGCGGGGGCCGTGCTGGTCTGCGGCGGCCGGAGCGGCGTCATGGAGGCGGCATCCCGCGGGGCGCGCGGGAGGCGGGTGGGGTCGTGATCGGCATCCTGCCGACGCTCTCCCCCGACGACGGCAACGAGCATCTGACCCACGGGATCGCCACCGGGGTCGGCTACGCCCGCAACCTGGCGGTGGTCGCCTCGGGCGACGCCGTGATCGCCGTCGGCGGCGAGTGGGGCACGCTCTCGGAGATCGCCTTTGCGCGCAAGCTGGAGCGCCCCGTGATCGGCCTTCAGACCTGGCCGCTGCGAAACCGCGCGGGCACCGACCTGGGCATCGCCGAGGCCGAGGACGCGGAGGACGCCGTCGCCCGCGCGCTCGGCCGCGATCGACCGGTGAGCGACGAGGACCACGAGCGCCTGGTCGAGTCCTTCATCGCGGGCGGTCAACGCCGGCGAGCTCGACCGGGCCCTCGGAGCTGCTGGCGCCCGAGGTGCGGTGGCACCGCCCGCCGGACGTGCCGATCACCGGGACGCTGGAGGGCACCGAGGAGGTCGGGAGGATGTGGCGCGCGTTCATGGGCTCGCTGGACGGCTTCGAGGTCGTGCCCGGCCGCTTCGAGCACAGCGGCGACCGCATGCTCGCGACGGTGACCTTCCGGGGCAGCGGCGAGCGCGGGGACTTCGAGTTCAGCGGCGCCCAGGTGTTCACGATCCGCGACGGCCTGATCGCCGAGGTGCACGAGTTCCGCAGCCTGCCCGAGGCGAGGGAGCTGCTCTCCTGACGCTAGCCTTACGGCCCGCGGCGAGGTAGCTCAGTTGGTAGAGCACACGACTGAAAATCGTGGTGTCGCCAGTTCGATTCTGGCCCTCGCCATCGCATAGGTTTACGTTCGTCTCAGCCTGGTGTTGCGGCCCTGTTCGATTCTGCCCTCGCCTTACTCGCGCGAGGGTACGGGTCAGGCCTGCGGAGGCTGCCGGCGCAGCGCGGTGAGCGCGATGAGCCTCGCCACCACCATCGCGATAAAGCCCACGCCCGCGAGTTGCTCGAGCATTAACAGCGAGCGCGCGAAGGGCTCGACCGGGATGACGTCGCTGAGGCCCGTGTTCGACAGGTTGCTGAAGCTGAGGAAGAGCAGCTCCATCCACGTCCGTTCGCCCGAGGCGTCGACTCCCGCCGCGAAGCTTCCCGGCTCGATCGCCTCGCAGACGGTGAAGGTGTACGCGAAGGCCCACGCGACCAGGGTGAAGGTGGCGCCGACGCCGAACACCTCGTCGCGGGTCACCTCGTGGTCGGAGAGCACCTGCCTGATCAGGGCCCCGGCGGCGTAGAAATAGAGGACGGCCTCGAATGCCGACGAGTACGGCAGCAGGTCGTCATCGCCCGTGACCGCCTGGATCAGGAGCAGGACGAAGGCCGGGACCCCGAACAGAAGCGCGACCCAGGTGAGGCTGCGCGTGCCGCTTACAGCGAACACGACGAGGCCGAGGATCGCGATCCCGAACAGGCTGAACAGGGCCTGACCCACCTCGCTCCCCTCCATGAACGGGTAGACCAGGATCCCGAGAAGCTGGCCCGCGAGGAGCAGCGCGGACGGTTCTCGCCGGACGTAGGAGAGCATGGGACAGACCGTAAGCTCCGGCCCAGACTGCACCGAGTTCGATTCTGGCCCTCGCCATAGCTGGGACGCGATACTGCGTGGGCGATGTCGCAGGAGAACGTCGAGACCGTCCGACGCGCCATCGAGGCGTGGAATGCCGATGATCTCGACGCCTGTTTGGCCGTGCTCGATGGCGACGTCGAGTGGCACCCCTCGATCGAGCCGGGCCTTGAGGGAAAGGCAACTGTCTACCGGGGTCATGACGGCGCGCGAAGGGCATGGAGGGAGTACCGCGGCGAGGCTTGGGAACGCCTCACCAGTCGGCCTCAGGAGATCCGGGACCTCGGCGATTCGGTCCTGCTGCTCGGTCAGATGGACATCACCGCCCGGACGACCGGCATCGAGTTCACGCAGGAAATCGGAGAAATCTTTGAGTTTCGAGAGGGGAAGGTCGTTCGCGTCCGCGACTTTCTGACTCATGCGGAGGCCCTCGAAGCCGCCGGGCTGTCGGAGTAGCTGGTGCCGCGTAAGCAGCTGGTCGGCGCCCACGTCGCGCCCGAGAAGCCGCTCGCCGAGGCGAAGGCGATCGGCGCCGACTGCGTGCAGGTCTTCCTCTCCGACCCGCAGGGCTGGAAGAAGCCCGCCCCGAGGAAGGACGCCGAGGGGCTGAAGGCGTCGCCGCTGCCCCTGTACGTTCACGCGCCCTACCTGATCAACGTCGCCTCGCCGAAGAACAACATCAGGCACGGCTCGCGGAAGATCCTGCAACAGACCTGCGACGCGGCGGCGGAGGTCGGCGCGGCCGCCGTCATCGTCCATCCCGGCCACGCCGAGGACGGGGTGACCAAGGGCTTCCCCCGCTGGGTCAGCACGGTCGAGCGGCTCTCCTCCGAGGTGCCGCTCTACATCGAGAACACGGCCGGCGGCGAGAACGCGGTCGCGCGGCGCTTCGACGACCTGGCGCGGCTGTGGGAGGCGATCAACGACGCGGATGGATCGGTCGAGCTGGGCTTCTGCTTTGACACCTGCCACGCCCACGCCGCGGGCGAGGAGCTCGGGGACGCCGTCGAGCGGGTGCGGAAGATCTGCGGCCGGATCGACCTGCTGCACGCAAACGACTCGCGTGACCCGGCCGGGACCGGCGCCGATCGCCACGCCAACCTCGGCAAGGGCGAGATGGGTGTAGAGGCGCTGACGGAGATGATCGCGGCGGCGGACGCGCCGGTCGTGGTCGAGACGCCAGGGAACAGGGCGGCGATGCGCGCCGACCTGGAGTTCGTGCGCGACGCCCTCTCGGCCCGCTGAATCAGTCAGCCAGGAGCGTGCGCTGGGCGGTCTCGAACAGGAGGTCGCTGATCGCGCCGGCGTCCAGGCCGCGCCCGCTCCAGAGCAGATCGAAGGTGTCAAACGCGGTCAGGACCCAGAGCAGGTGGGCAGCCCGGGTCGCCCCCACCCCTTTGCGCAGGTGCCCCCGGGCCGCCAGCCGCCGGGCGATGCCCGCCATTCCCCCGGTGCGCTCCTGCTCGCGGCGACCGATCGCCGCGGCCACCGCCTCGTCGCCGAGCCTCGCCAGGGGGTAGAGGGCGCGGTCCACCTCATACTCGGACACGTAGAGATCCACGGTCGCGCGGATGCCCTCGCGCAGGGCGACCGTCGGATCGGGGCCTCGGGAGACCTCCAGCAACCGCTCGTACTCCGCGCGCCCGACGACGTCGCGCGCCAGGGCGTCGAACAGACCCGCGCGCGAGCCGAAGATCGCGTACACCGTCGAGCGCGCGACCCCGGCCTCCTCGGCCACGGCCTCGAGCGAGTTCCCGCCGGCGGGATCCCTCCTGATCCGCTCCGCGAGCGCCTCGAGGATCCGTTCCCTCGTGTGCTCGGCCGACTCGGCTCGAAGTCTCTGCTCGTACTTGCGTTTCGTCACAGAAGCAGGATATCTATTTCATCGGACAGCTTGTGTGCTAAAACTACAGCCTGTCCGATGAAAGTAGCGGCAGACAGGAACGGTGAAGAGATGGCTGTGCACGAGGAAGACGCGCAGGTGCTGGTGGTGGGCGCGGGGCCGGCGGGCCTGACCGCGGCGATCGCGCTCGCCCGAGCGGGCATCGAGGTGACGGTGATCGAGCGGCGCGAGGAGCTGTCGAGCCTGCCGAGGGCGACGACGGTGAGCATCCGGAGCATGGAGATATTCAGGGGCTGGGGGCTCGAGGACGAGATCCGCGCCTTCGCTCCCGAGGTCGAGTGGCAGGGATGGCAGTCCGAGACCCTCGCGTCCGCGGAGCAAGGCGAGGCCTGGCCAACCGGCATCCCCACCCTGGAGCAGAGCGCGGTGATCAGCCCCACCACTCCGGTCTGCGTGGCGCAGGACGAGCTCGAGCCGATCCTGCTCGCCCATCTGCGCTCGCTACCCGGATCGCGGGTGCTGCTGGGCGCCGAGCTGATCGAGCTCGAGACCGGCAGCGGTGAGGTCGCCGCGACGGTCCGCCTGTCCGACGGCCAGGTAAGCCGAATCCGGGCCTCCCACCTGATCGGCGCGGATGGCGCCCACAGCGTCACCCGCCGCCTGCTCGGGATCGAGATGGAGGTCGGCACCGCGGAGGGCGCGCGCAGCGTGCTGTTCCGGGCCCCGCTCTGGGACACGGTGGGCGAGCGCCGCTACGGCATCTACTCGGTCACCCACCCGGATGCCCCCGCGACGATGCTGCCCGCGGGCGGTGACAGGTGGCTTCACGGCATCTGGATCGACCCGGAGGACCCAGGCGAGATGCCCGGCCCCGACGAGCTCGTGCGCCAAATCCGCATCGGCGCGGGCGTCCCGGATCTGCCCGTCGAGATCATCCGCACGGGCACCTTCACCTTCGCGGCCGGCCTGGCGGACGCCTTCAGGCGAGGCAACGCCTTCCTGGTGGGCGACGCGGCCCACCGGGTGACGCCGCGAGGCGGCACCGGCATGAACATGGCGATCCACAGCGCCTTCGACCTCGGCTGGAAGCTGGCCTGGGTGCTCCGCGGCTGGGCCTCTCCGGCGCTGCTGGACTCCTACGAGGCCGAGCGGGTCCCCGCCGTCAGGCACAACGTGATCCGCTCGCTCGACCCCGACGGCTCGACCCGGTCGTCGGACTCCGAGCTGCACGTGGACCTCGGGGGCCGGATCCCCCACCTCTGGACCGAGCACCGGGGCGAGCGACGCTCGACGATCGACCTGCTCGCCGACGGGCTCACCCTTCTCAGCGGCCCCAGCGGCGAGTGGAGGGACGTGCCAGCGCGCCCCGGCTCACCGCCGCTGATCGTCCGCCGCTTCGAGGAGGTCACCGCGCGCGGGCTCGGCCTGCAGCCCGGCGCCGCGATGGCGGTCAGGCCCGACGGCAAGCAGGTGGGGTGGCTGCGCTCGGACGGCTACCCGGAGGCCTTCTTCGCCCGTTCGGCGTTGACCTCGTCCACCGCCTCGATCAGGTCGCCCTGGTCGTAGTGGTCGGTGGCGATCAGGCTGACGGGCAGCCCGCGCTTGGCTGAGCAGCGGCGGATGCGGTCGAGCAGGAAGCGCTCGGACAGGAAGTCGGCGTTCTCGCCCCGCTTCGGTGGGAACACGTCGGCCCAGTTGTTTCGGCTCGCGCTCCGCCTCGACTCCCCTCTTGTCCTCGTTCACGCGACCCTCTCCGCGTCGGTGGCCGCCGAGGTCCCCAGGCCCGGAGGCCCGACCGGCCCGCTCGCGACCCAGCCGCGGTTCATCCGGATCAGGGCCAGAAGGCCGATCAGGCCCGCCAGGGCCGAGAGCCCGCCGGCGTAGGCGAGCGTCCCGGTCGGCCCGATCACGGCCACCAGCACACCGCCCGCGGCGAACGCGCCGAGCTCGGCGCCGTTCCGGATTCCGTTGTAGGCGGCGAAGGCGCGGCCGTGCAGCCGGTCAGGAACCCGCACGTGGATCAGGCTGCGGAACATCACGTTCTTGACACCATGCCCGAGGCCCCCGACGAACGAGCAGGCGAGGAAGAACCCCAGGGTCAACCACAGGGTGGGTAGGGCGAGTGCGGCACCCTGAATCGCCGCCGCGGCCAGTCCGACCGCCGCAACCGCGCCCGCGGCGACCCGCTTGGACAGGAACAGCGCCCCGATCGCCATCCCGGCCGTCCAGACCGAGAGGAAGACGCCGTAGGCGGTGTCGCCCTGGTCTAGCACGTCCTTGACGAAGAACAGCTCGCCGACCCAGACGGCCGACATGAACAGCAGCGAGCTGAAGGCGACGATCATGACCAGCGCCAGCGTCCTGTCGCGGAACAGGTAGGCGATGCCCTCCCGGGCGCGCTCCTCGGACCCCTCGCCCCGCTGCGGCTCGCGACGGACCCGCAGGCTGAGCGCCACCAGCGCGACGGCGACGAAGGTCGCGGCGTCCACGACCATGGCCAGCTCCAGTCCGCCGACGGCGAACAGCAGGCCGCCGACCACCGGCCCGATCCCGAAGCCCATGTAGCGGAAGGTCTCGACGTGACCGTTCGCCTCCTGCACGCGGCGGCCGGCGAGCACCGGGATCAACGAGAACTCCGCGGGCTGCATCAACGCGAACACGACGCCGATGGCGGCGGTCAGCACCAGCACCGGTGCAAGCGCGTCCACGAACGCGAGCGCGGCGGCCCCGGCCGCGCCGAGCATGGAGACGATGGCCAGCAGGCGGGTCGCCTCGACCCGGTCCACGAGCAGCCCGGCGTGTCCGGCGACCGCCACCGAGGGCCCGAACAGGCAGATCCACAGCGCAGCGACGGCGTAGCCGTTGTCGGTCAGCTCTTCGACGTGCAGCCCGAGCGCGGTGATCGCAACCCAGTCGCCCATCGCCGAAAGGCCGACCGCGATCGAGAGGAGCAGGAAGTCCCGCTCGGAGAGCAGACTGCGCTTTGAGTCAGAGCCGGCCGCCAAGCCGCTCAGCCCGTCAACCGGTGGGGCCGTAGACGGGGATCGCGGCCCCCGTCACCGGCGAGGAGTCCGCCGAGCAGAGGAAGCGGATCACGCGCGCAATCTCGGCGGGCTGCACCCACTTGGAGTGGTCGGCGTCGGGCATCGATTCCCGGTTGGCCGGGGTGTCGATGACGTTGGGAACGATCGCGTTCGCCCGGATGCCGTCCTCGCGGTACTCGACGTCGAGGGAGCGGACCAGAGCCAGGACCGCTGACTTCGAGATCGCGTAGGCGGCTCCGCCGCTGAACGGCTGATAGGCGACCTTGGTCCCGACGCAGACGATCGCGCCGCCGTCGCCGTCGAGCATCGCCGGGATCGCCGCGCGAGCCGCGTTGATCGCGGTGGTGAGGTTGAGGGCGAGCATCTTCTCGAGCTCCGCCGGCTCGGCCTCGTGCAGCCGCGGGCCCGCCGCGAAACCCCCGACGAGGTTGACGAGCGAGGTCAGGGGGCCCAGCTTGTTCGCAGCCGCCACGGCGGTGTCCGCCCCGTCCTCGAGCAGGTTCGCCTCGACCAGGGTGAGGCCCTCGCGGTCGCCGAAGGCGGCCTCGGCGGCCTCCATCTCGGCCTCGGCCAGCCAGGTCGTCACCACCTGCGCCCCGGCGTCCAGCAACTCCTCGACCACCGCCTGGCCCAGGCCGCCGGTGCCGCCGGTGACGATTGCGACGCCGCCGAGCGGGCCCGGCTCCGTCATGAAAGCGACCCCGCGGACGACCTCATCAGCGATGAACCCTAGTGACAATCCGGTGAACCCAGGCGGAGATAACCGTCCGCTGTCGCCTCTACCTTCAATCACCTTCCGATGACCGAGGCGAAATTGTTCGAGAGCGGCGGCGAAAGCGGGAGCGGGAACGCGGCCGGTGCCGATGCCGCGCCGGCTCGGGCGCTGGGCGAGCTCAGCGACGGCGAGGAGTTCACCTGCGCCCTTGTGGTGCGCGAGCGTCAGCTGCGCCAGAAGAAGAACGGCGAGGACTTCCTCAAGCTCCAGCTCGGGGACCGCACCGGCGCCGTCCCCGCGATCGCATGGGATCGCGTCTCCGAGCTGTTCGAGGCCTGTGCGCCCGGAAAGATCGTGGTCGTGACCGGGAAGTTCTCGGTTCATCCGCAGTTCGGCCGCCAGATCAAGCTCGCCTCGGCTCGCGCCGCCGAATCGCACGAGTACGAGGCGGATGAGCTGGCCGAGGGACCGTCGAAGCCCGCGGAGCTGCTGGAGAGCGAGCTTCGCGAGCTGCTGGAGACGATTCAGAACCCGTCGCTGCGGGCGCTGCTGGACCGCTTCTTCGGGCCGGAAACCGCCTCCTGGAGCCGTTTCCGCGAGGCGCCCGCCGCCAAGCACTACCACCAGGCCTACGCCGGCGGACTCTTGGAGCACACCCTCTCGGTCGCGCAGGCCGTCAGCGCCGCCGCGAACTTCTTCCCAGGCATCGACCGCGACGTCGCGGTGACAGGCGCCCTGCTGCACGACATCGGCAAGACCGAGGCCTACAACGACGACCCGCTGGCGATCGACATGACCGACGCCGGGCGGCTGCAGGCCGAGATCCCCCTCGGCTACTACAAGGTCCGCCGCCAGATCGAGGAGATCGAGGGCTTCGACACCGGGCTGGCCCAGGCGGTGCTGCACATCATCCTCAGCCACCACGGCCAGCTCGAGCACGGCTCCCCGGTCGTCCCCTGCACCCGCGAGGCGACGCTGGTGCACTCGATGGACAACCTCGGCGGCAAGCTCGGCAGCTTCGACCGGCTCGAGAAGGAGCTCGGCGACGGCGAGAGCTGGTCACGCTTCGACCGCGGCATCGAGTCAGCAGCCTTCTTCGGCGCTCGCGCGGCCTAGCTCCGCGCAAGGATCGTCCACGCAAAATGCGCATTTCCGTGCGTGCGGCGGCGAGCCGAGGCGGTCGCCTAACTATCCTGCGCTCTCGTGGCGAAGGACACCGAGAAGCTGATCAGACAGCTCTCGCTGATCTCCTTCCTCATGGCCCAAGGGAGGCCTGTCTCGGCGCTTGAGATCAAGCGCGAGGTCGAGGGATACAGCGACATGAACGACGACGCCTTCGCGCGCCGCTTCTACGCCGACCGCGCGGAGCTGGAGAGCCTCGGGATCACCCTCCAGGTGGAGAAGCCCGGCGACAGCCTGCAGGGCTACGAGTCCGAGCTCTACTCGCTGCCGCCCGAGAACTTCTACCTGGACGCGATCGAGTTCGGAGACGACGAGCTGGCGGCCCTGCAGACCGCCCTGCACCTGCTTGACGGTGAGTTCGCCTATGCCGAGCCTCTGCGGCTGGCGCTGCAGCAGGTCTCGTGGGGGCGGCCGAGCCCGCTGACCTCGCCCGAGGGCAGCTCGGTAGAGGTGCGGATGACCGCCAAGGCCGACGGCGCCGAGATCTCGCAGCGGCTGTCGAAGATCGAGACCGCGATCAGCCGCCGCAAGACGATCGAGTTCACCTACTACACGATCGAGCGCGACGCGACCGAGAAGCGCAAGGTGGACCCCTTCCACCTGGTCTACCGCGGCGGGCAGTTCTATCTGATCGGCCACAGCCACGAGCGCGACGCGGTCCGCGTCTTCCGCCTCTCGCGGATCAAGGGCAAGGTCTCCTACGCGTCCAAGGCCGAGCACGACTTCACCGCGCCCGAGGACTTCGACCGCCGCGACTACGCGCGGCGCTCGGAGTGGCAGCTGGGCGAGATCCAGGGGACCGCCAAGGTCTTCCTGCGCGAGCGCATCGCCTGGCTGGTCGAGCGCGACTACGGCGGCTACGGCGAGCTGCGCAACGCGGGCAAGCGCGACGGCGCCCCGGGCAAGGGAACGGTCTTCGAGACCGAGTACGCCTCGAGCCGCCAGCTCGTGGCCTGGGTGCTGCACTGGCGCCAGAACGCGACGGTGCTCGATCCCCCGGAGCTGGCCGGCGAGGTCGCCGAGCAGGCTGGCGCTGCTGCGCGAGCGCCACGAGGGCGAGTTCCAGACCGCGCGGTCGAAGGGCACCTCCCCCGCCCCGATGCAGCGAGTCGGGCGCGGCTCCAACGGCCGCTCGGAGTCCTCGATCCGCCCCGAGCGCTTCGCCCGCCTGGTGACGCTGGCGGGGATGCTGATCGAGGCCGCCAAGGGCACCGACCGGCTGCGGGTCGCCGAGGTGCGCGACAAGCTCCACCTCTCCAACGAGGAGCTGCGCGACGACATCGACCTGCTGAACGTCGTCAACTTCGGCGGCGGCACCTACGTCCTCTACGCCGAGCTGATCGGAGACGAGATCGAGGTCGACGCCGAGCCCTACGGCGACAACTTCAGCCGGCCGGCGCGACTGCTGCCGCTGGAGGCGAAGGCGCTGGTCGCGGCGATCGACCTCTTCGGCGACCACCTGCCCCAGAGCGGCCTGGTCAGCGCCCGCGGCAAGATCGTCACGGCGCTCGGTCACGACCCCTCCGAGGAGGGCCTGGAGATCGCACCCTCGGCCGGCGACGACTCGGGGACCGCCCGCACGGTCAACGACGCGATCGCCGCCCGGCGCGTGCTCGCGATCCACTACTACAAGGAGAACGAGGACGAGTTCACCAAGCGCGAGATCGAGCCCTACCGCCTCGCCAACGGCCCCGAGGGCTGGTACGTCGCCTCATATGACCGCAAGCGCCAGGACATCCGCCACTTCCGCCTGGACCGGATCAAGGAGGCGAGCGTCACCAAGGAGGCCTTCGAGCCCCGCCCCGAGTTCGCCGACATCGCCGCGATCGAGGGCGGCTGGCTCAGCGACGGCCAGGTGCCGGCCGCGGATGTGGCCCGCGTCTGGGTCTCGCCCGAGCGCGCCCGCTGGGCCCGCGAGGAGCACACCGTGGCCGAGGAGCTGAGCGACGGCGCCATCGTGATCGAGGTCCCCTACGGCAGCCCCGACTGGCTGCTGCGCGAGATCCTCAAGGGCGCGGGCGACTTCGTCGTGCTCGAGCCCACCGAAGCGCGCGAGGCCGTCCGCGACGAGCTCGGCGCCGACAGCGCCGCGCAGCCGGCAACCGCCAAGGCCGCCTGAACTCACGCCCGGGCCGGTACGGTCCCAGGCGTGGCGAACGAACGGCTCAGCTTCGGCGGGGTGACCATGGATGTGCTGGCCACCGCCGAGGAGACCGGCGGCGCGCTGACCGCGATCGTCGAGCTGCCTCCTCTGCTCGACACGCCGGTGCACATCCACGCCAACGAGGACGAGCTGTTCATCGCGATCGAGGGCGAACACGTGATCACCCGCGGCGAGGAGGAGATCACGATCGGGGCCGGCGAGGCCGTGTTCGCCCCGCGAGGCGTCCCGCACTCGCAGCGGCGCGTGGTCGAGGGCGAGGGCCGGATCATGTTCGTGTGCACCCCCGGGGGGCTCGAGGGCTTCTTCCGCGAGCTCGCGCGGGCCGAAGCCGAGGGGCGCCTGGGCCCCGACGCTTACGCCGCCGCCTCGGAGCAGTACGGGATCACCTGGGTCTGATGCCGGAGCCCGAGGTCGAGGCGATCCTCGCCCCGAACCCGGGGCCGATGACCCTGGAGGGCACAAACACCTATCTCGTCGGGCGGGATCCGGTGGTCGTGATCGACCCGGGCCCGGAGGACGCCGGCCACGTCGAGGCGGTGCGGACCGCGGCGGAGGAGCGCGGCGGCATCGGGACCGTGCTGGTCACCCACTCCCACCTCGACCACATCGGCGGCGTCGAGCTGCTCGGCGTCGAGCCGGCCCGGCCGGCCGACGGCGAGGAGGTCGCAGGGCTGACCGCGCTCGCCACCCCCGGCCACACCGAGGACCACCTCTGCTTCCTCATAGGCAAGGACCTGTTCTGCGGCGATCTGATCCTGGGCGAGGGCTCGACGATCGTGCCGCCGGCATCCGAGGGCGGGTCGCTGGCGAAGTACATGGCCTCACTCCAGCGCGTCTCCGAGTTGGACCTGGAGCGCATGTACCCGGGCCACGGGCCGGTGATCGAGGACCCGCCGGCCAAGATCGCCGAGTACGTCGCGCACCGCACCGAGCGCGAGGACCGGCTGGTGGCGGCGCTGGATCGGGGCGAGCGCTCGCGCCAGGCACTGCTGCGCGAGGTCTGGGACGACGTGCCCGAGCCGCTGCTGCCCGCGGCCGCCTACGCGATGCAGGCGCACCTGGAGAAGCTCGGGGCGGAGGGGCGGCTGCCCGAGGGCCTTACCGACTAGCTTCGCGGCAGAGGCCGCCTGATATGAAAGGTCGATGGCAATGGACCTGAACACCCTGCTCAGGGGGAGCTTCAAGGGGGCCGGGCTGGGCAGCGCCCTGTTCGGGGCCACCGCCGCTGGGCTCTGGTGGCAGCTCTTCCGCCGCCCGATGCCGAAGACCGAGGGCGAGGTCCGGGTGCAGGGGCTGGAGGGCATGGTCGACGTCTCCCGCGACCGCTGGGGGATGGTCCGCGTCAGGGCCCAGAGCCCGCACGACCTCTGGTTCGGCCACGGCTACGCCCACGCCCAGGACCGCCTCTGGCAGTGCGACGTCCAGCGCCGCGTCAGCCAGGGGCGGATCTCCGAGATCGCGGGCAACGACGGCCTTCCGGTGGACCGCCTGATGCGAACGCTCGGGATCGGCCGCGTCGCGCGCAGGGAGGAGCGCGAGCTCGCTCCCGAGCCGCGCGCGCTGCTGAACGCCTACTGCGCCGGCTTCAACCGCGCCGCCGAGGGCCCGGGCGCGCTGCCGGCCGAGTTCCAGATCCTGCGGCTGGACTTCGAGCCCTGGCGACCCGCCCACATCCTGGCCGGCGCGAAGCTGCTCAGCTTCGGGCTATCTACCAACTGGGAGCGCGAGCTGCTGCGGGCCGACCTCGTGCGCGAGCTGGGGCCCGAGCGCGCTGCGCGGATCGACCCGGTCTATCCGGCTGACAATCCGATCGTGATGCGCCCCGGCGAGGCCTGGGAGGGAGACGGCATCGGGCTGGCGGAGCAGCTCAAGGCCGTGCGCGAGCAGATCGGGCTGGCGGGAGCCGCCGGCGGCTCCAACAACTGGGCCGTCAGCGGCGAGCGCTCGGCGACCGGCGGCCCGCTGCTGGCCGGCGACCCCCACCTGCCGAGCGGCATGCCCGGGATCTGGCACCAGTGCGCGCTCGAGCTGGGCGACCGCTTCTGCCGCGGCGCCACCCTGCCGGGAATCCCCGGGATCACGATGGGGCAGAACAACGACGTCGCCTGGACATTCACCAACGTGATGGCGGACATCGAGGACCTGTTCATCGAGCGGATCGAGGGCGACCGATACGAGTTCCAGGGCGAGTGGCGCGAGCTGGAGCTGGTCACCGAGGAGATCGACGTCAAGGGCCGCGACGCGCCGGTGCGCCACGAGGTCCGGATCACCCACCACGGCCCGATCGTGAACGAGGCGCTGGGCGCCGACGCCTCGCAGCCGCTGGCGCTGCGCTGGGCGGCGCTGGACGTGCCGGGCATCGGTCGCCCCCACTTCGAGATCTTCGACCCGACCAGCGGCGAGGAGCTGGTGGCGCTGCTGGAGGGCCTGACGATGCCGGTCTCCAACCTCGTCTGGGCTGATCGCCACGGCAAGATCGGCTACAAGACCGTCGGCCGCATCCCCAGGCGCCCCGACCCGGGCTGCCCGGACCTGCCGAAGCCGGGCTGGAGCGGCGAGTTCGACTGGCAGGGCGCCATCCCCTACGAGGAGCTGCCCGAGCTGGTCGATCCCGAGGCGGGCTTCCTGGTCACGGCGAACAACCGGATCGCCGACGACGACTACCCCCACCACCTCAGCAGCGACTACCTGGACGGCTTCCGCGCGAAGCGCATCGAGCAGCTGATCGAGGGGGCCGACGAGCACGACCTGGACGGGTTCAGGCGCATGCAGATCGACCTCTACTCGATCCCCGGCGACGAGGTCGTCCATCGGCTCGCCCGGCTCGACGCGCCCGGGCAGCGCGAGACGCGGGCGATCGAGCGGCTGAAGAGCTGGGACCGCGAGCTGGGCCCTGAGACGATCGCGGGCACCATCTACCAGGCCTTCCTGCTGCGCCTGGCCCGCGACTTCGCTCGCGCCGCGATCGGCGACCGCGACCTGGCCGAGCGCTGGCTCGACCGCTCCGACAGCGGCTTCACCACCCACGTCACCTCCCCCTGGCGCTGGCACGCCCACCTGCTGGCCCTCTGGGAGGAGGGCGACGAGGAGCTGATCGGGCGTCCGTGGGACGACCTGGTGCTGGAGGCCCTGCGGGGCGCGCTCGACGACCTCGAGCAGCGCTTCGGGCCGGACCCCGAGGGCTGGCGCTGGGGCCGCGTGCACGAGCTGCGCTTCTCGCACGCGCTCGGCGCCGCCAACCCCGGGTTCGACTGGGTCTTCAACCGCACCCTGCACGTCGGCGGCGCCCAGGAGACGGTCGCGCAGATCGCCTATGACCCCAACGATCCCTACGACGCGATCTGGGCGCCGAGCTGGCGCATGGTCGCCGACCCGATGGATCCGGGCCGCTCGATGTGGCAGGACTTCACCGGCCAGTCGGGGCACGCCTGGAGCGAGCACTACGACGACCTGCAGCCGCGCTGGCTCGCCGGGCAGATGCAGTCGATGGCGGGCGAGGGGCCCTGGCAGACACTGACGCTCCGGCCCGCAGGCGGCCCCGGACGCGCGAGCGGACCGGAGGTCCGCGAAGTTCCAGGCATCGGCGAGGAGCCGTCGCAATAGGCCACCCATGCCGAGCCGGCGCGACCAGATCCAGCTCACGGAGTCAGAGCAGGCCGAACTGCTCGCCTCCGAGCGAGTCGCGATCGTCACCTCGAACGGCGCCAAGGGCTGGCCGCACTCGATGCCGATGTGGTTCACGGTCCGCGATGGCGTGATCTGGGTCTGGACCTACGCCAAGTCTCAGAAGGTTCGCAACCTCGAGCGCGACCCGAAGGCGACCATCCTGGTCGAGACCGGGACCGAGTACACGGAGCTGCGGGGGATCATGGTCGAGTCCGAGGCGGTGATCCATCGCGACCCCGCGGTCGTCGCCGAGTTCGGCAAGATCCTCACGGTCCGCTACAGCGAGGGCATCGATTCGGTCGAGGGGGACGCCGCGGCGGCGCTCGAGGCCCAAGCGGTGAAGCGCGTCGCGATCAGCTTCCCGCCGGCGCGCACGCGCAGCTGGGACCATCGCAAGCTCGGCGGAACTTACTGAGCGAGCTCGCCAGTAGCCTTGCGCCGTAGTGGAGCAGCTGAAGGGATTGATCCTCTCCGGCGGCGCCGGGACCCGTCTGCGGCCGATCACGCACACCTCGGCCAAGCAGCTCGTGCCGGTCGCCAACAAGCCCGTGCTCTTCTACGGGATCGAGGCGCTGGTCGAGGCCGGGATCACCGAGATCGGGATCATCATCGCGCCTGAGACTGGCGACGAGATCCGCGAGGCCGCGGGCGACGGCTCGGGATTCGGGGCCAGCATCACCTACATCGAGCAGGAGGCGCCGATGGGGCTCGCGCACGCCCTGCTGACGGCCGAGGGCTTCCTCGGCCGAACACCCTTCGTGATGTACCTGGGCGACAACCTGCTGCGGAGCGGCCTGGTCGACCTGGTCGAGGCCTTCCGTGCCAGCGAGCCCGAGGCGCTGATCCTGCTGACCTCGGTCAAGGACCCCGAGTCCTACGGTGTGGCCGAGCTGGACGGCGAGCGCGTCGTGCGGCTGGTCGAGAAGCCGAAGGACCCGCCCAGCGACCTGGCGCTGGTCGGCGTCTACATGTTCGGGCCCGAGATCTTCGCCGCGGCCAAGTCGATCGAGCCCTCGGCCCGGGGCGAGCTGGAGATCACCGACGCGATCGACGCCCTGATCGATGACGGCAAGCGAGTCGAGCCCCACCTCGTGCAGGGCTGGTGGAAGGACACGGGCCGCCTGGAGGACATGCTGGAGGCCAACCGCTTGGTGCTCGAGGACCTGGAGAGCCGGGTGGACGGGGAGCTGATCGACTCAAAGGTCGAGGGCAGGGTCGTCGTCGAGCAGGGCGCCAAGCTCGAGCGCAGCACGGTGCGCGGCCCGGCGATCATCGGAGCCGGTGCCCACATCACCGACTCCTACGTCGGCCCCTACACCGCTATCGACCACGACGTGGTCATCGCCGGCTCGGAGATCGAGCACTCGATCGTGCTCGCCGGCTCGCGTATCCGCGACCTGCCGGCGCGAATGGAGGCGAGCCTGCTGGGCAAGGGGGTAACCGTCGAGCGCAGCATGGGGGTGCCCAAGACACTGCGCTTCCTGGTCGGGGACAGCGCCGATATCTCGATCCCATGAGGAGCACGCGGTGAAGATCGTCGTCACCGGCGCGGGCGGCATGCTCGGTGCGGACGTGGTCAAGACCGCGCGTGCGAAGAGTCACGAGGTGGTCGGCTTCGACCGGGACGAGCTCGACGTCACCAATCCGGCGCGGGTCGAGAGGCTGATCGTGCGGGAGCGGCCCCGGGCCGTGATCAACTGCGCCGCCTGGACCGCGGTGGACGCCGCCGAGGAGAGCGAGGCCGAGGCCGAGATCGTCAACGGCGAGGGAGCGGGCTTCGTCGCCGACGCCGCGGCCAAGGCCGGCGCGACCGTGATCTATCCCTCGACCGACTACGTCTTCGACGGGACCAAGAAGGGGCCCTACACCGAGTCCGACGAACCCAACCCGCTCAATGCATATGGACGCACCAAGTACGCCGGTGAGCGCGCCACCGCCCACTTCAACCGCAACAGCTTCATCGTCAGGACCTCCTGGCTGTTCGGCCCCGGTAAGGGAAACTTCGTCGAGACGATGCTGCGCCTGGGCGAGGGAGGCGGGCCGGTGGTCGTCGTCCACGACCAGGTCGGATGCCCCACCTACACCGGCCACCTCGCCGCCGGCCTGGTGCGACTGGTGGACAGCAGCTCCTACGGCATCCATCACATGGCGAGCAAGGGGAGTTGCTCGTGGTACGAGTTCGCGATGGAGATCTTCCGTCAGGCCGAGGTGGTCACGCGCGTGATGGCTTCGACCACCGAGATGATGGGGCGTTCGGCCAAGCGGCCCGCGAACTCGGTGCTGGGCAGCGGCCGCGAGGCCCCGATCGAGCTGCCCGAGTGGCAGCGCGGACTGACCGACTATCTGGCGCGCCGCGGCGAGCCCGAGACCGAGGAGGCCAAGCCCGTCCGCGCCGCGGGCTCCACCGTGCGCCGCCAGCCGGTGTTGGATCTGCATCCGAAGCGCGACGAGGAGGGTGACGAAGCGGACGCCGAAGTCGAGGACGACGAAGCGTCGCGCAAACCCGAGGACGACGGCGAGGAGCCGGCGGCGTGAAGGTCCTGGTCACCGGCGGCGCCGGGTTCATCGGCTCCAGCTACGTGCGGCGGCGGCTCGACGCCCACCCAGGCGACTCGGTGCGGGTGTTCGACAAGCTCACCTACGCCGGGCGGCGCGAGAACCTCGAGGGGCTGCCGGATGACCGTCTGGAGCTCGTCGTGGGCGACATCGCAGACCGCGACGCCGCCCGCGCCGCGGTCGAGGGCTGCGACGCGGTGGTCAACTTCGCCGCCGAGTCCCACGTCGACCGCTCGATCGAATCGCCGGGCGAGTTCATTACCACGGACGTGTTCGGCACCTTCGTGCTGCTCGAGGCCTCGCGCGACGCGGGCGTCCGCCACCTGCAGGTCTCGACCGACGAGGTCTATGGCGACCTCGAGGAGGGCACCGCGACCGAGGACTCGCCCCTGGAGCCCTCCTCGCCCTACTCCGCCTCGAAGGCCGGCGGCGACCTGTTGGTATCGGCCTTCGCCCGCACCTACGGCGCCGAGGCATTGATCATCCGCGCCTCGAACAACTACGGCCCCCGACAGCACCCCGAGAAGCTGATCCCCCTCTGCATCCTCAACGCCCTCGCCGGCGACCCGCTGCCGGTCTACGGCGACGGCATGCAGGTCCGCAACTGGCTCTACGTCGAGGACTGCTGCGCGGCGATCGACGCCGTGCTCGAGCGCGGCGAGCCGGCGAGCGTCTACAACGTCGGGGGCCCCGACGAGCTGCCCAACATCGAGGTCGTGAAACGGATCCTGGAGCTGACCGGGCGCGACGAGTCGCTGATTGAGTACGTGACCGACCGCCCCGGCCACGATCGCCGCTACTCGTTGTCGGCGGGGAAGCTGGCGGAGCTCGGCTGGGAGCCGGCGGTGACGTTCGCCGAGGGGATCGAGCGCACCGTCGCCTGGTACCGCGAGAACGAGTCGTGGTGGCAGCCGATCCGCTCGGGCGAGTACCGCTCCTACTACGAGCGCCACTACGGCAAGGCGCTCGGGGCTGACTGATGAAGCGCCTGCCGACCCAGATCGACGACCTGGTCCTGATCGAGCCCGATGTCCACGGCGACGAGCGCGGCTTCTTCGTCGAGGCCTTCAGGCACAGCTGGATGGACGAGCTGGGAATCCAGATCGAGTTCGTGCAGGAGAACCAGAGCCGCTCGACCGGGCGGGTGCTGCGCGGCATCCACATGCAGCGCGGCCAGGCGAAGCTGGTTCGTTGCACCCGCGGCCGCATCTGGGATGTTGCGGTCGACCTGCGACCCGACTCCCCCAGCTATCGCCGCTGGGAGGGCCACGAGCTGGACGATGCGACCCATCACCAGCTGCTCGTCCCCGACGGCTTCGGCCACGGCTTCTGCGTGCTCAGCGACGAGGCCGACGTCGCCTACCTGCTCTCGGCCTACTACGACCCCGAGAGCGAAAGGGCGGTCGCCTGGGACGACCCCGAGATCGGCATCGAGTGGCCGATCAGCGACCCGATCCTGTCCGAGCGTGACCGCGCGGCGCCGCGGCTGGCCGAGCTCACCGCCTAGGCGCCGTCGCCGGCCAGGTAGCGCTCCGCCCGGGGGCGGTCGGCGAACAGCCCGACGCGCCAGAAGCGCCCCTCGGAGAACTCGACCGTGTAGAAGAACTGCTCGTCCAGCTCGAGGCCGCTGCCGTGCGCCACTGCGCGCTGACGGGCCGGGACCAGGTAGCGGTCCGGAGCCGTCTCGACCGGCTCCTGCGGGTGGACCTCGAACACGTCCCAGACCTCCAGCCAGATGCGGGCCATCTCCTTGAAGCCCTCGGCTCCGTGCCATTGGCCGCCGTTCAGGGCGTCGTGCTGGATCTCCATCATGAAGTCGGGAGCAAGGGCGTCGCGTTCGACCAGGTAGTCGATGAACGCGTCGGGTCCGCCCTCGTTGAACGCGCCAAACGTCTCCTGGACCAGCTTTCCCGGGTCCTCGACCACCCGTTGAGTATGGCTTGGAACTCGGTGCGGCAGCTGGAGCCCGTCGACGCGCGTCGGTATCGTCACTAGGTTGGCCATGAGTGCGCCCGCGACCCAAGAGTCACCCCTGGAGCCTTTCTCGAAGCCGGTCAGGAACTGGTTCGAGCGCTCGTTCGAGGCGCCCACGCCTGCCCAGGCACGCGGCTGGCCGGCGATCGCCTCGGGCGAGCACACCCTGATCTGCGCCCCGACCGGCTCGGGCAAGACGTTTTCGGCGTTCCTGTGGGGAATAGACAGCCTCGCCCGGCGCCCCGACGAGCTCGGGTCCGGCGTACGCATCGTCTACATCTCGCCGCTGAAGGCCCTCTCCTACGACATCGAGCGCAACCTGCGCGCCCCCCTGGCCAGCATCGGCGCGCCCATTTCCGTGGGCCTGCGCACCGGCGACACGCCGCAGAGCGAACGGCGGGCGATGCGCAAGACCCCGCCGGACATCCTGATCACCACGCCGGAGTCGCTGTATCTGATGATCAGCTCGGGCGCGCGCGAGATCCTCACGGGCGTCGAAGCGGTGATCGTGGACGAGATCCACGCGGTCGCGCCCTCCAAGCGCGGTTCCCACCTCGCCCTCTCCCTGGAACGCCTCGACCGCCTGGGCGGGAAACCAGCGCAGAGGATCGGGCTGTCTGCGACCCAGCGGCCGCTGGAGCGGATCGGGCAGTTCCTGGTCGGGGCCGGGCGGGAGTGCACGATCGTCGACGCCAGCAAGCCGAAGGAGCTCGACCTCGAGATCGTCGTCCCGGTCGAGGACATGCGCGAACCGGACGCGCACGTCGAGAAGCGCCGCGATGGCGGCGACTCGGGGCTGACCCACCCGCCAGGATTGGAGACCTCGCCCGAGCGGGTCGACCCCGGGCCGATCGAGCCCTCGCTGGACCCGTCGGTCAACTCGCGCTCGATCTGGCCGGCGATCTACCCCCGCCTGCTGGAGCTGGTGCAGGAGCACACCTCGACGATCGTGTTCGTCAACAACCGCCGCGGCGCCGAGCGCATCGCCAAGCGCCTGAACGAGATGGCGAACCGCGACGAGGAGCAGGAGCTCCCGGCAACCGAGGTCGCCGGGAACGACGAGCCTGTCTCCAAGACCCCCGACGACGAGGGCTACGTGGAGATCGCCCGCGCCCACCACGGGTCCCTGTCCCACGAGGAGCGGGCCCTGGTCGAGGAGATGCTCAAGTCCGGGCAGCTCCCCTGCCTGGTCGCGACCTCGTCGCTGGAGCTGGGCATCGACATGGGCGCGATCGACCTGGTCGTCCAGATCGAGTCGCCGAAGTCGGTGACGCGCGGCCTGCAGAGGGTCGGCCGCGCAGGCCACTCCCTGGGCGAGGTCTCGAAGGGCCGGATTTTCCCCAAGTTCCGCTCCGACCTGCTCGAGTGCGCGGTGGTCGCGCGCCTGATGCGGACGGGGCAGATCGAGGAGACCGTGATCCCCGCGAACCCCCTGGACGTGCTGGCGCAGCACCTGGTCTCGATGGCCGCGCTGGACGAGTGGGAGATCGACGAGGTCGAGCGCCTCGTCACCTCGGCCGAGCCCTTCCGCGAGCTCTCGCGCGAGCAGCTCGAGAACGTGCTCGACATGCTCGACGGCCGCTACCCATCCGAGCGCTTCGCCGAGCTGCGCCCGCGGATCGTCTGGGATCGCACCAAGGGGACGATGCGCGGCCGGCCGGGCGCCCGCCAGCTGGCGATCGCCAACGCGGGCACGATCCCCGACCGCGGCCTCTACGGAGTCCATCTGCCCGACGGCCGCCGCGTCGGAGAGCTCGACGAGGAGATGGTCTACGAGGCGCGGCCCGGGCCAGACCTTCCTGCTGGGCGCGACCACCTGGCGGATCGAGGACATCACCCGCGATCGCGTCATCGTCACCCCCGCTCCCGGCGTCCCCGGCGCCGTCCCCTTCTGGCGCGGCGACGGCATCGGCCGCCCCGCCGAGCTGGGCAAGGCGATCGGGGCGTTCAGCCGCGAGGCCGTCAACGCGAACCCGAAGAAGCTGGCGAAGGAGAACGACCTCGACAAGCTCGCCGCCGAGAACCTCGTCAACTATCTGCAGGAGCAGCAGGCCGCGACCCGGGTGGTGCCCTCGGACGAGAGCATCGTGGTCGAGCGCTTCCGTGACGAGATCGGCGACTGGCGCCTGTGCGTGCTCTCGCCCTGGGGCGGCCGCGTCCACGCCGCCTGGGGGCTGGCCCTGTCGGCCAAGATCCGAAACGACCGCGAGCTGGAGGCCGACGCGATCTGGTCCGACGACGGCATCGTCGTCCACCTGCCCGACGCCGACGAACCCCCTCCGGCCGACCTGGTGATGCTCGAGCCCGACGAGCTCGAGGACCTGGTGGTCGGCGAGCTGTCGGGGTCGGCGCTGTTCGGCGCCCGCTTCCGCGAGAACGCCGCACGCTCGCTGCTGATCCCGCGCGCCTGGCCGGGCAAGCGCACGCCGCTGTGGCAGCAGCGGCTGAAGTCGCAGAGCCTGCTGGAGGTCGCCCGCGACTTCCCGCGCTTCCCGGTGATCCTCGAGACCTACCGCGAGGTGATGAAGGACGTGCTGGACCTGCCGGCGCTCGAGGGGATCCTGCGCGACCTGCACTCGCGCAAGATCACGATGGTCGAGGTCGAGACGCCCACGGCCTCACCGTTCGCCTCCTCGCTGCTGTTCGACTACGTCGCCACCTACATGTACGAGGGCGACACGCCGAACGCCGAAAGGCGCGCGGCGGCGCTGGCGCTGGACCGGGACCTGCTGCGCGAGCTGCTGGGACAGGAGGAGCTGCGTGAGCTGATCGATCCCGAGGCGCTGGCCGAGGTCGAGGAGTCGCTGCAGAGCCTGCACGAGGCCGCACGCGCCAAGGACCGCGACGCGCTCCAGCAGATCCTGCGCCGCCTCGGCGACCTCACCCTCGACGAGTGCAGGGTCAGGGTCCAGGAGGGGTTCTCGGCCGAGACGATGCTGGAGAAGCTGGTCAAGGAGCGGCGCGCGGCGCTGGTCAGGGTGGCCGGCGAGGAGCGCTACATCGCCGCCGAGGACGCCGGGCTCTACCGCGACGCGCTCGGCGTGCCGCCCCCGGGCGGCCTGCCCGACAGCTTCCTGGAGCCGGTCGAGGAGCCGATGCTGGGGCTGGCCCGCCGCTACGCCGCCACCCACGGCCCCTTCCCCACCCGCCAGATGGCCGAGCGCTACGCGGTCGATCCTTCGCCGGCGCTGCGCGAGCTCGAGTCGGCAGGGGACCTGGTGCGCGGCGAGCTGCTGCCCGGCGGCACCGAGCGCGAGTGGTGCGACGCCGACGTGCTGCGCCGCGTGCGCCGCGCCAGCCTGGCGCGGCTGCGCAAGGAGGTGGAGGCGACCGACCGCAGCCAGCTCGCTCGCTTCCTGCCGAGCTGGCAGAACGTGGACGTGCACCGCCCCAGCGGCGCCGGTCCAGACCGCCTGCGCGAGGCGCTGGTACCGCTTCAGGGGGTCGCGCTGACCCCGAAGACATGGGAGCGCGACGTGCTGCCGCGCCGCCTCGGCAGCTACAGCCCGGCCTGGCTCGACGAGCTCTGCACCAGCGGCGAGCTGGTCTGGATCGGTGCGGGCTCGCTCGGCCGCAGCGACGGCAAGGTCGCCCTCTACTTCCGCGAAGACGTGCAGATCGCCGGCCCGCCCCCTTCGAACGCCAAGCTCGACCCTCCGGACGGCGAGGTCCACGACCGCATCCGCGAGTGGCTGTCTGGAGGGCCGGCCTTCTGGCTCGACCTGCTCGATCTCGAGGGTTCCGGCGAGGAGCTGCACGAGGGGCTCTGGGACCTGGCCTGGGCCGGCGAGGTGACCAACGACGCCTTTGCGCCGCTGCGGGCGCCCCGCCTGCGCGCGGCTCAGCGCCGCGAACGCTCGGGCCGGCGCTTCTCCAGCCGCCGGGCGGCGGCGGCTGGAACCGTGCTCGGCCGCTGGTCGCTGACCGCGCCGCTGTTCGAGAACGCGCCGCCGGCCGGGCCGCGACTGCGGGCGCTCGCCGAACTGATGCTGGAGCGCCACGGCATCGTCACGCGCGAGACCGCGATCGCCGAGGGCATCCCCGGTGGCTTCGCGGCGATCTACGGCGAGCTCCAGAACCTGGAGCTGCTTGGAACCACAAGACGCGGCTACTTCGTCGAGGGCCTGGGCGGCGCCCAGTTCGCGCTGCCCGGTGCCGTGGAGCGGCTGCGCAGCATGCCCCGCCCCGAGGGTGAGCTGCTCTGGCTGGCCGCCACCGACCCCGCAAACCCCTATGGCGCCACCCTCCCCTGGCCCAAGCGCGAGGGCAACCGCCGCCCTGCCAGGACCGCCGGCGCCTACGTCGGGTTGCGCGACGGCGAGCCGCTGCTCTACGTCGAGCGCGGCGGCAAGGGCATCCAGCGGCTTGCCCCGCTCGAGGGCGACGAGCTGGCGGAGGCGCTCGGCGACCTGGCGGCCGCTGCGCGCGACGGCTTGATCGAGAAGCTCGCGATCGAGCGCCTGGACGGCGAGGCGGTGATCGGGTCGGGCATGGAGGCGGCCCTGATCGGGGCCGGGTTCAGGCGCCAGCCGCGGCGGCTGGTCGCCTGAGCGAGGCTCCGTGGCCGAGGGCGACTCGATCCTGCGGCTGGCGCGACGGCTCGACGACGCGTTCTCCGGCAGCGTCGTGCGGGTTCGCACCCCGGGCAGGCGGGGACCCGAGGGCCGGCCGGCGGCGGAGCTCGACCACCGCACGGTCGTCGGCGCCGAGAGCCGCGGCAAGCACCTGCTGGTGCGCTTCGACCACGACCTCGTCCTGCACAGCCACCTCGGCATGAGGGGTAGCTGGCACCTCTACCGGCCGGGAGAGCGCTGGCGCTTCCCGGCGGCCAGCGCGTGGCTCGCCCTGAGCACGGATGAGGCGGAGGCCGTCAACTTCAACGGGACCTCGATGCGGATCGTGGCGGCCTCGCAGCTGCACCGCGACCCGCGGCTCGCGCGGCTGGGCCCGGACCTGCTGGACCCCGAACTGAGCGACGAGGCCGCCGTCGAGGCGTTGCGGGCGGCGGGCGCGCAGGTCGAGCTTGGGGAGGCGCTACTGGACCAATCGGCGCTGGCCGGAATCGGAAACGTGCTCAAGAGCGAGGGCTGCTTCGCGGCGCAGGTCGATCCCTGGCGCAGGCTGGGAGAACTGGGGCCCGACGAGCTCGGGCGGGTGGTCGCCGGCACGCGCGCGGTGATGGCCGAATCGGTGCGCGCGGGCCGTCGCCCACAGCGCATCTACCGACGCGCCGGAAGGCCGTGCCCTCGATGCGGGGAGCCGATCAGATCGCGCAAACAGGGCGACGAGGCGAGGACCACCTACTGGTGCGCCCGCTGTCAGGGATAATCGGCCGGTGGGGAACGGAGAGCGCAGATGAGCGACGTGATCGAGCTGCTGCGGCGGGTGCCGCTGTTCTCCGAGCTCGACGACCCCGAGCTGGAGCGGATCGCCCAGGTCGCGATCCCGCGCCGGTTCCCTGACGACACGCGGGTATTCCACGAGGGTGACCCGGGCGACGCCTGCTTCATCGTCCGCACGGGCAGTTGCCGCGTCACCCGCGAGCACCCCGACGGCCGCGCCATCACCCTCGCCAACCTCGGGCCGGGAGCCATCTTCGGCGAGCTCGCGATGCTGGACGGCGAGGCGCGCTCGGCCAGCGTCGAGGCCACCGAGGACACCGACCTGCTGGCGCTGCCGGCCTCGGACATGAGGGCGCTGATACGCGAGAACCCCGGGATGGCCGAGAAGCTGGTCGTGGCGCTGACGCGCAGGCTGCGCGAGGCGAACGAGCGCATCGCGCGCCAGTCCTTCCAGACCGTTCCCAGCCGGGTGGCCGGCGTGCTCGACCAGCTGCTGGCCGAAGACCGGGTGGCCCCCACCATGCGCGACGGGGTGACGATCCGCCTGCGCCAGTCCGATCTGGCGCAGCTGGCCGGCACCTCGCGCGAGAGCGTCAGCCGCTTCCTGGCGACGCTGGAGCGGGCCGGGGTGGTCCAGGTCGGCCGTGGGCGGGTCACGATCCTGGAGCCGGAGCGGCTCGGCTCCTACATCTTCTGACGAGGCTGTTCCGATGTGGAAGCCGCCGCGGGGAGCCGCCCGACTTCGACGCCGAGCGAGAGAGGATGGTCGAGCGCCAGCTCCGCCGCAGGGGCATCGGCTGACGAGCGCGTGCTGGAGGCCATGGGCCGGGTGCCGCGCGAGCTGTTCGTGCCCGAGGAGGTCCGCCGGCGCGCCTACGCGGACTCGGCGCTGCCGATCGGCCACCGCCAGACGATCTCGCAGCCCTGGGTGGTGGCCGCGATCTGCCAGGCGCTCGAGCTGAAGGGCGAGGAGTCGGTGCTGGAGATCGGGACCGGCTCCGGCTACTCGACCGCCGTGCTGGCGCAGCTCGCCGACAGGGTGCTCAGCTTCGAGCGCGTCCCGGAGCTGGCGGAGCGCGCCCGCGCGACGCTGGGCGAGCTGGGCGTCGAGGGCGTCGAGGTGGTGCTGGCTGACGGCAGCCGCGGCCATCGGGAGGGCGCTCCATATGACGCGATCGCGGTCCACGCCGCCACCCCCGAGGCCCCCCACAGCCTGATCGCGCAGCTCGCCCCGGGCGGTCGGCTGGTGGTCCCGATCGCGGCTGGCTCATCCGACCTGCTGACCGCCTTCCGCCGCGAGGGAGATGGGGAGTCGTCAACGCTGCGCCAGGAGACGATCGGCCCATGCCGGTTCGTCCCCCTGATCGGCGCGGAGGGCTTCAGCCCGGAGTGAGGCCCCGCGGTGCCGGGCCCGGCGGCACGCGTTAGGCTCGCGTGCGGATGAGCGACGCGCTCTACGTCCTCAACTTCTACTCGGCGATCTTCGTCGATCAGCTCAAGCGCGGCCGCAAGACCGCGACGATCCGCCTCGGCGACAAGTCGCGCAAGTACAAGCGCGGGCAGGTGGTCTGGGTCACCGTCGGCTTCCGCCACCAGCCCAGGGAGAAGATCTTCTCGGCGGTGATCGACGACGTCGAGGTGAAGAAGGTCGAGGACCTCTCGCCGCGGGACATCGAGCACGACAACCCGGAGTTCCGCCGGCTCGAGGACACGGTCGAGTTCCTCGGCAAGATCTACACGCGGTCGATCTCGATGGACGACACGGTCACGGTGATCCGGTTCTCGCAGATCGTCGAAAGGCCAAGCACCCAGTTCGGCAATGGAGAGCCTCCCTCACCCAACTGAGCGCATCGCGCGGTCCGGCCGTGCCTGAGTACCGCTTCCTCACCACCTGGCTGCTGGAGGCCGACCGAGAGCGGGTCTGGGATGCGATCTACGAATCCGAGCGATGGCCCGGGTGGTGGCGCGGGGTCGAGGAAGCCGAAAAGCTCGTCGAGGGCGACGAGCGCGGCATCGGCCAGCGGGGCCGCTACGTGTGGAAGGCGAAGCTTCCCTACAGGGTCGAGTTCGAGATCGTCACCACCCGGGTCGAGCGGCCGCACCTGCTCGAGGGCGACGCCGACGGGGAGCTGGCCGGGGTCGGCCGCTGGCGGCTGTTCGAGCACCGGGGCGTCACGGCCGTCGTCTACGAGTGGAACGTGCGCACGACCCGGTGGTGGATGAACCTGCTGGCCCCCGTCGCGAAACCGGTCTTCCAGGCCAACCACGACTACGTGATGCGAAACGGCGGCGAGGGGATCGCGAAGCTGCTGGGCGCGCGGCTGCTGGCGATCGACTAGCGGTTCCCCGCGGCGCTTGGCTATATTCATGTCTCTGGCACTCTCACGATGAGAGTGCCAATACCGAGCTTCGCAACACGACCGAGAAGTCCGCAATGGAGGTACGCAAATGAAGCTGAAGCCACTCGGCGATCGCCTGATCGTTCAGGCGAGCGAGGAGGACGAGGTGACCGCAAGCGGCATCGTCCTTCCCGACACCGCCAAGGAGAAGCCCCAGAAGGGCAAGGTCCTGGCCGTCGGCGACGGTGAGGTCAAGGAGGACGGCAGCCGCCGCCCCCTGGACGTCAAGGAGGGGGACGAGGTCCTCTACTCCAAGTACGGCGGCACCGAGATCACCGTCGACGGTGACGAGCTGCTGGTGCTGCGCGAGTCCGACGTCCTGGCCAAGGTCGGCTAGTCCGAAGAACTTAGGAATAAGGAGGAAGCGAAAAGATGGCTCACAAGGAGCTGAAGTACGACGAGGACGCCCGTGGCGCGCTTCAGGACGGCGTTGACGCCGTCGCGAACGCCGTCAAGGTGACCCTCGGCCCCAAGGGGCGCTACGTCGTTCTCGACAAGAAGTTCGGCGCTCCCACCATCACCAATGACGGCGTCACCATCGCCCGCGAGATCGAGGTCGAGGACGTCTTCGAGAACCAGGGCGCCCAGCTCGTGCGCGAGGTCGCCACGGCGACCAACGACGTCGCGGGTGACGGCACCACCACCGCGACCCTGCTGGCGCAGACGATCGTCCGCCACGGGCTCAGGAACGTAGCCGCCGGCGCCAACCCGCTGGGGCTGCGCCGGGGCATCGAGTTGGCCGTCGATCAGGTCGTCGAGAACCTGCGCGAGAAGCAGTCGAAGGAGATTGCGGGCAAGGAGCAGATCGCCCGCGTCGCCGCGATCTCGGCGGCCGACGACGAGATCGGAAACATCATCGCCGACGCCATCGACAAGGTCGGCAAGGACGGCGTCGTCAACGTCGAGGAGGGCCAGACCTTCGGCATGGAGCTGGAGTTCACCGAGGGCATGCAGTTCGACAAGGGCTACATCTCGCCCTACATGGTCACCGACCAGGACCGCATGGAGGCCGCGCTCGACGAGCCCTACATCCTCATCGCCAACCAGAAGATCGGCTCGGTCCGCGACCTGCTGCCGGTGCTGGAGGCTGTGATGCAGGGCGGCAAGCCGCTCGTGATCATCGCCGAGGACGTCGAGGGCGAGGCCCTCGCGACCCTGGTGGTCAACAAGCTCCGCGGCACCTTCACGGGCGTCGCGGTCAAGGCCCCGGGCTTCGGCGACCGCCGCAAGCGGATGCTGGAGGACATCGGCATCCTCACCGGCGGCGAGGTGATCACCGAGGAGATGGGCCTGAAGCTCGAGAACACGACGATCGAGCAGCTGGGCAAGGCCCGCCGCGTCGTCGTCTCCAAGGACAACACCACCATCATCGACGGCGGTGGCGAATCCGAGGCGATCAAGGGCCGCATCAAGCAGATCAAGACCGAGGTCGACGACACCGACTCCGACTTCGACCGCGAGAAGCTGCAGGAGCGGCTGGCGAAGCTGGCCGGCGGCGTCGCGGTGGTCAAGGTCGGCGCTGCCACCGAGACCGAGATGAAGGAGAGGAAGCACCGCGTCGAGGACGCCTTGCAGGCGACCCGCGCCGCGCTCGAGGAGGGCATTGTGCCTGGAGGCGGCGTCGCGCTGCTGAACGCCCAGGACGCAATCGACCTCGACAAGTACAAGGACGACGACGAGCGCACTGGCGCCACGATCATCAAGAAGTCGCTCGAGGAGCCGATTCGGCAGATCGCCGAGAACTCGGGCTTCGAGGGCTCGGTCGTGGTCGAGAAGATCCGCGGGCTGAAGCCCGGCGAGGGCCTGAACGCATCGACTGGCGACTACGGCGACCTGGTCGCCGACGGCGTCATCGACCCGACCATGGTTACCCGCTCGGCGCTGCAGAACGCGGCCTCGATCGGCAAGAACATCCTCACCACCGAGGCGATCGTCGCCGAGCCGCCCGAGAAGGACGGCGCCGGCGGCATGCCCGGCGGCATGCCCGACATGGGCGGGATGATGTAATTCGCCTCAACAGGCGAGTGTTTCTTCGAGAGGCCCGGGCGTACGCCCGGGCCTCTCTTTCGTGATCACAGCTAAAGAGCGACCCCGCAGCGGGCGATACTCGCCCCATGACCGCTGACTACAGGTGGCTGATCGTCGGCGCGGGCGCGAGCCTTAGGCGCCCAGCACGTCGGCCATCGGCCGGGGCTCGACCCCCAGGCGCTTCGCGTCCTCGGGGCCGCGCTCGGTGGTCATCGGCACCTCCATCAGCTCGGCCTCCTCCCAGGTGGCGAAGGCGGCCCGCCCGCTGACCAGCTCCAGGCCGCGCAGGCCGGCGCGGACGAGCGGCAGGGGCACGTGCACGAGCGGGCGCTCGCGGCCCTTCGCCTCCAGCACCTGCTCGACGATGCCGTCGTAGCTCAGCGTCTGCGGACCGGCCAGCTCGAAGCGCGGGCCAAGCCCCTCGGCGGTCGCGCCGTTGGCCGATGCCGGCTTCGCGCGGCCCGCCTTGGTCGCGACGTGCTCGTCCGAGTTGACGGCTGCGACGACGCAGGCGGCGACGTCGCGGGCCCAAATCGGCTGGTAGCGGGCCTGGCCCGAGCCCGAGACCGGCACCGCGGGCAGCGCCGCCAGGCGCTCCAGCAGCGTGATCCACGGATCGCCGGGGCCGTAGACGATCGAAGGGGCGAAGACCGTGGTCTCGAGCGGGGCCTCGCGCACCGCCTTCTCCGCCAGCGCCTTGGCCCGGAAGAAGCGCGTCCGCTGGAACTGGGTCGCCCCCATCGCGCTGAAGAACAGAAAGCGCTTGACCCCGGCACGCTCGGCCGAGCGCAGCAGCCGCACCGTCGCCAGCCCGTTCAGCTCCTCGATCGTCCCGCGTGGCTGGTCGCGGATCGTCGCGGCTAGGTGGATCACCGTGTCCACGCCGCGCATCGCGTGGCGCATCGAGAACGGATCGGCCAGGTCTCCGAGCGAGATCCGGACGTTGACGCGGTCGGGGCCGAGTCGCCTCGGCTCGCGCACCAGCACCCGGACGTCGTGCCCGGACCCGAGCAGCAGCGGCAGCAACTCGCCGCCGATCACCCCCGTCGCGCCCGTCAAGAGGATCATGGACCCACTGTAGCCACCGCGCCTGCGGGACCCCCGCCGTCCCCCTCGCCTAGAATGTGGGTCTCGCGCGGCGCCTCCGGGCGCCGCAACCGCAATCAAGAGCGAGAACGCGGAAAGGGAGCTCAGTGGCATACGTCATCGCGGAGCCGTGCATAGGTGAGAAGGACAACTCCTGCGTCGAGGTCTGCCCGGTCGACTGCATCCACCCGACCCCCGACGAGCCCGACTACGACGCCAAGGAGCAGCTCTTCATCGACCCCGACGAGTGCATCGACTGCGACGCATGCGTCGAGGCCTGCCCCGTGGACGCCTGCTTCGCCGAGGACCAGCTCCCCGCCGAGTGGGCGAAGTACACGGCGATGAACGCCGAGTACTACAAGTCCAAGTCGTAGCCGCCCTGCCGGGCGCCGGCTACTGAACTACCGGGAGCTCGGTGCCGCTGATCGCGGCGGCGGGGACGCCGTCGGCGGCGACCGCCTCCATCACCGGGAGCTGAACGGGGGTCTGGGCGACGATGCCGCGGGCTGCGGAGTAGATCGCTTGCGAGGCCGGGTGGTCGGGCTTCTCGGTGACCAGGGGCGTGCCCTCGTCGGCGTGCACGCGCAGCTCCTCGGCCAGGGGGACCTTGCCGAGCAGCGGGACGTCGAGCTCGTCGGAGAGGAGCTGGCCGCCGCCCTCGCCGAAGATCGCGACGCGCTCGCCGTCGGGTCCGGTGAAGGCGGACATGTTCTCGATCACGCCCATCACCTCGAGGTCGACCTTGGCGGCCATCTCGGCCGAGCGGGCGGCGACGCTCTGGGCGGCGGGCTGGGGCGTGGTCACGATCACGATCTTGGCCTGGGGCAGGAGCTGGGCGAGGGTCATGGAGACGTCGCCGGTGCCCGGGGGCAGGTCCAGCAGCAGGTAGTCGAGCTCGTCCCAGGCGACGTCCTCCAGGAACTGCTGGATCGCCTTGTGCAGCATCGGGCCGCGCCAGACGACCGCGGCGTTCTCCTCGACGAAGAAGCCGATCGACATCACCTTGGGGCCGGCCGGTGAGACCGGCGGGATGATCTTGCGCTCGGGCGAGACCTCGGGCTTCTGGTTGATGCCGAGCATGCGCGGGATCGAGTAGCCGTAGACGTCGCAGTCGAGCGCGCCGACGCCGTGGCCCTCGGCGGCGAGAGCGGCGGCGAGGTTGGCGGTCATCGTGGACTTGCCGACGCCGCCCTTGCCCGAGGCGACGCAGATCACGTTCTTGACCTGGGCCAGGGCCCCGTCGGGGAGCTTGCCGCGGCCGAGCTTCTGCTGCAGGCCCGACTTCTCCTCGTCGGAGAGGACGTCGAAGCCGACCTCGACGGCCTTGACGTCGTCGAGCTCCGCCACGTTCTGGACGACGGCCTGCTGGAAATGGTTTCGGATCGGGCAGCCGGCGGTGGTCAGCGAGACGATCACGTCGACGCGGCCGTCGTCGTGGATCTCGATCGAGCGCACCATCCCCAGGTCGACGATGTTGCGCCGCAGCTCGGGATCGATGACGCCCGACAGCTTCTCGGTGACCTGTTCCTTCGTGGGCATGGGGTTTAGATGTTAGGGGCCGGCCGTCACCACAAATGAAAACCGGGCCCGTGGGCCCGGTTTTCGAGGGAGGAGAGGTGCTGCTACTGCTCGCGAGGATGGTGCGAGCAGACTTCTCCGGGACGCCCCTCTCCTGGCGGCCCGGGCTAAGGGTTAGACGCGCTCGCGCACCCTCTTCACCGTCGGCTCGACCCGCTGCTTGTAGACGGGCTCGACGCGATCCCGGTAGACGGGCTCGAAGCGCTTCTTGACGGTCGGCTCGACCCGCTCCTTATAGACCGGCTCGACGCGATCCCGGTAGACGGGCTCGACGCGGTCGCGGGCCTTGCGGGCCTGCGTGACCACCTGGTCGGTCACCTGCTTGCGGATCTCGCCGCCGCGTGCCTCGGCCTTCTCGATCTCGGCCGTGAGGCCCTTGCGGAACGTCTCGATCTGGGCGTCGCGGGTGCTGGAGTCACGGAGGTTGCTGACACGGTGCTGCAGGGTCTTCAGCTCCTGCGAACGGGCCTCCGGGTCGCGAAGCTGGTCAACGGTCCGGTTCACGGCGTCCGCGGCCTCGGGAACGGCGCCGACGGCGACGTCAACCACCTGCAGGGCCTGGTCGCTCGGCTTGCGGGCCTGGTCGCTCGGCTTGCGGGCCGAGGCGGTGCCGTTGCTCTTGGTCTCGGTTTCGTTCTGCTTCTTCTTCTGCTGAGCCATCTTGTTGTCACTACCCCTCGGATTGGGTTCTTATTAGTTCTAAGCTTGTTCGGAACTATACCACCGAACACATGTTTGTAAACCGCGACCGCGCGACGGTTACGCCGCTAGCGGAAAAGCGCCAGCAAACGACGCTCGCGCTTGACCCCGACGCGGTCTATCCAGGCGCGGGGATCATCGATTTCGGCGCCGCTCGGCAGGTTCTCGGGCCGGCGCCAGACCTGGTTCAGGGTGCGGATCCCAGCCGCTTCCGCGACCTCGTCGGCGAAGGCCTTGCCGCGGCGATACTGCGACATCTTCAGGTCCAGGCCGAGCAGCTTGGAGACGATCGCGTCAAGCGGCCCGCGACGCTGGCGGTCGCGGTCCAGGCGCCGCCTCAGCTCGGCGTAGCCTGGATCGAGGCTCTCGCCGACGGCGTCCATGACGTGCTCGGCGTAGCCCTCGACCACGGTCATCGCCGCCATCAGGCGATCGACCAGCCGGCGCTGGTCTTGGTTCAGCAGCAGGTTGGCGAGTTGGCCCGACTTGACCGTCTCGAAGAGCTCGCGCGGGTTCAGGCTGGTGAGCTTGCCGAGCAGCTCGCCCGGGCTGATCTCGAGCGCGGCGCCCCCGAACAGCTCCGAGGCGATCCCGCCCAGGTGCGGCCTGAGCCAGGGCACCGCGGCGAACTGCACCGCGTGCGTGGTCTCGTGCAGGGCGATCCAGCTGAGGAAGAGCTCGCGGTCGACCTCCAGGCGCTGTTGTGCCGAGGACAGGTTCGGCGCCACGAACAACAGCCGCGGCTCGCGCGTGGGGCCGATCAGTGCGACGTCGTACTGGCCCACCACCTTCTGGGCGAGGTAGCCGAGCGTCAGGCCGACCTCGGCGCCGGTCGCGGCCCTGGCGATGGACTGGCCGATGCCCCCAGAGCTGCCCGACTCCTGCATGCGCCCGGCGAGGGCGCGCTCGACCTCGCCCGACATCTCGCGGAAAGAGGCGAGGTTCGTCCTGGCCCACTCGTCGCGGCCGACCAGCTCAGCCGCGGGCAGCCGTCCCCGGGGGCGCAGGCCCGTGTAGCGGCGAACGAGGTGCGCGGCGCGCTCGGACTCGGCGCGCAGCTCGTCCTCGGTCCCGAGCCAGCGGGGACCGTCTCCGGCCAGGGCGAGCGCCAGCCGCTCGGCCAGCGCCCAGTCCACCATGCGGGGGTCGCCCTCTTGGGGTGGCGAGGGCTCGCTCACGGGACCCGGTCCTGGGCCTCGAGCAGCAGGCGCAGGTCCGCGTCGGTGCGGGCGGCGGCGATCCCGTAGCGAGCGTCGAGGGCCAGCGGCGCGGCGGACAGCTCGCCGCCGAAGCTGAGGGCGCCGCCCGCCTCGCGCACGACGAGCTGCGCGGCGGCGGCGTCCACCGAGCGGCAGTCGCGCGTGGAGAACATGCCGTCGAAGCGGCCCGCCGCGACGTAGCAGGCCGAGACCGCGATCGAGCCCGGGGCCCGGATCCGATAGGCGTGCCCGGCCAGGGCCTCGGACGCCGTCCGTACCCGCTCGGGCTTGCTCGCCTCCACCGCGACCACCTCGAGCCCGTCGCCTTCCGGCGCCTCGATCGGCGCACCGTCGAGCGTCGCGCCCTCGCCGGCCAGCGCCACGAACTCCTCGCCGGCGCCGAACTCGTACACGTAGCCCAGGCTGACGTCGGCCATCGTCCCGCCTTCGGCGACGGCGATGCTGACGCTGTGGCAGGGGATCATGCGCCGGGCGTTGAGCGAGCCGTCGATGGGGTCGATCACCACCCGGGTCGGGGCCGCGGGATCGCCGAAGCTGACGGTGCCGCGCTCCTCGGAGATGGCGGTGAACTCCAGGCCGGCCGCCTGCAGCGCCTCGAGCTCGGCGAAGATCGCGTCCTCGCAGAGCCTGTCGATGACCAGGGTGCGGTCGCCGCCCTCGCCGACTCCCTCGTATGTGCTGCGGGCGCCGATGCTGCCGTGCTCGGCGAAGATCCTGCGGTGCACCTCTACGGAGCGGCGGAAGGCGTCGAGCCAGGTCCCGGGCGGCGCGACGGGCTCCGCGGACTTTCCGGCTCTGCCTGACGCGGCCACGCGGCCAGGTTAGCCGGGCCGTGTGGTCGATGAACTAGCCTGGCCTCGATGGCAGAGGAGCCGTTTCATGCGCCCCTGGATCTGACCGATCCTCAGGAGCGCGTGGTCGCTCACGGCGAGGGACCACTGCTGCTGCTTGGCCTGGCCGGTTCGGGCCGAACCGAGGCGCTGGCGCGGCGCCTTGCGGCGCTCGCCAGCGTTGGCCGCAGGGCGCTTGTGCTGAGCTGCTCGCAGGTCGCGGCGACGAGCCTGCGCGAGCGCGCCGAGCTCGCAGCCACCGCGGGGTTCGAGGAGCTTGTCGTGCACCCTCACCGCGCGGCCGCGGTGCGCCTGCTGACCGAGCACTCGGCCGAGGCCGGGCTGGATCCCTTCATCGAGAGCCTCAGCGCCGCCGAGCGGCTGGCGATGCTGCTCGACCGCCGCGACGAGCTGCCGCTGCGCCGGCACGAGATCCGCGGCAACGCGGCCGGGCTGCTGGCGGCGCTGGTGAGGCGGATCGACGCTCTGAAGGCGGCGGGCGTGGGGCCGCAGCGGTTCCGGGAGTGGGCCGAGAGCCTGGCGGACGCAGAGGGCAGCGACCCCGCCGAGCTCGACTCGGCCGCGCGCGAGCGCGAGTTCGCCGAGATCTACGAGATGCACGACGAGATGCTGCGCGAGGCCGGGGCGATCGACGACGGCGGAGCGGTGCTGGCGCTGACCCGGCTGCTGGGCGAGCGGCCGGCGCTGGCCGCGACCATCGCCGAGCGCTTTCCGCACCTGATCGTGGACGAGCTCGAGGACGCGTGCCCGGCCGAGCGCGCCCTGATCGCGCGGCTGGCCGAGCGCGCGGAGACGCTGGTGCTGGCCTGCGATGACGACCAGGCCAGGGCACGCTGCGGGGGCGGCGCGGAGTGGGCGCGGGAGACGCTTGCTGACCCGGCCGAGGTGACGCTGGAGGCGAGCTTCCGCTACGGCGGCGACCTGCTGGACGCCGCTCAGACCGTGCTGGCCGGCGCCGGCGAGCGACCCGACGGCGGGCGCCGGGCGGAGGGCGGCGAGACCTCGGTCGGCTTCTGGCGTTGCGCGAACGAGCGTGCCGAAGCGCAGGCGATTGCGCGCGAGATCGAGTCCGTCCTGGCCCAGGGCGAGGCCCGGATCGACCGCATCTGCGTCGCGGTCCCGCCCGGCGGCTCGCGCGAGCGCACCATCGCCGCCGCGCTCGAGGAGCGGCGGGTCCCCTACAGGCTGCTGGCCGCCGGGGCCTTCTTCCAGCGCCCGGAGGTGCGCGACGTGATCGCCTGGCTGCGGCTGTTGGCCGATCCCTCCGACGCCGCCGCCGCCGTCCGCGCGCTCAGCCGGCCTCCGGTCGAGCTGCGATCGGTCGACCTGGCGCGCTGCACGACGATCGCGCGCCGGCGCAAGCTGGACATGGTCTCGGCCCTGGAGGCCTCGCTCGAGAGCCCGCAGATCCCGCCCGAGGCGCGCGACCGCATCCGCTCGTTCCTCGACCTCTACGGCGCCGCCGCCCGCGCCATGGGCCAGCTCTCGGCGGACGTGTTCGTGCGCAGGCTGATCGAGCGGGTCGGCTTTCGCCGCCAGCGGCTGTTCGCGGCCCACCCCGAGGCGGCCGAGCGCCTGCGCAACCTCTCCCGTCTGGGCGACGTCGCCGCCGCCTGGGTGCGACGCGAGCCCGGCGGCTCCAACCGCGACTTCGTCCGCTACCTGGTCGCGGTCTCCGAGGCCGGCGTCTCGCCCGAGGAAGAGCCCGACGCCCCCCACGCCGAGGCGGTGCGGCTGATGCCGCTGGGCGCGCTCAAGGGGCTGGAGTTCGACCAGGTCTATGTGGTCGGGATGCAGGCCGAGGCGATGCCGGGGCCGGTGCCGAAGGGAGCGCCGGACGTTCCGATGGTGCTCGGCGGTGGCGGTCCCTCCCACCCCCAGCTGCAGCGTCGCCTGCTGTACACGGCGATGACCCGGGCCCGCACGCGGCTTGTGCTGTCGAGGCCCGAGACGATTGAGGACGGCGCCGTGCGCGCCTCTCCCTTCTACGAGGACGCGCGGGCGGTGCTGGGCGCACCCGAGCAGAGCCATGACGAGGAGCTCTACGGCCCGGCCGAGGGCCTGCACGCGACCTACCGGATGATCCAGGACGAGGTGCTGGAGGAGGCCTGGCGGGCCGGCGGGCAGCTGAACGAGCCGCGCCTGGACACGGCCATGGACGTCAACCGCGCCGTCGCCCGCTTCCTGGAGCTGCTGAAGATCGCGGGGCTGATCCAGCAGCCGGGCTCGGAGCCGGTGGCCGACTCGCTTCGCAACGTCAACGACGTCCTGGCGCAGGCGATCAGCCCCGAGCAGCGACAGGCGCTGATGGACTCGGCGCTGGACGGCTACCTGCTGGACGAGGAGGGCGAGAGCACCCGCCGCCGCGAGCTGATCGCCGCGCGTGACGAGCCCTCGCTGGAGGCTTTCCTGCCGAAGCGGGGCGAGGGGCTGGCGCTGTCGGCGACCGACATCGAGCTCTACCGGACCTGCCCGCTGAAGTACAAGTTCGCGCGCGTCTTCGGCATCCCGCAGGAGCAGACGATCAACCAGCGGTTCGGGATCGTCATCCACCAGGTGCTGGAGCGCTACCACTCCCAGGAGTCCACCGCCGAGGAGGCGGGCGGCCTCAACCGGCTGATGGCCCTGTTCTCGGCGGCCTGGCGCCGCTCGGGCTTCGGCGAGTCCGACGACGAGCTCCAGTACCGCGACCGGGCGGTCGAGGCGCTGCGCCGCTACCACGCGCGCGAGTCGGCGCGCGGCTCGAGCCCGCGCTGGGTCGAGCGCAAGTTCGACTTCCAGATCGGGCCGCACCACCTGCGGGGCAGGGTCGACCGGGTCGACGAGCTGCCGGACGGGGGCTACGAGCTGATCGACTACAAGACCGGCGACCCCAGGCCCCAGCAGGCGCTGGAGTCCGACATCCAGCTCGCCATCTATCGCCTCGCCGCGCGCGAGGCCTGGCGCCTGGACGGAAGCTCGATGGGCAGCTACTGGTACGTGCTCGCCGACGAGAAGGTCGCCGTCGGCGGATCCTCAGACGACCTCGAGCGCGTCGAGTCCACCGTGCTGGAGGTCGGGGAGGGCATCCTCGGCCAGGATTTCGAGCCCCGTCCCTCGCCGGAGATCTGCTCGTGGTGCGACTTCAGGCTGATCTGCCCGGCGTCTGAGGCCTAGGACGGCCCTTCGCTCGCGGCGTCGGGCGGCTCGGCGAACGCGATCGCGTTCCCATCCGGATCGGGGATGTTCACGTGGCGCACACCGTTCGAGTAGGTCTCGATCGGTTCGTGCTCGATGCGCTGGTCTGCGAGGCGCTCCAGGAGCGCGTCGAGCCCAGCCACGGCGAGGGTGATCCGGCCCGCGCCAGCCTGGCCCGGGTTCGGCTCGATGAAGAGGGTGGCGTGCTCGTCGATATCCCAGAGGATCTCTTCCCCGACGCGCATGTCCGGGGGTCGCCCGAAGAACCGGGTGTACCAATCGATGCTGGCGTCGAGATCGGATACCGGGACACCGGCGATTAGGTGGGTGATCGCGCTCATCTCAGGACGGTGACATTGCACCAAATCGTTGATCGACTACCGCTTTGGACGAAGAGCGGTAGCCGACCGGCTCCGCGGACCGGTGTTCTCGCGCGAATGCCGGGATAGGCTGTGCCCCATGGCCACCATCGAGAACAACGCCGTGATCATCTTCGACAACGGTGAGAGGAAGAACGTCCAGAGCACCGTTGAGCAGATCAGGGCCGAGATCAGCGCAGTAACGACTACGGAGGTTCCCCTGATCAAGGTCATTGAGACCGATGGCGAAGTGGTCTTGATCAATGCCAACCACATCCGCGAAGTCCAGGTGTACGGGCCTCCCGAGCGACAGCCCCCCCGCGGTAGCTGACCGAACCGTCCGCCTGATTCGTCGCTGGCGCTTGTCGCAACCATCGTGTCCGGATAGGGTGAACTGGCTGATGAGGCGTCTAGCGCTCGTGCCCCTCGTGGTCCTGGCCGCGCTGATCGCCGCTCCGGGAAGCGCAGGCGCGGCGACCCAGATCGGGCAGACGTTCCTGCCCACCGACAACTGCAGCCCGAGAACCCGGCTTCAATCCAGTTCGCCCGGAGGACAGTACGCGGCTCCCTTCGCGGGAGTCATCACCTCTTGGAGCTTCCAGGCATCCAGCGCGGGTGGCGAGTCACCGATGAGGTTGAAAGTCGGTCGTCATGCGAGCGGCGACCAGTTCACGATCGTCGGAGAGAGCGAGGGTCAAGCCATCCCCGATCTCGATGTGCTCAAGACGTTCCCCACCCGCATACCCGTGTTAGCCGGCGACGTCATCGGGGTTTACACGGCGCCCCCCAGTGTCTTCTACTGCGCGGGGCCCGCGATGGGGTACGCCGTTCACCAGGGTACGTTCGGGGAAGATGTCGCGCTGGGCCCTCCAGCCATGTTCTCCCCGGTGAATGACCTGCAGCTAGGCGTATCGGCAGCGCTCGAGCCCGACTGCGACCAGGACGGCCTCGGCGACGAGAGCCAGGACCCCGACACCTCATCCTGCCCAACCTGTCACGGCAAGCCCGCGACGATCAGCGGCACCGGGGGCGCCGACAAGCTCTCCGGCACCCCCGCCGCCGACGTGATCGCGGGCGCCGGCGGAAATGACAAGCTCTCCGGCCTGGCGGGCAACGATTTCATCTGCGGAGGTGCGGGCAAGGACACCCTGAGGGGTGGGAAGGGCAAGGACAAGCTCTACGGTGAGTTGGGCAAGGACAAGCTGAAGGGCGGGCCCGGCAAGGACAAGCTGAAGGGCGGGCCCGGCAAGGACAAGCAGGTCCAGTAGGAGCCTACGGTCCCTGAGGGGGGCCGCCGCCGCGCTGGCGCAGGAACTGCTCGAAGTCGCGCGCCAGGCTCTCGCCCGAGGGGATGTCCTCGTCGACGTCGAGCTGGTCGGCCTGCTCCTCCTCCAGCCGCTGCACCAGTTCCTGGATCTCGGGGTTGGCCGAGACCGCGTTCGAGACCTGGCGCTCGAAGGACTCCGACTCCTCCTCGAGGCCCGAGGCCTCGACGGCCACGCCGACAAGCCCCTCGAGCCGGCGCAAGAGGGCAAGCGCCGCCTTCGGGTTCGGGACCGCTGCCACGTAGTGGGGGACGGCGGCCCAGAGGCTTGCGGAGGGGATGCCGCGCTTGTCGCAGGCGTCGTGGACGACCCCGACGACGCCTGTCGGCCCCTCGTAGTTGGAGCTGGAGAGGTCGAGGCGAGCGACCAGCTCGGGATCGGACGCGAGCCCGGTGATCGGCACCGGCAGCGTGTGGGTGACGTCGGCGATCAGGGCGCCCATCGTCACGACCATCTCGATTCCCAGGGTCTCGGCCGCCGAAGCGACGCCCTCCGAGAAGGTGCGCCAGCGCAGGTTCGGCTCGGTGCCCGCCATCAGCACCAGATCGCGCTCGGCGCGCGGCGCTCGCGCGGCCATCAGCACGTTGCCGGGCCACTCGATCTGGCGCGCCTGGCCCTCGGCCAGGCTGATCGTCGGGCGGTTCGCCTGGAAGTCGAAGAACTCCTCGGGGTCGATCTGCGCGATCACCTCCGCGTCGAGGGACTCGGCGGCGGCGGTGAGCGCGGTGGTGGCGGCGCCCGCGGCGTCGTTCCAGCCGGCGAAGGCGCAGACCATCACCGGTGACCGCAACTCGGGGGGGTCCCCCTCCCACACCAGAGCGTCCATGAACCGAGCGTACCGGCTCACCCCACCGGGAGGCGCCGCACGCCCCACCGGGCCGCCGGAACGTCCGGCCGTAGCCTCAAGATCGACGCGTGGCGTCGCCTGCCAGATCCCAGCCCCAGGCGCAGCGGGCGAGCGGCGACGAGCCGACCGTGGCCGGGCCCACGATCGCCGAGCTGCGCCCCGGGCAGCGCTTCCGGGGCGACTACGCGTGCGCGCGCAAGGACAGGCTCACGGCCCGCAACGGCTCCCCCTACCTGAGCCTGGAGCTGCGCGACCGCAGCGGCACGATCCCCGCCCGCGCCTTCCGCGAGGTGGATCGCCTGGCGGCCCGCTTCGAGCGGGGTGACGCCATACGGGTCGCGGGCAAGGTCGAGCGCTTCCGGGGCGAGCTGGTGGCCGAGATCGACGACGTGCGCAGGCTGGAGGGGAGGGAGCTCGATCCCGCCGACTTCCTGCCTAAGGCCTACCGCGACCCAGACGAGCTTGCCGGTTTCCTGGAGCATCTGATCAGGGAGGTGCACGACCCCGGCCTGCGAGCCGTCGTCGAGGCCGTCCTGCTCTCGGACCGGGTCGCCGTCGAGTTCCGCCGCGCTCCCTGCACCCGCGCGGGCCACCACGCCTACCTCGGCGGCCTGATCGAGCACACGGTGGCGGTCGGGACCCTGGTGGGAGAGGTCTGCCAGCTTCACCCGCGGCTCGACTCGGACCTGCTGATGGCGGCCACGCTGCTGCACGACGTGGGCAAGGTGCGGGAGTTCGCCTACGGAGCCGAGTTCGAGCTGACCGAGGAGGGAAGGCTGCTCGGCCACGTCAGCATCGGCGCCGAGATCGTCGGGCGGGCCTCGTCCGGCCTTGCGCCCGAGCGCCGCGCGGCGCTGCTGCACTGCATCCTCACCCACCACGGCGCCGACGGACCGCGCTCGGGAGCGGGGTCCGGCCGCGGCTCAGGGGCGGGATTCGGCTCGCCGGAGGCTCTGGCTCTCTACCGCCTTAACGCGCTCGACGCCGGAGTCAAGGGCGTCCTCGAGCACGGCCCCGCCCGGGCCGCCTAGTCGGGAGCGGGAGCGGGCGAGAGGGCGCGGCGGGCGAGCCGCGCCGCGACCAGCACGGCCACGGCTGCGAACGAGAGCTCCAGCGCACGCTCGCTGACTTCGTTGGCGACGACGACTCCGACCGCGACGCCGATCGGAGAGAGCACGCCGATCAGCAGCCCGTCCTTGAGGCGAACGTTGCCGTAGCCCTTCTGGCGCCAGGTGGCGACGATCGCGACCGGGACGATGGCGAGCAGCGAGGTGGCCTCGGCCTCGACCTGGGGCTCGTCGAGGAAGATCGCCAGGGCCGGGACGAAGAGGATGCCGCCGCCGACGCCGAGCAATCCTCCGACCATTCCCCCCAGGAAGCCGAGCAGGGCCGCGAGCACCTCCTCCATCAGCGTTCCCCCCTTGACCGGCGCTGGTTCACGGGATGATCAGCTCCACGGCGATGATGACGAGCAGGAGCGCGAACAGGCCGGAGATCGCCCGCTCGGGCAGCCGCTGCTGCAGCGCGGTGCCCACCAGCGCCCCGCCGATCGCGGGCACTCCGACCAGGGCCGCGTTGCCGACGTCGACGTTGCCGTAGCCGGCACCCTGCAGGGCGACCGCGAAGGCTGCGATGACGATGATCGCGGCCATGCTGGTGCCGGTGGCCTCGCGCTCCCCGTACCCGAGCCAGACGATCAGCAAGGGCACGATGATGGTGCCGCCCCCGATCCCGAAGAGCCCGCTGAAGGCGCCGGCGGCGGTGCCGATCGCGGCGAGCTGAAGGGTCCTCCGCACGGGCGGCGATACTAGATCAGATGGAGGAGCTGCTCGCCCCACTGCGCCAGGACCCGGGCGCCGCGGCGATCCTGCTTGACGTCGACGGGACGCTGGCGCCGATCGTCGATCGCCCCGATGACGCGCAGGTGCCGCCCGCCTCGCGCGAGCTGTTGAAGGCCCTCGCCGCCAAGTACGCCCTCGTCGCGGCGGTCAGCGGCCGTCCCGCGCTCGACGCCCGCCGCGTGGTCGGCCTGGACGAGATCGCCTACTCGGGCAACCACGGCTTCGAGCTGCTGCTGCCGGGCGCTGCCGAGCCTCAGCCTGACCCCTCCCTGGACGGGCGCGACGGGGACGCCCGCGCATTCGTCGCCGGGCTCGACCAGCGCGACCTGGAGCGGGCCGGGATCCGCATCGAGGACAAGGGTGCGATCGTCGCGCTGCACTGGCGCGGGTCGGAGAACGAGGGCGAGGCCGAGTCGCTGGCGCGCGAGATCGAGGCCGGCGCTGATTGGAAGGGCCTGGTCGCGCATCGCGGACGCAAGGTGCTGGAGATCCGGCCCGACGTGCCGATCAACAAGGGGATCGCGGTGGCGGCGCTGATCCCCGCTCGCCCCGTCAAGGCCGCCCTCTACGCCGGGGACGACCGCACCGACGTCGACGCTTTCTCGGCGCTGCGCACGCTGCACGAGGACGGTGTGCTCGAGGCCATCGTCTGCATCGCCGTCGCATCCGACGAGGCGCCCCCCGAGGTGTCGGCGTACGCGGACCTGACCGTCGACGGGCCGGAGGGCTTCGTCGAGGTGCTGCGGGCGCTGGCGGATTAGGGCGCCGTGGCCTTCTGCGACCTGCTGCGGATGACCGTGCTGCTGGCAGCGGGGGCGGCGACGGCCCTCGCCGCCGTCACCGTGATCGCCGCCGACCGCGACACTGACACCACCACCCTGATCGTCGCCGCCGCCTGGTGGCCTCTCTCGGTCGGGTTGGGCCTCTACCTGGGCCGGCCGGGGCGCGCTGCCGAGGCGATGCGCCCGCTGCTGGCCGGGGCGAGGATGTCGCCGACGCTGCCCACCGACCGGCCCGGCCGGGTCGCGGTCGCGCGCCTGTGGCCGCTGGGAGCGTTCGCGCTGATCGCCGGCGCGGCGGGGGTCTTCTACCCCGGCGTCGCGGCGGTCGGCACCGGGTTCGCGCTGGCCGCGGCGCTGGCGCTGAGGGCCCGCGAGGGTGCGGTGACGGCGATCGAGGAGCGCGACGGGATCCGCTTCTACGTCGAGCCCGGGTCTGCTTTTCAGCCCGTGGTGCTCGTCCGCACGCCGGGCCTGCGCAGGGACCGGGCCCCGGGCGGCCATCCGCCGCCCCCGCCCAGCGCGGCCTAGGCCTTCGCCTTCGCCTTTTTCGCCCGCTTCCGCAGGGCAGCGAAGGAGCGCCAGGGGCGCGTGTTCGCGACCTGCTCGGCGTTGAGCCACGCGCGGCGCGCGGTGGCGACCGAGTACTTCATGTTCTCCAGCGTCTCGACGCCGTGGGCGTCGGTGTTGCAGACGATCATCACCCCCGCCTCGGCCGCGAGCCGGGCGTGGTGCTCGTTCAGGTCACGGCGGTTGGGGTTGCCGTTGATCTCGATCATGGTCCCGTTTGCTGCCGCGGCCTCGGCCACCTTCTCGACGTCGATCGCGTAGGGCTCGCGCCGCAGCAGCAGCCGCCCGGTGAGGTGCCCGACGCAGTCCACGAGGGGGTGCCCGATCGCCTCCACCACCCGCTCGGTCATCGCCTTCTCGGAGATGTTGAACGAGGTGTGGACGCTCGCGACGACCCAGTCGAGCTGGGCGAGCAGCTCGTCGGGGTAGTCGAGCTCGCCCTTGGTCCCGATGTTCACCTCGGACCCCGCAAGCAACCGGAACCCCTTCGGCGCCGACTCGTTCCACTTCGCGACCTCCTTGATCCGCTTCGCCAGCGCCTTGGCGTCGACGTGGTCGCCGAAGCCGTGGCTGGCCGAGTGGTCGGTGATCGCGAGGTAGGCGTAGCCACGCGCCCGCGCCGCATCGGCCATCTGGGGCAGCGTGTTCCGCCCGTCGGAGAGCGTGGTGTGCGAATGAAGGTCACCTCGGATGTCGGCGAGCGTCACCAGCTCGGGCAGCTCGCCAGAGTCTGCGGCCTCGATCTCGCCGCGGCCCTGGCGCAGCTCGGGCTCGATGTACGGCAGACCGAGGAGCTTGTAGACGCCGGCCTCGTCCTCGAAGCGATGGACCTTGGCCTTCTTGCCCTTCTTCGGCTCCGTCTCGGTTACGCCATGCTCGGAGACGGAGTAGCCGTGCTTCAGCGCGCGCTCGCGAAGCTCGACGTTGTGCTCCATCGAGCCCGTGAAGTGCTGCAGCAGGTTCCCGAACGTCTCCGGGGGCGTGATCCGCACGTCGACCTTCAGCCCCGCGTGGGTCAGCACGCTGGTGCCCTTGTCGCCCCCGGAGCTGGCCTGCGCGACGAGCTCGTGCTCGGCGAGAGCCTTCCCCAGAGCCGCCGGGTCCTCGCTCGTCGCGATCATGTCGATGTCCTTGCAGGTCTCGGCCCAGCGGCGAGCCGAGCCGGTCACCTCGACCCTGCCCGCGGAGGGCAGGGCCTCGATCGCGGCCTTCAGCTCCTCCGCCACCGGTAGGACCTTGGAGAGCAGGCGGCGCTCGGATTCGTCTCCCGCGTCCGGCAGGTTCTCGAGCTCCGCCAGCACGCGCTCCTCGACCTTGATCCCGAAGCCCTTCATCTCCCTGATCTGCTCCTGCTCGGCCGCGGCGCGCAGACTCTCGAGGTCCGTGACGCCGAGCTCGTCGTAGAGGCGGCGGATCTTTTTCGCGCCGAGCCCCGGGACCCGCGTCACCTCGACCAGGGAGGCGGGGATCGTCTCTTTCAGCTTGTCGGCCGCGGGGATGCTCCCGGTCTCGATCAGCGCTTCAACCTTGACTGCGAGCGTCTTGCCGAACCCCGGCAGCTCGGTCAGCCGTCCCTCCGCCGAGAGCTGCTCGAGCGAAACGGGGCTGTCGGCGGCGACCTTCGCGGCGTCCTTGTAGGCACCCACGCGGAAGCGGTCGGCGCCGTCAAGCTCATAGAGGGTGCCCAGCTCTCGCAGGGCGGCGGCGATCTCGGCGTTGCGCATGCCCCAAACCTAGCGTCGCGCCGAGGGCGTTTCCCCGTCCCTGCGACTAGCATCCGCGCGTGCCTGAGCCCTCCGAGCAGGACGCCCCCCGGCCCGGCGTCTGGGTGATCCTGCCCACCTATAACGAGGCCGAAAACCTCGAGCGGCTTGTCGCCGCCATCCGCGAGCGGCTGCCCGAAGTGAGCCGGGTGCTGGTGGTGGACGACAACTCCCCCGACGGCACGGGCGAAATCGCGGACCGCCTCGCCGCCGAGCACCCGAACGTGGAGGTGCTGCACCGGGCGCGGAAGCAGGGCCTCGGCCCCGCCTACATCGCGGGCTTTGGACAGGCGCTCGCAGGCGGCGCCGAGCTGATCGTGGAGATGGACGCCGACTTCTCGCACGACCCGGCCTACCTGCCGCAGCTGCTGCGCGCCGCCGAGGACGCCGACCTGGTGATCGGGTCGCGCTACGTCCCCGGTGGGGGCGTGACGGAGTGGGGCCCGCTCCGCCGCTTCATCAGCCGCGGCGGCAGCGCCTACGCGCGCACCGCGCTCGGGCTCGACGTCCGCGACCTCACCGGCGGCTTCAAGGTGATCCGCCGCGAGGTGCTGGAGACGATCGACCTCGACGCGATCGACTCGCTCGGATACGCCTTCCAGGTTGAGGTCACCTACCGGGCGATCAGGGCGGGCTTCCGGGTGGTCGAGATCCCTATCGTCTTCCGCGACCGCCGCGAGGGCAGTTCGAAGATGACCAAGGCGATCGTGGCCGAGGCGATGTGGCGGGTGCCGGCGATGCGGCTGCGCCGCTGACTACGCTTCAGTTTGTATAGTAAGAGACGGATTCAGAAGCCTTAACGACGACGAGGAGACCAAAGTGCCGGGCAAGCTCACCGATGTGACCGACGCCAACTTCCAGTCCGACGTGCTCGACGCCGACGGGCCGGTGCTGGTCGACTTCTGGGCTCCCTGGTGCGGTCCCTGCCGCGTCGTCCACCCGGTGCTGGAGGAGATGGACGCCGAGCGCGACGACCTCTCGATCGTCAGCCTCAACGTCGACGACAACCAGCAGACCGCCGCCAAGTACGAGGTCCTCTCGATCCCGACGATGATCCTGTTCAAGGACGGCGAGCCCGCCAAGCGCATCGTCGGCGCGATGCCCAAGGCCCGCCTCGAGGCCGAGCTGGAACCTTCGCTGGCGTAGGCCCCGCCGGCTAGAGGACCTGGGCGTCGGCGAAGCCGGCCAGCAGCACCGAGAAGCCGGCGATCTCGGCGACCACCAGCGACCAGAAGAAGACGCCCGTTCCCCTCACCGGGTCGCGGATCTGGTTGTCGGTGTCGCGCCTGGCTCCGTGCCAGATGTAGGAGCCGACCGCCGCCAGGAAGTAGAAGATGACGACGAAGGCGGCGATCGAGTCCACCGTCTCGCTCCAGCCGCTGAGCTCGACGAAGACCGCGATCAGCAGGGTGGCGAAGGAATAGAGCAGCGCGGCGCGGTGGGCGGTGTCCACGTAGGGGTGCGCGAGGCCGTCGGGGCTCGAGGCCATCTGGCGGTACTTCCACACGCCCAACACCAGGGCGAGGAGAAAGATGAGGCCGGCGGCGAGCAGAACGGCCTTGGTGTCGGCGGCCAGCTCGAAAGCGCCGGCCTCGGACTCCGGCTCCAGCGGCGTCACTCGAAGTCCTCGGGCCCGAACTCCGCCTGCTCGTCGGTGCGGGCGACCGAGATCAGCAGCTCGCGGCCGTCGATGGTCGCGCCCTCGCTGCCGCCGTCGTCGGAGTAGGAGACCGAGAGCGCGAGCGTCTCCTCGGAGACGTAGCTCTCGTGCTGGCGGGCGGCGTCGAGCAATTCGGAGTCGCCCGCGAGCTCCAGGGTGATCCGGTCGGTGACCTCGAGGCCGGCCTTCTTCCGGGCCGCCTGCACGGCGTGCACGATCTCGCGGGCCCAGCCCTCGGTCTGCAGCTCGTCGTCGAGCTCGAGCGAGAGGCCGACGGCGTGCCCGGCTTCGGCCTCGACCTGGTAGCCCTCGAGCGGCTCCATCACCAGGCTGATCTCGTCGGCGCTGAGGGTGTGGTCGTGGCCGTCGATCGAGATCCCGACCTCGCCGCCGCCCTCGATCACCCTGGCCACGGCCGCGGCGTCCAGGGCCTCGACCGCAGCGGCTACCTGGGGCATGTCCTTTCCGAATCGCGGTCCCAGCGCCCGGAAGTTGGCCTTGGCCCGATAGGCGACGAGCTCGGATCGCTCGTGCACGAACTCGAGCTCCTTCACGTTCAGCTCGGAGGTGACGAGGCCCGCCAGCTCCTCGATCCCCTCCCGCTCCGAGTCCGAAGCGACGATCACCGCGCGCCGCAGGGGCTGGCGCACCTTGACCTTCGCGTGCGAGCGGGCGGCGCGGCCGAGCTCGACCGTGCGGCGCACCACGTCCATCTGCGCCTCGAGCTCCTCGTCGATCCGATCGGGATCGGGCTCGGGGAAGTCGCAGAGGTGGACCGAGTCGGGCTGGTCGAAGAAGCTCTCGTCGGCCCCGCCGACGAGGTTGCCGTAGATCTCATCGGCGAGGAACGGGATGAAGGGCGCGAGCAGCTTCGAGAGCTCGATCAGGCAGATGCGCAGGGTGGCGAAGGCGAACATGTCGCCCTCCCAGAAGCGGCGGCGTCCCAGGCGCACGTACCAGTTGGAGAGCTCGTCTACGAACTCCGCGATCGCGTGGCCGGCGCTGGTCGCGTCGAACTCCTCCATGTGGCCACGGACGGTCCCGATCAGGCCCTGCAGGCGCGAGAGCGCCCATCGGTCGAGCTCGTCGGAGTGCGGCCGCGGCTCGAAGGCCGTGTTGCGGAGGCTGGCGCCGGGCGCGAAGTCCTCGGGACCGAGGTCCAGGCTGGGCTCGTCGTACATCGACTCCGGATCGACCTCGGGCGTGGTCGTGTTGGCGTAGAGCACCCAGAACGAGTAGGTGTTCCAGAGGGTCAGCAGGAACTGCCGCACCGACTCGCCGACGGTTTCGACGTCGAAGCGATAGCCGTTCCAGGGCTGCTGCGAGGCGAAGTAGTACCAGCGGAAGGCGTCCGCACCGTGGCGGTCGATCACCTCCCAGGGATCGACGACGTTGCCGCGGCTCTTCGACATCTTCTGGCCCTCGGGGTCCAGGATGAGGCCCAGGCAGACGCAGTTGCGGAAGCTCGATGCGTCGAACAGAAGAACTGATTCGGCCAGCAGCGTGTAGAACCAGCCGCGGGTCTGGTCGATCGCCTCGCAGATGTAGTCCGCGGGGAAGCGCTCGGCGAAGAGCTCCTGGTTCTCGAACGGGTAGTGGAACTGGGCCCAGGGCATCGAGCCCGAGTCGAACCAGGTGTCGATCACCGCCTTGTCGCGACGCATCTCGCCCCCGCACGATTCGCAGGGCAGCACGACCTCGTCGATGAAGGGCCGGTGCAGGTCGTCGGGGACCGTGGCCCCGCGCGAGCTCAGGTCCTCGACGGACCCGGCGCAGAAGCTTCCTTCGCAATCGGGAGACTCGCACTCCCAGATCGGCAGCGGGGTGCCCCAGTAGCGGTCGCGGCTGAGCGCCCAGTCGACGTTGTTCTCGAGCCACTGGCCGAAGCGGCCGTGCTTGATGTGCTCGGGGTGCCAGCCGATCTGCTCGTTCGCCGCCAGCATCCGGTCCTTGACCTGGGTGGTGGCCACGTACCAACTCGACTTCGCGTAGTAGAGCAACGGCGTGTCGCAGCGCCAGCAGTGCGGATAGCTGTGCAGGTAGGACTCGGCCCGCAGCAGCCTGCCCTTGGCCTCGAGCGCCTTGACGATGTCGGGATCCGCCTCCTTGACCGAGCGGCCCGCGAAGTCGGTGATGCGCTCGTCGAAGGTGCCGTCGAGCCGAACGGGGTTCTGGAGCGTGATCCCGTACTGCTCGCCGAGCCGGAAGTCGTCCTCGCCGAACGCGATCGCCGTGTGGACCAGCCCGGTGCCCTCGTCGGTGCTGACGAAGTCGGCGAGCAGCACCGTGTGGCCCTTGGGGCCGTAGTCGGTGATGTAGGTGAAGGGCGGTTCGTAGGTGGTACCCGCCAGCGCCTCCCCGGGGAAGTGAGCGAGCACCTCGGCCTCCTCGCCGAGAACGGCCTCAACTCGGTCGCGGGCCAGCACGAATACCTCGTCCCCGTACCGGGCCCGCACGTATTCGATCTCGGGGCCCGCTGCGACGGCGGCGTTGGTGATCAGCGTCCAGGGGGTGGTGGTCCAGACGAGAAGCTGGTCGCCGGCCTGGAGCGGGCTCTCGGGAATCTCGTCGTTCGGGGTCGGCTCGCCGATGGGCAGCTTCAGATAGACGGATGGGTCCTCGACGTCGTGGTAGCCCGACGCCACCTCGTGCGAGGAGAGCGCGGTGCCGCAGCGGGGGCAGTAGGGCACGACCTTGTGACCCTCGTACAGCCGCCCGTCGTCCCAGATCCGGCGCAGCGCCCACCAGACCGACTCGATGTAGTCGTTGTCCATGGTCACGTAGGGGTCGTCCATGTCGATCCAGACGCCGATCCGCTCGCTGAAACGCTTCCACTCCTCGACGTAGCGGAAGACGGACTCGCGGCACTTGGCGTTGAACTCGGCGATCCCGTACTCCTCGATCTCGGCTTTGTTCGCGAGGCCGAGCTCCTTCTCGATCTCCAGCTCGACCGGAAGGCCGTGGCAGTCCCAGCCGCCCTTGCGCGGCACCCGCTCGCCGCTCATCGCGTGGAAGCGCGGGTAGATGTCCTTGAAGATCCGCGAGAGCACGTGGTGTGATCCGGGCTTGCCGTTGGCCGTGGGCGGGCCCTCGTAGAAGCTCCACAGCGGCGCGCCCTCGCGCTGGCTCACCTGGCGCGCGAACACGTCGCCCTGGCGCCATCGCTCCAGCACCCGCTGCTCGAGCTCGGGGAAGGACTGCTTTGGATCCGCTTCGCGAAAACCCGCCATCAGCGGGCGATTCTACGAGCGACCCCGCACAACGGCGCCTCCTCCGCTTCGCGTCCGGCGGCGCCTAGGGCGCAAGAGTCACGGAGCCATCCTCGCCGATGGTCCAGTGAGGGTTGTGAGCGACCTCCCAGGGGTGGCCGTCGGGGTCGGTGAAGGCGCCCGAGTAGCCGCCCCAGAAGGTCTCGGCGGGCTCGCGGCCGATCGCGGCGCCAGCCGCGCGCGCCTGTTCGATCACCTCGTCGACCTCCGCCGGCGAGCGGACGTTGTGGGCGAGGGTGATCCCGCCCCAGCCGCCGGGGTCGCTTACCGCGCTGTCGGCGGCCAGCCTCGCGCGGTCCCAGAGCGAGACGACGATGCCGCCCGCCTGGAAGAAGACGACGTCGTCGTCAGGCTTGGCTCGCGTCTTCCAGCCCAGCGCCTCGTAGAACGCACGAGCGCGCGCGAGGTCGGAGACGCCGAGGGTGACGACGCTGAGGCGCTGCTCCATGCGGCCGATGCTACGCGGCGCGGTCCAGCTTGCGGCAGATCTCGGCGAGCTGGCGCTTCTCGTCCTCGTCGAGCTCCCCGAAGGCCTCGCGGACGCGCTCGGCGTGTCCGGGGAAGGCGTGGGTCACGAGGTTGCCGCCGGCCGGGGTGAGCGCCACCGAGACTGCGCGGCGGTCGGACTCGAGCCTGCTGCGCTCGACGAAGCCGCGGTTCTCGAGCGTGTCCAGCACCTCGGTCGCGGTCGCCTTCGAGGCACCGATCCGGCGCCGAATCGCCCGCAGCTCCAGGCGGCCGCCGGCGCTGGTCAGCAGCACCAGCATCCCGAAGCCGGTGGCCGAGACGCCGATCCGGTCGAGGTCGGCCGCGAGCCGGCGGGTCAGGGTCGCCTCCGCGCGCACCAGCGCCTCGAGCGCGCGATGCGCGAGCGGGTCGATTGGGCGCAGGGCCATCGCCTCGTCGCTCACGGGCTTTCAAGTTATGGGCCGGGGCGGACGACTTCGTAGGATCGGGGGGTGCCCCGAGCCGCGATCGGACTGACCGCGCTGCTGGCCGCCTGCGCGGCGCTTGCGGCCGCCGGTTGCTCGTCGAGTGAAGACGAAGAGGCGCCGGCTGCCTGCCTGGCCGGCGGCGACGCCTATCTGACGGCCCTGCGCGTGGCCCCCGCCGAGGTGCTGCTGGAGGGCGAGACGCCGATCTCCGACTGCCTCACCCCCGAGCAGGAGGGTGGTCAGCTGGCCGCGATCGGCAAGGAGATGATCGCCGCCGCGACCGAGCTCAACGCCGCAGCGCAAGAGGACCCCGGCGGGGCCGAGGCGCTTCAGCTCGGCTATCTGATCGGCGCGGTCGAGCGAGGGTCGGAGGGCATCCACGCCGACCTGGGGCTGCGACTCGACACGGCGGCGCGCTACAGCCAGAACGGCCTGCTGCCGGCCGAGTTCGAGCGCACCTTCGGCCAGGGCTACGCGGCCGGGCTCGAGTCCGGGTAGCTCGTCAGCAGCTCTTCTCGCGGTCGGTGCGACCGACGCAGTTGTCGCGGCCCTTGCCGCCGATCAGGTTGTCCTTCCCCTTGCCGCCGACGAGCTTGTCCTTGCCGGCCTCGCCCAGCAGTCGGTCCTTGCCGGGGCCGCCCCGTACGACGTCCTTGCCGGGGCCACCGCAGGCCAGGTCCCTGCCCGCGAGCCCGGAGATCTGGTCCCTGGCGCCCAGGCCCACGATCACGTCAGCGAAGGGGGAACCCGTCAGGGTGTCGGCGGCCGGCGAGCCGACGATCGTCGCCTCCCTTCCAGCGCACAGCGGCGGTGCCACCGCCACCGCGCTCGGGTGGTCCAGCGGCAGGCCCACCGAGACAGGGGTACGGGCCCCTGTGACGGGGTCTACGCGGAACAGGGCGCCCGAGTTGGCCGGCCCGGCGTCCTCGTCGGCGACGAGGATCTGCCCGTCCGCCTGCACCGCGACGCCGCGCGGGTCGGCGAACGGGGGGCCCGAGGCGACCACCGTCGCGGCGCCGGTGGCGGGGTCGATCCGGTAAAGCACGCCGTCACCCCCCGGACCATCCGCGGCACGGTCGGCGAGCAGCAGCTTGCCGTCGGGCTGCAGCGCGAGATCGAATGGATCGTCGAGAGGCAGCGATACTGGGATCGTGGCCTGGGCGCCGGTGGTGGGATCGACGCGGACCAACTGTTCAGCGTTGAGGTCGGTGACGTAGATCGACCCGTCCGGCGCGACGACGACGCCGAAGGGGGTGTTGATCGGGGGGCCGGTCGCGAGCGGCGTGGGCGTGCCGCCGGCCGCCGGGAGCCGGAAGAGGGCCGCATTTGCGTCCGCCACCGCCAGCGAGCCGCTGTGCTCGCGCGCGACCCCGAGCGGCCCATCGAACGGAGCGCCGGAGGCGATCGGCGTCAGGGCCGACGTCGTGATGTCGAACCGATAGACCGCACCCAAGTCGCCCGGGAACGTGTCCTCGTCGGTCAGCAGCAGCCGCCCCGGCGGCTCGTAGGCCATGTTGGTGAGGACCTCGAAGGGGATCCCCTGGATCACGGGCGTCGCGGTGCCGGTGGCGGGGTCGATTCGGAAGACCTGGTTTGCGTCCTCATCGCTGACGTAGATGTCGCCCGACGCCGCCTGCGCTGAAACCGGCGCGGCCAACAGCGCCGATGCTGCCACCAGCGCCGCGAATGTCCCCCGCCTGCGAAGCATCGGTCAACCCTATGTCTCGCTCCCGAGGCTGTCAATCCGGCCGCCCCGGCGCGCCCGATAGCCTGATGCGATGAGCGAGCTTTGGGGCGCTGAGACCACGAAGGCCGTCGAGAACTTCCAGATTTCCGGGCAGCCGGTGCCGCCACCGGTGATCCACTGGCTGGGGCGCCTGAAGGCCGCGGCGGCTCGCGCCAACGCCGAGTTGGGCGAGCTCGACGGCGACGTCGCCGAGCGGATCGCCAAGGCCGGCGACGAGGTCGCCGAGGGCAAGCACGACGACCAGTTCCCGATCGACGTCTTCCAGACCGGCTCCGGGACCTCCTCGAACATGAACGCGAACGAGGTGATCGCCGAGCTCGCAGGCGACGAGGCCCACCCCAACGACCACGCAAACAGGGGCCAGTCCTCGAACGACGTCTTCCCCTCGGCAGTGCACCTGGCGGCGCTGGGCGAGGTCCACTCCGATCTGCTGCCCGCGCTGGACGAGCTCGCCTCGGCGCTTGAGCGCAAGGCCACCGAGTTCGCCGACCACGTCAAGGCCGGCCGCACCCACCTGATGGACGCCGTCCCGGTCACGCTGGGTCAGGAGTTCGGCGGCTACGCCGCGCAGGTGAAGCTGGGCGCCGACCGCGTCCGCGGCACGCTCGGGCGGGTGGGACAGATCCCGCTGGGCGGCACGGCCACCGGAACCGGCCTCAACACCCACCCGGAGTTCGCCGCCAAGGTGCGCGAGCGGCTCAGCGCCGACACCGGCCTGGACATCTCGGAGCCGGCCGATCCGTTCGAGGCGCAGGGCAACCGCGACGCCCTGGTGGAGCTGAGCGGGGCGCTGAAGACGGTCGCGGTGTCGCTGATCAAGATCGCCGGCGACCTGGCGCTGATGGGCTCGGGCCCGCGCGCGGGCCTGGCGGAGCTGCTGCTGCCCGAGCTGCAGAAGGGCTCTTCGATCATGCCCGGCAAGGTCAACCCGGTGATCTGCGAGGTCGTGATCCAGGTCGGCGACCAGGTGATCGGCAACGACGCCGCGATCGCGATCGCCGGCACCCAGGGCCAGTTCGAGCTCAACGTTCGGGTGCCGCTGATCGCGCGCAACCTGCTGGACTCGATCAAGCTGCTCGCCTCCGCCTCCCGGGCGCTGGACGAGAAGTGCGTCCGCGGCATCGAGCCCAACGAGGAGATGCTGACCCGCCACGCCGAGGCGACGCTGGCGACGGCGACGGCCCTGAACCCCCACATCGGCTACGACAAGGCGGCCGAGATCGTCAAGGAGGCGGCCGCCAGCGGCAAGACCGCGCGCGAGGTCGCGCGCGAGAAGGGCGTCGACGAGAAGATCCTGGACGAGGCGCTCGACCACCGCAAGATGGCCAAGCCGCACGAGTAGCCGGCGTGCTCCCGCACCGAGTGGGTCGCAGGCGTCGGGTGGGAGCCCCCCGGCAGGCTGCGGGCGGTGGTGACCCTGATCGCGCGAGGGGACGAGGAGGCGGGCTGGACGCGGCTGGTCAGCGAGACCGCGGCCAAGGCATCCGACGAGAAGGCCGCCCGCCGCTTCCGCCTCTACTGGCTGTTCGTCGGGCCGTTCTCGAAGCTGATCCGCCGCCGCTGGTTGCGCGCGATGGCCGAGCGGGCGCGCGCGGTCCGCTAGCCGCGGCTCACTTCAGCCCTGCAGGGTGACCAGGCGCTCCTCGGTCAGCTCGCGCACCGCGTAGGCCGGGCCCTCGCGGGTGTTGCCCGAGTCCTTGACGCCGCCGTAGGGCATCTGGTCGGTCCTGAAGGTGGGCACCTCGTTGACCAGGACACCGCCGAACTCCAGGCGCTCGCCGGCCGCCAGCCCGCGGCCGATGTCGCGTGTGAAGACGCCGGCCTGGAGGCCGAACTTGGCGTCGTTGGCCAGCTCGATCGCTTCGTCGAAGCTCGAGTAGCTGTGCACGGTCGCCACCGGCCCGAAGATCTCCTCGCACCAGACCTTCTCGTCGCGGGGCGGTTCTGAGATCACCGTCGGGGCCAGGCAGCGGCCCTCGTCCACGAGCTCGCCGCCGGTCAGCAGGTCGCCGCCCGCGGCGACCGCCTCGTCGACCCACGACTTGACGCGGTCGCGATCGTCGGGCGAGATCACCGGCCCCACGTCGGTCGCCTCGTCCATCGGGTCGCCCGTGACCAGCGACTCGACGTTGGCGACGAAGCGCTTGGTGAAGTCGTCAGCGATCGACTCCTGCACGAGGATGCGCTGCACCGAGATGCAGCTCTGGCCCGCGTGTGAATAGGCGTGCAGCTTGGCCTTGTCGGCCGCCGTCTCCCAGTCGCCGTCGTCGTGCACGATCAGCGGCGCGGTCGAGCCCAGCTCGAGATTGACCTTCTTGCGGGCAGCCTTGGAGCGGATCGCCCAGCCGACGGGCGCCGAGCCGGTGAAGGTGATGGCGCCGATGCGGTCGTCCTCGACGATCGCGTTGCCGACCTCCGAGCCGGGGCCGGTGATCACGTGCAGCCAGTTCTCGGGCAGGCCGGCCTCGTAGAGGATCTCGGCGAGCTTGATGGCGCTGATCGGGGTCTGGCCGGCGGGTTTGAGCACGGTCGCATTGCCGGCGGCGATCGAGGGGCCGAGCTTGTGGGCGACCAGGTTCAGCGGGAAGTTGAAGGGGCTGATCGCGCCGACCACGCCCACCGGCAGCCGCAGCACGTAGCCGAGCTTGCCCTCGCCGGCGGCGCCCGCCTCCATCGGGATCAGCTCGCCGGTCAGCTTCAGGGCCTCGATCGCGGAGAAGGTGAGGGTGCCGGCGCAGCGCTGGGCCTCGACCCGGGCGGTCTTGACGGGCTTGCCCGCCTCGGCCGCGATCGTCATGGTGAGATCGTCCTCGCGCTCGCGCACGATGTGCGCGGCGCGGTCGAGCACGGCAGCGCGCTGGTGCTGGGGGAAGTCGTTTGACTCGAAGGCCGCCTGGGCGGCGTCGATGGCGCGCGTGACCACGCCCGCGTCCGCCTTCGGCACGCGCCCGATCACGGTGCCGTCGTAGGGGCTCTTGACCTCGGACCACTCCCCGGTCTCCAGGCGCTCGCCGGCTACGAGCAGCTTGTGGTCGGTGACCTCGATCGTCTCGGTTGCCATCCTCCGCTCCTTCCCTCGTTACCCTGAGCCTAGAGGACTGAATCGGCCGCCCTAGAAGGCTGAGAAGCGCAACTTCCAGGGTCTTTGTCCGTTCCGTCCAGGAGTGATTGTGGGTAATCGCAGATTCGCCAGATCGGTCGCCGTCGCCGCCAGCGCGCTGCTCGTCGTCTTCGCGGCCCAGGCGCAGGCGCGCTGGGTGATCAAGGGCGCCGGCTACGGCCACGGGATCGGCATGAGCCAGTACGGGGCCTACGGCTACGCCAAGAAGGGGACCGGCTACAGGGCGATCGTCAAGCACTACTACTCGGGGACCGAGGTCGGCTCGGCGGCCACGAGTACCGAGCGGGTCCTGCTCCGCCCCTACCAGTCGACCGTGCGCTTCAAGGGCGCGAGCGCGGCCTGCGGCGTCACCTTGGCCGAGAAGAAGACCTATTCCGCCAAGCCCAGGAAGTCAAAGGTGATCCTGCGAAACAAGCGCGGCATCCGCCTCGCCAACTGCGGCAAGGAGATGAGCGCCACCGGCGGCGCCTCGGTCAGCCTGATCGGGAAGGGGGCCTACCGGGGCGCGATCGTCGCTCGCGACTCCTCGGTGCCCGGCAGGCTGAACGCGATCAACGCGGTCGACCTCGAGGACTACATCCGCGGGGTGATCGCCGAGGAGTCGCCCAGCTCGTGGCCGATGGACGCGCTGCAGGCGCAGGCCCTCGCGGCGCGCTCCTATGCCCTCTCCACCGGGGTCGGCGGCAACGGCTTCGACCACTACGACGACACCCGCAGCCAGGTCTACGGCGGCATCGGCTCCGAGACGGCCCGCACCAACCAAGCGGTGTCGACGACCTCCGGGGAGGTCGTCGAGTACAAGGGCAAGGTGGCGGAGACCTACTTCTTCTCGACCTCCGGCGGGCACACGGAGAACAACGAGTTCTCGTTCCTGGGAGGGACGCCGCTGCCCTACCTGCGCGGCGTTCCCGACCCCTACGACGGTGCGTCGCCGTATCACCGCTGGACCCGCAAGCTCTCCAACGGTCAGATGCAGGCCGAGCTGAGCGGGCTGGTGCGAGGCAAGCTGAAACGGATCGTGGTCACCAAGCGCGGCGCCTCGCCGCGGATCGTGAAGGCGAAGCTGGTCGGCAGCGGCGGCACCGCCAAGGTGACCGGCCCGGATCTGCGCTCCTACCTCGGGCTGCCCGACACCTGGGCGATTTTCACGAAGAAGTGACCCCTACCCATCGGGGTAGGGCTGCAGGGGGATGCCGTGGTCGGTGTCCCTGGTGCCGAACTCGTACGCGGCGGCGCGGTTGACCTTGAGCCGCTCGGCGGGACGGCCGTCGATCTCGACGTCCAGCTCCAAGTCTGAGATCGAGCAGTTGAGCGTGTTGTGCTCGGGCCCGACCGGGTCAGCGTAGATCCAGGCGACGAAGTCCTTGGCGGGGGCCTTGACCACGCCGGTCAGCTTCACGCCCCGGCCCCGCAGCCCGAAGTCGCACTGGGTCGGCTGCTCTGAGACCTCGGTGCTGCGGATCCGCTCGAAGCCGCCGAGGCGGTGCTCGCTGCCGTCGAGGACGAGCATGGCGTTGCCGACCCAGGGCGTCTGCATTCCCGCGACCTTGATCCGGCCCACGGCCATGTCGAAGTAGTCCTCCGGTGAGTGCCCCTCGAAGCCCGCGCCCTGGACCCAGACCCAGCGCTCGGCGTGCTCGGCGCCCCAGTTGTGGCCGACCATGCCGCGCCAGCCGTTGACCTCGATCGCCTCGCCCGCGACTTCGAGGCTGCCGCTGTAGAGCGCGTTCGGATATGGGCTGAGGAACTTGGTCTTCGGCAGCGGCGCGTTGTAGAGGAAGTCGCGCGGCAGGTGGTGGAACGGCTCGTGCTCGTCGGCGAAGCTCAGGTCCCAGCTCGCGGACAGGGCGTCGGTGGAGACCGAGCCGGTCGCCCGCCCGTCGCCGAGCACGGCGTCGCCGACCCGTATGTAGGAGCCGGCCGGGGCGTCGAGCTGCTCGGGGCCGAACTGGCGCTTGGTCGCGCGCGGACCCGCTGCGCCGGCGTCGAAGAGCACGAACCAGAGCGCGCAGGTGACCGGCTCGCCGGGGCGCTTGTGGACGGTGTGGCGGATCCAGGCGGCGCGGCCACCGTCTGGCTGCGCCAGCTTCAGGTAGAAGCTCTCGTAGTGCCCCGCCTTATCGGGGACGTCCGGGAATCGCGCCTTGCTCCGCACGGCCGGGACGCTAACGGCTGACGCCGGTGAGGCGCTCGGTCCTCGCCCTGACCTGATCGGCGGCCTCGGCGGCACCCTCGACCTCGCGGCCGCGCATCACGACCTTGCCGGCGACGACCGCCGTGTCGACGATCGAGCCCAGCGCGGCGTAGGCGAGCGCTGCGTCGAGGTTGCCGGCGGTCAGCTCGAGCGCGTCCCCGCGGAGCAGGATGAAGTCAGCGTCGCGCCCGGGCTCGAGCGGCGCGCCCCCCAGCAATCCGGAGCGCTGTCCGCGCGCGATCGCCAGGGCCTCGGCTGCCGGCACCACCGCTGGGTCCGCCGTCGTGTGCTTCTGCAGCAGGGCGAACAGCTTCACCTCCTCGAGCATGTCGAGGCTGTTGTTCGAGGAGACGCCGTCAGTGCCTAGCCCGAGCCCGACCCCCGCCGCGGCGGCCCCGGGATAGGGGAACGCAGCTCCGACCGCCAGCTTCATGTTCGCCCCGGGGTTGCTGACTACGGTGGCCCCGCGCTCGGCGATGAGCTCGAGCTCGGAGGCGTCGAGCCAGACACCGTGCGCCAAGGCCGTGCGCGGCCCGAGGAAGCCGAGGTCGTCGAGGTAGTGGGCGGGCCGTTTGCCGTGGGCCGAGAGGCAATCGCCCACCTCCTGCTCCGTCTCGGAGAGATGGATGTTCAGCATCAGCTCGCGCTCAGCCGCGGTCTCGGCGAGCCATCGAAGCGACTCGCCGCTGACCGTGTAGATCGCGTGTGGCCCGAAGGCGGGCGTCACCAGCGGGCCGAAATCGCCGAGCTCGTCGATCGCGCTGATCGCGTTCTCGCGCAGCTCACCGCCCCGCTTCGGATCCAGCCCGTCGATCAGGACCGAGCTGACGACGGCGCGGATGCCGGTGTCGCGCACCGCGCGCGCGACCTCGCTCGAATGCCAGTACATGTCCACGAACCTGGTGGTCCCGGAGCGGAGCATCTCGGCTGCGGCCAACCGGGTGCCCCAGTAGACGTCCTCGGGCTCGAGCTTGGCCTCGGCGGGCCAGATGTAGTTCTCGAGCCAGTCCATCAGCGGCCGGTCGTCGCCGAAGCCCCGGAACAGGGTCATCGCCGCGTGGGTATGGCCGTTGACGAAGGGCGGTAACAGCAGCATCCCTTCCGCGTCGATCACCTCGTCGCCCGCCGCGGCCTCGACCTGGGGTCCCAGAGCCGCGATCATCCCGCCCTCGCAGCGAAGCGAGACCGCCTCGCCGTCGAGCGCACAGCCCTTCACCGTCAGGCTCACGCCGCGACCCTAATGCTTGATCGTGATCACGTCGCCGTCGCGGACGACGTAGTCGCGGCCCTCGGTGCGGAGCGTGCCGCGGTCGCGGGCGCCTGCGTAGCCGCCCGCGTCCACCAGCTCGTCCCAGGCCACCACCTCGGCGCGCACGAAGCCCCGCTGGATGTCGGTGTGGACCTTGCCCGCGGCCTCGTAGGCGCTGGCGCCCCGGTGCAGCGTCCTCGCCATCGCCTCCGAGCCGCGGTCGGCGGTGAAGAAGCTGACCAGCTCCAGCAGCTCGAAGGCCGCCTTGATCAGGCGCTCCAGGGCCGATCGCTCGACTCCCAGCTCGGCTCGCATCTCCTCGGCCTCCCCGGGTTCCAGCTCGCGCAACTCGGACTCCACGCGCGCCGAGATCGCGACCGCGCCGGCGCCGACCTCAGCAGCCCGGGCGGCGAGCGCGGGGGGCACCTCCGCCTCGCCCTCGTCGACGTTGGCGACGTAGAGGACCGGCTTCGCGGTCAGCGGGCTCAGCTTTCGCAGCGCGTCGGCCGCGGCCTCGGGGACCGGGACCTCGCCGGCCCGGCGTCCGGACTGCAGCGCGTCGACGACCGCCTCCAGCCACTCGCGCTCGGCGACGGCCTCCTTGTCGCCCGAGCGCGCCTCGCGGGTCATCTTCTCCAGTCTCCGCTCCGCGCCCTCGAGGTCAGCGGCGAGCAACTCTGCCTCGATCAGCTCGGCGTCGGCAACCGGGTCGAGCTTGCCCTCGGGATGCGCAACCGCGCCCGCACCGTGGGTGCGGATCACGTGGCAGATCGCGTCCGTCTCGCGGATCGAGGCGAGGAACCGGTTGCCGAGCCCCTCCCCCTCTGCCGCCCCCTTGACCAAGCCCGCAATGTCGTAGAACTCGATCGTCTCGCGCACGATCGACGATGAGCCGAGCAGCTCCGCGATCCGGTCGATGCGCTCGTCCGGGACCTCGACCACCGCGACGTTGGGCTCGACCGTCGTGAACGGGTAGTCGCCGGTCTCCGCCCCGGCGGCGGTGAGCGCGTTGAACAGCGTCGACTTGCCGGCATTGGGCATGCCGACGATGCCGATCTTCACCGGACGTGGCTCATGTCAGCAACCCGAGCGGGACGAGCAGGCCGAGGGCCACGCCGAGCAGGGCGCCTGCGAGCACGTCGGTGGGGTAGTGCATGCCGAGGTAGGGGCGGCCGAGGGCGATCAGTACCGCGAGCGCGAACAGGACCGCGGCGGTGGAGTCGATCCGGGTCATCGCGGTCGCGCACGCGAACGACGCGGTCGCATGCGCGGAGGGGAAGCTGAGCGAGGTGGGGGCTCCGCCGAGTGGAGGCAGCCCCTCGAGCTCGGGACGGGGCCGCCGCACGACCAGCTTCACGGCGAAGTTGAGACCGATCGCGAACGGCCCAAGCGCACCCGCGACGAGCCACTCCTCCCGGCGGTCGCCGTCGATGATCGCCATCGCAATCCCGATCGTGAGCCAGATCCAGCCGTACTCGCCCAGGAGGGCGAGGAACCTGGCCGCGGCCTCGCGGCGCGGACCGTGCCAGCGCGTCCTCATCGCGTACAGCAGCCGGTTGTCGAGCGCTTGAAGCACCGGCGCAGAATACGGTTCGCGCCGTGAACGACCGCGAGCGGCTGCAGGAGTACGAGCGAGGGTTCCGCAAAGCGGGGCTGCCGATGTTCACCGAGGACTTCTCGGCCGCGGAGGACGTCTTCAACCGCGCGGCGCCGCTGCTGGGCCTGGTCTTCTTCGCCGAGATCCTGGGTGCGATCAATCTCGACTGGAGCTGGTGGCAGAACGCGATCGCCGTCCTCGCGGCGCTGGCCTTCCTGCTGGTCGCCGTGGGGCTGCTGAACATGGCCAGGGGCCGCAGCTTCTCGGCGATTCCCGAACGACTCGGCAAGACGGAGCTCGCCGCGTTCGTCCTGATCCCGGCGCTGGTGCCGCTGATCTTCAACGAGCAGGTCACGAGCGCCGCGGTCACGGTGGGCGCGAACCTGGCGCTGCTGGTGCTGATCTACGCGATCGGCGCCCTGGGCCTGCTGGACATCGTCCGCTGGGTGCTGGGCCGTTTCGCGGGCCAGCTGCGCTCGGCGCTCGGGCTAATCGCAACGGCGATCCCGCTGCTGGCGATCTTCGCGCTGCTGTCCTTCACGACCCAGGAGCTGTGGGAGATCTTCTCGTCCGTGACGACCGAGGTCTACTGGGTGATCATCGGGCTGTTCGCGCTCCTCGGCACCGGGTTCCTTGTCGCCCGTATCCCCCGCGAGGCGAGGCGGCTGGAGGAGGACGCCGGCGAGGGCAGCCCGCCGCTGCAGCGGCGCCAGCTCGTCAACGTCGGCCTGGTGATGCTGGTCAGCCAGGCGCTGCAGGTGCTGATCGTCAGCTTCACGATCGGCCTCTTCTTCGGGGCCTTCGGCTTGCTCGCGATCGACGAGGCGATCCAGGCGGACTGGACCGGCGGAACGCCGAAAGAGCTGTTCACAGTGACGCTGTTCGACTCCCAGCTCGAGGCGACATCTGAGCTGGTGCGCGTCTCGGGCGGGCTCGCCGCCTTCTCGGGCTTCTACTTCGCGATCTCGATGCTGACCAACTCGACCTACCGCGAGGAGTTCCTGGAGGAGCTGACGGGCGAGATGCGCGAGAGCTTCGCGCAGCGGGCCGAGTACCTGAAGCTGCGGGAGCGGGTGGGCGATACTGCCTAGCGGGAGATGGCGACCAAGGCCGACACGGTGATGGTCCCCGGCTACAAGCACGTGCCGGGCAACCACTGCGGCTCGACCGCGCTGCGCAATCTGCTCGCCTTCCACGGTTGCGAGGTCAGCGAGGAGATGGCCTTCGGGCTGGGAGCGGGCGCCTGCTTCTTCTACTTCCCGCTCGAGGATCAGTCGCCGTCGCGGTTCACGAACGGGCGGGCGGCGCGGCTGGAGGAGAACTTCCTGGAGCTGACCGGCGCCCCGTTGCGGATGCGCACCGATGAGGATCCCGAACGCTCCTGGCAAATGGCACGCGAGAACGTGGACGCGGGGCGACCGGCGCTGCTGCTGACCGACCTCTACTACCTCGACCACTACGGCAAGTCCGCCCACTTCCCGGGGCACGCCGTTGTGCTGGCCGGCTACGACGAGGAGGTCGCCTGGCTCTCGGACACGGGATTTGAGGAGCTGCAGTCGACGAAACTCGAGAACCTGGCGCTGGCCCGCCACTCGCAGCACCCGGCCTCCCCCCTCTCGGGCCAGATGATCGACGTGGAGCCGAACGGCGAGGGCGCGGGTTTGGACCCCGGGCGGATCAAGGCCGCCGCGCCGGCGGCGATCGCGCGCGCGGCCGCCCAGATGCGCGAGCCGGCGCTGGGCGAGTTTCAGGGTCTTCCCGCGCTGGAGCGGCTCGCCGGGGAGATCGGGGACTGGACCGCGACCGTCGCCGATGCCCAGTGGTGCGCCCGCTTCCTCTTTCAGGTGATCGAGCGCCGCGGCACCGGCGGCGGCAACTTCCGGCTCATGTACTCGCGCTTTCTGCAGGAGGCGGGCCGAGAGGAATCAGCGCTGGCCGCCGAGGCGGCCCGCCGCTGGACCTCGCTCGCGGGTGTCGCTCGCGCCCTGAGTGAGGACGACGAGGCTGACCCAACGCGCTGGAGCGCGCTGACGGCGGAGGCCGAGCGGGTGCTGGAGGCCGAGAGCCGCCTCTGGGAGGAGCTGGCCTAGGCCGGCTTCGAGAAACGCGCGAAGAAGCCGAGCGGGTTGCCCGAGCGCGTCTCGAACTCCAGGCCCGCTCCGGCGGCGCGCAGCCGCATCGGCTTGATCCCGACGTAGTGGGGATCGCCCATCAGCTCGCCGACGACCAGGCGCCCACCCGGCTTCAGCACCCGGCCGAGCTCACGCAGCGCCGCGTCCTGGTCGGGGACCTCGCCCAGCACGGTGACCAGGTAGGCGGCGTCGAAGCTGCCGTCCTCGTAGGGCATCGCGGTCGCATCGGCCTGGGTCGGGGAGATGTTGGAGAGCTCGCGTTCGATCGCTCGGCCCATCGTGTGGTTCAGCATCTCTCGCTGGACGTCGAGGATCTCGACCGCTCCATCCGGCCCGACCCAGTCAGCGACGTCGAGCGTGTAGTAGCCGGTGCCCGGCCCGACCTCAAGCACGCGCTCGCCCGGCAGCGGCGCCAGCACCTCGCGCAGGCGGTCGCGGGTGATGATCGGGTGCGGCGCCGTGACCCAGAAGCGCTGGCTGTAGGGGCAGGCCGAGGGGTTCTTGCGCCACCACAGCGCCGCGCCGGCCACCGCGAGCCCCGCCGCGATCAGCAGGCGCTTGAAGGCCCTCAACCGCTGAAGCCGACGGTCTGCGCCGGCTCGTCGGTGCGTACGAACACGACCTGCTCGAGGTCAAGCGAAACGACCCCGGCCGGCGTCTCGACGTCCGTCCAGCCCTGCGGCTTGTCCAGCGCCTTGCGCAGCTCCTTCAACTTCGCCGGAGTGAGCCGAACCACGATCACCTGGCCCCCGGAGAAGCCGACTTCGACGACCTCGACGTCGGCCATCAGTGGCCCTCCTCGCACCGGTGGCGGAGGCCCACTAGTGGCCCTCCGCCGGCTGGACGATCTCGGTCAGGACTCCGCCCGTCGACCTGGGGTGCAGGAAGGCGACACGCGAGTGGCGGATTCCCTGGCGGGGCTCGGAATCGATCAGGTCGATCCCCGAGTGCTTCAGCTCGCCGAGCGCCTCGTCGATGTCGGCGACCGCGTAGGCGACGTGGTGCAGCCCCGGGCCGCGCTTGTCGAGGTACTTGCCCACGGGGGTGTCGGGCCCCAGCGGGCTGAGCAGCTCGACGTGGCCCTCGCCGACGTCCAGCAACACGGCCTCGACGCCCTGGGACTCCACCGTCTCGCGATGGGCCACGGGCATCCCTAGCGACTTCTCGTACAGGGCGAGGGCCCCGTCGAGGTCGTCGGTCGCGACGCCGATGTGATCGATCCGCTTCAGCATCGCGGCAAGTCTAGTCAGGGGCCTGTGCCGGCCCGGCCGAGGCCTCCTGCTCGACCCGGAGAATCTCGCGCAGGGCGGCGACCCCCACCTCGAGCTGTTCGGGGGTCGGCTCCTTGGTCGCGATCAGGCGCTGGATCTCGTGGCCGGGGCGGTGGAAGGCGCGGGCGGCCGGCGACTCGGGGTTGCGATCGCTCCAGGCGAACATCTCGGCGGCCAGCGAGATGCTGGCAACGCCGACGGCCGCGCGCGCGGCCGGGCCGGGCCGCTCCAGCAGCCGGTCGACCAGCAGCTGACCGACGGCCGACATCACCACCATCGGGGCGACCAGGTTCGAGCCGCAGCGGTCGTGCTCCTTCGTCGCGGTGGCGGGGTCGTCCGACCCGGCTTCATATGCGCCGATCGCCTTGTGCTCGACGCCGTGATACGCGGCGAGGTCGCGGTTGCCGAGCGCGACCATGGCCGGCATCAGGCCCAACCCCGCCTGGGCCACCTCGCTCCTGGCGCTGCTGCCGCGCGCCCGCAGCCAGCGGCTCGCGCCCGAGGCCAACAACATCGCCCCCAACACCCGCGGGTCCTCGAACGGAAGCCGGGCCGACGGCAGCCTCAGCCGCACCAGCGGGATCAGCAGAAAGGCCTCGGCCAGGCGCAGCGGGCCGCGCAGCAGCGGCACCCGGCCGGCCAGGCCCGGCGCGACCACGGGCTTGGCTCCCGTCGCGATCCGGATCTCGCCGCCGGAGTCCCGGGCGGCGGCCGCCCACGAGGTCGGCCCGTGGATCAGCAGGCCGTTGCGAAGCGCCATGCCGCCGAGCCGGAGGGGACCGGGCTCGGAGCCCGGCGCCCCGTGTCCGTTCTCGGAGCTCACGCCAGCATCCTCCGCGCCAGGTCGGCGAAGAGCGAGGCGGCGAACTCGACGTCGGAGGCCGGCACCCGCTCGTCCGCCCCGTGGATCAGCGGCGCGGCCTCGAGCAGGCCGATCTCGCGGTGGGGACAGAAGCCGTAGACGATCGATGAGCCGAAGGCCTCACGGAACCAGCGGCTGTCGCTGAAGCCCGGCATCGCGATCGGCACCAGCTCGCCGCCAGGGTCGGCCTCGGCCAGCCATGCGCGGATCGCGTCCGTCAGCGGCGACTCGAAGGGCGAGCGGTTGCCGACGACCGCCTCGCTGAACTCGAGCTCGTAGTCGCCCTCCCCCAGGGCCGCCTCGATTCGCTTCCGCGCCCAGTCAGCGTCCTTGCCAGGCGGGACGCGGCAATCCACCAGGGCCTCGGCCGACGAGGGGATCACGTTGGCCTTCTCGCTGGCCTCGATCTTGGTCGGGGTCAGCGTCGCGCCGAGCATCGGCTCGGCGAGGAAGGCGGCCAGCAGAGGCTGATCGGCCCTTATCCGCTCGAGCCCGCGCTGGACTCCGGCGGCTCCCTCGTACGGCTCGCCGTAGAGGGCCGAGAGGAACTCCAGGCCCTCTTGGGTGGGTTCGGGCGGCGGCTGATCGCCGAGACGCGCGACCAGGGGAGCCAGCTTCAGCAGGGCGTTCTCGCCGATCTTCGGCAGCGACGCGTGGCCAGCGCGCCCGCTCGTCTTGACGCGGCAGCGGAAGACCCCCTTCTCGCCGACGCAGAGCGTGTAGATGCGGCGTCCCTCGATCTCGATTGACCAGCCGCCGCCCTCGTTGAGCACGAAGTCGCTCCGCACCTTTTCGGGGTGCCGCTCGCAGAGCCATTGCGCGCCGAGGTCGCCGCCCGTCTCCTCGTCGGCGGTTATGACCAACAGCAGCTCGCCTCGCGGCGGCCGCCAGCCGCTGCGCCCCAGGGCGAGGCAGGCGGCGAGCTCGGCCGCGACCTGGCCCTTCATGTCCAGCGCGCCGCGCCCCCAGACCCAGCCGTCCACGAGCTCGCCGCCCCACGGGTCGCGGCTCCACTCCTCGGGGTCGGCGCGAACGGTGTCGACGTGGGAGAGCAGGGTCACGGTCGGCCCGTCGGCCTCACCGGTCAGCCTCGCGATCAGGTTGGCGCGCCCGGGCTCGGCCTCAAGCAGCTCGCACTCGAAGCCCGCGTCCCGCAGCAACGCCGCGCTCTGCTCCTGCACGGCGCGCTCCTCGCCGGGCGGGTTGACGGTGTCGACCCGAATCAGGCGCTGAAGCTGCTCGACGGCGAGTGGGCCGAGGCCGGCCGGGGAAGCTGCGGTCGTGGTCGCGTCCGCCACGCGGCCCACTTTAGCCCGGGGGCGGCACGCTCATACTGAGGGGGTGAGCGAGCAGCTGTTCGAGAGCGGAGAGGAGGCCCGGGGAAGAACGCGCGTCCCGGCCGGCGAGGCGCCGCTGGCGACGCGAATGCGCCCGCGCGACCTGGACGAGTTCGTCGGGCAGGGCGATCTGCTCGAGCCCGGCTCGGCGCTGCGTGTCGCGATCGAGTCCGGCGAGCCCCACAGCGCCGTCTTCTACGGGCCCCCGGGCACCGGCAAGACGACGCTAGCGCGGATCATCGCCGCCACCGCCTCCGGCGCCTTCGAGGAGCTCTCGGCCGTCAACGCGGGCCGCCCCGAAGTGCGCGAGGTGATCGCGCGCGCCGAGGAGAGGCGCGCGGCCGGCCGGCCGACGATCTTCTTCCTGGACGAGATCCACCGCTTCAACAAGGCCCAGCAGGACGCGCTGCTGCCGGCGGTGGAGGAGGGGCTGCTGACGCTGATCGGCGCCACCACCGAGAACCCTTACTTCGAGGTCAACTCGGCGCTGCTCTCGCGCACCCAGATCTACGAGTTCAGGCCCCTCACCGACGAGGACATCGCGGGGCTGCTGCGCCGCGCGCTCAGCGACGAGCGCGGGATCCCGGACCCGCCCGAGGTCGCCCCCGATGCGCTCGAGATGCTGGCCGCGCGCGCCGGCGGCGACGCCCGTGTGGCGCTGGCGGCGCTGGAGCGCGCGGTCGAGACGACCCGCGCTGCCGGCGACGGCGAGGTCGAGATGGAGGCGGTCGAGGACGCGCTGCAGCGCAAGGCCCTGCTCTATGACCGCGAGGGCGACCGCCACTACGACTACATCTCGGCCTGGATCAAGGCGACCCGGGGGTCTGACGTGGACGCCTCGCTCTACTACCTGGCAGTGATGCTGGAGGGCGGTGAGGACCCGCGCTTCATCGCCCGCCGCATGGTCATCTTCGCCTCGGAGGACGTCGGCAACGCCGACCCGCAGGCGCTGCTGATCGCGACCGCTGCCGCCCAGGCGGTGGACAGGGTCGGCCTGCCCGAGTGCGCGCTCAACCTGAGCCAGGCGGCCGCCTACCTGGCGCTGGCCCCCAAGTCGAACGCCTCGACGACGGCAATCTCTCGCGCGATGGGACACGTGCGCGAGCACGGCGCCGCCGAGCCGCCCCCGTACCTGCAGGACGCCCACTACCCCGGCGCCAAGCAGCTCGGCCGCGGCTCGGGCTACCGCTACCCCCACGACGAACCGGGCGGGGTCAGCGACCAAGCGCTGGCACCCGAGGCCGTCAGCGGCGAGCGCTTCTACGAGCCGACCGACCGCGGCTTCGAGGCCGAGCTTCGCACCCGGCTCGAGCGGCTGCGCCAGCGGCTCGGCGGCGGCCCGAAGCCGGATACCGACTAATAGAGCCAGATTAAGAGGATGTTGCGCGGGTGCCGCGGGTGCGGGCAAGCGCAACATTTCCGGCGAGGGCGTGTTCTGTGGGGAGTCTGACGCTCCGGACGCGAAGGTTCGCCGGAGCCGGCGCGTGTAAAGCCGGGGAGTGGACACAAGGGGGCCGGAAGCCGGGGGATAGCTTCCGGCCCCCGCCTTTTTTTCGGGAGGCCTTCTTGGGGGAAGAAGGGAGAGGGGCCCTGGCGGGGGCTCCTCCTCCGCCTGCCCCTAGAATCGATTGCCCGATGGCCTCCGCCACCAGCAAGACGACCCGGGCCAAGTCGAACTCGAAGGGCGCCGCCAAGTCCGGGGCCAAGGACAAGCCGCAGCCAGGGCTGGAGTCGTTCAACCCCGCCACCGGCGAGCTGGTCGGCACCGTCGAGACGATCACCCCGGCCAAGGTCCAGGGCGTCGTCGACGACGTCGCCGAGGTGCAGCCGTTCTGGGCGCAGCTGTCGCTGGCCGATCGCGCGCGCTACATGCGGCGCGCGGGCGACGTGCTGCTGGCCGAGATCGACGAGCTGGCCGAGCTGCTGACCCGCGAGCAGGGGAAGCCGCGGGTGGAGAGCTACACGATGGAGCTGCTGCCGACCGTGGACGCGCTCAAGTGGATCGCCGACGAGGGCCCGGACATCCTCTCGGACGAGCGGGTGCCGATGCCCCAGGCCTTCCTGAAGACGAAGCGGTCGAAGTTCGTCTACGAGCCGCTCGGCGTCGTCGGCGTGATCGCGCCGTGGAACTACCCGTGGTCGATCCCCTTCGGCGAGGTCGCGATCGCGCTGATGGCCGGCAACGGGGTCGTGCTGAAGCCGGCCAGCCTGACTCCGATGATCGGCGAGCGGATCCGGATGCTGTTCGAGAAGGCGGGCTTCCCCGAGGGGCTGGTCCGCACGGTCCACGGGGGCGGGCGCATCGGCGACGCGCTGGTGAAGTCATCGGCCCAGAAGATCTTCTTCACCGGCTCCGTCGAGGTCGGCTACAAGGTCGGGGCCGCCGCCGCCAAGCGGATGAAGGGCGCGGTGCTGGAGCTGGGCGGCAAGGACCCCCAGCTCGTCTGCGCCGACGCCGACCTGGCGAACGCCGTCTCGGGCGCCGTCTGGGGCGGCTTCGCCAACGCCGGCCAGACCTGCTCGGGGATCGAGCGCGTCTACGTCCACCGCGACGTCGCCGACCGCTTCCTGGAGGGAGTCGTCCGCGAGACCGAGCGACTCACCGTGGGCGACCCGCTCGACTGGTCGACCGAGATCGGCCCGATGGTCTCCGAAGACCAGGCCCAGACCGTCGCCGAGCTGGTCGCCGACGCCGTCGAGCACGGTGCCACCAAGCTCACCGGCGGCCCCACCAAGGTCAAGGGGATGAAGGGCAGCTTCATCGCGCCGGTCGTGCTGACCGGGGTCACGCACGAGATGCGCATCATGAAGGAGGAGATCTTCGGCCCGGTGCTCCCGATCGTGACCGTGGACAGCGAGGAGCAGGGGGTGGAGCTCGCCAACGACTCCGACTTCGGGCTCGGCGCCTCGGTCTGGACCACCGACCGGGCCAAGGGCGAGCGCATCGCCCGCCGGATCCAGTCGGGGATGGTCTGGGTCAACGACCACTCCTTCTCGCACGGTGCCTGCCAGTGCGCCTGGGGCGGGGTCAAGGACTCCGGCCTTGGCCGCTCGCACTCCAAGTTCGGCTTCTACGAGTGCGTCAACGTGAAGCTGGTCAGCTGGGAGCCCGGTTGGACCCGCGACTTCTGGTGGCAGCCGTATGACCGCGACCTGGGCCAGGCGATCCGCTCATCGGCCCAATTGCTCTACGGCCGCAACGGCAAGCGCCTCGAAGCCCTACGCGAGGGCGCGGGCGCCCTCGCCAGGGTCGGGCGAAAGACCCTGCAAAAGGGCAAGTAGTCGCGAAAGCTCCGTCCGGCGGCTGAGTTAAATGTCAGCAAAGCCCAACAACAAGCCGCCGAAATTTGGTATCCACCCGCGTTCATGTTTTCGCCCGCTCGCCCCATTTCACGGATTCTGTTCGCCGCCGGGTCGCTGTTCGCGATCGCCCTGGCGCTGTTCGCCCAGCACCTGCTGGGCGGCCGAGCCGACGCCGCCGCGCCCGCCGCGGCGGGTGAGCCCACCGCCGCGGCGGCGGGCAAGGGCCAACCCAGCGCCGCCGCGGCGGGCAGGGGAATAAGGATGGTGACCAGGAAGTTCCGCATGGGCCGGCCCAACCAGAAGCGGCGGCTGACCGTCCGCTGTCCGGGGAACAAGTGGCCGATGGGCGGCGGGGTGAAGACGAATCCGCCCCTGAGCGCGGGCGGCGAGGGCGTCTACCCGCACTCCTACGAGCGCCTGGGCGTCCAGGGTGGCTTCCACACGACCCCCGTGCTCTGGGACCCGACCCCGCGCCACACCCAGCGCCGGACGGTGAAGCTGCAGGTGATGTGCGGCCGCAAGCTCGGCAGGGTGACCCCTCCGCACAGGACCAAGTGGGTGAGGCCCGGAAAGACGAAGACCGTGATCGCAACCTGTCCCGGCCGCCGGCACCTGTTCGGCGGAGGCTTTCAGCGCACCAACTTCATCTCGCGCGGCGGCAACTTCGTGACCGAGTCCCACGCGATCTCGAGCAAGTCCTGGAAGGTGGTCGCCCACGCCTTCGGCGACTTCGGCGGCGAGATCACCGCGATCGCCTACTGCATGCGGAGCAGGCGCCCGCTGCTGCGGGCAGGTCTCGGCCTCGACCACGATCGGACACGGCCAGGTCGGCACGGCGAGGACGCCATCATGCCCGGGCAAGCGCCGCCTCGTCTACGGCGGCTTCAGCGGCTCGCCCTCGGGTGCGATGTTCATGGCCGACGGGCACTTCAAGCGCGACGGGTCGTGGTCCACCTCGGCCTTCAACCGCTTCGGTCCGACCGCCAACCTGACCGCCTACGGCTACTGCCTCTAGGGCTCGGCCGCCCGCCTAGCGCGCTTTCGGCCTGAAGCGCACGTGCAGGTGGTCGTCGTGGTAGACCAGGCGCTGCACCCGGCGGCCGCGCTGCGATCCCCTGTGGCCGAGGCCCGTGCTGGGCCCGACGAAGACGTAGACGGCGCCCGCCTTGACGAAGCGCCGCACCAGGTCACGGGCGAGCGGATGGTCGATCTGGGAGACGGCTGTGATCGAGCGCTCCTGCCCGTCGGCGCGAGGGTAGTAGAGGTCGACGTCGAGCCCGTTCTGGTGGGAGGCGTGGCCGAGCCCTCCGTAGCGCCGCCCGAAGGGCCCGCCGTTGGGCCTGCTGATGTCGGCGATCCCCACCCGCGCGGCGCCCGGGTGCGCGGCGCGATATGAGCCCAGCACCCGCAGCAGCGCCCTCAGCGTCGTGTCGGCCCCCCAGCGCCGCCAGGGGCGATTGGGAGAGCGCCCGGTGATCGGGTCCCAGGTGAAGAAGTCCTCGCCCTCGGCGGGCAGCTGCACCCCCCTGACCAGGAAGCCGTCGTTGGTGGCCCCGACCGCGGTCGACTTGCGCCACAGGATCGGGCCCTCCTCGACCTGCTCGATCGCCGAGCTCGGGGCGGGCGCCGGGGCGCCCTGGGCGTGGGCGAGCGCTCCGCCCAACGCCAATGGGGCAAGAACGAGGGTTGCGACCAGGACCCGCACCGGGCCCGATGGTAGGTGCAAGGCGTCGGCCCGGCGGCTGCAGCAGTTCATCTAGATTCGCCCCGGTGCCATCTGCGAAAGCCAGGCGCGCGATCGAGCTGCGGGGGCTGCGCCGCGAGTTCGGCGAGCGCGCCGCTTTGTCCGGGATCGACGTCGAGTTGGCGGCCGGTCAGACCCTGGCCGTGCTCGGCCCCAACGGGTCGGGCAAGACGACGCTGTTGCGGATCCTCGCCGGGCTGCTGCGCCCCAGCGGCGGCGAGGCCGCTGTGCTCGGCTGCCCGCTGCCGGCCGAGACGTGGCGTCTGCGCGGCCGGGTCGGCTACCTCGGCCACAGCCCCTCGCTGTACCGCGACCTGACCCCGCGCGAGAACCTGCGCCTGGCCGCGAGGCTGCACGCGCTGGGCGAGGCCGGGGAGGCGCGCCTCGCGGAGCTGTTGGCGGCGGTCGGGATGGAGGGGCGGGCCGACGACCGCGTGGCCGAGCTCTCGGCCGGGATGGCGCAGCGGATCGCCGCCTGCATGGCGGTCCTGCACGAGCCCGAGCTGCTGCTGCTGGACGAGCCGGACTCCCACCTCGACGAGCGGGCGCGGGAGCTGGTCGGCACCGTCACCGGTCCCGCCCCCGGTCGCACCCGTGTCCTGGTCAGCCACGAGCGCAAGCGCGCCTTGGCGCAGGCCGACCTGGCCCTGGAGCTCTGATGGACGGCTACCTGGCGCTGCTCGGCAAGGACCTGCGCGTGGAGCTACGCACGCTGCGCTCGCTGCCCGCGATGGCCCTGTTCGCGGTCACCACCTTCGTCATCTTTCGCTTCGGCCTGGACCGCACCGAGCTCGAGGGCGGCTTGGCCGCGGGGGTGCTGGTTGCGACGCTGCTGTTCGCGGCGATCCTGGCGATCAACCGCCTGTTCGTGCCCGAGCGCGAGGAGGGGGGCTTCGAGCTGGTCCGCCTCGCCCCCCTTGACCGCACCGTGCTGTTCGCCGCCAAGGCCTCGGCGCTGTTCATCTACCTCTGCGCGCTGGAGCTGGTCGCGGTGCCGATATTCGCGCTCTTCTTCCTCGACTCAGCGGCCGCGCTGGGGCCGCTGGTTCCGGTGCTGCTGCTGGCCAACGCGGGCCTGGCCGTGACGGGAACGCTGATCTCGACGATCGCGACCATGTCCAGCGCCCGCGACCTGCTGGCGCCGCTGATCCTGCTGCCATTGCTGGTCCCGCTGGTGATCGCGGCTTCGAACGGAGCGGAGCCGCTGCTGCGCGCCGGCGGGCCCGAATATGACAAGTTCGGCACCTGGCTGGCCGTGCTCGGCCTCTACGATCTGGTGTTCGCGCTGGTCGGCTACGCGGTCTTCGACTTCCTGCTCGAGGACTAGGGCCGGAGGCGCGGACCATGGACACGAGATGACCTTTCCGACCCTGCGCACGCTCACGATCGCGACCGCGGCGACCCTGCTCGCCGGCTTCGCCCTCGCCTTCCTCTACGCGCCAATTGAACGCGAGGGCTTCATCCAGAAGATCTTCTACCTGCACGTGCCGCTGGCGATCGTCGCCCTGGTCGGCTTCGTGGTCGCCGCCCTGTTCGCGATCAAGCACCTGCGCAGCCGACGACCCGCGCTGGGACGCGCGCTCCTACGTTGCGATCCACATGTCGGTGATCTTCGGCACCGGGGCGCTGCTGACCGGGGCGCTCTGGGCGAAGGGGCAGTGGGGCGTGTGGTGGGAGTGGCGCGAGCCGACCCTGGTCAGCTTCCTGATCGTGTTCCTGCTCTACGCGACCTACTACCCGCTGCGATACGCGGTCGAGGACCGGGACCGCCAGGCCCGCTACGCCTCGGTGTTCGCGATCACCGCCGGGGCCTTCATCCCCCTCAACTTCATGGCGGTGCGGCTGGCCGAGCCCTTCATCCACCCCCGCACCTTCTCGTCCACCGGCGGCCTGCCCGGCGAGATGCTGCTCGCCTTCCTGGTCTGCCTTGCGGGGATGGCGCTGCTGTGGGCCTCGCTGGTCCGCTTCGAGCTGGACGCCAAGGGCGCCGCCGCCGACCTGGCGCGCCTGCGCCGGGCCCTGGAGCCGACCGAGGCCCCGGCCCCGCCGCGGCGCTCGGTGGCGCCGGCGGGCGTCACGGCGCAGTCCGGACCGCCGCCGGGTGCGGGCCGATGACCCCGCTGCTCGCGCTCGAGTCCGGTGAGGGCTACGTCGCCGGCGCATACCTCGCCTTCCTGGCGCTGCTGCTGATCTACATCGCGATCATGGCCGGCAAGCTCAGCCGCATCCAACGGGCCATCCGCGAGCTCGCCGACCGCGGAGGGGAAGCCGCGATGAGCGGGCGACCTACATCTAAGGAGTCCGCGATGAGCGGACTGCTCGCGCTGGGCGTCTCGCAGCGCACCGCGCCGCTGGAGCTGCGCGAGCGCCTGGCGTTGACCGAGGGACGGGCCGCCGGCGTGCTCAGCGGCCTCGTCAGCCAAGAGCCGATCACCGAGGCCGCGGCGATCTCGACCTGCAACCGGACCGAGCTCTACCTGGTCGCGGCCGACACCGTCGAGGCCGAGACCGCGGCGCTCGGCGTCCTGGCCCGCGAGGCCTCGATCCCCCCCACCGAGCTGCTCGGCCCCCTCTACTCGCTGCGCGGCAGCGACGCGGCCGCCCACCTGTTCGAGGTCACGGCGGGGCTCGACTCGATGATCCTCGGCGAGGCCGAGATCCAGGGCCAGGTCAAGCGCGCCTACGAGCTGGCGCTGGTCGAGGGCGCCACCGGCGCCGTGCTGAACCGGCTGTTCCGTGGCGCCCTCGCCGCCGGCAAGCGCGCCAGGACCGAGACGGCGATCGGCGAGAAGGGCGTCTCGATCCCCTCGGTCGCCGTCGAGCTGGCCCAGCGCAGCCTCGGCGACCTCGCCAGCCGCCGCGTGCTGCTGGTCGGCGCCGGCGAGACCTCGGAGCTGACCGCGCGGGCGCTCGCCGCGCGAGGCGTCGAGGCGGTGTTCGTCGCCAACCGCCGCTACAACCGCGCGATCGGGCTGGCCGAGCGCTTTGGCGGCACCGCAATCCGGATCGACGAGCTGCCCGCGCAGCTCGAGCGCGCCGACATCGTCGTCTCCACCACCGACTCCCCGCACCATCTGATCGAGCGCAGCGAGCTCGAGCAGGTGATGCTCGCCCGTGGCGGGCGCCCACTCTTGCTGATCGACCTGGCGGTGCCGCGCGACATCGATCCGGCCTGCCGCGAGCTCCCGGGCGTGGACCTGCACGACGTCGACGACGTGCAGGCGATCGTCGAGCGCAACGCCTCGGGACGCGAGGCCGAGGCGCGCCGCGCGAAAGGGATTCTCGACTCCGAGCTGTTGCGCTTCGAGCGCTGGCTCTCGGCGCAGGAGGTGACCCCGACGGTCGCCGCCCTGCGCGAGCGCGCCGACGCCATCGTGGCCCAGGTCCTGGCCGAGAACGAGTCGCGCTGGGAGGACCTCTCCGAGGCCGACCGCGAGCGGGTCGAGCTGATGGCCCGAGCGATCGCCAGCCGCCTGCTGCACGAGCCGACCGTGCGGATCAAGGCCGCGGCCGACCGCGACGACGCCTACCTGCAGGTGAGCGCGCTGCGCGAGCTGTTCGGCCTCGACACGGGTACCGCGCCCGAGGGCGAGGAGGGCGACGTCTCCTCGCTCGACGAGCGGCGACGCCACAGCGACCGCGGCTAGACGATGGCTGATGACCGGGCGGCCCTGAGGCTCGGCACGCGCGGCAGCGCGCTGGCGCTGACCCAGGCCGGGCTGGTCGCCAACGCGCTCGGCGGCGCCGAGCTGGTCCCGATCAAGACCTCGGGGGATGGCCAGGGCCCCGGGGGTGACAAAGCCCGCTTCGTGCGCGAGATCGAGCAGGCCCTGTTGGCGGGCGAGGTGGACCTGGCGGTGCACTCGGCCAAGGACCTGCCGACCGAGCTGCCCGAGGGCCTGGAGATCGCCGGCATCCCCGCCCGCGAGGACGCCCGCGACGCCTTCATCGGCCAGTCCGATTCGCTGGACGCGGTGCCGGAGGGCGCGCGAATCGGGACCTCCAGCCTGCGGCGCCGCGCCCAGCTGTTGGCCTTGCGCCCCGACCTCGAGCTGGCGGACCTGCGCGGCAACGTCGATACCCGGCTCGAGAAGCTGGCGGCCGGGGACTTCGACGGGCTGGTGCTGGCCGCCGCCGGCCTGCGCCGCCTCGGGCGGGCGGAGGAGATCGCGTTCGAGTTCGACCCCGAACAGCTGACGCCGGCGCCGGGACAGGGCGCCCTGGTCCTGGAGTGCCGGCTCGACGACCCCGTCGAGGCGAGGGCGCAGACCATCACCGACCGCGCTGCTCTCGCCGCAGTCAGCTGCGAGCGGGCGGCGGTCGCGGCGCTGGGGGCGAGCTGCAACACGCCGGTGGGCGTGCACGCCGAGCTCTCCTCGGGCGGGCGCATGCGGGCGCGTGGCTTCTGCGGCCTGCCCGACGGCAGCGAGTGGATCCGGGACGAGCTGGAGCAGGACGCCAGCCAGCCCGAGGCGCTGGGGGGCGAGCTCGCCGAGCGCATGATCGGCGCCGGGGCCCGGGAGCTGCTGGAGCGCGCCGAGAGGGCGGCGGAGGTCGGCGCATGAGCGATTCCACCGGGATCGTCTTCCTCGTCGGGGCCGGCCCCGGCGACCCGGGCCTGATGACGGTGCGCTCGCTGGAGCTGCTCGTCGCCGCCGACGTGATCGTCCACGACCGGCTGATTCCGGCCGAGGCGCTCGCGCCCGCGCGCCCCGGGGCCGAGCTGATCTACGTCGGCAAGGAGCCCGGCGACGCGAGCGTTCCCCAGGAGCGGATCGCAGAGCTGCTCGTGGACCGCGCGCGCCAGGGCAAGATCGTGGTTCGCCTCAAGGGCGGGGACCCGTTCGTGTTCGGCCGCGGCGGCGAGGAGGCCGAGGCCCTGGCCCAGGCCGGGATCCCGTTCGAGGTCGTTCCCGGCATCACCGCCGGGGTCGCCGCCAGCGCCTACGCGGGGATCCCCGTCACCCACCGCGACGACGCATCGGCGGTCGCCTTCGTCACCGGGCACCAGGACCCGGCCAAGGGTGAGGACGATGACGGCTCGGCGGGGGCGCTCGACTACGAGGCGCTCGGCGCCTTCCCCGGCACCCTCGTCTTCTACATGGGCGTTAAGGCCCTGCCCCAGATCGCCGAGCGCCTCACCGCCGCCGGCCGCGACCCCACCGAGCCCGCGGCGGTGATCGAACGTGGCACCCTGCCCGGCCAGCGCACGGTCAGCGCCCCGCTGGCCGAGCTCCCCGGCGCCGCCGCCGAGGCCGAGATCCGCGCTCCCGCGATCACGGTGGTCGGCCCGGCAGTCGCGCGGCGCGAGACGATCGCCTGGTTCGAGCGCCGGCCGCTGCACGGCGTGCGGGTGGTCGTCACCAGGGCGCGCCCGCAGGCGAGCGAGCTCTCGCGGCGCCTGGCCGCGCTCGGAGCCGAGCCGGTCGAGCTGCCCGCGATCCGGATCGAGCCGCGCATCGACACCGACGAGGTTCGCCGCGCGGTCGAGGGCATCCACGCCTACGCCCTCGTCTGCCTGACGAGCGTGAACGCGGCGCGGCTGCTGTTCCAGGCGATGGCCGATCAGGGGCGGGACGCCCGCGCCCTGGCGAATGCCGTCATCGCCGCGATAGGTCCCGGCACCGTGGCGGCACTCGCCGAGAACGGTGTCATGGCCGACGTCGTGCCCGAGCGCTCCGTCGCCGAGTCGCTTGCGGAGGCCCTGGAGAAGGTCGACGTCACGGGCAAGCCGGTGCTCATCGCCCGCGCCGCCGAGGCGCGCGAGGTGCTGCCGGACGCACTGCGCGCCCGCGGGGCGAAGCTGGACGTGGTCAGCCTCTATGAGACCGTGCCCGAGCGCCCCGAGCCCGGGGCCGTCGAGCGGGCGAGCGACGCCGACTACATCACCTTCACCTCGGCCTCGACCGTCCGCAACCTGGTGGCGGCGCTCGGCGACGACCTCCCCAGCGGCGCCAGGGTGGTCTCGATCGGCCCGGTCACCAGCGAGGCCGCCCGCGAGGCCGGCCTCGAGGTCCACGTCGAGGCAGCGGAGCACGACCTCGACGGCCTCGTCGAGGCGCTGCTAGCCGACGCTCAAGGGGCAAGGGAGTAGCCACCACCCGGCGCGAGACGCCCGCCGCCGGGGCTAGAGTTCCCGCACCATGGGAGGACCGACCCGAGCGCAGCGTCTGGCCGCGAGCTTGGTCGCGGCCCTGCGCCGCACCCGCGACGGCGGCAAGGTGCGGCTGAAGCTGAAGGCGACCGGCCGGCTGGGCGAGGTGGACGAGGCGGAGCTCGCCATCAGCGTCATCCCGCAGCCGCAGCCGCCGACGTTCCCGGAGGCCTGCGCGGCCGCGGCCCCCGCCAGCGCCGCCTGCTAGGTCCCCCGCCTGATTGGATTGCCCCGTGGCCGAGGGGCTGCCGATCACCTTCCTCTCCGACTACGGCGACTCCGATGAGTTCGCCGGCGTCTGTCGCGCGGTGATCCGGCAGATCGCCCCGGACGCGCCGCTGATCGACCTCACCCACGGGATCGGGCGACAGGGGATCCGCCACGGGGCGCTGGCGCTCGCCAACGCGCTGCCGTTCTGCCCCCCCGGCGTTCACCTGGCCGTGGTCGATCCCGGCGTCGGCGGCCCCCGGCGGGCGGTCGCGGTGACGACGATGGAAGAGGGACGCTTCCTGGTCGGCCCCGACAACGGCCTGCTGGCGCCGTCGATCGAGCGTTTCGGCGGCGCCGCGCGGGCGATCGACCTTGCGAACTCCCCCTTCCGCCTGGAGCCCGTCTCGGCCACCTTCCACGGCAGGGACCTGTTCGCGCCGGTCGCCGCGCACCTGGCGCTGGGCGCGAGGCTGGACGAGGCCGGCGAGAAGTTCGAGCCCGCGGAGCTGACCGCCCTCGAGCTGCCCACCCCCACCGTCGAGGCCGGGCGCGTGGTCGCGCACGCGCTCTACTCGGACCGCTACGGGAACGTGTCGCTTGACCTGGACCCCGAGGGCGCGGCCGCGGGATCGCTCGTTCCCGGCGGCCGCATCGAGGTGCGCGCGCCCGACGGGCGCTTCGAGGCGAGCTGGACAGACACCTTTGTGGACGTCGGGCGAGGCGAGCTGCTGCTGTACCGCAGCTCATCGGGGCGAATGGTCCTGGGGGTCAACGGCGGCAGCGCCGCCGGCCTGCTCGACCTGGACCCGGACGACGAGGTCGAGCTACGCCCGCTCTAGGCAGCCCGCACCGCCATTACCGGCGCACCGACTCCACCAACGCCCGTGCGAGGGAGCTGGCCCTGGAGGGAGCGCCGGGGGGCCTCGTCGTCACCGCCGCCGAGCAGAGCGCGGGCCGGGGCCGGCAGGGGCGCAGCTGGTTCGCGCCCGCGGGCTCGGCGCTGCTCTACTCGGCGCTGCTGCGCCCGCTCGGGGAGCGCCCGCTGCTGCCGCTGGCGGCCCCGCTCGCGGTCTGCGAGGCCGCCGAGGCGATCTCCGAGGTGCGATGCGGCGTCAAGTGGCCGAACGACGTCTGGATCGCCGATCGCAAGCTGGCCGGGGTGCTGATCGAGTCGCGGCCTGGCGCCGACGGCTGGGCGGTGATCGGCGTAGGGCTCAACGTCGCCGTCCCCCGGGCTGAGTTCCCCGCCGACTTGACCGGGACCGCGACCTCGCTGCTCGTCGAGGGCGCGGCTGACGCCACGGTCGAAGCCGCGCGGGGGGCGCTCAACGACGCGCTCGGCCACTGGCTCGACGCTCCCGAGGGCGAGGTCCTGGCCGAGTTCCGCGCCCGCGACGCCCTCGCCGGCAGGCGGGTCGGCTGGGAGCGGGATGCGGGCGTGGTGGCCGGCATCGACGACTCCGGGCACCTACTGGTGGACACCGATCGAGGCGAGCGGGTGGCGCTGGGCGCGGGCGAGGTCCACCTCGCCGTCTCCTGAGCCGCGGCCAACCGCTCTTGTAGGGGCCTAGGCCTCTTCCAGCTCGGCGTCGCCCTCGGGCAGGTCCTCGAGGCCCTCGTCATCGGGTTCGTCGGCCTCGGCGCCGTTGGCCGAGGAGGAGGCGTTGCCGCCCCCCGCCCCCTTCGCGGTGGCGGCCCTGCCGCCCTTCCTGGCGCCGCCCCTGGCGGCTCCATTCCTGGCGCCCTGGCCCGATCCCTTGCGCTTGCGCCGGCGGCGGCGCGAGCCCGACTTGGGGAAGTTCCGCAGCAGCTCGCGGGCCACGCCAGAGGGCTTTCGGGCCGCGCGCATGCGGGCGCCGCGCAGCACCTCCTCGCCCTCCGGGGTGTGCGCGACGGCCGCTGCCAGCAGCGCCGCCTGCAGCCGCCGGTCCTGGTTGCGCGAGGCGTGCACGAGGCGGCGGGCGTTGCGCCCGTGGGCGCGGCCGGATGAGTTGACCAGCAGGCCCAGCAGACGCTTGGTCTCGGGCCAGCGCTGCACGGCGTACTCCTCGTGCAGGTCCCGCGTGTAGCCGGCCAGGCGCCAGACCCAGGCCTGGGCCTGGTCGCGGCGGCCGATGCGGCGCTCGGCGAGCGCCTCCAGCAGCACCCGGGTGCCGGCGCGGCGGTCGTCGCGCGACCAGGTGCCGACGGTGTCGATCGCGTCGTCGAAGGCCTCGGGGTCGCGCAGCGTCGCGATCTCGGCCAGAGCCTTGATCCGCAGCTGCGAGTTGCGGTTGCGCTGAACGCAGGTGAGCAGGAAGCGGCGGCGCAGCTCCTTGGTGGCGTCGTGCTGCAGCATCGCCTTGGCGCGCCGCCAGCCCGAGGGGTTGACCCGGGCGCCTGCCAGGGCCGCCCACACGTGCTGCTCGGCGTGGTCGAGGTTCTCGACCGCGATCCGCCACAGCTCCCGCTCGAGCACCCGCAGCCGCTTGTCGGCGACGTCGGAGACGGGCACGACGCGCTTCTCGACGCGCACCCGGCGCCCGCGGCCGCGGCGCACCGGCCCGACCACGATCGCGCCGCCGCGATAGACGTCACGGTCGAGCAGGCTGTGGAGGGTGACGATCGTCTCGTCGTGGGTGGTCGCCGGGTGGACGAAGTCGATCACCAGGCCCGCCTCCTTGCCGGGGTTGCGGCGGGTGACGCGGCCGACGCGCTGCTGATAGACGCGCCGCGACGCGGTCGGGGCCAGGTGCATGCAGATCGTCGCGCGGGGGGAGTTCCAGCCCTCGGCCAGCAGCATCGCGTTGCAGAGGACGTCGACCTCGCCTCGCTCGAAGCCGGCGAGGATCTCGGCCAGCTCGCGCTTCGGGGTCTCGCCCGAGACGGCCTTGGCGTTGATGCCGGCGTCCTGGAAGGCCTTGGCGACGTTGTTCGCGTGCTTGACCCCGGCGGTGTAGAGCACGCCGGCGACCTTGCGGAAGCGCGACTTGTAGAGGTCGGCGATGGCGACGTTGAAGGGCGTCTGGTCGAGCAGCTTCGCCAGCTCCTCCTGGTCGAAGTCCTGGTCCACCTCGCCCTTGCGCAGGGGCACCTTGGCGATCGTGCGCACGCCGGGCCCCGGCGGGATGCGGATGCAGCGCAGCGGGGCGATCACTCCGCGCCTGGCGGCCTGGGCGAGGTCGAAGCGTGAGGTCTGGGTCGGGAAGAGGTCGGCGACGTGCCGCGCGATCAGTGCCCCGGTCGCGGTCATGCCGATGAACACCGGGCCGACCCAGGAGCGGATGCAGGCGCTGGTCTTCTCGCCGAGCGCGGTGTGGGCCTCGTCGCAGATCACGATCGAGTAGGCGTCGCTGATGCGGCCGGCGTTGCGCACGAACCACTGGTAGGTCTCGACCGTGACGGGGCCGTAGGGATGGTCGGCGTCTTCAAGCAGCGGCGGGGACAGACGCTCGCCGTAGCCGCGGTCGGAGATCTCGCCGATGAACTGGTCGACCAGGTTGCGGCGGTGGGTGAGGATGAGGATGCCGCCGGTGCGCGAGGCCTCGATGAAGCCGACCGCGGCGACGGTCTTGCCGGCCCCGGTGGCGTGCTCGAACCAGAAGCGCCGGTCAGCGCCCGGGTCCTCGGGCACCTCATCGGTGACGTCCTCGTCCTCCTCGGCCTCGTCCCAGTCCTTGGGCTCCTCGTCGGGCTCGAGCGCGTCGTCGTCGGCGGCGTCGAGGGCCTCGCCGTTGCTGCTCGCCGCGGCCGCTCCGTTCCCGGCCGCCTTGGCGGCGCCGGCGCCGTTCGAGGGCTTGCCGTTCTGCTGCTCGAGCTCGGCGATCAAGGCCGCCAGCGTGCCCGAGAGCGCGTCCACCTGGTGCTCGTTCAGCTCGGCGCCGTCGGCCAGGTGCGGGACCTCCTCGTCCAGCAGGCGCTCCAGCCCGAGCATCAGCGAGTAGTCGCGCCGCCACTCGATCGAAGGAGCCTCGTTGCCGGCGTCGATCTCGGCAAGCGCCGCGTCCAGCGCCCGGCGCCGGGCCGTGCCGGGCGCGAGGTCCTTGGGCTTCTCGCCTTCGAGCAGGAAGGGCTCGCGCGCGAACTCGCGAGCGCGCTCGATATCGGCGGCGGTTGGCGCCTTCGCCGCTTTCGCGGCCACTTTGGTGGTTTCAGCCATGAGGCTCTGTGATCCGGCGCTCCTCGCCAGTCGAAGCACAGGGCGAGGGGCGATACAGCCTGATCGTGGGGCGCCCCGGGAGCTTCACTTGCTCCGGACCCCCCTCCCGGGCCCAGGAACTGAATGGGCCGTTAAGCAATATAAAGCAACGAGAACTACAAACCGCGGTCCCAGACGAAGGATGTGAACGTTTCTTGACTTCCGCGCCGCGCAGCCTCCTCCTCCCCCTCTTGGGTCTTGCGGCGCTGTGCGTGCTGGCCCTGGGCGCCTGCGGATCGGACGAGGGCGCCGGCAACCCGGACTCCGAGCTCTCCACCGAGCAGGCCTCCGCCCCGCTCGAGGACGCCCCGCCGCAGCTGGTCGCCATTCGCGATCAGGCGAACGAGCTGCTGGATGGCGGCACAGAGGCCTTCGACGGGCGCCTGGCCGAGTTGCGGGGCACGCCCGTCGTCGTCAACAAGTGGGCCTCGTGGTGCGGCCCGTGCCGCCTGGAGTTCCCCTTCTTCCAGTCCCAGGCCGACGAGCGCGGCGCCGAGGTCGCCTTCCTCGGCGTGCTCTCCGACGACTCCGAGGACGCGGGCGCCACCTTCCTCGAGGAGCTGCCGCTTCCCTATCCCTCGTACATCGACCCCGACCAGGACATCGCGGCGGAGATCGACGCGCCCCAGAACTTCCCCGCGACCGAGCTTCTACGACTCCAAGGGCGAGCTCGTCTACACGCGCCAGGGCGGCTACGCCGACGAGCAGGCAGCTCGCCGCGGACATCGAGCGCTACGCGCGCTAGGACGCCGGGTTCAGTCGCACCGCAAGCCGAGGAATGGATGTCGGATAATGGAAGTCGTGGATGTCGTAATCGTGATCGCCGCGTCGCCGTGCTGCTGCTGCTGGTCGAGCTGCTGCTGCCCACCGGGGGAGTGCTGGCGCTGATCGGCGCCGCGGGGTTGGTCGCGGCGGGGATCGTCTCCCTGAGCGAGGACGACGACGCCGCGGACTACGTCGGCCCGGGGCTGATCACCCTCGGGGTGCTCTCGATCGCGACCTTCTTCATCATCACGCCGAAGATCATCCGCGCCCACCGCGACGAGCCGGTGCGCACTGGGTGGGAGGAGCTGATCGGCCTCGACGCCGAGGTGCGCGATGCGCTCGACCCGCTGGGCCAGGTCTGGATCGAGGGAGCCCTGTGGAAGGCCCGCGCCGCCGACGGGGACGCCCCGATCGCGATCGGCAATAGAGTGCGGATCGAGTCGGTTGACGGGCTGACGCTGATCGTGCGCCCGGCCGACAGCCAGGGAACTACGAGGAAAGCGAGCTGAGAGATGGCAGTCGCAATCGGGATCGCCGTAGTCGTCGTCTTCTTCCTGCTCTTCTTCCTCGGCTCCTCGATCCGGGTCCTGCGCGAGTACGAGCGCGGCGTCATCTTCCGCCTCGGGCGCCTGATCGCCCAGAAGGGCCCGGGACTGATCCTGCTGATCCCGGTGATCGACCGCATGGTCCGCGTCGACCTGCGGACGGTGACGCTGAACGTGCCGCCGCAGGAGGTGATCACGCGCGACAACGTTCCCTCTCGCGTCAACGCGGTCGCCTACTTCCGCGTGATCGACCCGAACCGCGCCATCACCGAGGTCGAGAACTTCCTGCTCGCCACCTCGCAGATCGCCCAGACGGCGATGCGCTCGGTGCTGGGCAAGGCCGAGTTGGATCAGCTGCTGGCAGAGCGCGAGCGCCTGAACGAGGACCTGCAGAAGATCATCGACGAGCAGACCGAGCCCTGGGGCGTGAAGGTGACCACGGTCGAGATCAAGGACGTCGAGATCCCCGAGCAGATGCAGCGCGCGATGGCCCGGCAGGCCGAGGCCGAACGCGAGCGGCGCGCCAAGATCATCGCCGCCGAGGGCGAGTTCCAGGCCGCCCAGAAGCTCGCCGATGCCGCCGACATCATCAGCAAGAACCCCGCGACCCTGCAGCTGCGCTACCTGCAGACGCTGCTGGAGATGGGCGTGAACCAGAACACGACGATCGTCTTCCCGATCCCGATCGAGTTCATGGACGCCTTCCAGCAGTTCCGGGCCAAGGCCGGCGCCTAGCGCCGCTTGAGCGCCCGCTGCCGCTTGACCGTCACCGTCCGGCCGACCGAGGCCCCCGATGAGGTCGCCGCCGCGCACGACCTGCGCCGGCGCGTCTTCCTCGGCGAGCAGCAGGTGGACGCCTCCGACGAGTTCGACGAGTTCGAGGCCACCTCGACCCAGATGGTCGCCCTCGATGAGGGCGGCGTCGTCGCGACCTGCCGCCTGCGCGCCTACGGCGAGGGCGGAGTGGAGAGGAAGCTCGAGCGGATGGCGGTCGAGCGCCGCCTCCGCGGCCTCGGCGTGGGCACCCGGCTGCTCGAGGGCGCCGAGCGGCTCGCGCGCGAGCAGGGGGCCGAGCGGATGGTGGTGCACGCCCAGACCCAAGCGCGCGACTTCTACGCCGCCAACGGCTACGAGCCCGAGGGCGATCTGTTCATGGAGGCCGGGATCGAGCACGTCCGCATGAGCAAACCCCTCGCTCCGAGCGATGAGCGCTGACGCGCCCCAGCCGCAGGTCCGGATCGACCAGCTGACCGGGCTGCGCACGCTGCTCGCCGCCGGGCGAGCCGACCGGCCCATCGAGCTGAAGCCGGCGACGCGGGACACACTGGATCAGAGCGAGTGCCCCTTCTGCGAGGGCAACGAGGACAAGACGCCGCCCGAGGTCTGGGCCGACCGCCCGGGCGGAGGCGCCGCCGACGGTCCGGGTTGGCGCGCCCGCGCGGTCCCCAACCTCTATCCGGCGCTCGCGGGGCAACCGGGCCCTGCAGCGGGCGAGGCGACCGGCCCCGGCGCGCCCGCCGACCCGCTGCGCGCCTCCGCCCGGGTCGGCGAGCCCGACCTGTTCTCGTCGGCGCCGGCGAGTGGGGCGCACGAGGTGATCATCAGCTCTCCCAGGCATCGGACCTCGCTGGCCGCCCTCGACGAGGGCGAGCTGGCCGCCGCGGTCGGGGCCTGGCGCGCGCGCATGGGCGCGCACGCCGAGGGCCACCCCTGCGTGCAGCTGATCGTCAACGAAGGCGGCGGCGCCGGCGCCAGCCTCGAGCACTCCCACGCGCAGCTGTACGCGCTCGACTTCGTGCCGGTGCTGATCGCCCGCGAGCGCGAGCGCTTCACTGCCTACAACCAGCAGACGATGGGGGGCGACCTGCTCGCCGACATCGCCTCAGAGGAGGTGCGCCGCCGCGAGCGCCTGGTTGCGATCGACGACGAGGCGATGGTGATCTGCCCCTGGGCCTCGCGCTCCCCGTTCGAGCTGCGGGTGATCCCACGAACGGCCGCGGGCCGGTTCGAGGCCGACGGCGAGGTCGGGGTCGGCGCCCTGGGCACCGCCCTTCGCGCCCTGCGCGAGCGCTTCGGCGAGGCGCTGGAGCTGAACCTCTGGGTCCGCACCGCCCCGCGCGACGCCGAGGTCTTCCACTGGCATATCGACATCGCCCCCCGGCTCGCGATCAAGGCCGGGTTCGAGCTCGCCACCGGCGTCGACATCAACATCTTCCCCCCCGAGCGCGCCGCATCAGAGCTGCGCGACTCCCTCGGCTAGGCTGCCCGCTCGTGCCACCGGTCCCCCGCCCGATCCCCCGCTTCATCGCGGACGCCAGCGTCGAGGGCCTGCCCTACGGCCGCTGGGCCCAGCAGCTGCGCGAGGCCTTCGCCAAGGCGTGCGAGCCGCACGTCGCGGAGGCCGGCGGCCCGCCGGGCGAGCTCACCTGGTTTCCCGAGCGCGGCTGGGGCGGCCGCGTCTATGCCCCCGCGATCGCCGCGGTGGACGGCGCCGCCAGGACCAGCGAGTACTTCGGCTACGTCTCCTTCGTCCGCGGCGAGGACGGCAGCCCCTCCGACCTGAAGGCGGTCGCAGACTTCACCGACGTCGTGGTCGAGGACAACCCCGACTGGGAGATCGACCTGAACGAGGAGGTGATCGGCACCTGGCGCGGCGAGGGCGAGCGCCGGGCCGACGTCACCCTCGTCTGGGGCACGCCGATGGTCCGGGGCTCCCAGGCGGCGACGGCCGAGCTGGACGGCGACACCGTCGACCAGGCCCCCGTCAGCGACGAGCGCTTCACCCTGATCGCCCTCGACGCCGTCAAGGGCTTCCCCGACGACCTCTACATGGAGCTGGCGCTGTGGACCAACAAGGGCGCCGAGCTCGCCCGCGAGAGCCTCTACGACGCATCCGAGCCCGAAGCGTCCTAGGTGGGACCCGCCCGCTTAAATCGCCCCAACGCCGAAGTCCAGTAGCTTGGCATCGACGAGCAGGTCGCCTGCTGCTTTTCTCCCGGCAGGTGAAACCCGGTTTCTTCCGGCTGTGTGGCCGGAGAAGGTTTGATGAGTACGGTTCGGCTATCGGGGGACACTTCCGCGGTTGATGGGACCGAGCAGGGGCGCAGCGCTGCCGCTAGCCGACCACTAGTCGGGCTATTGCTCGCCGGCATCCTGGCGAGCATTCTGGCGCTCTCGACCGAGACCGCCGTTGCCAGTCACCCGGACGGCGCCTCCCCCGGTCTGCCCCCCGGCATGAGCGAGGCCGAGCTCCGCGAGGCCGAGACGGCGATCCTCGGGCCCGAGCATGCCGCCGAGCACGCTCAGCAACGGGCGGTGGCGAGCCAGCTGGAGGCCGACCCCGCCGACACGGCCACGGCTGGCGACGGGTCGGCGCAGTTCAGGGTCGTCGGCCCTCCCGCGCAGGTTGGGCAGTGGGGCGCGCCTTTCGAGATCCCCACCGTCGGCATCCACGCGGCGCTTCTTCCCACCGGCAAGGTGATGTGGTGGTCCAACATCGTCCCCGGCGAGAACACGGCACAGGCCTGGCTCTGGGACCCCAGCACGGGGGCCACGAAGCGGGTGGACCCGCCGATACTTTCCGCAACGGGGGAAGCGGCCAACATCTGGTGCAGCGGGCAATCGCTGCTCGCCGACGGCCGCGTGCTCGTCACCGGGGGCAACCTCGCCTATCCCGACGGCCCCCCCGCCACCCCGTCGCGGAAGGGGCTCAACAAGGTCTACACGTTCAATCCATTCAACGAGACCTGGACCGAGCAGCCCGACATGCCCCACGGGCGCTGGTACCCAGGCCAAGTCAGCCTCCCCGACGGGCGGACGCTGATCATCAGCGGGCTTAACGAGACCGGTAGCGGAGATCAGAACCCCGATGTCGACCTGTTCACCCCCTCGGCAGATCTCAACGGGCAGGGCACCCTGACGACGATCGCGACCCGAGGCGGAGCGGGGCAACCCCCGCAGGGCGGGAACTATCCCCACATGTTCGTGATGCCGAGTGGACGCACCCTGGTCGCCGGGCCACAGCCCCAGGACAGTTGGTTCGTCGACCAGACCAGCCCGTTTTCGTGGTCGCAGGTCACAGACTTCGCCGGCGGCTCCCGGCGGTTCGGCAGTGGTGTCCTGATGCCCGGCGGCCCGGGGGGGTCCGGCATCGCGATGTTGATCGGGGGAGGGACTCCGGCCGCCCTCGGCACCTCGGTTAGGTTCGACGAGAGCTCTCCCTCCTCCTGGAGCACCGGCCCTTCCTTGCAGATACCACGAACGCACCACAACACGGTGCTGCTCCCGGACGGCTCGATGGCGACGGTCGGCGGAGGCGTCGGCAACGGTCCCACGAATGGACTGTGGGATGCCGATGAGGAGCAGAAGCAGGTCGAGCTCTACGACCCGGCGACACAGACCTGGCGGCTCGGCGCCTCCCAGCAGGAGAGCCGCGCCTACCATTCCACCGCCCTGCTGCTCCCCGATGGCCGGGTGCTGTCCGCCGGGGACGAGGTCAACGGCGCCAGTCTCGACGCAGCCGAGATCTATGAGCCGCCGTATCTGTTCAACGGACCACAACCGGCGATCACCTCGGCCCCCGACAGCGTCGCCTGGGGGGATGACTTCGGCGTCTACAGCCCGGACGCGATCTCGCGAGCGGTGCTGATGGCCCCGGGCGCGACCACCCACGGGAACGACATGAACCAGCGCCACGTCGAGCTCCAGGTCACGGGCGTGACCGCCGGGGTGGGCGTCAACGTAGCCGCGCCGCCCAGCTCCGCGGTGGCCCCTCCGGGCTACTACATGCTCTTCCTCCTCAATCAGCAGGGCGTGCCTTCAGCAGCGCGCTGGGTCAAAGTGGATCCCAGTGCGCCCGATCGGCCACCGCTCGTTCTCAGCGCCGGCGCCACCCTCGGGGCCAAGGCTAAGAGCCAGCGCCCCAGGGTAAAGCGCAAGAAGCTGATCCTGCCGATCAAATGTGTGCAACCCGAGGGCGTGGACTGCGCCGGCGAGATCGCAGTCACGGCGAAGGTGGGTGGCGGGGCCGCCATCGCCAAGCGGGTGACCCTCGCGGCCGGCTCGTACTCTGTTCCCTCCGGAACCACCCGCGAGGTGAAGCTGAAACTGAGCAAGCGCGGCATGTTCCTGATCAAGAGAAAGGGCAAGCTCAAAGCCACGGTGACGCTCACGAACAGCCTCAACGGCGTCGCCGACAGCTTCAAGGTCAAGATCTAGACCTACGCGCGAACCTGCTGCTCGGTTGGGCTGAAATGCCGAGGACGCCGATACGCTGGAGACGTCGCGGGACGCTGCCACCGGAAACATGGCGTTTGCAGCGTGATCCCGCAACCGGCCCCGATAGCTCAGCTGGATAGAGCGACTCCCTCCTAAGGAGTAGGCCCCAGGTTCGAATCCTGGTCGGGGCGCTGGCTATGGAGATTCGGAAAGTCTTGAGTTGGCGGCGTCGGTGTGCCGTCGCGGCCGGGGTGGTGACGGTGACGGCGTCGCTTGCGGTCGGCGCCGGCTCGAGCCGGGCCTCGTTTCCGGTCGGCGAGCCCGGCAAGATCGTCTTCTCGCGCTTCGACGGCAGCCAGACCGATGTCTGGTACATGAATCCGGATGGTTCCGGCCAGCTCGATCTCACCAACACCGCATCGCCGGCGTCAGAGTCCGGAGCGATCTTCTCGCCTGATGGCCGCCGGATCGCCTATATCCAGGACGCTGAGGTCTACGTCATGAACGCGGACGGCTCGGTCCGGACCAACCTGACGAACACTCCAGGCCCCGAGGAGCAGGACGTGAACTTCTCACCCGACGGGCGGCGGATCGTCTTTGCCCGTATCAGCGGGCCCGATGCCGACATCGCGGCGGTCAACACCGATGGCACCGGGGCCGTTCCGATCACCCAGACACCCGACACCAGCGAAACCGGCCCGAGCTTCTCCCCCGACGGGCGGCGGATCGCCTTCAACCGCTGTGACGGGCAATGCGATCTCTGGGTCATGAACGCCGACGGCTCCAACCCGACGCCCCTCACCAGTCCCGGTTCTCCAGTCAACGAACTGGACGCCGCCTTCTCCCCCGACGGGAAGCGGATCGCCTTCCGGCGGGACAACGACATCTGGGTGATGAACGCCGACGGCTCCGGTCAGGTCCCGCTGATGCTCACCCCCGGTATCGCCAATCAGGAGGGAGGGCCGGTGTTCTCGCCCGATGGCAAGAGGATCCTGTTCCGGCGCTTCAACGGCATGCAGGGGGAGATCCTCGTCATGAACGCCGACGGCTCCGCGGAGCTCAATTTGACGAACACGCCCGCGCCCGTCTCCGAGGCATCCGCTGACTGGGAATCCATGTACCGGTGTGCGGGGCGGCGCGCGACCCTGGTCGGCACGGACTCCGCTGAGATCCTCAAGGGCACCAAGCGAGCCGACGTGATCGTGGGCAACGGGGGCAACGACAAGCTCGTCGGGCGAGGCGGCAAGGACCGGATCTGCGGCGGCAGGGGCAACGACAAGCTCAAGGGCGGCGCCGGCAACGACCGGCTATTCGGAGGAGCCGGGCGCGACAAGCTCGCCGGCCAGAAGGGCAGCGACAAGTGCGCCGGGGGGGCCGGCAAGGACAAGGGCACCGCCTGCGAGAAGGGGAAGGTCTAGCTGGGCTAAGGAGTAGGCCCCAGGTTCGAATCCTGGTCGGGGCGCTGCGGGTTGCGATGTAGGTTCGCTCAATCCGAGCGGTGGGAGACGATGTTCACGGTCGTCCCGCTGGGCTCGCGAAGCATGAAGCGCCGGACACCCCACTCCTCGTCGCGCAGCGGATAGGCGATTTCGAGGCCAAGCTCCACCGCTCTGGCGTGGACGGCGTCGACGTCATCCACCCCGACCGAGATGCCGGGCGCCGCCGGGTCGTCGTTGCCGATGATCGTCACCTGGGCGGTGGGGTTGGTCGGTGAGGTGAGGGTCACCACCCAGCCCAGGTCCATCGCCACCTCGAAGCCGAGGAGGTCGACGAAGAACTCTCTGGTCCCAGCGGGCTGATCGGAGCTGATGTTCGGGACCGCCCGCCTGATCGTCACCGCCGACACCCTAATCGGATCAGGCCGGCGAGAAAGCGCTCGAGCACCCGGCTAGACCCGATCGGCGGCGCGGCGTACCATCCCCGCCCTGTGAAGCTGATCATCCAGATCCCCTGTCTGAACGAAGAGGAGACGCTTCCTCGCACGCTGGCTGACCTGCCGCGCGAGGTCGAGGGCTTCGACCGCGTCGAGTGGCTGGTCGTCGACGACGGCTCAACCGACCGCACGGTCGAGGTCGCGCGCGAGCACGGGGTCGAGCACCTGGTGCGGCTGACCAACAACAAGGGGCTGGCGGCGGCCTTCCAGGCCGGGCTGGACGCCGCCCTGAAGCTGGGCGCCGACGTGATCGTCAACACCGACGCCGACAACCAGTACTCCGCCCGCGACGTACCGCGGCTGGTCGAGCCGATCCTGGCCGGCCGCGCCGACATGGTGGTCGGCGACCGCCGCGTGCAGACGATCGAGCATTTCTCGCCGACCAAGAAGCTGCTGCAGCGGCTGGGGAGCTGGATCGTGCGCCGCGCCTCGGGGACCACCGTCCCCGACACGACCTCGGGCTTCCGCGCGTACAACCGCGAGGCGGCGCTGCAGCTGCTGGTGGTCAACAACTACACCTACACGCTGGAGAGCCTGATCCAGGCGGGCAAGGGGATGGTGGCCATCGAGGACGTCCCCGTCTCCACCAACCCGAAGACGCGCGAGTCCCGGTTGATGGGTTCGACCTCGCGCTACGTCGGCCGCAGCGCCTTCGCGATCTTCCGCGCCTACGTCCGCCACGAGCCGCTGCGGGTGTTCATGGTCGCGGCGGCGATCTTCACCGTGCTGGCGCTGGGGGCGTGGACCCCGTTCCTGGCCGACTTCGTCCTCAACGGCGACAGCACCGGGCACATCCAGTCGCTGATCCTGGGGGCGGTGCTGATGCTGGCCGCGGTGCAGATGTTCGCGCTGGGGATCATCGGCGACGCCCTGGCGGGCCAGCGCGTGGTCGCGCAGAGGATCTATGAGCGTGTGCGTCGCCTGGAGCTCGAGGCGGGCGTGGCCCCGTCCCACTACGAGCCGAACCTGACCGTGGAGACGATCGAGACCATCACCCGCTCGTGAGCGGCGCATCGGGTACGCCGGGCGTCGGCGAGATCGCCCACGTCAACCCAGAGGAAGCCGGGGGCAACGTCTACGACAAGTACTCCTCGTCGAACCCCATCGAGCGCTATCTCGTCAACGGCTTCCTGCGGCAGTTCGGCTCCATGGTCGAGCTCAGTGGCGCCTCCGACGCCCACGAGGTCGGCTGCGGCGAGGGAGAGCTGTCGAGGCTGATGGCGCGCGAGGGCCTCCGGGTCAGGGGCAGCGACCCCTTCCAGGACGTGATCGCCGAGGCGCGCGCCCGCGCGGCCGCCGAGGGGCTGGAGATCGAGTTCGAGGCGAAGCCGGTGCAGGCGCTCGATCCCGCCCGCGATTCGGCCGAGCTGGTCGTCTGCTGCGAGGTGCTCGAGCACCTCGAGGACCCGGAGGCTGCGCTTGCGACGCTGGCGAGCCTGGCGCGGCCCTGGCTGATCGCGAGCGTCCCGCGCGAGCCCCTCTGGCGAGCCCTGAACACGGCGAGGGGCAAGTACCTGGGCCAGCGCGGCAACACCCCCGGCCACCTCAACCACTGGTCCAAGGCCGCCTTCACCCGCTTCCTGGAGACTCGCTTCGAGGTGGAGATGCTGCGCAGCCCGACGCCGTGGACGATGGCGCTCTGCCGCGCAAAGGGGCAGGAGTGAAGGCGATCCGCTCGGGCTGGGCGGCGATCCGGGCGCGGCCGGGCGCGGCCGCGATCGTCTGCCTGGGCTTCGCCTGGGCGCTGACGATGCACTCGATGGGCTGGGCGCAGCTCGCCCACTACGCCCAGGTCCGCGCCTTCGCCGAAGGGCAGGCCGAGATCGACCCCTGGCACTGGGAGACCAACGACAAGGCCTGGATCGAGGGTCACTTCTATTCGGTCAAGTCGCCGGGGACGGCGGCCCTGACGACGCCGCTGTACATGGCGATCGAGGGCGTCGGCGGCCTCGATACCGCGCGCGACGCGGCGCTGAACGCGCGCGACACCGAGTGGCCGCGCTGGTCGCCCGAGGAGAGCCCGGCGATCGAGAACTACGGCTATGACCCGCAGCGCGGCCGCGTCATGGAGGAGCGCCTCGAGGCGGGGACGCCGGTCGCCTGGGTGCTGACGCTGCTGGCGGCCGTCATCCCCGCGGTGCTGTTGCTGTTCGGCGTGCGCTGGGTCGGAGACCGGGTCGAGCCCGGCTACGGGACGGCCGCCGCGATCACGCTCGGCATCGCATCGATGCTGATGGTGTTCGCCGCCGAGTACTTCTCCCACGTGGCCGCGGCGGCGCTGGGCTTCGCTGCCTTCCTGGTGCTGATGCGGGAGCGCGACGGGGAGCCGAGTTGGAGGGCGGTGGGCATCGCAGGGGGGCTCGCCGGGCTGGCGATCAGCTTCGAGTACCAGGTGGGGCTGGTCGGCGTGGTGCTGTTCTTCTACGCGCTGGCGAGGTCGGCGCCGAGGCTGCCCCGCGCCGCCGTCTATGCCGCGGGGGGCCTGGTGGGGGTGATCCCCGCGCTCGCCTTCAACGTCTGGGCGCTGGGCTCGCCGTTCGAGTTCGCCTACGGCGCCGCCGTTGACACCCCCGGCTTCAGCGGCCACGACACGCTGGGCCTGAACAGCGACGGCTTCTTCGGGATCACCGCGCCGCGCCTGGACGCGGTGGTGGACCTGCTGGTCGCCAACCGCGGCCTGCTGGTGCTGACGCCGGTGATCGTCGCGGCGCTGGCCGGCGTGGTGCTGCTGCGCCGCGGCCGGCACCGCACCGAGGCCAACGTGATCATCGCCGTCGCCGCCGTCTACTTCGTCTACAACGCCGGCTACTGGCTGACGTTCGGCGGCGGCACGCCCGGCCCCCGCTTCCTGATCCCCGCGCTGCCCTTCGTGGCGGTCGGCCTGGCCCCGGCCTATCGGCGGTTTCCCGGCGTCACGCTCGCGCTCGCGATCCCCTCGGCGGTGTTCATGGTCGTCGCGGCCCTCACCTTCCCGCTGCTGGGCGAGAACGGCCCCGGCACCTGGCTCGAGTTCCTCTGGGACGGGCGCTTCGAGCACACGGTGCTCACTGTGGCCGGCGTCTCCAACGCCTGGCTCGCCCTGCTCCCCGTCGTTGCGGCGCTGATCGCCGCGATCGCGCTCGCGGTCAGGGCGACCCCGGCGACCCCCGTCGGCGACCTCCGCCTCGCGGTGGTGGCCGTGCTGGCCTGGATCCCGATCGCCGTCCTCGGTCCCGGCATCGCCGGCGACAAGGTCACCCCGCTCGACGGCGATCCGAACCTGATCTACCTGGTGGCCGCCGGGGCGGCCGCCTCGCTGCTGGCGCTGGCTGTGCTGAGCCGGCGCCGCCCCCGTCGTCAGCCGGGCGAGCCAGGGGAGGCCGAGGACGAATCGCCGGCCTCCCCCTCGGCGCCCGAGCCGGCGCTGGGCTCCAGCTCGTAGATCACCAGCGGGCCGCGCCTGCTGACCTTCAGGCCCAGCCCCTTCACCGGCTTGTACTCGGCGCCGTACTGGGGCCAGACGATCGAACGGTCGGTGTGGAGGACGACGCTGCGCACGCCGTACTCGCGCAGGCGGGCGACGGTGGCGGCGTCCGGGAAGTCGCGCATCTCGAGGATCAGCTGCTCGATCGAGTCGGGGCGGGTGCTGGCGCGCCCGTTGACGATCAGCGGGAAGCCGTCGGTGGACCAGAACAGATAGCGGCGGTTGTCCTCTCCCCCCTCGGCGGGCAGGTGAAGCTGGGGGGCCGGGACGTCGGCGACCGAGGGCGGCTCGGCGTCGAGCGCAGGCTGATCCTGCTGGTCGGTGGGGTCGAACGGGAGCCCGCGCCCCTCGATCACGATCGCCAGCGCGAGCACGCCGGCGAGCCCGACGGCCACCGCGCGCGAGGCGGTAGCGGACGCCGGGGGAGTGCGGCGGGCGAGCCGCCGCCGGGCCGCGCGCACGGTCGACTCCGCGCCCGCGCCCGCCAGCAGCGCCAGGGCCAGGGTCGAGAAGGTCGCGAGGCGCCCCGGCGTCCTGATCGCCTCCCAGCCCGGCAGCAGGTCGTAGACGACGCGGTAGGGCCAGAGCCAGCCCCCCTCCTCCTGGAACCCCAGCTCCAGCACCGCCAGCCCGAGGACTCCCACCCCCAGCCCGATTCGCAGTCGCCGCGGCAGGCTGGACGAGCGCAGGCCGACGATCGCCAGAACCAGGATCAGAAGGCCCGGGAACAGGGTCTTCTCGACCGGGTTGTTGACCTCGTCGAAGAGGCCCTGGGTGACGTCGCCCCAGACCCAGTTCTCCTCCGAGCTGAGCAGGAAGACCGAGAGCGGGCCCGAGAACTCCTCGACCGTAGAGGGGGGCCGCGTCGCCTCGGGATAGGCGTCGGCGACGCGGAAGTAGGGCAGCGAGATCAGGCCCACGATGGCGACGAAGATCGCGGCCCCGGTGAGCCCCGCGATCAGCATGCGGCGATCGAGCGCGGGTCTCCCGCGCCGCCACCAGACGATGGCGCCGATCGCCGCCAGCAGGGCGAGCAGATAGGTGAAGGGCAGCCCGACCGCGAACCCGATCGAGACCTGCCACGCCGCGACCAGCGCCGCGGCGATCAGCAGCCAGGGGCGCTGGAGGCGCAGTGCGCGGACCCCCAGGGCGAGCGTCAACGGGATGCCCCCCGAGGAGACCACCTGCATGTGGCCGTCCTGCTCGAGCCGGAACGGGGCGTATGCGAAGGCGGCCCCGGCCACGATCGCGCCGCCCGGCCCAAGCCCCAGCTCCCTGCCGAGCCAGTAGCCGCCGAAGAAGCAGAGGGCGTAGGCGAACAGGAACAGGAGGTCGTAGCGGACGACGGCGGCGTGCGGTCCCTCGCCGATCAGGCCGGCGGGCGCGTAGCCGATCAGCGCGTCGCCGAAGGCGAGGGAATCCGGCTCGGGCCAGAACTGGTTCGACCGGAAGAACTCGAAGGGCTGCTCGGTGAGGGCGTGCCCGCCCCAGGCGACCTGCCAGGACTGCGGCAGGGGGTCGCCGAGGTCCGCGGGGATCGTCTCGCCGAGGTGAAGCGGCAGCGGCCAGTGCATGACCACCGCCAGCAGCGCCGCACCGAGAGCGGCGAGCAGCAGCTCGCGGAACGTGACCTCGCGACGGTCGGGCAGCATGAGGCGCGCGAGGCTACCGGCCCCGCTCCGCTCCGCCATCAGCTCAGGCGCGGTCCGGGCGCTCGGGGTAGAGCTCGTCGATCGTGACCAGAGCCCGGTAGGGCTTGCCGCCGGCCCGCTCGATCGCCTCGGCGCCGCCGGCAAGGCGGTCGACGACCGAGACGACGCCGGCCACCTCCAACCCCTCTTCGCCGATGCGCTCGATCGCCTGGATCGTGGACCCACCGGTGGTGACCACGTCCTCGACCACCAGGCAGGGCGTCCCCGCCTCCAGCAGCGGGCCCTCGATCCAGCGCTGCAAGCCGTGCTGCTTGCGGTCCTTGCGAACGAAGAAGGCGACCAGCTCGTCGGCTCCGGGTGCGCCGATCGCCGCGCAGGCGATCGGATCCGCCCCGATCGACATGCCGCCCACGGCGGTGGCACCGCGCTCATCCGCCTCGGCGGCGACCAGCGCTCCCACCGCGCGGTGGGCGGCCGGCCGCAGCAGCGCTCGTTTGGCGTCGACGTAGTACTGGGCCGTCTGGCCCGAGGCGAGCGTCACCTCGCCGATCACCAGTGCGTGCTCTCGCAGCTCGGAGAGCAGCAGCTCGCGGGCGTCGTCCAACTCGGTCATCGAGCGGCATCGTAAGCGCGTGGACGGGGCGGCGACCCGCCGCTAGTGTTGCCGCGTGGTCGGGATGAGGGACTTCTTCGACGCCTTCAAGGGTGGCCTCTCCGGCGGCGAGACGGCTGCAGGCACCTGGCGCTACCTCGAGAAGTACGGCCGCTTCAGCGGTATGGGCGCGGCCGAGGCCGAGCTGGAGCTGCCGAAGGGCAAGGCGCTGATCTCGAACGAGGAGATCCGCGAGGTCGAGGGCTTCGAAGTCGAGTTGACCGGGCCGGATGGCGGGCCGGTGGCGCTGAAGCGGTTCGAGGACAGCGACGACATCAGCGATATGGGAATGCACAACCTCTTCCGCGTGGCCGAGGCCGACGTCAAGCTCCCGGGCCTCCACCACCTGCGGGTGAAGGGCACCGACCTCGGTCAGGAGCTGGTGATCCTGGTGGGCAAGAACCTGAGCGCCAGGGAAGCGATGCTCGGCACCTTCGGCGGCGCGGACGACCCGTTCAAGCGGCGCTAGCCGTAGACGTAGATGGGCATCCCGATCTGGACCCAGTTGTAGATGAAGCGACTGAACGGGATCGGGTTGCGGACGCAACCGTGGCGAGGCCGGGTAGTTCGGGACCGGGTTGTAGCCGTGGGTGGCGTAGCCGCGGATGAAGTAGACGGAGAAGTACATGCGCTTGGCGTTGTAGCCGGCCTGCTTCATGTAGAAGCGGAACTTGCCGCGCACCGTCGGGGTCGCGGAGGTGCCGGTGGAGACGTGGAAGGTGTGGACCGGGGTGTCGCCCTGGATCAGCGACATCACCTGGCGCGAGATGTCGACCTCGACGTGGCGGCCCTCTTTGTGACGGGGCTCGAAGCCGCCCTTGCCCATCAGCAGCTCGCGGAAGATCGGGCGGCGGTAGGCCTCGCTGCGCCCCATGCGGTTGGTCTTGCGGAAGGCCTTGATCGCGAGCCGGGTGCCCTGGGTGACGCGGGCGCCCTTGGTGCCGGTGTGGAAGCCCTGGGCCTGCAGCGAGCGGTTGAACAGCCGCGCGATCGGTCCCTTGCTGAGGTGCTTGGGGACGTCGACTTTGAAGGCGGCGGTGGCGCGCTTGCCGGCGTTCTCGGCCTCGATCCGATAGCGGCAGCAGGCGATGACCTCGAGCGGCATCTCGAAGGAGCCGTCGGCCTTGGGGCTGAGCTTCTTCGAGAACAGCTCGCGGCCGCTGGCCCTGACGGTGAGCTGCACGTTGTCGGTGGGGACCGGAGCGGTGAGCTGGCCCCGCACGGTCACCTTCTTCAGCAGGTCCACGCGGCCCGGCTTGCCCCTCACCTCGACGCTGATGCCCGCCGCGGCGGCGCCGGCGTCGGGCTTCTTCGCCGCCTGCGCCACGCCGGCGGGCAGCGCCAGAACCAGCGTGGCAGCGCATGCGAGCAGCGTCATACGTGTCCTGCCACGGGGGATCACAGAGGCGGCATTGTGGCAGATGAACAGGCTCCTACAGGCCGGTGAAACGGGCTTAACGCGGCGCTTACGAGGAGATGATCGCCAGCGCCAGCGCGTTGTTGAGGACGTGCGCGATCACCGGCGGCCACAGCGATCCCGTCTTGTCATAGAGCCAGGCCAGGACCGCCCCCAGGACCGCCAGGGGCACGACCGTGGTGATCCCCGTGGGGGCGTGCACGAGGCCGAACACGAGGCCGGAGATCAGCGCCGCCGGCAACATCGTCATCCGCGAGCGCAGCCCCGAGAAGACGAAGCCCCGGAAGAACAGCTCCTCGGCGATCGGCGCCAGCCCCGCGATCAGCACGACAGCGGTGATCGCCACGAGCAGGTTCTCGTCGCCGACCCCGAGGTCGCTGCTGATGTCCTCCTGCTCGGGCTGCAGCACCAGCTGGGAGAAGAGCCCGGCGAACAGGTAGTAGACGAACAGCGCCAGCAGCATCCAGCCGAGGCCGGAGGGGGCGAAGCGGCGCAGCCCGAGGCGCTGCCAGGCGGCGCCGACCCCGCCGCGGCTCCAGCCCGACGCGATCGCAACCGGGACCCCCAGCAGGCAGAGCCCGAACACCGCCTGCGCCGCCAGCAGCGCGGCGTCGCTGTCCAGGTCGGGGTCGAAGGGGAGGACCAAGATCGGCGCGATCAGGGCCAGGATCAGCCCCGCGACCAGGCCCCAGATCGTGTCCTTGAGGCTCCATGTGATGTCCGGGAGCCGTCCCCGGATCCCCGCCCGCTCGGGTGGGTTCATTTATGCCCGCTCATAGATGGTCCACGATCTGGCGGAGCGAGGATATGTCCCCGGCGCCGTCCTCGCGGTCGAGCAGCAGCGCCCGGATGCCGGCCGCCCTCGCTCCCTCGCAGTCCTCCTCGCGGGTGTCGCCGACGTGCAGCGCCTCGGCGGGCTCGCACCCGGCCAGCTCCAGCGCGGCGGCGAAGATCTGCGGCTCGGGCTTGCGGGACCCCGCCTCGGCCGAGGAGAGGGCGCCGTCCAGCAGCGGGGCGATGCCGCAGTTCTCGAGCACGCTGGACAGCGAGATGTCCCAGTTGGAGACCACGATCAGCTTCAGCTGCCTGGCGCGCAGCGCTTGCAGGGCCGGCTCGGCGTCGGCGTAGGGGTAGAAGCGGACCGAGTCGACCAGCTCCTGGGCGCTGATCGGGGCGCCCAGCTCGCGCGAGATCAGCTCGGCGCAGCGCTCGCGCAGGTCGGCCAGCGAGTCGGGGTCTCGTCCCTCGTGGGCGTGCTCGCGGTAGTAGGCCATCTCCGACTTGACGGCGGCGACCAGGCGCTCGTCGCTGATCTCGTCGGGAACGCTCCCGCGCAGGCCCTCCCAGGGCGGCTCCAGCTCGACCAGGGTCCCGAGTGCATCAAGAAATACAGCGCGGGTCATCTGGGTGGGAATACTCCCATCGCGGTGGACGAAAGCTTCTGGGACAGCCACGGAAACGAGATCGAGGCCGCGATCATCCTGATCTCGGCGGTCGTCCTCGCCCTGCTCGTGGACCGCTTCCTGCTGGGCAGGGCCGACCGCGCGACCGAAGCGATGGAGACCTCGCAGTTCTCGCGCGAGGCGCGCACGCGGCTGCGCCTTGCGCGGCGTCTCGTCTTCGTCGCCATCATCGTCATCGGCGTGGCGCTGGCGCTGGCGCAGTTCACCGAGATCCGCCGGCTGGCAACCGCGCTTCTGGCGTCGACTGCGCTGCTGGGCCTGATCATCGGCTTCGCCGCCCAGGCCGTGATCGCCAACTTCGTCGCCGGGGTGCTGATGGCGATTCGCCAGCCGATCCGGATGGGGGACCTGATCAGCCTCGGTGAGGACGTCCACGGCCGCGTCGCCGACATCGCGCTCACCTACACCTCGGTCGACCGCGGCGACGGCTCGCTGCTGGTGATCCCGAACGCGAAGGTGATCAACGAGGTGGTCCGCAACCACTCCTCGGGCAACAGCCGAGCGCCCGTCACCGCCGAGCTCTGGCTGCCCCCGGACGCGGACCTGGACGCTGCCCGCAAGGCGCTCGAGGGCAGCGAGGTGACCGGCCTGCGCCTGGAGGAGCTGACCGCCGAGGGCGCCAGGATCGAGGTCAAGGCGACGGTCGAGCCCGGACGCGACCGCGAGGCCCGCGAGGCCGACGTCCGCGAGCGGGCGCACCAGGCCTTTCGCGAGGCCGGGCTCTTGCGCCCGGCTTAACCCCGCCCTCTACCCTGTCTGCCTCTATGAGTGCCCGTTCCAGGCGCAGGCACAGGCGCACCAGCCGCAAGCGCAATCCCTTCCTACTCGCATTGGTGGTGCTCGGGGGGAGCGCTGCGCTGGCGGTGATGATCCTCGGCAGCTACGTGATCAGCGTCGCCGCCGACGCGCCCCCGATCTCGCAGCTGCACGCCATCGACCAGGGCTCCAACTCCATCGTCTACGCGGCCGACGGATCGCGGCTGGGCTACATCCAGTCCGACGAGGCACGCACACCGGTCGGGATCGAGAAGATCCCCGAGGACCTGCAGCAGGCCACGGTCGCGATCGAGGACGAGCGCTTCTACGAGCACAACGGCGTCGACCTCGAGGGCATCACCCGCGCGGCCTTCGAGAACCTCGAGGCCGGCGAGGTGAGGCAGGGCGGCTCGACGATCACGATGCAGCTGGCCCGGAACCTCTACATCGACGACCCCGATCGCGACCTGGAGCGCAAGATCAAGGAGGCGAAGATCGCCGAGGAGCTCGAGGAGGAGCACTCAAAGGACTGGATCATCGAGAACTACCTGAACACCGCCTCCTACGGGACCGTCAACGGCCGCACCGCGGTCGGGGTCGAGGCGGCGGCCCAGATCTACTACTCGAAGAAGGCCGACAACCTCGACCTCGCCGAGTCGGCGATGCTGGCCGGGCTGCCCCAGTCGCCGTCGCTCTACAACCCGCTGCAGAACCCGAGGTCGGCGCTCGAGCGCCGCAACGAGGTGCTCGAGGAGATGGAGAAGCAGGACTACATCAGCGAGTCCGAGTACGAGGACGCGATCGACCAGCGGATCGGGCTCAACCCCGGCAACCGCTACGAGGAGATCCGCGAGCCCTACTTCTTCGACTTCGTCGAGCAGCAGCTGATCGAGGAGTACGGGGTCAACACGGTGCGCCAGGGCGGGCTCAAGGTGCAGACGACGATCGACCCCCAGCTGCAGGAGGCGGGACGCCAGGCGATCGAGAACCACCTCTACTACTCGACCGACCCCTCCTCGGCGGTCGTCTCGATCGACCCCGACAACGGCTACGTCAAGGCGATGGCCTCCAGCGGCAGCTACTCGGACGCGCAGTTCAACCTCGCGGCGCAGGGACATCGGCAGCCCGGCTCGGCCGCCAAGACATGGGCGCTGACCACGGCGGTCCGGCGCGGGATCGACCCCGACTCGACCTATTACACCTCGCAGCCGCTCAGCCTCGATGACCCCTCATTCGGGCATTGGGAGGTGCAGACTTACTCGGACAGCTACGCCGGCTCGGTCAGCCTGCACCAGGCGACCCTCGCCTCCGACAACACCGTCTTCGCCCAGCTTGCACTCGACCTCGGCCCCGAGGCGGTCGCCGACACCGCCCACGACATGGGCATCGAGACCGAGCTCGACGGCCTGCCCGCCGAGACGCTCGGCGGCCTGCGCCTGGGCGTCTCGCCCCTGGAGATGACCAACGCCTACGCCACCCTCGCCTCCGGGGGCATCCGCAACAAGCCGATCGCGATCAAGAAGGTGACCTTCCCCGACGGCCACGTCGACGAGCTCGGCGACCCCGAGCGCGAGCGCGTTTTCCCCGACGGCGTCGCCTACGAGGTGACGCAGATCCTCGAGGACAACGTCGACGCAGGCACCGGCACCGCGGCGGGCACGGGCTGCGGCGACGAGGCGGGCAAGACCGGGACCACCGACGACTTCAACGACGCCATGTTCATGGGCTACACGCCGCACCTGGCGACCGGCGTCTGGGTCGGCTACCCCGACGCGCTGATCTCGATGACCTCGGTGCACGGGATCTCGGTCGCGGGCGGCACCTTCCCGGCGATGATCTGGCACGACTTCATGGAGGTGGCCCTGGACGGCCACTGCGAGTACTTCCCCGAGCCCTCGGACCCGGTCGAGTGGATCCCCTTCAACGGCGAGTACAGCTCGAGCTCCGGCTCCGGCTGCAGCACCGCCTCGGTCGGCGGCACCGGCAGCTCGGAGGGCTCCTACGGCTGCGGCAGCTACGACGACAGCAGCTACGAGGACAGCGGTGCGGGCGGCAACGACGACGGCGCCTACGCGCCGGGCGTCGGCCAGAAGCCGGCGCCGAAGCCGGATCCCGCGCCGAAGCCGGAACCCGCGCCTCCGCCCCCGCCGCCTCCTCCCCCGCCCTCTGGCGGCGTCACCCCTTAGCGCTTAGCTTCCCCGCATGACCGTGCGGACCTGGGTCGGCGGGATCGCCCTCGCCTCGCTCGTGATCCTGGGCCTGGCGATGGCCGCCGCCGGGCCCGAGGTCGTCCCCGCGGCCGGCCTCGGCGACGATCCCGGCTGGCTGCGCGGCGCCTACGGGGACGGCCTCGGCATCGCCGGCGGCGACTACATCCAGCTCGAGCGCGCCGCTCTGCTCGCCTACGCGGCCGTCCTGATCTGCGCCCCCGCGCTGCCCCTGCGGCTGCTCTGGGCGGCGATCTGCGCGCTGCTGCTGGCGTTCGCGATCGCGCCGCCGCTGCTGTCGCTTGACGTGTTCAGCTACCTGTCCTACGCCCGGCTCGACGCCCTGGGCGGGCTCAACCCCTACGAGGCCGCGCCCGAGGACCTGCCGGGCGACGCCGCGCTTCCCTTCGTCCTCGACAACCGCGACGCCGTCAGCGCCTACGGCCCGCTGTTCTCGCTGCTCGCGCTTCCGCTCGCGCACCTGGGGCTGGGGACCGCCGTCTATGCCCTGAAGGCGCTCGCGGGCCTGTCGGTGCTGGCCACCGCTTGGCTCGCCGCCCGCATGGCGGCCGCGCGCGGCCTCGACCCCCGCCCGGCCGCGGCGCTGATCGCCCTGAACCCCCTCGTGCTGGTGCACGTGGTCGGGGGTGCTCACAACGACGCGCTGACCGCGCTCGTGCTCAGCCTGGGCCTGGCGGGTGCGCTGGCGGCGCGCGAGGCGGCGGGCGGCGTCGCCCTGGTGGCGGCCGCCGGGGTCAAGGCCTCGGCCGCGTTCGCGCTTCCGTTCGCGGCACTCGAGGGCCTGCTGGGCCGAAGGAGGCTGCTGCTGGGCCTGGTCGTTGGCGCGGCGGGCGTGCTCGCCGTGGCGCTGGCCGGCTTCGGGTCGGCGGTCGATGGCGCCCTTGACGTCGCGGGGGAGAACCAGGAGCGGGGCTCGCGCGGGAGCTTCCCCAACACGATCGCGGCGGACCTCGGGCTGGGGCGGGACGCGGTCAGCGACGCCGCGGTCGCGCTCTACGCCGCCCTGGTGGCGGGGCTGCTGGTGTGGACGGCCCGCGGCGCGGACTGGGTCAGGGCCGCGGCGTGGGCGGGGCTCGGCCTGCTGATCGCCAGCAGCTACGTCCCGCCCTGGTACGTGATCCTGCCGCTGCCGCTGGTCGCGATCGCGCGCGACCGGGCGCTGGTTGCCTGCACCGTGCTTGGTCTCGGCCTATCTCCTGCGCTACCAGGTGCCGGGCCTGGGCGGGTAGATCGCCGCGGCTGATGAATCGCCTAGGTCTGGTCCCCACGGACGGCAACAAAGGGTGACGTCAAGCGGCCCGGGTGGCCCTCGGGTTCCAGATGCCGGTGGCGGCCGCGTCGCGTGCGTAGTCGCTGAAGTCCCGCGGCTCGCGGCCGAGGGCGCGCTGCACGCCGTCGGCCAGGCGGGCGTTGCGGCCGTCGAGGACCTCACCGAAGATGTAGGCCAGCATCTCGACGACCTCGCCCGGAACGGCCTGCTCGGCAGAGGCGGCCGCGAAATCCTCGATCGAGATCGGCACGTAGCTGATCTCGCGGCCCACCGCCCGGGAGATCTCCCGGACCGCGTTCGCGAACGTTAGGAGCCGGGGCCCGGTGAGCTCGTAGACCTCGCCGATGTGCCGGTCGTCGGTCAGTGCCGCGACCGCGACGTCGGCGATGTCGTCGGCGTCGACGAACGGCTCCGGCGTATCGCCGGCCGGAAGCGCGACCTCGCCTGCCTGGACCATCGCCTGCCAATAGTCCTCGCTGAAGTTCTGGGCGAACCAGGTCGAGTGCAAGACCGTCAGCTCGGCCCCGGAGTCGCGCACGGCCTGAGCCCCACGCACGGCCTCTTGCTCGCCGCGCCCGGACATCAGGACGAGACGCGGAACGCCGCTCTCCATGGCCAGCTCGGCGAACGAGCCCAGCGTCTCTGCGGCGCCGGGGATCGCGTCGAACTGATGGGAGACGTAGGCCGATCCGACCCCTTCCAGAGCCGGGCCCCAGGTCGAGCGGTCCTCCCAGTCGAAACGAGGCTCGCCGGAGCGCGAGCCGATGCGAACGGGCAGGCCGCGCGTGGTGAGGCGCTCCACCACTCGGCGGCCGATCTTGCCGGTGCCGTTGAGTACCAGCGTGGGTTCTTGTCTCGTGTTGTCGTTCATGGATCCTCCGGTGGTTGATCGATGGTTGAGGGGAAGTTGCCGGGATCGATTCGGACTGTCTATGGCTTGAGAGCGCCGATTCATGCTCGGACGTCCAGCGGCCGCGGTGCCGGGCGCAGGTGCCGGCGGCGCCTCGCGAGCCAGGCCAGCGGTGCGAGGACGATGCGCTGCAGCCAGCGGGGCGGGAACGCTCCCCGCACCTCGTCCTCGAACTCCTCGGTGAACAGGGCGAGGTCGAGGGGCATCGGGATGCCGCCCAGCATCGTCCGGCCCTGCTCGGCGAGTCCGACGGCGGTCTCGAAGAGCTGCTCCATCTTCAGCGCCGGGCGCACCTCGACGCGGACGAGCGCGGCATCGTCGCCGACATTCGCGAAGTCGTGCTTCTGGCCAGGGGGGACGACGACCACCTCGCCGGGACCCGCGACGACCCGCTTGCGTCCCATCCTGAAGCGCATCGTGCCCTCGACGACCTCGAAGCGCTCCTCCTGCTTCGGGTGGATGTGCTGGCCACCCGGGACCCGTCGGTTCGCGGGAAGCTCGAGGTCGATCGCCAGCAGCCCGCCGCCCGTGTTCGCGGATGTCTGGCGGAACGTGATCCGCTCTCCGCTGGCCGGGTTCTCGAGTGTCTGTCCTGTGTTCGCCATAGTCGCTCCGATCTGCTCGTCAATGCAATACGTCCAGTGTTCCAAGCCGAGCCAGGACTGTCTATGACTGGAACGGGCGAATACATGCTCAATCGTCCACCCTGCTGGACGAGTCGGGGAAGAACCATGCATACTTGGCGCCATGGAAGCGCCCGACCCCTTCCCGCCGGCCGATCCCCTCGGCGAGGCACTCCACTTCCTGCGGATGAACGGCGCGTACTACTGCCGCTCCGAGCTCACCGCACCGTGGGGACTCACGCTGCCGCCGACGCCGGGGTACATGTGGTTTCACGTGGTGACCTCGGGCCGGATGTGGCTCGAGACGGGGGAGGAGGAGCGGGATTGGATCCAGCTCGGGGACCTCGCGCTCGTGCCGCACGGGGAGGGCCACGTCCTTAGCAGCGAGCCGGGAGCTCCTGCGCCCGGCATTCTCGATCTCGAGCGTGAGGTCGTGAGCGACCGCTACGAGATCCTTCGCCATGGCGGGGGCGGTGCGCCCACCGGCCTCATCTGCGGGGCTGTGCGCTTCGCGCACCCGGCCGCCGGCAACCTCATCGAGATCCTCCCCAGGACGATCCGCATCGAGGCGTCCAGCTCGCCCCGGCTGGAGTGGATGCAGAGCGTGTTGCGGTTGATGGCCTCCGAGGCCGGCGAGCTCCGGCCCGGCGGCGAGGCCGTGATCACGCGCCTCGGGGACATCCTCGTGATCCAGGCAATCCGGGCCTGGATCGAGAGCGATCCGGCCGCACAGAGGGGCTGGCTGGGAGCGCTCCAAGACCCCCAGATCGGCCGCGCCATCTCAAACATTCATCGCGACCCCGCTCGGAACTGGACCGTCGCCTCCCTGGCCCACGAGCTGGCGATGTCGCGTTCGGCGTTCGCCGCCCGTTTCACCGAGCTCGTCGGCGAGCCGGTGATGAGCTACGTCGCCCGCTGGCGCATGCATGTCGCGGTAGCTGCGCTGAAGGAGGAGGGCGCCACGGTCGGCCAGCTCGCCGACCGGCTCGGCTACCGGTCCGAGGCCGCGTTCAGCCGCGCCTTCAAGCGCGTCATCGGCGTCTCGCCGGGCGCGATTAGGAGGACCGCCGCCGAGCAGGACCGCGCGCTGTTCGCCGCCGCGGCGGGCTGAGAGTGCGACGAGCGACCAATCACGCTTGGCTGGAGTGCCTGGCCGCGAGCTAGCGGGCGAATGACTTCGTGGGAAGTGGCGAGGAGCATTGTTTTGCCTCGACCCGCAAGCCAAAAGCCCCCGGTGTAGGCATCAAACGAGACCCCGAACTCTCGCTTCAACACGGGATGCACGCGTCGGCACCGCCCGCTAGACGGCTCTCGCAAGGGACGAGAAGCAGGAGCCCGGCGATGGTTGGGCAGAGTGCCGCTTCCGCGTGAACGCAGCAGCGCGCGCACTTGCAGCAGGTAGGCGCCCGACCAAAAACCGGAGCAGCGCGCTCACGGGGCTAGGCGCTGCCGCGCGTCGGGCAGCGGTGACGCGGTAGATCAGCGCGCCCTCGCGGAAGCCGGCGACCTCGTTTCGGCTTGCACGAGGCGTGAGCCTCACCTCTATCGTCATTCGCCCGTTGGCCACGACTCACCGCATCATCGCGGCCCTCGTCGCCGTCGCGGTGCACCTGGCGCTGCTGGTGCCGACCATCGGCCAGGAGGGCGGGGTGCTCGGGAACCGACTTCGGGCCCGAGGCCGAGGCGATCGAGCGCGGGGCGCTGCCCTACGGCGACGAGGAGCTCGAGTACCCGCCGTTCTCGATCCCCGTGATCGTGGGGCCGGCGCTGGTGGGCGAGGGCGCGGAGGCCTACAACGAGGACTTCGAGATCCAGATGCTGGTCGTGGACCTGGCGATCGTGCTGCTGCTGGCGCTCGCGCTGCCGGGGACCGCCAGGCACGTGATCGCGGCGCTGGCCGTGTACACGCTCGGGATCGTGGCCCTGTCGGGGATCGTGCTGGGGGCCTCCGACATCGACGAGGCGCCTCTGGCACTGGGCCGCTTCGACCTGTGGCCGGCGCTGCTGGTGCTGGCCGCGGTGCTGGCGCGAGAGCGCGGGCGCTCGGCCACCTGGTCGGCGCTGCTCTCGGCCGGGGTGGCGCTGAAGGCCTATCCGCTGGCGCTGTTCCCGGCGCTGCTGCGCGGCGAGCGCAACCTTGGCCGGGTCGCCGTCGCAGCGGCGATCCCGGTCGTGGTGGCGGCCGCGATCGTGCTCGGCTTCGGTGACGAGTTCGGCTCCGCGATCGGGTACCACGCCGACCGCGGGCTGCAGATCGAGGCCGTGGCGGCGACGCCGCTGGAGATCGCGTCGATCAACGACACCAGCGCCGAGGCGGAGTACGGCTCGGGCAGCTTCAACTTCGTCGCGGGGGGCGCCGAGGCGGCGCGCGCGATCTCGATCGGCCTGCTGGTCTGCAGCTACGCGCTGGTGCTGTGGGCCGGCTGGCGGACGCGCGTCTCGCATCTGAAGCTGGCGACCGCGCTGTTGGCCGTGATCGTCGTCTTCTCCCCGGTCCTCTCGCCCCAATTCCTGTTCTGGCTGCTGCCGCTGTCGGCCGCCGCCTACGGGCTGGCGGCGTCGAACGCGGTGCTCCTGGCGGCCTTCGTCCTGACCCAGCTGATGCTGCAGTTCTACGCCCGGGTCGTGGTCGATTTCGACCCCGAGTTCGTCTGGCGCCTGGCGGGCCGCAACGCGGCGCTGCTGCTCTACGCCGGCCTCGTCTGCGTGCCCATCGTCAGCGCGGCGCTGCGGTCGGGCGAGCCCGACCGGGGCGGTGAGGTCGCGGCGCCGGAGGCGACGTAGCCTGTCGCCATGGAGAGCGAGTTCGACCTGATCGCGGCGCTGGTCGAGCGCCTGCCGCCACCCGGCGAGGCCGTGCGCGTGGGCAGCGGGGACGACGCCGCCGTGACCGAGCCCCGATCGGGCGCCTCGGTGACCAGCGTCGATGCGCTCGTCGACGGCGTCCACTTCAGGCTGGAGCAGTTCGGGCCGCGCGCGGTCGGCCGCAAGGCGCTCGCCGCCGCGCTCTCGGACCTCGCGGCGATGGGAGCCGAGCCCGGCGAGGCCTACGTCGCGCTCGGGGTGCCGGAGGGGATCGTCACCGAGCAGCTCCGTGAGCTCGCGGACGGGCTCGCCGAGGTCGCCTCGCGCGAGGGCGTCTCGGTCGTCGGCGGCGACGTGACGCGGGCGCCGGCGCTGTCGCTTGCGGTCACCTGCGTCGGCTACGAGCCCGCGGGCGGGCGCCTGGTGACGCGCTCGGGCGCGCGGCCCGGCGACGTCGTCGTCGTGACCGGCGAGCTCGGCGGCGCCGCCGGCGGGCTGCAGCTGCTGGAGAGGGTCGGCGGCGGGCCGGAGCCGGACGAGGCGATCGCATCGCTCGAGGAGCGACAGCTCGACCCGCGCCCGCGGCTGGCGGCCGGCATGACGCTGGCGGGCGCCGGCGCCACGGCGATGATCGACCTCAGCGACGGGATCGGCGCCGACGCGGGCCACGTGGCCGCAGCCAGCGGCGTCCGGATCGAGATCGAGGCCGGCCGCCTGCCGCTCGCCCGCGGGCTGATCAAGCTGGTCGGCGGCTCCGAGGCCGCCCTGCCGCTGGTCCTCTCGGGCGGGGAGGACTACGAGCTGCTGGCCACGCTGCCCGCCGGCGCGCTCGATCAGGTGCGCGCCGAGCTGGGCGAGGGACCGGGCATCACCGAGATCGGCCAGGTCCTGGATGGCGAGGGCGCCGCCGTCCTCGGTTTGGACGGCGAGGAGCTCGAGGCCGGCGGCTTCGACCACATGCGGGGGTCGCGGGCCGGCTCCTCCGGCGGCGCCTCCTCCTCTTCTTCCTCCTCCTCCTGAGCGGGCTCGGGGTCCCGCCTCCGCTCCAGTTCGCGCCCGCGGGCGACCAAGCCGCGCAAGCTCAGCCCGCCGCCTTCGCCGCCGGCCTCGCCGCGCGCCGCGACGATCGCGAGCCCCGTGCCGGCGAGCATGCAGGCGAGCAGGGCGAGGAGGCCGGGCAGCTGGCCTCCGGTGAACATGAACAGCAGGTCCAGGGCGACTTCGAGACCGGTGTCGAAGCGGCCGGCCAGCGCGGCGACGGCGGCCAGGGCGGGGATCAGGCCCGCCAGCACCAGGCCGGCCGCGGCCAGCCTGCCTGGCGCGACCCCGCCCGCGGCGAGCACCCACAGCTGCAGCCCCAGCGCGACAAGCAGTCCCAGATACGGGTTGATCAGCCAGATGCCGAAGCCCGTCACCGCGGCCAGGGAGACGGCCGACGCGGGCGCCAGCGCGGCCAGCGAGGGCGGCGGCGGCAGCAGCGGGCGCAGCAGGAAGGCGCTGACCGCAAACGCCACGGCGGCGATCGCGACCGCGATCTTGCCGCCGAGGCCCAGGCCCTCGGCGCCCGGCAGGAAGGGGAACTCCGGGCTGGGCACGAGGCCGACCAGCGCCGCCAGGGCGAGCAGGACGAACACGAGCAGGAACGGGACGGCGCGCAGCGTCACCCAGCCGAGCGCCCGGACGGCCTCCATCGGGCTGCCGGCGGCTGCCGCGACGCCGCCGAACCCGACAACGGCCGGCGCCAGCAACAGCGCCAGCGCAAGCATCGCCAGGGTCCATCCAGGCAGCAGGTTGCCGGCCAGCCCGATGTAGGTTCCCGGACCGTGCTCGAGCGGCTCGCGGGCCGCGTCCACCGCGAGCATCAGCGATAGCGCGGCGCGGCCGAAGCGGCCGAGGGTGACCGAGCTGACCTCGCCTTCCCCGTCAAGGCCGGGCGGGGGCGGCAGCTCGCCGGAGGACGAGAGCCGGACCGAGTCGAAGCCCATCTCGACCAGCGGCCCCTGCTCGCCGAGTGCGGAGGGGATCGCCAGCCGGAAGACGTCGGAGATCGGCCCCTCGTCGCCGGCGGGCTGCCCGGCCTCGGCGGCGATGGTCGCGGCGGCGGTCCGCGCCAGCCTGATGCTGGTGCTCTCGCTGCCGGTGGACCAGGGCAGCATCAGGGGCTGCTCGGGATCCGGCGCGGCGGGCTGGCTGAGCGCGATCACGGCGTCCAGCAGCCCGGCGTCCGAGTAGTCCTCGGCGAAGCGCCGGGCCCCGAGGGCGCCGATGCTGCCCCCGTCCGAGGAGACGAAGACGAGCGTCTTCTCATGGGTTGACCCGGCGAAGGCCGAGGCGATCTCCAGCAGCGCGGCCGTCGAGGCGATGGTCGAGGCGGCGCCGGTGCCGGTGAGGACGTCGCGGTTGGCGATCACGGCGACCTGGCGCTCGGAGGGGCCGGGAAGGATGCCGATCAGGTTCCGCAGCTCGACCTCCTCGTCTCCATCGGAGCCGCTGAACCGCTGCTCGGAGACCTCCATCGAGTTGATCTCCTTGAAGCGGGCCAGCACCGCCTCGGCCAGGGCCTCGTCTTGGTCCGAGCCCGGGCGCGGGCTGGGGTGGGCGCGCGCGAGGTCGCGCGCCAGCGAAGCGGCGGCCTCGGTTTCGAAGGCGTCGGGAGGCAGCCCCGGCTCGGCCGGCCGCGGGACCTCCTGCAGCGAGAACATAGCCACGACCAGTGCCAGCGGCACGGCGAGCAGCACGATTCTCCACAGGCGCAGGTCGATCATCGTCTTAAGCTTCCAGAATGGCGCCCGGACAGGCGCGGATACTCCTCGTGGACGACGAGCAGGCCGTGCAGACACTTCTCACCTACCCCCTCCGCAAGGAAGGCTACGAGGTGGTCGGGGCGGTTGACGGACAGGAGGCGCTGGACCGCTTCGCCGAGCAGCGCTTTGACCTGGTCGTGCTCGACCTGATGCTGCCGAAGCTGGACGGGATCGAGGTCTGCCGCCGCCTGCGAACCCGCAGCCAGGTGCCGATCATCATGCTGACCGCGAAGGGCGACGAGGCGGACAAGGTCGCCGGCCTCGAGATGGGCGCCGACGACTACATCACCAAGCCGTTCTCGGTGCGGGAGTTCCGCAGCCGCGTCAAGGCCGCGCTGCGCCGCGGCAACATGGCGGGCCGCGGGCCCGCCGGCGAGGAGCCGATCCAGGCGGGCGAGCTGGAGATCGACTTCGAGCGGCGCGCGGTGCGGGTCCGCGCCGCCGACGTCCAGCTCACCTACGTCGAGTTCGAGATCGTGGCGGCTCTGGCCAGCGCCCCGGGCCGCGTCTTCAGCCGCGAGATGCTGCTCGAGCACGTCTGGGGAGATTCGACCTACCGCGACCCTCGCACCGTGGACGTCCACATCCGCCACCTGCGCGAAAAGCTCGAGGCCGACGCCAAACATCCCGAGTACCTGTTCACGGTCCGGGGAGTCGGCTACCGCTTCCGCGACAGCGGCCGGGACTAGCGGGGGCGGGCGGGGCCATGAGGCTGAACCGGTTCGACAACCTCCGAAACCGGCTGGTGCTGCTGATCTTCGCGATCACGGCCGCTGCGATCGGCTTCGTCTATCTCTACGTCGTGCCGCAGCTCGAGTCGAGCCTGACGGCCGAGAAGCTGCGCCGCCTCGAGCGCCTCGGGGGCGAGCAGGGGCCCCGCCTCGCCCGGGCGCTGCAGCAGGGCGACTCCGAGGCCCAGGTCCAGAACCTGGTGCGGATGATCTCGCAGGACACCGAGAGCCGCGTCACCCTGCTGGCGGTCGACGACCGGGCGGGCTCGGCCGGAGCGGAGTTCGTGCTCGCCGACTCCGAGGGTGAGCCGACCGCGATCCAGGGCAGCTACCTGGCGGCAGAGGCGGCGGTCGAGTCGGGCAGCACCCGCTCCGGGGTCGAGCGGGTGGCGGGGGAGCGGGTCGGCACCTCGGCGGTCCCGATCGGCGCCGGTGGCGACGCGGAATGGGTCGCGGTCCTCTCCAGCCCGCTCGACGACGTCGAGGACAACGTGGCGCTGATCCGGCGCCAGATCCTGATCGCGGGTGCGATCGCGCTGGCGGCGGCCTCGCTGGCGGGCTTCTGGGCCGCTGGCGCCGTCTCGCGCCGGTTGCGCCGGCTGCGCCGCGCGGCCGAGCAGGTCGCCGACGGAGACTTCAACCACCCGATCCCGATCGAGTCCTCGGACGAGCTGGGGCAGCTCGCGCGCAGCTTCAACGAGATGCAGCGCCGACTGGAGCGCCTGGACAGCGCCCGCAAGGAGTTCATCGCCAACGCCTCGCACGAGCTGCGCACGCCGATCTTCTCGCTGGGCGGGTTCGTGGAGCTGCTGGAGACCGATAACCCCAACGCCAAGGAGCGCAAGGAGTTCATGGCGGAGATGCGCGGCCAGGTCGAGCGGCTGCAGAAGCTGACCGCCGACCTGCTGGACCTCTCCAAGCTCGACGCCGACGCGATGGAGATCAGCCGCCAGCCGGTCGACCTGAAGCAGGTCGCCCGCGAGGTGACCGGCGAGTTCCGGCGCGCCGCCAGGCACCATCGTACGAAGCTGCAGGTGCGCGGCCGTGGGGCGGCCGTGGCGCTGGCCGACCCTGATCGGGTCGGTCAGATCATCCGTATCCTGCTCGACAATGCGCTCACGCACACGCCAGAGGGGACGGTGGTGACGGTCACCGCCGTTCGCGGCGACGCCGCCGCGGAGCTGATCGTCGGCGACGACGGCCGCGGGATCGAGCCCCGCGCCGTCGAGCGCGTCTTCGACCGCTTCTACACCGGCGATACCGCCTCGGGCTCCGGGCTCGGTCTGGCGATCGCCGCCGAGCTCGCGACCCTGATGGAGGGACAGCTCGAGGTGGTCAGCCAGCGCGGATTCACCGCCTTCACGCTGACGCTGCCGCTGGCCGAGCGGCCTCGCCGCAGCCTCGAGCCCGTAGAGGCGGCGGCGTGAGCCGCCGCCTCATCCTGGGGCCGACCGCGTGAGAGCGCCCAAGCGGCTCACCGGCGCGGCCCTCGCCGCGGCCGCCGCGCTGGCGCTCGTCGCCTGCGGCGGGGACGACGACGACTCCTCGGGGTCCTCGTCGGACGCGGGTACCACCACCGAGCAGGTGATCGTCCAGGGGGGCAACGGCGACTTCAACCCGGCCCAGGTCTACGAGAAGGCGGCGCCTGGCGTGGTCACGGTCCTCTCGATCTTCGAGGGTGGCGGAGCGGGGGCGCTCGGCGGGGGCGCGGGCCAGGGCTCGGGCTTCGTCATCTCCGACGAGGGCGAGATCCTGACCAACGCGCACGTGATCGCCAGCGGCGGCCAGGGCAACGGCGGCGGCCCCCTGAAGCCGGCGAGGTCGGTCTTCGTGGAGTTCAGCGACCGCAACCGGGTCGCGGCCGAGATCGTCGGCTTCGACCCCGACGCCGACGTGGCGCTGATCAAGGTCAATCCCGACGACCTGGTCGGCGCCGAGGACCTGACGCAGCTCCAGGTCAGCGAGCGGGATGAATACGGGGTGGGCGAGCACGTGGCGGCGATCGGCAGCCCCTTCGGCGAGCAGCAGTCGCTGTCGACCGGGATCGTCTCGGCCACCGACCGCTCGATCCAGTCCCTCAGCGACTTCGCGATCGACAACGCGATCCAGACCGACGCCTCGATCAACCCCGGCAACTCCGGCGGTCCCCTGCTGGACGCCGAGGGCAAGGTGATCGGCATCAACCAGCAGATCGAGACCGCTTCGGGGACCAACTCCGGGGTCGGCTTCGCGATCCCGGCCAGCGCCATCCGCTTCTCGCTCGACCAGCTGCGCGAGGACGGGGACGTGGACTACGCCTACCTGGGCGTGACCACGCAGTCACTTTGGCCCCAGCTGGCCGAGGAGCTCGACCTGGACGTCGAGAAGGGCGCCCTGATCTCGCGGGTGGTCGATGGCGGCCCGGCCGACGACGCGGGCCTGGAGGGCTCGAGCGACCAGCAGACCTTCCAGGGGGCCCCGGTCGAGACCGGCGGCGACGTGATCGTCGCCGTGGACGGCCAGGAGCTGCAGGCCGAGAGCGACCTGGCCGAACTGGTCAGCCGCCAGCGCCCGGGGCAGACCGTGACCCTGGAGGTCCTGCGCGACGGGGAGCGACAGGAGGTCGAGGTCGAGCTGGAGCCGCGGCCCGAGAGCGTCCCGGCGCCCTGATCCGGGACCTCTGCACCGAGCTGGCGGAGGCGCTGCGAGGGGAAGTGCTGCCCCACCTGGGAGCCCACGCCGCCCGCGAGCATTCCGGCGAGGCCGAGGGCGGTGACGTCACCTTCGCGATCGACGAGCGCGCCGAGGCGCGCATGGAGGAGTTCCTGGCCGAGCGGGCGCCCAACGTCGCCTTCTACTCGGAGGACCGCGGCATGGTCTCGCCGGCGGGGGGCGAGGCCGAGTGGGTGCTGGTGGTGGACCCGATCGACGGCACCCGCCCGGCGCTGGCCGGGTTCGAGTCCTCGTGCGTCTCGGTGGCGGCGGCGCCGCTGGACGGCGAGCCGCGCATGGCCGACGTCAGCGTCGGAGTCGTCGTCGAGCTCAAGAGCGGCCGGGCCTTTGTGGCCGAGCGCGGGGCCGGTGTGACTCCCGAGCCGGTGCTCTCCCAGAACGCGGCGATCGAGCGCATGTTCTGGGTCTATGGCCTGCGCGGCCGCCCCGCCCGCGGCCTGGTCGAGGTGCTGGCCGAGCTGATCGACGCCTCCTCGGTCGGGGGCGCCAGCTTCGACCTTGGCTCGGCCACCTATGACATGACCCGCGTCATCACCGGCCAGCTCGACGCCTACATCGAGCCGGGGCCGCGGATGATCGAGGACGTGCCGGGGATGCGGGCGGAGTTCGAGCGGGTCGGGGGCGGAGCGGTCCTCAACAACTCGCCCTATGACCTCGCGGCCGCGACGCTGTGCCTGCAGGAAGCGGGCGCGATCGTCACCGACGCCTACGGGCGGGGGATCGGCGACCGGCCCCTGCTGGGCTCAAGCCACGAGTTCCAGATCTCGTGCCTGGCGGTCGCGAACGCGGAGCTGCATTCGAAGATCTGCGCGGCGATCGACGCCGGCATCGAGCGGCTCGCCGCGCAGGGCTAGCTGCCAACCGGCGCAAGGGCGCGCCGCCGCTGTAGCTTTCTGCGCTTGAGCAAGCGACCGACCGAGGGGACAGCGTGCTTCAGGAGGTGATGCTGGGGCACAAGTCCCTGGCCGACTACACGCACCTATCCGGACGCGGCGTCGTGGACGAGATCCGCGAGCTGGCCTCGCCCCTGGAGGGCAAGCGCGTGCTGCACGTCAGCGCCACCGCGTTCGGCGGCGGCGTCTCGGAGATCCTCTACACGCTGGTGCCGCTGATGCGGGACGTCGGCCTGGACGTCTCATGGCAGATCATCATGGGGCGCGAGGAGTTCTTCAACGCGACCAAGCTGCTCCACAACTCGCTGCAGGGCGACCCGAACACGCTCAGCCCCAACCAGTGGGAGCTGTTCGACCACTACAACAAGATGAACGCCGACAGCCTCGAGGGCGAGTGGGACTACGTGATCGTTCACGACCCCCAGCCCGTCGGCATGATGCGGGGCGCGAAGAAGCACGGCAAGCACTGGATCTGGCGCTGCCACATCGACCTCTCCGAGCCCAACCCCGATCCGATCGAGCGCCTGCAGCCGCTGATCAGCGAGTACGACGCCAGCGTCTGGCACATGGAGCAGTACGTGCCGGCCGGGCTCAACGGCCACGGCGGGGTCCAGATCGTGCCGCCCGCGATCGACCCGCTGTCGCCGAAGAATATGGCGCTTTCGGCCGACGACGCCTCCTACGTCTGCGACCAGTTCGGGATCGACGTGGACCGCCCGCTGCTGACCCAGGTCAGCCGCTTCGACCCCTGGAAGGACCCGATGGGGGTGATCGACGCCTACCGGATCGCGACCAAGGAGGTTCCCGAGCTGCAGTTGGCGCTGGTCGGCTCGATGGCCACCGACGACCCCGAGGGCTGGGAGTTCTTCCAGCACACCTACGAGTACGCCGAGAACGACCCCGACATCAAGATCCTCAACAACCTCAACAACGTAGGCGCGATCGAGGTCAACGCCTTTCAGTCGCAGTCCGACGTGCTGATGCAGAAGTCCATCCGCGAGGGCTTCGGGCTGACCGTGACCGAGGGGCTGTGGAAGGGGCGGCCGACCGTCGCCGGCGACGTCGGCGGCATCCCGCTGCAGATCGTGGACGGGGAGAGCGGCTTCCTCGTCTCCAACCCCGAGCAGGCGGCCCAGCGCACGGTCGAGATCCTTGAGGACCCGGGCCTCGGCAAGTACCTGGGCCGCGCGGGCAAGGAGCGCGCGCGCGAGCGCTTCCTGACCCCACGCCTGCTGCTGGACTGGATGCGCATTTTCACCTCCCTGCAGGACTAGACACCTCGCTCCCGGACCCGCCTGCTACAACAGCCGGGTGGCCGCTGAACGACCGCTGACGATCGTCTCCAACCGCGGCCCGGCCGAGTTCGGGCGCGACGATTCGGGGGAGATCGCCGTCAAGCGCGGCGGCGGCGGCCTGGTGACCGCGCTCAGCGGCTTGACCAGCCACCGCAAGGCGCTCTGGATCGCGTCGGCGATGACCGAGGAGGACAACGAGATCGCGGCCAGCTCGGGCGGGGATGCCGTGGAGATCGAGCTCGACGGCGCTTCGTACGACGTCTGCATGGTCGCCAGCGACCCCGAGGCCTACGACCGCTTCTACAACGTGATCGCCAACCCGATCCTGTGGTTCATCCAGCACTACCTCTGGGACCTCTCCAACGCCCCCGACATCCGCCGCACCGAGGTCGAGGCCTGGGAGGACGGCTACAAGGTGGTGAACGCCGACATCGCCGCGGCGGTGCTGCGCAGCATCGAGGGCCAAAGCGAGCCAGTGGTGATGATGCACGACTACCACCTCTACACCTGCCCCGGCCTGATCCGGGCCGCCCGCCCCGACGCCTTCCTGCAGTACTTCGTCCACATCCCCTGGTCGCAGCCGGACTCGTGGCGGATCCTGCCCAATCGCTGGCGCGAGGAGATCTACCGCAGCATGCTGGCCAACGACATCATCGGCTTCCACACCCAGGCCTACTGCCGCAACTTCCTGCAGTGCTGCCGCGAGCTGCTGGAGCTGGAGACCGACTACGAGCGCGGCGCCGTCAGCTACGACGGCCGCGAGGTCTGGGTGCGGGCCTACCCGCTCTCGATCGACGCCGACCGGCTCTTCCGCGCCTCGGAGTCAGAGGAGGTGGCGGAGTACGAACGCGAGCTGCTGCGGCGCCGCCGCGACCACCTGATCATCCGCGTCGACCGCGCCGACCTCTCCAAGAACGTGCTGCGCGGCTTCACCGCCTTCGACACCTTCCTCGACCAACACCCCGAGTTCCGCGAGAAGGTCACCTTCATCGCCCACCTGCAGCCCTCGCGGCTGGACGTGCCCGAGTACGCCGAGTACATGGAGCGGATCGAGGCGCTGGTCGCGGTCGTCAACCACCGCCACGGCACCACCGACTGGATGCCGATCGACCTGCGGATCTACGAGAACTTCCCCGAGGCAGTCGCCCGCTACCGCCAGTTCGACCTGCTGATGGTCAACTCGCTCTTCGACGGCATGAACCTGGTCGCCAAGGAGGCGCCGGCCGTGAACACCCGCGACGGCGTCGTCATGCTGTCCGAGAACACCGGCGCGCACGAGGAGCTGGGTGACTGCACCCTCTCGGTCAACCCCTTCGACATCCAGGAGCAGGCCGACACGATCCACCGCGCCCTGACCATGGACCCCGAGGAGAAGGCGTTGCGCTCCGCGCGCCTGAAGCAGATCATCTCCGAGCGCGACCCCGGCGACTGGATCGACGAGCAGCTCGCCGACATCGCGGCGAAGACGGGCGAGCAGCAGACCGTCTCCTAGCGTCGCTCGCTTGGGCCCCGTTAGGGCGCGAGGCGCTCGAGTACCTCGCCGTCGGGAGCGACCGCCACGACGGTGGGCACGATCGCGATCCCGTACTTCTTGGCCAGGTCGGGCTGGTCGCGGACATCCACCTTGAGCAGCGGGTCACCCGTTAGCAGCAAGCGCTGCTCCCAATCCTGGCACTCCGAGCAGAGCGGATGCGTGAACTCGACGAAGCTGCGCGGGGCACCCTCGAGGCCGGGGAGATCGGAGGGATCGACGCGGTCGTGATGCGTGCGGGAGATCCCACGCAGTTTGGCCGTCAACTTGTAGATCTCGCAGCCCGCGCAGAACCCCGTACTCGCCGAGATCAGGGCGAGGAATGCGACCAGGCTGGCGATCGCGGTCCCCGCCGCCGGCAGGCCAAGCCACCACAGGAGTGCAGCCGAACCAAGGAAGACGGTGCCCATCATGTTCGCCAGGCGCGGTGGTCGGGAGTCCTCCAGGGGCCCCTCGCCGAAGCGCGACTGCAGCAGGGTGAAGTAAGCGACGCAGGGGATGCACCAGCGCCGCCCGAGGGTCAGCCCGATGAAGAGCTGGGCGGACATCAGCGCCCAGGCGAGCGGCCATCCGAGCAGGGCTCCGAGGAGGGCCACCACCCCGGTCGTCGCCTGTCCGAAGCGGGCGGCGTGTTCGTCGATCACGTCAGTGTCGTTCCAGGGATCGGCGCTGCGCGGCGGGGTCGCGGCTGGGGTCTTGGTGGTCACACCATCAATGGTGGCAAGTCTGATCAGGCGGAAGCGCTGCCTGCCAGCACTTGGAGGTCCTAGCCGCTGACGACCACCCTGCGGACCGGCGAAGCTCCCTTCAGATAGGGGTAGCCGGCCTGCGCGCGGACCACGGCCCGGAACCGGTAGAGGCGCCGGCCGGTTGTCTCCCGAAAGCGGTAGCGGGCCACGAAGCGGCCCTCCGGGCCCGAGCGGGCGCTCTCGAACGCCTGCCAGCGGCCGTCGACGCTGGCCTGCAGCACGACGACACGCCCTGAGGCGGCCGGTCCGGGGAGCTTGCCGCGGAAGCGCGCCACCTGGCCGTTGCGCAGGCGGGAGCGGGGGCCGACCTTCAGCCGCGGGCGGGCGCGGACGCGCAGGGTGAGGGTGCGCTCGACCTGCTCGCTTCCGTGGCGGTGCACCAGCCGCAGCCGCCGCGAGGGCCCGCGCGGCGGCGAGTAGCGGAAGCGGCCGGCGTCGTCGGTCCGCGCGGTGCCCTCCTGCCGCTCGCCGCCTCCGGTCACCGGCTCGGCGAAGACGCAGACGGAGGCGTCGGAGAGGCGGGCGCCGCCGCGGCCGCTGAGGGCGCCCCGGATCGCGAGGCGACGGTTCGAGGGCGCGGTGGCGACGGTCCGGCCGTTCGCGAACGAGGCCTCGATCGCGGTCGGCGCCGCGTTGCCCGAGCTGCGGCAGGCGTTGTCGACGCTGACCTGGCGCGTGTGGCAGACCTCGTTCGCGGGCCAGCCGACGTCGGAGACGCAGGCGGTGACCGCGTTGGGCCCGTGGCGGAAGGGCGCGGCTTCGGTGTCGAGCGCGAAGGCGTGGGTGGCGCTCGGCGGACAGGGGGCGAAGCGGCGCGCCGGGCCCCCGGGGACGATGTCGCAGCCGGCCTCGGCCGAGGCGGCGGGGGAGCCGTTGACCAGCAGGCGCCAGCGCCAGACGCCGCCGCCGATGTCGGTGGCCGCGAGCTGGGCGCTCTGGCGCCCGCGCCGCGGGCCCGGCTCGAACAGCGAGCCGCCCAGCGACAGGGTCGGCGCCGAGCGGTCCGCCAGCGTGAACCAGAGGCGGCGGACGCGGGAGTGCGGGGCGCCCGAGCGTCCGCAGTTGCCGCCCGCGCCGTAGCACTGCAGCCATGCGGTGTAGGCGACGGCCGAGCTGCCGGCGCTCCACTCCACGGGCTGCCAGCTCCCCTCCGCGGGCCAGCGCCAGTGGACGTTGCCCGCGGCGTCGATGATCGTGACCAGGCCCTTGTGACCGGAGTCGTGGGACACGTGGGCCTCGGAGGTGATGTGGGTGAACTCGGTGCCCGCGGGCGGATACCAGGACCAGGCGCCGTAACGGCCGTCCTTGGTGGCGTCGGCGTTGTTGGTGATCTGCAGGCCCTGGCCGGACCCCGCGCAGGCGGCGGCCGGGACGTAGTGGTCGGAGGTGCGGCTGAAGACCGCGTTGGCGGCGGCCAGGTCGTAGTCGGGGTGGCACTGGACCGCGACGTAGGTGCCGGCGCGCGCGGGCCGCGCCAGCGCCAGCAGCGCGATCAGCCCCAGCGCGAGGGCGGCGATCAGGGCCGCCCGGCGCACCTTTGTCGCGGGGCGGCCCATCCCTCAGCGCTCGATCCGGAACTCGCGGGACGGAGACGGCGCCGGCGCGTAGCTGGGGTAGGCGACCGGGGGTGGCGCGGGCGGCGTGGCGGCCGGGACCTCCGGGCGCCCGGCGCCCCGCTCGCGCTTGCGGCGGCGCGGTTCGGGCCGCGGCCGCCGGGCCGCCTTGCGAGCGGCAGCCTTGCGAGCGGCCGTTTGGGCCGCCGCCTTGCGGGCCGCCCCCTTGCGGGCCGTCGCCTTGCGGGGGGCGACCGGCTCGCGCTCGGGGGCGGCGGGGAGCGGCGGCGGGGCGGCCACCGTCGCCAGGCCCAGGTCCGGCGGTGCAGCTGGTGGCGGCCCTGCCCCGACGAGGGAGGGCAGAGCCGCGAGGGCGGCCAGTCCTGCGGCGACGACGGCCGCGATCCGGGCCACGTTGGACCATCTGATTCGCCGCGTCTGCATGGCCGCGCTAAGGCGCGCTGGAGCGCTTCTCTCCCCCTCGCCGTGCCGCTACACTCGCCTCGCCATCCCTGTGGGGGTGGCATTCGACGCTTATGAGCCCACGCCCATGACCCGCCTGTACGAACTGGTGCTGATGCTGGACCCGGAGGCCGCGGACGACGACCGCGACCGGGTCGCCGACGACGTGCGCAAGCAGATCGAGCAGGCCGGCACGCTGGAGAAGGCGGACTCCTGGGGCACGCGCAAGCTCGCGTACGAGATCCGCCAGCGCAACGAGGCCGACTACCGCTACTTCCGCTTCGAGGGCGAGAAGTGAGCTGCTCGAGCGCCTCGACCACAACCTCAAGATCGCCGAGGGCACGCTGCGCTTCCGCATCTTCAAGGTCGACCCCGATACGCCGAGCAATCCGCCCCCCGTGTCGGAGCGCCCCGCCTCGGTCGGTGACGGGCGGGACGACCGCGACGATCGTCGTGGCCGTCGGGGTCGCGACCGCGACGAGTAGCCGCCCCGCGGCAGCCTCGAAGGCGTAGCGGCCCCCGGTGCCGAGAAGCCGCAGTTTGCGCCAGCGGCTCCCGACGGGGGGAGAGAACCGCCGCACTCGGACGTAGAATCACTGTTCGGAAACGAAGAAAGAGAGTAAGAAAGTGGCCGGTTCCAACATCAACGTAGTCGCGATCACCGGGAACCTCACGCGCGACCCCGAGCTGCGCTCGACGCCGAGCGGGACCTCGGTCTGCAAGCTGCGAGTCGCGGTCAACAGCCGTCGCAAGGACGGACAGAGCGGCGAGTGGGTCGACAAGCCCAACTACTTCGACGTCACCGTCTGGGGCGCGCAGGGCGAGAACTGCGCCAACTACCTCTCCAAGGGCCGCCCGGTGGCGGTCGAGGGCCGGCTCGACTGGCGCGAGTGGGAGTCCCAGGACGGCGGCAAGCGCCAGGCGGTGGAGATCATCGCCAACAGCGTCCAGTTCCTCGGCTCCCGCGGCGACAACCCCTCGGGCGAGAACGGCGGCGATCACTTCAAGCCGACCTCGGACGTCCCCGCCGACACCTCGGACTTCGAGGGCGCGGGCGTCAGCGGCGGCAGCGGCGACAAAGGCAAGTCGGACGACGACATCCCCTTCTAGGCGCGCCTTCGGGCGTACCACTCCCCTGAGAGGCCCCGCAAAGCGGGGCCTCTCTTGTGCTTGGCCCCGCTGAGCAGTGCCTTTCTCGTCGAGGCCTCTCCAGCGCGGGTGCCCCGCTACCATGGCGCGCCGATGGCACGTCAGCAGAGAACCCAGCAGGGTGGCCCCGGACGCGGCAGGCGCCGCGGCCTCAGCGATCGCGGGCGTCCGCGCAAGTACACGCGGCTGAACGTCGAGGTCATCGACTACAAGGACATCGGCACGCTGCGGCGCTTCATCTCCGACCGCGGTAAGACTCGCTCGCGCCGCGTCACCGGGCTCTCGCGCCGCCACCAGCAGCAGCTGGCGCTGTCGGTGAAGCGCGCCCGCGAGCTGGCGCTGCTGCCCTACGTCGGCGAGCGCTGATGGCCGAGGCCGTCCTGCTCAAGGACGTCGAGGGCCTCGGTGGCGCCGGCGACGCCGTGGACGTCTCGCCGGGCTACCTGCGCAACTTCCTGGTCCCGCGCAAGCTCGCGCAGCCGGCCACCAAGGGAGCGCTGGAGGAGGCCCGCCAGCGCCTGGAGCGCGCCGAGGAGGAGGAGCGGCAGGCCGCCGAGCGAGCCGACGAGACCGCGGCTCTGCTGGCGAAGACGGTGCTGACGATCAACCACCAGGCCGGCGAGGACGGCAAGCTGTTCGGCTCGGTCACCTCGAAGGAGATCGCCGAGGCGATCCAGGCCGCCCGCGGGCTGAAGGTGGACAAGAAGAAGATCCGCCTGGACGAGCCGATCCGCGAGACCGGCAGCTTCATGGTCGAGATCGAGGTCGGCGGCGGGGTCACCACCAAGGTGAAGACGATCGTCGCCGAGGCCAAGTAGCGGCTCAGCGGCGGCTCCTGCGGGGGCGTCTCAAATTCCGTTCCCGCAAATACCCCGAACCGTGCGTGCGCAGGCGGGCGGGTTGTGATTTTCTTGTGACCGGCCAGCGCGGAGGGCTCGCCGCCGGGGCCGAGGTTTCTCCGCCGGATCCTTGAGGACACTGGACAGTCGGTCCTGCGACCGAACGCGCGCGTGCGCGCGAGAGAGGAGCAGTTGGCGAACAACGCAACAACCAGCGGCATCGTCCCCCCGCAGAACCTTGAGGCGGAGGAGTCGGTGCTGGGGGCGATGATGGTCTCGCAGGCCACCATCGAGCCGGTGCTGCTGGACGTTCGCCTCCAGGCCGAGGACTTCTACCGCGACCGGCACCGCTCGATCTTCGAGGCGATCATCCGCCTGAACGAGAACGCCGACCCGGTCGACGTCCTCACCGTGACCGAGACGCTCCAGCAGCACGGCGAGCTGGAGCAGATCGGCGGCAAGGACGTGGTCGCCAGCCTCGCCGCCAAGGTGCCGGCCCCCGGCAGCGCCAAGCACTACGCCTCGATCGTCAAGCAGAACTCGCTGATGCGCCGGCTGGACGCCGCCGCCAAGACGATCCAGCAGTCCGTCGCCGAGCGCGACGGCGAGGCCTCGGAGATGGTCGAGCAGGCGGAGCGGCTGCTGTTCGGAGTCGCCCACACCGAGCAGGCCGCCGACTTCCGCGAGATCAAGGACATCCTCTCCGACGAGATCGACAAGCTCGAGGCCCTCGCCGCGGGCGACGGCTCGCTGACCGGCGTGCCGGCGGGCTTTCGCGACCTCGACCACATCACCGGCGGCTTCCAGCCCGGGAACCTGATCGTCCTCGGCGGGAGCCCGGCGATGGGAAAAAGTGCAGCCGTCTGCAACATCGCCGAGAACGTCGCCCTCGTCGGCAAGAAGCCCGTGGCGCTGTTCTCGCTCGAGATGTCGGAGATGGAGCTGGCCCACCGCTTCATCGCCTCGCAGGCGCGCCTGGCCGGCGACCGGCTGCGCAAGGGCCGGGTCGCCAAGGGGGACTGGCCCAAGGTTGTCAGGGCCTGCAACAAGCTCGAGGTCGCGCCGCTGTGGATCGACGACTCCTCGGACCTGAGCATGCTCGAGCTGCGCGCCAAGGCGCGGCGCCTGCACGCCCAGGAGAAGAACCGCGGAAACGATGGCCTCGGGCTGGTGATCGTCGACTACCTGCAGCTGATGCGCGCGGACGACCCTCGCGCCAACCGCGTCGAGCAGGTCGCGCAGTTCAGCCGCGGCCTCAAGATCCTGGCCCGGGAGCTGAACGTGCCCGTGATCGGCATCTCGCAGCTCTCCCGAGCCCCCGAGCAGCGTCCCGACAAGCGCCCGATCCTCTCCGACCTGCGCGAGTCCGGCTCGATCGAGCAGGACGCCGACCTGGTCGGATTCCTCTACCGCGACGAGTACTACAACAAGGACGAGTCCGACGAGCCCGGGGTCGCCGAGCTGATCATCGCCAAGCACCGCAACGGGCCGATCGGGACCGTCAAGCTCGCCTTCCTCAACCACCTGCCGAAGTTCGCCGACCTCGCGGCCGAGGACCGCCAGCCCGTCGATCAGGCCCCAGGCGAGGGGCCACCGCTCGAGGACTTCGGCGTGGGCGGCGGAGAGGGCTCGGGGAACGGGCGACCGCCTGAGGACGACGAGCTGGCGGAGGAGGCCTGAGCGTGGGCGCCGCCGCGCAGGCGGGGAGCCGGCCGGCATGTCCGCTCGGAGTCTGCGACGGCTCGGGCTGGATCCTCGGCCCCGAGGACATCGCGCGCGCCTGCGAGTGCCGGGAGCGCACGATCGCGCGCGCCCGGCTGCGCGGACTCGCCTCGGTGATCCCCGCCAAGTACCGCGGGGTCTCCTTCGACCGGCCTCCGGTGACCGAGATCGCACCGGACGTGGTGCAGCCGGTCCGCAAGTACTGCGCGGAGATCGAAGAGATGATCGACTCCGGACGCGGCCTCTGGTTCTACGGCGACCCGGGGACCGGCAAGACCACGCTCGCGATGCTGGTCTCCAAGACCGCGCTCGAGCATGGGCGCTCGGTCGCGATCTACTCGATGCCGAAGCTGCTGGCCCGCATCCGCCGCACCTACGACGCCGGCGCCGGCGAGCAGTCCTACGCCGAGCTGTTCGAGCGGCTCGCGACCGTTGATCTGCTGCACATCGACGACCTCGGCTCCGAGAACCGGACCGAGTGGGTGCTGGAGCAGCTCTACTCGCTGATCAACGAGCGCTACGAGTCCGAGCGCGCCCTGGTCGTGACCACCAACCACGACGATGCCGCGCTCGAGGAGCAGGTGGGCGCGCGGGTGGTCTCGCGGCTGGGCGACATGTGCGAGACGCTGCCCCTGTTCGGCGAGGACCGGCGCCTGCGCCTGGCCCCCCCGCCCTCAGGCGAGGCGCCCGCCGCGCCCCCCGGCGGCGCCCTGGGGCCCCTGGACCACTAGCGCCGTCCCGGCACTCCATAATCCTCGGTCGTGCCCGGATTGGTCATAGTCGGCGCCCAGTGGGGCGATGAGGGCAAGGGAAAGGTCGTGGACCTGCTCGCCGAGCAGGCCGACGTCGTGATCCGCTTTCAGGGCGGCAACAACGCCGGCCACACGATCGTGCGCGACGGCGAGACCTTCAAGTTCCACCTGATCCCATCGGGGATCCTCTACCCGGGGAAGATCTGCGCGATCGGCAACGGGGTCGTGATCGACCCCGGCGTGCTGACCGAGGAGATCGAGAGCCTGCGCGCCCGCGGCGTCGACGTCAGCGGCCTGCGGGTGTCCGCCAACGCCCACCTGATCATGCCCTACCACGTGCTGCTGGACACCGCCGGCGAGCTGAAGCTGGGCAAGCTCGAGATCGGCACCACCAGGCGCGGAATCGGGCCCGCCTACGCGGACAAGGCCTCGCGCCTGGGAATCCGGGTCCAGGACATGCTGGACGAGAAGATCCTGCGCCAGAAGATCCGCGCCGCGATGGAGCCGAAGACCCAGGCGCTGAAGGAGCTCGAGGTCGAGCGCAAGAAGCTGAAGGAGGCCGGATCGGACGAGGGCGACTTCGACGCGCGCCTGGACCTGCACTCGATCGTCGAGGAGTACGTCACCTACGGCCACCGCCTGGAGCCCTACATCGCCGACACCGCGAAGCTCTGCTGGCAGGCGCTGGACCGGAACGCCACCGTGCTCTTCGAGGGCGCCCAGGCGACGATGCTCGACCTCGACCACGGCACCTACCCCTTCGTCACCTCGTCGAACCCGGTCGCCGGCGCGGCCTGCGTCGGCGCGGGCGTCGGGCCCCGCGACATCGACGAGGTCTGGGGCATCACCAAGGCCTACGCGACGCGGGTCGGCGCCGGGCCCTTCCCCTCCGAGCTGTTCGACGAGGTCGGAAGGCGCCTGGCCGACCGCGGCGGCGAGGTCGGGACCACCACCGGGCGCCCCCGCCGCTGCGGCTGGATCGACCTCGTAGCGCTGCGCTACGCGGTCCGCCTGAACACGATGAACGCGCTGGTCGTAACCAAGCTCGACGTCCTCTCCGGCCTCGAGACCCTCAAGGTCTGCGTCCGCTACCGCCATCCCGAGGGCGCCGTCTTCGACGAGTTCCCCTACCACCAGTCGATCATCCACACCGCCGAGCCCGAGTACGAGGAGCTGCCCGGCTTCGACGGCGACATCGGCGCTTGCCGCCGCGAGGCCGACCTGCCCAAGGAGGCCCGCGACTACCTGACCGCGATCTCCGACCACGCCGGCGCCCCGATCCGCCTGGTCGGCGTCGGCCCCGGCCGCGACCAGGTCGTCTGGATGGGCGAGGAGGAGCCGCGCCTTAAGGCCGCCGCCTGACTCGACGTGATGCTCTACGGCAAGGAACACGTCGACCGCTACCTCGCCACCGACGGCGAGGAGGGTCACATCTGGGTGGAGGGCTCGACGGTCGCGCTCCTGACCACGACCGGGCGCAAGAGCGGCAAGAAGCACATCACGCCGCTGATCTACGGCAAGCACGGCGGCGAGTACCTGCTGGTCGCCTCCCAGGGAGGACTACCCCAGCACCCGGCCTGGTACCTGAACCTTCAGGCCGACCCCGACGCCGAGTTCCAGGTCCTCGGCGACCGCTTCAGGGTCCGTGCGCGCGACGCGACCCCGGAGGAGAAGCCGGAGATGTGGAATCAGATGACCGAGCAGTGGCCGTACTACGACGACTACCAGCGCAAAACCGACCGCGAGATCCCCGTGGTCGTGCTCGAGCGCGTCACCTGAGCGAGCCGACGGCCGCCTGGGCGTGTGTGTCGGGGTCGAGGCTGGGGATCAGGCCCTCCTCGACGCTCTGCTTCTCTCCGCGGCGCAGCATCCGCAGGCCCAGGATCGTCGCCGCCAGCACCGCGGTGACGCCGAAGCTGACCTGGAGCGAGACGACGCCCTCGCGGCTCCAGTAGACGTCGCGCAGGTCGAGCAGCAGCGCCGCCTCGTCGAAGGTCAGGCCCGCGCCGGCCCCGAAGCCGAAGCTGAGCAGCTCCTCGAGGCGGTCGTTGGCCGTGATCAGGCCGGCGCCGCCGCTGGCGAAGGCGATCAGGATCCCCGGCACGAAGTGATGGATGTGCCTCCCCCTGAGCCTGACCGGGCCGGCGGGCCACCAGCCGCCGCGCTGGCCCCAGGTGGTGATGCGAACCATGGCGAAGGCCCCGACGAAGCCGGTCAGCATGTTGAACAGGATCGTCTCGCGGCGCGGAGCGCCCTCGTAGCCCTCGACCGCCACCGCGACCGTGTCGCGGGTGGCCAACCCGGCCGTGTCGAGCAGGGTCGCGGGGGTCGGCACCTGCTCGCTCTCGCGGCGGCGGCGCACCAGCCTCCGCGCCTCGCCGCCGATCACCACCCCGGCGGCAGCGACCGCCGCGACCGCGAGGCCGACGGTGGCCCGGTCGGCGAGCATCCGCTCGCTGCGGCGCGGGGCCAGGGACGAGGCGAGGCGACTTGAGATCTTGCGCACGGAGCCGGGGATGCTAGCCAGCGGCCACCCGGATCGAACATTCGGCTAAAGGTCTGCGCGCTGACTGCCGATTGCCCCCGTATGGGAATGATCGCCAGCGTCGGATACGTCGAAAACCCCTCTGCAGAGCCAAATACCCCAGTTTTGACGGACCCGCGGTCCGCGGGCGACGATAGGGTTCCGACCATGCGCAGGCTGCTCACGCCCGTCAACGCCAGCGTCAGCGCCGCGCGCCACGTGCTCTGGTACCTGAGCTACCACGCGCAGCGCCAGCAGCGGCCCAGCCGCTGAGCGGCGCCGGGACCGAGACTTCTCAACTCCGGGCAGGAGACAAGGGGACGGCAAGGGTGGCCAAGGATGGCCCGCCCGGCCACGCTCGTGATCGGTCCGGCTTAGGGCCCGGTCCAGCCGTTTGCGTAGCAGGGCCGCAGCACCGGGCCCGGGTCCGTGCACGGCAGGATGAAGCCGTTCGGGGCGAGGAAGTCCTCGATGTGCTGGAGGCCGTCGACCGAGCGGCGCGGATAGCCGTGCGGGTCCTCGCCGAAGCCGTTCTGTGGCCGCGGCGGCACCTCGTCATTCGGCGGCACGCCAGAGCCCTGGCAGGTGTTGGTCAGCGGCACCGGTGAGGCCGGGTTGTTGGTGCACTCGATCACGTCCTCGCCGACCCCGTCGTTGAAGTAGCTCGATCGGGCCGCCGTCGTAGTAGACGAGCGCCGAGCCCGGTGAACGGCGTGAACGGCGCCGCGCCGAAGTCGATCCCCGGGATCTGCATGAACGGGTTCGACTCCCAGTGGCGGCCCGGGTCGACGGCCGGCTTGTAGATGCTGGCGCCGATCGTGCGCGCCTCGACCTCGGCCGTGATGTTCGCGACCTGGTGGTCGCCGACCGCGGCCTGCATCAGGACCTCCTTCGCGGGCGTGTTCGCGAGCGGGTCGCTGGTGATGTGGTGCGCGTAGCCGTTGGTCTCGCCGCGGTCCCAGAGCAGCTGCATCATCGACAGGATCAGCGGCCGCTCGAGCTCGTTCGGGTAGAAGGCGTAGAGGCCGACCGACGGCAGCTCGGCGTACTCGTCGAAGTCGACGCTGCGGCGCAGCAGCGTCGAGTAGTTCATCCCGTTCACGTTCAGGACCGAGCGGTTGATGTCGGGCGAGAGCGCGGTCAGCGCCCCGCCCATGATCGCGCCCTGGCTGATCCCCTCGAAGTAGAGGTTCGAGGTGTCGATCACCGACTCGTCGGGATCGAGCGTCCCGCTCTCGTCCGCGTCGACCTTGAAGGCGTCGTCGGCGTTGAAGCCGTCGGGGTTGACGAGGGCGCGACCCAGGTAGTGGAAGTTGACGAAGCCCTGCTGCATCCGGTCCACGAGCTGGCGGAAGTTCGAGAGGTCCACCAGCGAGGCGCTGACGCCGGCGATGTCCTCCTCGGAGAAGCCCTCCCAGTTGACCGCGCACCAGACCGAGTTCTGCTGGTTCGCGAGCCTCGCCTGGCCGTTGACCTGGGTCCAGAGCCCGAGCAGGCCGTGGCCGTAGGTCCCGGGCTTGGCCTGGTCGACCTCGGTGCCGGAGTCCACGCTCGACGGGATGATGCAGCGGAACTTGACGCCGCCCGACCCCGTCTCGTTGACGAAGCTCGTCGGCGCCAGCGTCGGCTCGTCTGATCCGGGCGCGTAGGTGAAGTCCGACGTCACCGGCGGGCAGCCAGGCGCGTCCAGGTAGCAGGGCACGTTCGTGAGCACGCCGTCGACCTGGCGCAGGACGTTGCCCCCGGCCCCGTCGGGATCGCTCGTGCCCGTGACGGTGAACTGCGGCGCGGCTCCGTCGATGACGCCGTCGCCCGGCGTCTCGTCGCCGTCCTCGTCGCCGTCGATCGGGTCGCCCGGGGAGGGTGTCGCCGAGGCGCAGCAGCGCGTCGTCGCGGGTCGAGATCGCGCGGTTGCTGAGGCTGTGCTCGCTGGCGACCGTGAAGTCCCAGGTCATGTACAGGTTCGAGCGCTGGAAGCCGTTCGCCTGGAGCGTCGAGATCAGGCTCTCCACGTGCGGGCGCCGGCTCTCGACCGGGGCCTGCTGGGTGATCAGCCGGTCGCGGTAGACGCGGAACGGCAGCGGCGGCTCGACGCTCGCGCCCGCGGCGTTCTTGAGGTTGCGGAGCGCGACGATGTAGCGGTGCCCCTCCTCGAAGTTGCGGGCCGGGCGGATGATCAGGTTCGAGTTCGCCGGGTCGCCCGACTTGCCGGGGACCAGCGGGTTGGCGTCGACCTCGGCCCAGATCGGGTGGCGCTCGCCGGTCTCGGCGTCGATCACCACGACGGGCTGGTTGTCGTCGTCGTAGGCGCGGAGGTTGTTGATCGGGACGATCCCCGAGTTGTTGAACGCGGCCTGCGTCTGGACCTCGGGGACCTTGACGATGATCATGTTGCCGGGGCTGAAGCCGTCGGCGCGCAGGTAGTCGGTGTTGTCGATCGACACCCCGTTCTTGTTTTTCGGCATCGACTGCAGGTTCAGCGCCAGGCGCCGGCCGGTGTCAGTGGAGCCGTCGGCGACCGTGAAGTAGTCGTTCGGCCACGGCTGCAGGCAGACGGCCGGGTCGATGAAGTCGCAGCGGTCGGCGTTGTCGGTCGGGATCGGGTCGCCCTTGTAGGGCTTCGCGACGGGGTTCTCGGAGGGCACGCTGCACTTGCCCAGGTCGAGCTCGAGCGCGGTGAAGCGGTCGCGCTTCTTCTTGCCCTTGCCGGAGCGAGCGCCGAGGCGGTCGGCGGCACAGCCGCCGAGCAGCTGCTTACCCAGATCGCTGAGGGGCGCGCGGGCCGCCTTGGAGGTGGCGGCGCCCTTCTTGCCCTTCTTTCCGCCCTTCTTGCCCTTGTAGGTCGCGACCTTGCCGAGCGCGGTGTCGCCGTCGTAGGCGCGCACGACGACCTTGCCCTTGGCGCCGCCGAGGGTGATGGCCCCGGCGTCGAGGATCGCCGACTGAGTGGTGCTGGTGACGCGAGCGCCGCCCTTCTTCTTCTTGCCCTTGCCCTCTGCGTCCGCGCCGACCAGCAGCGCGCCGAGGACGGCCGCGCAGCCGAGGCCGGCGGCGACGGCGGTGAGCTGGAACTTGGGCAGCGACTCCATTCGCCTCACAGCGGCACTCCCTCTCGTTCGAAAGATCGGTGAAAGCGGTGGGGCCCCGGCGGATCGCTCCGCCGGGGCCCCTTCCGCGTTACTTCTTCTTCTTCTTCTTCTTGCACTTCTTCTTCTGGCCGCGGCGCTCTTCTTCTTGCCCTTCTTCTTCTTCTTGCACTTCTTCTTCTTCTTCGCCGGGGTCGTCGGCGTCACCGGGGTCGTCGGCGCTGTGACCAGCGTCGGCGTCGCGATGCCGTTCGACAGCCAGAGGCCGCCCGGTCCGCTCGTCAGACCCTGGATCAGGGCACAAGTCGACCCCGCCACGATCGTCGGCGGCGGCAGGGACGCCCAGTCGTCGGTGATCGCACCGTTCAACGGTGAATCGTTGGTGCCGGCGTCGAACACGTCGCCCTTGAACACCGAGTTGTCGGCGGTCGTCAGGCTGAAGCGGGATCGGCGCGATCCGGCAGGTGGAGTTGACCGGGGGCTCCGAGCTCGATGATGGCCTCGAAATCGGTCTCGGTGAAGGCCAGCTGACGCCCGTCGGGCAGGTTGCCGTTCAAGGTTCTCCAGCGGGTTGACGTCAACGGTCAGCGCCACGCCGCTCGCCTTCCCTCGAAGGCGGGAAGTCGACGTGCGCGGGCGTGGTCGTGAAGGTGCCGGTGGTGCCACCGCTGTAGGTGACGCCGTTGAGCTCGACCGGATCCGCCGGGGTGACGATCTCCGTCGGCTCCGCGAGCCCCGAGATCTTCAGGAACCCGTGATCAAGGGTGATCGTCGCCGCCGAAGCGGAGCTCACACCGACGGCGCCCACCCCAAGGGCAGCAATCGCGGACGCGAGTGCCACCCGGAGGCGGCGGCCGCCTCTGTTTCCATTACTTGACATTTGCTCTCCTTGCTAGGCGGGCACTCGACGCCCGCGATGAATCAACAACATCACACTTCCGCCGTAGTTGCGAAAGGGCTGCTACCTGAAACTTGGTGTTTTGGCCGGCTGGCCAATCCCTCCTGAGGGCCCACACTACAGACCTCCAGCGAAGGCGTGGGCGGCGCGCCCCTCCCCCAAGCGCCGGGCCGCTATAGGGTGTCGCCGTGGGGATCATCGGCTGGATCCTGCTGGGCCTGCTCGCGGGCACGATCGCGCGGGCGCTGATCCCCGGCGACACCGAGCCGGGCGGCTGCATCGGCACCACTGCGGTCGGCATCGCCGGGGCGCTGCTGGGCGGCTTCATCGCCACCGCGCTCGACATCGGCGAGATCGACGACTTCTTCGACCTCGGCACCTGGCTGATCGCGATCGGCGGCTCGGTGCTGCTGCTGCTGATCATCCGCGCCATCGCCCGCCGCTAGCGCGGCCCCACCCCTCCGCCTCCGGTTGACGGGACGCGATACTGCGGCGATGAGCGAGGCGGGAACCAACGAGGACAACATCGAGGTGCTGAGACCCGTCTACGAGCAGTGTCCCAAGGGCAACTTCCGCCCGGTCACCGACGCCTACGGCCCCGACCTGGAATGGGGCTGGTCCGAGGAGTTCCCCGACATCGCCGGCGTCGAGCGCGGCGCCGAGGGCCAGAGCGAGCAAGCTGCTGACCTGGCTCAGCACCTGGGAGAAATGGCGGGTGGAGGTCGAGGAGTACCGCACCAACGGCGACTTCGTCGTCGTGCTCACCCGCTACATCGGCCGCGGCAAGGGCAGCGGCGTCGACGTCGACACCCCCGGCGCCCACCTGTGGACGGTCAGGGACGGCCGCGCCGTCCGCATGGTCGTCTTCTCCGACCGCGAGCGCGCGCTGGAGGCCGCTGGGCTGGCGCCGGGTTGAGCGGCGAGGTCAGTGGGGGACTTGGCGCTGCTTCGCTTTGCCAATAGGATCGCCCTCAGATGGCGCGTGCTGAAGCTGCCCGCGCAGAAACGAGGGAGAGGTCATGAAGAGACTCCGGGGAAGCAAGCCGTCGCCCGCGATGGTGGTTTCGATCATTGCGCTGGTCCTTGCGCTCGCTGGGAGCGCCGCGGCCGGCATAGCCACGATCAGCGTCCTCAGCAAGAAGGAAAAGAAGCAGACACGGAACATCGCCAAGGATGAGATCAAGAAGGCCGCCCCGGGTCTGTCGGTGGCCAACGCGCAGAATGCGAACGCGCTCGGCGGTGTCGGACTCAACTCCGTCGTGACGGGCGCCTCCCAGAGCCTCGGCGGCTGTGACCCGAGCTCGACCACATTCGTCAGCTGCGCGTCCGTGACGTTGGACCTTCCCAGGGCCGGGCGCGTACTGGGATGGGCCGACCTCCAGTGGCACAGCGATTCCGCGGCCCCGACCAGGGCGGAATGTCAGATGCGGGTGGATGATGCGTCTATCGGCCACGGCATGCTCTTCGGCGAGTCCGTGACCGCCAACACGAGCGCTCTGCACGAGAGAGGCGTGGGAGGGAATTTCATCACCACGAACCTCACTGCTGGACCCCACACCTTCTCGGTCAACTGCAACGAGCCGGACTCCGACATCGACATCGACCAGGCAGCGATTTCAGTGCTGTTGCTGGGTACCAGCTAACTGGAGGCCGCCGGCCTGGAGCCGGACTGACGGCCGGTGATGGTGGCGTCGAGAGAAGCCCGCCGGAGCGGGCTTCTCCTGGACGCCAGTGTGCTCAGGTGTTGTCGGCTGCGAACTGAGCCGGATCGGGCATGTCGATCGGGCCCTGCTTGGGCTCCCCAATCCGGAGGTAGTTGCCGAATGGGTCGCGCAGACCGCAGTCGGTGCCGTAGAAGCGCTCTGTCGGCTCCTCGGTGAACTCGACTCCCTTGGCGACAGGTCCTTGTAGGTCGCGTGGATGTCGTCAACCGAGATGATGGCCGCCATTCCCATCGCGCCCTTGGTGATCAGCTCCCGGACTTGCTCGGTCGTCGCTTCGTCCATGGCCGGCGGGCCCGGCTTCTCCAGCAGAAGCTGCTGCTCGGGCCGGCCCGGCACGTTGACGGTCAGCCAGCGCATGAAGCCGAGGTCGGCGTCGGTGTTCACCTCGAAGCCGAGCTTGCCGACGTAGAACTCGAGCGCCTCGTCCTGATCCAGCACGTAAACCTGTGAATGAGTGATTTGTTTGATCATGCGGCCAAGCTAGCCCACGGCCCTCCGCTCGGCTTCTCCAAAACTGCTCGGTCTCGTCCACGCCCTCGAGAAGCAGGCGGGGACGGCACGAAGGTCCGCGGCGCCGCGCCGATACTCGGTCGGTGATTCGCCGACGATCTCGCTGAAGGTCCGAGTGAAGGACCCGAGGCTCGTGAAGCCCACGTCGAGGCAGATCTCGGTGACGCTGGTTTCTCCCTCCCGCAGCATGTACATCGCTCGCTCCACCCGCCGCCGTTGCAGATAGCGATGCGGGGTCTCGCCGAATGTGCTGCGAAAGGTCCGGATGAAATTCGCCTCGGAGGAATACGCGAGCCCTGCGAGGGTCGGGATGTCGAGCGGCTTGGCGTAGTCGCGGTCCATCGCGTCTCGCACGCGCAGCATGCGGCGGTTTGTCTCTTCCACGGCTCGACTCATCTCAGAGCGAGAACAGGGCCGCATCCCGGGGGGGCCGGATGCTTCGATGGGCCGTACAGGGATCGAACCTGTGACCTTGAGATTAAGAGTCTCCTGCTCTACCAGCTGAGCTAACACCGGCTCGCGCGTTCGCGAGCTCTCGTTTAGCCCGACCCGCGACGGGTACTCCTTCTTAGACGCCGGTCCCAGTTGTCGAGAGCCCCGGCGTCGTTGCAAACGGAGCGGCACTGCTCATTGGAGCGGGACCACTGAGATGAGATAAGCGCGCGGGACGCGGCCATCAATTGGTCGCCTGTTGCCCGTGCGGCCAGACGAGCAAGGAGGAAGCATGGAAGGAACCGAAGAACACCACGGCAACGGCGGAGAAGTCGCCGAGCAGGCCCAGGAGAAGGCCGGCGACGTCGCCGAGCAGGCCCGCGAGACGGCGGGCGAAGTGACCGATCAGGCTCGCGAGCAGGCCCACAACCTGGCCTCCCAGGCCCAGGAGACGGTCCGTTCGCAGGTGGACGAGCGCTCGACCCAGGCCGGCGAGCGAATCACTGGCACGGCGGGTGACCTGCGCAGCGTCGGCGAGGAGCTGCGCAACCAGGGCAAGGACACGCCGGCGAAGTACGTCGAGCAGGCGGCTGACCGGATCGAGCAAACCGGCGGCTATCTGCGTGACTCGGACGCCGACCGGCTGCTCAGCGACGCCGAGGATTTCGGCCGCAGGCAGCCATGGGTCGTGCTGGCCGGAGCCGCGGTCGTGGGCATCGCTGCGGCGCGTTTTCTGAAGGCGTCCAGCCGCGATCGCTACCGCTCGCGGTCCGACGCCCAGGGCCCGAGCCGCCCAACGAGCCTGCCGGCGGGCGCTTCACCGAGCACCGCGACCCAACGGTCGCAGGGTGCCACGGCGGAGCCGGCGGGGGTTGGGAGCTGAGGCCATGACCGACCACAGCAACAACACCGAGCTCAGGTCGAACTCCACCGGGGACCTGCTCAAGCAGCTCTCCGAGGAGGTATCGACCCTGGTTCGGCAGGAGGTCGAGCTGGCGAAGTCCGAGCTCACAGAGAAGGGCAAGAAGGCAGGTCTCGGCGCAGGGATGTTCGGAGGGGCCGGGTTGTTCGGCGTCACCGCCTTCTTGGCGTTGACGACCTGCCTGATCCTCGCCCTCTCGCAGGGCATGGACGGCTGGCTCGCTGCGCTGATCGTCACGGTCGTCTACGGCGCCGTTGCCGGCGTCCTGGCGTTGGCCGGAAAGAAGAAGGTGGAAGAGGCCGGGCCCCCACAGCCCGAGCAAACCGTCGAGACACTGAAGGAGGACGTGCAATGGGCCAAGACCCAGGCAGCATCCGTGAGGAGATAGAGGACACAAGAGGGCGCATGGGCGACACCGTCGATGCGCTCACCTACAAGGCGAACGTGCCCGAGCGTGTGAAGGAGACCTTCGCCGACAAGCGCGATCGCCTCAAGCACCAGATGTCGGGCACGGCCTCGCGCATGAACGAGGCCACGCCGGACGCGGACGATGTCAAGGGCGGCGCCCAGCAGGCCGTCGGCTTCGCCCAGGAGAACCCGCTCGGTCTCGCGATCGGCGGCCTCGCCGCCGGGTTCCTGGTCGGGATGATGATTCCCTCGACCCGGATCGAGGACGAGCGCATCGGGCCCGTGGCCGACGAGGTCAAGGATCAGGTGTCCGAGACGGCGGGCGAGGCGCTCGACCGTGGCAAGCAGGTCGCCCAGGACGTCGCCGAAACGGCGCGCGATTCCGCCGAAGAGGCAGTGGCGACGGTGAAGGACGACGTCAAGGAGACGGCGCAGGAGAGCGGCCAGCAACAGGCCGAGGAGCTGCGCAGCAGCTGAGGCTCCTGCCGTGGCCCCGCGCCGTCAGGCGCGGGGCCACGGGAGCCTCAACCGGCCGATTCCGGGATGGGCCGTACAGGGATCGAACCTGTGACCTTGAGATTAAGAGTCTCCTGCTCTACCAGCTGAGCTAACGGCCCGGGAACTGAGGCCGAGAGTTTAGGGGGTGCCCAGCGAGCCGCCGCCGACGCCGGAGCCGCCGCCGAGAGCTCCGCCGGCGCCGCCGAGCGGGTTCTCGCCCTCGCCCTGCGCTCCCTGCTTCTTCTCCTTCGCGACCTGCTTCTCGAAGGCCTCGGCCTGGGTCTCGATCTGTTCGAGCTGCTTGCGGGCGGCCGCCTGCTCGTCCTTGGGCGTCTTCGCGACCGACTGGGCCGTGGCCCGGTCGCCCTCGGCGAACCTGCCGGCGAAGTAGAGGTAGAGCGCGAGGTTGCCGAGGTTGCCGCGTGAGGAATCCGCGTCGGCGGCGACCTGCTGGGCCTCGGCCGCGTTCTCGATCTGGACGCGGGCCTCGACGGCGCTGGTCGAGTTCTGGGCGAGCAGGAAGAACGTGTTGGCGATCCGCAGCGCCGCGCCGTTATCGGGCTTTGGCGGCTTCAGCGCCAGGTACGCGGCCCAGGCGTCGGCGGCCGCGTTGTAGGAGTCAGCGGCGTCGCTGGTGACGATCGTCTGGCCGGTGGCCTCGTCGACGTCGAGCTGGCTGTCGCCCTGCTGGATGTAGAGGGTGACCAGCTCCAGCTGCGCCGCGGCGTCCTTGGGGTTCGCCTCGGCCTTCTCCTCGGCGTCGTCGATCTCGTCCTCGAAGCCACTGTCGGCGCTGCCGCCGCTGCTGAAGATGTCCGAGATCCCGCCGGTGGCGTCGCTGCCGATGCCGAAGCCGACCAGGCCGACGGCGAGCAGGATCGCGAGGATCGAGTAGACCACCTTGATGATGCGGCGGCGGCCGGGGCTTTGCAGGTCGAAGAGCACGGGCGGGAAGCCTAGGCGAACTCGCTCGGGGGCGATGCGGGGGGCTCGCGGCGCTCGGGCTCCGGCGGGGGCTCGGCCGAGGGCTCCAGCTCGGAGCCCAGGTCCTTGGGCGGGCCGATGATCCGCGCAAGCAGCAGGCTGCCCTCGAACAGGAAGATCAGCGGCACCATCGAGATCACCATCGTGATCGGGTCGGTCCCGGGCAGCAGCATCGCCAGCACCGCGATGACCAGGATCGCGTAGCGGCGGTTGGCCGCGATCTGCTGCGGCGTGAAGATGCCGAGGCGGACGATCGCGAGGATCCCGATCGGGATCTGGAAGAGGATGCCGACGGCGATCGAGGTGAGCGCGAAGAAGCTGTAGTAGTCGCGCGCGCGGATCTCGATGTTGAACTCGTCCTCGTTGAAGTTGAGCAGGAAGTCGGTCGCGGCGGGCATCACCACGAAGTAGGCGAAGACGATGCCGCCGATGAACAGGAACGGCGCCATCAGCAGGAACGGGAGGATCGTCTTGCGCTCGCGCGGGCTCAGCGCCGGCAGCACGAACGCGTAGGCCTCATACAGGAGCACCGGCAGCGTCAGGATGATCGCCGCGTAGGCGGTCACGGTCAGCGTCGTCGTGAACGGCTCGGCGACGCCGAAGGTGATCGGGGTGCGGTCGCCGGGAAGCGGCTCGTTAGCGAGATCCAACAGGAAGCTGTTCTGCCAGAAGCAGATCGCCGCGAAGACCGCGAACACGATCAGCGTCGTGATGATCCGCGAGCGCAGCTCGTCGAGATGCTCGACCAGCGTCAGCCGGTCCTCGAAGTCGACCGGCTTTACCCGGGGCACGCCAGCTCCGCCCGGCTGGCGCTAGGCCCGCTTCTCGGTGACGACCTCGCCCTCGACGGGCTCGCCGGCGGCGGCCTTGGCCTCGGCCTCGTCGGCCTGCCTCGCCTCGAGCGCGGCGCGCTCGTCGTCCGCGTCGTCCTGGTCCTTGTCGTCCCCGGTCACCGAGCCCTTGAACTCCCGGATACCGCGTCCCATCGAGCGGCCCAGCTCGGGCAGGCGCTTCGGCCCGAAGATGATCAGCACGATGACCAGCACGATCGCAATCTCAAGTGGTCCGATATTCGGCACGAGGCGAATGGTAACGGCCCCTGCCTGGCTGCCTGCAAGCCAGGCGCCCTGGTGCCTGGCTAAGGCGGGATCTGCTCCCCGCTAGTCGGCGTCAGCTCCCCGCTAGTCGGCGTCCTCATCCTCGAAGTTCAGGTAGTACCGCGACGGAGTCGGCCCCTTCTGGCCCTTGTACTTCGACTTCGCGGCCTTGCTCCCGTAGACCTGGTCGGCGGCGGTGCTCATGCGAAGGAATGAGATCTGACCGATCTTCATTCCGGGGTAGATCGCGATCGGCAGGTTCGCGACGTTGGAGAGTTCCAGCGTCAGGTGCCCGTCCCAACCCGCATCGACGAAGCCGGCGGTGCTGTGGATGAGCAGGCCGAGCCGGCCCAACGAGCTCTTTCCCTCCAATCGCGCCACCAGGTCGTCCCCGAGCGCGACCCGCTCCAGGGTCGAGCCGAGCACGAACTCGCCGGGATGCAAGATGAAGGAGCCGCCTTCGTCGACCTCGACCAGTTCGGTCAGGTCCTCCTGGGGCTGCTTGGGATCGATGAACGGAGTGGTGTCGTTGCGAAAGACGCGAAAGAAGCGATCCACTCGCAGGTCCACCGACGAAGGCTGGAGCGCCCCCTTTCCTAAGGGCTCGATCACGATCCCGCCGCGATCCATCTCCTCGCCGATCGACTTGTCCGAAAGAACCACCGCGCCTGAGCCTATCTGGGGCCGACGACCCAACCACACGCCAAAGATGCCTAGTTTTCGCCTAAAGATCCGGCCCGAAGGTCCCGATATGTGCCCCTATGAGCGTCAAGCGCACGAAGGCCGTTGCTGCGAGCACCCGCACGGGCGAGGGCATGCACGTCTGCCCCGAGTGCGAGAGCCAGCTCGTGCAGCCGGTGAAGTGGTTCGAGCAGGGCCACCGCAGCTGGCACGTCGATCTGCGCTGTCCCGATTGCGACTGGTGGGGGCGCGGCAGCTTCAGCCAGTCCGACGTGGACCACTTCGACGAGGAGCTCGACCGCGGCGCCAGCCTGCTGGTCGAGGACCTCCGCGCCCTGACCCGCTCGAACATGGAGGGCGAGGCCGACCGGTTCGCGATGGCGCTGGCCACGGACTCGATCCTCCCCGAGGACTTCTAGGCAGTCACTCCAACGACACAGAGTCACTCCTTGCGACGAACGGCGGCCTTCGGGCCGCCGTTCGATTTCAGCGGTGCCGTTGTGGTTACGAGTAGCGCTCGACCACGCCGTCGGCGATCAGTCCCAGCAGGTTGCGCTCCTCCTCGCTGAACGCCTCGGAGGAGAGCCTGCCCTTGGCGCTCTCGATCCCCGCGCGGGCGCGGGCGCGGACCTCGTCGAGCACGCCAGTGGCGGCGATGCGGTCGCAGAGCGCCTCGGCCTGATCCGCGTCCAGGCCATCCAGCTGCGCGCGGGCCAGCTCGGGATCGCTGCGGCGCGCCAGGATCAGCGGCAGGGTGACGGTGCCGTCCAGCAGGTCGGTGCCGCGCGCCTTGCCGGTGCGCTCGGGGGGCCCGGTGACGTCGAGCACGTCGTCCAGCAGCTGGAAGGCGAGCCCGATCTCGCGTCCGAAGGCGGCCAGCTCCTCGGCCCCGGGCGCGTCCGAGGCCAGGCGCCCGACCCGGCAGGCCGACTCGAACAGCCGCGCCGTCTTCAGCGAGCAGCGCTCCAGGTAGCGCTCCTCGGTGATCGTGACGTCGCCGGTGTCGCGGCGCTGCGCCAGCTCGCCGCGGGCGAGCGCCACCGCCGCGGAGCTGAGCTCGTTCACCTCGGCCCCTCCCCCGTCGGCGGCGAGCTCGGCGAAGGCGCGCGAGAGCAGCAGGTCGCCGACGCCGACGGCCCGGTCGCGCCCGGCGCGGGCGACCACGGTCGGGCGACCGCGGCGCACCGGCGCCCCGTCGAGCACGTCGTCGTGGACAAGCGTCGCCATGTGGATCAGCTCGGTCGCGACCGCGGCGCGCACGGCGCGCTCCGAGGCCGAGCTGCCCGCGCAGATCAGCACCAGCAGGGGACGCAGCCGCTTGCCGCCCGCGTCCAGGGTGGCCTCGGCCTCCTCGCCCAGCTCGGGGCCATGGCCGCCCGCGACCTGCGCCAGGCGGCGCTCGACCTCGCTCATCCTCGCCGGCAGCCAGGCGGCGGCGACGTCCATGACGGCGGTCACGGGGGGCGGGACGGCCGAGCGGTTCACGATGAGGTCTTGGGGGTGCCGGCGGCGAGGGTGGCGCTGTGGATGGCGATGATGCCGCCGGCCAGCAGCAGCCAGCGGATCTCGGCCAGCCCGGCGGCGTCGATCTTTGCGGCCAGCTCCCGCGGCTCGGGGAAGCTGCGCACCGACTCCGGCAGGTAGGCGTAGGCCTCGGCGTCGCCGGCGACCGAACCCAGCAGCGGCACCAGGCGATCGAACCAGAGCGAGTAGAAGGTCGACAGCGGCTCGCGCCGCGGGCGGGTGATCTCGAGGATCACCATGCGGCCACCGGGTCGCAGCACCCGTGCCATCTCGGCCAGGCCCTTGTCCAGGTCGGCCAGGTTGCGGGCGCCGAAGCCGACCGTGACCGCGTCGAAGCTGTCTGTGCCGTAGGGCAGGTCGAGGGCGTCCGCCCACCCGAACTCGACCGCCAGCCCCTGCTCGCCGGACTTCGCCCGGGCCAGCTCCAGCATCGGCTCGGAGAAGTCCGAGCCGACGACCCTGCCGTCGGGGCCGATCCGGCGCCTCAGCTCCAGCGCCAGGTCGCCGGTGCCGCAGCAGACGTCGAGCGCGTCCGAGCCCGGACCGACCTGGGCCATGTCGACCGCGCGCTGGCGCCACTCGTGGTGCAGCCCGGCGGTCATCGCCGAGTTCATCAGGTCATAGACGCCCGAGATGCGGTCGAACATCCCCCTGACGTCGGAGGAGAACTGCTCGGAGTCGCGCTGAGGACGCGCCGCGGCTTCCACGGACACGAGCTTAGACCGCCTCCCGTCAGTCGAGGGACGCCAAAAAGGCCGTCAGCTGCTCGAACTTCTGCGGCGGCAGGCCGGAGAAGTTGGGCATGCCCTGCGGGGGGTTCTGGAGCGAGCGGGCGATCGCCTCGCGCGGAATCTGGTTCCCGATCTCGGTCAGCTCGGGGCCGGGCCCGTCGTTGCCGTTCTCGCCGATCTTGTGGCAGGCGAGGCAGCCCGTCTGGGCGGCGACCTGCTTGCCGGCCTCGTACTCCGGCGCGACCTCGAGGTCGATCTCGGTCGGCGTGCCGGCGGCGGCGCCGAGGAAGGTCAGGTAGGCCATCGAGATGATCGTCAGGATCGCCGCGGTGGTCGCGATCGGGCGCCGCTCCGGCCGCCGCTCGGGGTTGCGGTCGTAGAAGGGCAGCAACAGCAGCAGGACCATGCAGATGGTCGGGATCCCGATCGTCGCCAGCGGCACCAGCTCCGGCGGCTTGATCACGCGCAGCAGCTCGAACAGGAAGAAGAAGTACCACTCGGGTCTGGGAACGTAGGTCGTGGTGGTGGGATCGGCCTTGGGGCCCTGCTCGGCGCCCAGGACCAGAGACATGGCGACGATCACCAGCACCACGATCAGGGCCATCGCCGAGTCCTTCAGGATCGCGTACGGGAAGAAGGGCTTGCCCTTCTTCTTCAGGACCTCGTACTCCTGGAGGTACTCCTGCTTGTCCTTGCGGTTCACTCAGCCCACCTCGGTCCGCTTCTTGGCGGGCTTCGGGCGATCGGCCTTCATCCACGGCGGCGCCGTGGTGCCGAGCTTCACGACCAGGTACAGGTGGGCCCCGATCAGAGCCACGATCAGCCCCGGCACGAGCAGCATGTGGATCGCATAGAAGCGCGCGATCGTCTCGCCGCCGAACTCCGAGCCCGAGCGCAGGAAGTCGGCCAGGTAGGGCCCGACGACCGGGCCCGTCGCGGTGATGTTGCTGGCGACGACCGTCGCCCAGAAGGAGCGCTGGTCGAAGGGCAGCAGGTAGCCGGTCAGCCCCATCACGAAGGTCAGGATCAGCAGCACGACCCCGATCACCCAGTTGAGCTCGCGCGGGTACTTGTAGGCGCCGAAGAAGAAGGTCCTCCCCATGTGCAGGAAGATGAGGATGATCATCACCGTCGCGCCCCACTTGTGCATGCCGCGGACGAACTCGCCCAGCCAGACGTCGTTGGTCAGGTGGGCGACCGATTCGTAGGCCTCGGTCGGCGAGGGCGTGTAGTACATGGCCAGGAAGACGCCGGTGATCGCCTGCACCACGAAGGCGAACAGGGTGGCCGAGCCGAGCGTGTAGAACCAGTTCGTTCCCTTCGGGACCTTGCGGAACAGCATCCCGGTGAGGAAGCCGGTGGCCCCCGTGCGCTCGTCCAGCCAACCGACGACGTCGCCGCCGGCCTCCTTGGCGACCTCGGTGGTGCCGCCTCCGTTGGCGCGGGCGCCGTTTGCCCCGTTCGTTCCGGGTTTGGCGGGCCTTTTCAGCGGCGCGGGCATGCGCTTTCCTAGGGCGCCGGCGGCGTCGAGGGCCGCGGCGGGTAGATGTACTCCCAGACCCCGCCGGTGAACTCGCCGGGGTCGCGGGTGCGGACGGGCTCGAGCTGCGAGGTGACGCTGAAGCGGGGGCCGACCTCGACCTGGTCGCCACGCCGTGGTGCACCGGAGCGGACGTTGCCCTGCGCGTCAACCGCGCGGGTCTGGAAACGGTCCAGGGGGCGCACGGGGGGCCCGCCGATCACCTTGCCCTCGAAGTCATAGACGCCGCCGTGGCAGGGGCAGATGAAGTTGCCGGCGGCCTCGACGAAGCGCACGGGGCAGCCCAGGTGCGCGCAGCGGGTGGAGATGGCGACGAAGCCGTTCTCGTCCTCCTCCAGGTCCTCGCTGCCGCGGCGCACGTACGCGGTCGTCTTGCCGGACTCGCCGATGCCCGGGACGACCGTGATCACCACCGTCTTGTAGGTGTCGGAGGGGAACTCCGAGACGGGGCCGACGACCTGCCAGTCATCGCCCTGCTCCTCGAACAGCGGCGCCAGCGCGAAGCCGACCGTCGGCAACAGCACCGCGAGGCCGGCGGTGACCCCCAGCGCCTGCCCGCCGACCGCGAACACGTGCCGGCGGGTCATCGACTCGCCCTCGTAATGCCCCGCGGGCTCGGGCTTATCCAGGCGCTTTGGCGCCCCCTGCTTGCTGTTTCCGTCGTCAGCCACGGTCGAAGAGGTGCTCTTGATCGAAGCCTATCGAGTCGGCTGCGCCGGCCAGCGCGGTGCGCATGCCGCTGCGCTCCGCGGCCTCGGCCGCCGCGGCGGCGAGCAGCCGCGGCCCTTCGGGACTGCCCTCGCGAAGCGCCCGCTTGGCGCGCTCGTGGCCGTCGGCCGGGCCGCCGCCGACCGCAACCGCCGAGCTCAGCCAAAGCAGGTCGATCGCCTCGCCCGCGGCGGCGCCGTCGCGCGCGTGCAGCTGGGCCGAGAGGCTGATCAGGTCCCCCAGCTCGCGCACCGCGCTGACGTCGCCCCGGGCTGCAAGGCGCTCCAGCCCGAGCGCGTAGAGGTAGTCGCCGGCCAGCAGCAGCAGGTCGGGGTCGGCACCGTCCAGCAGCCTCGGGGTGCCGTAGTGCAGCAGGAAGCCCTCGCGGATCGCCTCGAACAGAAGGCCGTACTCACCCGGCGCCGCGGCTGCCCTGGGCCCCGCGGCCACCAGCCGCCCCAGCGAGGGCTCGGCGCTCGGCTCGCGCACGTGCGGCGCGATCACCTCGTCGGCGCGCAGCTCCTCGGCCAGCCGCTGCAGGGCGCCCTCGGCGGCTTCGGGTCCCGGCGCGCTCACGGCAGCGCCTCCCCGAAGGCCTCGGCCGCGGCGGCGAGCGTCAGTTCGATCGATTCGTCGTCGTGGGCCAGCGACGGGAACCAGGCCTCGAACTGGGATGGGGGCGGATAGACGCCGCGCGCCAGCAGCGCGCGGCAGAAGCGGGCGTGGGCCTCGAGGTCGCAGGCGCTCGCCTCGGCGAAGTTCCGCGGCGCCCGCTCGGAGAAGAACACGGTCAGCAGCCCTGGGTAGAGGGTGGCCGGTGGCCAGGGCTCGACCGGGCCTCCGAAGACGACCGTGACCGGGCGCTCGCCCGCCGCCTCCCGCAGCCCGTGGCCGAGGCGCTCGGTGATCTCGCCGAGCCGCCCATACGCCTTGCCGTCCAGCTCGGCGAGCGTCGCCAGCCCGGCGGCGACCGCGAGCGGGTTGCCCGACAGCGTCCCCGCCTGGTAGACGTCGCCGGCGGGCGCGACCCGCTCCATCAGCTCGCGCGGGCCGCCGTAGGCCGCGGCCGGCAGGCCACCGCCCAGCACCTTGCCCATCACGGTCAGATCGGCGCGGACGCCCAGCAGCTCCTGGGCGCCGCCCCGGGCGACGCGGAAGCCGCTGATCACCTCGTCCAGGACCAGCAGCGCCCCGTGCTCGTCGGCCGCCGCGCGGAGGAAGTCGAGGTACCCGTCCTCTGGCGGGACCACGCCCATGTTGGCCGGGATCGGCTCGGCCAGGATCGCGGCGAACTCGCGCTGGCCCAGCGCCGCGGCGAGGGCGACGCGGTCGTTCCAGGGGACGACCGTGGTGTCGCGCGCCTGTGCCTCGGTCACGCCCGGCGAGGCCGGGACCCCTGCCGTGGCGAGGCCCGACCCGGCCTCGGCGAGGAGGCCGTCGACGTGGCCGTGGTAGGCGCCGGCGAACTTGACGATCGGGTCGCGGCCGGTGGCTGCGCGGGCGAGGCGGATCGCGCTCATCGAGGCCTCGGTCCCCGAGGAGGTCATGCGCATCATCTCGACCGAGGCGAAGCGATCGGCGACCTCGGCCGCCAGCCGCACCTCGCCCTCGGTCGCGGCGCCGAAGCTGGTGCCCGCCGCCGCGGCCTCGCCGACCGCATCGACCACCCGCGGGTGGGCGTGACCGCAGATCAGCGGGCCCCACGAGCAGACCCAGTCGACGTAGCGATTGCCGTCGGCGTCCCATATGTAGGGGCCCTCCCCCCTCTCGATGAAGACCGGGTCGCGCCCGATCGAGCCCATCGCGCGAACCGGGGAGTTGACCCCGCCGGGGAGAAGCCGCACCGCCCGCTCGTAGAGCTCCCCGGAACGGCCGTCAGCCAGGCCCATTAGCGAACAGCATCCGCCTCCCAGGCGGCGTAGTCGTCCGTGAAGTAGTGGAGGCGGATCTTCTTGAACTCCGTCGAGGAATAGAGCACGGCGCGGTCGGGGCCGTGCAGGTCGTGATCGTCGGCGATCGTGTCCAGGATCGCGTCGCACTCCTGCTTGGAGCGCCCGTGGGCCATGGTGAAGACGCTGTAGGGCCAGTCCGCGTAGGTGGGCCGCTGGTAGCAGTGCGAGACGCCCCGCACGGCGGCCATCCGCGCTCCGGCGTCCATGATCCGGTCCTCGGGAACCCTCCACACCCCCATTCCGTTGGCCGAGAAGCCGGCGCGGCGGTGGTAGAGGATCGCGGCCACGCGCCGCAGCAGCTTGCGATCGACCATTCCCGCGAGGTGGGCGAGGAGGTCGGGGGTCGTCATCCCGGCCTCGGCGGCGGCGTCGTCGTAGGGCCGCTCGGTCACCTCCATCGGGCCCTGCAGCGCGCGGATCACCGCGACGTCGCGCTCGTCATGGGGCTGGGCCTCGAGCTCGCGCGGGATCACGGGCTCGGCGGCGGGCGCGGCCAGATCGCCGGTGCCGCCCTCCATCTCCAGGTTCATGTTGATCTTGAACAGGGTCAGGGTCGGAAGCTGGCGGATCGATTCGGCGCCCGTCATGCGCTGCAGCACCTCGAGCGTCCCCTCCAGGCCCAGCTCGGAGTCCGGCGGGGTCGCGATCGTGAACCAGAGGTTGAACTCGTGGGTTCGCAGGTAGTTGTGCGAGACGCCGGGGTGGGAGTTGATGATCTTCGCCGCGCGGTGAGGGTTCTCGGTGTCCACCTTGGCGGCGACCAGCATCGAGCTGTAGCCCAAGCGCGCGGGTGTCGAAGATCGGCGTGATCTCGCGGATGATGCGCCCGTCCAGCAGCCGCTGGGTGCGCTCCATCAGCTCGTCGGCCGGCATCCCGGCATCGGGGGCGAGCAGCGCGAACGGCTCCGCGTCGAGCGGAAAGCTCGACTGCAGCAGGTTCATCAGCCGCTTGTCGGCGTCGTCCAGCGGGATCGCCGCGCCGTGCTTGCGCGAGCGCAGCTTCGGGGTCGCGCCGGCGGTGCTGATGCCGTCAGCCCGCGAATCCGCGTCGGCCGGGGCGGTCTCCGGCGCTGGCTCGGTCACCGCCGGGCCGCCTCCTCGGCGATCCAGGCCGCCGCGTCCTTGGCGAAGTAGGTGACGATCATGTCAGCGCCGGCGCGCCTGATCGCGGTCAGCGACTCCATCGCCGCCGCGCGCTCGTCGAGCCAGCCGTTGGCACCGGCGGCCTTCAGCATCGAGTACTCGCCGCTGACGTGGTAGGCCGCGACGGGGGCCCCTGTCGCTTCCTTGACCCGGCGGACGACGTCGAGGTAGGGCAGCGCGGGCTTGACCATGACCACGTCGGCCCCTTCCTCCAGGTCGAGCTGGGCCTCGCGCACGGCCTCCTCGGCGTTCGCCGGGTCCATCTGGTAGCCGCGGCGGTCGCCGGCTTCGGGAGCGGAGCCGGCCGCCTCGCGAAAAGGCCCGTAGAAGGCCGAGGCGTACTTGGCGCTGTAGGCGATGATCGGGACCTCGGAGTGCCCCTCCTCGTCGAGCTGATGGCGGATCGAGCCCACGCGCCCGTCCATCATGTCGCTGGGGGCGACCGCGTCGGCACCGGCGACGGCGTGTGAGATCGCGGTCTTGGCCAAGAGCTCGACCGTGAGGTCGTTGTCGACGTCGCCGGGGGGATTGCCCTCGCGGACGACGCCGCACTGGCCGCTGGCGGTGTACTCGCAGAGGCAGACGTCGGTGATCACCACGACCTCGGGGTGGGCCTCCTTCAGGGCCCGCACCGCCATCTGCACGACACCCTCGTCGTCGTAGGCCTCGGTTCCGTACTCGTCCTTCTGGGCGGGGATGCCGAACAGGATCACGGCCCGGACGCCCGCCGCGGCGATCTCGGTCACCTCGGCGACCGCCTCGGAGATCGAGAGGCGCTCGATTCCGGGCATCGCCTCGATCGGCTCGCGCACGCCCTCGCCGGCGGTCACGAACAGCGGCTGCACGAGGTGCTCGGCGCTCAGGTTCGTCTCGCGGACGAGGTCGCGCAGCGGCTTTGTCCTGCGCAGGCGGCGCAGGCGTGTGGCGGGAAAACTCACGCTGGCGATTCTACGGAGGCAGACCATGCGGTCGGCGGGCGGGTCCTGTCGCCTCCGCGCACGCGCCCCCGCCCTAGAGCGGGCGCGCGTGTGCTCGGCGCCACCCGCCCGTCGGGCGCTTACGCGAACCGCCGAAGCGCCATCCGGGCGATCGCGAAGTACGCGAGCGTCAACAGCGCTAGGTGGATGAGATTGATTGGGAGATCCCCCGTGTCGGAGAGGCCCGCCGTGAGGGCGTCCAGGGCCGGGCGGAAGGGGAAGGCTCCGGTGACGACGCGGATCCAGTCATAGAGGGTCTCGCTGACGGTGCCGGATGGGACGAGGGAGAGGAAGGCGATCGGAAGCGTGAGCGCGAAGGCCGCCAGGGCGCTGGCGCGGACCTCGCGGGCCGCGACGCCGATGGCAGAGCCCATCGCCGCAAAGGCGGCGCCGGCGAGCACGATCGCCGCACCGAACAGGGGGGCTCGCTCCCACTGCAGGTTGACGAACAGCTCGAGCACGCCCAGCAACACGATCGCGACCACGACCGAGCAGATCGTCCCCAGCCCGATCTTCTCGACCAGCAGGCCGGCGCGGCTCACGAGGCCGCGGGTGAGGCGGGCGAAGGTGTTCTCCTCGCGCTCGAGCGCCAGCGAGCCCGCCACCAGCAGCGTGGTGACGAACATCAGCGTGATCGCGATCGCGACCGAGATCGCGAAGGTGTCGAGCGGCGGCACGTCGCCGGAGACGACCTCCTTCTGCACCGCGATCGGCTCGGCGACCGAGCCCAGCAGCTCGTCGGCGAAGCCCAGGTTCTCACCAGCCAGATCCGCGAACTGGATCACCTGCTTGACGACGTCGCGCTGGGGCCCGCTGAGGTCGGCGCTGACGGCGCGCAGGATCTGCTGGGTGCGTTCCAGGCCCAGCACCTCGATCGTCTGGCCCAGGAAGGGGACGCTGAAGTCCCCGCCCTCGACCAGCACGTCGAGGTAGCCGAGCAGCTGCTCGGAGATCTCGTCGGAGAGGATCAGGTTGGCCTCGGTGATCAGGGCGCTGATGCGGTCGTCCACCAGCCCGGCCTTGACCGGGTCGTCCTCGTTCACGTAGACCTCGACCTCGGCCGGGTCCAGCCCGGCGCCGGCGAGCTGGCTCTGGAGCTTGTCGAGGAAGTCCTCGGGCAGGACGAGCGCCGCCAGCACCTCGCCGTCCTCCACCTTCTTGATCGCGTCTTCGCGGCTGTCGGTATCGACGCACTCGACCCGCTCGCAGAGCTGGTCGAAGGCCTGCTGCTGGCTGAAGCCGCCCTCGCCGAGCTCCAGGCCCTCGTCGGCCTGCGCGGCCTCGATCTCGTTGAAGAAGGCGACCCGGGGCTTGTCGGAGTCTCGCGAGACGGCGAAGCCGATCAGCACCGCGAGCACAATCGGATAGATCACCAAGAGGGCGGTCAGCAGCGGGGATCGCTTCAGGATCTGCAGGTCCTTGAGCAGCAGCCACCTCATCCGCGCCCACCCATCAATGACCCCGCTTCTGCAGGAACCGCACGAAATCGGCCTCGGGGTCCTCGACCGCCCCGCGCGCGCCCGCGGCCCGGCGCATCTGCGTGAAGCTGCCCTCGAACAGGACCTCGCCGTCCGCGAGCACCAGCAGGCGGTCGCCGTAGTGGCTCGCCTCCTCGATCTGGTGGGTCGAGTAGATCACCGTCGTGCCCGCCTTGGCGAGCGACGAGACGAACTCCCACAGCCTGATCCGCTGCCCGGGATCGAGCCCGGCGCTGGGCTCGTCAAGCAGCAGCACCGCGGGCTCGGCCAGCAGGCCGATGGCGATGTTGATGCGCTGCTGGTTGCCCCCCGAGAGCTCGGACACCTGGTCACTGCGGCGCTCGGCCAGGCCGGTCTGCTCCAGCATCGCGTCCACGGCCGCGTCGGGGTCGGGGGCCTTCTCCAACCGGGCGAACAGGCGCAGGTTCTCCTCGACCGTCAGCCGCCGGTAGAGCGCGGCCTGCTGGGGGACCCAGCCGACCTCCCCGGATGCCTCGACGGAGCCGGCATCGGCGTCGCGTATGCCGGCGAGGATGCCGAGCATCGTCGTCTTGCCCGCGCCGTTGGGGCCGACGACTGCCAGCAGCTCGCCGCGACCGACCTCGAAGCCGACGTCGACCAGCGCCTTGCGCTCGCCGTAGCTCTTGGAAAGGCCGCTCGCCCGCAGCGCGGTCCGCTCTGCGGACTTCGTCGCCATCGCGGGAAAGCTAGCGAGAGGACTACCCTGGCGCGGCATGCGCCTCCTCTTCATCGGCGACGTCGTCGGCAAGCCCGGGCGGGAGGGGCTGGCGGCGGCGATGCCCGGCCTGCGCGAGCAGCACCTGCCCGATCTGGTCGTGGTCAACGGCGAGAACGCCGGGGGCGGGGTCGGCATCACCCCGGAAACGGCGGACGAGATCTTCGGTCTGGGCGCCGATGCGATCACGCTGGGCAACCACGCCTACCGCCACCGCGAGGTCTACCCCTACCTCGGCTCGGAGCAGCGCATCGTGCGGCCCTGCAACTTCCCGGCCGGCAACCCCGGGCGCGGGCACACGATCACCGAAGCGGCCGGGATGAAGGTGGCCGTCGTCAACCTCAGCGGCTACCTCCACCTGCAAGTGGAGCGCTCGCCCTTCACCGCGATCGACGACCTGCTCGAGGAGCTGAACGGCCGGGCCGACGCCGTGATCGTGGACTTCCACGCCGAGCTGACGAGCGAGAAGGTCGCGATGGGCTGGCATCTGGACGGCCGGGTGGCGGCGGTGCTGGGAACCCACACCCACGTGCCCTCGGCAGACGCGCGCGTGCTGCCAGGCGGCACCGCCCACATGACGGACGTCGGCATGACCGGCTCGCGCGACGGCATCATCGGGGTCAAGCGCGAGCAGGCCCTGGAGGCCTTTCGGACCCAGATGCCGGTGCGCTTCGAGACCGCCACCGAGAACATCTGGGTGATGGGCGCCGCGGTCGAGATCGGCGACGACGGCCTCGCCCGCGAGATCACCCAGGTGATCCAGCCGGCCGCGCCCTAGGCCCCGAAGCATCGTCGTCGCGGGCCAACAGGGCCACGAACAGGAAGCCCGCGAACCACGGTATGTAGAGGTAGAACCAGTGCTCGACGGTCAGCTGGAGCGCGATCAGCACCGCCGCCGCCAGCGCCGCGACGGTCACCGGCCCGCGGCGGCGCGGGACGAAGGCGACCGCGAGCGCGAGCGCGGCGACGAGGGCCTTGAGCGCGGTCTGCAGCCAGCCCAGCGAGGGTTCCTGCCCCCAGACGCTGAAGGGCGAGTCGCGGCCCGCCTGGTTGCCGATCGTCCGCTCCCAGAAGGTCGAGAGGCCGGGATCGAGCAGCGTCTCGGCCATGACGGCGAGGGTGACGACCGCCAACCCGGCGGCGAACTGCCCGAGCACGACCAGCGCCCTGCGCGCGGTCGGCCGCCGCTCGGTGAGGCCGTAGGTCGCGAACAGCGGCGCCAGGGCGGCCGGCGCGAACTTGGTCAGCGAGGCGAGCGCGATCAGGCCGCCGCGCACCGGGGGAGAGCTGAGGAAGTAGAGCGCGCAGACGAGCACGAGCGAGACCAGCGAGTCGTTGGTATTGGACTCGAGCGCGAAGGTCGTGTAGGGGCAGGCCGTCCAAGCGAACGCGAGCAGGACCGCGAGGCGGCTGCCGTCACGCGGTCGCAGGCGGCGGCCCAACAGGAACAGGGCCGCGATCGTGCCCAGGTCGAAGAAGATCGCGGCAGCGTGGGCGGCGGGAAGGTCGCCCCAGTCGCCGTCCCAGGGCAGCAGCTGCTCGAAGGGCGTGTAGGCGTAGTAGGCGGCCGGGCCGTAGGTGTCGCCGTGTCGGTTGTCGTCGGGGAAGTTGTCGTACAGCGGCTCGCCGTCGGTGATCAGGTCGGCCCCGATCACACCCGAGTAGCCGACGTCGATGACGTTCGAGTCGGTGACGTTGAGCCCGATCCGGAAGCCGATCAGCGCCACGGTCGCGATCGCCAGCCAGGTCACGGGCAGCGACGGCCGCAACCCGCTCGCGCCGCCGCGAAATCCCAGCCACAGGGTCCTGGCCAGCAGGTAGAGCAGCGCCGGGTAGGCCAGCGGGACCGAGAGCCCGATCTCGCCACGGTTGAAGAAGAAGTGCGAGAGACCGAACCCGGCCACCAGCACGAGCAGGTCGAGGTGGGCGGGGCGCAGCGGGCGGCGCCAGTCGAAGAGGCCGATCAGGAAGATCGCGCACAGGGTCAGCCATACGTAGGGGGCGTTGAGCTTGCGGCCGAAGGCCCCCTCGTAGCCGCGCGCCATGCGCCAGGCGACCTGGTGCCCGGTCCAGGACTCCTCCACCACCCCACTCTCGTCGTCGACCACGACCTGCACCAGCTGCTCGTCGTCGGCGAAGAAGCCGACCTCCCAGTCCCGATCGCCCTCGGCCCGGTTCGGCGAGGGATGCAGGTCGGGGTGCTCGCGCTTGGCCTCGATCGCATTCGGATCGCGCTCGGCGATGCGGACCGCCTGCTCCTCGCTGACCGGCGGCTCGTCTTGCGCGCTCGCGGACGCCGGAAGAGCCAAGGCGGCCAGGACCGCGATCAAGCACGGCAGAGCAGCGGCTGGTGGCGGCTAGGCGAACGTCCACATCTTGTTGCCGATGAAGTTGAACGGCATCGCGAAGGCGACCGCGATGGCCTGGGCGGGCAGCTCGTCGACGTCGCCTACCTGGATCAGCAGCTCGAGCGCGATCAGGTTGATCCCCAGCGCCAGCGTGCTGACGGTGAAGAATCGCGCCGCCTGAAAGCCGGCGTGGCCGTGCTTGGCGTCGAAGGTCCAGTGCCTGTTCCAGAGGAAGTTGTTGGTGACGGCGACGCAGAAGGCGAGCACCGCCGCGGGGATGTAGTGGACGCCGAGGCCGTCGCTCCCCTCCCTGAAGAAGAGCCCGCTGCCGGTCAGGATCGCGAAGGCGGTCAGGTTGACGATGTAGCCCGAGGCGCCGACCAGGCCGAACTGGAACAGCTGCACCCAGTTCTCCGAGCGCCTGGTGCCGCGGCCGATCCGCTTCGCTGTCTGGACGGGGCTCATGACGTCGCCCCCCTGACATGGGGTTCCCTCATGCTGGCCCTCATGTCCACCACCTCCGCTTTCCGACCCCGAAGTGGCCGAGGATGACCGGGGCGAGGTCGCGCAGGGCCCACTGCGGGTTTCGGCGCGGGCGCCTGGGCCCGCAGCCCACGAACAGCAGCGGGGCCAGCGAGTCCTCGCGGCTGAGCGCGCCGTGGCTGCCGCCGCCCACGTGGCTGACCCCGCCCCAGTCCACGCACTCGTACCCGTCGGCGGCCGAGACCAGCACGTCCCCTGCGTGCGGCGAGGTCAACGCCGACCAGAGGCGGGCCAGAGCGTCGGGATAGCGCTCGCTGTCGAAGCGACCGCCCGAGACCTCGGCCGCCAGCGCCCCCGAATCCCCGCTGAGGTCCCACTCGGCCCCGCGGCGGTCGCGATGGCGGCTGCCCGGGCGGAAACGCAGCTCCTGGCCGTTGCTGGAGACGACCGCCTCGGCACCCCCGGCGTCATCGCCGAGCCCGACGCCGGTGCGCACCAGCGGCTTGCCGTCGGCGCCGGCGAGCCAGGTGACCAGGTCGACCCCGGCGAGCTCACGGAGCTTCGCCGTCACGCGCTCGTGCGCCTGGGCGTGACCCGGCCCGTTGCCGAGGATGTAGACGGCGCCCGCGCGCGAGGTCGGGCTGACGGCGATCTCGGCCTCCTCGGGTCGCTCGGCGTTCGGCTCGAGCACGCGCCAGTCCTCGGCCAGGGCCTCGGCGAGGGGAAGCCCCTGCTCGATGGCGGTCTGTGCGTGGTCGGCGGTCAGGATCACCGCATGGTCGCGCAGGAACGCGTCCAGCCCCCCTCCGGCCTCGACCAGGCGCGCGAAGTTGACGTCGGCCTTGGCGATCGACTCGGTCTGCGCATCGGGGCCGTGGCGGTGTGAGTAGAAGTCGTTGTCGGGAAGGGCAAAGAGGAGGAAGTCGTAGGCCGATTCCCGCACCAGCTCCTCGCCGACGCAGGCCGAGTACTCGTCGCGTGTGCCGGGCCGCCCCATATTCGACGTGCAGCCGGTCGGGCGGCTGGCGTAGAGGTCGCCGTAAAAGAACTCGTCGGGCGCGTAGACGGCGTGTCGGAAGTTGGCCACGGCCAGGGCGCGCCGCGCCAATCCCTCGAGCCCGAGCTCGTGGCGGCGACGGCCCCGGTAGATCAGGAAGGGCGTGCTCGCCGTGCGAACGCCGGCGTCGCCGAGCCGCTCGAACACCGTCTGCGCCTCCCAGCTCAGGTGGTCGAGGTTCATGTTGTAGACGAGGTCGTACATCGAGCGGAAGAGCCCAAAGGTGCGGGTGGCCTCGAACGAGGAGCCGTACTCGATGTAGCGCCGCTCGACGCGGTGGTACCAGTTCATCCCCATCACCCAGTGGTCGCCCGGGCCGACTCCGGTCAGCATCTCCGAGCAGGCGACCGGCGTCACCGAGGGGAAGCTGGAGACGCAGTCGTCCACCATCTTGCCGCGCTCCTCCAGGGCCGCAAACGTGGGCGCCTCGCCGGAATCGATCGTCTTCCGCAGCATGCCGGGGTGCATGGCGTCCACCACGGCGAGGACGAGCTTCTTCGCCACCGGCCGGCGCCTAGCGGAGGACCCGCAGGCCCTCGTGCTTGCGCTCGGCCTGGCGCCGGCGGTTGAACCAGAGCCAGGCGAGCGCGATTGCGGCGACAAGGGCCACAGGCGGCACCAGCAGACTCAGCCCGGCGAGCAGCGCGGCGGCCAGGACCACCAGCGCGACGACCCCCGGAGGAGCCCCTTGGGCCACGTCGGTGCCCTCGGCTTGGCGCCGCGCCGCGCCGGAGGCGACATCGCGGCTGACGATCGCCGCCAGCCCCGCCGCCAGGATCCCGATCGGGACCGCGGGCCAGATCGCCTCGTCCTCGCTGTTCAGGACCGCGATGCAGACGAGCACGCCGAGCGGCGCTGCACCGGCGACCACGCCCCAGGAGGGCATGATCGGGGGCAGCACGACCCCGATGATGAGCCCGGCGGCGAGAGCCAGCCCGAGCCCCTGGCAGATGGCGAGGAAGTCCATGAGCGGGCCGGGGAAGGCTACAGAGGCGTGAGCGCGCGGTGCCGCCGGCGCTCCGCGAGTTGGGCACACTGTCGGGCCATGACCCCCGACCAGCATCACGACCCTTCCCAGCATCCCGTGCCCGGCCACTCGGGCGAGCGCAGGACGGAGGAGCAGGCCACGCCGCGGCGGCGAGCCCACACGACCTCGCGCGACCTCGAGCGCTACGCCGGCCTGTTCGCGACCCGCACGCGGGTGATGCGCTCTTCGGCGATGCGCGACCTGATGGCGATCACCGCGCGGCCGGACGTGATCTCGCTGGCCGGAGGGCTGCCCGACACCTCGGTCTTCCCTCCCGACAGCTTCGCCGCGCAGATGACCCGGATCGCGCACGAGTCATCGGCCGAGGCCCTTCAGTACGGGCCGACCGAGGGATTCGAGGAGACCAAGGAGTGCATCCTCGAGGTGATGGCGGCCGAGGGGATGGCCCCGGACCCCGACGACCTGATCGTGACCACCGGCGGGCAGCAGGCGATCGACCTGATCTGCAAGACGCTGATCGACCCCGGCGACCCGGTCATCTGCGAGGCCCCGACCTACCCGGGCGCGGTGCCGACGTTCAGCAGCTACGAGGCCGACGTGATCCAGGTGACCACGGACGAGCAGGGGATGCGCACCGACGAGCTGGAGGGGGTGCTCGAGCGGCTCGCCAAGGAGGGTCGCCGGCCGAAGTTCATCTACTCGGTGCCGAGCTTCCAGAACCCGGCCGGGGTGACGCTCTCGGCCGAGCGCCGCATTCGCCTGGTCGAGCTGGCCCGCCGCTACGAGCTGCTGCTGTGCGAGGACAACCCCTACGGGCTGCTCCGCTTCGAGGGCGAGCCGCAGCGGACGCTGTACTCGCTGGACGGCGGGGACTACGTGATCTACCTGGGAACCTTCTCGAAGATCCTCTCGCCCGGGATCCGAGTCGGCTGGGTGGTCGCACCGCCCCCGGTGCTGGAGAAGATCACGCTCGGCAAGCAGGCCGCCGACCTCTGCACCTCGACCCTGACCCAATTCTTCGTCCGCGAGTACTTCGCCGAGGGCCGCTGGCGGGCCTACATCGAGGACCTCGTGGAGATCTACCGGGCCCGCCGCGACGTGATGCTGGAGGCGCTCGAGCGCCACTTCCCTGACCAGGCCGAGTGGACCAGTCCCCAGGGCGGGCTGTTCGTGTGGGCGACCCTGCCCGACTACATCGACACCACCGACCTGCTGGCGAAGGCCCTACGCGAGAACGTCGCCTTCGTTCCCGGGCGGGCGGCCTACGTCGACGGCCGCGGCGCCCACTCCATGCGGCTCAACTTCTCGGGCTCGACCGAGGACGAGATCCGCGAGGGCGTCCGGCGCATCGGCAAGGTCGTCTCCGACCAGGTCGGGCTGTACGAGACGATCACCGGGGAGCATCCCGTCATCGCCCCGCACGAGGACGACCAGAAGGCCGGGGCCGACGTCGTGCCAATGCCCCGGCGGAAGGACCGGGAATGAAGATCGCGGTGCTTCGCGGCGGCGGCTCCCTCGAGCGCGAGGTCTCGATGCGCTCGGGTGCCAGGGTCCAGGACGCGCTCGGGGCGCTGGGCCATGAAGCGATCCCGATCGACCCCGGAGCCGACCTGGTCACCACCCTGCGGGACGCGGGCCCGGACGTCGCCTTCATCGCCCTGCACGGGCCGGGTGGCGAGGACGGCACGGTGCAGGAGCTGCTCGAGATCCTCGGCATCCCCTACACCGGACCAGGTGTGGCCGCCTGCGCGCTCTGCATGGACAAGGTCGCCGCCAAGCACGAGATGCGCGCCGCGGGCATCCCCACCCCCGACTGGGCCGCGTTCAACGCCACGGCATTCCGCGAGTTGGGCGCAGCCGACACCCTGGAGGAGATCGAGGACCGCCTCGGCTTCCCGCTCGTGGTGAAGCCGGCGCGGCAGGGATCCTCGCTCGGCGTCGAGTTCGCCGGCGGCAAGGAGGAGGTGCCGGCCGCGCTGCTGGCCGCCTTCAGCTACGACGACCGGGTGCTGCTGGAGCGGCACGTGCGCGGCCGCGAGCTGGCCGTCGGGATGCTGGGAAACGATCCGTTGCCGATCGTCGAGGCGATCCCGCGCGAGGAGGACTTCTTCAACTTCGAGGCACGGTATGAGATCGGGCGCACCGACTACAGCTGTCCGGCCGAGCTGGACGAGGTCGAGTCGGGGGCGGTGCGCGACGCCGCGCAGCGAACCTACGAGACGCTCGGCTGCTCGGGGTTCGCCCGCGTCGACCTGATCCTGGGCGACGGGGGGCCCGAGGTGCTCGAGGTGAACGCGATCCCGGGGCTCACCGACACCAGCCTCTTCCCGATGGCAGCCGAGGCGGCCGGGCTGGACTTCGAGCAGGCCGTCGAGCGGATCCTTGAGCTGGCGCTCGAGCGCCCGGCCCGGGCGGCCACCATCCGCGCCTAGCCCGCCCTGGGCTACTGCAGCTGCTTGTCCTTCCCCTTGCCGCCGCGCAGGGCGTCGGCGGCTCGACCGCCGGCGAGCAGGTCGGCCCCGGCCTGCCCGAAGATGCGGTCGCGGCCGTTGTTGCCGCGCAGCTGGTCCTTGCCGCGGCCGCCGCAGATGCGGTCGTTGCCGCCGCGGCCCCGGACGATGTCCTTGCCGGCGTTGGCGACGATCACGTCGGCCTTCTTCGTGCCCTTGATCCTGTCGGGGCCGTCGTCGCCGACGATCGTGGCGCGGCGGCCGGCGCAGCGGAAGACGTGCTCCCAGTCGGGACTGCCGTCCTGTGTCGGGTCGGCGGTGTCGGTGATGGGGATGATCGGCCCGCCCGCCGAGGAGACCGTGAACAGGTCGGTGTTGTCGTCGTCGAAGACGATGCGACCGCCATCGCCCGACCACGAGGAGTCGAGGGCCTCGTCGGTCCAGGTCGGCGTCAGATTGAGCGGGGCGGTGCCGTCGGCCGCGGCGACGAACAGCTGGTCAAAGGACCCGCTGCTGTAAGCGATTCGCCGGCCATCCGGCGAGTAGACGGGATCCTGGTCGTCGATCGGCCCCAGCACGAGGCCGCGGCGGTCAGTTCCGTTGGCCGCGATCGAGTAGATGTCGTCCTCGCTCGGCGCCTGGAAGACGCCGAAGACGATGCGCTCGCCATTGGGTGAGAAGTCGGGATCGAACTCCTCCAGGTCGGCGGTCTGGGTCAGCCTCGTCAGGCCGGAGCCGTCGCGGTTGACGATCCAGAGGTCGTTCTCCAGGCCCATGCCCGGGTCCGAGTCACGCACGAAGACGATCCGACTGCCGTCGGGCGAGAAGGCCGGCTGGAAGTCGCTCCCCGCGGGGTCCGCCACCAGGGGGGCGTGCGCGGTCCCGTTCGAGCGCATCAGCCAGATGTCGCCCTCGACGTTGCCGCTGCTGAAGGCGACCCACTGGCCGGTCGGGTCCACACTCGGCCCGCGGTCCGTCGCGGTCAGGCCCGGGGTCAGGTTCGTGAGATCGGTCCCGTCCGGGTCGATGGCGTGAATGTCGGCCTGGGAGGGCGGGCCCGGGTCCGAGTCGCGGACGAAGAAGATCCGGCCATCGGCTCCGCTCGGAGCGGTCGCTGATGCGAGCGCGGGAAGGGCGAGCGCGGCGACCCAGAGCGCGGCGAGAACCGTCCCTAGGACCCTGACGACGCCCGCCCTGCCTCGGAAGCGGCGCAAGTCGAGCCCCTAGGAGTTCCCCTCGGCGAAGTCCTCTGGCGAGACGTTGTCCAGGAACTCCTTGAACTTGTCGACGACCTCCTCCTGGTCCTCGGGCGCGCCGTCCTCGAACTCGATCGCCGACTCCTCGATCACGTCGTCGGCGGCGAAGATCGGCGCCGAGGTGCGGACCGCGAGCGCGAGCGCGTCGGAGGGGCGGGAGTCGATCTCGAGCTCGGAGCCGTTCATGGAGACGGTGATCGATGCGTAGAAGGTGTTGTCTCGCAGCTCGGTGACCGAGACCCGCTCGCATTTCGCATCCATCTGCTCGAGCACCTCGGAGAGCAGGTCGTGGGTCATCGGCCGCGGGGTCGAAGCCCCTTGCAATTTCATGAGGATCGCCGCGGCCTCGGGGTGGCCGATCCAGATCGGCAGGAACTTGTTCCCGTCAACGGTCTTCAGCAGCACGATCGGCTGCTTGCCGACCATGTCGAAGCTGACTCCGTAAATGGTCATTCGCTGCACTCGAAGGGCTCCTCGCGCTGGGGAGTCCAAGTATAAGAGCGGGTCCAAGGCCTCCCAAGCCCCCGATCGACGTCACACTGCGCAGCTTCCGAGCTTGGGAGAATCTGCTTGGCGATGTCGCGCTGCCGCCAGCAGATCTTCATCAACGCCCCTCCGGACGCCGTCTGGGAGCTGCTCCGCGACGCGGAACGCCACGGGGACTGGTGGGCCGGCTTTGTCGAGGTCGAGTGCGAAGGACTGGAGGCGGGCTGCACTTACCGCCAGGTCAACATCGGCCCATTCGGGCGCCAGGAAGCGGAGATCTTCCAGGTCGAGGGGATGGAGGACTGCGAGTCGCTTTCGATCCGCTGCCTCGACACCGGCACCTTCGTCCGCTTCGCCCTGACGGAGGCCCAGGGCGGCACCTTCGTCGACGGCGAGGCCGGGATGGAGCCGTCTCGGGTGCCACACCGCGTCTGGGACGCGATCGCCGGCCGGCGCTGGTACCGCGACTGGCTCGCGAAGTCGCTCGACTCGATCAGGGAGATCTCCCAGCGGGAGGGGTCAGCGAGGGGCTGACGCCAGGGGGTCGCGCCCGATATCGGCCGCGACGTTCAGTCGCTCGGTCGATGCGGCCCAGCCTCAAGGTGCTCTCCGGCGTCCCATTCCTTGCGCACCTGATCCGGGTGGTGGCAAACCTCGATTCGAATCCCGTCGGGATCGAAGACGAAGAAGGCGTAATAGCCCGGTAGGTCCGGCTCTTCCTCGGGCGGGCAGTGGATGCGGGCGTCCATGCCCAGGCACCGCTGGTACGCCTCGTCGACCTCCTCGGGGCTCTCGACCCCGAAGGCCAGGTGCTCGATCCCGACGGCGTAGTAGGTGTGCTCGCCTCCGTCGGCCTTGCGAAGACCCAGTCGCGTCTCGGGCTGGGCACCCGGGACGTGCTCTTGACCGAAGCCGAGGTAGACGACCTCCTCGGTCTCCCGGTAGGTCTCGAATCGTCCTTCCACCGCGAGGCCGAGCGGACCCAGCATCCCGAGGTAGAAGGCGAGGGAGCGTTCGACATCGCTGACCGCGAGATCGATGTGGTCGACCCCTCTTATGGACATCGTTCCTCCTTGCTCCGGCCTACGGGGCTTCTTAGTGGGCGATCGTGGACTCGAACCACGGACCTCGTCCTTATCAGAGACGCGCTCTAACCAACTGAGCTAATCGCCCGGGGGCGGCGAGTTTAGCTGCGGCGTCGTAGCCGGCGGGCGAGGGCGGCGACCTCGTTGAGGCCATCGAAGCGGAGCTCGGCCTTGACGCCCTCCCCGGCCCGGCGAACCCGGACGTCGGCCCCGATGGCCTCGCCCAGCGCGTCCTCGGCGTCGGTCATCGCGGCGCGCTCCTCGGCGCTGATCCGGCCCCCCTTCGGGGCCTTGCGCGAGCCCTTGCCCCCGGCGCGGGTGCGGTCCTCGGTCTCGCGCACCGACCAGCCCTCGGCCGCGGCCTTCTTGGCGAGGCTCGCCCGCGCGTCCTGGTCGGAGACCTGGAGCAGGGCGCGGCCGTGGCCCTCGCTGAGCTCGCCGCGCTCGAGCAGGCCGAGGGCGCCGTCGGGCAATTCCAGCAGGCGGATCAGGTTCGAGATCGCCGCGCGGCTGCGCCCGACGCGCTGGGCCAGCTCCTGCTTGGAGATGCCGAGGTCGTCGACCAGCGCCGCGCAGGCGCGGGCCTCGTCCACGGGGTTGAGGTCCTCGCGGACCATGTTCTCGATCAGCGCCGACTGCAGGCGCTCGTCCTCGGGCGAGACCCTGATCACGGCCGGCACCTGCTCGAGGCCCGCCTTCCGCGCCGCGCGCCAGCGCCGCTCGCCGGCGACCAGCTCGTAGCGGCCCCCGTCCACGGGGCGCACGATCAGCGGCTGCAGCATGCCCGCCGACTTGATCGACCCGGCGAGGGCGTCCAGCGCCCCCTTCTCGAAGTTGGTGCGCGGCTGGTCGGGGTTGGGCTCGATCAACTCCACCGGAAGCTGCTTCAGCTCGGGCCCCCCCGCGCCGCTCTCGGGCAGGATCGCGGCGAGCCCGCGCCCCATTCCTCGCTTGCGCTCAGCCAAGGGAGGTCACCTCCTCGGCGAGCGAGGCGTAGGCCCTCGAGCCCGCGAGAGTTCGCGTCGTGCTGGCCGACGGGGATGCCATAGCTCGGAGCCTCGGCGACGCGGACGCTGCGCGGGATCACGGTCTTGAACACCGGCGCCGGCAGGTGCTGGCGCAGCTCCCGCTCGACGTCCCGCGAGAGCCGGGTGCGGTCGTCGTGCATCGTGATCACGACGCCGGCCATGGTCAGCGCGGGGTTGAGCTCGCGCTGCATCAGCTTCAGCGTCTCGAGGAACTGGACCAGGCCCTCGAGGGCCAGGTACTCGGCCTGGACGGGGACGATCACCCGGTCCGCGGCCACCAGCGCGTTGACCGTGACCGGGCCCAGCGAGGGCGGGCAGTCGAGCAGCGTGTAGGCGAAGCGCTCGCGCACCGGCCCCAGGCCCTGACGCAGCCGCTGCTCGAAGTCGTCGGCGCGCGGCAGCTCGACCGAGGCGCCGGCGAGGTCGACGTTGGCCGGGACTATCCACAGGTTGTCGGGGCCGGCGGGGCGGGCGGCCTCGGCCACCGAGACCTCGCCGGTGAGGCATTCGTAGGAAGAGGGCGTCTGGTCCTTGGCGAGTCCGAGCGCCGTGGTCGCGTTGCACTGGGCGTCGAGGTCGACCAGCAGCGTCTGACGCCCGCCGCGCGCGACGCAGGCGCTCATGTTGACCGCGGTGGTGGTCTTCCCCACCCCGCCCTTCTGGTTTGCGATCGCGTAGACGATGCCCACTAGCCGCTTCCCATCTGTTCGTTCCCGAACGGACGCTTCGCCGCCAAACCATCTCGGCGTGGAAGCTCGTTCGGAGTCGGCCCATTCTTGCGGAGGAGGTGGATGTGACGGTCGCGGCTGCCCTCATACGGGGTCACGGCTCGAATCTCGACGGGCTCGATCGCGAGCCTCCCCGCGGCCCGCTCCAGCCGCGCCTCCTGGTCCGGGTCGCGCCGGCCCTTCCAGGCCAGCACCGAACCGCCGCTGCGCAGCAGCGGCGATGCGAGCTCGGCCAGCGTCGCCAGGGAACCGACCGCCCGCGCGGTGACGGCGTCGTACGCGTCCCTGCCCGCCGCCCCCGACCAGGCCTCGGCGCGCTCGGGCACCACCTCGGCGTTGGCGAGCCCCATGCGCTCGACGGCCTCGCGCAGGAACCGCGCCTTGCGCTCGACCGACTCGACCAGGTCCACCCGCGCGCCGGGCAGCTCCGCCGCCAGCACCAGGCCCGGCAGGCCCGCGCCCGAGCCGAGGTCGGCGATGCGCTCGGCCCGGCGCAGCTGCTCGAACTCGAGCCCGCTGAGGGAGTCGGCGATGTGGACCTGCAGGGCACGCGACCGCGTCGAATCGGCGATCGGCGCGCGGGGGTCAGACCCCAGCAGCTCCAGCAGCGCCCGCAGCGGCGGCGAGAGCTGGACGGGATCGGGGCTCACCCGAGCGGGGTTCAGTCCGCGACCAGCGGCGCGACGACGACGAAGCGGTGGGGCTCGTCGCCCTCGCTGTAGGTCTCGACCTCGGGCCGGTCGCGCAGGTGCTCGTGGACGACGCGGCGCTCGTTGGAGCCCATCGCCTCGAGCTCGATCGCGCGCCCGTCGCGGATCGCGTCCTCGGCGGCGACGTCCGCGCGCCGGCGCAGCGCCTCGCCCTGGCGCTCGCGGTAGCCGGCTGCATCGACCGTGACGCGCTTGCGGTCGGGATAGCCCTGGAAGGCGATCTGGTAGCAGAGCAGCTGCACGGCGTCGATGGTCTGCCCGTGTCGGCCGATCAGCAGGCCCACCTCCTCGCCCTCGACGCTGCCGCGAATCTCGTCGTCGTCCTCGGAGACCGCGACGTCGGCGTCGAGTCCGAGCTCGGAGACGATGCGTTCCAGCACCGCCTGGACGCGCTCGGCCGGCTCCTCCGGAAGGCCGGCCGCGGAAGGTTCAGCTCCCTCTGCCACGAGGGGCAGCCTACCTTCGGCGTTTCTTCTTGCGCGGGGGCGGCGGCGGGGGCTTGGCCGGGGCCTCGGCCACCGTCTTCGCCTCGATCTCCTCGGGGGTCGGCGGCGCGGCCGCCGGGAAGAAGAGCTTGACCACGGCCTGCTGGCCCATCGTCCAGACGTTGGTCGAGATCCAATAGACGAGCAGGCCGGCCGGGAAGCCGATCATGATCGGGGTGAAGATCAGCGGCAGGCCGAGGGCGATCATGCGCTGCTGGTTCGAGGCGTTGCGGCCGGTCATGATCAGGCCGGCGATGATCGAGGTGCCGATGTAGAGCGCCAGCAGGATGATCAGCTCGCTGCCCGTGGCCTTCTCGGTCAGGTTCGTTGATGAACATCCAGGACTGCTCGCCGGCCGTCGCGGACCTCGTCCTTGAACTCGTCGCCCTGCAGCAGGTAGAAGAGCGAGATGAAGACCGGCAGCTGCAGCAGCAGCGGCAGGCAGGAGGCGAACGGGTTGACGTCGTTCTCCTGGTAGATCTGCATCATCTCGCGCTGCATGCGCTGGCGGTCGTCCTTGTAGCGCTCCTGCAGCTCCTTGATCTGGGGCTGCAGCGCCGACATCGCCCGCATCGAGCGGATCTGCTTGACCGAGAGGGGCAGGATCGCGGCGCGGGTGATGAAGGTGAGGACGACGATCGCGGCGCCGTAGTCGAAGCCCGAGGTCGTGCAGCCAGACGAGGATCTCGTTGGCGACGTCGATCAGCGGCTGCAGGATGTTGGCCGGGATCAGGTAGGCGAGGTCCATAGGCGTCGGCATCAGCGGCTCACCCCCGCGGTGCGCCGGGGAACGGCCGGCGGATCACCGGCGTCGGTCGCGGCGCCCGCCCGTTCGGAGCGCGTCCGGGTGTCGCGGAAGAGCGTGCGATCGGAGATGTCGTCGATGCCGCCGCGGCTGAAGGGGTTGCAGCGCAGCAGGCGCCAGCCGGCCAGCACGCTCCCGCGCACGGGACCCAGCTCGCGGATGGCCTGGCTCGCGTAGTCCGAGCAGGTGGGCTCATAGCGGCAGCGGCGGGGCAGCCCCGGTGAGATCCAGCGCTGGTAGGCGCGGATCGGGGCCAACAGCAGCGCCGGCAGCAGCCGTTTCACGACAAACGCTCCTGGCCGTCGCCGCGCACGAGCTCGGCCAGGGACTCGAGCACGCCGGCGGCGCCTTCGCGCTCGACGAGGCCCTCGACGCCTGGGCGGGCGACGATCACGTAGTCATGCGCCGCCGGCAGCTCGCCCGCCAGCTTCCAGAAGGACTCGCGGATCGCGCGCTTCACCTTGTTCCTCTGCACGGCGCCGCCGATCTTGCGGCCGACCGAGACCCCGAGGCGCGCCTCGCCCGAGGCCTGCTCCTCGCCGCGGGCGAACGAGTAGAAGACGAGGAACCGGTTGCCGCGCGAGTCGCCGTCCCGGTAGACCCGATCGAAGTCCCCGCTCCGGGACAGGCGGCGTCGTGGACGTGCATCGCGGCGACCCTGCTCAGTCAATGTCAGGGGGTGAGGCGCTTGCGGCCCTTCTGCCGCCGGCGCCTGAGGATCGCCCGTCCCGAGCGGGTCCTGCTGCGGGCCCGAAAGCCGTGGGTCCGGGCGCGCTTCCGCTTCTTTGGCTGGTAGGTCCGCTTCATTCGATTCGTCCCGCTCCGCGACTGGCTGAACGGCTCGGCAGTATAGGGCGGGAGCGCCCCCGGTTTTCCCCGCGATTTGCATCGAGCGGCTGCGCCTCCCCTCGGAATCGGCTCGAGCCGCGAGTAGCATCGCCAGCCGCCGCACACCCCGGTACGGCGGACTCGGAGTTGACGGAGAGGAGAGCACGGTTCAGGAGCGGGCGAACGAGTCGGTCGGCGACGACCTCGAATCGACCTGGCGCAGCGTCCAGGACGAGCTCCGATCCTCGGTCAACGAGTCCGCCTACGGCCTCTGGTTCGCGCCCCTCCGGCCCGTTTCGGCCAGGGGACCTGTGCTCTACCTGTCCGGCCCCCAGCACGTGCGCCGCTGGGTGGAGCGACGCTATCCGGAGCTGATTCGCGCGGCGCTGACCAAGTCCGGCTCACCCTTCAGGGAGGCGATCCTGGTCACACCCGACGCCGGACCGGCCGAAGCGGGCAGCCAGCGGACCGTCGCCCCGGGCGAGCCCTCGCGTCCCGCCACGCTCAACCCCGCCTACACCTTCGAGCGCTTCGTGATCGGCGACGGCAATCGCCTCGCGCACGCCGCCGCGCTGGCCGTGGCCGAGTCCCCCGGACAGGCGTACAACCCGCTCTTCCTGCACGGGCCGCCCGGGCTCGGCAAGACGCACCTGCTGGGCGCGATCGGCAACTACCTGCACGTTCACAGCCCCGACCAGGTGGTCCACTACACGACGGCCGAGTCGTTCACGAACGAGTTCGTGGCGGCCGTCCACGGCACCGGCATTGACGCCTTCAAGCGACGCTACCGCCACGCCGACGTGCTGCTGATCGACGACGTCCAGTTCCTCGAGGGCAAGGCCAGAACCTCCGACGAGCTCTTCCACACCTTCAACGCCCTGCACGAGTCCGGCGCCCAGCTCGTGTTCACCGCGGATCGCTTGCCGAGCGAGCTCTCGGAGCTGGCGGAGCGCCTGCGCCAGCGCTTTGAGTGGGGCCTGACCGCCCCCGTCGGCGCGCCGGACCTGTCGATGCGGCTGATCTTCCTCGCCAACCTGGTCCGCGAGCGCGGCGACGAGGTCGCGCCCGAGGCCCTGCGCGCGATCGCCTCGAGGGCGATCTCGAACCTGCGCATGCTCGAGGGCGCCCTCACCCGCGTGATCGCGCTGTCCTCGCTGACGTCCTCAGCGATCACCCCCGAGGCGGTCGATCGGGCGCTGCACGGCCCCACTGCCGCCGTCTCCGACCAACGCCCCAGGGTCGACGTCGAGCGCATCCAAAACGCGGTCGCCGACCAGCTCGGCGTCTCCCGCGAGGCGCTGCTCTCCCCGAACCGCACCGCCCCCGTCGCCAGGGCCCGCCAAATCGCGATGTACCTGAGCCGGCAGCTGACGGACCTCTCGCTGCCCGCCATCGCCCGCGCCTTCAAGCGTCGCGACCACACGACCGTCCTGCACGCGGTGCGACGGGTCGAGTCGCGCCGAACCGAGGACCCGCACCTGAACCGCGTGCTCGAGCAGCTCACCGCCGAGCTGATCGCGCCCTCGATCGAATCGCCCCGGGCCGCCCCGTGAGGATCGTTCGTGACCGAGCGGTCCTGACCGGGCCGCCTGAAAGAATCAGCCGCGAACGGCCATCCACATATCCACCGTGTCCACAGCCCTTATTACTCCTAGCCCTGAACCCATCACCTCAATGAAGATCACAGCCACCCGTCAGGCCCTACTCGACGCTCTCCTCGTCGCCTCCCGCGCCGTCTCCACGCGCGCGGCGCTGCAGGCGTTGTCCGGTATCCATCTCTCCTCCAACGGCGAATCGAGGCTGCGCGCTACCGATATGGAGCTGGGGCTCGACGTCGCGCTCGAGGCCGAGGCCGAGGGGGCGGGCGCCGTCGTGCTTCCGGGCCGGCTCCTGGTCGAGATCGCCCGCTCGCTGCCGGATGGCTCGGTCACCCTCGAGCTTCGCGAGCAGGAGCGCGATGTCGAGATCAGCGCCGGCTCTTCGCGCTTCCACCTGCGCACCATCCCCGCCGATGACTTTCCCCGCTTCCCCGAGGCCGAGGGCGAGCCGATCGAGCTGCCGGCCCCGGCCCTGCATGAGACGATCGGGCGGGTCGCCCGCGCCGCTTCGCGCGACGAGGCGCGGCCGGTACTGACCGGCGTGCTGGTGACGGCCGAGGAGAAGGAGCTGACGATGGTCGCGACCGACTCCTACCGTCTCGCGGTGAAGCGGACCGAGCTCGACTCGCCGCTCTCCGAGCGCCTCGAGGCGAACATCCCAGCCCGCGCCCTGCGCGAGCTGGCGCGGCTGATCGAGGCGGCTCCCGAGGACCCGCTCCAGGTCTGGCTGACGCGCAACCAGGCGCTGTTCAAGGTCGGCTCCGTCTCCATGAGCTCCCGCCTGATCGATGGTCAGTTCCCGAACTACCGTCAGCTCCTGCCCGAGTCGTTCGAGCACGAAGTGAAGCTGCCGCGGGAGGAGCTGCTGGAGGTGACCCGCCGGGTCTCGCAGCTCGCGCAGCGCAACGCGGCGCTGCGGCTCTCCTTCTCGGAGGGCGAGCTGGTCGTGTCGGCCGAGACGCCGGACCTCGGCGACGCCCGGGAGGCGCTGCCGGCGCCGTACTCGGGCGAGCTGCTGGAGATCGGCTTCAACCCGGAGTTCGTCCGCGACGGCCTCGAGAGCATCGATGACGACGAGGTCGTGTTGAAGCTGATCTCGTCGCTGCGGCCGGGCCTGATCGAGCCGGCCGAGGCCGACGACTTCAGCTACCTGGTGATGCCGATTCGCCTCAACGTTTAGGCGGCCGGAATGCACGTCGCCGCGCTCGAGTGCCGGGGGTTCCGCAACCTGGCCGACTCGCGGGTGCCCCTGGGGGAGGGGATCACGGTCTTCTACGGGCCCAACGGCGCCGGCAAGACGAACCTGCTCGAGGCGCTCTACTTCGGGCTGGTGGCGCGCTCGTTCCGCTCGGGCAACGATCGCGACCTGATCGCCTTCGGGGCGCCGTCGGCCCGGATCGAGCTGGAGATCGCGGGCTCCGGTGGCGAGCGGCTGCTGGCGGCGCTCGACCGCAACGGCGAACGCCGCCATCGCCTCGACGGCCGCCCGCTGGGAGGCGCCGGTGGCCCCGAACGCCCTCTGGTGAGCGTCTTCCATCCCGACCGCATGGACCTCGTGAAGGGGCCGGCGGCGCGCCGGCGCGGACACCTGGACCGGCTGATCGCGGCGCTGTGGCCCGCCCGCGCCGATCTGCGCGGGCGCTTCGGCCGGACCCTGGCCCAGCGCAACGCCCTCGTCTCCCGGGTGCGCGCCGGATTCGCCGACGCGCGCGGCCTGGCGACCTGGGACGAGCGCCTCGCCGCCGAAGCGGTGCCGTTGATCGAGGCGCGCGCACAGGCGATCGAGGCCCTGAGCGGCCCGGTCGAGCGCGCCGCCGCCGCGCTCGGCATCCGGGGCGGGCTCGAGATCCGCTACCGGGCCCGGACCCGGGACGGCGCGACGGAGATCGCCTCCGAGCTGGCACAGCGTCGCGGCGCCGACCTCGGCCGCGCCTACACCTCCTACGGCCCGCAGCTGGACGAGGTCGAATTGCGCGTGGGCGAGCGGCCGCTGCGGCGGTTCGGCTCGCAGGGCCAGCAGCGCGCGGCGCTGCTGGCGCTGCTGTTCGGCGAGCGGGAGGCGCTGATCGGGGCCGGCCGGCCGGCCCCTCTGATGCTGCTGGACGACGTCATGAGCGAGCTCGACCCCGAGCGCCGCGAGCTGCTGGTGGCGACGCTGGCGGCGGCGGGGCAGGCCCTGATCACCGCGACCGAGGCGAGCCAGGTGCCCGCCGCCGATGGGCTGCACGCGATCGCGGTCCGCGAGGGCCGCACCGTGGCCGTCGGCCCGCCCGCGGCAGCCGCCCCCGAGCGGCCCGAGCCGGACGCCGACCGCGCGGCGGCGGCCTGAGATGGCGCCCGCGCGCCGCCAGCCCCGCCGGCTCGCAGCCGCCGTCCAGGCCGCCGCCGAGCCGCTCGCGCCGGCGACCCTGCTGGGCGCCGTCCAGAGCGCCTGGGCGGGCGCCGTCGGCGAGCGGGTGGCCGCCGAGGCCACCCCAGTGGCCGAGCGCGACGGGGTGGTCACGGTCGCCTGCCGCACGGCGGCGTGGGCGCAGGAGCTCGATTTGCTGGCCGGCGAGGTGACCTCGAAACTGCGCTCCGAGCTGCCCGCGGGAGCGGATTTGCGCGCTCTGCGCTTTACCGCGACCGAGACCGGTCCTTAAGTTCCATTTTATACGCGATTTGCAGGGATTTCGTGACCCTGACCAAGCGGTTCCGGAGGCGCCGACTGGTAGACTTATGTGAACCTGCTTAAGGGCCCCGATTCCCCAGATACCCGCTCGCAGCAGCCGCGCCGGAGATGAGGAGATCGGGGTTTCCCGTGAATGGACTGAAAGGAACCTGAGTGGCGAAGACCACTGAACGCGGTGGGGCGCGCAACAAAAGCTCCGCCCGCGGAGCGACGAAAACGCCCGCAAAGCCGAAGCCCAAGAGCAACGCGAAGCCGAAGGCCGCCTCCCCGAAGGAGACCAGGGGCGCCAAGGCGCCGAAGGGCAAGGGCTCTTACAGCGCCAAGGACATCACCGTGCTCGAGGGCCTGACCGCGGTCCGCAAGCGCCCCGGCATGTACATCGGCTCGACCGGCCCCCGCGGGCTGCACCACCTGGTCTACGAGGTGGTCGACAACTCGGTCGACGAGGCCATCGCCGGCCACGCCACCAAGGTCAGCGTCACCCTGCACCCGGACAACAGCGTCACGGTCGTCGATGACGGCCGCGGCATCCCGGTCGAGAAGCACCCGAAGATGCGCAAGCCGGCCGCCGAGGTCGTGATGACCACGCTCCACGCCGGCGGCAAGTTCGGTGACGGCGGCGGCTACAAGGTCTCGGGCGGCCTGCACGGCGTCGGCGTCTCGGTCGTGAATGCGCTCTCCGCTGACCTCAAGCTGGAGGTCTGGCGCGACGGCCGCGTCTGGGAGCAGCGCTACCAGCGCGGCAAGCCCAAGGCGCCCCTGAAGAAGGGTCGCGCGGTGAAGAGCACCGGCACCACCATCACGTTCACCCCCGACCTCGAGATCTTCGAGGAGATCGAGTTCGACTTCCAGACCCTCGCCGAGCGCCTGCGCGAGACCGCCTTCCTCACGCGCGGTCTCAAGGTCGAGCTGATCGACGAGCGCGGCGCGGGCGAGAAGGTGGAGTTCCAGTACAAGGGCGGCATCGCGGACTTCGTCAAGCACCTGAACGAGACCAAGGACCCGCTTCATCGCAAGATCGCGTTCTTCGAGGGCGAGACCAAGGAGGGCCAGGTCGAGGTCGCGCTGCAGTGGAACGCCTCCTACCAGGAGTCGATCTTCTCCTTCGCCAACAACATCAACACCCACGAGGGCGGCACCCATCTCTCCGGCTTCCGCTCGGCGCTGACCCGGACGCTGAACTCCGTCGCCCGCAACCGCGGCCTGCTGAAGGAGAAGGACGCGAACCTCTCGGGCGAGGACGTGCGCGAGGGCCTGACCGCGGTGGTCTCGGTCAAGCTCGCCGACCCCCAGTTCGAGGGCCAGACCAAGACCAAGCTCGGCAACCCCCCGATCGAGGGGCTGGTCAAGGAGGTCGTCAACCGCCGGCTCGGGGAGTTCCTGGAGGAGAGCCCCGCCGACGCCCGTCGCATCCTGACCAAGGCCGTCGACGCCGCCCGCGCGCGCGACGCCGCCCGCAAGGCCCGTGACCTGACCCGGCGCAAGTCGGCGCTGGAAAACTCGACCCTGCCGGGCAAGCTCGCCGACTGCTCGGTCAAGGATCCGCGCGACGCAGAGCTGTTCATCGTCGAGGGCGACTCGGCCGGCGGCTCGGCCAAGCAGGGGCGCGACCGCAACACCCAGGCGGTGCTGCCGCTGCGCGGCAAGATCATCAACGTCGAGAAGAGCCGCATCGACAAGGTCCTCTCCAACGTCGAGATCCAGGCCCTGATCACCGCCATCGGCACGGGGGTCGGGGACGAGGAGTTCGACGTCAAGGACCTTCGCTACCACAAGATCGTGCTGATGACCGACGCCGACGTGGACGGCGCCCACATCCGCACCCTGGTGCTGACCTTCCTCTACCGCCAGATGCGGGATCTGATCGACCAAGGCTTCGTCTACATCGCCAAGCCGCCGCTGTACAAGGTCAAGCAGGGCAGCAAGGAGATCTACGTCGAGCGCGAGTCCGAGCTGGAGGAGCTGCTGCTGCGCGACAAGCTGGAGCAGTTCGAGGTGATGGACGCGGCCGGCAAGAAGCGCAAGCTCTCAGCGCGGCGCTGGAAGGACTTCAAGCGCCACTACAAGGCGTTCGAGGGCTGGGCCTCGACGCTGCGGGCGGAGTTCGGCCACGAGGCGATCGACTTCGTCGCCGACTCGCACCTGCTGCCCTCGGGAGCGAAGACGATGGCCGCCGCCAGCAAGCTGTTCAAGGCCAGGGACCCCAAGGACCGCGCCTACGAGACCAAGCTGCTCGCCTCCGGCAACGGCAAGCTGGTCGTCAAGGGCACCCACCGCCGCAGCGGCCTCGCCCGCGACCACGAGCTGCCCAAGGCGCTGTTCGATTCGACCGCCTACAAGGAGCTGGTCAGCACCCACGCCAAGCTGGTCACCACGGTCGGCGAGCCGCCGTTCATGGTCACCCTCGGCGACAAGGGTGAGAAGGGCGACCGCGAGGAAGGGGCGGGTAGCTTCGCCGACCTGCGACACGCGGTGCTCGAGCTGGCCCGCCAGGGGATCCAGCTCTCCCGCTTCAAGGGCCTCGGCGAGATGAATGCCGAGCAGCTGCGCGAGACGACGATGGACCCGGCCAGCCGCACCCTGCAGCGCGTGACCATCGACGACGCCGCCGACGTCGCGGTCGAGCAGACCTTCTCGGACCTGATGGGCGACAAGGTCGAGCCGCGCAAGGAGTTCATCGAAAGGCACGCACGCGATGTGAGGTTCCTGGATGTCTAGTCCCTGGACGGGTAGGGGAGGCCTGAATGGCTGACGCAGACCCGGGTTTGGAGATCCTGACCGGCAACGTCGAGGAGCGCGAGCTCGAGATGGAGATGCGCTCCTCCTACCTCGACTACGCGATGAGCGTGATCGTGGGCCGGGCGCTGCCCGACGTGCGCGACGGCCTCAAGCCGGTGCACCGCCGCGTGCTCTACGCGATGCACGACCTGGGCCTGCAGCCCAACCGCGCCTATCGCAAGTGCGCCTTCATCGTCGGCGAGGTGATGGGCAAGTACCACCCCCACGGCGACTCGGCGATCTACGAGACGCTGGTGCGGATGGCGCAGGAGTTCTCGCTGCGCTACCCGCTGATCGACGGCCAGGGCAACTTCGGCTCGATCGACGACGACCCGCCGGCCGCGATGCGGTACACCGAGGCCCGGCTCGGCCAGATGGCGACCGAGATGCTGCGCGACATCGACGCGGACACCGTCGATTTCGGACCCAACTACGACGAGTCGACGCGCGAGCCGCTGCTGCTGCCGGCCCGCTTCCCGAACCTGCTCGTCAACGGCTCCGCCGGGATCGCGGTCGGGATGGCGACCAACATCCCGCCCCACAACCTGCGCGAGGTCGCCGGCGCCGTCGAGGCGTTCATCGACGACCCGGAGATCGACCTCAAGGGGCTGATGAAGCACGTCAAGGGCCCCGACTTCCCAGGCGGCGGCACCATCATGGGCGTCCAAGGGGTCCGCGACGCCTACGCCTCGGGGCGCGGCTCGGTCAAGATCCGCGCCAAGGCCCACGTCGAGCCGATGAAGGGAGGCAAGGAGGCGATCGTCGTCACCGAGCTCCCGTTCCAGGTCAAGAAGGGCGGCGAGGGCGGCCTCATCACCAAGATCGCCGACCTCGTCCGCGAGAAGAAGATCACCGGCATCTCAGACCTGCGCGACGAGTCGGACCGCAGCGGGATGCGCATGGTGATCGAGCTCAAGCGCAGCGGCGACCCGGCGGCGGTGGTGCTGAACCAGCTCTACAAGCGGACCGGGATGCAGGTGAGCTTCGGGATCAACATGGTGGCGCTGGTCGACGGCGTGCCGCGGACCCTGAGCCTGCTGGAGCTGATCCGACACTACGTCGGCCACCAGAAGGAGGTCATCACCAGGCGCACGCAGCACCAGCTGGCCCGTGCCGAGGCGCGCGCCCACATCCTCGAGGGGCTGCTGATCGCGCTCGACAAGCTCGACGCGGTGATCAAGCTGATCCGGGCCTCGAAGGACCCCGACGTCGCGCGCGACAAGCTGATGACGAAGTTCAAGCTCACCCGGCCGCAGGCCCAGGCGATCCTGGACATGCGCCTGCAGCGTCTGACCGCGCTGGAGGCCGGAAAGATCAAGGAGGAGCACACCGAGCTGGTGAAGCTGATCAAGCGGCTCCGCGCGATCCTCGCCGACGAGGCCAAGGTGCTCGGGCTCGTCAAGTCCGAGCTGGGCGAGGTCGTCGAGCGCTACGGCGACGAGCGCCGCACCGAGATCAGCGCCGCCGAGGGCGAGCTCGACATCGAGGACGTGATCGCCGACCAGCAGATGGTCGTCTCGCTGACCGCCTCGGGCTACGCCAAGCGGCTGCCGCTGGCCACCTACCGCCAGCAGCGACGCGGCGGGCGCGGGGTGATGGGGATGAACCTCAAGGAGGGCGACTACATCGAGCACCTGCACGTGTGCTCGACCCACGACTACCTGCTCTTCTTCACGAACCAGGGCAAGGTCTACCGGCTCAAGGTCTACGAGCTGCCCGAGGGGGCTCGCACCGCAAAGGGGCGGGCGCTCGTCAACGTGCTGCCGCTGCGCGACAAGGAGCGGGTGATGGCGGTGATCCCGACTCGCGACTTCACCGAGGGCAAGTACCTCGTCTTCGGGACCAAGAAGGGGATGGTGAAGAAGACCGAGTTCAAGGACTACGACACGAACATCAAGGCGGCCGGCCTGATCGCGATCAACATCAAGAAGGGCGACGAGCTGATCCAGGTGCGCCAGACCTCGGGCAAGGACGACATCATCATGGTCTCCAAGAGCGGCAAGGCCGTCCGCTTCAACGAGAAGCTCGCCCGCCCCATGGGACGCGGCACCGCCGGAGTCAAGGGCATGAACGTCTCCCAGAAGGGGAACGAGGTGCTGGCGCTCGAGGTCGCCCGCGACGAGGACGAGCTCTTCGTGGTCACCGAGAACGGCTACGGAAAGCGCACGCCGATGTCGCAGTACCCGGTCAAGGGACGCGGCACCCAGGGCGTGCTGACGATCAAGCTGACCACGAAGAAGGGCGGCCTCGCGGGCGCGCTGATCGTGCGTCCGCACCAGGAGCTGATCTTCATCTCCCAGCACGGGATGGTGCAGCGCACCGCCGCCTCGGGGATCTCGCAGCAGGGCCGCGCGACGCAGGGGGTGAGGGTGATGAACCTGAAGTCCGGCGACCGCGTCAGCGCCGTGGCCCTGGTGGTCGAGTCGGCCAACGGCAACGGCGCCGCGCCCACGGACCCGAGCCTGGAGGCGCAGGCCGAGGACATCGCTGACGTCGCCGCCGCGGCCGAGGTCGACGGCGACGGCGAGGCCGAGGTCAAGCTCGGCTCGGGCGCCCTCGCGGACGGAAACGGCGAGCTGGAGGAGCCGCCGGCGGCAAAGCCGAAGCGGAAGCCGAAGACCGGCAAGGGCGCGGCCACAACGCCGAAGACCAAGGCCAAGCCGAAGACCAAGACCAAGCCGAAGCCCAAACCCAAGGCGCAGCCGGCTCCGACCCGCAAGAAACCGGTCGCGAAGCCGAAGCGCTCGGCGGCCTCGAAGCCCAGGGCCACGGCGAAGTCCAAGCGCAAGGCCGGCCCGGGCACCGTCCGCGGGCAGCAGCGCAAGGCCGCGGCCGCCAAGGCCAAGTCACCCAAGAAGCGCTGATCCGGCCGCGCCTGCCGGGCGTTAGTTTCTCGGCATGCGCCCGCAGCAACAAACCGGCTCTAGGTTCCGGGTAAGTAGGGCTCCCAGGCCGCAGGCGTGCGCGGCGCGGCGATGCGGATGAAGACCGTCGGTCCGGGCGGCCTTGGGCGGCTGCGGGGGTGCATGCGGATCTCGTGCGGCATCCGGTTGCCCTTGCGGCGGTTGCACGCAGCGCAGGAGGCGACGATGTTCTCCCAGACCGAATCGCCTCCGCGGCTGCGGGGGATGACGTGGTCCACCGTCAGGCCGGGCCTCGCCGTGCCGCAGTACTGGCAACGCCAGCCGTCGCGCGCCAGTACGGCCTTGCGGGTGATGCGGCGGCGGTGGATGTCGCGGGGCACGCGGACGAAGCTGACCAGCCGGATCACCTCGGGCATGTCCAGGCGCATGGTCTCGGAGCGCAGGACCCCGTCGCCGTTCTCGAGCACCTCGGCCTTCTCCTTCAGGATCAGCACCAGCGCACGCCGGACCGTGCAGACGTTGAGCGGCTCGTAGGTGGCGTTCAGGACCAGTACGCGACCACGGGCCAGCCGCCTCACCTCCCCGACTCCGTTCCCCGCGGCGGGCGCAGTGCGCATGTCCCGCCGGAGTCTAACCCAGGGCGATTACGGGCTCGAAGAGCCGATCGGGTAGCTCCCCAGCACCCGGACCGACTCGGCGTGCCCCCGCAGCTCCTCGATCGCGCGGGAGACGGCCTCGTCCGCGACCCCTCCCTCGAGATCGATGAAGAACATGTAGCGGCCCAGGCCGCCGGGACGGGGGCGGGACTCGATCCGCGTCAGGTTCACACCCTGGTCGGAGAACGCCTGCAGCGCGTCAACCAGCGCCCCAGGCTTGTCGTCGCCGAGCTCGGAGAAGATCAGCGAGGTGCGCCAGGGACCGTCCCCCTCGGGCTCCGTCCCGCGCGGCGCGATCCAGACGAAGCGGGTGATGTTGTCGGGCTGGTCCTCGACCCCCTCGCGGAGCACGACGGCGCCGTAGCGCTCCGCGGCCGAAGCGGCGCCCAGGGCGGCCCACGGCGCCCGCTGCTCGCTGACCAGACGCACGGCCTCGGCGGTGCTGGAGGCGGCGCGAACCTCGGCCCCCGGCAGCTGCTCACGGATGAAGCGCGCGCATTGCGCCGTCCCCTGCGGATGGGAGAGCACGACCTCGATCTGGTCCAGAGGGACCTCGGCCCTGGCGATCAGGCAGTGGCTGATCGGAAAGTCGTGCTCTCCGACCAGGGCGACACCCTCGGCGTCGAAGGCGAGGGTGTCGAGGGTGGCGCGCACCGCGCCCTCGATCGAGTTCTCGAAGGGGACGAAGGCGCGATCGGCCTCGCCGGCCTCTACCGCCGCGATCGAGGCGTAGACCGAGGGAGTCGGGCTCGGCTCCAGCTCCACGCCGGCCGCCGCATCTCGAAGGGCGTCCTCGGTGAAGGTTCCCGGGGGGCCGAGGTAGGCGACCCTCAACTACGGCGTCCCGAAGATGACGGTGTAGGAGGACTCGTTGTTGCTGCTGTCGGCCTCGCCTGCCACCGGCTCCACCAGGACGTCGATGGTCACCTCGGAGCCGGGTTGCGGCAGCGGGTTGAGGGCCAGCCTGGCGGTGTCGGTCTCGCCGGGCCCGAGGCTCTCGATTGTGGTCTCGAGGCTGGTGCCTTCGATGGTGACGGTCACGCCGATGCTGTTCGCCTCGGATTCGCCCTGGTTCTGCACCTCCACCGCGATCTCGTTGGCGTCGTCGGGGACGGTGGTGGTCGCCTCGGGATCCAAGGTCGTGTCGCCGAGCGTGGTCTGCACCAGCCCCAGGCCCTGCAGCCCAGCGGCGGGATCCCCGCCGCTGACCCCCGAGAACAGGGTTGCGATCTCGGTCTGGTCCAGGAACTGGGTGCCCGAGTTCTCGGGCATGAAGTTGCCCGCCGGCAGGTCCTGGCTCTCGACGCCTTCGCTGTCGAGCACGCTGGCGATCTCGGGCGAGGCGACCTGCTGCCAGAGGATGTCGCTGGCGTAGAAGGCGCCCATCGCGTTCGTGATCGTCTCGATCGCATCTGCGCGTTCGGCGTCGGCGGCCGCCTCAGTCACGCTGGTCGAGATCGAGCCGAGGCCGTCGCGACGCAGCCGCAGCGCCAGGGTGGTGGCGCTCTGAGCGTCGCGCATCTGGCCCGGGACGCTCAGGTTCTCGGCCCGGTCGAGCAGCGACTCCGAGGCCCCCCGCAGGCTCGAGACGCGGTTCTGCAACTCGATCTCCGTGCTGTCCTGAATCGCCTCGAAGAAGTCAGTGCCCCGCTGCTCGGACTCGGCCATGATCGTGCCGATGTCCTGGCTGTAGTTGCGCAGGCCGCGGTCCGAGCGCGCCTCGAGGCAGCCTCTGACGCCGACCACCAGCAGGATCAGGAAGCCCACGCCGAGGCCGACCGCGATCAGGCGGCGCACCAGGTACTGCTGCCGGCGCCGCTCCGGTCCGCCGGTCCGCCGCGGGGGGCGCTCCTGCTGCCGCGGCGCAGCCACCTGCTCTTCCTCGTCGAGGAATGCCACGGGCGGAGTATGAACACACGGCCCCCCAGAAAGCTCCGGCGGAGGAGTACGTGCCCGTGCGTGGAATCGGAAGCCGACATGGTCGGCGAATTGATCCTGGGCAGATTCCGCGTCGAGCAGCGCATCGGCAGCGGCGGCTTCGGCACCGTCTACCGGGCCTGGGACGAGCGGCTCGAGCGGGCCGTCGCCGTCAAGGTGATCGAGAGTGAGGCCGCGGCGCCGCGCGTCACCCGCGAGGCCCAGGCCGTGGCCCGCTTGGACCATCGCAACCTCGCCACGCTGTACGAGCTCGACAGCGAGGACGGCCGCTCCTTCCTCGTCTCCGAGCTGATCGACGGCCCCACGCTGCGCGAGCTCGGGCGCTGCGGCCAGCTCAGCGACGAGCTGATCGCGTCGGTCGGTGCCGACTGCGCCGCCGCGCTCTGCCACGCGCACCGGAACGGCGTCGTCCACCGTGATGTCAAACCCGAGAACGTGCTCGTCGCCGCGGGTGGGGAGGCGAAGCTGGTCGACTTCGGGATCGCTCGGATCGCCGGCGAGCGGACCCTGACCAGGACCGGCGACGTGCTCGGGACCCTCGGCTACATGGCCCCCGAGCAGGCCGACGGCCAGCGCCCCGGACCCGCCGCCGACGTCTACTCCCTGGCGCTCACCCTGTACGAGGGCTTCTGCGGTGAGCACCCCCGGATCGGCGAGGGCCCGGCGGCGACGGCGCGCGCGATCGACGAGCCCGTGGAGCCCCTCAATGGGGTGCGCCCGGACCTTCCCGAGCCGCTCGCCGACGCGATCGACGCCTCGCTCGATCCCGACCCCGAACTGCGGCCCCTGGCCTCTGAGTTGGAGGGGGTGCTGGCCTCGCACGAGGGGGGGCTGGACGGTTCCAGGCTGCCCGCCGTGTTGCGCCCCTCCGATCCGGAGGAGCCGGACGGTCATGGGTGGCGGGCGTTGGCACCCGCCGGCGGGATGGCCGCGAAGATCGCCGGCTTCGCGCTGGTCGCCTGGCTGCTGCTGGGGGCCGGCGCGCCTGGCGCAGCGCTGGTCGCCGCCTTCCTGCTCGTCCCCCTGCTGCTCGTCCCGCTCCGCACCCGTGCCCTCACCCGCGCCGTGGTCGCCGGGACCGCCTACCTGTGGCTGGCCGCCTATGAGATCGTGGCGGACAAGACGGTGCTGTTCGGCCCTGACGCGGCCGCGCCCGACGGCTGGGAGCAGTCGGTTTCGAGCGCCATCGGAGACGTCGTGATCCCGCTGCTGCACCCCGCCGTGCTGGCAGTCGCCGGCCTCTGGGCGCTGGCGGCCGTGACCCTGCCGCTGCTCGTGCGTGGCCGCGAGCCGGTGCTGGACGCGGTCGGCGCGCTGGTCTGGGCGGCGGCGCTGATCACGGCCTTGCGCCTGCTGGCCGGCCCGACCGGCGAGCCCAACGGCCTCCTGATCGCGTCGCTGCTGGCAGCGGTCGTCGCCTCGCTGGTCGCGCGACGCGTGCGTGGCGCCCGCGCGCTGCCCACGGGCACGGTCGATCGCGGCAGCGACACCCTGATCAGGCGGGCGCTCTAGGATTTCGGCCTGCGGCTCGGGCTCACCCCGGTCGCCGTCCGCCGCCGTCCAAGAGTCGAGGAGCACCCAATCAGCGTCCTACGCAACCTGGAAGCCCGCATAGAGGGCCTTGTCGAAGGCGTCTTCAGCCGCGCCTTCAGCTCCGGCGTGCAGCCGGTGGAGATCGCGCGCAAGCTGGCCAAGGAGATGGACGCCCACAAGACGGCCTCGGTCTCGCGGGTCTACGTCCCCAACGAGTACACCGTCTGGCTCGCGCCCGACGACTACTCCCGCTTCAAGGACTACGAGACCTCGCTCGCGCAGGAGCTCAGCGCCCACCTGCTCGAGCACGCTCGCCGCAACGAGTACGACCTGCTGACCCGTCCCGTAGTCGGCATGGACCAGGACGAGCGGTTGCGCCTGGGCGAGTTCGGCATCCAGACCCGCCTGGTGCGCCCGCCGCAGCGCCAGGGCGCCGAGCCCACCCAGGGCGAGCCCGGGCACACGATGGTCTATTCGGCGACCCAGGCCGAGAAGGCGCGCTCCAAGAAGCGGCCGGACACGGCCTACGTCGACACCCGGGCGATCGTCTCGCTCGACGACCGCCGCTACGTGCTCGACGGCCCGACGGCCTCCCTGGGCCGCTCCAAGGACTGCGACTGCGTGCTCGACGATCCCAACATCTCCCGCAAGCACGCCGAGCTGCGCCGCTCGGGCCAGGGCGACTGGCAGATCGTCGACCTGGGCTCGACCAACGGCGTCAAGGTCAACGGCAGGCGCGTCTCCTCGGCCCGGCTCTCGCCCGGCGACGAGGTCACCCTGGGAACGCTCGTCTTCAATTTCGACATCGAGCAGTGAGCGACCTCGAGCCGCTAGCGGTGGCGCTCAAGTTCGGCTTCCTCGCCGTTCTCTACCTGTTCCTGCTCTGGGTGGCGAGGATGGCGCTGCGCGACCTGCGCGCGACCGCCACGCCCGGGATGGAGTCCGGCTATCACGAGGTGGTAGGCGGCTCCGAGCCGGCCTCCACGGACGCCTGGCTGATCGTCGAGGCCGGCGGGGGGCTGAACAAGGGCGAGCGCTTCGACCTCTTCGGGGGCGTCTCGCTGGGCCGCTCCCCCGACGCCGACATCCGGCTCGACGATCGCTACGCGTCGGGCATCCACGCGCGGGTCTACGGCCGCTCTGGCTCCTACTACGTCGAGGACATGAGCTCGACCAACGGCACCTTGCTCAACTCCCAGGACCTGCACGGCGAGGCCGAGCTTCACACCGGCGACAAGATCCGCATCGGCGACACCGAGTTCACCTTCGAGGTGAGCTGATGGCGCTGGCAGTTGTGGAGGAGGCCTACAAGACCGACACCGGCCGCCAGCGGCACGCGAACGAGGACTCCTACTTCGCCCGCTCACCGGTGTTCGCCGTCGCCGACGGAATGGGCGGCGCCCAGGCCGGCGAGGTCGCCTCGCGGATCGCCGCGGGAGCGTTCGAGCAGGGCATGGAAGACGAGGCGCCCGCCGAGAGCCAGCTGGAGGGCATCGCACAGGACGCGAACCGCGAGATCCACGAGCTCGCGCAGCGAGACTCATCGCGGGCGGGGATGGGGACGACGCTGACCGCTGCGCTGCTGCGCGACGGCGAGCTCGCCCTCAGCCACGTCGGCGACAGCCGCGCCTACGTACTGCGCGACGGCGAGCTGAAGCGGCTGACGAAGGACCATTCCCTGGTCGAGGAGTTGCGGCGGCAGGGGCGCCTCACCGACGAGGAGGCCGAGGAGCACCCCCAGCGCTCGATCATCACCCGGGCCCTCGGCCCGGAGCCCAGCGTCAACGTCGACACGATGACCTTCCCCGCAAAGAGCGGCGACGTCTTCCTGCTCTGCAGCGACGGCCTTACGACGATGGTCAGCGACGAGGAGATCGCCGAGATCCTGGGGGAGGCGAAGACGCTGCGCGCCGGGGTCAACAAGCTGATCGACGCCGCCAACGCCAAGGGCGGGCGCGACAACATAACCGCGGTCGCGTTCCGGGTGGCGGAGGAGGGTGAGGAGCCCGAGGAGGGGGCGACGCTGATCTCGCGCACCGCCGAGCAGGCGGGGCTGACCAGCGAGCGCGTGCGCCGCGCCGGCGACCGCCTGCGCGGGCAGGGGCCGGTGCCGCTGCCGCACCGCCGCCGGCGCGGCATCAAGATCGCGGCGATCGTCGCCCTGGTCGCGTTCGTGGCCTTCGGCGCCTGGCGGCTGACCCAGCAGGTCTATTTCCTCGGCACCGACGAGGACGGGCGAGTCGCGCTCTACCGCGGGCTTCCCTACGACCTGCCGTTCGGGATCGAGCTCTACTCCGAGCAGCTCTCGATCGGGGTCCAGGCCGCATCGCTCTCGCCCGAGCGCCGGCAGGTCGTGACCGAACACAAGCTGCGCTCCCAGGACGACGCGACCGACATCGTCGATGACATCGAGCAGCGCGAGGGATCGGCGCCGCCGGCCACGCCGGCCCCGAAGAAGAAGCAGCAGCAGAAGCAGCAGCAGAAGCAGCAGAACGGGAAGCAGGCGGGGACGAAGAAGAAGCAGCAGCCCGCCACGGGCAATTGAGCGCGCGCAGCCGCGAGCTCTTCGCCCTCATCCCCGTCGGCCTGCTGGTGACGGCGGGCTTCACGGCGGTGCTGATCGTCGAGTCCGAGCAGATCGGCGACCTCAGCTTCATCTACGGTCTCTACTTCCTCGGCCTCTGCCTGGCGACGCACTTCGTGATCCGCGCCCGGCTGCCCGACGCCGACCCCTTCCTGTTCCCGCTGGTGGCGCTGCTGGCCGCGTTCGGGGTGGTGATGCTGTTCCGGCTCGACGACGGCCTCGCCCGCGACCAGGCGAACTGGTTCGTGGTGGGGCTGGTGGCGTTCTCGCTGACGATCTTCTTCCTGCGCGACTACGAGGTGCTGGAGCGCTACCGGTACCTGATCGCCTTCGCCGGCATCGCGCTGCTGCTGATGCCGCGGCTGCCCGGCATCGGCGAGACCACCAACGAGGCCTACCTCAGCGTCAAGCTGGGCCCGCTCAACTTTCAGCCGACCGAGCTGGCGAAGATCTGCATCGTCGTCTTCCTGGCCAGCTACCTGAACGAGAAGCGCGAGGTGCTGGTGGTGGGGGCGCGGAACATCGGCGGCATCGTGCTGCCGCCGCTGAAGCACCTGGGGCCGCTGCTGGTGATCTGGGGTGCGGCGATGGTGATGCTGGTCTTCATCCGCGACCTCGGCAGCTCGCTGATGTTCTTCGGGGCGTTCCTGGCGATGATCTACGTCGCGACCGCGCGCGTCTCGTTCGTACTGGTCGGGCTGGCCCTGTTCGCCGTCGGCGCCTGGTTCTTCGCGAACACGGTCGGACACGTGCAGGACCGCTTCGACATCTGGCTCGATCCCTTCGATGACCCCGAGGGCGACGGCTTCCAGGTCGCCCAGTCGCTGTTCGCGCAGGCAGACGGCGGGCTGTTCGGGAGGGGCCTGGGGGAGTCGCTTGTGCAGTTACCCGAGATCACGCCCAAGTGCGCTGACGACTTCCCCAACTGCGGGGCGATCCTGCCGGCGCCGCACACCGACTTCATCTACGCGGTGATCGTGAACGAGCTCGGCCTCTTCGGCGGCGGGGCCGTGGTCCTGATCTACGCGCTGATCACCGAGCGGGGCTTCAAGACGGCGATCCTCGCCGACGACGGCTTCTCGAAGCTGCTGGCGGCAGGGCTGACGACGATCGTGGCGCTGCAGGCGTTCGTGATCATCGGCGGCGTCACGCGGGTGATCCCGATCACCGGGGTCACCCTGCCCTTCATCAGCTACGGGGGCAGCTCGATCGTCGCCAACTTCATCCTGCTGGCGCTGCTGCTCTCGATCTCCGACAAGGCCCGCCGCCGGGTCCGGCGAGAGGGCGAGGCGCTGGAGGCCGAGTACTCATGAGGGCCAACTTCAGGGAACCCGCATCATGAACCCGCAGATCGTGAAGCTGTTCGGGGTCGTGCTGGTGCTGTACGCGCTGCTGTTCGGCTTCACCTCCTACTGGTCGATCTTCGACTCCGAGGGGCTGGAGGCGAACGTCGCCAACAAGCGCCCGCTGCTCGAGGAGCAGCGGATCGAGCGCGGCGAGATCCTGGCGGCGGACGAGAGCGTGATCGCCCGCTCCGATCCCCGGGGCAAGGGCGGCAACCGCACCTTCGTGCGCGACTACCCCGAGGGCGAGCTGTACGGGAACCCGATCGGGTACTCATTCGTGGAGCGGGGGCGGGTCGGCTTCGAGCTCTCGCACAACGACGAGCTGGTCGGCGAGAAGACCGAGTTTCTCTCGATCCTGGACGCCCTGCGCGGCGCCGCCCAGGAGGGTTCCGACGTGCAGTCCTCGCTGGACCCCGAGGGACAGGTGACGGCGACCCAGGCGCTCGGTGGGCAGAAGGGGTCCGTGGTCGCGCTCGACCCGCAGACCGGCGAGGTGCTGACGATGGTCAGCGTCCCGACCTATGACCCCAACGAGGTCGCCAGCTCGCAGGGCTTCCAGGCCCTGAACCAGGACCCCGACGCACCGCTGTTCAACCGCGCCACCCAGGCCGGATACCCGCCCGGCTCGACGATGAAGGTGGTGACCGCCACCGCGGCGCTCGACAGCGGCGAGTTCGAGGTCGACGACACGGTCAGCGGCGAGTCGGGCAAGGTGATCTCGGGGGTGCCGCTGGAGAACGCCGGAGGGGAGAGCTTCGGCGAGATCCCTCTGACCACCGCACTGACCAACTCCGTCAACACGGTCTGGGCCGAGGTCGCCGAGGACCTGGGTACGGAGACGATGTACGAGTACATGGACCGCTTCGGCTTCAACGCGAAGCCGCCGCTCGACTACCCGAGCTTCCAGCTGGCCCCCTCGGGCGAGTTCGCCGACGGCAAGCTGCTCGACGCCGGCAGCGACCAGATCGACGTCGGCCGCATGGCGATCGGCCAGGACAAGCTCAACGTGACACCGCTGCAGATGGCGATGGTCGCCGCCGCGGTCGCGAACAAGGGCGAGCTGATGGAGCCGCGCCTGTGGTCGAAGGTGATCGACACCGACGGCCGCGAGGAGAAGCTCAACCCCGAGCGCATGAGCCGGGTCATGGACGAGGAGACGGCCGAGGAGCTGACCGGGATGATGGAGGACGTGGTCAACGAGGGGACGGGCGGCGCCGCCGCGCTCGGCAGCGACCAGGTGGCCGGCAAGACGGGGACCGCGGAGATCATCCCCGAGCAGAACGTGAACCAGGCCTGGTTCATCGGCTTCGCGCCCTCGGACGACCCCAGGGTGGCGATCGCGGTCACCGTGGAGCGCACCAGCGGCTTCGGCGGCACCGTGGCGGCGCCGATCGCCCAGCAGGTGCTGGAGGTGCTGGTGGAGAACACCAGTGGCGAGGATGAGAATGAGTGATCAGCGGCCCCGCGTCAGGGGAGCGGCCTGATGGCGGCGCCGCGCAAGGGGACGATCGTCGATCAGCGCTACAAGCTCGACCGCAAGATCGGCTCGGGCGGTATGGCCGACGTCTGGCTGGCCGACGACAAGGAGCTCGACCGCAAGGTCGCGATCAAGATGCTGCACGACCGGTTCGCGCAGGACCAGGAGTTCGTCGAGCGCTTCCGGCGCGAGGCCCAGTCGGCGGCGGGCCTGCAGCACCCGAACGTGGTCTCGATCTTCGACCGCGGCGAGTTCCGCGACACCTACTTCATCGCCATGGAGTACGTGGACGGCCCGCAGCTGAAGCAGCTCGTCAAGGGCGGCATGGGGACCCAGGACGCGATCGACTTCACGCGCCAGATCCTGAACGCGGCGCGGTTCGCCCACCGCAAGGGCATCGTCCACCGCGACCTGAAGCCCCAGAACGTGCTGATCGACGAGGACGGCCGCGCCCGCGTCGCCGACTTCGGCATCGCGCGCGGCGAGAGCTCGGACATCACCGCCACGGGCTCGGTGATGGGAACGGCCCAGTACCTCTCGCCCGAGCAGGCCCAGGGCAAGGAGACGACGCCGCGCTCGGACATCTACTCGATCGGGGTGATCCTCTATGAGGCGCTGACGGGGCGGGTGCCCTTCGAGGGCGACAGCGCCGTCGCCGTGGCCCTGAAGCAGGTCTCCGAGACCCCGCGGCGGCCAAGCACCGTCAACCCCAGCGTGCCGCCGGCCCTGGACGCGGTCGTGATGCGGGCGCTCGCCAAGGACCCCGAGGCGCGCTTCAAGGACGCCGACGCCTTCATGAAGGCGCTGGACGCCGCCGAGCGCGCCCCCGACCAGCCCCGCCCCGAGGACACCGCCGCCTTCGCCGCCGTCTCGCCCGAGGGCGACCACGCCTACGCCGACGACGAGGAGGAGGACTGGGAGGACGAGGAGGACCAGCGCCGCAGGCGCCGCTGGATCCTGCTGGCGGTGCTGGTCGCCCTGGTCGCAGGCCTCGTCGCCTTCGCGCTGACCCGGCCGGGCTCCGTGACGGTCCCGTCGGTGACCGGCATCCCCGAGCCGACGGCGACGGAGCGTCTCGAGGCCGAGGGCCTCGACGTGGACATCAACCCCGTCCCCAGCACCGCCGCCCGGGAGACCGTGCTGGAGCAGGACCCGATCGCCGGCGAGAAGGTGGACGAGGGATCGACGGTGACGCTCAGCGTCAGCTCCGGGCCGGCGATCGTGACCGTGCCCGATGTCAGCGGCCGGCCCGAGAAGGAGGCGACCGAGCTGCTCGAGCAGGCCGGCCTGCTGGTCGATCCCGGCTTCGGCTTCTCCGACACCGTGCCCGAGGGCCGCGCGATCGGCACCGAGCCCGGCGCCGGCACCGACATCTCCGCGGGCTCGACGGTGAAGCTGACGATCTCGCGCGGCTCCAACAAGGTCGAGGTCCCCGACGTGGTCGGCCTTGACGACCAACAGGCGCTCTCGATCCTGAGCGACTCCGAGCTGGGCGGGAACGTCGTCCAGCGCGACGACGTCGCGCCCGCCGGCCGGGTGGTCGGCCAGAGCCCCGGCCCGGGCCGCATGGTCAAGCGCGGCTCGCCGGTGACGATCTTCGTCTCCAGCGGCGCGATCTCGGTCCCGGACGTGGTCGGCCAGACGCGCAAGCAGGCCGTGACTGCGCTGAAGCAGGCCGGCTTCACTCCGTCGGTGAGCGAGGAGCCGACGGACGACCCGGCGGCGGACGGCCGCGTCGTCAACCAGTTCCCGCCCTCCGGCTCGCGGGGGCAGCGCGGCGACTTGGTCACGATCACGGTCGGTGTGCTGACTCCCTAGGGTGCCCCGGATGAAGGTTGCGGTTATTCGCGGCGGGCGCTCCAGCGAGCACCCGGTCTCGCTGCGGTCCGGGGCCTCAGTCGCGAGCGGCCTGCGCGAGGCGGGCCACCACGTGGAGGAGATCCTGATCGAGCGTGACGGGGCCTGGATCCATGACGGCGCCCCGCTGACCCTGACTCCGGCCGGGGGCCTGCTCGGCTGCGACGCGGCGTTCCCGGTGCTGCACGGGCCCGGGGGAGAGGACGGCAGCGTCCAGGGCCTGTTCGAGGTGCTCGATGTCCCCTACGTGGGCTCGGACGTCGAGTCTTCGGCGCTGTGCATGGACAAGCTCGCCTTCAAGCGGGTGCTCGCCACCGAAGGCCTCCCACAAGTGGACTTCGCCGATGTCTCAGAGGAGGGCTGGCGCGAGCGCGCCACCTCGTTCGGCTTTCCCCTCTGGGTCAAGCCCGCGCGGCTCGGCTCCAGCGTCGGCATCAACAAGGTCGCCACCCCCGAGCAGCTCGACCCCGCCGTCGAGGTGGCCGCCCGCCACGACCCCAAGGTGATCGTCGAGGCCAATTCCGAGGGCAAGGAGGTCGAGTGCTCGATCCTCGGGCACGCCGAGCTGCTCGCCTCGGTCCCCGGCGAGATCATCGCCCACGCGGACTGGTACGACTACGAGGCCAAGTACTCGGAGGGCGGCATGGACCTGCGCGTGCCCGCCGAGATCTCAGCGGCGGCCACCGAGCGCGTCCAGGAGCTGGCCAAGCGCATGTTCCGGCTCACCGGCTGCTCGGGCCTCGCCCGCTGCGACTTCTTCGTTGAGGAAGGGGACGGCGAGGTCCTGGTGAACGAGCTCAACACGATCCCCGGCTTCACCGAGACGAGCGTCTACGGCAAGCTGCTCGAGGCGAGCGGCATCCCCTACGCGGAGCTCTGCGACCGCCTGGTCAAGCTCGCGATCGAGCGCCACACCGAGATTCGCTCCTACGAGTTCTGACCAGCTCAGCTGAGCACGCGGACGTCGCTGACCTGCATCTGGAAGCGGCCCTGCTGCTCGCCGCTCTCGGGCAGCTTGGTGATCCAGATCAGGAAGGAGCTCACGGGACCTGAGTCGAGCCGCACGGTCTCGCGTGTGCCCCCGTCGCTGACGGCGCCGATCGGGGGCCCCCAGCCCTGCAGGTCGTCGGGCGGCTCGGCCTCGGTGGCGTAGATCTCAGCCTCCCAGCCGGCGGTGGCCGCTCGGATCTCCATCTCGGTCGCCGTCGAGGGCTCGCCGGCGACGCCGACCACCAGGCCGACGCCGTCCTTGATCCCGCCGAAGTCCTCGCTGTCGTAGTGCTCGGTCTCCCAGGCCGAGCCGGTCGGGTTGCCGTCCACGGCCAGCCTCTCGGTGCCGGTCTCCCTGCCGTCGCCCGGTGAGGGGTCGAACTCCGCGGCCTCGTCCTCGGCCAGCCGCACACCGGAGCTGCTCGGCTCATCGTCGTCCCCGATGCCCTCCAGGCGGTCGCCGCCGAAGATCAGCGCCGCCGCGATCAGGGCGAAGCCGACCAGCGCCATGGCGATGCCGGCGCCCGAGATCCTGCGACCCCCGCCCAGGCGGCGCTTCGACTTCGGCACCGAATCGAGAACGGTCGTCGCCTCGCCGGTGGTTCCCCCTGCGCGGGCGGCCTCGACCTCCAGGGTCGCCTCGAGGTCGCGGACCATCTCGCCGACCGAGTTGTAACGGTCGCGCGGGTCCTTCGTGGTCGAGCGGTCGATGACCGAGGCGACCGCGGCCGAGACGTCGGGCCGCTCGACCTGGACGTCGGGCAGCGGCTCGTTGACGTGCTTCATCGCGACCCCGACCTGGGTCTCGGCCTGGAAGGGGACGTCGCCGACCAGCATCTCGTAGAGGACGATCCCCAGCGAGTAGACGTCGGAGCGCTCGTCCACGTCCTCGCCCATCGCCTGCTCGGGGGAGACGTAGTCGGTGGTTCCCAGCACTCGGCCCGTCGCCGTCAGCCCCGAGGACTCGAGCGAGCGCGCGATCCCGAAGTCGGTCACCTTGGCGCGGCCGTCGGGGTCGATCAGCACGTTCTGGGGCTTGACGTCGCGGTGGACGAGCTTGCGGCCGTGGGCGGCGATCAGGCCGCGTCCGATCTCGATCCCGTAGGCGACCGCCTCGTCGACGGGGAGCGGGCCGCTGGCTTGTATGCGCTGTTTCAGCGTCTCGCCCGGGACGTACTCGAAGACGATGTAGGGGCGCCCCTCGTCCTCGCCGGCGTCGATGACGCCGACCAGGTTCGGGTGGCTGAGCCGGGCGGCGGCGCGAGCCTCGCGGCGGAAGCGCTCGAGCTGGTCGGCCTCCTCGGAGATCTCCCGGTGCAGCAGCTTCACCGCCACCGGCCGGTCCAGCACCTCGTCCTGGGCCAGATAGACGGTGGACATGCCCCCGGAGCCGAGCTTGGACTCGAGCCGATAGCGGCCCGAGAGGATCGTGTCCTCGATGCCCGTCATCGCTTCACGGTCCCGGCCTCGGCCGTCGCTCGCCCGATCCGCTTCGCATCCGGGTAATGCGCGCGCAGCAGCGCCAGCGCCGCCCCCTCGTCCGCGGCGGCGACCACACAGCAGAAGCCGCAGCCCATGTTGAAGACATCGTTCATCTCTTCCAGGGAGGTCCCGGAGCGCTCCTGGATCAGCTCGAAGACCGGGGGAGGGGCGAGCGGGTCGTCGATCTCATAGCCGACCTCGGCCTCGAGCCGGAGCAGGTTTCCGAGGCCGCCCGAGGTGATGTGGGCGAGGCCGCGCACCTCGGCCTCGGAGGCGATCAGCTCCAGCACCGGCTTCACGTAGATCGTGGTCGGCTCCAGCAGCACGTCGCCGAGCGGACGGCCGAGGCTGTCGTCGTCCATCGGCACGCCCTCCAGGGCCGAGCGGGCGAGCGTGTAGCCGTTCGAGTGAAGGCCCGAGGAGGGTAGCCCGATCACGGCGTCGCCCGGCTCGACCGCCGAGCCGGTGATGATCGAGTCGAGCGCGACCACCCCGAAGCAGGCTCCGGCCAGGTCCAGGCCGCGTATCAGCTCACCGAGCTGGGCCAGCTCGCCGCCGACGATCTCGACCCCGGCCCGCTCAGCGCCCGCGGCGAGGCCGACGCCGATCTGCTCGGCGATGGCCGGGTCGGCGCGATCGACGGCGAGGTAGTCCACCATCGCCAGCGGTGCCGCGCCGACGCAGATGACGTCGTTCACGTTCATCGCCACGCAGTCGATCCCGACCGTGTCCCAGCGGCCGAGCTGCTCGGCGACCAGCAGCTTGGTGCCGACACCGTCGGTGGTGACGGCGATGCCCGTGCTGTCGTCGAGGCGGATGACGTTCGCGTAGTGGCCGCTGGCGAGCGCCTGGCGGCTCTGGGCCGGCGCCGCGGCCGCGAGCGCGCCGACCAGCGCCGCGACCGCCTCGTCGGCGGTGGATTGGCTGACGCCGGCGCGGGCGTAGGCGTCGCTCATCCGCTCTTGTGCGCAGCTCGTCTAGGGGACATCGTCGGCATCATCCTGCGCGCGGGCGACGGTTTCGGCAGCCTGCGTGGCGGCGTGAGCGGCCTGGGGCGGCGGCCGCCCATTCCCCACCACGACGGTGGCTGCGGCCTGGGCCCGCGCGCGCCGACGGCGCAGCTCCAGGCGACCCAGCACCAGGCTCGCCAGGCCGACGCGGTAGGCCGCGTAGGGCCAGAGCCCGGAGTCGTCGCGCTCGACCAACCGGATCAGCTCCTGCGAGGCCAGGGTGGAGGCGAAGGACGTGGCCGTCCCGGCGGCGAAGGCGGAGCGCTGGCCGGGGTCGAGGCCGCGCTTGCGCAGGCGGAAGCCCTTCAACGCCGCAGCCGCCACGATCACCGGCAGGGCAACCGTGCGCGAGAGCATGTTGGCGTGCTCGCGGGTGAACCCCCGCCAGCGGGCGACCGTCAGGGTCGCCCCGTTGCGCGAGACCCCGGGCGCCAGCGCGGCCGCCTGGGCGAGGCCCAGCGCCAGGCCGTCGGCCGCGTCGGCGCGGCCGCGCACCCTGCTCTGGGGCCGGCGGTCGGCCAGCGCCATCGCCCCGGCGCCCGCAAGCAGTCCCAGGGCGGTCGGCAGCGGCCCGCCCAGGTGCCGCTCGATCTGGCGCTCGAGGGCCAGTCCGATCGCCGCCCCGGGCAGAAAGGAGAGCGCCAGGACCTCGGCCTTGCGGCGATCGAACGAGCGCAGCTCCTCGGCGATCACGCGGCGCTGGCCGACCAGCAGGGCCAGGGCGGCCCCGACGTGCAATGCGACCTCAAAGCTCTTCCGCAACTCGGGATCGAGCCGCTCCCACTCCCAGTCGCCCAGCCAGGGAACCAGGGTCAGGTGTGCCGAGCTGGAGACCGGCAGCAGCTCGGTCGGGCCCTGCACCGCCCCCAGCGCGACAGCGCGCGAGGGCGGAATGGTCGGTGAGTCGCCAGGCCCCTCGTCGCCCGCGGGCACCTGGAAATCAGCCCTCGGTGGCGGGGGAGACCTCGCCCTCGCGGTCGGCCTTGTTGCTCCGCCACTTGACGAAGGCCCAGACGGCGAGCGCGATCAGGCCGGCCACCACCACGTAGTCGAAGTAGTGGAGCTTGTCGCGCCACTCCTCCCAGTTGGCGCCGACCTGGACGCCGATGTAGCCCAGCAACAGCACCCAGGGGATGCAGCCGGCAGCGGTGTAGATCGTGAACTTCCAGAAGTTCATGTGGGCGGCGCCGGCGGGGGTGGAGATGAAGGTGCGCACGATCGGCAGCATTCGCGTGAAGAACACGGTGACAGCCCCGTAGCGGTCGAACCAGCCCTCGACCCGGGCCATCTGCTTGGGGCTGACGTGGAAGACCTTGTGCCGCTCCAGCAGCTCCTCGCGGCCCCAGTAGCCGATCGCGTAGCCGCCCCAGGAGCCGACGATGTTCCCCAGTACCCCGGCCGCGGTGATCCCGAGCAGGGTCAGGTCGCCGTCGTCCACCTTGAAGCCTGCGAACAGCATGGTCGCCTCGCTCGGCATCGGGATGTTGGCGCTCTCCACCAGCATCAGCAGGAAGATTCCGAGGTAGCCGATCTCGCCGATCACGTCGACGCAGAACTCGACCAAGGGGTCCACGATGAAGTCGGTCATGGGTCAGAGGGCGCCGGCCCCAGCCGCGCGCCAGGCGGCCATGTTACGGAGATGTGGGTCTTGCGTCTGGCCAGCGCGGCGCGGCCGCAGCTCAGCGGGCCGGGCCCCAGGTGAAGGCGAATGCGACGAGGAGCACCAGCGCGATTCCGCCGCTGAGCGCGTATGCGGATGCCAGCGGCCGGTGATGCACGCCGAAGCGGCGGGCGCGGACCGCGGCGAGGCGCAGCGGCAGCAGCAGCGTCTTGCCGATGATCACCAGGTCGCCAGGGACGGAGTGCCGACCGGCGTAGGCGAGGTCGCTCGCCACCTTGCTGGGAAGCAGGGCCTGGGCGTAGTGGGCGGCGGGATCGTCGCTGTCGGCCAGCAGCTCCGCCTCGGGGAGGGTGAACTGGAGCTGCGTCGGGCCGGTCACGCCGGGCGGCACGCTGAGGATGTGCTCGTAGTCCCGCCTGTGGGCGGCGACGAACTCCTCGTCCTCCGGCCGCGGACCGACCATGCGCATCTCGCCCCTGACGACGTTCCAGAGCTGGGGCAGCTCGTCGAGCCGGGTGGATCGCAGGAAGCTTCCGAGGGGCGTGATGCGAGGGTCGTTGCGAGCTGCCACGGCGGCGCCGCGGGCCCCTGTGCGCATAGTCCGGAACTTCAGCATCAGAAACGGCTGGCCGCCGAGTCCAAGCCGACGGGCCCGGTAGAGCACGGGCCCCGGAGAGTCCAGGAAGACGAGCAGCGCGAAGAACAGCAGCGGCACCACCAACAGCGGCGTCAGGCAGACCAGCACGACGAGGTCGAAGACGCGCTGCGGCCACGGGATCCGCCTTGGGACCCGCCACGGTATCCGCCCTGCAGTGCCCGCCCTCCTTCCAAGGGCCCCCAGCGATTCCATCATGCTCTCTAACGCCCCTCCAAATGATGGGTTTTGTCCGTACGTCCCCGCGCGCAAATCCTAGTGCACCTCGACTACAAAAACCGATCCGGGGTACCGCCTGCTTTAGTAGTTGGTAGTCATCCCATGACCGATTGGAAAGTCCCACTCGCATCGCCCCGCGTGCACGAGCACGAGCTCGAGCAGCTGCTCGACGCATACCGCTCGGGCTGGTGGGTGATGGGTCCGAGCACCGAGGGCCTCGAGGCCGACATGAGGGACTACACGGGAGCGACGGAGGCGGTCGCACTCAGCAGCTGCACCGCGGCGCTTCACCTTGCCTGCCTTGGAGCGGGCGTTGGGCCCGGAGACTCCGTGGTCATACCCTCGATCAACTTCGCCGCCACGGCCAACATGCTGGCGGCCTGCGGCGCCTATCCCCGGTTCGCCGACATCAAGAGCGTGACCGAGCCCTGGCTCGATCCCGAAGCGGCGGAGGCCGGGCTGAGGCGCGGCGCTCGCGCGGTGATCACGGTCGCCTACGGTGGCCACCCCGGCGAGGTCCGGGAGCTGGCGGCGCTGGCCGAGGGACACGGCGCAGCCCTGATCGAGGACGTGGCGCACGCCGCGGGGACCTGGATCCAGGGTCGGCATGCGGGAACGCTCGGAATCGCCGGCGCCCTCAGCTTCTCGGCCAGCAAGAACCTCGGTGTCGGCGAGGGCGGAATGCTGCTCAGCTCGGACCCCGAGCTGGCTGAGCTGGCGCGGGTCCTGCGCTTCCAGGGAATCACGTCCCAGACCGCGGATCGCGACGAGGAGGACGTGAGCGAGTACACGGTGGAGCGGCCGGGGTTCAACTACCGCATCGACGATCCGCGCGCCGCGCTGGTCCGAGCCCGGCTGTCGCGGCTGGACGAGGACAACCGGCGCCGGGCCGAGATCGACGCCGCCTATCGCGCCGCGCTCGCCGGCGAGGGGCGCATCATTCCCACCGCCGCGCCTACTCCGGGCGAGCGCAATAGCCACTGCATGTTCACTGCGGTGGTCGCGGAGGGAATCGACCGCGACGGGGTGCGGCGCGAGCTCGGCGAGCGGGGAATCCAGACCACCCTTCATTTCCCGCCGCTCCACCTGACTCCGGCCTATTCGGACGCGGCGACGGACGAGCTGCCGCTGACCGAGGAGTACGCGCGCCGCGCGATCACTCTGCCCCTCTTCCCCGAAATGGAGCAGGGCCAGCTCGACCACGTGCTCGAGTCGCTGCTGGCCGCCCTCGCGCGCAGCGAACAGCCGACCATCAGCTAGCTAGGCTGGCCGCCCCAACCCCGCACCGGGGCCGGCCGTTGCGAATCACATTCCTGACCCACTACTACCCCCCTGAGGTCGGCGCCCCGCAGACGCGCATCTCGGCGCTCGCCCGAGGTCTGGCGGACCGGGGGGACGAGGTGTCGGTGCACACGCCGCCGCCGCACTACCCGGACGGCCGCATCCGGCCCGGGTACCGCAACCGCCCGCTCACGACCGAGACCGACGACGGCGTCACCATCTACCGCAGCGGGGTCTATCCGGCGCCCAACCGTGGCTTCGTCCGCCGCCTCGCCAACCACGCGACCTTCGCCACCTCGGCCTTGGCGAGCGCGGCCCGGACGGGCCCCGCCGACGTGATCGTGGTCGAGACGCCGCCGCTGTTCGTGGCGGCGGCCGGGATCGGCTACGCGCGCCAGAAGGGCGCGCCGCTGGTGATCAACGTCGCCGACCTCTGGCCCGATTCGGCGATCGAGCTCGGCGCGCTGCGGTCGCCGCCCGCGATCCGTGCGGCTCGAACGCTCGAGCGCCGCTGCTACCGGACGGCTGCGGCGATCGTATGCCCGACCGAGGGCATCGCCGAGCGCCTCGCGGGGCGGGCCGAGGCCGCCGGCAAGGTGCGCCGGATCCCGCCCGCTGTTGACCTGCGGGCATTCGAGCCGGCCCCGGCCCCCGGGTCCGGCCCGTTCCGCGTCCTCTACGCCGGCACGACGGGCATGGCGCAGGGGGTGGGCACCCTGCTCGACGCCGTCGAGGCTCTGCACCCGGATTCCGCCGTCGAGGTGATCGTCGCCGGGGACGGCGCAGAGGGCCCCGAGCTGCGCGCCCGAGCCGAGCGGCTTGCGAAGGCCCACACGCTCAGCGCCGTCCCCCACGCGCGCGTGCCGGAGCTGCTGGCCGAGGCCGACGCGGCCGCCGTGCTGCTTCGGGACCGGCCGGTGTTCGCGGGGGCGATACCGACGAAGATGTTGGAGGCGATGGCGGCGGCGCGGCCCGTCGTGCTCTCCGCCGCCGGCGAGGCGGCGCGCTTCGTGGAGGCGAGCGGGGGCGGCCTCGTCGTGCCGCCAGAGGACCCACCGGCGCTCGCCGCCGCACTCGAGGAGCTGGCGGCCGACCGCGATCGCGCCGCGCGCCTAGGCGAGGCCGGCAGGCGCTGGGTGGAGGCCGGTTTCGGGCTCGACCGCTTCGTCGAGGACTGGCACGAGACGCTGCAAGCGGTCATCCGCGTCCCGGATGGACCGGCTGATCGGCTCTAGACTCGCTGTTCGCGTGCATCGTCTCAAGCACCCCGTCTACCGCAACAAGGCGCTGCAGGTTGTTGCCGACGCCGTCCTCGTCGGCTTCGCCTACTACCTGGCCTTCCGCCTGCGCTTCCTGGAGAGCGCAGGTGGCCTGCCCGAGCCCTACAGCGACATGCTCTGGGGCTCGATCGGGTTCGTCGTCGCCGGCACCCTGGCGGCCCTCGCCGCGTTCGGCCTCTATGAGAAGTGGTGGCGCTACTTCCGCCTGCCCGACTTCGTCGCTCTGGTCAAGGCGACCTCGATCTCGGCGCTGGTCCTGCTCATCGCCCTCTACCTGCTGCGCCCCTTCGATGAGGCGATCCCGCGCTCGGTCCTGGTCACGTATTTCCTGCTCAGCACCTTCATGCTGGGCGGCGCCCGCCTCCTGGTCAGGATGCTGGTCGAGCGGCCCACCCGCCGGGCCGCCACCGGGCGGACGCAGAAGGTGCTGGTGGTCGGGGCCGGCTCGGGCGGCCAGATGGTGGTGCGCGAGCTTCAGCTCAACCCCAACCTGAGTCAGAGCGCGATTGGCTTCCTCGACGATGACGCGCGCAAGCGCGGCATGCGCCTGCACGGGACCAAGGTGCTGGGGACCACCTCGGAGATCGATCGCGTGCTGGACGAGCTGAAGCCGGACGAGGTCGTGATCGCGATTCCGTCGGCCCCGGGCGAGCTGCGCGGCCGCGTGGTCGCCGCCTGCCGCGAGCGCGACGTCAACGTGCGCACCCTGCCGACCGTGTTCGAGCTGCTCCGCGGCGGCGTGCAGCTGACCAGGCAGCTGCGCGAGGTCCAGGTCGAGGACGTGCTGGGACGCGAGCCGATCGTGATGGAGCTGGACCGGGTCGGCGCCTACCTGAACGAGAAGGTGGTGCTGGTGACCGGGGCCGGCGGCTCGATCGGCTCGGAGCTGGTGCGCCAGATCGCCCGGGTGCGCCCGAAGCTGCTGGTGATGCTCGACCACGCCGAGGACAACCTCTTCCGCATCGACCGCGAGATGATCGAGGAGCGCCACTTCACCCGGGTCGAGTCGGTGCTGGCCGACTGCAAGGAGGCGGACCGGATGCTGGAGGTGATGCAGCGCTTCCATCCCGACGTCGTCTTCCACGCCGCCGCCTACAAGCACGTGCCGCTGATGGAGTCGAACCCGCTGGAGGCGGTGCGCAACAACGCGATCGCGACCCGAGTCACCGCCGAGACCGCGGCCGCCTCGGGCTGCGAGCGCTTCGTGCTCGTCTCCACGGACAAGGCGGTCAACCCGCGCACCGTGATGGGCGCCTCGAAGGCGATGGCCGAGTGGATCGTCGAGGGGGCTCGCCTCAAGCACACCACCACGCGGTTCATCACCGTGCGCTTCGGCAACGTGCTCGCCTCCTCCGGCAGCGTGGTGCCGATCTTCCGCAGCCAGATCGAGCGCGGCGGCCCGGTCACCGTCACCGACCCGGAGATGAGCCGCTACTTCATGACCATCCCCGAGGCGGTGCAGCTGGTGATCCGCGCCGGCGACCTCGGGGCGGGCACCGGCGAGGTGTTCGTGCTGGAAATGGGCGAGCCGGTCAAGATCGTCGATCTCGCGCACAACATGATCCGCCTCGCGGGATATGAGCCCGAGACGGACATCGCGATCGAGTTCACCGGCAAGCGTCCCGGCGAGAAGCTGCACGAGGAGCTCTTCAGCTCCGACGAACGCCCTCAGCCGACCGCCGCCGAGAAGATCGTCCGGGCCGTGCCGCGCACCCCGCTCGACCCGGAGTGGGTCGAGGAGGCGGTCAGCCGCCTCGAGCAGCTCGTCCGCGAGGGCGACGAGGCGCACCTCGCCGAGAAGACGGTCGATCTGGCGAGGGAGCGCCGCCAGGCGGCTGCCCTCGACATCGACGGTTAACATCCCGCGCCGCACTCATGGACCTGCTCCGTGAACTAGGTGCGTACGCCGGCCTCGCCGCTTTCGTGGGCCTGTCCGTGCTCGCACTCCTCTATTTCGCCCAGGCGCGCGACGTGCGACGCCTGCGCGAGAGCGCCGAGTTCCTGGTCGAAGGCGAAGGCCAGCCCACCGAGGCCGGTGGCGCACCGCCGCCGATCGGCGCAGAGGAGGCCGAGGAGGAGGCGACACAGGGCCGGGGCGCGCCGCCCCCCGCCTCGGACGCCGAGGCATTCCGGCGATCCGAGCTGTCGCGGCAGGCGGCCAAGCGGCGCGAGCGCTTCGAGCAGCGGCGCGGCGGCGAGCCGCGGGAAGGCTTCGAGATCCCCTCCACGGCCGTGATCGTGATCGGCGCCCTCATTTTGGCCGCCGGAGTGGCCTTCGGCGCCTCCCGCCTGCTGGGAGGAGACGACGACGGTGGCGGCGGCGGTGGCGGCGGCGGCGGCAAGGCGGGGCTCGCCTGCCGGCCAGGCGACACCCAGGTCGCCGTGCTGAACGGGACGGGCGAGCCCGGGCTCGCCGCCCAGTCGGTGCCTCAGCTCGAGCAGAAGGGCTACGAGGTGAGGCCGGTGACCAACACGATCTCGCCATTCGACACGAGCGTCGTCATGTTCGGCGAGGGACGGGCAGGAGTGCGCCCCCGAGATCGGCTCGGTCGTGGGCATCACGGCCACCGAAGCGATCGACCAGGAGAACCTGGAGATCTCCGAGGGCGCGATCGTCGCGGTGGTCCTCGGCGAGGACCAGGTCACGGGTGGCACCGAGACCTCAACCGGCACATCCACAGGCCCCTAGGCGACTGACCCGACCCGCACGCAGCCCGACGACGCTTGCCGCGGTATGCGTGGCGGTGTTCCTCGTCGGGATCGTTGCGGCGATGGTGGCGACGCAGCGTCTCCGCTCGGAGGGGCCGGTGGCGAGCCGGATCGCGATGCGCAGCGCGGAGGAGCCCCCCTACCGGGTCTGTTTCCAGACGCCGCGCGACGACGTCTTCGACCTGGCGATGGTGGATTCCTCGGGGCGCGTCGTCCATGTGCTGGCTGAGGACGTAGCTCTCGAGGGCGACTCCACGCCGGACAAGCGCTCGGCACACTGCTTCGACTGGGACGGGATCGGCGACGACGGCCGGCCCGTTCCGCCCGGCCCGTATCGCCTCTATCTCGAGCTGGAGCGGGCCGACCGCGGGGCCGTCTCGGGCGAGAAGCTGAAGATCACTGAGGCAGCCCCGCCGCCGAGCGCGGAGTCAGGAGCCGAGCCGTGACCGAGGCCCTGCAGGTGACCGGCTGCGTCGTGGCCGCCGCCGCGGTCTCGATCGCAATGCTGGGTCCCGGCCGGCGCCTGCGCGCCGCTGCGCTTCTCGGGGCGCTCGCGATCGCGCTGGCGCTGCTGCTGGGAGAGGGCTGGGACGAGCTGGCCTCGATCCGCGATCGCCCGGCGGTCCTGGCCGCGCTGCTCGCCGCGGCCACCGCGCTCGTCGTCGTCCTCGGGCTGCTGCTGCGCCGGCGCCCGCTCGTCCTGCCGTTGCTGCTGGTCGCGGCGCTGCCGTTCCGCATCCCGATCGACGTCAGCGGTGACGAGGTGAACCTGCTGGTGCCGCTCTACGTCGTGATCGCCGCGGGGACCCTTGCTTACGCGATCGACGCGTTCGCAGCCGGCGGCCGCGAGCCCGAGCGCCCGCGCCTGCTTCCCACCGCCCTGGCCGTGGCGATCGTCCTCTACGCGCTGCAGGCCTCCTACTCGGGCGACGTCCCCTTCGCCACGCGAAACGTCGGCTTCTTCCTGGTGCCCTTCGCCGTCATGTTCGTGCTGCTGTGGCAGCAGCGCTGGTCGCCGAGGCTGCTGGGCCTCTGCCTCGCGGTCGTCGTCGGCGAAGCGCTGCTCTTCTCGCTGGTGGGGGTGGGTCAACACATTGCGGGCGAGATCTTCTGGAACCCCGCGCTGGAGCGCTCCAACGACTTCCACTTCTACTTCCGGGTCAACTCCCTTTTCTGGGATCCGAACATCTACGGGCGCTACCTGGCGATGGCGGCGGTGCTGGCTGTTGCGGTCGTGATGTGGATCCGCGACGCGCGCCGCGTCGCGATCGGGGCCGGGGTTCTGGCGGTGCTGCTGGCTGGCTTGGCTGTGGGTTTTTCACAGACCAGCTTCGTCGCGGTCCTGGCCGGGATCGCCGTTCTCTGTGCGCTCCGCTACAGCCTGCTGGGGACTGCGATCGCCACGCCCTTGGCGCTTGTGGCGATTGCGGGGGCGATCGCCGTCGTCGGAGGCACCTCCGAGGCGGAGGACTCGGCCGAGGAGGTCAGCAGCGGGCGCACGACCCTGATCGAGGGCGGGCTGGACCTCGCCGCCGAGCGGCCCCTGGCCGGGTATGGCTCGGCCTCGTTCTCGGAGGCCTTCGCCGAGCAGGAGGACATCAACCGCAACCAGACCGCGGTCGCCCACAACGAGCCTGTCACGGTCGCCGCCGAACAGGGCGCGATCGGGCTGCTCGCGTATGCGGCGACGATCGCCGCCGCGCTGTGGACGCTGCTGGCCGGCATGCGCCGGATCGCACCGGGCTTGGGTGCGCCGGCCGACGCGATCGGCGACCCGGCCACCGGGGGCCAGGGTGTGATCTTCCTCGCCCGAATCGGGCTGGTGGCGGCCTTTGCGGCGCTGCTCGTGCACACCGTCGGCTACGGCGCCTATCTGACCGACCCGCTGACCTGGGCGCTTCTGGGGATCGGGGGAGCGCTGGCGGCCGCCGGCCCACCCGCCCCAGCTGGATCCTCCGGTAGATGACCGGCTACCTGCGGCGGCTGGCGACCACGGGGGCGGCCTACACCGCCTCCAGCGTGATCTCGAAGCTGATCGCGGTCGCGCTGCTGCCGCTGTACACGCAATACCTGGCGCCGGCGGACTATGGCGCGGCCGAGGTGCTGATCGTGTCAGTGATCGCGGCCAGCATCGTGATTCGGCTGGGGATCATCGAGGCCCTGCTGCGCTTCTACTACGAGCGCGACGAGGACCCGGAGCGGGTTGTGAAGACGGGGTTCGCCTCGCTCTTCTGGACGACGACGATCGGCTTCGCGATTGCGATACCGCTGGCCGAGCCGATCTCCGAGCTGCTGCTGGACCGCTCCGACCCCGAGCTGATGCGGATCGCGATCTTCGGTCTCTGGGTGTTCACGATGTACGAGTTCCTGCTGACGCTGTTCCGGCTCGACGAGCGGGCAAAGGCATTCCTCGCCTTCACCGTCAGCAACGTGCTGGTCACGATCCCGGTCACCGTCTGGCTCGTCGTCGTCCAGGAGGAGGGCGCCCGCGGCCTGCTGCTGGGCCAGTACGCAACCGGGGCGGCCTTCCTCGCCGCGCTGCTGGTCACCCAGCGCCGCCGCTTGGCCCTGGTCCCCGACTGGCCGCTGCTGCGGCGCATGACCCGCTTCGGCTTTCCGACGATGCCGGCCGAGCTCTCGCTCTACTCACTCAACTTCATTGACCGCGTCATGCTCGTCCGTCTCGCGGGCCTCGCCGACGCCGGGCTTTACGCCCTCTCGGTCAAGTTCGCCCAGGCGGTCAACGTGCTGGTCAAGGGCTTCCAGCTTGCCTGGCCGCCGCTCGCCTACTCGATCACCGACGACGACGAGGCCCGCCGCGCCTACGCCGTGATCGTGACGTGGTTCGTGGTGGTCTGCACCTTCTTCGTCGCGGGGCTGTGGCTGCTCTCGCGCTGGGTCGTGCGGCTGCTCGCTGCCCCCGAGTTCTTCGAGTCCTATGAGGCGATAGGCCTGGTCTCGACAGGGGTAATGCTCTACGCGCTCTACCTTGTGCTGGTCGTCGTGCTGGGGCGCACAGGGCGCACCGAGTTCAACTTCCCGGCTACCGCCGCGGGCACGGGAGTCAACATCGGCCTCAACCTCGTCCTCATCCCCGCGCTCGGCATCGTCGGCGCGGGCGTCTCCCTGGTCGCCTCCTACGCCGTCGTGCTGGCGCTGATGTACGTCTTCACCCAGCGGCTGTTCCGCGTGCCCTACGAGTGGCTGCGGCTGGGACAGGCCGCGGCGCTCGCCGCGGTGCTCGTGGTGGCGGGGGAGCTGCTGCTGCCCACTGATGGCTTCGTCGGCCTGGCCTCCCGAACGGTGGTCTGGCTGCTCTATCCCGCGGCGCTCTATCTGACCGGCTTCCTCTCCGAGGAGGAGCGGCGCGCCGCCGCCAACAACCTCACCCCCGCCGCCATCCGCGAATCGCTGCACCGGTTCCGCGAGTCTCCGCCGGAGGCGGACCGCGACGAGCCCGAGGACCCCGGCACGCCGGGCCCCCGCCTCACCCGCGAGGCCCTGGAGGCGGCCCAACGCGACGAGGACGCGCGCCCGTGACCGCCCGGGCATTGAACTCCTCCGCCGCCTCGCGGATTCCCTCACCCCGGCCGGGGACCAGGGCCTGACGCGCGTGGAACCACATCCGGCGGGGGTCCCGGCCCGGGGTGACCAACGCCGCGGCGGTGCGCAGCAGGTAGGGGAAGGCGAGCAGGGGGCGGAGCAGGAATGCCGCCGCGCGGCCCCGGTGCTTGCGCAGGTAGCGGTCCCGGTTGCGGTGGAACTCGACCGTGCGGCGCTCGGCCCCGGCCAGGTCGCTCGCCATCTGGTCGTGATGGACCGCGCGCGCGGCGGGGACGTAGAGCGTGCGCCAGCCGGCGCCCGCGAGGCGGCGGCAGAAGTCGGTCTCGTCCGAGTAGATGAAGAAGGCCGGGTCCAGGTATCCGATCTGGACGGCGGCCTCGCGGCGGATCAGCATCGCGCTCGACTGCACCCAGTCGACCTCGCGGGTGCGCTCCCCGCCGCTCTGCACCGTGAACCGCCGGTGCAGGAAGACGGCGCCGGCCAACGCGGTCTGTGGCCCTGGAAAGCGCCATGCGCACGGAACGGGCGCGCCATCCGCGGCCAGCAGCTGCGCTCCGGCCGCTCCCACGTCCGGCGCGGACTGCGCGGCGTCCAGCAGGGCGCTCACGGCGCCCGGCTGCAGCTCGGAGTCCTCGTTCAGGAGCAGGCAGAACTCGCCCCGCGATTCCCTCAGCAGTCGCGTGTCGTTGGCCGCCTTGCCCTCGCGCAGCCCGAGCTCGATCAGCCGCACGTCGGCGCCGCGCGCGCGCACGGCCTCGGCGGATCCGTCGGCCGAAGCGTTGTCCAGGACGAGCACCTCGCGCTCGATTCCCTCGGGCGCGGTGCGCTCGATCGCGTCCAGGCAGGCGAGAAGATCCTCCCGGCCATTGGTGTTGACCACGCAGTAAGAGAGCAGCACGGCGAGAATGCTGCCCCATGCGCGTACAAATCGTCGATCCGGCGGCCTACACCCCTCCCTACGACCATGCGCTCAGCGCCGCGCTGGCCCGAGCCGGCGTTCGCGCCGAGCTCGTCACCTGCCATTTTCCACACGGCCCGGTCCCGCGCGAGAGCGGCTACTCGGTCACCGAGCTCTTCTATCGGGGCAGCTCCCGCGCGGGCGGCGACCCGCGGGTGCGGAGGGCCCTGCGCGCGGCGGAGCACCTCCCGGGAATGCTGCGCCACCGCCGCCACGCCCGCCCCGCCGACATCGTCCACTACCAGTGGCTGCCGATCCCTCGAGTCGACCAGCACCTGCTGGCGCCGGTCCACCCTCGCGTGTTCACGATGCACTGGCGCCTGCCGGAGGCCGGCAGCCGCATCGGGCGGACGCTGACCGGCCTGCTGGCGCGGATGGACGCCGTCGTTGTCCACACCGAGCACGGCGCCAAGCGCCTGACCGCTGACTTCGGGGTCGACTCGGCCAAGCTCGAGGTGATCCCGCACGGCGCCTTCGACTACCTGACCCGGCAGCCGGACGAGCAGCCGCTCCCGGAGAAGCTGGGCGAGGTCGAGGGCCCGGTCATCCTCGCCTTCGGGCTGGTCCGGCCCTACAAGGGCACGGACGTGCTGCTGCGCGCCTTCGCCGAGGTCGAGGGGGCCGAGCTCTGGATCGTGGGGATGTCGCGGATGTCGATGGAGCCGCTGCACGAGCTGGCCGCGCGGGCGCCGGGCCGCGTCCGCTTCATCGACCGCTTCGTGACCGATCCCGAGATCCCGGCGTACATGCGCAGGGCCGACGTGGTCGCCCTTCCGTACCGCAACATCGAGCAATCGGGCGTCCTCTACACAGCGCTCGCGTTCGGGCGGCCGCTGGTGCTGAGCGACGTCGGCGGGTTCCCGGAGATCGCCGCGCAGAGCGCGGCGCGGACGGTGCCGCCCGAGGATCCGGCCGCCCTCGCGGTGGCTCTGCGCGAGCTGATCGCCGACCCGGCCGAGCGCGACCGGCTCGCCGCCGGGGCCCTGGAGGCCGCGACCGGCCGCTACTCCTGGGACCGAATCGGGCGTGACACGAAGTCCCTGTACGAGCGCCTGCTTCGATAGTCACTGCAATGGCTCTTGAGATCCTCTTCTGGCTCTCCGTGGCGCTGATCGTCTACGCGCACGTCGGCTACGCCCTGGTCCTGCGGGCGCTGACCGCCCTGCTCGACACCGGCGACTCCCTCGGCCGGCGCCCGCCGCCGGTGGAGCCCGTCGAGGTCGACCTGATCATCGCCGCCTACGACGAGGAGAAGGTGATCGAACGCAAGGTCGCCAACGCGCTGGCGCTCGACTACCCGGCCGAGCTGCTGCGCATCGTGGTCGCCTCGGACGGGTCCAAGGACCGCACCGTCGAGCTGGCGCGCTCCGCGGGGGCCGACCTGGTGCTCGACCTGCCCCGCGGCGGCAAGGTGGCGGCGCTGAACGAGGCGGTGCGCCAGACGCAGGCCCCGATCGTCGCCTTCTCGGACGCCAACAGCTTCTGGCACTCCGACGCCCTGGCCAGGCTGGTGGCGCGTCTGCGGCAGGAGGGCGTCGGCTACGCCTGCGGCCAGGTTCGCTTCAGCGGCGGCGAGGGCGGCAACCAGGAGGGTCTCTACTGGCGCTACGAGATGGCCCTGCGCGCGATGGAGTCCGGGCTGGCCGGCATCACGGCGGGCAACGGCGGCATCTACGCCGTCCGCCGCGACGCCTACATCGAGCTCGATCCCAGCCGCGGGCAGGACATCGGCTTCCCGTTCGAGATCACCAAGCGCGGTAGGCGGGCCGTCTACGAGCCGACGGCGGTCGCCGAGGAGCGAATGGCGCCAACGGTGGAGGGCGAGTTCAAGCGCAAGCGCCGCATGATGTGGGGGCTGTGGGACGTGATGCTGAAGTGGGGGATGCTGAACCCGCGCGGATACAGCCCCGCCTATGCGTTCGAGATCTACTCGCACCGCCTGGCCCGCTACCTGACCCCCTGGCTGCACCTGATCGCCCTGGTGACGAACTTCGCCCTGCTGGGGCAGGGGTCGCTGTATGCCGTCACAATGGCGCTGCAGCTGGGGCTGCTGCTGGCCGCGGCGCTCGGCCGCTTCGTCCCCTTCCTCCCGTTCCGCATCGCCTACTACTACGTGACCGTGACCGCATCCATCGCCGTCGGCCTGTTCGACCGGGTCCGCGCCGGCGCCGTCCCGATCGGCTGGGAGAAAGTCGAGGGGATCCGATGAGGCCCGAGTCGGTGACGCCGGGCTCGCTGCCGGACGCGAGAATCCGGCGCCGCGGGCTGCCTCGGGCCGCCGACGTCGTCCTCGCCGGGCTGGGCCTGGTGCTGTCGGCGCCGCTGATGCTGCTGGTCGCCGCCGCGATCAAGCTGACCTCGAGGGGCCCGGTGATCTACCGCCAGCGGCGCGTCGGTCAAGGCGGCGAGGAGTTCGAGCTGTGGAAGCTGCGGACGATGAAGCGGGGATCTGATCCGGTCGGGGTGGGCACCGCCGTGGTCGCCAAGGACCCACGCGTGACCGGTGCCGGCAGGGTGCTGCGCCGATTCGCCCTCGACGAGGTCCCCAACCTGGTCAACGTCCTGCGCGGCGAGATGGCGATCGTCGGCCCGCGGGCGACCCTGCCGGCCCAGGTCGAGCTCTACACCGAGCGCCAGCGCCGCCGACTGGAGCTGAAGCCGGGGATCACCGGCTGGTCCCAGACCCACGGCCGCGCCGGGATCCCCTGGGAGGAGCGGATCGAGCAGGACGTCTGGTACGTCGAGCATCGCTCGCTGGGTCTGGATCTGAAGATTCTCGCGCTGACCCCGCTCGTGCTGCTGCGCGGCTCGGGTTTCGCCGCCCCCGACTCCTTCGCGGGGGCCGCCGAGAGCTCGCCGCTGCGCCAGGCTGCCGAGCGCGAGTCGGAGGCCCACGAGTCCCGTCCCTGAACCCGCTCGCGTAGGCTGGCCCCAAGCGATGGCCCGAGGAGTCTCATTGCGAAAGTTCCGGCTCGAGGACGCGGCGGCGGTCCACCGCTGGTTCAACAGCCCTGCCGCCACCGCCAACCTGCTCGAGCATCGCGACGAGTTCAGCGAGGAGGACGCCCGTGCGTGGGTGGAGCGGGCGATGGACGAGTCCGGCGAGGACCGCAAGTGGGCGGTCGAGTTCGCGGGAATCGAGGAGGCCGTCGGCTACACGGCCCTTTACGGCCTGGGTCGCCAGACTGCCCCCGAGCTGGGGGCGATCGTCGCCGACGAGCGCGTCGTCGGCAAGGGCGTGGGGCGCGAGGCCGAGAGGCTGACCAACAAGCGGGCCTACGAGGAGTTCGGCGCGCACAAGGTCTATGGGCGTATCCCGGCCGGCAACGAGGCCGCCAAGAAGGCGGTGATCTACAACGGCTGGAAGCAGGAGGGCGTGCTGCGCAACCACGTCCGCCACGGCGAGGAGCTGATCGACGTCGAGCTCTGGGGAGGCTTCCCGGAGGACCAGCCTGCGCCGCCCGATGACTGAGCCGCCGCTGCGGGCGCGGTTGATCGCCGACGCCGGTGCCGCATCGGCCGATCCGGCCAACTTCTTCCGCTCGCCCGAGTTCCTCGCGGCCGAGGGTGCCACCCACACGCTCGCGATCGAGGGAGGCACCGAGCCGCTGCTGCTGCCCGTGATCGAGCGCGAGATCGAGTCAACGGCGGGCCGCGACGCCGCCTCGCCCTACGGCTATCCGGGCGCCGCCTCCCTGCCGGACCCGGTGCCGGACCCGGCGCAGGTGGACTGGTCGGATACCGGCCTCGTCAGCCTTTTCATCCGCGACCGGATCGGCGACGCGCCCGCGCTGACCGGCGGGACCGTGCGCGCCGAGGTCCACATCGCCGACCCCAGGCGCGAGGGCGGCATGCGCAAGCGCCTGCGTGAGCAGATCCGGCGCAACGAGCGACGCGGCTGGCGCGTGGCGGCCGAGCCGGGCGCCGATGCCGAGCCGACCGACCGCGCCGCCTTCGAGCGCGCCTATGCCGAAACGATGGCCCGCGCCGGCGCCTCGGCCCGCTACCTCTATCCGCCCGAGTATTTCGAGCGGCTGCTTGCGGCCGAGCCCGCATGGCTGCTGTTGGCGGGGCGGGAGAGCGAGGGGCCCGGCGCCGGCGCGATCGTGGTGCGCAGCGACGGCTATCTGCATTACTTCCTGGGCGGCACCCGCGACGCCGCCCTCGAGGACTCGCCGATGAAGAACGTGTTCGCGGCGATGATCTCGCTGGGCGGGGAGCTGGGGCTGTCGCTGCACCTCGGCGGCGGCGTCGAGCCCGGTGACTCGCTGGACTCGTTCAAGCGCGGATTCGCCAACGCCAACGCCGAGTTCAGGACCCATGAGGTCGTCTGCGACCCGGCCGAATACGAGCGGCTCACGAGAGAGCGCGGGGAAGGCTCGCCGGGGTTCTTCCCCGCCTACCGAGCTACTGAGACTCCGCGCTGAAGCGCAGCGCCCGCTTCCGCACGACCTTGCGGATCGACTTCACCTGTGCGTATAGCCGCTCGCCGGGGCAGGCGGTGTTGCCCAGATCGCGGTGCCCGATCACGCGGGGGACGGTGATCACCGTCCCGGCCGGGTAGCGGCTGAGGCTGCCCCCGGCCGAGGTCATCGTCGCCGAGGTCGAGGGGTCAATGCCGTGCACCCCCAGCTTCCAGGCCAGGTAGCGAGTCACTGCCACGCGAGCCTTGCGGCCCAGCTTCACGGTGTCGTTGGAGCCGATCGAGGCGATCGCGGTCGTCTGCTCGTTGAAGCCCTGGGCCTGCGCGCCGACCACCGCCGAGCCCATGCCTCCGGCCCGCCCCTTGTAGAGGCGGCCGAAGCGGTCCACCAGGGCCTGGTAGCCGATGTCGTTCCAGCCGTTGCCGTTGACGTGAAAGCGGCAGATCCCGAGCACGATCCCGGCCGCCTCGGCCTTCGAGTAGTCGTTGGCGTTGACGGTGTGATGGATGACGCCCGCCTGCACCTCACCGTAGGCGGCGGGGCCGCGCGGTGCGCATCCGCCCTCCGCGCGGGTTGCCCCCCAGGCCGCACGGCTGACCATCTTCGGCTTCGGGGCCGCCGCCTCGGCGACGAAGGGCGACACCGCGGAGATGAAGGCGGAGTTGATCGACTCGCGGGCGCCGTCAAGCACCCGCTCGGCGACGCCACCGGCGGTGCCTGAGACGTTGACGAAGTGAAGGTCGCCCTGGGGCCGGAAGGCGGAGCGCACCTGGGCCTCGCGGGCGCCACCGACGTAGACCGGGTCGCCGCCGTGGGTCTCGACCCACTCGCTCCAGGCGCCGCCCTCGTCGCGGACGCGAATCTCGACCGGGCGCAGCTCGGCGGCGATCCCGACGAGGTCGAACTCGTGCTGTGCCTCGACGGGCGGGCTGATCCAGCGCGCCTCAGCGTGGCCGTGGCCGTGCCCTCCGGCGGATTCCGCTGCGGTCGCGCCGCCTTCCGAAAGGCGCTCGGCCCGCGGCAGCGGGCGCTCGAAGTCCTCTGCCCCGTGGACGTAGGGGTGCAGCGAGAGCGCAGGGCCGGCCACCCAGGCGCAGAGGGCGCCCACCGCCAGCGCGAGGGGGATCAACAGCCTGCCGCGCTTCATCTACTTTCGGAACACGCGACCACCGCTTGTGTTTCTCTATTTGCGCGCCGATGTCCTCGGTGAACCGGAGCCTGCATGAACGTGCCCTATCTCACAAGCTCGAGCCGACGCCTCGCCGCCGTCCTCAGCGGCACCCTGGCCTGGCTGTTCGCGCTCGGCGGTGGCGCCATGGCACAGGGCGTCCAGCTCGCTCCCTTCGGCGGGCAGGACTTCGCGAGCCCCTACCACGTGACCGGCGCGCCGGGCGACCCCGAGCGCGTCTTCGTGGTCGAGGGGGCCGGCACGATCCGGCTGGTGAAGTCGGGGGTGACGCAGGCGGCGCCCTTCCTGGACATCAGCGCGGAGGTCTTGGACGGCAACGAGGGCGGCTTCTGCGAGTGCGGGCTGTTCTCGATGGCGCCAGCCGCCGACTACGGCTCCAGCGGGCGCTTCTACGTCTACTACACGCGCGACTTCAATCCCGGGTTCCACTACCTGCGGATCGAGGAGTTCCGCCGCTCCTCCTCGAACCCGGACCTCGCTGATCCGGCCAGCCGCCGGATCGTGCTGGAGATCCCGCACCTCGACGCCTCCAACCACAACGGCGGCCAGCTCCAATTCGGCCCCGACGGCCTGCTCTATGCCTGGGTCGGTGATGGGGGACCCTTAGGCAACGCGCAGCCGCTTGACCGATTGGTCGGAAAGATTCTGCGGATCGATCCGGCGGGCGCGGCGCCATTCCAGTACTCGATCCCGGCGGGCAATCCCTACGCGGACGGGCCCGGCGGCAACGGCGACGAGATCTACGCCTCGGGCGTTCGCAACCCGTGGCGCGGATCCTTCGACCGCTCCACCGGCGACCTCACCTTCGGCGACGTCGGCGCGGGAAGCTGGGAGGAGATCGACTTCAAGCCCGAGGGAACGGGCCTCGGAGCCAACTTTGGCTGGGACTGCTTCGAAGGGATGGCGGTCTCCAGCGGCTGTGCAGTCCCCAACCACTCGCCGCCGGCCCACCAGTACCCCAATGGCGGTGCCGGCGCCGCCATAACGGGCGGCTTCGTGATCCGTGACTCGGCGCTGCCGTCGCTCGCCGGGCGCTACGTCTACGCGGACAGCCAGAACGCGCTGGGCGGTGAGCTGCGGACGATCATCCTGGCGCCCGGCGGTGCCACAGGCGACGCTCCGCTCGGGATCAACTTCGGCGGGGTCGTCTCCTTCGGCCAGGACGCCTGTGGGCACATCTATGCCGCGTCGATCTCGGGGCCGGTGCGGAGGCTGGAGCCCACCAGCGGCCCATTCCCGTGCAAGACCGCCCCGAAGCTGACTGTGCTCGACACCAGGGGCGCGCGACGCGCCGCGCGCAAGCAGGCGCTGGCGGTGCGCGCCGCCTGCGACGAGGACTGCACCCTGACCGCCGCGGGGACGATCGTGGTCAAGGGCGCCGGCGGGGCGGCCAAAGTCCGGCGACTGCGTGGGACGCCGGGCCGGACGGAGGTCGAGATGGGCCGCAACGGGATCGTCAAGGTGCGCTTCTCGAAGAAGCAGGCGAAGCGGCTGCGGGCCGCACTGCGAGCCGGGCGGCGGGCGGTGGCGCTGATCGAGGTCTCGGCCAGCGGCGGTGGCGGCGGCACCGAGACGGTGACGCGGCGCGTGAAGCAGAGGCGCTGAGCCGCTAGAGCGTGATCGGGACGCTCTCGGGCCCGTTGCCCCGGAAGGTGTCGCGGAAGTTCCGGATCATGTCCAGGACCAGCGGGTCGTAGCTGGGACAGCCGACGGCGTTGGTCCAAGCGCTGACCGCCACCGCGAAGTCGGCCTTGGCCAGGTTCGGGTCCGGTACGAAGATCATGCCGTCGGGGTCCTCGTCGAAGACCCCCTTCAGCGCCAGCTGCTGGTCCTCGGGGAGTTTCGGGTCGTAGCGGATCTCGACGCGCCCGTGCTCCATCGCGTGGACCAGGCGTGACTCCGGCGGCTTCGTCAGGTAGGCCCCGTCGGCGGTGGCGCCGGTGCCGGCCTCGTCGGGGGCAGCGAAGTGGTCGCCGGAGGTCGGCGGGTTGGTCTCGTAGCTGCCGTCGTCCTCGTTCGTGAAGTGGTTCGAGCCCTCGTCGGGCTGGTCCAGGAGCAGCTCGCAGCCGGCCATCTGCGCTGACTCCTCGAGGTCGCCGAACTGCAGGTCAGGCGGCGCTGTGCCCTCGCGGTCGTCGAACTCCAGGCCCTTGAAGCTGCCGACCTCGGCCTGCACGTGCGCGTTCTCGGGGATGTCGCCCCCGCCCGGCACCTCGCTGTCGTCGCCTCCGCTGGCGATCACCGCGACCAGCCCGGCCAGGACCGCTGCGGCCAGCAGCCCGGCGGTGACGTATCCGAGCACCAGCTTGCGGCGGTCGCTCGAGCCTTGGTGGGCCTGCTGGGCCAGCCGCTGCTGGCGCAGGCGCTCTCTCTCTTCGCGGTTCGACATCGGTGCGCGAAGTTAGCGAAGCTCCCTCAACTACGCCTCAGCGGGCTCGGGAACCGCGGCACCCGCCCAGACCTCGTCGAGGAAGGCAGCGAGCTCGTCGTCGAGGCGCTCGGGCGAGATGCGCCATTCGAGGATCGAGTTGGCCACGATCAGGCGCCCGTTCGGGAGCTCGTCGGCGAGCATTCCCGAGTCGGAGAAGGGGTGCAGGGGATCTGCGCGGTGGCCGATGACGAGCGCCGGCTGCTGCATCTTCACTCGCTCGTCGTGGTGGGGGGCGCCGGGGCCGAGGAAGAGCCCCGCCAGCACCGCAGCGGATGGCGCCGGGTCCTGCCGCGCCAGGTCGAGCCAGAGGTCGAGCATGTAGTTGGTGCGGGGGATGCGGTTGGCGAGCGCAGCGGTCCGCCTCAGCAGCGGGTAGCCAAAGCGCAGCCCGAGCAGGATCGGGGTGAAGATGACGCTGACGCCGAGCAGCGCGTTGTCCAGCACCGGCATCTCCACCATCATCCCCCGCACCCGCTCCGGGGCCATGCGGGCGACGGTCAGCGTCGTGTTCGCCCCCAGCGAGGTGCCGCCGATCACGGCCTCGTCGATCTCGAGCTCGTCGAGCAGCCCCACCACCTGCTGCGCGAAGAAGTTCATCCCGTAGTTGACCATCTCAGGCGGGCGATCGGACTCGCCGTGTCCCAGCAGGTCCACGGTCACGACGCGGTTGCCCCTGGCCGTCATCTCGGGGCCGAGCCGGTCGAACATGTGGCGGTTCATGAGCAGCCCGTGGATCAGCACCAACACGCGCTCGCCCTCGCCGTGGACCTCGTAGGCGATTCGCCTCCCCTGGTGCTCGAACTTCGGCACGGGGCGAGAGTCTAGGTGGCGCGCCCGTCGGCGCCCGCGGCCGCAGGCTCGCTAGGGCGGCGGTCCCACGGCCGCTCGGCCCTCAGCGCCCCCAGGATGGCGCGCGTCGCCGGCCAGCGATTTAGGGCGTAGAAGTGGATGCCCGGAGCGCCGGCCGCCAGCAGCCCCGCGCACTGCGCCGAGCCGTAGCTGATCCCGAACTCGTACTCGGCGCGCTCGTCGCCGCCCAGGGCCTCCAACGAGTCCTTCAGGTTCTGAGGGATCGTGGCATCGCAGAGCGCGCAGGTGCGCTTCACCTGGTCGTAGCTGACGATCGGGATCACGCCGGGGATGATCGGCACGTCGATCCCGGCGGCGCGGGCGCTGTCGCGGAACTCGAAGTAGGCGCGGTTGTCGAAGAAGAGCTGGGTGATCAGGAAGCTGGCTCCGGCGTCCACCTTGGTCTTCAGATACGCCATGTCCGCTTCGGGGCTCTCGGCCTCGGGATGGACCTCCGGAAAGCACGCCCCCCCGACCGCCAGCTGCGGATGAGCTTCGCTGATCATCCCCGCGAGCTCGGCCGCACTGCCGAGCCCGTTGTCGGGCTGCGCAAAGTCGGCCTGGCCCCGGGGCGGGTCCCCCCGCAGCGCCAGCACGTTCTCGATCCCGGCCTCGACGATCCCGTCGACGACGGCTCGCAGGCCCTCGGCTGTCTCTCCGACGCAGTTCAGGTGCGCCATCGCCTCGACGCCATGGTCGTCGCGGATCGAGCGCGTGATCTCCAGGGTGGTCTGCCGGTCGTGGGTGGAGCCGCCGGCGCCGTAGGTGACCGAGAAGAAGGACGGATCGAGCTTGCTCAGCACCTCGACGGTCTCGAACAGCCCGGCGCGGCCCTCGTCGGTCTTGGGCGGGAAGAACTCGACCGAGAACGATGGCTCGGGCCGCTTCAGAAGCTCATCGATTCGCATCCCGAGGATGGTAGAGAGACGCCCAGCTAGGGCGCCGGGGCGGGCTCTGGCATGGGGAACAGGGCCAAGAAGCGTTCAGCGGCAGCCGCATCGCCCTCGATCATGAAATCGCCCGAGCGCCGCGCGTCGGCAAGCGAAAGCCCCCCGGCCAGCACCGCGCCGAGCGTGGCCGGGTCGGCCTCGATCGCCAGTTCAGTGGCCTCAGGGGCACCGCGCAGGAGCTCGATCTCGCCGTTCGCCACCTCGACGCTGTAGCGCTCCTCGCCCAACCGCAGCTCATAGGCGGCGCTGAGCCCAGCGGCTGCCTCGGGGTCGAACAGCGAGCCCAGGGCCAGCACGATCGAGTCCGAGCCGATCGTCGCCTCGGGCGGAGGCAGGGGCGAGCGGGCGCCCCAGGCGCCCAGCCGGGTCACGATTGGCTCCAGCTCCATGCCCCACTCGGTCAGCTCATAGACCCGCGAGCCGGCCGGTGGAGGCAGCGTGCGCCGCCTCAATACCCCGGCGGCCTCGAGCTCGCGCAGGCGCTCGGAGAGGACGTTGGGGCTGGCCTTGGGGAGCCCGGCGCGAAGGTCGGTGAAGCGCTTCGGGCCCAGCAGCAGCTCGCGAACGACCAACAGCGCCCAGCGCTCGCCGAGTAGGTCGAGCGCGTGTGCGAAGCGACACATGTCGCCGTATGTCCGTTTCGATTTCTCGCCCATGGTCGCTCTAATGGGGGTTTGCCCAGTTGTCGAGCGGGTAGTCCTGAAATATAGCGCACGTAGTTGTTATCTAGGACTATCTGCTACGGTTCCGCAACTCAGCAGCCCCCGACCCGGAAGGAGCACGAATGGACACGACCGCCGATCGCAACCGCTGGCTCGCGCTCTACGTGCTCTGCACGGGCATGCTGATGATCGTCATCGACGCCACGATCGTGAACGTGGCGCTGCCCTCGATCCAGGATGACCTCGGCTTTTCCCAGAGCAACCTTGCCTGGGTCGTGAACGCCTACATGATCCCCTTCGGCGGCCTGCTGCTGCTGGCCGGCAGGCTCGGAGACCTCGCGGGGCAGCGCCGCATCTTCCTCGCGGGCCTCGCGGTCTTCACCGCGGCCTCGTTGCTGTGCGCCGTCGCGCAGAGCCAGGGCATCCTGATCGCAGCCCGCTTCATCCAGGGGGTCGGCGGCGCGCTCACCTCCGCGGTGATCCTGGGAATGATCGTCTTGATGTTCCCCGAGCCGCGCGAGCAGGCGAAGGCGATCGGCGTGTTCGGCTTCGTGGCCTCGGCCGGCGGCTCGATCGGGCTGCTCGCAGGTGGCGCGCTCACCGAGGCGATCAACTGGCACTGGATCTTCTTCATCAACCTCCCGATCGGGATCGCCACCGCGCTGCTCGCCAGGCGCCTGGTCGAGGACCGTGAGGGCATCGGCCTGGACAAGGGCGCTGATGTTCCGGGCGCGGTGCTGCTCACGGGCGGCCTGATGCTGGGCGTCTACAACATCCTGCAGATCAACGAACAGGGCTGGGGCTCATCCCAGACCCTGGTCCTGGGAACCGTCTCGCTGGCCCTGGTCGCCGCCTTCGTGTGGCGTCAGACGCGCATCGAGAACCCGCTGATGCCGCTGCGCCTGTTCCGCTCGCGCAACGTCTCGGGCGCCAACGTGGTGCAGGCGCTGCTGGTCGCCGGCATGTTCGGCATGTTCTTCATGGGAGCGCTCTACATGCAGCGCATCCTCGGTTACGACCCGCTGGAGGTCGGGCTCGCCTTCCTGCCCGCGACGCTGGCGATGGGGACGATGTCGCTCAAGGTCTCCGATCGCGTCAACATGCGCTTCGGCCCCAAGAACGTGCTGATCCCTGCCCTGCTCTTCATCGGCGCCGGACTGCTGCTGTTCGCCCGGACGCCGGTTGACGGCTCCTTCGTCGCGGACATCATGCCGCCGATGGTCCTGATGGGGCTCGGCGCCGGTTTGGGGTTCCCTGCGCTGATGACCCTGGCGATGTCGGGCGCGACCCGGGAGGACTCCGGGCTGGCGTCGGGCCTGGTCAACACCAGCGTCCAGGTCGGCGGCGCGATCGGCCTGGCGCTGCTGGCGACGCTTGCGACCGAGCGCAGCGACGCGCTGATCGCGGACGGAAGCGCGACGGATGCGGCGCTCAACTCGGGCTACCACCTCGCCTATCTGATCGGCGCCGCGCTGGTGGCCGTCGCCCTCGTCGTCACGGTCTTCGTGCTGCGCTCCGAGGCGCCGGGGGAGATCGAGGAGCTGGAGCGCGAGACCGAGCGGGCCGGGGCCGAGGCGGCCTACTCCGAGGCCGCCTGAGCGTGAGCTGCCACGGCTTTACAGATGCGAACCATGCGCCGGTCCGCCGGCGCGGAGAGGAGCAACCATGGGACAGCCCGTAGTCCACTTCGAGATCATGGGCAAGGACGCCAAGAAGCTGCACGGCTACTACTCGGAGCTGTTCGGCTGGGAGTTCGACAGCGACAACCCGATGAACTACGGCACGCTCGCTCGCGAGCAAAACGTGAGCGCCGAGGGCATCGGCATCGGCGGTGGCGTCGGGCAGGCGCCCGACGGCTACGACGGCCACGTCACCTTCTACATCGAGGTCCCCGATGTCGAGGCGGCCCTGGCCAAGGCCGACGAGCTCGGCGGCACCCGGATGATGGGCCCAGACAAGGTCATGGAGGGCATCGAGATCGGCCTCTTCACCGATCCGGAGGGCCACACCGTGGGGGTCGTCAAGACCACGTAGACCACTGAAGGAGGTGCTGGAGGCCGCGATCCCTAGTCGGGCGCCGGGTCACGATCGCGCAGCCCGGCGGCCTCCAGTGCCGCGGGGCGGTCGTAGTAGAAGTCGATGCTGCTGATCTTGTCGTCCTTGAAGCTGTAGATGGCCGCCCCGAGCAGCTCGACGGGGGCGTCGCTTCCAGACCCGGTCGCCTTCAGCTCGGTCAGGGCGACGATGCGCTCGCCTGCTTCGAGCAGCCGCTCGACTCCCACCTCCATGGTCTTGAAGGCCGTGAACCACTCGTCGCAAAAGCGCCGCACCCCCTCCTCTCCCTGAAAGCGCTGTCCCATCACGCCCTCGAATCCGCCGATCAGCCCGACCTCGGCCTCGGGATCCATCGCCGCGACGACCGCCTCGACGTCGCGCTCGTTGAAAGCGCGCGCGGCATCTCGAATCAGTCGTTCCTGAGCCTCTACCACCAGCGGTGCTCACTCTACGACCTCGCCGTCAGCCCCCTGGGCCGGCCGAGGGGTCAGCCGCTGGTCTTGTCCAGCAGCTGCAGCAGCTCGTGGGCGGCGAGCTCGATCTCCTTATGACGCCACTCCGCCGCGCGGTACTGGCAGGCGATCAGGCCGCTCCGGTGCACCCGCCGGAAGTCCCCGCAGACGAACCCGTAGCGCGCCTTGGTTTCCTCGCTTGCGCCCTCGGTCAACCCCAGATGCCAGTCGCCGTACTCCTGCCACGAGTGGGACTCCAGGAACTCGTTCTCGTCCTCGGCGCTCGGCTGCACCTCGCCCCATTCGCTGTCGAGCACGTACTGCTTGCCCTCGATCAGGCCGCGCACGTGCTTGACCGCGCTCTCGTTGACCGAGTAGGAGGCCACGGCCGCTAGCTCACGCCGACGTGTTCAGCTCCACGGCGGCGCGAACGAGCGCCTTCAACGCCTCTTCATCGATCTCGTCGCCGTCACGGATATCGATGGCACGCCTGGTGTTGCCTTCGAGGCTGGAGTTGAAGAGGCCTGAGGGGTCCTCCAACGAGGCGCCCTTGGCGAAGGTCAGCTTCACCTTGTCCTTGTACGTCTCGCCGGTGCAGATCATCCCGTCGTGTGACCACACCGGAACCCCCCCTGGGCTGGAGGGCTTCCTCCACTTCAGCTCCTCGACCACCTCGGGGTCGGCCTGCTTGATGACCTTTCGGACCCGGGCGAGCGTCTCGCCGCGCCAGTCGCCCAGCTCCTCGATCGTCGCGTCTATCTGCTGAGAGGGGGACTCGCTCACATTCGTTCTCCGGGCAATTTACTGGCCTGCTTCACCCTCGGGACCGCTGACGGCTCCTTTCACGCGGGAGGGGACGTCCTGGGCTGCTCGTCCTCTTCAACTCGGTTCAGCATGTACTCGTAAACGTTCACGCAGCAGGCGCGCCTCTTTCCCTCGGAGAGCTGCTCGACGGTCCGCGTGACCCGGCGCGCCCGAGTCTCGGGCTTCCTGGCTGACTCGATCCAGCGGACCCAATCCTGACGACCCATGGTGGTGAGCTCCTTCCACACAGCCTTCGCCTCGGGGGCGGACTCGAACGCGGTTCGCAGGTCGGCGGGACCCTTCGGGTCGGGCTCCGGTCCGAGGATGGCGAGCTCGACCGTGTCTCCATCGTCGGCACCGGCGCCCCGGCGCATGGCCTTGTTCACCTTCAGCCAGCGGCCGCCGGACGGGTTGGGCTCCAACGCCGTTCGGAACGGATGACCGTTGATGGTGCCTTCGACCTTGGGCATGCCGCGCAGCTTCTTGTCGATCGCTTTCGGGACATCGAGCACGGCCCCGGAGCCGTTCAGGCGTGCGTTGAAGCGAAGGACTTCTGGCCTGCTCACGACGATGGGTTATACCGAGCGAGCCGAGGAACCTGGGGGCTTGCATGGAGTTGGCCCCGGTCATACTGGGGCCGTGGCCTCTTCGAACGAGGGGATCGTCCGTCGCTTTGGGGACGTCGCCGCGATCTACACCTTTCGCGACGAACGAGTCCGCATGATCGAGTGGCATTACGACATCGATGAGGCCCGTGCCAGGTTCGACCGTTAAGAATGAAGGCATGACGGCCTACCGGGCGCAGGCCCACCTGGACGCACCGCTGGATGATGTCTGGGCGCTGGTCGGCAACCCCGCCACATATCCGGAGTGGTGGCCGGTTGCGGTGGAGATTCGGGGTGAAACGTTCGAGGTTGGCGACGCGTTCACCCAAGTTGTGAGGGTCGCTGGGCGGCCGGAGTACACCCGGGTCATCGAGCGTCGGGACGAGCTCAGGGAGCTGAGATGGCATTGCCCGACGACGGGCGGCTTCCAGCACTGGCTGCTGACCGAGGCCCAGGGCGGGACGTTCGTGGACATGGAGATGGGAATCGACCCGCCCTCATTCCGATACCGGCTCTTCAACAAGACCGTCGGGCGCCGGTTCATCAAGCGCTGGGCAGAAGACGCCATCGACGGGCTTCGTCGGACGCTGACTTCGACCCCCAACGCCTAGGGGCGCCTCGCGAAGCAAGCAACTATTGATGTAGATGGCCGGACGACTTTCGAACCCTCCGTTTATCCGCTCTTTCCGAGGACTCCTCGACGCGCGATACTGCGCGGGGGATGTCGCAGGAGAACGTTGATCGATTTCTCAAGGGTGCCGAAGCCTTCAATCGCGACGACATCGAGGGGGGCCTGGAGATCTATGACCCGGACGTCGTCTTCGAAACGCAAGCCGCCGAGATGGAGGGCGTCTTCATTGGGCACGAGGGCGTGAGGGGGTTCATAGCGAGCATCGACGACCACTACGAGGACGTCCAGATTGAATACCCGGACGTCCGCGACCTCGGAGACCGCGTCCTAGCGCTCGGGACCATGCGCACCGTGGGAAAGGGCAGCGGAATGACTCAGGAGACCCCGCTGGCGATTGTGGCGAGCTTCCGGGACGGGCGGATCACCGCATTCAAGGACTACGGCGACAAGGACCGAGCCCTCAAAGCTGCCGGGCTGCCGGAGTAGGCGCCTCTAGGAAGGAGCGGGCTCGTACCGCATCGCCACCGCCCCTGATCCGAACTCCAGCCGGCTCACGAGCTTCAGGTCAACGGGCTTCGACAGCCCCGCGAACAACGTCGGCCCGTGGCCCACCAGCCTGGGATGCACCACGAACTCGTACTCATCGATCAACCCCAGTTCCGCCAGCGTCAGCGGAAGCTGCACGCCCCCGACGGCGAGTCCCTCACCCGGCTCCCGCTTCAGCTCCTGGACGGCCTGCTCCAGATCCCCACGTAGGAGCTCAGCGTTCCAATCGACCTGCTCCAGGGTGCTCGACACGACGTACTTCTTCGCGGCGTCGATCGTCCGGCCGAAGGGTTTCATCCACTCAGGCATCTCTTCCAATTGCCCCGGCGGCCTCCAGGCCTCCTCCATCATCTCGTAGGTCACACGGCCCAAGAGGAGAGCGTCGGCCTGCTCGATGCCCTTCTCCGCGTTCCGATGCATCTCTTCGTCCACGGTGATCGCAGCAGCCGCACGGTGATCGCAGCAGCCGTCCAATGTGACGTTGATGGAATACCGAAGCGGTCGCATTAGATGGAGCTAGCCGGACTCGAACCGGCGACCTCCTGGGTGCGATCCAGGCGCTCTCCCAACTGAGCTATAGCCCCGTGGACGTATGTTGACGCGGCCGCACGCGAAACGGCGTTTGCGCACGGGCGCCAAGGCTACTCTGTCGGGCGATGAGCTTCGGTAGGCGCCTCGCGCTCTTCTTCGTCCTGATCGTGTTGGTGCCGACGCTGGCGCTGGTCGGGATGCTGATCATCGTCAGCGAGGATTCACGCCAGGGCAAGGCGGACGCGCGCTTGGCGGCCGGGCTGGACACGGCCCTCGCGCTGTACGACGAGAGCGTCGTCGAAGCGGAGCCGAAGGCGCGCGCGCTCGCAGGCGACCCCCAGCTCGGCGACGGCCTGCGCTCCGGCGACGCGGCCGAGCTGCAGCGGTTCGCGCGGGCCGCGGCCGCCGACCCCGGCGTCGCCGGAGTCGAGGTGCTCGGCCCCGCCGGCACCAGCGAGGCCAAGGCCGGCAGCCCCGATGCGATCGCCTTCGCACAGCTCGACCTGGAGGAGGAGGGAGCCCGGCGGGGGAAACTGCTGGTCTCGGTCACGACGGCTCCTCAGTTTGCGGCCGACCTGAAGCGGCTCACCAAGCGCGAGCTGGTGGTGAACGGGTCCGGGGCGCCGCTGGCCGCAACGGTGGATGCGCCCGAGCCGGATGTCGAGCCGGGGGAGACGACCGACCTGGAGCTCGAGCAGGGCGAGTACCGCGCGCACCTGCTGAGCCTGAACAAGGAGCGCGACGAATCGGTGCTGTTGCTGGGCCCACGCAAGGACGAGGGGCTGCTGGCGATCGAGGGGCCCGTGGCTGCTCTGCTCGCGGCCTTCCTGCTGCTCGCGCTCGTGCTCGCATACGTGCTGGCTCGTGGGATGACCGGGCTGCACTCGCAGGTGGCCCAGCAAGCCGTCACCGACCCACTCACCGGGCTGTCGAATCGCAGGCGCCTGGACCAGCAGCTGAAGCGCGAGGTCGAGCGCGCGCTGCGATTCGGGCATGAGCTCTCGCTGCTGATCGTCGACGCGGACAACTTCAAGCAGATCAACGACCGGTACGGGCACCTCGTCGGGGACGCGGTGCTGCAGACGATTTCGGACGTGACCCGCTCGACCACCCGCACGATCGACATCACGGCCCGCTACGGCGGCGACGAGCTCGCGCTCGTGCTGCTTGAGACTGGGACCCAGGGAGCCACGATCCTGGCGGACCGCCTGCGCGAGAACGTGCGCACCGCCAAGATCCGGGGGCTCGAGCGCGGTGCGGTCACCGTCAGCGTCGGATCGGCGACCCTGCCCGACTGCGCGGGGGACGTGAAGTCGCTGATCGATGCCGCTGACCAAGCGCTGCTTCTGGCCAAGAAGGCCGGCAAGGACCAGACCAGGAGCGCGCCCGGCAGGCCGGTCGCCGAGCGCAACGGCCGTGGGCGACGGCCGCGCCCGACCCGCGGCTCGGCTGGGCGCCGCGCCTCGAGCTGAGCACGCCCACTGCGTGCAGGCGCTGGTCGGCAGGGTGCAGAATCGCCGCATCGGCCCGGTATCACCTCGTTCTGCAAGGCTTAACCTCTCCACCTGAAGGCGACCCAGGCACACGAATGGGCATCCTCGACGACGCGATTCGCGAACACCTCGACCTGAAGCGCAAGCACGGCGCTCGGGACACCGAGCTCTCCCAGCTCGAGAATGACGCGTTCGGCACGGGCGACCGGCCGGATCCCTTCGCCGCCGGCGAGGTCGCTCCGCCCGCCACCCCGCCTTCCCTCGGGCCTGGGGGGCGATCCCGCCTCCGAGGAGCCGACCAGGCTCGTGGAGCCGCAGGCGTCCGCGGCTGCGCCGCCCGCCGAAGCGCCTTCGGAGGCTCCCCCGGCCCCAGCGCCCGAGCCCGAGGCGCCCGCCACCCCCGCGCCCCAGCCTGCGCCCCCCGCCGAGCCCGCGCCCGCCGAGCCTGCGCCGGCGGCCGAGCCCGCCGCCGAGGCACCTCCGGTTGAGGCTCCGCCCGACCAGGCCCCGCCCGAGCCCGTACCGCCCCCGCCCGAGGCTGCGCCAGACCCCGAGCCCTCGCCGGAGCCCGCCGCCGAGGCGGCGGCGCAGCCCGAGCCTCCGCCGGAGTCGGAGTCACTCGCCGAGCTGATGGCCCAGGAGGAGGCGATGGAGGCCGCCGCGCCGCCGCCCCCGGCCGAGGCTCCCGCCCGGCCCGAACCGCCGCCGGCCTCGCCTCCGACCGAGGTCCGCGAGCCGGCCGCCGAGGCGCCCGCGCCCGAGGTGACGGAGCCCGAGCCTGCTCCCGAGCCCGAACCGGCCGCAGAGCCGGAGCCCACCGGGGAGGAGGATGAGCCGAGCGGGGGAGTGCCCGATCCGCCTCCGCCGCCGCCGGAGCCCGGCACCGAGCCGCCGGGTCGCGCCCGTGGGCGCGTGCACCACCCCACCGAGGAGCACCCCGCGCCCGAGCCCGACTCCGAGGAGCTGCATCCGAGCGGCGAGGCTTCCGGGGCGCCCCTGGCGCCTCTCTCCCAGGACCCGAGCACCGACGAGGCGCTGCCGGAGCAGGCTGGGGCGGACACCGGCGACGGGCCGCAACTGTTCGACTTCGAGACCGACGCGGAGCTCGAGGCCCCGGCCCCGCCCGACGTCGCCGAGCCGCTCGAGCCCGAGGACGATGACGAGTTCGACGACCTCGGCCCCGCCGAGGAGCGGGATGACGTCCAGGACGAGGAGCCGGCGCCTGAGGAGGAAGCCACCGCCGACGAGGTCGAAGAGGCCGACGACCTGCTCGCCGAGCAGCCCGACTTCGCCGAGGACGGGACCGACGAGGAGGACCTCTGGTTCGAGAAGGGCCCGCCGAAGGACTTCGACTTCGAGGACGAGAAGTAGGCGACGGGCTGCGCGGCTAGATGTAGCCGCGCGTGCGGGACGCTTCCACGACGCGCTCGATCCCCACCAGGTAGGCGCCGTCGCGCAGGGACACCTTCTCCTCCTTGGAGCGGCTCGAGACATCGCGGTAGGCCTTGCGCATCATGCCGCCCAGCTTGTCGTTGACCTCGCGCTCGTCCCAGCGAAAGTGCTGCAGGTTCTGCACCCACTCGAAGTAGGAGCAGACGACCCCGCCGGCGTTGGCCATCACGTCGGGGATCACCAGCACCCCGTTGTCGTGCAGGATCTGGTCCGCGTGCGGGGTGGTGGGGCTGTTGGCGCCCTCGATGATCATCTTGCAGTTGATCCGGTCGGCGTTGCCTTCGTGGATCATGCCCCCGAGCGCCGCCGGGATGAGCACGTCGCACTCGATCGCCAGCAGGTCGTCGGGGCTGATCACCTCGACGCCGGGGAACTCGGTCAGCGTGCCGCCCTGCTTGATGTGCTCGGCGAGGTCGTCCGCGTCGATGCCCTTGTCGCTGCGGATCGCGCCGGTCGCGTCTGAGGTGCCGACCATCGTGGCGCCCAGCTGCTGCATGATCCGCGCGGCCCAGGAGCCGACGTTGCCGTAGCCCTGGACGACGAAGGTGGACTCGGCCGGGGTCAGGCCGATCTGCGGCGCGGCCTCGCGGAACATGAACACGCAGCCACGCCCGGTGGCCTGCTCGCGGCCATAGGACCCCTCCAGCGCGATCGGCTTGCCGGTGCAGATCGCGGGCGTGTGGCCGTGGAGCTTGCCGTACTCGTCCATCATCCAGGCCATCGTCTGCGCGTTCGTATTGACGTCGGGGGCGGGGATGTCGCGGGTGGGCCCCAGCACCTTCTCGATCTTGTCCATGAACGAGCGCGTGATCTTCTGCAGCTCTGAGCGCTCCAGGTCGCCGGCAGGACAGTTGACGCCGCCCTTGGCACCCCCGAAGGGGACGTTGGCGACCGCGGTCTTCCAGGTCATCAGCGAGGCGAGCGCGCGGACCTCGTCGATGTCGACCTCCGGGTGGAAGCGGATGCCGCCCTTGTAGGGCCCGCGGGCGCCGTTGTGCTGGATCCGGTAGCCGGAGAAGGTGTGGACCTTGCCGTCCGAGAGCTTGACGGGGATCTGGACGGTGACCTCGCGGTAGGAGCTCCAGAAGACGGTGCGCACGTCGTCGGGCAGCTCCAGGCGCTCGACAGCGCGGTCGAAGTAGAAGCGGACGATGTCGAGGTTCGACATCTCCGCCTGGCCCTCACCGGCGCGCTCAACACCCTTGGCCTTTTCCTCGGCCTTGGCGTCGGTCTTGGCTTCCTCGACGGCCTCGGGGGACTTGTCGGTCTTCGACCCGTCCTTGCCGGCGGCGGGTGACTTCGCCTTGGTCGCCATCTCCCTTCCTCCGTGGTCTCGAGGGCCGCGCCAGTCTCTCACAAGGGGGACTACCCGGCCTAGAATCGAAGCAATCCCCAGGGGCCATAGCTCAGTTGGGAGAGCGCCTGCTTTGCAAGCAGGAGGTCGCCGGTTCGATTCCGGCTGGCTCCATCGATCGCTTCTAGAATCGCCGGTAGGAAAGCGCTGAATTGACACCGGACGAAGCGCAACAGAACCAGCTCGTCGGCGGCGAGCTGCTCGCGGCGATCTCGACCACGATCGTCTCGATTCTGCGCGATCACTACGGTCGCGGGCCGATGAAGGCCAAGACCTATGTGCTCGACGACCTCGTGGTCTGCGTGCTGCGCAACGGCTTCATCGCGATCGAGGAGACGATGATGCAGCAGGGGCGCGGAGACGAAGTTGTCGAGATGCGCCACGAGTTCCAGCGGATGATGGGCGAGCGCTACAAGCAGGAGATCGAGAAGCTGACCGGCCGCAAGGTAGTGGCCTTTCTCAGCCAGGCCCACATCCAGCCGGACATCACCCTGGAGGTCTTTTTCATGGACGAGCCGCTGCCGGGATTCGGCGCGCTCGAGCTCGAGCCGGAGCCCGAGGCAGAGGACGGCTGAAAGGGCCGGAGTTTGGGAGGAATCCCGCCTTGTGTCGAACGCCTCGTGGCGGGATAATCGACCGAACAAGGCATCGCCCCCGACCACGAGGAGGAAGCATGAATTTCCTCGCTATTCAGGTCGAGCGGATGCTTTCGGATCGTCGTCCCTTCGATGAGATCGAAGATCGCATCAACGAGATGACGGTTTCGGATGATAAGAAGGCGGCCCTATGGCTTCTCGCTTGGAGCGGGCAGGCCGAATGGGTTCGGCGCCGGACTGTCGCTGAAGTTCTGACCTCCACGGCAAGCACCGACCTGCAGGTGAGCGCCGATTGAGCGCCTGAAGCCTGCCGCCTGAGTCAATTCCCCTCGAGGATCAGCTCGAGCAGTTCGCCTACCTCGCGCTCCTCGGCCAGGGGATGGCGCAGCGGTAGCTTCGACTTGACCTGGTAGTGATTGCGCCGGCCACGTCGCTCGCGCACCAGGTACCCCTCGTCGACGAGCTCGGACACGATCCGGTGGGCGGCGCGTTCGGTGATCCCGACGGCGGTGGCGATGTCGCGCAGGCGGATGCCGGGGTCCCGAGCCACGCAGACCAGGACGTGCGCATGGTTGGTGAGGAAGTCCCAGCGCGGGGCCACAGCTTGTGAGCCTCGTTCCATAAAGCAAGAATAGTATTTCATGAATCGGTGGTACTGTGTATGCATGGCCACAGAACTCACGCCGATTCCCTCACCGTCGCCGATGCCGGCCGCATCGCCGATTCCGGCCGCTTCACCGATCCCGCCCCCGACGGCGGTGCCGGCGGCCTCCCCACGAACGGAGACAAGATGACCACCGCCCAAGAGCCGGTTGCCGGCTATGACAAGCTCAAGACCAAGGAAGTAGTCGCACTGCTCTCCAGCCATTCGCAGGTCGAGCTGGCGGAGATCGAGACCTACGAGCGGGCCCACGAGGCTCGGGAGCCCGTCATCGACAAGCTCCGCTGGCTCCACAACGACGAACCGCTTCCGGGCTACGACGCCCTCAGTGTCGAGGGAGTCATCGCAGCGCTGGACAAGGCCGACGTTTCAGAGCTCAAGCGGGTACGCGGATACGAGCGCAAGTTCGGCGCTCGTCGCGACGTCCTCGAGGAAGTGGAACGCCTCCATCGGGAACGTAAGGGCCCGCTCGCCTCTCGCGACGCGCAGAGCTAACGCGCAGAGCTCGGAGGGGAACCTGACTCGTTTCGCTGGTCGCGCGGTCCAGCGGCTCGCAGCGGGGCGGGGATCAGGGCCGCGCCGCCGATGACGAGGCAGAACGCAATCGTCCGGCCGACGATCGCCTCCGCCCCCGTCCCGATCGAGTCACGGAAGACCAGGACACCGCCGACGATCGCGACCAGGTTGGCCGCCACCGATGTGAGGGCGATCACCTCGACGCCCGGACCGAGCTGCAGGCCGCGTGCCGAGGCATAGAAAGCGACCACCGAGGCGGCGAGCGCCGCGAACGCCCACGGGCTGATCAGCTCGAGGACCCCGTCCTCGACGGCGTCGGTCAGGAACTTGAGCGCGATGTCGGAGACGCCGAAAAGCGCGCCGGCGGCTGCGCCGAGGAGCATGCCCTGGCCCGCGGGCCCGAGATTGAGGTGGCCGGAGAACGCGACCAGGCCCGTGGCAAGGCCGAGAACGGTGCATTCCACGACGATCAATGCTGCGAGCGCGTAGCCCGGGGCCCCATTGGGTTGTGACTCCTGGGTCAGGCCGATCACAGCAAGCCCCGCCGCCGTGATGATCACGCCGATCCACTGCCGCCGACCGAGGCGGAAGCCGAAGAACCGCTCCGCCAGCACTGCGACGAAGACCAGCCCGGCCGAGAGAACGGCCTGCACGATCGAGAGCGGCGCGAGCGCAAGGGCGCCGACGTGAAGCAGCCAGGCTCCGAGCGCCACCAGCCACCCCAGCGCGAACCACCTGGAGCGGAAGAGCGCCGCAGCGCTTTCCAGCGGGTGTCGAGCCCGCACGGGCGGCGCCGCCACCGCGCCGCGGTGCTTGAGCAAGAAGGCGACGCTCGTCGCGACGGCGCAGCCCAAGGCGAGGACCAACCCGAGGATCATCGCGGCTCAGTTTGCCTGGGCCACGCGTTTCAGGGGAATATTCGAACGGCCCGCTCGGCGGGCCGTTCGCGTCCAGCTCAGCTGTAGGCGCCGCTACTCGCCGGAGCTCTCGTCCTCTGAGCCCTCGTCCTCGCCCGAGCCGTCGCCCTCGGAGCCGACCACGTTGAAGCTCTTGTCCAGCTGCACGTCGACCTGGCTGCCGTCCGTGCGGGTGACCTCGACCTCGTAGTAGCTCTCCTCGTCGCCGACCTCGGTGTCGCTGACGGTGCCGCCGCCGGTGTGCTCCAGCGCCGCGGCGCTGGCCTCGTCCAGCGACGCCGAATCGATCGGTTGCTCGCTGTCACCGCCGCCGGTCGCCACGGCGACGCCCGCCGCGCCGACCCCCAGCGCCAGCACCGATCCCCCGACGATTACGATCTTGCGCCTCTTGGTCATGCTTCCCTCCTGTGCCTCGTTTGCAGGCACGATTTGTAGCCGGACACGATGAGACGGGGATGAGCCGGGCATGAGCGTCGTGAGGTTCCATGCGATCCGGCCTATGAATGCTCGCGCGACTCGCGGGCAGCGGTCCTGAAGATCGCCTTCGCCATCAGCGATGGCTCCGCGGCCTCGCGGGCCTCATTCACCTCGGCTCGCGCAGCGCGTACCGCGGACTCCTCGGGCGCGGCGTTCCAGGCCAGCTCGGCGAGGTGCCCGGCCAGTCGCAGGTTCCCCTCGGCGGCCAGCTCGCGGGCCCGGGCCGCGAGGCGCTCAGCGCCTCCTGACAGGGCCGCGACCTCGGCGCCCAACTCCGTAGCGCGAGCGGGCTTCAGCGACGACGGGTCGAGGTCATACCAGCCGCCGTAGAGCCGCCAGATGTTCCGGACCACGAACTCAGGGTCGTCGTAGATCGGCCCCAGGTAGGGCTTCTCGAGCAGCTCGGCAGGCGCCGTGACCTCGTGCAGCACGTCGTCCAGCGACGCGCCGTCGTTCATCAGCCTCACGGTCTCCCCGTGGAGGTGCTCCAGCAGGTCGGCGGTGTCGGTCAGGATCGCCTCGACCCTGTCGGCGCCGACCACGGGCAGCCCGTGACCGGGGAGCAGGGCCTCGGCCCCGAGGGCTGACATCTCGCGCAGCGCGGTGACCCATTCGCGCGCGTAGCGCTGCACCTTCTGTGGGTTGCCCGCATTCGGCACGCACCAGATGATCAGGTCTCCCGAGCACAGCACCCGGCGCCCCGGCACCCAGGTCCAGGTGTGGTCGTCGGTTTCGCCTCTGGCGTGGTGAAGCTCGAAGCGCTCTCCCTCGACCTCCAGCTCGAGCGTGTCGCGATAGGTCCGGTCCGGATAGCGGTAGTCCGTGGGCCACTCGACCGGGACGCCGAACTGACGCGAGTTGATCGCCGCGTTGTAGCCCGCCGTCAGCACGTAGCGGTCGAACCGCGCCGGCACATTCTCGTGGGCGACAACCTGTGGCGGGTCCCACCCGCGCTCGGCCGCCTCCTGCTCGAAGGGCTCGAGGCCGGAGACGTGGTCGATGTGGCCGTGGGAGAAGATCGTGGTGTCGAGCCGGGCCGGGGACCACTCCCTGATCATGCGGTGGATCTCGGGCGCCGAGAACGAGGCACCGCTGTCGATGCAAACGAGCCCGTCGCCCACCTCGAAGGCGCTGACGTTTGCGAAGGAGTTGACGAACGCAGTCCCCGGCGAGATCTCGACCAGCTCGCCGCGCGGCGCAAACGGGTTCTCACCCTCCAGCTCGCCGCGCCAGAGCTTGTCCGCCAACTCGAGGACGTCCATCTACCTACGCCTCCTCGGCCCGGAAGCCGGCCCGCAGCAGCAGCGGCACCTGGCGCAGCGGGTCGGGAGAGTCCAGCAGCACGACGCCCAGGTGGCGCTTGCCCAGCCGCGCCGTGGTCACGTAGCAGCGGCCCGCGCCGTTGGTGAGCCCGGTCTTCAGCCCGGTCACCTCGGCCCGCGGCACGCCGGCGATTCCCCGTTGCGCGAAGTAGTGGTTGTTTGCCAGGCTCAGGGTCCCTCCCTTGGTGGGGAAGGGCACCTCCGCCGAGCGGCGCCCGGTCACCGACGCGACCCAGTCGTTGGCCAGGTCGGCCCTCGCCAGCGCAGCCAGGTCATAGGCGCACGAGGCGTTGCCGGTGTCCTGGAGCCCGGCCGGCCCCGCGAAGCGCGTGCAGCCGAGCCCCATCTCTGCCCCGCGGCGGTTCATCCGCTTCACGAAGGCGCCCACGGTGCCCGCGTCGTGTTCCGCGAGGGCGACGGCAGCGTCGTTGCCGGATGCCAGCAGCAGGCCCAGGAAGAGGCCGTCGAGCGGCACTCGCCTGCCCGCCTTCAGCACGCCGATCCGCGAGCCCTCGACGCCGGGCGCCTTGGCGCTGATCAGGACCCTCTCGCGCGGCCGGTGGCGCTCGGCGATCAGCAGCGCGGTCATCATCTTGGTCAGGCTCGCGATCGGGCGCTCCCGCCCGGGGTTGCGCGCCCACAGCACCTCGCCGCTGTCGACGTCGAACAGAATCCCGGCGGCGGGCGGCTGCTTCAGGCGGGGGCGAACCGGGGCGGGGGCCGGCGCCGGGCCGACCGCGTAGGCCTCAACCTGGGCCGGGTCGAGCACGGGCGGCTCGACAGAGGCGACGGTCCCGGCCGCCTCGTCGGCGGCTGCGTCCGGCCCGATCGCGTCGGTGGCCGTCTCGGTCGGGGCCGAGGTCGGAACGGTCGCAGCGGCGTCGCGATCCTCAACCGCGTCGCGGTCGGGCCAGAGCAGTACCGCCGCGACCGCCGTGACGCCGAACGCCACCAGCACCGCGCCGATCGCCAGCGCCCGTCCGCCCCAGCGGCTCCCGTCCTCCGATGGCTGCTGCTCGGTCAGGCCGGCAGCTCGGGGTCGTGTGAGCAGATCAGCCGGACCTCGTCGCCGCGCTCGCGCGCGAGCTCGCGCAGGTGGTGGATCGTGGCCAAGGCGCGAGCATATTGGCCGCGTCGCGGCTCGGCTACTCGTCGGGCGGCGGGTTCCGGATGGCCCCGTACAGCCCCGCCGCGATCATGCCGATCACCAGCAGCGAGATCGCCACGAACCCCAGGGCCAGCAGGTCCCCGTAGTTGGAGAGCCCGAGGCCGAGCTTCACGGCCGCGTACAGGGTGAGGATGCCGAACACGGCGCAGAAGCCGAGGCCCAGGCCGAGCAGCGCGGATCGCACACCGGGGTCCATCTGGCCTAGTAGACAGGTAACGGCGGATCGGGGTCGCGGTTCCGCCTGACCAGAAGCCTGATCGTGGCCAGCCCGAAGATGAAGCCGCCGACGTGAGCGAAGTAGGCGATCCCCTCGCCGCCGCCCGCCTCCGGAGTCGCGACCTGCCCCAGGGCCGGGATGAACTGGAGCACGAACCAGATCGCCAGCAGGACCAGCGCCGGGATCTCGATCAGGGTGACGAAGAAGATGATGAAGATCAGGGTCAGCACCCTCGCCTGCGGGTGCAGCAGGGCGTACGCGCCCAGCACCCCGGCGACAGCGCCGCTGGCGCCGATCGTCGGCACGGTCGAGCCGGGGTCGAGCGCGGCTTGGGAGTAGACCGCGACAAGTCCTGCGGCCAGGTAGAAGAGCACGAATTTGAGCCGCCCCAGCGCATCCTCGATGTTGTTGCCGAACACCCAGAGGAAGAGCATGTTGCCCGCGATGTGGAGGATGCCGCCGTGCATGAACATCGAGGTGAACAGGGTGATGAACCACGCCGCCTGCTCCAGTGGGATCAGCGCGACGCCGGGGTTGGCCTCGCCGCGGGCCTCCGCCTCCGCGAACTCCGTGGTCCCGGGACAGACCACTCCCGGCTCGGCCTGGTCGTTGACCGCGCCGATCGAGCAGTCCTCCTGTTCGGAGGGGTGGGTGATGCGGTAGGGGATGGCCCCGTACTCGAGCGAGCTCTGCGTCGATCTCGCCGAGCCCGATCTGGTTCAGCTGGGGGTCGGTCGGGAAGGTCCACTGCCAGACCATGAAGGCGACGTTGATCGCGATCAGGACCACGGTCACGACCGGGAAGCTGGCGGTCGGCAGGTTGTCCTTGAGCGGGATCACTCCGCGGCCAAGCCTATTTGCGCCGACAGAGGTGCTCGAGCAGCCAACCCGGCGTCTCCTCCAGGGCGAGGTCGCCGTCCAGGACGTCGGTCGCGAACACGATTCCCTCCTCGGTCAGCTGTCCATCAGGCGTTCGCAGCGGGTCGTCTCGCACGAAGATCGAGAGGAAGCGCGTCGCCCCGCCCCCGCCGAAGGTGGAGGCCACGGCGATGCCGGCGAAGTGCCTCACCTGCCCGGCGCTGCCGTCGTCGAAGCGCGCCAGGAAGCCCTTGCCGGCGATCAGGTTGCGCCCGCCGCGCGCAAGGTCGCCGTACGCGCGTGGGGGCGGCCGGATCCCCGCCGCCCGCAGGCCGAAGGCGCGCAGGAAGTCCGCCTCGTCCTGGTCGCGCTCGGCCAGCTTGGCGGCCAGCCCGGCCATCCGTCTGCAGGCGCTGCCGCTGAACTCCTCGCTCAGGTCGGCGGTGTCGATCGCGTCCCCATCGCCGTCCTCGGCCCAGGGCTCGAAGAACCACAGCGCCGCCCCGGCGCCGAGGATCGCCAGCCCCGCCAGCAGCCCCGCGAAGACCTTCACGCCTGCGAGGCTAGCCGGATGCCTAGGGGCGGTGGCCGCTCGGCGGGATCTCGTAGCGCTTCGCGGGCAGCGAGGCCGATCGCGGCGCGGGCAGGCTGAGGCCTGACTTCGTCGCCGTCACGGCCCCCTGCTTGGTCCAGCGCACAGCGAGGGGCTCGAACTCGAGCATCAGCCGCCACGTCGCGGAGTCGATCGATCCGGTCGCGGGCAGGCCCCGCTGGGACTGCAGTGCGCTGACCGCGGAGCGGGTCGGCGACTCGTAGTAGCCCGTCACGGGGGTCGAGAAGCCGCCGCCGGCCAGCAGCTGCTGCGCCCACGCGACCAGGTCGCCCTTGGAGCCGGGCCGCAGCGTCGGATAGCTGTCGTAGACGACCTCGCTGGAGAGCGGCGCCACCCCCTTGCCGACCGCCTTCCACTGGCGCCTGCCCGCGTGCTGCCACGACCACCAGCTGACGCCCTCCATGCCGTAGGCGGCCGCGAGGCGCCGGAAGCGGCTGATCTGCTTGCCGCTCGGGTTGAGATAGACCTGGCCCAGCGGCAGGATCGGCCGCCCGTAGGGCCGGTTGAAGACCCAGGTGTGGACGAAGGCCTCGTCGACGCTGTCGCCGATCGTCTTCCAGTAGAGCTGGGGGGCGTTGTACTGGGCGCCGCCGGGCCCGAGGAAGACCGAGAAGGGGAACGCCGGGTGGTAGTCCGCATATGGGAAGGCGGCGAGCGCAAGCGGATAGTCGGGTCCCACCAGCGCCCGCAGCTTGCGCATGTAGGTGGAGGCCTGGGGGTAACGGCCCTCGTAGTGACCCTCGGCGTCGATCACCAGGCAGTCCGCGCCGCGGGCCACGGCCGCGGCTCCGACCGCGGCCTCGCGCTTCACGTTGCGGCCGTAGACGAACTGCCAGCCGCAGACCCGCAGGCCGCGCGCGTGCAGCGCACTCACGAGCGAGGGCGAGAACTGCGACCAGGTGTTGCCCGCGTCCCCGGACTTGACCAGCACGTACTCGATCCCGCGCTGCCGCGCCTTCTTCGCGATGCGGTTGACGTTGCCGCCCTGGGCGCGGCTGAGGTACCAGATCCACATGCCGTCGCCGGCCATCGGGTTCGATACGGCCGCCTCGGTCTGCTGAGAGGACGCGGGACGCGCCAGCGGCCCGGCGAGCAGGATCGCGGCCGCGGCGCCGGCGCAGCAGGCGAGGGCGATGGCTCTTGCGCGTGCCGTGGGCATCGAATCCAGGCTACGTAGACCCAGAACAACGCTCCGCAACTAAGGTTGCTGTCGTGAGTGACGGTGGCTGGCACATCGCGCAGGTCAACATCGCGCTACCCGTGGAGCCGCTGGACTCGCCGGCGCTGGAGGAGTTCGTCGCCCTGCTCGAGCCCGTCAACGCGCTCGCCGACGCGGCCCCTGGCTTCGTCTGGCGCCTGCAGACCGAGGACGGCGACGCGACTGCGATCCGGGCCTTCGGCGACGACCGCCTGATCATCAACATGTCGGTCTGGGAGTCGATCGAGGCGCTCTGGGACTACGTCTACGACGGAGGCCATCTGCGGGCGATGCGCCGCCGCCGCGAGTGGTTCACGCGCATGGCCGAGTCGCACCTGGTCCTGTGGTGGGTCCCGGCCGGCGAGCCTCCAACGGTCGCCGAGGCCGAGGAGCGGCTGGCGCTTCTGAAAGAGAGGGGACCGACGCCCGAGGCGTTCACCTTCAAGGCGCGCTTCGGGCCACCTCCCGTTGTGGAGGGCGCTCTCCCGGTCACCAACGACCGAGACCCCTGCCCGGCCTGACTCTCACCAGACTCTCATCGAGGCCCGCTTTGATCTGGGCCCATGGAGGCCATCGGTCCACACATTTGCCCGAATTGCGGTGAGCGCGTTAGCGCTTTCGCCGCCGGCTGCGCCCTCTGCGGTGCTCAGCTGGATCCCAGGCGCGGGGCCGTCCCTCCGACGCTGAGCGAGCGCGTCGCCTCTCGCCTGGCCATCGCCCGCCTGCGCCTCGAGCGCAAGCGCCGGGCGCGCGACTGAGTCAAGCACCCCAGCAGTAGAGGAAGTAGATCGCGTCGGGGTCGCGCGCGATCTCCTTCGCATAGCGGCTGACCGCGTCCACGTAGAGGCCCGAGGGGTTGTAGTGGTAGAGCGCCCGCCGGTAGTTGCCGGGGGCGCCGTGGTCACGCAGCAGGCGCGCCGCCGCGGGAATCGCGTCGGCGGGGTCCTGGATGTTGCCGCCTTGCCCGTAGATCCGCCAGGTCGATGGGATGAACTGCATCGGCCCCCGGGCGCCGGCGGTGCTCTTGCTTTTGACGCGCCCGAACTTGGTCTCGACCAGGTTGATCGCAGCCAGGTACTCCGCCGCGATCCCATAGCGGCGCTCGGCCGCCTCGTAGTGCCCGACGAGGTCGGCCAACGGCAGCGGCTTGCCGACCTTGAGCTTGCGCGGCGGCCCGCCACCCGAGAGGCGCCTGAGGCTGCGAGCCGCAGCGTTCAGCTGGCGCAGCTGTCGGGCGAGCGAGCCCGGCAGCTCCACCAGGGCGGCGTCGGCGAGGGCCCCGCGCTTGGCCATGAAGCGGACTTTGCGCTGTACCACCAGGGCGGGCTCCACCACCTCGTCCGGGGCCTGCCCCGCCGGGGGGTCACCCGCGTCGGCGCGCCAGGCGTCGATGGCGTCGCGCAGCTGCTCGTCGTTGGCTGCGAGCTGCTCGGAGAGCTGGGCGGCGGAGGGCGCGGCCCCACCCTCGTCGGCCGCGCACCCGAAAAGCGTCGTCGCCGCCGCCAGCACGGCGAGACTGCGCAACGTCCGTAGGCGGGTCATGCGGCGGCGCTCAGACCGCGGTCGCGGCGGCGCGGCGCTCGGCTACCTCACGGGCGCTCTGGTCAGCGTGGTAGGAGCTGCGCACGAGCGGGCCCGGACGCCACCGACTCGAACCCGAGCCCCGTCGCCGCCCGCTCCAGGTCGGCGAACTCCTCGGGGTGCCAGTAGCGGTCGACGGGCAGGTGCTTCTCGGTCGGGCGCAGATACTGGCCGACCGTCAGCACCTGCACGCGGTGCTCGCGGAGGATGCCGAACGCCTCAACCATCTCCTCGAAGGTCTCGCCGAGGCCCACCATCAGCCCCGACTTCGTCACCACCTGATCGCCGCCCATCTCCTTCGCCATCGCCAGCACCCGCGCCGAGCGCATGAAATCCGAGCCCCGGCGGGCGATCGGGTACAGGCGCGGGACGGTCTCGACGTTGTGGTTGAAGACGTCGGGGTGCTCGGCGACCACCTTGGCCAGCGGCATCTCGGCCCCGCGGAAATCGGGCGTCAGAACCTCGACCGCGCACCCCGGCGCCAGCTTGCGGATCGAGCGGATGACGCCGACGAAGGCGCCTGCGCCGTAGTCGGGGAGGTCGTCGCGGTCGACCGAGGTGACGACCGCATGGGTCAGGCCCATCCGCTTGACCTGGTTGGCCACGCGCAGCGGCTCCAGCGGGTCATTCCAGGTGGGCTTGCCCGTTTGCACGTTGCAGAAGCCGCAGCGGCGGGTGCAGACGTCGCCGAGAATCATGAACGTCGCCGTGCCGCGCTCCCAGCACTCGCCGACGTTGGGGCAGTTGGCCTCCTGGCAGACGGTGTGGAGCCCGTCAGCCTCGATCGCCGCGCTGAGGCGACGGTAGTTGGGGCCGCCGGGCGCCGGGACCTTGAGCCAGGGCGGCTTGCGGTCGCGGAAGCCGACCTTGCCGTCGCCGTTCACCTCTGAGCCGCCGGGGTTGGACCGCGAGCGCGTCACATGCACGCGCTCGGAGAGGCTGGTTGGGTCCGCGCTCATCGTCCTACGCCACCGCCGCCACGCTCTCGAGCCGCTCGGGCGGGACGGCAACCAGCCGCCGCCCGTAGACCTCGCCGAAGCGTTCGCTGACCACGTCCATGACCCGGTCCATCGGCTGCTCGGCGCCCAGCTCGCGGCAGATCGAGGTCATGCGGCAGTCCTCGATCCCACAGGGCACGATCCACTCGAACGGCTGCAAGTCGTTGTTGACGTTGATCGCAAACCCGTGGGTGGTGATTCCGCGGCTGACGTGGACCCCGATCGATCCGATCTTGCGGTCGCCGGCCCAGACGCCCGTGAGCCCGTCGATCAATCGCGCCTCGATCCCGAAGGCTGCGAGCGAATCGATCATCAGCCGCTCCAGCCGCCCCACGTACGCCGCGACGCCGATCCGGCGGTCGTTCAGGGAGACGATCGGATAGCCGACCAGCTGGCCCGGACCGTGGTAGGTGACGGACCCCCCGCGATCTGCCTCGCAGACCTCAATTCCCTGCATCCGATACCAGTCCTCGCCCATCCCCAGCTCGGCGGGCTTCGCTCGGCGGCCCTTGGTGTAGACCGGCGGGTGCTCCAGCAGCAGCAGCAGGTCCGGGACCTCGCCGAGCCGGCGCGCCTGCTCCAGGCGCTTCTGCAGCGAGCGAGCCTCCTCGTATGGGACCTGCCCCAGCCGCGCGCACCAGACCTCGTCGCTCATGCGGTCAGTTTCGCAGGCCTCCGGGGTGGGCGGGCGCCCTCGAGCCGGCGCAGGGCGACCTCGCGCGCCGCTTCCAGGGGCGTCTCGCCGCTGCGCTCGGCTTCGTCGAGCACCCGGCCCATGGCGCCGCCGATGCCCTTGACCAGGGCGTCGACTTGGGAGGCGGGGAGGCGATGAAGCTCGGCGTCGACGCTGATCAGCCCGCCGGCGTTGGCGATGAAATCGGGCGCGTAGAGCACCCCGCGCTCCGCCAGGGACTCGGCCAGCCGCTCCTCGGCCAAGGTGTTGTTGGCCGACCCGCAGATCACCGCGCAGCGCAGCCGATCCAGCGCGCGCTCGTCGATCACGCCCCCCAACGCGCACGGGGCCAGCACGTCGCACTCCGCGCCGACTGCGTCCTCGGGAGCTACCCAGGTGGCGCCCAGGCGCCGAGCCAGCGCCCGCTTGCCGTCGTCGACGTCGGAGACGAGCAGCCGCGCCCCGGCGCGGGTCAGGCGCTCGGCCAGCGCGGCGCCGACGTGCCCCAGGCCGATCACGCAGACACTGACGCCCTCCAGCCCGGAGCTTCCGAGCGCGCGCTCGCACGCCGCGCGCATCGCCGCTTCGACGCCGCGGGCAGTGACCGGGCTGGGATCACCGGAGCCGCCCCGCGCGGCGGGGAGGCCGACGACATGGGACGTTCGCTCGGCGACCGCCGTCATGTCCGCGGTCGTGGTGCCGACGTCCTCGGCGACCACGTAGCGGCCCTCGATGGCCTCGACCGCATCGCCCAGGTCCAGCATCAGGTCGCGGCGGCGCTTCACCGACAGGTTCGGCGGCGCGCAGAGCGCGGACTTGCCGCCCCCCAATTGGAGACCGGCGGCCGCCGCCTTGTAGGTCATCGCCTCGGACAGCCGCAGGGCGTCGGCGATGGCGTCGCCGGGCGTCTCGTACCGCCACAGCCTGGCTCCGCCCAGCGCGGGGCCGAGTGCGGTCGAGTGCACCGCGATCACCAGGTGCAGGCCCGTTCGCTCCCCGCGGCGGACGAGCAGATCCTCATGCCCGCTCATCGCTCCAACTCCCAGTCCTCGAGCCGCTGCTTGACCTCGGCCAGGAAGCGCGCCGCCTCGGCCCCGTCCAGGGCGCGGTGGTCCCAGGACATGCAGAGGTTGGTCATCGGCCTGATTGCGAGCGCGTCCCCACCCAGGTCGTCTTCGATCACGACCGGCCGCTTCACCACCGCCTCCAGGTCCAGGATCGCGACCTGCGGCTGGTTGATGATCGGGGTCGCCAGCACGGCCCCGAACTGGCCGGGGTTGGTGATCGTGAAGGTGCCGCCGCTGACGTCGTCCGGCGCCAGCCCGCCCGACCGGGCGGCCTCGGCCCGCTCGGCGATCGCCGCGGCCATCCCCTCCAGGCTCAACCGCTGCGCGCGGTCTACCACCGGCACGATCAGGCCCGCCTCCAGCGCCACCGCGATTCCGAGGTTGACGTCGTCGTGGTAGACGAGGTCGGTGCCCTCGATCGAGGCGTTCAGGGTCGGATGGCGCTGCAGGGCGGCGACCGTGGCCTGGGCGACGAAGGCGAGGTAGGTGAGCGGAGCGCCTCGCTCCGCCATCGCCTGCTTCTGCTCGGCTCTGGCGGCGACGACCGCCGCCAGGTCGACTTCGACGATCGTCGTGCAGTGCGCCGAGGTGCGCCGGCTCTCCAGCATGTGCTCCGCGATCCTGCGCCGCATCGGCGACATCGCCTCGCGGCGCCCGCCCGCCACCGCCGGCTCCGGGCGGTACGGGGACTCGGTGTGCAGCGGCCTCTCGGCCGGCGCCTCGCCGGCGTCCTCCCCGCCGCCGTTCTCGAGGTGGGCGACCAGGTCGCGCTTGCGCACCCGGCCCCCGATCCCAGTTCCGTCGATCGCATCCAGATCCACTCCGCGATCGGCGGCGATTCTGCGCACGACCGGGGAGTAGAAGCTGGACCGGTCGGGCTCCTCGGGGTTCGTCCGGGCCGGCGCCTCGGGCGGCTCGGCCTCCTCCTCGCGGTGGGCCTCGCCAGGCCTTGCCGAGGCATCGATCTCGGCCAGCGGGGTGCCGACCGCCACGGTCTCGTCGGGCTCGACCAGGATCCGCTCGAGGCGGCCCGTGGCGGGCGAGGGGATCTCGACGTCCACCTTGTCGGTGGTGACTACGCAGAGGACCTCGTCGGCCTCGACCCAGTCGCCGGGCCGCTTCAGCCACTCCACGATCGTGCCCTCGGCGACCGAGACGCCCATCTGAGGCATCGTCACCTGCAGCTGCTCAGTAGTCGATGAGCTCACGGCACGCCTCCTTCATCTGCTCGAGCTGGGGCAGGACGGCCTGCTCCAGCGGCGGGCTGAACGGGATCGGCACGTCGGGCGCGGTCAATCGCCGGATCGGCGCGTCGAGGTGCTCGAACGCGCGCTCGGCGATCAGGGCCGCGACTTCGGCCCCGACCCCGCAGGAGCGCGTCGCCTCGTGGGCGACCAGCACCTTGCCGGTGCGCTCTACGCTCCCGAGCACCGCCTCGGTGTCCATCGGGCAGAGGCTGCGCAGGTCCAGCACCTCGATCCCCTCGTCCAGCTGCTCCGCGGCCTCGAGGGCAAGGTGGACGCTGGAGCCGTACGCGATCACGGTCATCTCGCCGCCCTCGCGGGCGATCCGGGCCTGGCCGATCGGCACGGAGTGCTCGCCGCGGGGGACCTGGCCTTTGACATGCCTGTAGAGCCCCTTGTGCTCCAGGAAGCAGACCGGGTTGGGGTCCCTGATCGCGCTCACCAGCAGGCCCTTGGCGTCCTCCGCGGTCGCCGGGGCGACCACCTTCAGCCCAGGGGCCTGCAGGAACCAGGCCTCGGGGTTCTGCGAGTGAAACGGCCCGCCCGAGAAGCCGCCCCCCGAGGGCAGGCGGACCACTATCGGGACCGCGATGCCCTGCCGGTAGTGGAGCTTGGCGGCGACGTTGACCAGCTGGTCGAAGCCGCAGGCGATGAAGTCGGCGAACTGCATCTCGCAGACCGGCTTCATGCCCTCGACGGCGGCGCCAGTCGCAGCGCCGACAATCAGGTTCTCGGCCAGGGGCGTGTCGATCACGCGCTCGGCTCCGAATTCCTCCAGGAAGCCGTCGGTGACCTTGAAGGCGCCGCCGAACGCTGCGATGTCCTCACCCAGGCAGATCACCGACGGGTCACGGCGCATTTCCTCGCGCAGGCCGTCCGAGATCGCCTCGAGGTAGGTCATCTCGGCGACCTCACCCTCGGGCCCGGCGACCGTCTCGGTGGCGCTCATGCCGCCCTCCCCTGATGGCCGTTTTCCTGATGATCAGGCTCGGCCCAGCGGGACCACGGAGCCCGCCCATCGCCGAGCGGCTCGAAACCGTCCGCGAACACGCCCTCCTCGGCGGTCGCGGGATCGGGCATCGGCGAGGCAAGGGCAAGCTCGGCCGCCTCGGCGACCTCGCGCTCACAGGCGGAGCGGAGCTCCTCGAGCTCCTCGGGAGCGAAGCCGTGGCGCTCGCCCAGGCGCCGCTGGTAGCGCTCGATCGGGTCGCGCGCGGCCCACTCCTTGAACAGCTCCTCGGGCACGTAGCTCATGTCGTCGTGGGCGCCGTGGCCGTGCATTCGCATCGTGTGGCACTCGATCAGCGTCGGCCCCTCTCCCGCGCGCGCGCGCTCGGCGGCCTCGCGGGAGGCGTCGAAGACGGCCTCGACGTCGTTGCCGTCGACGCTCACCCCGGGGAAGCCGTAGCCGCGTGCGCGCTCGATCGGGTCAACCGCGAACTCCAGCTCCTGCGGCGTCGAGTAGGCGAAGCGGTTGTTCTCCAACAGGAACACCACGGGCAGGCGGTGGACGCCGGCGAAGTTCATCGCCTCGTGCCACTGACCGTTCGCGGTCGATCCCTCGCCGAAGAACGTCATCGCCACGCGCGGCTCGCCGCGCAGCTTGAAGGCGAGCGCAAGGCCGGTCGCGACCTGGGCCATGTCGGGCAGCATCGAGACCATGCCGACGCAACCGAGCTCGGGGTCGCCGAAGTGCATGTTGCCGTCCTTGCCTCCGGTCACCCCTCCCTCGCGGCCCATGTAGTTGGCGAGGTAGCGGTCGGGGGTGAGCCCGCGGACGAAGTGCGCCCCGAGGTCACGGTGCAGGATGCAGAGACGGTCGCGCGGGCCGAGCACGAACGAGGCGCCGACCGAGATCGCCTCCTGGCCGCAGCCGTCGTAGAAGGAGCCGGGGACCTTGCCCTGCTTGTAGAGGGTCAGACCCCGCTGCTCGGAGAGTCGCATTAACAGCATGTGGCGCAGCAGCAGGCGCCGATCCTCGCGCGTGAGCGAGTCGCCCTCGTGGGCCTCGGCCTCGCGCGAGCCATCGCGAACAGAGCTCGCAGTCTCGAGCTTCATATGCGGTCCGCCTTTCGTCTGGCCGCGCCTTCGGGATCGCCTCCGGTGCGGCCCGCTGTTCGCGGCCGCCGGGATCTCCGGCGGTCCGCCTTACGGACACGGGAGCCGAGGGATTCGCCTCTTCTCCCTATGTGACTATCGGATCATACCCCTGCGGTTCGTCGTGAAACCGATCCACGCCCGCAAAAAGCGCTAACCGCCGCGCTCCGCCCTGCGGCGCACCGCCCGCAGGATCCGGTTCACGGCCAGGACGTGGCCGCGGGTGCGGATCACGAGCGTCTTGTACGCCTGTCCCTTGATCCCGGGGAACTCGGCCCGCGTCTCGGCGCGCAGCAGGGTGTTCTCGTCCTTGGTCGGCTCCAGCCGGAAGATCAAGCCGTAGCGCGAGAAGCGGTGCTCGCCCTGCAGCGCCAGCACCGCAGGCTCGACCACCCGGACCACGACGAAGCCCGGGATCGTCGAGCCACGGCGGTCGATCGGGCCCGAGCTTTCGGTCGCGCAGCAGCCGAGGGCGCGCGAGACCCGCTCGGTCGCGGGCCCCGAGAACGATGCCCCCGCGACCGCGAGCAGCGCCCTCCAAGTCCGCTCGACCGGCGCCAGCACCAGGGTCCCGTGCTCGTCGATCGCCGGAAGCCGCTCGAGCGGATGGTCGATCACCCGCTGGACGGCGGTGCGCTCGACCTGCTCGGGCGGACTCAGAGCGCGAGACCGATCGGGTCGGTGAGCAGCTCACGGATGCGCTTCAGGAACAGCGCCCCGTCCGCCCCGTAGAGGATGCGGTGGTCGCAGGCGAGGGTGACCCCCATCATCTCCCGCGCCTCGATTGACCCTTCGCCCGTCACCACCGGCTTCGCCTTGAGCTCACCCACGGAGAGGATGCCGGCCTGCGGCGTATTGATCACCGCGTGGAAGTTGGAGACCCCGTACATCCCCAGGTTCGAGACCGTGAAGGTGCCCCCGGAGAGCTCGGGAGGGGTGATCGAGCCGTCGCGGACCCTGGCCGCCAGGGCCTTGGTGTCAGCGGAGATCCGGCGCAGGCCCTTGAGGTCCGCGTCGAAGACGGTGGGCACCACCAAGGCGTCCTGCGCCGCCACCGCGACCCCGACGTTGACCCGCGAGTAGTGCTCGATGTGGCCGTCGCGATAGGCGCCGTTGGCCCGGGGGAACTCGCGCAGCGCCAGCGCACACGCCTTCACGACCATGTCATTGAAGGTCGGCACGGGCTCGCCCTCACCTGCCATCTCCTTCAACCGCTTCCGCCCTGCAACCGCAGCCGACATGTCGATCTCGGCCTGCAGATAGAAGTGCGGCGCGGTCGCCTTGGACTCGGCCATCCGCCGCGCAACGGTCTGCTGCAACTTCGTCAGCTCAATGACCTCCACCTGCCCCTTCGCGGTCTCAGGCTTCTCCCGCGCCCCGGCCGTCGGCCCCGCCGGGGCGGCCGCCGGCGCGGTGGGAGCCGCGGCCGGGGTCGCCGCCGGGGCCCCCGAAGCCGCGGCCCGCTCAACGTCCGCCTTGACAATGCGGCCTCCGGGGCCGGATCCCGCCAGGGCCTGCAGATCGACTCCGCGATCCTTGGCAATCCGCTTTGCGATCGGAGACGCCTTGACCCGCCCGTCGCCATCAGCGCCAACACCGGCTGGGGAAGGCGGAGGAGCAACATCTGCTGGGGAAGGAGCCGGTGACGAAGCCGCCGTGCCTGGAGCCTGAGGGGCGGTGGCGGGGGCCGGATCGGAGGCAGTTGCAGTTTCCTTTTCTATTGAATCCTTTTTGGTACCTGCCTCAGAGACGGCCCCCGTCGCCGCCCCCCCGTTTGAGCTTTCGGCTTTTTCGGGCGCCGCTTGCACATCCCCCGCCCCCCCGACCTTGGCAATGACCTCGCCGATCGGCAACGTCGCGCCTTCCTCGGCCACGATCTCCGAAAGCACCCCCGCATCGGGCGCCTCATAGACCATGTTCGCCTTGTCGGTCTCGATCTCGACCAGCTCGTCGCCGACCGCGACCTCGTCCCCGACCGCCTTCAGCCACTTCAGAACCGTCCCCTCCTCCATGGAATCGGAGAGGCGAGGCATGACGACGTCGGTCATCAGAGGCTCCCCTCCAGGGCCGCCAGCGCCGCGCTGACCACGTGCTCGGAGTGCGGCATCGCCGCCTGCTCGAGCCGCTTCGAGTAGGGCATCGGCACGTCAGCGCCGGTCACGCGCTGGACAGGCGCATCGAGGTGGTCGAAGGCCTGCTCCTGGATCAGGGCCGCGAGGTTGGCGCCGACCCCGCCGTGGGGCCAGCCCTCCTCGACGATCACGGCGCGGTTCGTCTTGCGGACAGAGGCCAAGATCGTGTCGAGGTCGAGCGGCCGCAGGGTGCGCGGGTCGATCACCTCGGCCTCGACCCCGTGCTCGTGCGCAAGGGTCTCGGCCGCCTGCTGCGCCGCCTCGGCCATGCGCAGGATCCCGACGATCGTGACGTCGTCGCCCTCGCGGCGGATCGCCGCCTCGCCGAAGTTGAGGACCTCGTCGCCGTTGTCCGCGACCTCGCCGCGCGACCCGTACAGCGACTCGTGCTCGATGAAGATGACCGGGTTGTCGTCGCGGATCGCGGCCTTCAGCAGCCCCTTGCCGTCGGCTGGCGTCGAGGGGCACGCGACCAGCAGGCCGGGATAGTGGAGGAACATCGCCTCGAAGCTGTGCGAATGGGTGGGTCCGAGCTGATGGCCGCCGCCGCCGGGCATCCGCACCACCATGGGGACCCGGACTTGCCCACCGAACATGTAGGGGATCGCCGCTGCGTGGTTGACGATCATGTCCATCGCCAGCAGCGCGAAGTTCACGGTCATGATCTCCACGATCGGCCGCAGGCCGCCCATCGCCGCTCCGACGCCGGTGCCGACGATCGTGTTCTCGGAGATCGGGGTGTCGCGCACGCGCTTCTCGCCGAACTCGTCAAGCAGGCCCTCGGTCACCTTGAAAGCCCCCTGGAAGACGCCGACGTCCTCCCCCATCACGAACACGGACTCGTCGCGGCGCATCTCCTCGGCCATCGCGTCGCGCAGCGCCTCCCGCATCCGCATCGTCGCCACTACTCGGCGTCCTCGGGTGGCGCGTCCGGGTCGGGCCTGTCCCCATCGGCTTCCCGCCTGCTCGCGGCGCCCGGGCCCGCATAGGCGGCCCCGCGCTCGGCCAGCTCCTGGGCGCGCTGCCCCGCCTCGCGCTCCTCCTCACCCGGATGCGGGTCGGGCGAGCGCTCGTCGACCGCGTACCAGCCGGGCACCTCCTCGGCGCCGACGTAGAGGTGGTCATAGAGCGAGTCGAGGTCGGGCTCGGGCGATGCGTCAGCGAACTCCGCGGCGGCCAGGACGATCTCCTCGGCCTCGGCCCGCAGATCCTCGACCTCCTTTTCGGTCAGGACGTCGTCGGCGACCAGGCGCGCGGCAAAGGTCTCGATCGGGTCCTTGCGCTGCCACTCCTCGACCTCCTCCTTCTCCCGGTAGACCTCGGGGTCGGCTGCAGAGTGGCCCCGGTAGCGATAGGTGAATGCCTCGACCAGGGTCGGCTTGCGCTCCTCGCGCGCGAGCCGGATGTGCTCGGTGACGGTCTCCCTGACCGCCAGCACGTCCATCCCGTCCACGCGCACGCCGGGAACCCCGTAGCCCTCGGCCTTCCTGGAGAGGTCCGTGACGGCCGAGTGCCGTTCCAGCGCCGTCCCCATCCCGTAAAGGTTGTTCTCGACGAGAAAGACGACCGGCAGGCTCCACAGGGCCGCGAGGTTCATGGTCTCGCCGAAGTTGCCGGTGTTCGACGCCCCGTCGCCGATCATGCAGACCGTGACCGTGTCCTCGCCCTTGTAGTCCGAGGCCAGCCCCAGCCCGGCCGCTAGGGGCAGGGTGCCGCCGACGATCCCGTATCCCCCCATGAAGCGCCTCTCCAGGTCGAAGATGTGCATCGAGCCGCCGCGACCGCCGGAGGTGCCGTCCACGCGGCCGAAGATCTCGGCCATCACGTGCTTGGGGTCGGTGCCGCGCGCGATCGCGTGGCCGTGGGTGCGGTAGGTCCCGATCAGATAGTCGTCTTCGTGCATCACCGAGGTGGTGCCGACGATCGTCGCCTCTTCGCCGATGGCCAGGTGGAGGAATCCGCCTGCCTTGGCCTTCTGGTACTGGCGCCCCGCCTCCTCCTCGAAGCGGCGGATGAGCATCATCGTCGCCAGCAGCTCGCGACTCTCCTTCTTGGCCGGCAGCTTCGGCTTGGCGCGCTTGCCGTCCGCAGACGGCTTTTCCTTAGCGGCTGACTTTCTCTTCGCGGCCGGCTGGACTCCCGGGTCTTGCTCTGGGCCATCTGGGTTCAGCCTACCCTTCCGGCGCCGCCAGCCCACATCGTTCCCCCAACTGGGTGGCGACTCAGCCCCGGGCCGCGACGACCGCCTGCTCGAGGCGATCGTCCCCCCAGAACAGGCTGCTCGCCCACGGCGACCGTCGGGATGCCCTCGAGGCCCCGTTCGAGCGCCTCGTCGGTCGCGGCACGGAGCCGTCCTTGACAGAGGCCGTCTCCATCCCCTTCAGCAGCGCCTTGGGGTGCAGCTCGCAGGCCGCCGCGGCAATCAGCACGTTGTCGACGTCGCTCATCGAGCGGCCCCCGGCGAAGACCTGGCGAAAGGCCGCGAGGCTGAAGGAGACGACCCTGCCGGACTCCTTGGCGTAGGTCGCGGCGCGGAGGGGATTGAGGCTGTAGTTCTCGACCGGCCAGCCGTCCGGGATAGACGACTTGGGCAGCCCGCGCTCGTCGGCGCGGCGCTGGATCTCCGCGAAGTCCGCGGTTTCGGTCCTCCTCGAAGGACCACGGCCGGCGGCCGCTCTGCTTCAGCACGTGCCCGAACGAGATCGGCTTCCACTCGGGCTGATCGGCCCCGGCCTCGGCGAACAGTCCGCTGATCCGCTCCGCGGCCAGGTACGAGTAGGGGCTGCTGAAGTCGTAGTAGAAGACCGCGGCCGCGGACGTCACGAGCCTACGCGTGGATCGGCCAGCCCTCGACGGCGCGGGCGGCGTCCAGGATCGCCTCGGACATCGTCGGGTGCGGGTGGATGATGCGGGCCAGCTCGGGGTAGCCGCCCTCGAGCGCCATCACGTTGACCACCTCGCTGATCATGTCGCAGGCGATGTTGCCGACGATGTGGGCGCCCAGGATCTCGCCGTACTCCGAGTCGCCGACGATCTTGACCAGGCCGGCGCGATCGTCGTAGACGACCGAGGCGCCGGCGCCGCCGAGCTTGAACTTGCCGATCTTGACCTGCGCCCCGGCCTCCTTTGCCTGGTCCTCGGTGAGGCCGACGCTCGCCACCTGCGGGTGGCAGAAGGTGGCGCCCGCGACCAGGTTGACGTCGACCGGGTGGGTCTGTTGGCCGGCGGCGTGCTCGACGGCGACCACTGCCTCCTCCGAGGCCTTGTGCGCGAGCGCGGGGCCCCGCACCAGGTCGCCGATCGCGTAGACGCCGTCGGCGCTGGTCTTCTGGAACTCGTCGATCGCGATGCGGCCGTTCTCCTCGGTCTTGACGCCTGCCGCGTCCAGGTTGAGCGGGTCGGTGTCGGGGCGCCGGCCACCGGCGATCGCCAGGTGGTCGGCCTTCAGCTCCTTGCCCCCGGCCTTGACCTTGACACCGGTCTTCTGCTCGGTCACCCCCTCGACCTTGGTGCCCAGCATCACCTCGATCCCGTCCTTCTTGAACTGGCGCTCGACCACCCGCGCCATATCCTTGTCCTCGGCGGGCAGCACCTGGTCGAGCATCTCAACGAGGGTCACCTCGGCCCCCAGGCGGGCGTAGGCCGAGGCGATCTCCGAGCCCGAGGCGCCGGCGCCGGCCACGACCAGCGCCTTCGGCATCTTCTCCAGCGACCAGGCGCCCCAGGTATCGATCACGCGCTCTGAGAAGTCGATGCCCGGGATCGGCATCGCCACCGAGCCGGTGGCCAGGATGATCGCCTTGGCCTCGTGGGTGTCGGAGCCCACCTTTACCTTGCCGTCGCCCTGGAGCGATCCCTCGCCCGTCAGGAACTCGACCTTGTTCTTCTTCCACAGCATCGTGACGCCGTCCTCGAGGGTCTTCGAGACCTTGGCGCGGCGCTCCTGGACCGCCTTCCAGTCCACCGAGACGCCGGTTGCCTTGACCCCAAGCTCGGCGCCTGACTCCGCGACGTCCGCGTAGACCTGGGCCGTGTGCAGAACGGTCTTGGCGGGGATGCAGGCGTAGTTGAGGCAGCGGCCGCCGGCTTTGTCACGCTCGACCACGGCGGTCTTCTGGCCCAGCTGGGCGGCCCTGATCGCGGCCACGTAGCCGCCGGGGCCGCCTCCGATCACGATCGTGTCGAAGCTAGCCATCTTCCTTCGACTCTATCGGCGTGGGCTCGTCGACCGTCTCGAGGATCCCGAGCAGCTCGGTCACCCGGCAGACCAGAAGGCGCTCCTCGTCCACCTCGACCCAGCTGCCCGCGGTCGCGGGGAAGACGACGTGGTCGCCGGCGCGAACCGGCATGCGCACACCGGCGGACTCCCACCAGTCCACCCCGCTGCCGACCGCCAGCACGATCCCGTGCTGGGGCGGCTGCTCCTGCGCGCCCGCAGGCACCACCAGGCCCGACTGCCTCATCCGGTCGGGCTCCAGCTCCTTGATCACGACGTGATCGAACAGCGGCTTCAGCTGGTGTCGCGCCACGTCAGCGCTCCCCCGGCCCGGCGGAGGTGGTCGGCATCTGGATTCTCGCCATCGCCCGGATCATGAAGTAGAAGAGGGCCGCTGAGCCGGCCAGCAGCGCCAGGGTGCCCAGAGCTTGCGGGATGCTGCCGACAGTGACCAGGCCCAGGCCCGAGCTGAGCATGAACAGCACCAGCAGCATCTGGAATCCGAGCACCGCCCAGTAGCGCGCCTTCCACAGGCCCCAGGTCATCAGCCACAGCACGGCCGCGAACACGATCAGCGGCACGGGGCTCGGCTGCTCGCCCCTGACCTCTATCGATGTGACCAGGGCCAGGATCGCCGAGACCGTGAAGATTAGCGCCAGCACCGCCGAGACGATCGTCGCGACGGTCACGGCCCCTGGACGCTCCCCCTCGACGAGGGGCTCCAGGCTCGCCCGGACCTCCTGGTTGCGCTCCTCCGAGCGCCGGCTCATGCGCTGCTGGAAGCTCTCCGGTGGGTCGGCCGCGTCGCCGCTCTCGACCGCGCCGCCGCCGTTGACCGCCTCGGGCGTCTCGCTCTGGAGCGCTCGCCGCTTGCGCTTGCGGCGCTGCTCGCGCTTTCGCTCCCGGCTTCCCATCAGGCGCTCACTTCCGCTGCGGGGCGAGGTCCGCCTTGGCGGCGGCCTCCACGGGCTCGGCAAGAGCCGCCGCCGCCGCGGCCGGGTCGTCTGCGTCGCGGATCGCCCGCACCACGCAGACCCTCCTCGCCCCGGCTGCGGTCACCTCGCCGACGCGCTCGGCGTCGATGCCCCCGATCGCGAACCAGGGCAGGGTGGCGCTCCGCGCAGCGGCCTCGATCAGCTCCAGCCCCGTCGCCGGGCGGCCGGCCTTGGTCGGGGTCTCCCAGACCGGGCCGACGCTGATGTAGTCCACCGGTTGTGAGTGGGCGGCCTCGATCTGCCCGACCGAATGGGTCGAGAGCCCGATGATGGCGTCGGGGCCGAGGATCGCGCGGGCCTCGGCGGGCGGCATGTCCTCCTGTCCCAGGTGGACTCCGTCGGCGTCGAGCTCGCGCGCCAGATGGGGGTCGTCGTTGACGATGAAGAGGGCGCTGTAGGTGTCGGCCAGGCGGCGGAAGGTCCCGCCCGAGCGGTCGATCTGAACGCGCGGCTGATCGGAGTCCCGCAGCTCCACCATGCCTGCGCCGCCGGCCAGGGCGGCGCGGACCATGTCCTCGGGGTCGTCGCCATGGGGAAGCGCGTCGCAGACGAAGTAGAGCCGGGCCCAGCGCAGCCGCTCGCGGCGGAGGCCGCCGATGGCCTCCGGCGGAGCCAGCCTGGACGGCTTGATCGTTTCCTCGCTCACCCTGGGGAGCGTACCTGCGCGCTCCCGCCTGGACACCGGGGCGGAGTACGATTGAAGGCGAGAACGGGAGCCCACCAAGGGCTGAGAGGGCGGCTGGTGCGCCGCCGACCGTAGGAACCTGATCCGGGTAATGCCGGCGCAGGGATGGTTGGAGCGCCTCGGCCGCAGGAACCGTATGGCCACGGCAGACGACTCAGACAGACGATTCGACGCCTTGATCGCCGGCGGCGGCGTGATCGGCCTCAGCTGCGCCTGGCGCGCATCTCAGCGCGGGCTCAGCGTCTGCGTGCTCGAGCGCGACCGCGTCGGCTCCGGGGCGACCGACGTCGCGGCCGGAATGCTGGCCCCGGTCGGCGAGGCCTCGTGGGGCGAGGAGAGCCTGCTGCACCTCAACCTGGCCTCGCACGGCCTCTGGCCGCGCTTCGCCTCCGAGCTCGAGCGCGAGAGCGGCGCCGCCTCGGGCTTCGCCCGGATCGGTGCGCTGCACGTCGCTCTCGACCGCGACGAGACGGAGGACCTGCGGCGCCAGCACGAGCTGCACCGCGAGCACGGGCTCGAGTCCGAGTGGCTGGAGCCCGCCGCCTGCCGCGAGCTCGAGCCGGGCCTGGCGCCGTCGGTCGCCGGCGGGGTGCTGGCCCCGCATGAGGGGGCTGCGGATCCGAGGCAGCTGAGCGCGGCCCTGCTGGCGGCGCTGCGCGCGCGCGGCGCAGCGGTGCTCGAGGGCGCCGAGGTGGCCGAGGCCGAGTTCGGCGACGGGGTCAGCGTCACCACCTCCGATGACCGCACGGTTCGCGGCGACGCGCTGGTGCTGGCGACCGGATGCTTCTCCGGCCAGACGCCGTGGCTCGCCCCCGAGGCACGGCCTCCGGTGCGCCCGGTCAAGGGCGAGATCCTGACCCTGCGCCAGCGCGCCGACGCGCCCGTCTGCGAGCGGATCGTCGTCGGCGACCGCCTCTACATGGTCCCGCGCGAGGACGGCCGCCTGCTGGTGGGGGCCACGGTCGAAGAGCGGGGCTTCGACACCACCGTCACCGCCGGTGGGGTGCACGAGCTGCTGCGCGAGGCCTACCGGACCTTGCCCGAGATCGCCGAGACCGAGCTGGTCGAGATGCGCGCCGGGCTGCGTCCCGGCACGCCCGACAACGCACCGCTGATCGGGCCGAGCGGGCCCGAGGGGTTGCTGGTGGCGACGGGGCATTTCCGAAACGGCATGCTGCTGGCGCCGGCGACCGCCGAGGCCATCGCCGCGCTGCTGGCCGGCGAGCGCACGGGCCTCGACATCTCCGCCTTCGACCCCGATCGCTTCGGGGCGGCCCGGGCGGGCGAGCGGGTCGGGTCCTCCACGGGGTCGGGGGCGCGATGAGGATCGCGCTCAACGGCGAGGACGCGATCGTGCCCGACGGCGCCACGGTCGCAGCCGCGGTCGAGGCCACCGGGGTCGACGGCGCCGATGGCGGTCGTCATGGAATCGCGGTTGCGGTCGATGGCGAGGTCGTCCCGCGCAGCCGCTGGGACGCCACCACCCTGGCCGACGGCCAGAACGTCGAGGTCGTCGCCGCCATCCAGGGCGGGGCTGGCGAGGCCATGGAGCTGGGCGGCCGCAGCTGGGGCTCGCGGCTGATCGTCGGGACCGGCGGCTTCCGCTCGCTGGAGCAGATGGAGCAGGCGCTGATCGCCTCTGGCACCGAGATCGTCACCGTTGCCCTGCGCAGGGTCGATCCCCACGCCGAGGGATCGGTGCTCGAGGTGATCGACCGCCTCGGTCTGTTCGCGCTGCCCAACACGGCCGGCTGCTACACCGCCCGCGACGCCATCCGCACCGCGCGCCTCGCACGCGAGGCGTTCGAGACGGAGTGGGTGAAGCTGGAGGTGATCGGCGACGACCGCACGCTGATGCCTGACGCCGTCGAGCTCGTCGGCGCCGCCGAGACCCTGGTGGGGGAGGGGTTCACCGTGCTCCCTTACACGAACGACGACCCGATCCTGGCCAAGCGGCTGGAGGACGTCGGCTGTGCCGCCGTGATGCCCCTGGGCTCGCCGATCGGCTCCGGGATGGGGATCCGAAATCCCTACAACCTCCAGATCATCGCCGAGCGCGCCGGGGTCCCGGTGATCCTCGACGCCGGGGTGGGCACGGCCTCCGACGCCGCCCTGGCGATGGAGCTGGGCTGCGACGCGGTGCTGCTCGCCAGCTCGGTCTCGCGCGCCGAAGACCCGGCGGGGATGGCGGTGGCGATGCGCCACGCGGTTGAGGCTGGCCACGCGGCGCGGCTCGCCGGCCGCATCCCGCGCCGTCTGCACGCCGAGGCCTCGACCCCGCTCCAGGGGCGCCCCGACCTCTGAGCGATTTCGCGCCGCGACAAGTGCGCGGGGGGCGCGAGCACAGATCGCGCCCGCTCCTGCGAACGCGTCGGCTCGCTCTAGCCCGCGCTGCTAGCTGCGGCGGATTCCGCGCCAGCTCGGGGCCGAGCCGGTGACGCGGTCGACTGCCTCGCCCACGGACCCCATGACCCAACCGACGCCATGCGCGGCGCGGCCGAGCAGGGACGCGTCGAGGGGCGCTGCGGCGCGGTCGGGATCGGACCCGAGATTGACGGCGGCCCTGCGCACCGCACTCACCTCGGGCCGGATCTTCGCCTGCCACTCGCGGCAGAAGGTGGCCAGCTCCTCGTCCGAGCGGGACTCGGCAAGGGCCGCCAGATGGCCCAGCAGCGTCGCCACGTGCTCGATGTCCAGCACGGCGAGTCGCATCACCATTCCCGTGTCCACCGAGCGGTCGGTTACGGCGCCGCGCACGTCGGCGATCCGGGCGCCCAGGCCCTGCGCGGCGATCCCGCCGTGCAGCCCGTACCCCTCGGTTCGCGGCCCCAGGGCGGAGAGCAGCTCCTGGACCCGCCCCGCGCTGCGCTGCAGCGTCTCGGCGATCTTCGCCCCCTCCAGGGCGGACACCAGGCGTCCCCAGCGGTTGACGAGTTGGCGGCACGCGACGTAGAGCTCGCGGTAGGCGCGGTGCTCGGCGGGGTGGAGCTTCTGCTCCGTCGCTTCGGCCACCACCACAGTCTCCTCGAAAACCAACCCTGCGATCAGTCCCATTGCACGCGCTTACCCGCAATCGCGGCGGCCGACGCATGTGCGAACATACGTTCGATGCGCTGGGACGCTCAGAGTACGCAGAGAGAGGCCGAGCGGACCCTGCCCGGGCTCGAGACCGAGCGCGTTCGCACCTTCGACGCCCCCGAGGCCCTCGGGATCAACTTCCACGAAGTCCGGGCCAAGTCGGCGCTGAACAAGGTCCCCGGCGACTACCTTCCGTTCAACTGGACGGTCAACGCCTATCGAGGCTGCGCACATGCATGCAGCTACTGCTTCGCCCGCCAGACCCACACCTACCTCGACCTCGACGCCGGCCGCGACTTCGAGCGCGAGATCGTCGTCAAGGTGAACGTGCCGGAGCTGCTGGCGGCCGAGCTGCGCAAGCCGAGCTGGAAGCGCGAGCTGGTCGCCTTCGGGACCAACACCGACCCCTACCAGTGGGCCGAGGGGCGCTACGAGCTGATGCCGCCGATGCTGGAGGCGCTGCGCGAGAACGAGACGCCGGCGTCGGTGCTGTCGAAGTCGCCCCTGCCGCTGCGCGACATGGACCACTATCTGAAGCTGGCCGAGGTCGCCGAGGTCAGCGTCAACTTCTCGATCCCGACGATGGAGGAGGAGGCGTGGCGCGCGACCGAGCCGCACACGCCCCACCCGCGCAAGCGGATGGAGGCGGTGGCGGCCTTCAACGAGGCGGGCATCCCCTCCGGCGTCCTGATCGCGCCGCTGATGCCGGGGATCAACGACGACCCCGAGCAGGTCGAGGAGATCGTCGCCCTGGCCGAGGAGGCGGGCGCCACCTTCGTCAACGGGATCGCGCTGCACCTGCGGCCCGGCGTGCGAGAGGTGTTCATGTCGTGGCTGTCGGCGGCGCGCCCGGACCTGGTGCCGCGCTACGAGGAGCTCTATGAGCGGGGGGCCTACGCCCCGCCCGCGGAGCGCAAGCGGATCTCGCGGCTGATCCGTGCTTTCAACCGCTCGCGCGACCGCCGCTTCGGGCGCCGCGACGAGCTCGCCGCCAAGCGGGCCGAGCGGCTCGAGCGGGCGCGGCGGCCCGCTCAGGGCAGCCTCTTCTAGGCGAATCCCCGGGAACCCGGCGGGAATAACCACCTTTCCAAGTCGAAAGGTCGGGTTCTCTGCTACCTTGCCCGATCGCATTGTCAAGTAAACGAATCAGAAAAGGTAGAAACAACTCATGACCGATGAGAAGAAGAAGCGCCTGTCGCGCATCGGCGCACGACTGGGGATCGCGGGGATCGCACTTGCGGCGACGCTCGGGATCGCGGCGTGCGGCAGCGATGACGACGACGGCGGCAGCGGCGACGGAGGTGGCGGCGGCAACGTCGATCTGGTCGCGTACTCAACGCCTCAGCAGGCGTTCGAGGAGGGCCTGATTCCGGCCTTCCAGGACACCGATGGCGGCAGCGGCGTCGAGTTCTCGACCTCGTTCGGCGCCTCCGGCGACCAGCGTCGCGCGATCGAGGCCGGCCAGCCGGCTGACCTCGTCGACTTCTCGCTGGAGCCGGACATGCTCAGCCTGGTCGACAACAAGCTCGTCGCCGAGGACTGGAACAGCGGTCCGACGAAGGGCATCATCAGCAGCTCCGTCGTCAGCCTCGCGACGCGCCCCGGCAACCCCGAGGGCATCGAGAGCTTCGACGACCTGCTCACCAAGGACGTCGAGATCATCACGCCGAACCCGGCGACCTCGGGCGGCGCGAAGTGGAACATCATGGCCATCTACGGCTCGCAGATCGAGGCCGGGAAGTCGGAGCAGGAGGCCCTTGACGCCGTCGCAACGGTGATCGAGAAGACCTCGGTGCTCGACGACTCCGCCCGCGACTCGCTGCAGACGTTCGCCAGCGGCAAGGGCGACGTACTGATCGGCTACGAGAACGAGGCCATCCAGGCGCAGGACGAGGGGATCGAGCTGGACTACGTGCTCCCCGACTCGACGATCAAGATCGAGAACCCCGGTGCGGTCACGACCGAGGCGCAGGACGCCGAGGCCGCGAAGGCGTTCCTCGACTTCATCCTCACGGATGAGGGTCAGCAGATCTTCGCCGACTACGGCTACCGCCCGGTGACCGAGTCCGTGCTCGCAGCAGAACACGGACAAGTTCCCGGAGGTGCCCGGCCTGTTCACGATCGCCGATTTCGGCGGTTGGGCCAAGGTCGACGAGGAGTTCTTCAACGACGAGACCGGCAAGGTCACGGACATCCTGCGCCAGCAGGGTGCGCCGCTCGAGTAGAGGAACCCAGAGCACCGGCAATGACGCCACCACCGGCTGACACAGCGGTCGCATCTCCGCCGAAGGTGGGCTTTCGGGCCCCCTTCGGCGGAGAGGTGCTCACCCGCGGCGTCGTCCTGACCTGGCTCAGCATCATCGTGCTGATCCCGCTCGGCGCCGTCGTCTTCCGCTCCTTCGACGAGGGCGCGGGGGCCTTCTGGGACGCGATCTCCGAGCCCGAGGCCGTGGCGGCGATCAGGCTGACGGTGATCACCTCTTTCGTGATCGTCGCCATCAACGCCGTGATGGGGACGATGATCGCCTGGGTGCTGGTCCGCGACGAGTTCCGCGGCAAGAGCATCGTCAACTCCCTGATCGACCTTCCGTTCGCGCTGCCGACGATCGTCGCCGGCCTGACTCTGCTGGCGCTCTACGGCCAGGACAGCCCGCTCGGGATCAACATCACCTACACCAAGGTCGCGGTCGGTATGGCCCTGCTGTTCGTGACGCTGCCGTTCGTGGTGCGCGCGGTGCAGCCCGTGCTTCAGGAGCTCGACGAGGAGATGGAGGAGGCGGCCGCCTCGCTGGGGTCGAACAACTTCCGGATATTTCGCAGCATCATCCTGCCCAACCTGACGCCCGCGATCATCGCCGGCTGCGCGCTGGCCTTCGCCAGGGCGATCGGCGAGTTCGGCTCGCTGGTCCTGATCACGGGCAACATCCCCTTCGACACCCAGGTCGCGTCCGTCTACATCTTCGGTCGCATCGAGAGCGACAACACCACCGCGGCGGCGGCCGTCTCGGTCTTCCTGCTGTTCCTGGCCGTGGCCGTGCTGTTCGCGCTCAACCTGTTCGGCCGCTGGAGGAGCCGTCATGAGCGAGCCTAGCCGCGTTTCCCGCTACGGCATGCGTTACCTCGCGCTCGGCTACCTGGCCCTGCTGCTGGCGATCCCGCTGGTGATGATCTTCGTCAAGACCTTCGAGAACGGGATCAGCGAGCCGCTCGACTCGATCACCAGCCCCGACGGCCTCCACGCCTTCTGGCTGACGATCCTCTGCGTCGCGATCGCGGTGCCGCTGAACACGATCTTCGGCGTGCTCTGCGCCCTGATGCTCGTCCGCCAGAACTTCCGCGGCAAGGCGATCATCAACTCGCTGATCGACCTGCCGTTCGCGGTCTCGCCGGTGGTCATCGGCCTCGCGCTGTTCCTCGTCTACGGCGTCGATGGCTTCATCGGCGGACCGCTCAGCGACGCCGGCATCCAGATCATCTTCTCGACCCCCGGCCTGGTGCTGGCGACCGTGTTCGTCTCGCTCCCGTTCGTGGTGCGCGAGGTGATGCCCGTCCTCCAGGAGATCGGCGACGACCAGGAGCAGGCCGCGACCACGCTCGGATCGTCGCCCTGGCAGACGTTCTGGAGGATCACGCTGCCCTCGATCCGCTGGGGGGTGACCTACGGCGTCGTGCTCGCGACCGCTCGCTCGCTCGGCGAGTTCGGGGCCGTGGCCGTCGTCTCGGGCAAGATCTCGGGCCAGACCGAGACGCTCCCCATCTTCGTCGAGAACGAGTACACGAACTTCAACCTGGAGGGGGCCTACGCGGCGGCGATTCTGCTGGCGCTGCTTGCGGTCTTCGTCCTCGTGTCAATGAACCTGCTGCGCCGCAAGCCGGAGGTCGAGTCATTCGATCCTGCCGGCCACATCGTCCAAGAGAAGGAGGCCTGAACCATGGGCATCTCAGCTGAGCACGTGACCAAGCGCTTCGGAGACTTCGTCGCCCTCGACGACGTCTCGATCGACGTCCCCGACGGGGGCCTGACCGCCCTGCTCGGCCCCTCGGGCAGCGGCAAATCGACGCTGCTGCGCGTGATCGCCGGGCTCGAGGAGCCCGACGAGGGCCGGGTCGTGATCCACGGCCAGGACAACACCGGCGTCCGCGTGCAGGACCGCAACGTCGGCTTCGTCTTCCAGCACTACGCCGCCTTCAAGCACATGACGGTTTACAACAACATCGCCTACGGGCTGAAGATCCGCGGCGAGGGGTCGGGCAAGATCCGCGAGCGCGTCAAGCAGCTGATCGCGCTCGTGCACCTGCAGGGCTTCGAGAACCGCTACCCGAACCAGCTCTCGGGCGGCCAGCGCCAGCGCATGGCTCTGGCGAGGGCGCTCGCGGTCGAGCCGAAGGTGCTGCTGTTGGACGAGCCCTTCGGCGCGCTGGACGCCAAGGTCCGCCAGGAACTGCGCACCTGGCTGCGCCGCCTCCACGACGAGGTTCACGTGACGACCATCTTCGTCACCCACGACCAGGAGGAGGCGATGGAGGTAGCCGAGCAGATCGTCGTCATGAACGACGGCAAGGTCGAGCAGGCCGGCGGCCCGCGCGACCTCTACGAGCACCCCGCCAGCGAGTTCGTGATGAGCTTCGTCGGTCCGGCCCATCGCCTCGGCGAGGCGTGGGTGCGCCCGCACGACGTCGAAATCCGACACGAGCCCAACGGCAAGACCATCGAGGCGCGGATCGACCGGGTCGTGCACCTCGGCTTCGAGGTCAGGGTCGAGCTCACGCTCCAGGACGGCGAGAAGTTCTCGGTGCAGCTGACGCGCGAGCAGGTTGATGACCTCGAGCTTCGCGAGGGCCAGATGGTGTTCGTGCGGCCCAAGGCGGCCCGCGTCTTCGGTGACGACGGCGGCGCCTCTGTCACGCAGCCGGGGGTCGCCTAGACGCTGGCGCCAGGGAGTTGAACGAGCCGGCGAGGCGCCACCGGCTCGCGCTCGCGGAGGACGACCGCTAGCGCGGGCTCCAGGCTTCTGCCGGCTCGCTCAGCTCCCTGCCCGCCGCCGGCCGGTCTGCAGTGCCCCCCCCGGGACTCGAACCCGGACCGCCGGCTTAAAAGGCCGGAACTCTAGCCAGTTGAGTTAAGGGGGCCCGGGGAGTTTCGCAGGCACGGCTTCGCCATCAATCGGGGTTGCCGGCGGCCGCCCAACATCAGTCATGGCCGCAAGCGGCCATGACGAATAGGGCGGCCTTGCAACCCCTCAGTGCCGGAAGTGGCGGCGTTTCGTGAAGACCATCGGGACGCCGGCTGAGTCGCAGGCCTCGATCACCTCGGCGTCTCGCTTGGAGCCGCCGGGCTCGATCACGGCGCTGACGCCGACGTCGATCGCGGTCTGGACGCCGTCGGCGAATGGGAAGAACGCATCGGAGGCGATCACCGATCCGGCCAGCAGCTGCTCGACGTCGGGTCCGCGCGCCTCCCTCGCCTTCTCGATCGCGATGCGCACCGAGTCGACTCGGCTCATCTGGCCGGCGCCGATGCCGAGCGTGGCGCCGCCGCGGGCGAGGACGATCGCGTTGGAGCGCACGTGGCGGACGACCCGCCACGCGAACAGCAGGTCGGCCCACTGCTCGGCGGTCGGCTGCGTCTCGGTCGCGACCTCCATCAGCTCGCGCGGCTCGGGTGAGCCGTCGGGGTCCTGGACGAGGATGCCGCCGCGCACCCGCTTGACGTCCGGCTCGACCTGGTGCGCGCGCCGCTCGGTGTCCTCGAGGATGCGAATGCCCTCCTTCCGCTGCAGCACCGGCAGCGCACCGTCCTCATAGCCCGGCGCGATCAGAACCTCGACGAACTGCTCGTTCAGGCGCTCGGCGAGCTCGACGCTGACCGGCCGGTTGAGGGCGATGACCCCGCCGAAGGCCGAGGTCGGATCGCAGGCGAAGGCGGCCTCGTAGGCGCCCTCGATCGCCTCCGCCTCGGCCACCCCGCAGGGGTTGTTGTGCTTGACGATCACGCAGCCCGCGCCCTCCAGCTCCGAGGACAGCCGGCGGGCTGAGTCCAGGTCGAGCACGTTGTTGAACGAGAGCGGCTTGCCGTGCAGCTTCGCCACCCGCGAGAGCACGTGCGAGCGCACCCCCGACTCCACGTAGAGCGCCGCCCGCTGATGGGGGTTCTCGCCGTAGGTGAGGTCGAGCTCCTTCTCCCACGAGGTGACCCAGTGCTGCGGCAGCGTCTCGTAGCGGCGGCCGAACCAGCGGCTGATCGCGGCGTCGTAGCGAGCGGTGTACGCGAAGGCCTCGTTGGCGAGCCAATGCCGCGTCGGCGCCGACAGCTCGCCGGCCTCCTCGAGCTCACCCAGCACGGCGTCGTAGCTCTCGGGCTTGACCACGACCGCGACGAATCGGTGGTTCTTGGCGGCGGCGCGGATCATCGTCGGCCCCCCGACGTCGATCTGCTCGATCGCCTCCTCCTCGGGCACGTCATAGCGGGCGATCGTGCGCTCGAACGGATAGAGGTTGACGCAGACCAGGTCGATCGGCTCGATCTCGCGTTCGCTCAGGGTCGCGGCGTGCTCGGGGTTGTCGCGGACCGCCAGCAGCGCCGCGTGCAGGTGGGGGTGAAGCGTCTTGACGCGGCCGTCGAGGATCTCGGGGAACCCGGTCAGGTCCTCGACCTGCCGCACCTCGATCCCCGCCTCCTTGAGCACGGTCGCCGTACCGCCGGTCGAGATGATCTCCACCCCGAGCTTCGCCAGGCCCGCAGCGAAGTCGGCCGCCGCGGTCTTGTCGGCCACCGAGATCAGCGCCCGCCTTACCGGCAGCGATTGGCCGGCAGGCTCGGGGAGGCTCTCGTAGGCGGGGGCGGTCGGCACGGGTGGGCCGAGTCTATTCGGGGGCGTCGGGGTCGATCACCACGAGCCGGGGGTTCGCCGGGTCCAGGCGGACCCTGCCGGCCGCGATCAGCCGGATCGCCTCGGGCAGCAGCGCGTGCTCGGTCGCATGGATCGCCCGCTCGAGCTCGTCCCAGTCACGGCTGGGCGGCACCGGCACCGGACGCTGGAAGATGATCGGACCGGAGTCGACCCCCTCGTCCACGAAGTGGACGGTGACGCCGGTGATCCGGCTCCCGTGGTCGAGTGCCTGCTGGACGGCCTCCAGCCCGGGAAAGGAGGGCAGCAGGGCGGGGTGGACGTTGACGATCCGGTTGCGGAAGCGCTCGACGAAGCTGGGCGAGAGCAGCTGCATGTAGCCGGCCAGCACCACCAGGTCGACCTCCCTCTGCTCCAGCCATTCAGCGATCGCGGCGTCGCGGGCGTCGCGGTCCGCGTGCTGATCGGCGGGGAAGACCGCGGTCTCGACCCCGGCTTTGTGCGCTCGCTCGAGCGCCATCGCGTCCGGCTTGTCGGACACCACCCCGACCACCTCGACCTCGCCGCCTCCGTGCAGCTGGTCCAGGATCGCCTGCAGGTTGGTCCCGCCCCCGGAGGCGAGCACGGCGATGCGGAAGGCCACGTTCCGGCGGTTCCTACCTGGAGGCGGGGACGACCGCGATGTCCTCGAGCGCGAACTTGCCGTTGGCGCCCTCGGGATCCCCCAGCGGATAGTCGCCGGTGAAGCACGCGTCGCAATGCTTCTCGCGTGGGGTGCCGATCGCTTCATAGACGGCGTCCATCGAGAGGTAGGCGAGCGAGTCGGCGCCCAGCTCCTCGGCGACCTCGGCCTCGCTGCGGCCGTGGGCGATCATCTCCTCGCGGGTAGACATGTCGATGCCGTAGTGGCAGGGATGGCGGATCGGAGGCGCGGAGATCCGCAGGTGGACCTCGACCGCGCCGGCCTCCTTCAGCATGGCGACGATCTGACGGGTGGTGTTGCCGCGAACGATCGAGTCGTCGACGACGACCACGCGCTTGCCGGCGACGATCTCGGGCAGCGGGTTGAACTTCATCCGCAGGCCGTGCTTGCGCAGTTCCTGGCCGGGCTGGATGAAGGTGCGCTGCACGTAGCGGTTCTTGATCAGCCCGTCGTCCTTGGGCAGCCCCGAGGCCCGAGCGAAGCCGTTCGCCATCGGGTTGCCCGAGTCGGGCACCGAGATCACCAGGTCGGCGTCCACAGGCGCTTCCTCGGCCAGCAGCTCACCCATGCGGCCGCGGACCTCCTGCAGGACGCGGCCCTCGAGCCGCGTGTCGGGCCGCGAGAAGTAGATGTGCTCGAACACGCAATGGGCCGGCCTCTCGGCCTTAATCACCTGCTTCATCTCGAGGCCGCCATCGGCCAGCGAGACCATCTCGCCCGGCTGCACCTCGCGGATCAGCTTGGCGCCGATGATGTCGAAGGCACAGGATTCCGAGGCGACCACGAAGCACTCATCCTGCCCCTCCCCGGCCTTGATCTTGCCCAGCGCCAGCGGCCGCACCCCGTGGGGGTCGCGGAAGGCGACGACCGCGTGCTTGGTCATGACCACGGTCGAGAAGGCGCCCTCCAGGCGCGGCATCACCTCCGCGACGGCATCCTCGATCCAGTCGTTGCCCTCGCCCGCGCGCTTGGACAGCAGCGCGGCCATGATCTCGGAGTCCGAGGTGCCGCGCAGCTTCACTCCCGCCGCGGTCAGCTCGTTGTAGAGCTCGACGGCGTTGGTCAGGTTGCCGTTGTGCGCCAGCGCCAGCTCGCGGCCGTCGTCCCGCCAGACCGGCTGCGCGTTCTCCCAGGCGCCGCCGCCGGTGGTCGAGTAGCGCACGTGCCCGATCGCCATGTCACCCGCCAGGGCCCGTAGGTTCTCCTCGTCGAACACCTGCGAGACCAGCCCCAGCTCGCGCAGCGTGGTGATGTGGCCTCCCTCGCAGGTGGCGATCCCGGCCGACTCCTGGCCGCGGTGCTGCAACGCGTAGAGACCGAAGTAGGCAAGGCGAGCGACGTCGCGTCCGGGCGCGTGTACGCCGAAGACCCCGCATTCATCACGCGGGCCATCGCGGAAAGGAACGTCCATCGGCCGTTCGCTCAAGATGGGGAGGTGTCTCAACCTCTGGAGATCGACGACAGGGTCAAAGCAGAACCTGCACCGTCAGGGTAGCAACGGGGCGGGTCACCGCGGCCCCGCTGTCGCACCTCGGACGCCCTAAGCGGACATCAGGTCCGCGACTGCGATCCGCACCGTGAACGGAGTGCAGTAGAGCATCACCGTCCCGTGGCGGTTGAGATCGGCGCCGGCAGGGATCTCATATTGCTGGTTGCCGACGTTCCCCTTGAGATCGCCCAACTCGACCCGGTCCTCGGTCTCGTCGGGCCCGGTGGTGAGCCAGACCTCGACCGCGGCCCCTGGATCGACGTCGAAGTCGGTGAAGGTGAGCACGCGTCCGCCGCCGGCCTCCTGGACGACGGTGGCCGTGCCGGCGCCGTCGTGGCCGTCCTCCCCCATGAAGCTGCCGCTGGCAAGCGTGATGTTGTTGCCGCCCTGCTTCGCGTCCGGGCTCGAGCCTTGGGCCGATCCGGCCAGCCCCTGCTTGGCCTCCGCTCCCTGAGCCGCCTGCGCGGCGGTGACGACGTCTTCGTCCACCTCCTCGTCGCGGACCGAGAACCAGTAGTAGCTGCCGCCGGCGAGCACGGCCCCGACGGCGAGCCCCGCGATCACCTGGGGCAGGATCCCGCGCGGCCAGGCATAGACGAGGAAGGCGAGCCCGATGATTCCCGCCCAGGCGATGCTGAGCAAGAGCGCTTCGGTCATCGTCTCGGCGACCTCGCGCTGCAGGAGGACGGAGCCGGCCGCGATCAGGCCCAGCATCAGTCCTACGACCATCAGCGGGTGGCGCCGGCTCTGCTCCATCGAGGGATGAGCTTGCTCCCGGCGGCTAATGCACGCCTAAGCCACGCTGGCGTCTACTCGGCCGGCTCGAGCTGGGTCGCGAGGGACTTCCAGGCGCGCGCGGCGTCGGCCGTCAGCACGGTGACCTCGCGTTCGGCCGCGGAGATGTCGATCCGCTGCCCGCGGGCGGTCCCGAGGGCGATGGCCTCCACCCCGGCTGCCTCGCCCGCCAGCACCAGCTCCTCCGCAGCCTCAGGCCCGAGCCCGAGCACGATGCCCCCCGGGCCCTCGCCGAACAGGGCCGTCTCCCCAGAGCAGCCCCGCAATTCCACCAGGCCGTCGAGGTCGGCGTCGATACCGATCTCCGCCGCGATCGCCATCTCGGCCAGCGCGACCGCGAGGCCGCCGTCGCTGGCGTCGTGGGCCGCACTGATCTGACCGGCGCGGACCCGCTCGCGCGTGAACGCGAGCGCGGCGGCGACGGGCTCGATCTCGGTGGCCGGCAGCCCATCGGCGAGCTCGCCGCGCAGCTTTGTCAGCTCCGAGCCGGCCAGCGACGGCGCGAACGGGCCGACCAGCACGAGCCGGTCACCGTCCACGAGCTTCGAACTGGGCACGTCGGCCGGGTCGGGGAGCTCGCCGACCATGCCGACCACCGGCGTCGGGTAGATCGGCCCGTGCTCGGTCTCGTTGTAGAGCGAGACGTTGCCCCCGACCACCGGGACGGCAAGGGCGGCGCAGGCGTCGGCAAGGCCCGAGACCGCGCGCTCGAGCTGCCAGGCGACCGCCGGCTTCTCCGGATTGCCGAAGTTGAGGCAGTTGGTCAGCCCAAGAGGCTCCGCGCCGACGCATGCCAGGTTCTGCGCGCACTCCAGCACGGCCTCGACCGCGCCGGCGTGGGGGTCGCAGGCGACGCGGCGGCCGTTGCCGTCGATTGAGACCGCGATCGCGCGTTCGGACTCGGGAAGCATGAGGACGGCCGCATCGGCGGCCTCGGGCCGCCTGGCCGTCCGCGATCCGACCACCGAGTCGTACTGCTCGAAGGCCCAGCGCTTCGAGGCGATGCTGGGCGAGGCGAGCAGGGCGACGAGAACGGCCGAGGGGTCGGAGGGATCGGCCGAGCGGCCGGCGTGCAACGCGACCCGCTCACCGAGCGTCTCCTCGTTTCCGTAGAGCCAGCCCTCGGGCTGTTGCGGCTCGAGGTCGTAGAGGGGGCACTCGTCGACCAGCGCCGCCACGGGGACGTCACCGACCTCCTCCCCCTCGTCGAGGACCCGCATCGACCCGCTGTCGGTCACCTCGCCGATCACGGCGGCGCCGGTCTGCCATTTCTCGCACAGCGCCAGGACCGCCTCGATGTTGCCGGGCTCGACCACCGCCAGCATCCGCTCCTGCGACTCACTGACCATGATCTCGAACGGCTCCATGTCGGCCTCGCGCAGCGGCACCTTGCGTACGTCGATCTCGATTCCGACGCCGCCCTTGGAGGCCATCTCGCCGGCCGACGAGCTGAGCCCGGCGGCGCCGAGGTCCTGCAGCGAGACCAGCAGGCCCGATGCGAGCAGCTCGAGCGAGCACTCCAGCAGCTTCGACTCCTCGAACGGGTCGCCGATCTGGACGGTGGGGCGCTTGGCGTCGTCGCCGGCCTCGAGCTCCGCCGAGGCCAGCACCGAGGCTCCGCCGATTCCGTCGCGTCCCGTTGAGGCCCCGAACAGGACCAGCGCGTTCCCGGGGCCCGCGGCGGCCGACCGAATCATCTCGTCGGTCTTCGCCAGCCCGACGCACATCGCATTGACCAAGCAGTTGTGCTCGTAGGGGGCCTCGAAGTAGACCTCGCCACCGACCGTCGGCACCCCGATCGAGTTGCCGTAGTGGCCGATGCCGGCGACCACGCCCTCGAACAGGTACCGCGAGCGCTCGGAGGTGAGCTCGCCGAAACGGAGGCTGTCGAGCACCGCGATCGGCCGCGCTCCGATCGCGAACACGTCGCGGAGGATGCCCCCGACGCCGGTGGCGGCGCCCTGGAAGGGCTCGACCGCGCTCGGGTGATTGTGCGACTCCACCTTGAAGGCGACCGCGTGGCCGCCGCCGACATCGACGGCGCCGGCATTCTCGCCCGGGCCCATCACCACCCTCTTGCCCTCGGTCGGCAGCCGGCCGAGCAGCTTGCGCGAGTGCTTGTAGGCGCAGTGCTCGGACCACAGCAGCGAGAACATCGCCAGCTCGACGCCGTTCGGCTCCCGCCCCAGCAGCTCGACGATGCGCTCGTGCTCCGAGTCCGTCAGGCCCAGCGCGCGGTGCGGCGCCTCGGAGACCGTCACGCTGCCGCGGGCTGCCGCGCGAGGGCGCGGAACAGGGCCAGGCCGTCGTCCGAGCCGGTGAGCGGATCGACGGCGTGCTCGGGGTGCGGCATCAGGCCGAGCACGTTGCCGGCCTCGTTGCTGACGCCGGCGATCTCGCGCAGGCTGCCGTTGGGGTTGTGGCCGGGCGCGTAGCGGAAGGCCACCTGTCCGGCGGACTCGAGCCGGTCGAGCTCGTCCTCGGGCGCGAAGAACCTCCCGGTCATGTGCTTGACGGGAATCGATAGCCGCGTGCCGGCCTCGAGCCCCGCCGTGAACGGAGAGTCGTCCGCCTCGGCCACGATCTCGACCTGGCGGCAGACGAAGCGCAGGCCCTCGTTCGGCAGCAGCGCGCCGGGCAGCAGCCCCGCCTCGCACAGCACCTGGAATCCGTTGCAGATCCCCAGCACGGGGCCGCCGTCAGCGGCGAAGCCCGCGACGGCCTCCATCGCCGGCGAGAAGCGCGCGATCGCTCCCGCTCGCAGGTAGTCGCCGTAGCTGAAGCCGCCCGGCACCACGATCGCGTCCAGCTCCCCGAGGTCGGTCTCCTCGTGCCAGACCAGCCGCGCCTGGCCGACCCTCTGGGCAGCGGCGACGGCGTCGCGCTCGTCGCAGGACCCGGGGAACTGAAGAACCCCGATCACCGCGACCTCACTTCACGTCCCCGTTGAGGACGACCTCGAAGTCCTCGATCAGCGGGTTGGCCAGCAGCTTCTCGCAGAGCGAGTCGAGCGCGTCGGGATCGTCGGTCTCGAGCTCGACCAGGCGGCCCACCCGGACGTTGGAGACCCCCTCGAATCCGAGCGCGGGCAGCGCCCGCTCCACCGCCTTCCCCTGGGGGTCGAGGATCCCCTGCTTCGGCCGGATCAGGACTTTGGCCTTCACGTTCCCAGCCTAGCGGCAGGCGCGGCGCGGGCTACAGCTTGCGCTCGGTGATGCGCTCGTAGGCCTCGACGTACTTGGCGCGGGTGTTCTGGACGACCTCGTCGGGCAGCTCGGGGCCGGGTGCCGTGTGGTCCCAGCCGACCGAGTCCGAGTAGTCGCGAACGTACTGCTTGTCGAACGAGGGCTGGCCCACGCCGGGCTCGTACTGATCGGCCGGCCAGAAGCGCGAGGAGTCCGGGGTCAACACCTCGTCCGCCAGCACGATCTCAGCGCCGGGCGAGGCCCCGAACTCGAACTTGGTGTCGGCGAGGATGATCCCGCGCTCGGCCGCGTGCTCGGCGCCGCGCCGGTAGATCTCGATCGAGACCCGGCGCAGCTCTTCCATCAGGGGCCGGCTGCCGATGACCTCGGCGGCGCGGTCGAAGTCGATGTTCTCGTCGTGGTCGCCGAGCTCGGCCTTGGTGGCGGGCGTGAAGATCGGCTCGGGCAGCTGCTGCGACTCCTTCAGGCCGCTGGGCAGCTCGATCCCGCAGACCGCTCCGCTCTGCTGGTACTCCTTCCAGCCCGATCCCGACAGGTAGCCGCGGACCACGCACTCGACCGGATACATCTCGAGCCGCTTGACCCGCATCCCGCGACCCTCGGCCTCGGGCGGAACGTCCTCGGAGATGAAGTGGTTGGGGCAGATGTCGCGGGTCAGCTCGAACCAGAACAGCGACATCTGGGTCAGCACCTTGCCCTTGTCGGGGATCTCGGTCGGCAGGATCACGTCGTAGACCGAGATCCGGTCCGAGGCGACCATGATCAGGTCGTCGCCGTCCTCGTAGATCTCGCGGACCTTGCCCGAGGCGTGCAGCTTCAGGTCTTCGAGCGCGGCGCTCATCGGGTCCGAGGCTAACAATGCCGCTCTCAGCGGTCCTACAACGTTCCCGGTCTTTGCGGAGTAGATGACGAGTACATTCGTGATCGACATGACTCTGCCGCCGGGGCCATCCCTGCCCGCACCGCTGCAGACGCTGCGCCTGATGGCGCGGCCGGTGCCTCTGCTGGAGCGCTCGCGCCGGGAGTTCGGCGACAGCTTCACCCTGCGCGCGGTCCCGGTCGGCGAGATGGTCTTCGTCTCCGATCCCGCCTCGATCAAGGCGGTGTTCGCGGCGGACCGCGTCAACACGATCGCCCCCGGGCGCAACCTGGTGCTGGCGCCGCTGCTGGGACCTGATTCGCTGCTGTTGCTGGAGGGGGACCGCCACCTGGGCCGCAGAAAGCTGATGCTGCCTCCGTTCCACGGCGAGCGCATGCGCGCCTACGAGGAGGTGATGCGCGAGGCGACCGAGCGCGAGGTCGAGGACTGGCCGACCGGCGCACCGTTCCGGCTGCACTCCTCGATGCAGGAGATCACCCTCGAGGTGATCATGCGCGCGGTCTTCGGCGTCACCCAGCGCCGACGCGACGACCTGCGCCGGGCGCTGCTGGACATCCTCTCCGCCACCCGGTCGCCGGCCACCTTCGGGGTGACGATGCCGGTCGTGCGCGAGCTGCCGCAATTCAGGAAGCTGCAGCGCCAGGTGGAGGCCGCCGACGCGCTGCTCGCCTCGGAGATCGCCGAGCATCGAGCCGACCCCAAGCTCGAACAGCGCGACGACATCCTCTCGCTGCTGATCGCGGCCCGCGACACCGAAGGCGAGGGGATGAGCGACGCAGAGTTGCGCGACCAGCTGATGACCCTGCTGCTGGCCGGGCACGAGACGACCGCGACCGCGCTCGCCTGGGCGTTCGAGCTCCTGTTCCACCACCCCGACGCGCTCGAGCGATTGCGCGACGAGGTCCGGGCCGGCGAGGAGACCGAGTACCTGGACGCGGTGATCGAGGAGACGCTCCGCCTGCGCCCCGTGGTCCCCTTCGTCGGACGGGAGCTGCGCCAGACGATGGCGCTTGACGGCCATGAGATACCGCCCGGGAACGAACGTCTTCCCGGCGATCTACCTCGCGCACACCAATCCGGAGACCTTCCCCGAGCCCTATGCCTTCAGGCCCGAGCGCTTCCTCGAGAGCCCGACCGAGACCTACAGCTGGATCCCGTTCGGCGGCGGCACCCGGCGCTGCATCGGCGCCACCTTCGCCCAGTTCGAGATGCGGGTGGTGCTGCGGACGGTGCTCTCCAGCGTCGACCTCCGCGCCGCCTCCTCAGAGCCTCAGCCCATGGTTCGCCGCAACGTCACCCTGTCGCCGCGGGACGGAACCCCCGCGATCGTCGAGCGGGCGTTCACGCCCGAGCGCGAGGGTGCTCTTTCGCCCACTTGACGATCCGGCGCGAGTCCGAGATCACGGTGCCGTCGTCCAGCACCAGCACGGGCACCTCGTTGGTGCCGCTCAGCGCCTTCACCTCCGCGCGGTCCTTGCCGCGGCTGCCCCACGTCCAGGGCATCAGGCGATAGCTCCTTGCGGCCGCAGCTCGTACTCGTAGCCGGCCTCGTCGATCGCCTTCGCGGCATAGGCGCAGGGGTGCATCGGACCCAGGCTCGCCCCCCGCTTCTTTTGCCCGCAGGTGTAGAGGATCACGCCGCGAGCATCTCACACGCCGCCGGGCGGCGGCAAGCGGCCGCTACTCCAGCTCGTCGAGCCTGGACATGACCTCCGGCACGTGCTCCAGATAGGCGTCGTAGTCGAATACGGCGTCGAGGTCGAGATCCGGTGCCGCGGCGCCGATCAGCTCGCGGAACTCGATGCCCTCGTCCCAGGCGCGCTGGGCGCTCTCCTGGACCAGCCGGTAGGCGTCGTCGCGGCTCATCCCGGAGTCGACGAGCCCGGTCAGCGCGCGCTGGCTGAACAGCGCGCCGTGGGTCAGCTCGAGGTTCCTCCGCATCTGCTCGGTGCGGATCGTCATGCCCTCGGCCAGCCGTGCGCCCAGGTGCTGCATGTAGTCGAGGGCGATCGTCGAGTCCGGCAGGATCACCCGTTCGGCGCCGGAGTGGGAGATGTCGCGCTCGTGCCACAGCGCGATGTTCTCCAGCCCGGCCTGCGCGTAGCCGCGCAGCACCCGCGCCAGGCCGGTGACGCGCTCGGCCAGGATCGGGTTGCGCTTGTGCGGCATCGCCGAGGAGCCCTTCTGGCCCGAGGCGAACGGCTCCTCGACCTCGCGCACCTCGGTCCGCTGCAGGTTCCGGATCTCGGTCGCAAACCGCTCCAGGCCGCCACCCGCGATCGCGATCCGCGAGGTCAGCACCGAGTGCCGGTCCCGCGGGACGATCTGGGTCGAAACGTCCTCGGCCGCCAGGCCGAGCTTCTCCATCACCTTCGCCTCGACCGCGGGCGGCACCGAGGCGTAGGTCCCGACCGCGCCCGAGAGCTTGCCGTAGGCGAGCTGCTCGAAGGCGTTGGTGAGGCGGAACAGGTTGCGGTCGGCTTCGAACGCGAAGCCGGCGAGCCGCAGCCCGAAGGTCGTCGGCTCCGCGTGGACACCGTGGGTGCGGCCGACGCAGAGCGTGTCCGCGTGTTCCTTGGCGCGAACCACGAGCGCGTCGCGGTAGGCGCGGGCCCCCGCGACGATCACCTCCCCGGCCTCTCGCAGCTGGATCGCCAGGGCGGTGTCGAGCACGTCCGAGGAGGTGAGCCCGTAGTGCAGCCAGCGCCCCTCCTCGCCGATCGAGTCCGCCACCACGTCCACGAAGGCCGCGACGTCGTGGCCGGTGGTCCGCTCGCGCTCCTCGACGGCCTCGACCGTGAATGAGGCGCGCTCGCGGCAGGCCTTCGCGGCCTCCCTCGGGACCGCGCCCTCCTCGGCCCAGGCATCGGTCGCCGCCAGCTCGACCTGCAGCCAGGCGTCCATACGGCGCTGCTGGCTCCAGACGGCGCCGATCTCCTCGCGGGTGTAGCGGGGGATCACGTATTGATTCTGACGAGTGCCGCCGGGACCTACGCGTTGATGATCCGGACCGCCAGCAATCCTGCGTTCTTGGCGCCGTCGATCGCGACGCACCCGACAGGCACGCCGGGGGGCATCTGCACTGCCGAGAGCAGCGCGTCCATGCCGCCGAGGTTCTTGCCCGAGAGGGGCACCCCGATCACCGGCAGGTCGCTCTTCGACGCGGCGAAGCCCGGCAGCGCCGCCGCCATCCCGGCGCCGGCGATGATCACCTTCAGCCCGCGCATGCGGGCGTTGGCGCAGTAGTCGCCCGTCTCCTCGGGCTGGCGGTGCGCGCTCAGCACCCGCACCTCGTAGGCGATTCCCGCCTCGTGGAGCGCGGCGCCGGCAGGCTGCATCTTCGGCTTGTCGTTCTTCGAGCCCATGATGATCCCGACCAGCGGCGCGTCCACCTCGATCTCCTCGAACGCCGCCTCCACCTCGGGCAGGGTCTCGACACCCGTGCGTGGGGGGGCCGTTCCTCCTGGTTCGATCGTCTCCATCTCTTCCTCTCGGTTGGCCTGCCCGGAATCAGCCGGCCGCCACGCGCTCCACCGCGCGCGCAGCGATGTCGCCGCGCATCTGCTTGCCATCGAAGCTGATCAGCTCTGACGCATCGTATGCGCGACGGCGGGCGTCAGCCGGGGTCGGCCCCAGGCCCGTGACGTTCAGCACCCGCCCCCCGTTGGTGACGATCTCCCCGCCCTCGCGGGCAGTGCCGGCGTGGAAGACCTCGACTCCCTCCACAGCGGCGGCCTCGGCGAGCCCCCGGATCACGTCACCTTTCGACGAGGAGGCCGGGTAGCCGGCCGAGGCAAGCACCACCGACACGGCCCAGTCGTCGCCGAACTCGGCGTGGGCGTTCGCGAGCCCGCCCGGCTGCCGCGCCCCGACGCAGAGGTCGATCAGGTCCGAGCGCAGACGCGGCAGCACCGCCTGCGTCTCGGGGTCTCCGAATCGGGTGTTGAACTCCAGCACCCTGACGCCGTCCCCCGTCAGCATCAACCCGGCGTAGAGGACGCCGTGGAAGGGAGTCCCGCGCCGAGCCATCGCCTGGACCACGGGGCGGTGGACGCTGTCGACCAGCTCCTCGACCTCGAGGGGGCCGAAGCCAGGGACCGGGGAGTAGCTGCCCATGCCGCCGGTGTTGGGGCCCTCATCGCCGTCTCCGATCCGCTTGTAGTCCTGAGCGGGCGCGAGCGGGACCACGTTGGCGCCGTCGCAGAGGGCCAGCAGCGACAGCTCCTCGCCGTCCAGGAATTCCTCCAGCACCACCTCGGTCCGGCCGAAGCGGCGCTCCTCGAAGAAGACCTCGGCCGCATCGCGGGCATCGGCCTCTGTGGCGCAGATGATCACGCCCTTTCCGGCCGCCAGCCCGTCGGCCTTGAGCACCACGGGGTAGGACGCGCTCGTGATCCGCTCGATCGCCTCCTGGTGGGAGCGGAGCACCTCGTGCGAGGCCGTCGGAACCCCGGCCTCGGCCATCAGCTCCTTGGCGAACAGCTTCGAGCCCTCCAGGCGGGCGGCCTCGGCGCTGGGGCCGAAGGCGGGGACGCCGGCCGCCTCCAGGGCGTCGACGACCCCCTCCACCAGCGGCGCCTCGGGCCCGACGATGACCAGGCCGGCCTGCTCCTCGCTCGCGGCCGCGACGATGCCGTCCACGTCGGAGGCGCCCACCTCCAGGCAGCGGGCGTCGGCCGCGATGCCCGCGTTGCCCGGAGCGCACAGAACCTCGCTCACCTGGGCCGAGCGGCCGGCGGCGCGCACGATCGCGTGCTCGCGCCCGCCGCCGCCTACGACCAGCACCTTCACGTGGGTCTTCCTCCTCCCGGGGGCTCGGCTACAGGGCCTTCGCCAGGTCGGCCACGGGCATCGCAGCCAGCGTCTGGCTGCTCATCGTGCCCCGTGAGCCCAGCTCGACCGAGACCTTGGCCATCGTCGTGTCATCGGGCGCCTCGACGACGGTGATGAAGTCGTACTGCCCCAGCGTCGCCCATTGCTCCTTGACCTTGACGCCGAGCTGCTCGACCTCCTTGTTCACCTCACCGACCCGGCCAGGGTTATTCTTCAGAGTCTGGACCCCCTCCGGGGTCAGGTTCGTGAGCATCACGTAGGTGGGCATTGGCCATGTCTCCTCTCTGATGGGTTCTCTCGGGGACTTGCTCGCATCCCCCTTTCTCTCAGTTTCGGCGGCCGAGTGCAAACTGGGCGAGGCTGGCCAGGCCCGGCGTCCGCGGGAGCGGTGATGATTCGGCCATGGCGGCGTCGCCCGAGCACCCGATCTTGGCGCGCTTCTACGACCGCATGATCGCCGGCTCCGAGCGCGCCGGCCTCGCCGAGATGCGCCGCTCTCTGCTCTCCCGGGCCTCGGGCCGCACGCTCGAGCTCGGCGCCGGGACCGGCCTCGACCTGCCCCACTACACCGAGGCCGTCATCGAGCTGGTGTTGGCCGAGCCCGACCCGCACATGGCGGTGAAGCTGAGGGAGCGCGTCGAGTCCGGGTCCTTCGCCCCCGGGCGGATCACGGTGATCGAGGCGCCCGCAGAGGACCTTCCCTTCGACGACGGCAGCTTCGACACCGTTGTCTCGGCGCTGGTCCTCTGTACGGTCGATGACCCACGGCGCTCGCTGGCCGAGGCCCGCCGCGTCCTGGTCGAGGGAGGCGAGCTGCTCTTCATCGAGCACGTCCGCTCCCATGACCGCCGCCTGGCCTGGTGGCAGGACCGGCTGGTCCGGCCCTGGGGCGCGGTCTTCGGCGGCTGTCATCCCAACCGGCCGACGGCGGACACGCTCGCCGACGCCGGCCTCTGGATCGAGCAGCTCGACCGCGAGCGCTTCCCGAAGTCACCGCCGTGGCTTCGCCCCCTCATCAGGGGCGTCGCGCGCCGGCCCGAGGCGGTCGGCAAGGATTCGGGCGACTAGGCCGCCGGGCCGCCCCGAACAACGCCTCCACCCGCCGCCGCCGGTACTCGAAGATCCGCGCCAGGTCGGCTGCGACGAAGCGCCGATGAGCGAGCTCGCCGAGACGACCGGCCCGCATCGCGTAGCGAACCGTGTCCCGCATCACCGTGCCGTCTCCGTCGGGCAAGAATTCGTGGGTGTGGTGCCAGTAGCGATAGGGCCCGCGCAGCTGCAGGTCGACGAAGCGGCGGTTGGGCTGCCATTGCTCGATCCGGGTGAGCCACCGGATCGGGATCCCGCGCAGGCGCAGGCGGTAGCGGATCAGGGTCCCGGCTGCGACCTCGCCCGGGGACTTGGAGAGCACTCGGAAGTGCAGCCACTCGGGCGTCAGCCGCTCTAGGTTGAGCGCTTCCGCGAAGAAGGGGAAGACGGACTCCGGCGCCTGGGCCAGCCGCTGCTCGAACTCAATCTGGTGCGTCTGCATTGCCCAGATCCTCGGCGGCTCCCTCCTGCCAGGCGACGATGCCCTCTGGATCGGCCCAGGGGGAGCCGCCGCGCCGGGCGACCTCGGCCACGAAGGTGGCCATCGCCCGCCGGGCTGGCTCGGTGCCCCCGACCGACATGAAGCGGCGCCGCTCCTCGGCGAGCCCGCGCGGCAGCGAGCGGCTCGCCCCCTCGTAGACAGCGGCCTTCAGCGCCCGCACGGACCCGGGCGAGCGGCGGGCCAGCCGCTGCGCGGTCTCCATCGCCTCTTCCAGCAGCCGCTCGGGAGTGGTGACGCGGTGAACGATCCCGGCCTCCAGCGCCTCGGCCGGGGTGAAGGTGCGGCCCTCGAGCATCGCCTCCAGCGCCGGACCGGGGCCCAGCGCCCGTGCCAGCCTCTGGGTGCCGCCGGCGCCCGGGTTGAACCCCATCGTCATCTCCGGCAGCCCGATGCGGACGCCGGGCCGGTCCGCGATGTAGCGCAGGTCGCTTGCCAGCGACAGCTCGCAACCGCCTCCTGTGGCGGGGCCGTTGATGGCCGCGATCACGGCCTTGTCCAGCCGGTTCATCCCCAGGAAGACGTCATGGATCCGGTGCAGCTCGAGCAGGCCGCGAAGCGGGGTGCGTTGCGCCAGATCGCGCAGGCCGGGAACGCGGCGGACCGCGGCGGCGGCGGCCAGCAGCGCCCCGGCGGCTCGCGGTCCGGGCGTCACCCCGACGTCCTCGACCCCGGCGAGGATCTCGGCTACGTCGTAGTGGGTGATGAACAGGTCCGGCGGCCTGCCGGTGATCACCACCGAGCCGATCGAGCGGTCGCGCTTCAGCTCCCCGACGAGCGCGTCCAGCTCGATGACCATGCCGCGGTCCATGAAGTTGTGCGGTGGGTTGTGCACCCACACGACCAGCACTCGCCCGTCGCGTTCGATCTCGAGGGTGGCCACCGCCCGAGCCTACCTCGCTGGCGAAGGACCTACTCGTGCCCGTGCCCGGGCCCCTCGTCGTCGTAGCCCGCGTGGATGTGGTCGCAGTGGTCCGCCGCTGCGAATGCTGGGCCGGGGCCGTCGGGGTCGAAGCAGAAGATCAGCTCGGTCGGGCGCTGGCCGGGGGGCAGTAGCGCCAGAGCCTGCGCCATGCGGCCGCAGGGGCCGTCGGGGGTGACGACCGTGCAGGGGACGCCATCGATTGCGGCGATGTCCACGGCCCGGCCGTAGAAGTGGTTCGAGACGTTGCCGGAGGTGGTGTACATGGAGTGGTCCGAGCGCAGCGAGGAGATCGTGATCTGGTGGTTCTGGCTGATCGCGGCGATCAGCATCATCACGCGCGGGTCGATCAACCCCTGCTGCAGGTCCCACGCCTCGAGCGAGTTCGAGAGCTCGACGTTCTCCCAGTTGATCGGCACCGCGGTCGGGCCGGGGAGCGCGATCGAGTAGGAGACGTTGCGGACTCGGCACTTGCCGGTCAGCGCCTCGGTCTCGTCGAGGACCTCCTCGACGTACCACGAGGCGTGGTTGTGCTGGAACAGGCCCGCCGTGAGCCCGCCGCTGGCCCAGACCATACGGCCCAGCGTGGCGGCCGAGTCGCCCGGGCTCTGGGGCTGGACCTTTCCGTCGCCGTCACCGTCGACGGCAAAGCTGTGCCAGTTGGCCTCGTCGATGCCCAGCGGACCGCGGGTCCTCAACTCGCCCGGGGTCATGCGGCGGCCGAAGTCGGACTCGAGCCGGGCGATCGCCGCCAGCGCCCAGACGCCCTCCTCGCCCATGTCGTAGCGGCCCGCGGCCGTCTCGAAGGCATCGAGGTAGCCCTTGGGCACGGGAAGGCTGTCGCCCTTGGGCCCGCAGCTGAACAGTTGCCGCTCGGGCAACAGCGACAGCGCGCCGCCGGTGATGCCGCCGAAGCAGGCTGCGCGCGCGAGCACGTCGGCGACGTACCAATCGGCGTGGTTGTAGGCGAAGATCGCTCCCTCGGGGTCCTCCGGCATCCCCGATGCCTTCAGGTACCGCGCGGCGGCGAAGATCGCGTCCTCCGGGTTCGAGGGGTCCTTGACGCCGTCGCCGTTGGCATCGACGCCGTAGCCGGCCCAGGTCGCGGGCATGAACTGCATCCATCCGACCGCGCCGGCGCTGGAGGGTCCCTGGTTGACGCCGAAGCCGGTCTCGATCTCGTTGATGGCCGCCAGGATCGATGGACCCGCGGGGCCGAGCCCGTAGGCCTTGGTGGCCCGCTGGTAGATCGGGATCAGGAACGCCGGGACGGATGTGGGACCGCAGGAGGCGGGAGCGGGGAAGGCCAGCTCCTCATCGATGTCTGCTCGGGCGCGACACCCCCCTCCTGTTCTGCACCGGGGCCGACGCCGCCGCTGCCTGCCGGCTTGTCGCCTTGTCGGCCTGCGGCTGTTCGGGCTTTTCGGGCTTCGGCTTCGGCTTGGGCTTCGGCGGCTTCGGCGCTGCCGGGGGCGCGGTCTGCGCGGGGGGCGGTTCCGGCGGAGCGGGCTGTGCGGGCGGCGGCGGGTCGGGCGGCGCCTGTGCGACGGCACCCTGCGCTGCGATCGCGGCGCCCACCATGGTCGCCGCGAGCGCGGTCCTGACGCGCCCCATTAGCCCAGCACCCCGGCGACGCGCCAGCCCTGCTCGGTGTCCTGCAGGGTCAGGCGCAGCTCGCTGGCCGCCTGCAGGCGCAGCAGCGAGACGCTGGCCGTCATCTCCTTGCCGGCCTGCTCACCCAAGACGACGTTCAGCACCTTGGCCTCCGGCACCTTTTCGCCCGCCGGCAGGCGTGGCGGGCTTGTGCTGAGCGCCGAGGCGAGGGGCGGGGTCGCCGAGGACTTGAAGGTCTGCACGGCTTGCCGGTCGACCTCGCCGACCTCGTACTGGACGAACGCCTCAGCGAAGCTCCAGGCGACCTGGCCCGGCGGCGCCGCAGGCCCGGCGTCGCCGGCCGGGCGAGGCGCGGGCTTGGCGGCCGCCGTGGTGGTGGCGCTCGCGTTGGGGTCTGCGACGAAGTCGGGCGGGACGCCCTGCAGGCTCGCTGCGGGGTCGCCCGGCTGGGCCACCAGCGCCGGGGAAGCGGCAGCCGCGGCAGCCGTGGCGGTCGGCGCCTGGTCCGAGCCCGCGATCACGGCGCCCGCCGTGGCGGCGCCGAGCGCCGTCGCGACGCCCAGCGTCGCGACGGCGGTGCGGGTCCCGGTGCCGTAGTCGTCGAGGCGGTCGCTGAGCGGCCACACGAGCTTGGTCTGGATCAGGCGCTGCATGGGGGCGGCGGCGCGCACGGCGCGGTGCAGCGCGGCACGGCTCGCGTCGGAAGCGCGCCACAGCACGCGCTCCTGGAAGCTCCAGGCCGCCTCGCGGATTTCCCAGCGGGCGTCGTCAGCGGAAAGCTTGATGGTCATCCCCTGAACTATTCGTCCACAGGCCAGGCACGCTTTAGCCGTGGACCCTCAAATAGTGAGGTAGTTGAGAATCGGCGCCCGTGCAGGCGTGCCCGACGCCAGGGCAATGCCCGGCTAGGCGGCGGCCTTCTCGGCCTTTTCCGCCTTCTTCTTGCGCTTGGACGCCTTTGCGAAGCTGAGCTCGCCGTCGCCGGCGTCCACGGTGACCACGTCGCCCTCGGAGAACTCCCCCTCCAGCAGCTTCAGGGCCAGCGCGTCGATCAGGTTCTTCTGGATCACCCGCTTCAGCGGTCGGGCGCCGTAGGTCGGATCGAAGCCGAGGTTCCCGAGCAGCTCCCGGGCCTTGTCGGTGAGCTCGATCGTGATGCCGCGCTCGGAGACGCGCTGGGCAAGACGGGCGACCTGGATGTCCACGATCTTCGCCAGGTCCTGCATGGAGAGCCGGTGGAAGATGACGATGTCGTCGATCCGGTTCAGGAACTCCGGCGGGAAGGTCTGGGTCAGCGTCTCCTCGACCTTCTTCCGGGCGTCCTCCTCGAGGGTCTCCGCCGCGATGAACTGCGAGCCGACGTTGGAGGTCATGATCAGCACCGTGTTCTTGAAGTCCACGGTGCGGCCCTGGCCGTCGGTGAGGCGGCCGTCGTCCATGATCTGGAGCAGGGTGTTGAAGACGTCGGGATGGGCCTTCTCGATCTCGTCCAGCAGGATCACCGAGTAGGGGCGGCGGCGAACGGCCTCGGTCAGCTGGCCGCCCTCCTCGTAGCCGACGTAACCGGGCGGCGCGCCGATCAGGCGCGCGACCGAGTGCTTCTCCATGTACTCGGACATGTCGATCCGCACCAGAGCCTGCTCTGAGTCGAACATGAACTCCGCCAGCGCCCGGGCGAGCTCGGTCTTGCCGACCCCGGTCGGGCCGCAGAAGAGAAAGCTGCCGATCGGCTGGTCGGGGTCTGCGAGCCCCGCGCGGGAGCGTCGTAGGGCGCCGGCGACGGCCTCGACGGCCTCGTCTTGGCCGATCACCCGCTCGTGCAGCCGGTCCTCCATCTGGATCAGCTTCTCGACCTCGCCCTCCATCAGCCGGCTGACGGGGATCCCGGTCCACTTGGCGACGACCTGGGCGATGTCCTCCTCGGTCACCTCCTCCGTCAGCATCGAGCCACCCGCCTCGTGCAGCTCGCGAAGCTTCTGCTCGGCCTCGGCGACGGTCGATTCCAGCTCGGGGATGCGGCCGTAACGAAGCTCGGCTGCCCGCTCCAGGTCGGCGTCGCGCTCGGCGCGCTCGGTCTCGCGCGCAACCTCCTCGAGCTCGGCCTTGGCGGCCTTGATCGACTCGATCGCGTCCTTCTCGTTCTGCCAGCGAGCCTTCATCTCGCTGGAGCGCTCGCGGAGCTCGGCCAACTCGGCCTCGATCGCCTCGCGGCGCTCCTTCGAAGTCTTGTCCTTCTCCTTCTTCAGGGCCTCGCGCTCGATCTCCAGCTGCTGGATGCGGCGCTCGACCTCGTCGATCTCCGTCGGCATCGAGTCGATCTCGATCTTCAGCCGGCTAGCGGCCTCGTCGATCAGGTCGATCGCCTTGTCGGGCAGGAAGCGGTCCGCGATGTAGCGCTCCGACAGCGTCGCCGCGGCGACGATCGCGGCGTCGGTGATGCGGACGCCGTGGTGGACCTCGTAGCGCTCCTTGAGGCCGCGCAGGATCGCGATCGTGCTCTCTACGTCGGGCTCGCCGACGTAGATCGGCTGGAAGCGCCGCTCCAGGGCGGCGTCCTTCTCGATGTGCTTGCGGTATTCGTCGAGCGTGGTGGCGCCGACGCAGCGCAGCTCGCCGCGGGCCAGCATCGGCTTCAGCAGGTTGGAGGCGTCGACGGCGCCCTCGGATGCGCCGGCGCCGACGATCGTGTGCAGCTCGTCGAGGAAGAGGACGATCTTGCCCTCGGCCGACTGCACCTCCTTCAACACCGCCTTCAGCCGCTCCTCGAACTCGCCGCGGTACTTGGACCCGGCCAGCAGGGCGCCGATGTCGAGCGCGATCACGCGGCGGTCGCGAAGGCTCTCTGGGATGTCGCCGGTGACGATTCGCTGCGCGAGGCCCTCGACGATCGCGGTCTTGCCGACGCCGGGATCGCCGATCAGCACCGGGTTGTTCTTGGTGCGGCGCGACAGCACCTGAATCACGCGGCGAATCTCCTCGTCGCGGCCGATCACCGGATCGAGCTTGCCGCTCTCGGCCTCGGCGGTGAGGTCGCGGCCGTACTTCTCCAGGGCCTGGTAGCTGTCCTCGGGCGTGGGAGAGGTGACGCGGTGCGGGCCCCGGACCTCGGAGATCGCGGTCAGCAGCGCAGCGCGCTCTGGAAGCAGGCCGGCGAAGCCGGATTTCTTGTCGGCCAGCGCCAGCAGGATGTGCTCGGTGGAGATGTACTCGTCGGAGAGCCCAGTGGCCTCCTTCTCGGCCTGCTGCAGGACCCAGACGAACTCCTTCGAGGGGCGGATGTCGGGAACGGTGTTGCCGCTCAGCGAGGGCAGCTTCGCGACCGCATCGCGCGCGCTGGCGCGAAGCGACTCGACATCCTCGCCGAGGCGCTGCAGCACCGGCACGACGACGCCCTCCTCCTGCTCTAGCAGGCCGAGCAGCAGGTGGGCGGGCGCCACCTCGGGGTTGGAGTGCTCGGAGGCGAGCCGCTGCGCGGCCGCCACGGCCTCCTGGGACTTGACCGTGAAACGGTCCGGTTGCATGCCCGGATGATACCGGGTTCACAGCCAAAAGTAAAGAAATCTATGCGTACTACACTTAGATATATCGGCGCCTGCGCAGGCATGGGAGCGCGCCGGTTGGCTGGCTTTTCGAGGGCGGGGCGCATAGGATGGGAGCGGTTACGGTCGAGGTCGCGGTCAAGGAGGATCTGCGCTTGGCGTCCAATGTGGATATCTACCGCCGGCTGGTCGCGGCCTTCAACGAGGGTGGCGTCGATGCCGTGCTCGGCTTCTTCGCCGAAGACGTCGAGATCTACGACCCCGACCTGCCCGGCGACGGGACCTACCGCGGCCGTGAAGGGCTACGCGGCGTGCTCGAGCAGATGCTGAGCGGCAGCGAGACGACCGAGGTGCTCGCCTACGAGGCGATTCCGGCGGGCGACCGGGTCGTGGCCCTCACCCACACCTATTTCCGCGGTCAGGGGGGCGACCCCGAGGTCGAGGTCCGAGACGCGCATACGATGACCTTCCGCGACGGCAAGATCGTCTACTGGCGGCTCTACCTCGACCGCAACGAGGCGCTCACCGACGCCGGCTTGGATCCGCTCGAGTCCACCGACGTCGCCTAGCGCGGCCTGAGTCGCGCGGCGACCCAGAGGCCGGCGATCGTCGCCGGCACCGCCGCCGCCAGTCCGCGCAGCGCGGCCGTGCGGATTTCATCGCCGTGCGCGAGCGCTGCCAGGAAAGTCGCCGCGTCTCCCGCGTCCACCGCGGCGTTGGCGAGGCTGGCCGCCCGCAGGCGCTCAGGGTCGTCGATCGCGGCCATCATCGCCGCACCCAGCACCAGGTCGCGGCCGCCGGCGAGCCTCGAGGCCGCGATCGCGGTGGGCGAGAGGTCGGTGAACCCGAGCGCGGACAGGGCCCTCTCCGGCGCCAGCGCCAGCGCGGCGCCGATCGCCATCCTGCCAAGCCCCGATACGAGCGTCAGCGCCCTGACATCGGGCGCGCCGACGGCCTCGTAGCGTCCCGGGTCGAGATCGCTGGCAGGATTGGGGTCGGAACCAGCCATGCTCACCGGCCGATCGTACGACCCGCCGCGTCCGCGGCGCACCCCGAACCCCCGAACGCTCGCGCTCGCGGTCGCGCTGGTGCTGTCGGTCACCATTCTTGCCCCGGTGGCCTCGATGGGCGGCGGGGGTGGTGAAGGCGGGGATGGCGGCTCGGCCGCGTCACGCTCGCAGCGGAGCTGGCCGCCGGTCACCTATCCGGAGGGCACGCGGGTCGAGGCAGCGCGCGCCTTCGCCGCGGCTGCGCCGGGCACGGTCGCCTTCGCCGTCGAGGATGCCAACGGGGGAGTCCGTGGGCTCGACCAGGACTCCCAGTTCAGCTCGGCGAGCGTCTCCAAGGTGCTGTTGCTGGCGGCCGAGCTGCGCCGGCTCGCTCGCGCGGATGAGGAGGTCGACGAGGGCACCCGCGCGCTGCTGGACTCGATGATCACGATTTCCGACAACGACGCGGCCAGTGGCGTCTACGCACGGGTCGGGGACGCCGGGATGGAGGAGGTCGCGGCCGGGGCGGGGATGCGGAGCTTCGAGGTGACGCCCGGCTACTGGGGCGGCGCGCAGGTGACAGCCGCAGACCTCGCTCGCTTCTTCTACGACCTCGACCGCAACCTTCCCGCGCGATACCGCGCCTACGGCAAGCGTCTGCTCGCGAACGTGACCAGCTCCCAGCGCTGGGGCATCCCTGCGGGCGCCAGCGGCGATTGGCGCGTCTACTTCAAAGGCGGCTGGCGCCCGACCGCCACCACCGAGACCAGCGGCCCCGTCACTCACCAGGCTGCGCTGCTCGTGCACCGCTCGGGACAGCGGATCGCGATTGCGGTGCTCACCGACCAGTCCCCCGGCGCGACGAGCTTCGGCACGCTGGAAGGGATCACGACCCGCTTGCTGGCCGAGGATCCGAGCAGCCGGCGCTGGCCGGCGCCGTGACCGAGCCGCCCCGGATGCTCAGCCGGCTGCGCCCGAGCCGCGCTTGCGCTTGATCGGGACCTTGACCCCGCGCTCCCCGTCCCCCTGCCCGGGGGTGAGTCGCTCGTAGGCCCCGTAGGGGACCAGCTCACCGCCGCGCGCGGCGCGCAAACGCTCGAGCTCCTCGTTCATCCGCGCCTCCATTTCGGTGGCCCTCTTGCGCATCCGCGACATCTCCGCCCTCATGCGCTCGACCCTGGCCTCCATCTCCAGCACGGTCTCGACGCCGGCGAGGTTGAGGCCCTCCTCGTTGGTCATGCGCTGGATCCTGCGCAGGCGCTCGACGTCGGCCTGCGAGTAGAGCCGGGTGTTCTTGGGCGAGCGCTTCGGGGTGATCAGGCCGCGCGCTTCGTACATCCTCAGGGTCTGCGGGTGCATCTGGGCCAGCTCGGCCGCGACCGAGATCATGAACACGCCCCGCTGTTCGTCGATCCGGGCCTCGGTGCGGACCCGCGGGACTCGCCTTCTGCGGTCGCTGTTGCTCATCTCGCGCTCACTTTCCTCCCCCGCCCGGACGGGCAGCGTCCGGGCCCATCGCCTTGTCCAGCAGCTCGCGCCTGGGGTCGTCGCCGTTGAAGGCATCGGCCAGCTTCTGCACGGCCTCGCGCTGCTCGTCGTTGAGCTCGCGCGGCACCTGCAGCTGCACGCGGTAGTGGATGTCGCCACGGCCCGAGCCGCTCGTCCTCGGCGGGCCCTCGCCCTTCAATCTCTGCGTGGACCCGTGCTGGGTCCCAGGCGGGATCCGGATGCGCTTCGAGCCGTTCAGGGTGGGCACCTCGATGGTGGCGCCCTGGATCGCTTCGGTCACGGAGACCGGCAGGTCCACATCGAGGTTGCCGTCGGGACGCTGGCGAAAGACCGGTGATGGGGCCACTCGCGTTGTGACGTAGAGGTCGCCCCGGGGTCCGCCCCTGTAGCCGGCTTCGCCCTTCCCCGCCAGCCGGATGCGACTGCCATCGTGGACCCCGGCCGGGATGTTGACCCGGTAGCGCTTGCTCTCCTGGGTGATCCCGCTGCCCGAGCAGGTCGGGCACGGCTCCTCGATCACGGAGCCCTGGCCGCCGCACTCGGGGCAGGGCTGCTGGATCGAGAAGAAGCCCTGGCTCTGGGTGTCCACGCCGCTGCCCTCGCACCGGGGACAGACCTTGGGCGCGGTCCCCGGCTTGGCGCCCGAGCCCGAGCAGGTGGGGCAGACGTCGGTGGTCGGAACCTCGACGGTGATCTGGGCGCCGTGCACGGCCTGGTCGAAGCCGAGCTGCACCTCGGCCTCGAGGTCCCGCCCGGGCTGCGGGCGGGGGCCGCCGCCACCGCGCTCGCGGCCGAAAAACGAGGAGAAGATGTCGCCGATATCCGTGGCGAAGCCGCCGCCAGGGAAACCGCCCGCCCCGGCGCCCGGCCGGAAGCCGCCGCCGGCGAACAACCCCCCGGCGTCGTACTCCTTGCGCTTATCGGGATCAGAGAGGGTGTCGTACGCCGCCTGGACCTCCTTGAACCGCTCCTCGGCCTCGGGGTCGTCGGGGTTGCGGTCGGGGTGCCACTTGCGGGCAAGCTCCCGGTAGGCCTTCTTGATCTCGTCCTGTTCGGCCTTGCGACCAACGCCCAGGACCTCGTAGTGATCGCGCGACGCCATCGGCCCCTCCCTACTCGCTCACGATCACGCGCGCAGGGCGCAGCACCTGGCCGTTCAGGCGGTAGCCGCGTTCAAGCGTCTCCAATACCACCCCGGGATCGGTGCCGGCACCGGGCTTGGTCGAGATCGCCTCGTGCCATGAGGGGTCGAACTTCTCACCGACTGGGTCATACGCCTGGACACCCGCCCGCTCCAGCGTCGCGCGCAGCTCTCCCAGCACCAGCGCGACTCCGCGCGCGAGGGCGTCGCGGGCCGAGACCTCCTCGCTCGGGCTCTCGCCGGGGGGCCCGCCGCCGCCGGCGTCGGGGTCCACTCCCGCCGCCCCCACCGCCCGCTCGAGGTTGTCAAGCACCGGGATCAGGTCACGGGCGAGCTCGGCCCGCCCGCGCGCCTCGGCCTCCCTCGCCTCCGCGGCGACCCGCTTGCGGTAGTTGTCGAAGTCGGCCTTCGTGCGCTGGGCCAGCTCCAGGTACTCGTCTCGTTCGCGCTTTGTCGTGCCCAGCTCGTCGAGGTCCTGCTCTACCGCCTGGCCCGCCTCCTCGGCCGCGACCTCGGCGGTCGCGGCCTCCTCGGAGGCGGCCTCCTGGGCTACTGGCTTCTCGCTCATCGCCGCTCCTACTTGTTGGACGGCTCGTCGTCCACGACCTCGGCGTCCACGACCTCCTCCTCGGAGTCGGCGGAGTCGCCGTTGGCCGACGCGCCATCCCCGCCGGCGGCCTGCTGCTCGGACGCCGCGGCCTCGTAGATCTGCTGCGAGACCTTCTGGAATGCGCTCTGCAGCGCCTCGGTCTTTGAGCGGATCTCGCCGGCGTCGTCCGACGTGAGCGAGTCGCGCACGTCCTTGACCGCCGCCTCGATCTCCTGCTTGTTCGAGTCGTCGATCTTGTCGCCGAGCTCGCCCAGCTGCTTCTCGGCCTCGTAGGCGGCGTTCTCGCCGATGTTGCGGGCCTCGGCCAGTTCGCGCTGGGCCCGGTCCTCCTCAGCGTGGGACTCGGCGTCCTTGATCATCTGCTCGACCTCGGACTCGTCCAGCCCAGAGCCGCCCTTGATCTCGATCTTCTGCTCCTTGCCAGTGCCCAGGTCCTTCGCGGACACGTTCAGGATCCCGTTCGCGTCGATGTCGAAGGTGACCTCGATCTGAGGCGTCCCTCGCGCCGCGGGCGGGATGCCCGTCAACTGGAACTTGCCCAGGCTCTTGTTGCCCGAGGCCATCTCGCGCTCGCCCTGGAGCACGTGCACCTCGACCGAGGGCTGGTTGTCCTCGGCGGTGGAGAAGATCTCCGACTTCTTGCTGGGGATGGTCGTGTTGCGCTCGATCAGCTTCGTCATCACTCCGCCCTTGGTCTCGATGCCCAGGGTGAGCGGGGTGACGTCCAGCAGCAACACGTCCTTGACCTCGCCGCCCAGCACGCCGGCCTGGATGGCGGCGCCGATCGCGACGACCTCGTCAGGGTTGACGCCCTGGTGCGGGTCCTTGCCGGTCAGCTCCGAGACCTTCTCCTGCACGGCGGGCATGCGGGTCATGCCGCCGACCAGGATCACGTGGTCAACCTTGCCGCCGGCATCGCCGAGCGCCTGCTTCGCGGGCCCGACCACGCGCTCGAGCAGGTCCGCGGTCAGCTCGCTGAGCTTGGCGCGGTTCAGCTTCATCTCGAGGTGCTTGGGCTCGCCGTCGACAGCGGTGATGAACGGGAGGCTGATCTGGGTCTCCTGGGTCGCCGAGAGCTCGATCTTCGCCTTCTCGGCGGCCTCGTAGAGCCGCTGCAGGGCGCGCTTGTCCTGCGAGAGGTCGACGCCCTGGTCCTTCTTGAACTCGGCGACGATCCAGTCGACGATCTTGGCGTCCCAGTTGTCGCCACCGAGGTGGTTGTCACCGGAGGTCGCCTTGACCTCGAAGACGCCATCGCCGATCTCCAGCACGGAGACGTCGAAGGTGCCGCCGCCCAGGTCGAAGACCAGGACGGTCTCGTCCCCGGCCTCGTTGTCCAGGCCGTAGGCGAGCGCCGCAGCGGTCGGCTCGTTGATGATGCGCTTGACGTCGAGGCCGGCGATCTTGCCTGCGTCGGTGGTTGCCTGGCGCTGGTCGTCGTTGAAGTACGCGGGGACTGTGATCACGGCCGAATCGACGTCCTCGCCCAGCTTCGCCTCGGCGTCGGACTTCAGCTTCTGCAGGATCATGGCCGATATCTCCGGCGGGGAGTACTGCTTGCCGTCGACGTCGATGCGGACGTCGCCGTTGGGGCCGGCTTCGACCTTGTAGGGGACGATCGTCTCCTCTTCCTTGACCTCGGCCTCCTTGCGGCCCATGAAGCGCTTGATCGAGAAGATCGTGCGCTCGGGGTTCATCACGGCCTGGCGCTTGGCCACGGTGCCGACGAGCCGCTCTCCGGAGTCGGTGAATGCGACGACCGAAGGGGTGGTGCGGCCGCCCTCGGAGTTCTCGAGCACGGTCGGCTCGCCACCCTCCATCACGGCGACGCACGAGTTGGTCGTCCCGAGGTCGATCCCGATTGTCTTAGCCATGTTCGTGTACCTCCAAAGCTTTGCGTTACAAAATCTGAGCCTCAGTCTAGAAGATCCGTGCGGAGAAGTCGAGGGCGCGGCACCGGCCCCTCCTCGGGGCGCATGGAGCCCGGGACGCCGCGGCTAACGGTCGCCGGCTACCTGGGCGACGAAGGCGGCGACTTCCTTGGCCTGCGGGCCCGTGAGGATGCCCGCCGGCATCTTGCCGCCGACCCCATTCTGGACGGCGCTCAACACCCGGGGCTCGATCGTGGCGGGGTCGGGCGGGGTCGGGCTCGGTGGCGCCAGCAGCTCGTCCAGATTGGGGCCGACGACGCCGTCGGTGCCGGCCTTGTAGAGGGTGTGGCAGGAGCCGCAGTTGGTCACGAACAGCTCCTTGCCCTCCTCCAGGTCGGCGGGGACGCTCTGCGGAGAGGCCTCCTCGCCGCCCTCGCGGCTGATCGCCCAGGCGGGGATCAGGACCGCGAACAGCAGCGCGACGATGCCGAACATGACGAGGGTGCTGCGCTTCATCGGGGCCGCAGCATATAGCCGGGCGCGCCCGCCTCAGCCACCCACGGCAACGACGTTCTTGAAGTAGGGACACATGCGGCGCAGCTCGCATTCGTCGCAACGCGGACGGGGGCGGCAGAGGGCGCGGCCGTGGCGAATCAGGTTGATGTGGAACTCGTAGGCGTCCTCGGGCGGCGTGATCGCGAGCATCTCGTCGTGGGCCTCGTCGAACCCGGCTCTGGGGCGGAACAGGCCCAGCCGACCGCCGACGCGGTGGACGTGGGTGTCGACCGGGATCTCGGGCCGGTCGAAGGTGAAGATGAGAACGCAGGCCGCCGTCTTGCGGCCGACGCCGGGCAGGTCGGTGAGGTAGTCGAGGGCCTGCTCGCGGGGCGCGTCGGCGAGCCAATCGAGGTCGGGCGGGTCGCCGATGCTCGCCAGCACGTTCTGGATCCGCGGAGTCTTCGAGGGCGCCAGGCCCCCCGGGCGCAGCGCCTCCTCGAGCTCTTCGGGGGGAGCGTCGCGCACCTGTTCCCAGCTCGGGAAGCGGTCGCGCATGCGCCCGTAGGCGACATCGCGATTCGTGTCGTTGGTGTTCTGGGAGAGGATCGTCCGCACCAGCTCCGCGATCGGGTGGCCGTGGGGCTGGTTCACGGGCCGCCCGTACATCTCCCGCAGGCGGTCGCGGATCGCCAACATCCGCCGGCGCGACGGGCGCTTCCACGAGGGATCACGCTTCGGGATCCGGCCGAGGTTCTCGGCCAGCCCGGTGCGCCGGCCCCGCTCGGCCAGCTCCCTCGCCCTGCGGTCGGGCTGGTCGCTCGCGCGCTTGCTGGGCAGCGGCACGCGGCGAGGATATTGAGCACCCCCGGACGCGGCAGCCGAGGAGGTGCGACTAAGGTCGCCGGATGCAGCCGATCGAGACCGGCAGCGTCGTCGTCGACGGCATCGGGACCTTCTTCCGCCGCATCCACGGCGAAGGCCCGCCGACGGTCTTCATCCACGGCGTCCCCACCCACTCCGAGGAGTGGACGCCCTTTCTGCAACGGATGCGAGGGCCCGCGCTTGCCTTCGACCTGCCGGGAATGGGGCGCTCCGAGCGGCCCCCAGCGGACCGCTTCGACTACGCGGTGGGCTCCTACGCCCGCTTCGTCGAGCGCCTGCTCGAGCGGCTGGGGATCGGCGAGTACCGGCTCGTGGTCCACGACTGGGGCTCGATCGGCCTGATCTCAGCCCAGCGCGAGCCGAAGCGGGTGCTGCGGCTGTGCGTGATCAATGCGGTGCCGCTGTTGCCGGGGTATCGCTGGCACCGCACGGCGCGGGGCTGGCGCACGCCGGTGCTGGGGGAGCTCTCGACCCGGATCCGGTCGCGGCGGCTGCTGGCCCTTGGGCTGCGCGAGTCGCGCGGCGACTGGAGCGCGCCCGACCCCGAGTTGGTGGAGATGATCGCCGAGCACCTCGACCGCGACGCATTCCGGGCGATCCTGCGGCTGTACCGCTCGGCGCCCGAGCAAGAGCTGGCGCGGCTCGGCGAGGCGCTCGGCTCGATCGAGGCGCCGGCGCTGGTCGTCTGGGGCCTGCGGGACCGGTACCTGCCAGCCCGCTTCGGCCGTGCCTTCGCCGAGGCCCTCGGCGGCGCCGAGCTGCTGGAGCTGCCCGAACTCGGCCATTGGCCCTGGCGCGAGGACCCCGCCCTCGTCGAGCGCATCACCGCCTTCATCGAGGCTTAGATGACTCCGGCGGCAGCTCGAAAAGCCGTCCGAAGCGCGCTGATCCAGGTCGTCAGGGTGGCGTATCTCACGTGAGTTGTGACCAAGCGGTGACTAGAATCTTCGATTGTGCGCGTGCTCCTCGCGAGGATCGGTGGTTGGCTTCCCCACGGCTGGGGTGACGCCGGACGTCAGGTCGGGCTGTTCGTGCTGGCCGACCTCTGCTACGAGACCGTGCGCGGAATCGCCGACGGACAGCGGGTTGAGGCCTACGCGAACGCCGCCCGGGTGATCGACGTCGAGGCGGCGACGGGCACCTTCTTCGAGCCCGACCTGCAGGCGGCGTTGCTCGACTTCCGCTGGGTGGTCGACCTCGCCAACTTCTCCTACATGAACACCCACTTCGTGCTCACGACGGGCTTCCTGGCCTGGCTCTACCTCTACCGCAACGAGCACTTCTACTTCGTCCGCAACATGTTCATGGTGGCGATGGCCATAGCGCTGGTCGGCTACACGCTGGTGCCCACGGCTCCCCCGCGGCTGATCGAGGGCTACGGCTTCGTGGACACCATCAACCAGTACGCCCAGGTGACCCACGACTCGGCGCTCGTGAAGTTGTTCATCAACCCCTACGCCGCGATCCCTAGCATGCACTGCGCCTTCGCCCTGATGATCGGCGCCACCGGCGCCCTCATCGCCCGCCACACAATCACCCGGATCTTCTGGTGTCTCTATCCCCTCTTCGTGCTCTTCGTCGTGATCGTGACCGCCAACCACTTCTGGCTGGACGGAGCGATCGGCTGGATGGTCGCCGGCTTCGCGGCGCTGGCGGCGGCCCAGCTGGCCCGCATGCGCCCTGCGGCATGGTCGTTCGGGCAGCGCGCGGCGACGGCTTGAGAAGCGGGCGCGTCGCGTCGGTGGAACATGCCTGACGCCCCCACCGACCGCCTCCGGTTCTGGCGCTACGCCGAGCCCGGCGTTGTGGCCGCTGCCTTCGGGATCCTCTATCTGATCCTCGAGCCCTCCAGCGCCGACCACGCCGCCCAGGTGTTCCGCTCGGGGTTGTTCGAGGACGAGGGCCTGTCGGCCTGGAACAACCTCTGGTTCGGCGGGCACCACACCCCCGGCTACAGCGTCCTCTTCCCCTTCCTGGGATCGGCGATCGGTCCGCGCGAGACCGGAGTCCTGGCGACGGTGATCGCGGCGGTCTTGTTCGGCGCCATCGCCCATCGCCGCTGGGGCGACCGAGCGCGGTTGGGCGTGATCTGGTTCGCGGCCGGGGCGTCGATCAACCTCTTCACGGGGCGCCTGGCGTTTTCGCTGGGAATCGCGATCGCGCTCGCCGCGGTGTTCGCGGCCCAGCGCGGCTGGAAGCCGCTCGGCATCGCCTTCGCGATCATGACCCCGCTTGCGAGCCCGGTGGCGGCCCTGTTCCTGGCCTGCGCCGCGGTCGCGCATTCCGTCGCCGAGCGCAGCCGGGCCGGCATCGAGCTCGCGGTCGCCGCGCTCGGGACGGCGGTGCTGCTGGCCTTCGCGTTCCCGGAGGGGGGCACGGAGCCCTTCGTCGCGTCCAGCTTCCAGCCGGCCCTGCTGATCGCGATCGCTGTCTTCTTGGCGATTCCGAAGGAGGAGAAGATGCTGCGGTACGGCGTGGCCGCCTACGGCGCCGCGCTGGCGGGGGCCTTCCTGCTGGACACCCCGATGGGTGGAAACGCGACCCGCATGGGGGCGCTTTTCCTGGGTCCGGCGCTCGCCTTCGGACTCTGGCGCCGCCAGCGGTATGCGCTGGTGCTGCTTGCCCCGTTCCTGATCTATTGGCAGTGGTCGCCGGTCGTACGCGACCTCGAGACGGTGGCCGCCCAGCCCTCGGTCGAGGCCGCCTACTACGCGCCGCTGCGCGACTACGTGCGGGGCGTCCGCAACCATCAGCGCCACCGGGTCGAGGTGCTGCCGGCCGAGCATCACTGGGAGGCCGCCCACGTGCCGAGCGGGATCTACATCGCCCGCGGCTGGGAGCGCCAGCTGGACCGCAAGCTCAACCCCCTCTTCTACGAGGACGAGAGCGAGCCACTGACCTCCGCTGCCTACCGCGCCTGGCTCGACGACCTCGCGGTCGGCTTCGTCGCGGTCCCGGGCTCGAAGCTCGACTACGCGGCCGAGGCCGAGGCGCGGCTGATCGCCGAGGGACTTCCCTACCTGGACAAGACCTTCGTCAGCAAGAACTGGACCGTCTATCGCGTGGTGGATCCCGCTCCGCTGGCGTTCGGCGCCGGCAAGCGGGTGAAGCTGACGCCGCAGGGCTTCACGTTGATCGCGGACTCGCCCGGCGCGATGGTGGTCCAGGTGCGCTGGACGCCGTACTGGTCGATTGAGGAGGGCACGGGCTGCGTCGAGGAATCGACGCGCGGCTTCACCCGGGTGATCGCGCCTGAGCCGGGAAGATTCCGGATCGGCGTCGACTTCAGCCCGCTGCGTGCGCTCGACGGCGGTCAGCGCTGCGCCGACCACCCGCCGGTGACCAGCGGCTGGGAGGAAGCGGCAAAGTGAGCCGGGCCGGCCTGCGGCAGCGCTTGCTGCCGCGGGGCCCGCTGGACCTGCTGGTCCAGTTCGCAGTGATCGCGCTGGCCTACACGGCCTGGCGTTGGGCGCGTGGCGCCGTTGCCCCCGGCGACCTTTCGACCGCCTTCGCCAACGGCCGCGACCTCGTCTCCTTCGAGCGCTCGCTTGGGACCCTGATCGAGTCCGACCTGCAGAGCTGGGCGCTCGACCGCAGCTGGTCCGCAGAGCTCGCCCGCTGGGGCTACGCCAACCTGCACTTCAAGGGCAGCGTGCTGGCGCTGCTGGTGATCTTCTTCGCCTATCGCGGCAGCTACGGCTTCGTGCGCAATACCGTGATCGCCGCGATGGCCATCTCGATCCTCGGCTACTGGCTCTATCCGGTCGCCCCTCCGCGCTTCCTCGAGGAGCTGGGCCTGGACGGGGCCACCGCGGTGACCGGCAACAACACGCTGCTGACCGACCCGGACAACCCGTTCTTCAACCCGGTCGCAGCGGTCCCCTCGATGCACGTGGGCCTCGCGGTCATCTTCGCCTGGTCGCTGGCGCTGCTCGTTCCCTGGCGGCCGCTGAAGGCGGTCCTGTTCGCGTACCCGCTGCTGATGACCTATGTGGTCGTCGCAAGCGGCAACCACTACTGGATCGACGCGGTCTTCGGGTTGCTGGCGGCCGCCGCGGGGGCGGGCATCGCGATCCTGCTGGCGCGGCTCAACCCCGACTGGGCCTTCCGCGCTCCCGCGCGGCCGCAGCCGGGCGCCGCAGCCGGGGCGCAGGTCGTGGCCGCGTGAACGAGCGGCCCGTAGCCAGCGCCGCCGAGGAGATCTCGGCCGTCGTCCGCAACCGCCTGATCGAGTCTCGGCTGACGCCGAACGCGATTTCGATGGTGGGCCTGGCCGGCAACCTGGCCGCGGCGGTGCTGGTCTGGCAGGGCTACTACTTCCTCGGCGGGGTCGCCTTCATCCTCGGCTCGGTGATGGACACGCTCGACGGCCGCTACGCGCGCGCCTCGGGCAAGGGCACGCTGTTCGGCGCCTTCCTCGATTCGACCCTGGACAGGGCCGAGGAGGGCATCGTGCTGACCGCGGTCGCCTACCGCTTCGCCGAGACCGGGGACGAGTTCGCGGCCGCGATGTGCGTGGTCGTCGTGCTGGGCTCGCTGTTGGTCTCCTACACCCGTGCCCGCGCCGAGGCGCTGGGCGTGGAGTGCAAGGTCGGTGTCGCCACGCGCCCCGTCAGAGTGGTCATACTGTCCATCGGCCTCGTCTTCGCAAAAGGGGCCGGCGTCTTCGACATCGAGCTGCTGGCTCCCGCGATCTACGCGATGGCCGTGCTCACCGCCTTCACCGTCGTGCAGCGTGTCTGGCACGTCAGAAACGCTCTGAAGGAGATGGAGACGACGTCCGAAAGGCCCCCCGACGGGGCGCAAGGCGCGACCGCGGACGTGTAACCGGAGCGCCCGGCAAGTGTGGTTTCAGGTTCCGAGACTTCGCATTTAGGAGGGTTTTTCAGGCATATGAGCACCGTGAATGGCAGAAAGAACGGCGCGGCCCGCAACGGGGCCCGCGACGACAAGGTCCGAGTCGCCATCGTCGGAGTCGGCAACTGCGCGAGCTCGTTCGTGCAGGGGGTCGAGTACTACAAGGACGCTGACCCCACCGAGCAGGTGCCGGGCCTGATGCACGTGGACCTGGGCGGCTACCACGTGCGCGACATCGAGTTCACCGCCGCCTTCGACATCGACGCGGAGAAGGTCGGCAAGGACCTCTCCGAGGCGATCTTCTCGGGGCAGAACAACACGATGAAGTTCTCCGAGGTCCCGAAGCTGGGAGTCAAGGTCCACCGCGGCATGACCCACGACGGCCTCGGCAAGTACCTGAAGGAGAAGATCACCAAGGCACCGGGGCAGACCGCAGACATCGTCGGCATCCTGCAGGACACGCAGACCGACGTCGTCGTCTGCTACCTGCCGGTCGGTTCCGAGCAGGCGACCAAGTGGTACGTCGAGCAGGCCCTGGCCGCGGGCGTCGGCTTCGTCAACTGCCTGCCGGTCTTCATCGCCCGCGAGGACTACTGGGACGAGCGCTTCACCGAGGCCGGCCTGCCGATCATCGGCGATGACATCAAGTCTCAGGTCGGCGCCACGATCGTGCACCGCCAGCTCGCGAGGCTGTTCGCCGACCGGGGGGTGCGCATGGAGCGCACCAGCCAGCTCAACGTCGGCGGCAACATGGACTTCTACAACATGCTCGAGCGCGAGCGCCTCGAGTCGAAGAAGATCTCCAAGACCAACGCCGTCACCTCGATCATGGACCACGAGCTGCCGGCCGAGGACGTCTACATCGGCCCGTCGGACTACGTCCCGTGGCTGACCGACCGCAAGTGGGCGCACATTCGCGTCGAGGGCAGGTCCTTCGGCGACGTGCCTCTCAACCTCGAGCTGAAGCTCGAGGTCTGGGACTCGCCCAACTCCGCCGGCATCGTGATCGACGCCGTGCGGACTATCAAGCTGGCGCTGAACCACGGTGTCGCGGGCCAGCTGGACGGCCCCTCCAGCTACCTGATGAAGTCGCCGCACAACCAGCGGCCAGACTCCGAGGCTCGCGAGGCGACCGAGGAGTTCATCGCCAAGCACGCCCGCCAGCGCGGCCTGCCGGCGGACGGCAAGGCCGGCGGCAAGCAGAAGCCGGGCAAGAAGGCCAAGAAGAAGGCCAAGGCCAAGTCGAAGTAGGACGGGCGCTCGGGGCCCGCTCTCGCCCCAGATCTGATCTCCACCACGCGGCGCGCCATATCCTCACGGCGTGAGCTCCGCGCGGAAACTCACCATCGCCCAGGTCAGTCCCAGGCGCTTGGACTCCCGCCACGAGATCGCCGAGTACGTCGGCCGCACCTCGGCCGCGCTGGCCGAGCGCGGCCACCGGGTACTGGTGGCGGCGCCCTCTGACTCCCGGGCGGCACTTCGCGAGGGCCGCCGGGCGATCAAGGCCGCGGTCGAGGATCCGCGTTCGCTGTTCCAGGAGGACAACTTCAAGCTGCTCGCGATCGGCCAAAGCCTGCCGCTGCCGAGCGGGCCTCGGCGCCGTCCTCCTCCGATTCCGCTCGACGTCAGCCGCGCGCTCGAGCAGTTGCTGGAGGCGGCTCCGTTCGACATCGTCCACGTGCACGAGCCCTTCGCGCCCAGCGCGGGCTCGGCGGCTTTGCGCCACTCGCTCTCGCTCAACGTCGCCACCTTCCACGAGCCCGCCGAGCGGGTGCTGTCGACCCAGGTCGCGCGGATGCTCGTCGAGATGTTCTTCGGCCGCATCGACGCGCGCACGGCGAGCAACGTGGCCACCGCCGAGATGCTGGAGAGCTTCTTTCCGGGTCGCTGGGAGGTGGTCAGGGCCGGTGCCGACGTCGCCGAGCCGGCGCTGGATGCCCCGCCGCCCGGCCGAATCCGCATCGTTCACGCTGCGGAGGAGGAGCGGGGCGCCCTGCGCCTGTTCCTGCGGGCGCTGCGTCGCCTGCCGGAGAACCTCGACTGGGAAGCGGTGATCTGGTTCGACGGCCCCACCGACCCCCTCGCCCGCGTCAGCAGGCGATTGCGCGAGCGGCTGCACCTGGTCCGGCCCGCGGACGGGGAGCCCCCGGGCTTCATCTCGGGCGCGGACATCGTCTGCCTCGCCTCGGGAGGCGTTCGGACCGCGCCAGGCGTCGGCCGAGAGGCACTTGCAGCGGGCGCCGTGCCGATCGTCTCCGACCTTGAGCTCTACCGCGAGCTGGTCGGGGACGGCGAGCGTGGATTGCTGTTTCCGGTCGGCGACGCGCTGACGCTGGCGGCCCAGCTCGAGCGCCTCTGCGGCGACGGCGAGCTGCGCCGGAGGCTGAGCTCGCGGGGCCGCGAGGGTGGAGAGGGGCGGAGCTGGGCCGAGGTGACCGACGAGATCGAGGGCGTCTACCGGCACCTCGTCGCGCGCAGGCATGACCCGGCCGGCAACCCTGAGGTGCGCAAGCGGCTCGCCGGCCGGCCCTACATCCATTGCGACCTGCATATGCACACCGACCACTCGCCGGACTGCGCGACGCCCGTCGAGGTGCTGCTGGAGACCGCCAAGCAGAACGGCCTCGGGGCTATCGCGATCACCGATCACAACGAGGTCTCGGGTGCGCTCGAGGCGCGCGACCTCGCGGAGCGGATCGGCGGCATCAAGGTGATCGTCGCCGAGGAGGTGAAGACTGCGCACCAGGGCGAGGTGATCGGGCTGTTCATCGAGGAGAAGATCGAGCGCGGGATGTCGCTGGCGGAGACGATCGCCGAGATCAAGCGCCAGGGCGGCCTCGTCTACGTGCCCCATCCGTTCGACCGGCTGCACTCGGTGCCCGACTACGAGCACCTGCTGGACGTGGTCGAGCGGATCGACATCCTGGAAGTCTTCAACCCGCGGATCGCGATCGACTCCTTCAACGAGGAGGCGGTCCGCTTCGCGCGCAAATACGACATCGTCCCTGGCGCCGGCTCGGACAGCCACGTCGCGCAGGGACTGGGTAGCGTCAAGATCCGCCTTCGCGATTTCGAGGGGCCACAGGAGTTCCTGGAGGCGATGCGGGCCGCCGACATCGTCCGCAAGCACAAGAACCTCGTCTACGTGCAGGCGCTGAAGTTCCTCCAGACCAGCGGTGGGAGGGGCGGCCGGTCGCTGGCGGCCCGCTCCGGCAAGAGTTGATGCACGCGCAAGGTTCTGGCGCGGCGCCGAAGAAGAGGCAGGCAGCCGTGCCACCGACGACCGACGACGAGATCCGCGAGAAGTACCTGGAGCGGGCGATACGCGAGCTGAACGACCTGGGGCGGGACCTGGCGGCCTGCGAACGCTGTCCTCGCGGCAGCGTGATGCCGGTGCAGGGCTCGGGCCACCCTCAGGCCGACATCTTCATGCTCAAGCACACGGCGACCCCCTCCGAGATCGAGGAGGGCGTCGCCTTCTACGGCCGCGCCGGCAACGCCCTGATGAAGAGCTTCAAGCGGCTCTCGATCGACCCGATCGTGGTCTTCGGAACGCTCTGCGTCAAGTGCCCTCTGACCGATCCCGACCTTGCCGCCGACCCGTGCGTCGAGCGGATCGCCGAGGAGCTCGCGATAGTGCAGCCCCGGATCGTGGTGGTGATGGGGGATGAGGCCCTTGACGTCCTCAACGAGCTCGAGCTGCCGCTGGCAGACGAGGTCGAGCCGCTGGAGGGCGAGGTACAGCGTCTGACGCCCACGATCGACGCGCTCTACGTCCCCGACATCGACGAGTCGCTCGACGAGCAGAGCGCAAAGCAGCGCTTCTGGTCCTCGTTCCGCGCCCTCGGCGCCTGGTACGACAAGCTGCCGCCGTACTAGCCCTCGACCGGAGCGCGAGTTCTGGCTAGACTGCCGCCGCCGTGGGATTCAAGGACGCGTTCCGCAGCATGCGAATGAAGGACCCGGTGGACGTGGTGGCCCAGGTCGTCTCGGTCACCGCGGCTCCCACCGAGGGCGCGACCCACGGGACCGCGGTCATGAACCTGGTCGTGCAGATGCCGGACGGGCAGGCCCACTCGATCGAGTGCACCTCGATGCCGGCGCCCGTCGCCAAGTGGCCGACGCCGGGAGGGCAGCTGCCGGTCACGGTCGACGCCGCCGATGTCGAAAAGTGCAAGGTGCGCTGGGACGAGGTGCCCGAGTCTGGGGACCTCGCGAAGCAGCAGGCCGACCAGCTCGCGCAGCAGATGAACCAGGGCGGCTCGCAGGTCGACGCGAGCCAGCTTGGGGGCCAGGGCGGTCAGGTGGTGATGGGCGGCGACGTCAGCGACATCGTCAAGCAGCTGCAGCAGGCAATACCCGGGGCCGAGATCACGGTCGAGGGTGGTGACGCCGCGGCGCTCGGCGGCCAGCCGGCAGCGTTATGGCGGCGGGGACGACCGCGTGCAGCAGCTCGAGCGCCTGGCGAAGCTGAAGGAGAGCGGCGCCCTCAGCGAGCAGGAGTTCGAGCGCGAGAAGGCCCGGATCCTGGGCCAGTAGAGCGGGTCGCTGCCAGCAGGGCGCGGTCGATCCGACGGGACCGACGTCGCGACCCTCAGGCGCTCGGGGCGGCGGCCTCGGCGACGGCGCTCATGTCCTCGATCGTGGCGCTGGCCAGGGCCCTGACCACGACCGTGTCGAGGGCGCGGTGGCGCGCCAGCTCGGCCTGGGCTTCGCCGGGGTTCTCGGCGGCGACTCCGACCGTCCCCTCGGGCTGGCCGAGCCGGTCGAAGTGGTCGCGGTAGCCCTTGTGGAGGTCGCGGTAGAAGGACTCCTCCTTCGCCAGGCGCTCGTCCGAGTCAGGGCCGATCGCGGTGCGGACGTAGCCCATCACAGGGGGCGGATGTCGGCCCACCTCGCGGGCGCCGGCCTCGACCTGCTTGCGGGCTTCCGCCGCGAACTCGGGGGTCATCCAGTTGAAGAAGACGCCGTCCCATTTGGCGCCTCCGAAGGCGCACATCTTCGGCCCCATCGCCGCCAGCACAAGCCGCACCCCGGGCAGCTCCCGGCGCAGCGCCGGGAACGCTTCGCGCATCGTCGTCAGCGGCTTCTTGGTGAAGCCGGCGCCTACGCCGAGCCAGAGGCGCTCGCGGTCGAGTCCGGTGCGCTCCAGGTCGGCGGCAATCGCCCGCGGGTCGTGGCGGTCAAGAGCGATCACGGCGACACCCAGCTCGATCCGGTCGGCGCCGCGGGCGAAGTGGGCGAGCGTGTCCAGGCCCTTTGCGCCGGGGTGGTCGTTGGACCACATCGACGAGTAGCCGAGCTCCTGGCAGCGCGCCGCGAGCGGCGTAGCCACCTCGGGCTCCAGGCCTGCGGCGACTCCGAAGCCCCGTGTCATCGCTCGAGCACCGCGACGCACTCGATGTGCGGGGTCTGGGGGAACATGTCGACGGGCTGCACGCGGCGCAGCCTATAGCCGGCCTCCCCGAGCTGGGCGGCGTTTGGGGCCAGGGTGGTCGGGTTGCAGGAGACGTACACGATGCGCCTCGCCTCGCATTCGATCAGGCGGCGGACGATCTTCTTGGAGAGGCCGGCGCGCGGCGGGTCGACGACGACCAAGTCCGGCCGGCCCGCCTCCTCGACGAGGGGGCGGATCGTGGTGCGGGCGTCGCCGACGCGGAAGCGGGCGTTACGGATCCCGTTCAGGTCCGCGTTGCGCTCGGCGTCGTCGATGGCCTCGGGCACGATCTCGACGCCCCAGACCTCGCCGGCGGACCGCGCCAGCACGAGCGACAGGGTGCCGATCCCGCAGAAGAGGTCGTAGACCCGCTCGGAGCCATCCAGGCCGGCCGCCTCGGCGGCGAGGCCGTAGAGCCGCTCTGCCATCTCGGTGTTGGTCTGGAAGAAGGCTCGATGCGAGATCTGGAAGCGCAGCCCGTACAGCTCCTCGTACAGGTACTCGTCGCCCAGGGCGCCGGTGGGGCCGTCGGTTCCCCCGGCCTCGTCTTCGACGATCGTGTGCAGGTCGACAGGCGGCCTGGGGATCTCGGCGGCCGAGGTGACCAGGCGGCTCTGCAGCTGCCCGGAGCGGCGAGCTTCGCGGATGACCAGGTTGCGCAGCACGCCGGCGCCGGAGCGGCGGTCGTACGCCGGCACCCCGGAGGCCTGAGCCCAGGCGCGGATCTCGTTGCGGCGGGAGTTGTTGGCCTCGGATGCCAGCAGGCAGTCGTGGGCGTCCACGATCTCGTCCCAGCGCCCCCTTGCGTGGAACCCCAGGACCAGCTCGCCCTCGCGCTCGCCGAACGAGTACTCGAGCTTGTTGCGATAGCGCCAGCGCTCCAGCGCCGGCTCGATCGGCGCCAGCTCGAAGCCGTCCAGGCCTCCGAGGCGGCGCAGCGAGTCGTCGACCTGTTGCTGCTTGATGCTCAGCTGCTGCTCGTAGGGGAGCCCCTGCCATGGGGCGCCGGGGCACGGCTCGCCGCCGTGGTCGCAGCGGTCGGGGACGCGGTCGGGGCTGGGGCGCAGGAGCTCCACGGTCCGTGCCTCGGCGTAGTGGCGCTTGCTCTTCGTGATCGCGGCTAGGACCCTGTCGCCGGGGAGGGCTCCTGCGACGAAGACGACGTAGCCATTGCGGCGCGCGACCCCCTTGCCGCCGTAGGCGAGGGACTCGACGTCCAGCTCGAGCTGTTCGGAGACCCTTGGTCGCGCGAGCTTCTGCTTGGTCTCTGTCATCGGTTCAGGCTAGGAGGTTCCCTTGCGGATAGGCTCTTGCCGCAATTTGCGAACAACAGCGATAGGAGGTACGAGGTGGAGTCAAGCGGAAGCGGCGGTAGCCGCGGCGTCATGGACAACGTCCAGAAGGCCATCGACGATCTGCGCGCGGCCGGCGAGAAGGCCACGGGCGACGTTCGCTCCAACATCGACTCGGCGGTGTCGCGCCTGCGCGACGTCTCCGGCGAGGCGACGAAGACCGCGCAGGATCAGGCCTCGAGCTGGCGCAGCACGCTCGAGGACGCGACCGAGGACGTGCGCAAGGAGCTGGCGAAGCTGGCGGTGCGGGCGCAGAACTCGCTCGATTCGCTGGACGAGGTGGCAAAGGAGCTGGACGAGCGCCGCAAGAGCCTGGGGGGCGGCAAGAGCGGCGGCGACAAGAGCAGCGGCAAGGGGGGCGGCAAGAAGAAGAGCTAGCGCTTGAGCCTGCGGTCCAGGGTGCGCAGCAGGCCCTTGCGCGCCTTGTGGGCCCGTTCGTAGTCGCGCACCTTGCGCAACTGGTCGCGCGTCAGGTCGGCCAGCCGGCTGTCCACCTGGCGGATCGAGAGCTGGTCGTAGGCGCTGATCGGGAACCCGGGCGCGCGCGCCCTGCGGCGGGCGCGGTCGGCGGATGCCAGCGGGCGGTCGACGGCTCCGACGGCGCGCTTGCGGGCGTCCTCGGCCCGGGCCCCGACCTCCTGGCGGGCCCGGTCGGTGGCGTCGCCGAGCTCGCGCTTCGCCCTGCCCGCGGTGCGCTGCGCCGTGCGCCGCTGCGCCGAGGCGCGCTCGGCGACGTCGTCGCGAAGCTGGGCCACGAGCCGCTCGAGCTCACCGAGGATGTCGTCGGCCTGATCGCGGCCGCGGGTGAGCAGCCGGTTGACGAGCTCCTCCGCGTCGCCACGGGTCATGCGGCCGCGGCGGACGGCGTCGTCGACGACGTCCTGCAGCCGCTCGCGCGGGATCGTGACCGTCGCCTCGAGCGCCTCGCGGAAGGCCCGCACGCTCTCCTCGGCCCTGGAGCCCTCCTGAGCGGCTTCCGCTCCCTGGCTGGGCGCTGTCGGCTTGGCGGCCATCGGGCCGGGCCAGTCTAGGCCTCTGGAGGCCAGACCAGCTCCAGCTCGACCGGGGCGTGGTCCGACAGGCGCAGCGCCAGCCCGTCTTCCTTCAGCTCACGCTCCTCGGGCGCCCAGGCGCGGGGCGGCCCGGAGGTCTCAACGCCGCGGACGAGAAGGTGGTCGATGGAGTCAGGGGCGGTGGCGCCGCGCAAGCCGAAGCGGCGCTCGATCTCGTCGTAGACGCCGCTGCGGCCGGGGCGGACGTTGAAGTCGCCGCCGAGGACGAGCGGGTCGTCCCCGGCCCACTCGGTCGCCTTCTCCGCGGCCAGCAGCAGCTCCGGCTCGGCGCGGGGCGGCGAGGTGCTGGCGTGCAGGCTGGTGACGCAGAGGCCGCAGCCCAGACGGGCGAAGGCCATCGTGCGGCGCTCGGGGTGGCGCTCCTGCAGCACGAGCTGCTTGCGCTCGGCGATGCCCCCGCTCGGCGGCCTCGCCAGGATCAGGTTGGACCCGCCCTCCGAGGAGCCGATCAGGTCCGGCCAGCCCCGCGCGACCCTCCAGCTCAGGCGCTCGAGCCAGTTGCGCGAGGTGTAGACGCGGTGGGACTCGGCGCCGCATTCGCGGCTGAAGCCCGGCTCCCAGCGCGGCGGACACTCCTGCAGCAGCGCGGCATCCCAATCGGCGCCGCAGAGCATGTCGGTGTACTCGCGCCAGAGGTCGCGGTTGACCTGCACGTGCGTTTCGTTTCGCTCCGTGCGCCGGGTCCACTCCGCCCGGCGGGTGTAGAGGGCCTTGTCGGGCGGCCCGTCCCGGCCGTGAAAGATGTTCCAGGTGAGGATCTTGATGACCGTAGTATCGGCGGCTTGACTCCACCGCAGCTCCCAGACCCCGGACCGCGCTCCTTCCTCACCGGAGCCGAGCTTTCTCAAGAGGAGCTGCTCGGGTTGCTCGATCGCGCCTCGGAGCTGAAGGCGGGCCGGGCGGAGGCCGAGGGGGAGGCATCGCTCGCGGGTCGCTCGGTGGCACTGATCTTCGAGCGCCCCTCGACGCGGACGCGGGTCTCATTCGAGGTCGGGGTAGCGGAGCTGGGGGGGACGCCGCTGGTGCTGCGCGGGGAGGAGATGCAGCTCACGCGCGGAGAGTCGGTCGCCGACACGGGCCGGGTGATGTCGCGCTACGTGCACGCGATCGTGATTCGCTCGGGCTCGGACGAGCGGGTGACCGAGCTGGCCGAGTCGGCCGAGGTGCCGGTGGTGAACGCGCTCACCCCGATGTACCACCCCTGCCAGGCGCTGGCCGACCTGCAGACGCTGCACGAGCGCTTCGGAAAGCTCGAGGGACTGCGCCTCGCCTACGTCGGCGACGGCAACAACTGCGCGCGGTCGCTGGCGATCCTGGGGCGCACCGCCGGCGTCGAGGTGGTCGTCGCCAGCCCCGAGGGCTACCGGATCGAGCCGGAGCTGGCGGAGCTGACCGATGATCCCCGAGCCGCCGCCGAGGGGGCCGACGCCCTCTACACCGACGTCTGGGTCAGCATGAGCGACGAGGGCGAGGACGCCGATCGGCGCCGCTCGGATCTGGCGCCCTACCAGCTGAACGAGGAGCTGCTGGCTCTCGCCTCCGACAGCGCGATCGCCATGCACTGCCTGCCCGCCCACCCAGGCGAGGAGATCAGCGAGGGCGTCCTCTACGGCGACCGCTCGGCCGTATGGGACCAGGCCGAGAACCGCCTGCACGCGCAGAAGGCGCTGCTGGAAGTGCTGCTCTCGACGGCCTGAGCCGCGTCTGGCGATTCGGGTTCCTTGCGGGGTGGCCCATCCAGCCACCGGGGCTCATCGAAGCGTCCGTACTCCTGGATCGCTCCGTACACATGCTGAAGCTCGTATGTGCTTCGAGCAACCGAGAGAGTGCACACCCCGTAGGGCAGACGACGGTGGCGGCCACTGCTCGAGGTGGGGTAGTGGTTGAGCTGGTGTCCTCGAAGGCATGAACGCTGAAGCTGGAGCATCTCGAGCCAGTGCGCTTCTATCTCTTCGATGGCAAGCCCGTTGTTGGTGTAGACGTTCAGACTGCAGCGCAGGCGATCGTTGCTAACGCGGAGGCTTTCCCGGAGAAAGCGGGCGAAGAAGCTGACCATGTGGGGATCCGAGTTGCACAGCTTCATCACGTTCCTCTGCTTGGCTCCCTCGGCCCAATAGAGCATGCAACCCGCCAGATGGAGAGGATCGAGCTCCCGGGCTTTGGCTCGGCCGGAATCCTGTGCGTCGCGGCGTTTCTGGCGCGCAGCCTGCTTCCACGCGGCAATCCGCTTCGCAATGTATTCCGGGTTCTGGGGACCGCCAGGGCCTTTGAGGTTGCGCTGCCGTTCCGCCTCGCTCAGGACGATGTCCTTGGTCCAGGTGTGGACGCTCGCCGGCGAAACCCCCAGTCTTGCCGCGATTCGCTTGAGCGGCATTCCCTCGGTCGACCGAAGTCGGCGCGCCTCTTTTCGCTCCTCAGGCTTGTGGCTACCCATGTGTCCCTCTGTCGCTCGAAGCTAGGGACCCCCATGTGACGAGAGTTGCGCGGAACGTGCCGCCTAAGATGCAGCTCAGGCCCCGTGGTGTAATGGCGAGCACGCGAGGTTTTCAACCTCGAAGAGCGAGTTCGATCCTCGTCGGGGCTACTAGGTAACTCGCGGCACGGGTTCGATTCAGCGACGATCGGCATTGGGCACTGAGCTAGCCTGCTGCGTCCGTGCAGCCGGAAATCGTGATCGGACCGCTGACGCTGCAGACCTTCGGGCTCTGCTTCGCGTTGGCGTTCCTCGCCGCCGGGTTCGTTGTCGGGGTGCGGCTGAAGGAGCTGGGGAAGCCCGTGGACTGGGCGTACGAGATGGCGTTCTCGGCGCTGGTGGGCGGGCTGATCGGTGCCCGGTTGGATTGGATCATCCAGAACTGGGACGAGGCATCCGAGGACCTGCTCGGGAACGTCTTCTCGGGCTCGGGGCTGGTCTGGTTCGGGGGGCTGGTCGGCGGCGCCATCGGCGTTTTCATCTGGGCCTGGTGGCGGGGCTACCTCGGCACCGCGCTACTGGACGTCGCCGCGCCCGCGCTTGCCCTGGGCTACGCGGTCGGGCGGATCGGCTGCCAGCTCTCGGGCGACGGCGACTACGGCCGCGAATGGGACGGCCCCTGGGCGATGTCCTACCCCGACGGCACCGTGCCGACGACCGAGGAGGTGCACCCCACCCCGGTCTACGAGACGCTGGCGATGGGGGGTGTGGCGTACGTGCTCTGGCGCCTGCGCAACCGGCTCACGGGAGGGCTGCTCTTCGCCCTCTACCTGCTGCTGGCGGGGCTGGAGCGCTTCCTGGTCGAGTTCATCCGCCGCAACGAGGACGTGGCGCTGGGCCTCACCCAGGCTCAGCTGATCAGCGTCGTCATGATCCTCGCCGGCGGCATCTGGCTCGCGGTCGGGCTGCGAAGGCCCACGCGGCCTGCCCCGGCCACGGCGAGCTGACCCTCAGGCCGACTGCAGCCGGCCGCCGTCGAGCGGGATCACCGTCCCGGTCAGGTAGCCCGCTCGCTCCGAGCAAATGAAGGCCACGAGGTCGCCGTACTCCTCGGGGGTGCCGAGCCGCCCGGCGGGGACGCTCTCCCTCGCGCTCTGCTCGGCCGCCTCGATCGAGCCGTGCAGCGCGCCGAGGCGGTCGGTCGCGAACAGCCCCGTTGCGACGGTGTTCACGGTGATGCCGTCCGCCGCCACCTCGCCGGCCAGGGTCTTGAACAGGCCCACCGTGGCCATGCGGTGCGCGTTCGACAACGCCAGCCCGGGGATCGGCTCGATCACCGAGGTCGAGGCGACGTTGACTATCCGCCCCCAGCCACGCTCGCGCATGCCCGGAATCACCGTCTCGGCCAGCACGCGCGGCGCCTGCACCAGCGAGGTGTAGGCGGCCTCCCACTGCTCGGCCGGGTGGTCCAGGGCGCCGCCGGCTGGCGGGCCGCCGGTGTTGGTGACGAGGATCTCGACCGGCCCCAGGGCGTCGGCCACCTCGCCCGGCAGCGAGGCCATGCGGTCGAGATCTCCCGTATCGGCCGGCAGCGCCACCACCTCGCCGCCGATCTCGCCCGCCGCCTCGTCGAGCGCCTCGGCCGAGCGCGATGAGATCGCGAGCCTGACCCCCTCCGTCGCCAGCGCACCGGCGATGCCGCGCCCGATCCCCTTGCTGGCACCCATCACCAGCGCGACGCGGCCCTCGATCCCGAGGTCCATCGGGGTTCAGTCCCCCGTCAGCTTCGCCAGATAGGCGGCGTCGTCGGCGGGCAGGCCCGGGATCTCCTGGCCGTCCCAGGTGATCCCGTCCGACATCGCCTCGAACAGCCCCCTGCGCTCCTTCAGGCTCATGCGCTCGTGGTGGGCGAAAGCGAGGAACGAGTAGAGCTGCGGCAGCGCGTCGTGCCAGCCGGAGTCGGTCCCCTTGACCGCGGCCAGGTCGTGGATGGAGTTGGGCGCCTCCTTCAGCGGCTGGCGGAAGATCTGGCCCAGGACCGCGAAGTCGAGCTGCTCCTCGCGCCCCGGCTCGACCTGAAGCGTCTCGATGGTGGGAGCGAGCAGCCCGCGCTCCAGCTCCTCGGCCGGTCATCAGCAGCACCCCGTCGGTCGGCCGCGGGTTGCACTCGATCATCATCAGCCCCTGGCCCGAGTCGACGAAGTCGAGCGACATCTGCCCGTCCCAGTCGAGCTCGGTCGCGAGCTTCTCGACCGCCGGCAGCGTGTCCGAGGGGTCGACCGAGAGAAACTGGATGCCGGTCGAGTGCTCCCACTGGCGCGGCGCGCGGTAGGACATGTGGGTCGCGACCTCGCCTCCGTGGATGCACGAGTAGGTGCAGTGCATCGGCCCGTCCACGAACTCCTGCACCAGCCACGGGTTCGCCTCGGTCGGGTGCACGTCGTCGGGGCTGAGCGCGCCGGCGAGCGGCCCTGTGTTGGTCATCAGGCCGACCCCGCCGCGCGAGAACGCCGCGCGGCCGAAGTACTGCGGAAAGCGCTCGATCGCCGCCTTCAACTCGTCCTGGTCGTGAGCCACGACGGTTTGAGGCGTGCGCAGCCCGAGCTTGTCGCAGAGCTCCTGGAAGGTCCCCTTGTCGTGCACCTGCGCCAGCGTCCGGAAGGGAGGGGCGTACAGCCTCGTCACCTTCGAGAGCCGCTCGTGCTGCGCCGCGAGGTAGAAGACCTCCTCGAACATCGGCACGATCAGCTCGATCTCGTTCTCGGTGACGTAGCGCTCGACGTCGTCGACGAAGGCCGCGGGGTCGTCGGTGGCCGACGCGGTCGTCGTGTGTCCGGCCAGGTTCTTCGAATGGCTGCCCGGCGCCGCCGCGTAGCTGTCGCAGGCGTAGATCTCGTGCCCGCGTTCGCCGAGCTTGCGGATCATGTCCAGAGCGAACGGCATCCGGGAGCTGGTGATCAGCAGCTTCATCGCGGCGCGACGCTACTACGATCGGTGCGTGGCGGGTGTCCCGGATCAACGAGCCGACGCGGAGCAGGGCCGTCCTCGGCCGCTGACACGGCGCCAGGCGCTCGTGGCCGCGCTCGCAGGCGGAGCGGCGGCCGTGATCGCCGCGTGCGGGGGTGGCGACGATGAGAACGGCACCGTCGCCGCCGAAGCCGGCACCCAGGCTCTGGACCCGACCCCCTCCTGCGGCGCGGACGGCGCCACGCCGGAGCAGACCGAGGGCCCCTTCTTCACCCCGGACTCGCCCGAGCGGACCTCGCTGCTGGAGCCGGGGATCGCGGGAACCGCGCTGCTGCTGAGCGGCCGCATCCTCGACACCGACTGCCGTCCCATCCCCGGCGCCCTGGTCGACTTCTGGCAGGCCGACGACGCCGGCGAGTACGACAACTCCGGCTACCGTCTGCGCGGCCACCAGTTCAGCGACGGCGACGGCGTCTATCGCCTCCGCACGATCGTGCCCGGGCTCTACACCGGCCGCACAAGGCACATCCACGTCAAGGCGCAGCCGCGCGGCGGACCGGTGCTGACCACCCAGCTCTACTTCCCCGACGAGCCGGCCAACGAGGCCGACGGCATCTTCGACCCGCTGCTGCTCGTCGACCTGACCGAAGCGGGCGCCGGCAGGCGCGCCCGCTTCGACTTCGTGCTCGCCACGGCCTGAGCGCCGCTACATTCCGACGCTCCCGGGCGGTTAGCTCAGCTGGGAGAGCGCTCGCCTTACACGCGAGAGGTCACTGGTTCGAGCCCAGTACCGCCCATCATCAGCGCGGCTACGACGGCTTCGGGCCCTCGCCCTCGGTGCGCTGGGGCATCAGGGCGCCGCGGACGAAGCGCCCCCGCAGCAGCTCCTCCTCGAGCTCTTCGCCCGGCGTCTCCTTGCCGGGCAGCAGGGTCCGGCGCAGGTCGTGGGCGTCAAAGATCTCGTCCAGGTCCTCGCGTGTGAGGGTCTCGCGCTCGAGCGCGTTGGTCGCCAGGTCGTCGAGGCAGTCCCGGTTCAGCTGCATCAGCTGGCGCGCCCGCGCGTAGGCCATCGTCGCCAGCTCCTGAGCGTTCAGGTCCACCTCGCGCCGGGTCTGGTCGGATAGCGCGTAGTCACTTGTCGGCTGCGCCAGCGGCGCGCTGTCGGGTGGGCCCTTGGCGACGGTCATGCCGAACTCGGTCACCATTTGCACGCAGATGCCGTGCACGCGGGCGAGGTCGTCGGCGGCGCCTGAATAGGCCTCGTCGAAGACCTCCTCCTCGGCGGCGCGTCCGCCCAGCAGCGTGACCACCTCGTCCAGCAGCTGCTTGCGCGAGCGCAGGTAGCGGTCCTCCTGGGGCGAGTGGGCGACGAACCCGAGCGCCGGGCCGCGGGGGACGATGCTGAGGATTTCGGGCGGGTCGACGCCGACCAGGCGCCGAGCCAGCGCATGACCGGCCTCGTGGTAGGCGACGATGCGGCGCTCCTCATCGTTCAGCCGCCGCGCCTGCTGGGAGCCGACCGACTGGCGCAACAGGGCCTCGTCCAGGTGCTCGCGCGCGATCTCCGATCGCTGGTCGCGGCCGGCGATGATCGCCGCCTCGTTGAGCGCGTTGGCGAGCTGCGCGCCGGTCATCCCGGTCGTCTTGCGGGCGACGTCGGTGAGGTCGATGTCGTCGCCCAGCGCCTTGTCCTTGGCGTGCGTTCGCAGGATCGCCTCGCGCCCGTTGCGGTCCGGCGGCGCGACCAGCACCTGGCGGTCGAAGCGGCCGGGGCGCAGCAGCGCCTTGTCCAGCTTCTCGACGGCGTTCGAGGCCGCCAGCACGATCACGGTTCCAGGGTCGCGCTCGAAGCCGTCCAGCTCCACCAGCAGCTGGTTCAGCGCCTGCTCGCGCTCGCCGGAGCCGCCGTCGCCGCCAGCACCCCGGTGGCCGCCGACGGCGTCGAGCTCGTCGATGAAGACCACCGCGCGGCCCGACTCGCGCGCCTCCTTGAACAGGCGGCGAATCCTGGCGGCGCCGCGGCCGACGAACATCTCGACGAAGCTCGAGCCCGAAGCCGCGAAGAAGTCGACGCCGGCGTGGGCCGCCACCGCCCGGGCGAGCATCGTCTTGCCGGTGCCCGGGGGTCCGTAGAGCAGCACGCCCCGCGGCGCCCGGGCCCCGAGGCCCTCGAAGCGCTTCGGGTCCTTGAGCCACTCTGCGACGTCCACCAGCTCCTCCTTGGCGGCGTCAACACCCTGCACCTCGTTCCAGAGCACGGGCTGGGTCTTGCTGGCCTTGACGGTCTCGGGCCGCGTGGTCCCCATCGTCCCGCGCAGCAGCAGCACGAACACCACCAGCAGCCCGAGCGAGAAGAACACCCCGAACACGGGATACCACTCGAACACCAGGTCGGTGAATGAGGAAGCGAGCATGGTTGGTGGGCCGATCATGGCGCGCGCACGCTCAGTATCGGCAAATCAGCGCCCGGGCTGGAACCAGGCGCCAGGCCCCGCCTAGGGGACGACTTCGATCAGGCTGGTCAGTTGGTCCCCACGCCTGGGGTATCGGCCCCCGCGGCGCCAATCTTAGAGGCCGGGCGTCAGTCGGCGAGCCCGTACAGCAGCGCCTTGCTCTTGTCGTCGGGATCGACCTTGACCTCGAAGCGCTTGCCGGCCTCGTAGTGGCCGGAGCCGATCGCGTCCTCGGTCAGGTTCTGAAGCACGGTGGTGTCGTACTTGTCGCCGGCCTCGAGCTCGATCGAGACCTCGATCGCGTACTGCTTGTTGACGCCGGCGTCCGTCTTGCCGGTCTCGCCGATCGAGTTGATCGTGGCGACACCGGGAAGGCCGCTGGTGGCGATCTTCTGCGCGGTCTGCGCGTACTCCATGTCGGCGGCGTCCGGCATGGCGGTCATGTCGACCCCCTGCTGCGCGGCGTTCTGCTGCGCCTGCGCCGCCATCTCCTGCGCCTTCTTGATGTCGTCCATCATGCCCATGGGCTGATTCTCCTCCGAAGTCGTGGCTTTGAGGGCGGCACTCTATCCGCGGCGACCGAGGCGCGGTGGCCAATGGATCGGATAGGTTGCCCGCGCAACGCAGACGAGGAGGCCCGATGGAAACCAGTCAGCTGAAGCGCATCCCGCTGTTCGCCGACGCGTCGGACGAGGAGCTGAAGCAGGTCGCCGCCTTCGCCGAGGCGCGCGAGGTGGACGATGGCACCGAGGTGATCGGCGAGGGGGAGTTCTCGCGCGCCCTGATGGCGATCGAGGGCGGAACCGCCGAGGTCACCCGCGACGGCGAGCGCATCGCCGAGCTGGGCCCCGGTGACATCTTCGGCGAGGCGGGCATGCTCGACGACGAGATGCGCAGCGCCACGGTCACCGCCACCTCGGACCTGAAGCTGATCAGCATGGGCCACTTCGAGGTCAAGCGCCTGAAGAAGGACGCGCCCGAGGTCTACGCGAAGATCGAGCAGCTGATCGAGGAGCGCGCCGGCTAGGTCTGGCGCGAGCCGCCCTAGAACTCGTCCAGGCAGCTGAAGATCTTGTCGGGGTCGTTGTCGGCGGCCGCGATGCACTCGTTCAGCTTCTTCGCGTCCTGCGCGGCCTGGGGGATCTCGGTCCCCTCGCCTCCCTCGTTGCGGACGTCGCTGCCGTCGGGCGCCGCCCGGTAGAGCAGGTATCGACCGCCGGCCTCGGCGTTGATCGTCCAGCGCAGCTCGCGCGAGCCGAACGGGATCGCGCGCTCGAGCGTGAGCACGGTGGGATCGAAGTCACCGGCGCCGCTCTGCTTGCGTGCCGAGGCCAGCATGCGGTCGATCGCGCTCGCCTTGACCGCCGCGAGGGGGAAGGAGAAGTCGTCGATCGAGGCGTTGCCGGAGATGCTGATCGTCGCCGATTCCCGGACGAGCTCGCCGCTGTCCGCGCGCACGCTGTAGGCCTCGACCCCGTCGCCGCCATCGCGAACGATGAACTGGGTCTGGGTGCCGTTGACGAACAGCCTCGTCAGCTGCGCGTCATCGCCGGCGGCGTCCCCGACCCGCGCGAGCGCGGTCGCGAAGCCGGCGCTGGTGAACGGGTCCAGGGACTCGCCCGGATCCTCCACCCCGATCGTCGTGTCCTGCAGGTTCGTGGGGGTGTCGATGTTGGTGACCTGGCCGCTGTCGACCTCGGGAAGGTCCGGCAGGTCGATGTCGACCCCGTCGCCGGCGATCGCGAAGGCGCCGATCCCGAGCCCCGCGGCGACCAGCAGCACCAGCAGCAGCTTGAACAGGCCTCCGGAGATGATCGGGTCTTCGCGCATTCCTATGGATGCCCGGTCAGGAGGCCCTCGTCAGCTTCGTCCGCAGGCGCCCGAGGGTGGGCGAGCTGATCACGACCTCGTCCCCCGGCTGCAGCCAGACGGGCGGCTCGCGCACGCTGCCGACCCCGGACGGCGTGCCCGTGGAGACGATGTCCCCCGGCTCCATCGTCATCCAGCCCGACAGCCGGGACAGAAGCTCCGGGGGCGAGAAGATCAGGTCCGAGGCCACGGCGTCCTGCATGCGCTCCCCGTTCAGCTCAAGCTGGAAGGAGATGGAGTCGTGACCGCCGGCCTCGTCAGGGGTCACCAGCGCGGGCCCGCACGGCGCCGATCCGTCGAAGACCTTGCCGGGCATCCACTGCGGCGTCGCGAACTGGAGGTCGCGCGCCGAGAGATCGTTCAGCAGCATGAAGCCGGCGATCGCGTCGCCGGCGTCCTCGACCGAGACGTCCCGGCAGCGCCGCCCGACGACGAACGCGAGCTCAGCCTCGTAGTCCACCTTGTCGCTGGCCGCGGGCAACTTCACCTCGGCGCCGGGTGCGGCCAGCGCGTTCGGGAACTTGGCGAAGAACGTCGGCACCTCGGGCGGCTCCACCCCGGCCTCCTCGGCGTGAGAGCGGTAGTTGAGGCCGATGCAGACGATCTTCCCGGGGTCGGGCACGGGCGGCCGCGGCTCGACCTCACCGGAAAGCGAGGACGCCTTTCCGTCCTCGGAGGCGTCAGCAAGGTCCCCCAGCCGATCGCCGGCGAGCAGCTGTCTGACCGTCACCGAGTCCTCTCCCAGCAGCTCCCCCGCGTCCAGGATCCCGTCGCCGGTTTCGACCCCGGCCCGGTCGGTGCCGCCCCTTCGGTAGGTCAGGATCCGCATCGAAGCGCAGACCCTAACGAGGGGGCCGACGATCGAGATCGCCCCGCTTCCCGGCTGACGCGATGCCGCCCGGTTCGCTACCTTGCGGCCCGTTCGTCGGGGTCAGTCACCCCAAGAAGGTGTGTGAAGGAAGCGGTGTCCTGACTGGGCACCTCCTCGCGCACAGGATCCGGCCGAGGAGGCTTATTCAAATGGCAGAAGGCACCGTGAAGTGGTTCAGCAACGAGAAGGGCTACGGGTTCATCACCCCGGATGACGGCAGCAAGGACCTGTTCGTCCACTTCTCCTCGATCAGCGGCGACGGCTACCGCTCGCTCAACGACGGAGCCCGGGTCTCCTATGAGGCCGAGGACGGCCCCAAGGGGCCGGTCGCGGTCAACGTCCAAGAGCTGGCCGGATAGCCTTAGTCACAACGCGGCGGCCCCCACCGGCCGCCGTCGAACCCCGGGGGCGTAGCTCAGTTGGTTAGAGCGCCGGCCTGTCACGCCGGAGGCCGCGGGTTCGAGTCCCGTCGCTCCCGTTCTTGCGAACTGCCGGCCTCAGGCGCTCTCGACGACCTCTCCCACGGCCACGTCGTCGAGTGTGACCGCGCTACCCGGGTCTTGCTGGATCTGCTCCGCGACAGCGCGAGCGGCGTCCTCAGACTCAAAGACGATGGTGCCCCTGCCCTGGTCACCATTTTCGACCCTGACCCAGTAGCCAGCGACGAAACCGGGTGCCTGCTTCACGCGCGGAACAATCTCGCCGCGCAAGTATTTCGTCGCCTCCTCGCCGTCATGGATCGTGACGCGGACGACCACTGCATGCATGGTGGCTCCTTTCGGGTGGACGTGGACTGACCCTATCGCCCATTCGAGAGTCGGCGAAAGGTCCGCCCAGACATGACCGCGGCCGCGAGCGAGGCCAGCGCGGCAAATCGGACAAACTGCCGCCTCATGCGTGCTGCCCGCATTCCCCTGATCGCCCTCGCGGTGCTTGCCGCGATGCCGCCCGGCAGCGCGCTCGGCTCATCTGACCCAGCCGATCAGCCGCCGTTCGGCGGAGAGGACGTTCCGGCCCTCGAGCGGCAGAGCGGGGACGTGGCCCCGGCGGGGTTCGAGCTCAGCGCCGAGCGGGTCCTGGAGCTGGTCAGGGCGGATGAGCGCGTGAGCGAGTCGCAACGGTTATCGCCGACGGTCGCAACCCGCGGCGAGGAGCTCTGGGAGGTCCGCTTCCGGCCGCCGGGCAACGAGCAGGTCGAGATCCTGGCCATCGTCGATGACCGCACCGCCGAGGTCGTGGACGTCTTCACCGGCGAGCAGATCGACACCGAGCTCGCGCGGGGGTACGAGGGGGCGGTCGCCGGCAAGGCCAACTCGTGGTGGATCTGGGTGCCCCTTTGCCTCCTCTTCCTGGCGCCGTTCGTCGATCCGCGTCGGCCCTGGCGGCTGCTCCACCTCGACCTGCTCGTGCTGCTCGGGCTCAGCATCTCGCTCTTCTTCTTCAACCGCGCTGAGATCGAGGCCTCCGTGCTGCTGGTCTACCCGGTGTTGGCCTACGTCTTCGTGCGCATGGCCGGGATCGGCTTCGCTCGCTGGGGCGCCGGGGAGGACGACGGTCCGCTGCTGCCGTTGGCGAAACGGAGCTGGCTGGTCGCCGGCATCGCGGCGCTGGTGGTCCTCCACGTGAGCTACCAGGCGACAGAGGGGAAGGTGATCGACGTCGGGATCGCATCGGTGATCGGGGCCGACCGGCTGACCGACGGCGAGGACGTCTACGGCGAGGAGTTCGGGTCTGAGCTGCCCGAGAGCGGCGACGTCCGCGGCGACGTCTACGGGCCGGTCAACTACGAGGCCTACGTGCCCTTCGAGCTGGCGCTGCCCTACGAGCATGAATGGGACGAGGTGCCGGCTGCCCAGGCCGCCTCGGTGGCCTTCACCCTGCTGACGGCGCTTGCGCTGTTCGCGCTCGGGAGGCGGCTGCGAGAGGGGGAGGGCGGAACCACCATCGGGATCGCGCTCGCCTACGCCTGGCTCGCCTATCCCTTCACCCTCTACACCGCGGCCTCGAGCTTCAACGACTCGCTGGTGGCCCTGCTGGTCGTGTGCTCGCTGCTCGTGATCGCCTCGCCGCCGGCCCGCGGGGCGCTGGCCGCGCTGGCCGGGCTGACCAAGTTCGGTCCGCTGGTGCTGGCGCCGCTGCTGGCGGCCGGCACGGGGGAGCGAAGGACGCGGACCCTGGCGCTGTTCGCGGCCGGGTTCGCGGTCGTCGCCCTGGTGGCGACGCTGCCGGCGCTGCCCGACGGCGGCCTGGGCGAGCTCTATGACCGCTCGCTGGGCTACCAGGCCTCGCGCGGCTCCCCGTTCAGCATCTGGGGCCAGGCTCCCGGGCTCGATTTCCTGCACACGGCGAGCAAGGTTTTCGCCGTGGCGTTCGGCGCAGCGCTGTTCTTCGTGCCCCGCACGCGCACGCTCGCCCAGCTCGCGGCGCTCGCGGCGGCGGCGCTGATCGCGGTGCAGGTGACCGCCAGCCACTGGCTCTACCCCTATGCGGTCTGGTTCGCGCCATTGGCACTGGCGGCCTTGTTCGCCTCGCAGGTGAGTGGAGATTCGGCCGCGAAGCGCGCCTGAGAAGGGCGGCCGCGGGGCGGTTGACCCTAGAGCGCTCCGCCGGCGGCCGGCGGAGCGGTGGGGTCGGCGCCCTCGTCGCCGATCTGCTCGCGCGCAAGGAACTCCTCGATCAGCAGCGGCGTGTCCTTTGAGCGCTCGACCACGTTCAGCAGGTCGGTCATCGAAGAGACCTCCTCGACCTGCTCCTTCACGAACCAGGCCAGGAACTGCTCGCCCTCGAAATTGTCGCCGTCGCGAGCCAATTTGAACAGCGCCTTGATCTCCTCGGTCACGCGCTTCTCCTGGTCGAGCGCCATCTTCACCGGGCCGACCACGTCGTCGTAGCTGGTCTGCTGGGACTTGACGTCCGGGATCCGGACCTCGTCGCCCGCGTCGAGCAGGTACTGGACCATGATCATCGCGTGGTTGCGCTCCTCGACCGCCTGGCGGTAGAAGAAGGCGGCCAGGCGGGGGAGCGTCTCGGAGTCGTAGTAGACCGCCGCTCCGATGTACTGCTGCGAGGCTGCGAACTCGTTCGAGATCTGCTCGTTGATCGCGTCCGCGAAGCTCTTCTCGGCCATGGGCGGCACCCTACCCGCCTCGCTGGAAACGTGCGCTTTCGGCTTCCCTAAGCCGTTTGGGGCCCCTAACCGGCCCAGCGGAAGCCGGTAGGGGTCGGCTCGGGTTGGAGCGGGCTCGAGGCAAGGCCCGGCTCGGTCCCGTGGGTGTTGTATCCGGACGGCGCCACGTCGTTCGGCGTATCGGGGTGGAAGACGGAGGCCAGGTACTGGATGTGGCCGCGCCCGGGACCCAGCTCCCACTGGCCGCCGCCGTAGGCGCCGATGCCCTCGTCGTCGCAGTAGTCGTAGGCGGCGAACAGCTCGCTCAGCGGCCCGAAGCGCGAGGGCTTGATGTTGACCATCTTCGGCGGCCAGGGCTGGGCCTTGATGTCGTCGACCGAGTGGATCGGCGCGTCCCAGGTGACCCGATCGGCGACCGGGTCGAGGATCGGCTTCGTCTCGTCGTTGACGTCGGGATCCTCGAGCCAGGCCTCGGGAAAGGCCTCGATCAGCTTCGAGTAAAGCTCGGGGTCGGTGTCGACGTCCACTGGCGTTCCCTTGTACTGGCCCTTCAGGTCCAGGGAATCGACCGCGCCCGTCTCGACCAGCTCGGCGATCAGCTCGTCGGTCCAGTCGTTGGTGGGGTCGAGCTTGAACCGCAGGGTGGGGTAGATGGCGAGGCGCTCCTTGACGGGCTCGATCGTGGACTGCTCCGGCTCCTCGCCCTCCTTGGGAAGTGGCGCCAGCCGCATCGAGACGACGAACTCGACCGGCCTCGGCTCGCGGCCCAGGTGCGCGTGAAGCGAGGTTCCCGCTTGCCTCAGTGCGAGGTCGAGGGCCGCGCTCTCGAAGGCCCAGCGGCGGTAGTTGCGCGAGACGTCGCGCTCGGGGGGCGAGGGGAAGAGGTCGAGTTCTCCAAGTCGCTTCGAGAGGGAGTCGATGGTGTGCTCGCCGGCGAGCTCCTGGGTCGGGCCCGCGTCCTGCAGCGCGACGTGGTCGAGCGCGTCGTAGACGACGTCCTCGCCGACGCCCTCCTCGCCCTCGCCGTACAGGTGGATCACGGTGCTGAGACGGGTGAAGCCCGGCGCCTCGAACTCGAGCCCCTCGAGATCGTAGGAGTCGATCTTCAGGGGCAGCCCGGCGATCTGCTCGTAGCTGCTCATCGAGCGATGAATCTAGCGGGCCGGGTACGGTGGGCGAGCAGGCGAGGCCTATCGAAGGGAAAAAGATGACCGAGTCACTCAGCCCCGACGCCGGCAAAGGCCTGAAGGCGCTTGGCGTCAACTGCACGTTGAAGAAATCGCCCGAGACCTCGCACACCGAGGCGCTGATGAACCGCGTGCTCGGGCTGCTCGCCGAGCATGGGGTCGAGACCGAGATCCTGCGGCCGGTGGACTACGACGTCAAGTTCGGCGTCAGCTCGGACGAGGGCGACGGGGACGAGTGGCCGCAGATCCTGGAGAGGATCTACGCCGCCGACATCCTGCTGATGGGGATGTCGATCTGGTTCGGGGTGCGCTCCTCGGTGATGCAGATGGTGATCGAGCGCCTCGATGGCACCTACAACGAGACCAACGACGTCGGCCAGTACCCGCTCTACAACAAGGTCGCGGGAGTGGTGGTGACCGGCAACGAGGACGGCGCCCACGCCAGCGCCGAGACGACCCTGTTCAACCTGACCCACCTCGGCTGCGTGGTGCCGCCGAACGCCGACACCTACTGGGTCGGCGAAGCGGGCCCGGGGCCCTCATACCTCGACGCCGGGGGACCGGAACATCCATACACCCAGCGCACCAGCTCATGGTGCGCCCACAACCTGCTGCACATGGCGCGAATCATGCGCGACAACCCGATCCCGCCGATCGGCAACACGCTCGAGGACATGGGGGGAGACCCCCTGCACGGCGGCTAGCCGGAGCCTAGATGCGCTCGTAGACCTGAAGCCCGACGCCGTCGCCGACGACGCGGTAGTCGGTCACCTTCCACTTCTTGCTGTCGCTGGTGTCGCCGAACAGCTTCTGGCCGGTGCCGAGCACGACCGGGAACACCATCAGCCGCAGCTCGTCGACGAGGTCGGCCTCGATCAGCGCCTGCACCAGCCGGCCGCTGCCGTGGACGATCACGTAGCCGTCGATCTCGTCCCTCAGCTTCGCGACCTCGGTGGCCGGGTCGCCGCTGTCGAGCACCGTCGTGTTGCCCCACTCCGGATCCTCCAGGGTCGTGGAGACCAGGTACTTGGGCATCTCGTTGAACTTGTCGGCGAACTCGCCCTCGCGCCCGGGCCAGGCGTTGGCGAAACCTTCGTAGGTCTTGCGGCCGAGCAGCAGGCCGTCGGCTTCCAGGGTCTCTGCTCCCTTGAACTCGTTGCCCTCGTCCCCGCGGTCGAACTCGAAGCTCCACTGGCCTCGGACGAAGTCGTCGTCGCCGCCCGGGGCCTCCATCACGCCATCCAGCGATACGAACTCGGTTACCACGACCCTTCCCATCTTGCCCTCCATCTCGTCGGTTGCCGGGGTACTACCCAGGCGGGGCGGAACTCACCGCCGCCGCTGGGGCTACTATATTCAACCAAATAGTTGAATAGCAGCCTCCCGATGCCGACAGACCAGCTCAGCGACACCTTCTCGGCGCTGGCCGACCCCACCCGCCGGGCCATCCTGGGCAAATTGACGGAGGGGGAGGCGACTGTGACCGAGCTCGCCGAGCCGTTCCCGATCAGCGTGCAGGCGGTCTCGAAGCACCTGAAGGTGCTGGAGCGCGCCGGCCTGATCAGCCGCGGCCGCACCGCCCAGCTCCGCCCGTCGCGGCTGCAGGCCGCGCCGCTCCGCGACGCCAACCGGTGGCTGGCGGACTACCGCCGCTTCTGGGAGAGTGGCTTCGACCGGCTCGAAACCCGTCTCAAAGATCGAGAGGAGTCCCCAGGTGGCTGACCAGCGCATCCCCGACCCCGAGTCGGATCCCGGCATCTCGATCACCCGTGTCTTCGAGGCCCCTCGCGAGCGGGTCTGGCGCGAGTGGACGACGCCCGAGGCCTTCGCCGACTGGTTCGGCGCCCCCAGCGGCGAGGTCCCCCTCGACACGGTCGAGATGGACGTGCGCGATGGAGGCACCTGGAAGGCGACCATGTTCGCCGGCCCGAAGCGGCAGCGGATCGACTGGAAGGGTGAGTACGTCGAGGTGGCCGAGCCCGAGCGCCTGGTGCTGACGGTGACCGACCAGCCCGATGAACCCGAGCGCGGGCTGATCACCGTGGTGCTCACCGACCTGGGCGACGGGCGGACCGAGATGCTGATGGAGCAGCGCGGCGACATGACTCCGGAGGGCTTCGAGCGGGCCAAGCAGGGCTGGGGCGGCTTCTTCGACCGGGTCGAGGCGCGGCTGGCCGAGGCAGGCTAGGAGGAGACCGCGCGCAGGCCCGGCCCGGGGGCGACCTCGGCGTCCCGCGCCGAGACCTCTTCGCCGCAGCGATCGCAGGTCAGCTGAACGCGGGGCTCGCCGCCGCAGTCGCGGTGGCGGAGGCGGATGGGCGGACCCTCGTCGGCCATGTACCTGTCGCCCCACTCGCGCAGCGCCATCAGCGCCGGGTAGAGGTCGAGGCCCTTCTGGGTCAGCCGGTACTCCTCGCGGGTGCGGATCTCGTCCTTGTAGGGCCGACGTTCCAGGATGCCGGCCTCGACCAGCCGGCCGAGGCGCTCGGAGAGCAGCGAGCGGGAGATGCCGAGCTGGCGCTGGAACTCGTCGAAACGGCGCACCCGAGAGAAGGCCTGGCGCAGGATGACCAGCGTCCAGGGGTCGCCGAGCAGGGTCGCCGGGCGGGCGATCGAGCACTGCTGGTTGATCAGGTCGGCGGAGCGCATCAGAGAGTGAGCCTCCTCACATTGCGTTCGGAATCCGAATCCTATAGGGTTGCGTCCCGTTTTCGAACCCAGGCGCCCCGAGCGGGCGTCATCCGCCAAAGGAGCCAGCAATGCCGAAGCTCGACATCACCCTCCCCGCAGACGCCCTCTCGCCCGAGGGGAGGCAGGAGCTGCCCGAGAAGCTCGGCGCCACCCTGCTGCGCTGGGAGGGCGCTCCCGACACGGAGTTCTTCCGCGGGATCACTTGGGCCCACCTGATCGAGCTGCCCTCCGAGGCGATCCGCACCCCCGACGGCGAGGCCGAGCCGCACGCGGTGGTCGAGATCAGCGTCCCCGATGGCGCGCTGAGCGAGCGGCGCAAGGCCGGGCTGGTCGACGAGGTCACCGGCGACGTGCTCGAGGCAACCGGGTGGGGCGACGACGCCGCCCTGCGCGTCTGGGTCCTGATCCGCGAGGTCCCCGAGGGCAATTGGGGCGCCGGCAAGCAGATCATCCATTTCGAGCAGCTGCGCGAGGCCGCCAAGGCCGAGCGCGAGAAGGCCGAGGCGCCCGCCTAGGGGCGCTCGCGGCCGGAGCGCCGTGCGGCAGCTCACCTATATCGAGAAGGACCGCCTCGAGTGGCGGGAGGCGCCCGAGCCGCGGATCGAGGCCGAGGGCGAGGCGCTGGTGCGCCCGGTGGCCGTCGCGACCTGCGACCTCGACCTGTGGATGGTCCGAGGGCGCGTGCCCTACCAGGGCCCGCTCCCGGCCGGGCACGAGGGCGTGGGCGAGGTGACCGACGTCGGCGCCGCGGTCTCCACGGTCGAGCCCGGCCAGTTGGTCAGCATCCCGTTCCAGGTCTCGTGCGGCGAGTGCGCGACGTGCGCGCGCGGGCACACCGGCAACTGTGAGCGGGTGGGGCGCATGGCCACCTACGGGTTGCCGATCGGCGAGAACCACGGCGGCTTCCTCAGCGACTCCGTCAAGGTGCCGTTCGCCGACGGGATGCTGCTGGCGGTGCCCGACGGGATCGAGCCGGCCTCGATCGCGAGCCTGTCCGACAACATCCCCGATGCCTGGCGCTCGGTGGGGCCCCAGCTGGAGGCGCAGCCCGGAGCCGAGGTGCTGGTCTGCGGGGGCGCGGGCTCGATCGCGCTCTACGCCGTCGCGATCGCCGTCGCGCTGGGGGCCGGGCGGGTCGACTTCGCGGGCGGCAGTCCCGAGCACCGCGCCCTCGCCGAGGAGCTTGGCGCGACCCTGCTCGAGGAGGAGTTTCCCGAGCGCGTAGGTCCTTATCCGATCGCCGTCGACTTCAGCGCCACCCACGAGGGGCTTGCCTGCGCGCTGCGCTCCACGGCGCCCGATGGGATCTGCACGATCAACGCGATCTACTTTGAGCCCGAGACCCCGGTCCCGCTGCTCGAGATGTACACGAAGGGGATCCACGTCTCCACCGGACGCGTGCACGCGCGGCCGGCGATGGAGCCGGTGCTGGAGCTGGTGCGAGAGGGCCGGCTGCGGCCGCAGGAGATCACGGCCGAGACTGCGGCGTGGGACGAGGCCGCCGAGGCCGTCGCCGGCCACGGCGGCAAGCTCGTGATCAGCCGCTGATCTTGTTCTTGGTCGCCGAGGGCCGCAGCGAGGCGATCTCGGGCTGCTTGAACAGCACCCGCATCGAGTCGGGCGCCGCGAAATAGAAGAAGGCGCCGCCGCCGCGCTTCAGGGCCGATCGGGTGCAGGCCGCGGCGGTCTTGGCCGAGGTCTTGGTGATCGCCATCGAGGAGCCGGGGTTGGGCGTGTTGCTGAACGAGATCTGCAGCGAGAGGTTGTTCAGGTCCGGGCGCGCCCGCTTCTTGATCTTGCGCCGGATCGTCACCTTCCTCTTCTTTCCCTTCTTCCCCTTCACCTTCTTCACGATCGTCTTGAACCGGTACTGGTCGAACAGCGACGCCGCCCGGGCGTCGAAGCCGCTGGCCCCGCCGTTGGCGCAGGCGTCCTGGGTCTGGACGCTGAGGGGGCCCAGGTGACGGCCGCCCAGGCGCCGGTTCTTCTTGTCCAGGTCCTGGGCTATCTGCCCGTAGTTCCAGCCGCCGTTGTCGATCGGCACCAGGCCGCTGCGCTTGCCGGCTCCGGCGCCGTTGGCGGCGAGCGTCCCCGCCAGCCTGCCGTCCCACTGCTTGACGCGCTTGAAGGCGACCTTGAACTTGTAGTTCCACGGCGGGCGCCCGGCGTCGCTGGAACGGCCCTGGTTCCAGTCGTCGGGCTCGAAGTCGCTCATCAGCGAGTAGATCGAGGGGTGGTCGAGCAGCGTGAAGGCATAGCCGGCCACGGCGGGGTTGAGGCTCAGCCCGTTCAGGGCGATGATCCGGTTGCAGGGAAACGCCGCCCGCAGGTTGGTGGCGAGCTGGGCCGCGAGCGCGGGGTCGGAGTCCTCGTGGCGGGTGTTGATGACGAAGATGTCCTGTGGACGAACGTGCCCGCCGAGCCCCCCGCTGGCCGAGTTGAAGTTGACCCAGGTATCGACGTTCACCTGTTGGTTGATCCGGATCAGCATCGTGAACCGGGTGGGGGCCGACCCCTTCGGGCTCAGCCCGGACGGCAGCGGCCCGCAGTTGCTGTCCGCCTTGATGCCGCCGTTCGGAGCCGCGGCCGCCTCGCCCGAGGCCAGCAGGCCACCGAGCAGCGCCAGCGCCGCGACGGCGCCGAGCGCGGCGAGGGCTGCGCGCCCCCGCGTGGGTGTGAACGAAGCTCCTGCCATGACTGGGCGGGGCAACGGACGCTAGCCCCGTCCCTACCTCGAACACGGTAGGCAGCTTGCAGTCGCGCTACTCCCGGACGACGCGGATGGTCTTCAGGGTGCGGTCGCTGGCCCCCCGCACCAGCCCGCCGTGTGCGAGCGAGTCGGCGATGTAGGCGAGCGTCTCGGTGGTCAGGCGCTCGCCCGGCAGCACGTTCGGCACACCGGGCGGGTAGGCGGCGAGGCCCTCGGCCGCGATCCGGCCCTCGGCCTCCTTGAAGGGGACGATCTCCTGCGCGCCCAGGAAGGCGTCGCGCGGGGCCAGCTCCAGCGGCCCCCAGGGCGGCGGCTCCGCGAAGGCTCGCCGGGCCTCGACGTCCTTGGGACCGATCTGGGCGCTCGCGTGCTCGAGGCCCTCGATCAGCCGGTCGGCAGTCGGCCCCGCCTTCTCGCCCATCCCGAACACCGCCACGATCACGTTCTCGGAGAAGAGCTCGACCTGGATGTCGTCGTGCTCGCTCATCAGGCGGGCGATGGTGTGGCCGGTGGCACCGGTGCCGCGGACGTCGATCGAGAGGCGGAGCGGATCCCAGGCCTGGACGCTCGTGCGGTCGGCCAGCTCCTCGTCGAGCACGTCGAAGCCCGGCATCGCGACGATGCGCGCACGGGCGCGGGCCAGCGTCTCGATCGTCTCGGTCAGCAGCTCCTGTCCGCGCGTCGCCGCGAAGCGCCGCTGCGCGTCGAGCGAGGCGGTCAGGAGCGCGCTGGGGCTGGTGGACTCGACCAGGGTGACGGAGCGGTCCATCAAGCCCTCGTCGACCAGGTCGCCATGGCCGAGGTGGAGGATCGCCGACTGGCCCAGGCTGCCGACGATCTTGTGGGTGCTCGAGAGGACCACGTCGGCACCACTTTCCAGCGCTCCGGCCGGCAGCGTGTCGTTGAAGTGCATGTGGGCGCCCCAGGCCTCGTCCACGACCAGCGGAAGGCCGCGGGCGTGGGCGACCTCGGCCAGCTCGGCGATTCGGGCCACCGCCCCGAAGTAGGTCGGCGAGACGAGCATCACCGCCTCCGCGCCCGGGTTGGCGTCCAGGGTCCTCTCCAGCGCCTCGGGCATGACGCAGTGTGCGATGCCGAGCTCGGGGTCGATCTCGGGCGCAACGAAGGCGGGCAGCAGGCCCGAGAGGACGAGCCCGTCGATGATCGAGGAGTGGACGTTGCGCTGCACCACGACCGTGCCGCGGTTCGGGGGCCCGGATCGGGTTTGCCCGGCCGCGTGCGCGAATGTCATGCAGATCGCGTGGTTCCCTCCCGAGGCACCGTTGAGGAGGAACCAGCTGCGCTTCGCGCCCCAGGCGTCCGCCGCGAGCAGCTGCGCTCGCTGAAACGCCGTCGGCTCGGTGCCGATGTCGATCCACTCGAGCCCGGCGGGGAGGTCGTGCTCGATCGCTGCATCCCCGAGCGCCTCGCGCAGCCCCGGGTCGACCCCGTAGCCCTTATGGCCTGGAATGTGAAGCCGCCCTGTCTTGCGCGCCACGTGGGCGACGAGGGCGTCCAGGTAAGGGGCTTGGCTCTGGTCAGCCAACCTGGATCGCTAGGCCCCGTGGGGCTCTCCGCCCCCCGAGTACTCGGAGTACGGGTACCACCACTCCTTGGCGGCGATCTCCGACTCGATGTGGACGTGCTTGGTCTCCTGGAAGGCCTCGAGGCCCTCGCGGCCGAGCTCCCGTCCCAGGCCCGACTGCTTGAAGCCGCCGAACGGCCCCGCGTCGTTGTCGGTGAGCGGGTCGTTGAACCAGACCGTGCCGGCCTTGACCTCGCGCATGCAGCGCAGGATCGTCTTGAAGTCCTGGGTATAGATGTTGGCGCCGAGCCCGTAAGGGGTCGAATTGGCCAGCTCGATCGCCTCGTCGAGGTCCTTGACCGGGACCAGCGGCGCCACCGGCCCGAAGGTCTCCTCGCTCAGCAGCGCGGTCTCGGCGTCGGCGCCGGTGACGACGGCCGGCGTGTAGAAGTGACCCCGCTCGTTGCCGCCCGAGTCGCCCCCGACCAGCACCTCGGCCCCGGCCGAGACCGCGGCGGAGACCTGAGCCTCGACCTTCGAGCGCTGGTTCGCCGAGACCATCGGCCCGACGTCGGTGTCGCTGCGCATCGGGTCGCCGATCACCAGGCCCTTGGCGACGTCGACGAAGGCGTTGACGTAGTCGTCGTAGACGTCGTCCATCACGTAGAAGCGCTCGGAGGAAGTGCAGACCTGGCCGGCGTTGAGGAAGGCGGCCCAGGCGCCACCGCGGGCGGCGACGTCGAGCTGATCGGCGATGTCGGCGCAGATGATGAAGGGGTCCTTCCCGCCCATCTCGAGGTTGACGCGGGCGACGCGGTCCATGCAGGCGTGGCCGACCTTCTTGCCGGTCTCGACCGAGCCGGTGAAGGCGACGCCGTCGATGCGCGGGTCCGCGGTGAGCGCGGCGCCCACCTCGCCGGCGCCCGCGACCAGGTTGACGACGCCGGCCGGCAGGTGCTCGACGCACGGGGCCAGCATCAGGGTCGAAAGCGGCGTCACCTCCGAGGGCTTGCAGACGGTGGCGTTGCCGGCCGCCAGCGCGGGGGCAAGCTTCCAGGCCAGCAGCAGCAGCGGGTAGTTCCAGGGCACGATGCAGCCCCAGACGCCGTGCGGCTCCTTCAGCACCATCGCCAGCTGAGTGGACTCGATGGAGGGGATCACGCGGCCCGCCGAGTCGCGGCCGATCTCGGCGTAGTAGCGGAAGCAGGCGACCACCCAGCTGACCTCGTCACGGTTCTCGATCAGCGGCTTGCCGACCTCCAGCGTCATCGTCTCGGCCAGCTCGTCGGCGTGGGACTCGATCCTGTTGGCGACCTCGTGCAGCAGCTCGCCGCGGTCCACCGCCGGTGTGCGCATCCACTCCCGTGATGATTCACGGGCGGCGGCGATCGCGGCGCCGAGCTGCTCGTCGCTGGGCGCATTGACGGTGGCAATCGTCTGCTCGGTGAAGGGGTTCTCGACCTCGATCCCGGCGCCGTCGCCGGCGACGAACTCGCCGCCGATCAGCAGACGTGTCTCCGGGGCCGCCACTGGGCGTGATGCTATCCGGGGGCCGCGCCAACGGTGGGCGGCGCGTTTGTGCAGATCGGCAGGGCCGCCGAGAGCGCGGCGGGGTGGGGCGGCCAGGGGGAGAAGGAAACCGACCGCCCAACCCCCCGCCTGCGCCGAGGCAAAGCTCGGCGAAGCGAGGCGTTTATGTGGGCGGGCGCCGGAGTAGGGGGTCTCCGAACGCCCGCCCGCTGCCTCGACTCATCTGTCGGGTACCCACAGGCCGCGTTCGTAAACCCGTCGGCGAAGTGCCTTTTTTCGAACGACGTGCCGCCGACCCGCTAGCTTTGAACCGTGCTTGGGCCTGTCCGAGCACGCCGGGTGACGCAGCCCTTGTCGCACGCCAGGGATGCTTGGGCGGCGCGTCAGCGGATGCTTGCCGGCACACCGCCGAGCCTATGACCGAAAAGGCCTCGAGAGAAGAGAACCCGACCCCCTCGCCCGGCGCCGACGAGCAGCTTGCGGACGAGCGGGCGTTGCTGCGGCGCTACGCCAAGGACCCGACCCCGGCGGTGCGCGAGGAGCTGGTCGAGCGCTTCGTGCCGCTCGCTCGACGCCTCGCCTCGCGCTACGCGGGGGGCGTCGAGCCGTTCGACGATCTGGTCCAGGTCGCGAGCGTCGGATTGGTCAAGGCGGTCGACCGCTTCGACCCCGAGCGCGGCACCGCCTTCTCGACCTTCGCCGTCCCCACCATCCTCGGGGAGTTGAAGCGCCACTTCCGCGACCGCGGCTGGTCGATCCACGTGCCGCGCGAGGTTCAGGAGCGGATCCTCAAGGTGGAGAAAGCCCTGGCCGAGCTGCCCTCGCGGCTGGGTCGCGCTCCCACCGTCGATGACATCGCCGAGAGGCTGGGCGTCACCGCCGAGCAGGTGCTGGAGGCGATGCACGCCTCGCAGGGCCATCACGCCGTCTCGCTGGACGCCTCGCCAATGATGGGCGACGGCGAGGAGCCGGCCCCGCTGCGCGAGCGCATCGGCAGCGTGGACATCGGCTTCGAGACCGTCGAGTACGGGGCCGCGATCGAGGGCGCCCTCTCCGAGATCTCCGAGCGCGACCGCGCGATCCTGCACCTGCGCTTCGCCGAGGATCTGACCCAGAGCGAGATCGCCGAGCGGGTGGGCGTCTCCCAGATGCACGTCTCGCGGATCCTCCGCTCCACGCTCGAGATCCTGCGGGGCGCCGTCTACGAGGACGAGGACGAAGCCGAGACGCGACGGCGGGGGCTAGCCGGCGACCTCGAACATCGACGTACTCGGCGGTGCTCCCGTCGGGCGCCGTGTCGGTGGTGACCTCCATCGAGTTGGCCAGCGTCCTCAGCGTGCCAGTCCCGTCGGGGATCTCCATCTGAGCCAGGATCCGCTCGCCGCCTCCCTCGACCAGCGGTCCGAGCCGCACGTCCAGGGTGCCGTCGCCGTCGGTGATCGCGACCTCGAGCCGGCCGCTGGCGAAGTCGTCGGCGCCGTGGGCGGAAACGGCGTCGCCGATCAGGACTGTGTCCGCCAGCCGGTCGACTGAGAACTCGGCCCGGGCCGCGAGGGCGCCGATCACCCTGGCCAGGACCGGGCGCACGATCGCGGGGCCGCTGATCTGCATCGCCAAGCTCCTCGGCCGCCTCCATGTGCGGGGTCCCGTTGGCGACGGCGGCGGCCGCCAGCTCGAAGCGCATCCTCATCCGGGTGCCCTTGCCGGCTGCGCCGGAGATCTCGAAGCTGTCCGAGAGCGCGGCGATCAGGGGCAGGCCGAGGCCCAGGGAAAGCTCGTCCCCGACGCCGCTGCTGGGCTGAAAGCCGCTGCCCTGGTCTTGAACCTCGATCTCGATCGCGTCGTCGCTTGCGCTGGCGGTCACCTCGAGCGGGCCTTCCTCCGCACCCGGGTACGCGTGCAGCACGACGTTGTTGCAAGCCTCGGTCACGACCGTCTTCAGGTCGTCCACCCGCTGCGTCGGCACTCCCAATGCCTCCCCCAGCCCGGCGACGGCCTGCCTGACCACGATCACGTTCTCGGGGCGGGCCGGAAGCGCGAGGTGAAGCTCGCGTTCGCTCACGATCCCTTCCCGTCCTGTGCCTGCCGGGCGGCTTCGACCGCGTCGGCCCTGGTCGGGTGCACGGGCAGCTCGCCGCGCAAGCCGGTGATGTCGAGTACCCGCGAGACGGCTTCCGCGCCGTCTGATTGGGCGACCTCGAAGCCGAGGCCGTCGGCGGTCGCCCGGCGGCCACCCTCCAGGATCACTCCCAGGATCGAGGAATCGACGAAGCTCGCAGTCGAGAGGTCGATCACTATGGCCCTGCCTTCGTCTAGTTCGGCATTGAGCCGGTCCCGAAGCTGAGGTGCCGTGCCCAGGTCATGCTCGCCGCTGATCGAAAGTACCGTGATGCCAGTGTCCGTTCGCTCGAGGCCGATCTCCCCGACTCGCACATCCTTAGAGTTACCTTGCTCGGCGCTCACTCAAACCTCCGGCCGGAAGGTATCGACCGTCAAGCTTCCTGCTCGGGGCGAACCGAGGCCAGCTGCTCGGCCCGGCGCTGCTGCCACAGGACCAGGGCGATCGCGACCACTGTGAGGGCGAAAAGCATCGTCGCCAGCACGTTGACCTGGACGGGGATACCCCGCAGGCTCGCTCCGTAGATGTAGAGGGGGAACGTCACCGTGGTGCCCGAGTTGAAGTTGGAGATGACGAAGTCGTCGAGCGAGAGCGCAAAGGCCAGGAGCGCCGCGGCGACGATTCCCGGCGCGAGCAAGGGGAAGGTGACGAGGCGGAAGGTGGTCAGCGGCTTGGCGCCGAGGTCGGCGGCGGCCTCCTCGATGCTGCGGTCGAATCCGATCAGGCGCGACCGTACGACCACCACGACGAAGCTGATGCAGAACATGACGTGGGCGATGAAGAGGCTGGTGAAGCCGAGGTCGACCTTGTAGGTGATGAACAGCGATAGCAGCGCGGCGCCGATCACGATCTCGGGCGTCGCCATCGGCAGGATGATCAGCAGGTTGGTGGCGCGCCGGCCGAAGAACTGGTGGCGGACCAGCGCCATCGCCATCAGCGTCCCGATCGTGGTCGAGACCAGCATCGTGAGCCCCGCCAGTTGCAGGCTCTTGATCATCGAGTCGTTCACGGCCTCGACCGCGAACGCGTCCTTCCAATAGTCGAGGCTGAAGCCGTCCCAGGCGAAGTCCAGCTCGCCCTGCGCGGTTCCGGTCTCGAACGAGAACAGCGCGATGACCACGATCGGGATCAGCATGTAGGCGACGGCGATGCCGGCGTAGATCAGCAGCGCGTTCCGCCGCAGCCAGGCCCAGGCGCGGGCGGGCAGCGAGACCGAGGCGGAGCGGACGGGGGCTGTGGTCGTGGCGGCCTCCATCGCTCAGCGGCGCTCGTCCTCTTCGCCCATGAAGGCCCCCGATCCGGCCATGCGCAGGTAGATCAGGACGACCACCAGGATCGCGAGCATCATGATGAACGACAGCGCCGCCGCCTCCGGGTAATTCCGCTGCTCGAGGTAGAGCGATTGGATCACGTTTCCGATCATCGCCGTGCCGGTGCCGCCGAGGATCTCGGCGTTGATGTAGTCGCCGACCGCTGGGATGAACGTGAGCAGCACCCCGGCGACGATGCCCGGCGCGGTGATGGGCAGGGTCACCCGCAGGAAGGTCTGGGTCGAGGACGCGTAGAGGTCCTTGCCGGCCTCGATCAGGCTGGTGTCGATGCGCTCCAGGCTGGCGTAGATCGGCAGGATCATGAACGGCAGGAAGTTGTAGGTGAGGCCTGCGATCACGGCGCCGCTCCGGTCGCAAGCACCCGGCCGTCCTCGGGCACGAGCTGCAGCGCCTGCAGCACCGAGACGACCGGGCTGTCGTCGGACAGGATCGTCTTCCAGGCGATCGTGCGGATCAGGTAGGTGGTGAAGAAGGGAGCGACCACCGCGAACAGCAACAGCAGCTTCCAGCGCCCCGCCCGCAGCGCGATCGCGTACGCGAGCGGGTAGGCGATCAGGAGCGCGATCAGCGTCGCCGTGCCGGCGTAGACGAAGGAGCGAACGAACTGGTCGGTGTTGCCCGAGAGCGCGTCCGAGAAGTTGGAGATCTCGAATGCGGACTGGAACCCCGTGTTGAAGGTCCCCGTGCGCAGCGCCAGCTCCCCCATGAAGTACATGGGGACGACGAAGAACAGCGCCAGCCAGATCGCGCCTGGGCCGAGCAGCCCGTACGGGATCAGGCGCCGGCGGATGGTCATCGAGTCGATGTCATGAGGTCATGACGTTGGTCGATGTCCTTCCACCGGCGCCATCCCCGAATGCCCTACTGGGTGATCACGGCCTGGTAGGCCTCGGCCACCTCTTGCACGTCCTCCTCGCTGCCCGGCGGGTTCCGGCTGCGAAGCTGCAGTCAGCCGTGAAATCGTCCGGGCGGGCTGACCAGGACGTCTTCGGCCAGATAGGGATCGACCTCCTCGACGCCCTGGACCGGGCTTACGTAGCGGACGAACGCGGAGATGTCGGCCTGGACCTTCGGGTCGTAGACGAAGTCCGCCCACGCCAGCGCCGCCGCCGTGTTCGGCGCCCCGACCGGGATCACCATGTTGTCCGACCAGATGATGCAGCCGTCGGTCCGGCATCCGCCAGACGACGTCCTCGTTGGCGATCAGGCTGACGTCGCCCGGACCAGCCGATGGCCGCGACCACGTTCTCGTTGTCCAGGTCCTGAACGTAGTCGTTGCCGGTGAAGCGACGGAGCTGGCCGTCGTCGACCGCGGCCTGGAGCTTGTCGATCTGCTCGAGCCACTGCTCCGTGGTCGCCTCGAGCGGGTCGATCCCGTCGGCCTTCAGCATCAGCGGAATCGTGTCGCGCATCTCGGTCAGGACCGTGACCTTGCCCTTGTACTTGGGGTCGAACAGGTCGTTGACCGACTTGCACGTCTGGCGCCAGCTTCTCGTTCACGAGCAGGCCGGTCATGCCGCTCTGCCACGGGATCGAGAACTTCCGCTCGGGGTCGAACTCCGGGCTGCGCAGGCTGATCCTTGAGGTTGGCGTCGACGTTGGGCACGTCGGCGTAGTCGATCTCCTGCAGGTAGCCGAGGTCGTACATCTGCTTCGCCATATAGTCGGTGACCACGAACATGCTGCGGCCGCCGGACTCGCCCTGGTCCAGCAGGGGCTGGACCTTGCCGAAGAACTCGGCGTTGTCGTTGATGTCCTCGGTGTAGTTGACGGTGGTGCCCGGGTACTTGGCCTCGAACTCCTCGATCGTGCTGCCCTCGCCCTTGTCGATGTAGCCGACCCAGTTCGAGATGTTGAACTCGCCCTCGACGGGCGGTCCGGGCTTGGCGACCTCGACGTCGGCATCGCTGCCTCCGCCGACCTCGTCGTCGCCGCCACAGGCGGCGAGCGCGATCGCCGCAACCAGCGCGATGCTCGCCGCCAGCAGCGCCCGAAGGCTTCCGTTGATGCTCACGTCTGCTCCTCCTTGTTAGTTGACGCCGCCTCCTCCGCAGGGCTCTCGCGCACGAGATGCATGTGCTCGGGTGCCCAGGACAGCTTTACCTTCGCTCCCCCGCCCGGCAGCTTCTGCCGCTCCGCCTCGTCGGCGTTCGGCACCAGCACGGTCATTCTCACCTCGCCGGGAAGTTGCACGATCATCTGGGTCGCGGTGCCCAGGTACAGGGAGCTCTCGACCAGGCCCTCGACGGTCGGGTTCCCCTGCGCCGGCGGCGCCGATCTCGAGCTTCTCGGGGCGCACCACCGCGTAGCAGCGCTCTCCGGCGTTGAAGCCGTCCGCCTCGGCTTTGACCGTGACGCCGCTGTCGAGCTCGACCTCGCCGGAGGCGCCGCCCTTCTTGACGGCGCCCGGCATCAGGTTGGAGACGCCGATGAAGCCCGCCACGAAGGTGGACGACGGCCGCTCGTAGACCTGCTCGGGGTTGTCGACCTGCTCGATGCGGCCCCGGTTCATGACCGCGATCCGGTCGGACATCGTCAGCGCCTCTTCCTGGTCGTGGGTCACGTAGACGAACGTGATCCCGACGTCGCGCTGGATCTGCTTCAGCTGTACCTGCAGGCCCTTGCGCAGCTTCAGGTCGAGCGCGCCGAGGGGCTCGTCCAGCAGCAGGACCTTGGGCATGTTGACCAGCGCCCGGGCCAGCGCCACGCGCTGCTGCTGGCCGCCCGAGAGCTGGGCGGGCCGCCGGTTGCCCTCGCGGGCCAGCCCGACGCGCTCGAGCTCCTCGTTCACGCGCCGCTCTGCCTCGGCCTTGTCCACCTTCTTGCGCCGGAGGCCGAAGGCCACGTTGTCCGAGACGCTCAGGTGGGGGAACAGCGCGTAGCTCTGGAAGACGGTGTTGGTCGGCCGCCTGTACGGCGGCAGCCCGACGACGTCGGCGCCGTCGATCAGCACCTGGCCCTCGGTCGTCTCCTCGAACCCGGCGACCATCCGCAGCGTGGTCGTCTTGCCGCAGCCGCTCGGGCCCAGCAGGGTGAAGAACTCCCCTTCCCCTATCGCCAGGCTGAGGTCCTCGACTGCCGTGAAGTCGCCGAACTGCTTGGTGACGTCGCGCAACTCGACGCTGGGCTTGCCGTTGCTCGCCTGATCGGGGGGTGGGGTCATCTGCTCCTCACGGGAAATCTATCCCCTGGCGCCTTCGGCCGGGATCATCCGGCGCCTCCGGCGACCGCCGGGGCTTCCTCGAGCACCTTCGGGTCGACCACCTCGCGCCGGCGCTTGAAGAACGGCTCGCGCTTGTACAGCCTCCAGGCGAACAGCAGCACGAAGCCGATCAGCAGCATCCCGACGCCGATCACCGCCGGCGGCGCCACGCCGAGCCACTCCTGCCCCGTGTAGGAGTTGGCCGGGTCGGAGAAGTTGAACAGCGCCTTGATGAAGATGTAGCCGAGCAGGACCGCTCCGATCGCAGGGGCCAGCCCGATGAAGAGGAAATTCTTTGCGGTTTTCGGGATCTCGCGGCGGTAGTAGATGACGCAGGCGAGACCGGTCAACGAGTAGTAGAAGGCGATCATCAGCCCGAGCGCGGTGAGGCTGTCGAAGAGGAAGTTCTCGCTGATCAGCTTCCCGGGCACGTACCAGGCGGTTGCAAGCGCCCCCACGGCGACCGTTGAGAACACCGGCGTGAAGAAGCGCTTCGAGACCTCGCCGAAGGCGTCCGGAAATGCCTCGTGACGCGCCATCGAGAGCGAGGTCCTTGCCGCGGGCAGGATCGTCGTCTGGGTCGATGCGAGCGCCGAGACGACCACCGCCAACAGCACGAGCTTGCCGAGGTCGTCACCGAGCACGCCGGTGGCGTAGGCCGCGAGAATGCCCTCGTCGTCGTCGAACGCGGCAGCTCCCCCGATCCCCTTCCAGGCCAGCACGGCGGTCGCGACCGCGACGTAGGTGACCAGCAGGATCACGGTCGAGATCAGGCCGGCCAGCCCCGGGCGGTTGACGTCGCCGCTGGTCTCCTCGTTCAGGTTGACCGCGCTCTCCCAGCCCCAGTAGATGAAGATGCCGAGCAGCATCGCGCCGACGAGGTCGCCGGCTTCGGCGCTGAACGGGTTGATGTTGCCCGCGTCGATGTTGAGCGGGTTGAACCAGGCGAGCTGTGGCTCGAAGGCTGGTGCCCGGACCGTCCCCGGACCAGACCTTGACCAACGCCACCGTCGCGAACAGCAGCAGCGGGATGATCTGGAATCCCATCAGCACCATCTGCAGCCGCGCCGAGGCCTCGGTCCCGATCACGCAGACCGTGGTCATCGCCGCGATCAGCAGCACCGCCCCGATGACGACCGCGGCCTCGGAGTTGTAGAGGCCGTCCGCGTCGATCAGGTCGTAGAAGGTGTAGGTGGCGACGTCGGCGAGCGAGCCGACGACCAGGATCCCGGTCATGAACACGGCCCAGCCCGCGATCCAGCCGGTGTTCGGGCCCATCGCCCGGGTGACCCACGCGAAGGTCGTCCCGCAGTCCTGGTCGGCGCGGTTCAACCAATAGAACGCGGCCGCGATGAAGAACATCGGAACGAAGGCCAACAGCAGCGCCGCGGGAGCGAAGAAGCCGGTGATCACGGCGATCGACCCGATCACCGCCGCCAGGGAGTAAGCCGGCGCGGTTGACGCCAGCGCGACCACGAGTCCCTCCCAGAAGCTGATCGCGTCGGCCTTGAGGCCGTGCTCGCTGACCTGCACCTCGGGTGCGGCGGCCTCGGGGGCCTTGCCCGCGCTCTGCGCCATTCCTCTTCTCTCCTCCTCGTCGATGCTCCGGCCGCTCCGTCCAACGGGCCGACGCCGGGTGGACAGTAAGGCACCGGAGGACGCCGGGGCAACCTGCAGATGCCCAAAAATGCGGTTAAAGCCTTATACGATCCGTACAAGGCCTTTTCGCAACCTTGACCTAAATCTCGCTTGCGGGGAAGGCTTCGCGTCTCTACGTTTGTGCGAAGCGTCGAAGCGGAAGAAGGAGGTAGAGGAGATGGCAGCGACACCCCAGACCGAGGCCCCCCCGGCGGCCGCCAGCAACGCCGAGATGCAGGAGCTGGCCCGCCGGCACCTGTGGATGCACTTCACCCGCATGGGGTCCTTCGACTCCGAGCACGAGGTCCCGATCATCGTCAAGGGCGAGGGCTGCTACGTCTGGGACTCCAACGGCAACCGCTACCTCGACGGCCTCTCGGCGCTGTTCTGCGTCAACGCCGGCCACGGGCGCACCGAGATCGCCGACGCGATGGCCGCGCAGGTATCCGAGCTGGACTTCGTGACCCTGTGGAGCTACGCGCACCCCCGCGCGATCGAGCTCGCGACCCGCATCGCCGGCCTCACTCCGGGCGACCTCAACCGCGTCTTCTTCACCAACAGCGGCTCCGAGGCGGTCGAGTCGGCGGTCAAGCTCGCGCGCAACTACTTCAAGGCGACCGGCAAGGGAACGAAGACCAAGCTGATCGCCCGCGAGATCGCCTACCACGGCACCACCATGGGGGCGCTCGCCGCCACCGGCATCCCGCCACTGCGGGCCCCGTTCGAGCCGCTGATGCCGGGCGGCTCGCACGTCCCCAACACCGGCAGCTACCGCTGGCCCGAGGACCGCGACCCGCTCTGGGCCGCCGACCAGATCGAGGAGAAGATCCTCTGGGAGGGACCGGAGACGGTCGCCGCGGTGATCCTCGAGCCGCTGCAGAACGCGGGCGGCTGCCTGCCGCCCCAGGACGGCTACTTCCAGCGCGTGCGCGAGATCTGCGACCGCCACGACGTGCTGCTGATCTCCGACGAGGTGATCTGCTCGTGGGGCCGCTTGGGCAAGTACTTCGGCTGCGAGCACTACGGCTACCAGCCGGACATCATCACGACGGCGAAGGCGCTTGCTGCCTCCTACGTGCCGATGGGGGCGATGATCGCCTCGGACAAGGTGTTCGAGCCGTTCTCGGAGGGGACGAGCTGGTTCGCCCACGGGTCGACCTTCGCCGGTCACCCGGTCGCCGCCGCGGCGGCGATGGCCAACCTCGACGTGTTCGAGCGCGAGGACCTGTGCGGGCACGTGACCCGCAAGACGGACGAGTTCCGCGCGGCGCTCGAGAGCCTGCACGAGCTCCCGATCGTCGGCGACGTGCGCGGCGACGGATTCTTCTTCGCGATCGAGCTGGTCAAGGACAAGGAAACGAAGGAGTCGTTCAACGATGAGGAGTCCGAGGCCCTGCTTCGCGGCTACCTCTCGGGCGAGCTCTATCGCCGCGGCCTGATCTGCCGGGCGGACGACCGCGGCGACCCCGTGGTCCAGTTCGCGCCCCCGCTGATCGCCGACACCGAGCAGTTCAACGAGATCATCGAGATCCTGCACCCGGTCCTCGACGAGGCCCATAAGCGGCTCGTCCCGAGCTCAGGGAAGCCGATGCAACGGCCCGGACAGCGGTTCGACTAGGCCGTCGCATGCTCACGGTCGAAAGCCTGGTCTCTGAGCTCGAGCTGAAGCTCGCGGCGGGCGAGCAGGCGGCGGGCGAGCGGGAGGTCCGCTGGGTCCACATCTCCGAGCTCCGCGACCCGACGCCGTGGCTGTCGGGCGGCGAGCTGTTGCTGACGACCGGGATCCAGCTGCAGACCGCCCAGCAGCAACGCGAGTTCATCGGCCTGATCGCCGAGCGGGATGTCGCCGGCGTCGGCTTCGGCACCGGCTTCGACCACTCCAAGCTGCCGAAGCCGGTGGTCGCGGAGTCCGAGTCGAAGGGAGTGCCGCTGTTCGAGGTCCCCTACGAGATGCCCTTCATCGCGATCACAGAGGCGGCGGCCAACCACCTGGTGAATGAGCACTACGACGTGCTCTCGCGCGGGATCGCGGTCAACGAGCGGCTCGAGCGCCTGGTGCTGGAGGGGGGCGGCCTGGAGGAGATCGCGCGCGAGATCGCCTCGGCTGTGGGCGGCAGCTCGGTCGTGTTCGACGGCCGCGGCGAGCAGCTCGCCGCCGGCGGCCGGCGCCTGGCGGCCGACGTGATCGGCGCGATCCGCGACGAGGTGCAGGCTCGCGGCAGGGCCGCCGCGCCGTTCGTGCCTCCTCAGCCCGATCTGCGGGGCCGCGCCCTGGCCCACCCGGTTTCGCCGCGCGGGGGGGACGCCGAGGCCTGGCTGGTGGTCGTGAGACGTTCGGGCGAGCTCGGCGACTTCGAGCGGCTCTGCGTGCAGCAGGCCGCGATCGTGGTCGCCCTGGAGCTGATGCGAGAGCGAGTCGCCCGGGACACCGAGCGGCGGCTCTCGGGCGAGGTGCTGACGGCGATTCTCTCGGGACGGCTCGATCCGGACGACGTCCGAGACAGGGTGGCGCCGTTCGGCGTCGGCGAGAAGGCGGCGGTGCTGGTCTTCGAGCTTGCCGATCCCGCCGCGGGCCAGGAGACCCTGGAGCAGCACCTGCGCTCCGCGAGCCTGCCTGCGCTGGTCGCCACCCATCCCGTCGGGCGCCGGGAGCTGCTCTGCGCGGTGGTCGATCCCGGCTCCGCCGACCCCGTCGCGGTCGCCGGAGGCGCCCGCGAGGCGCTCGAGGCGGCCCACGGCCCCGCTCGTGCCGCGGCCAGCCGCAACCTCTCCGCCGAACGGGTCCGGCACTCCTTCCACGAGGCACGCTGCGCGCTGGAGGCGACGGCCTTCGCCAACGGCGCCGCCCCCGAGGTCGCCTCTCACCGCGACCTGGGCGCCTTCACGCTGCTGCTCTCGGTCCAGGACGGAGAGGCGCTGCGGCTCTACTGCGACAGCGTCCTGGGACCGATCGAGAACTCCGACGAGCGCTACGCGTCCGAGTTGCTCCGCTCGCTCGAGGCCTACATCGAGCGCAACGGCCACTGGGAGCGCGCAGCCGGCGACTGCTACTGCCACCGCCACACCCTGCGCTACCGGATCAAGCGGATCGAGGACCTGACTGGGCGCGACCTGAGCAGGGCCAACGACCGCGTCGAGATGTGGCTGGCGCTCCGTGCCCGGGAGCTGATCGCGTGAGAGTCGCGGTACTCGGCGCCGGTGGGACGATCGCCCCGGCGATCGTCCGGGACCTGGCCGAGTCGGAGGAGGTCACCTCGCTGCGGCTGCTGGACCTCGACCTGCGCCGAGCCGAGGCGGTCGCGATCGAGCACGGCGGCGGCAAGGCGGAGGCGCGCGAAGCCGACGCCACCGCCGGGCTCGCCGAGCAGCTCGCCGGCATCGAGGTGCTGGTCAACTCGGCCGCCTACCGGATCAATCTGGCGGCGATGGAGGCCTGCCTCGAGGCGGGCTGCCACTACGTCGACCTCGGCGGGCTCTACCACGTGACCAAGCAGCAGCTGGAGCTGTCGCCGAAGTTCGAGCAGCGCGGCCTGGTGGCGATGCTCGGCGTCGGCTCCGCGCCGGGCAAGACCAACCTGCTGGCCGAGCGCGCCGTTCGCGAGCTCGGCGGGGAGGCGGACTCGATCTCGGTGGTCGCGGCCGGCCGCGACCTCGACCCGCCGGAGGGCCTGGCCTTCCCGTACGCCCTGCGAACGCTGCTCGACGAGATCACGATGCCGCCGATGGCGCTGATCGACGGCGAGCCGCGCGAGCTGGAGCCGCTGCAGCCCGGCCCCACGGTGGACGTCGGCGAGCCGATCGGCGAGGCCGAGACGATCTTCACGCTGCACTCCGAGGTCCTCACCTTCGGGGAGAGCTTTGGGGCCAAGGACGTCACCTTCGCGCTGTCGTTGCCGCCGAAGGTGCTCGAGGCCCTCAGGGAGCTGGCCGGGGCGAGCGAGGAGCGGATCGCGGAAACCGCCCGCTCCGCATCGCCCCAGTCGGCGAGCACCATCTCGGTGCACCTCTGCGACGTCACCAGGGGCGAGCGAACGGTGCGCGCCCGGAGCGTCACCCCGGCCCACGAGCGCTGGGGTCTGGGCGGCGGCATCGTCTCGACCGCCTCGCCGGCCGCCGCGGCCGTGCGCCTGCTGGCGCGCAAGCGGATCACCGCGACCGGGGCGCTGCCACCCGAGCGCTGCATCGACCCGGACGAGATGTTCGCCGAGCTGGAGACCCGCGGCGTCCGCTTCGACCTCACGCAGGTGGAGGAGATCGCGGCTTCATGAGGGTCGGGGTTCCAACGGAGATCAAGGACGACGAGTACCGCGTCGCGCTGACGCCCGCCGGCGTCCGCGAACTCGCCGATCGCGGGCACGAGGTGCTGATCCAGCAGGGCGCGGGGGAGGGCAGCTCGATCGCCGACGTCGACTACACGGCGCAGGGCGCCCGCATCGTCCCCGACGCCGCCGCCGTCTTCGAACAGGCCGAGATGGTGATGAAGGTGAAGGAGCCGCAGGCCCCCGAGGTGGCGATGCTGCGGGCCGGGCAGACGCTGTTCACCTACCTGCACCTCGCCCCCGACCCCGAGCTCACCCGCGGGCTGATGGCCTCGGGGGCGACCTGCGTCGCGTACGAGACCGTCGAGGACACCCAGGGCCGGCTGCCGCTGCTGGCCCCGATGAGCGAGGTCGCCGGCAAGATCGCGACCCAGGCCGGCGCCTTCTTCCTCGAGAAGCCGCTGGGCGGGCGCGGGATCCTGCTCGGGGGCGTACCCGGGGTCGCGGCGGCCAACGTGATGGTGATCGGCGGCGGCGCGGTCGGCTTCAACGCAGCCTCGATCGCGATCGGGATGGAGGCCGACGTGTTCGTGTTCGACCTCTCGATCGACCGCCTGCGAGAGCTCGACGTCGCCTTCGCCGGCCGCGCCTCGACCGTGTTCTCCTCGACGCTGGCGATCGAGGAGATGCTGCCCCGCGTCGACCTCGTGATCGGCGCCGTGCTGGTGCACGGCGCCAAGGCGCCGCACGTGATCAGCCGCGAGCAGCTGAAGCTGATGAAGCGCAACGCGGTGCTGGTGGACGTGGCGATCGACCAGGGCGGCTGCTTCGAGACGTCGAAGCCGACCACCCACGCGGACCCGACCTTCGAGGTGGACGGGATCACCCACTACTGCGTCGCCAACATGCCCGGCGCCGTGCCGATCACGTCCACATACGCGCTCACGAACGCGACGCTGCCGTACGCGATCGCTCTCGCCGACCACGGCGTGGACGGGGCGACGGCGCGCGACCCGGGCCTGGCGCTGGGCGTCAACGTTGCCGGCGGCATGGTCACCCACGCCGCGGTGGCCGAGGCGGTGGGCGAACCCCACGTCCCGGTCGAGAAGGGGCTCGCGGCAGCGAGCGAGCAGCGCGACGGAGGCGGCGGCAAGGCTGCCGCGGCTGCTACGACTCAGAAGGCTTAGAGAAAAGAACAGACAAGGAGAGACCAGATGGCAACCGCTACCAAGGACAAGAAGTCCAAGGCGAAGGTCTTGGAGCTCAAGAACATGATCGGCGGCAAGTTCGCCGACCCCGCCGAAGGCGAGATGGAGGACGTCACCAACCCGGCGAACGGCGAGGTGATCGCGAAGGCACCGCTGTCGACCAAGGCGGACGTGGACAAGGCGGTCAAGGCCGCCCGCAAGGCCGCCCCCGACTGGGAGAACACGACCCCTGGCGAGCGCCAGGCGATGCTGCTGAAGCTGGCCGATGCGTTCGAGGAGCGCGGCGAGGAGATCGCCGACCTCGAGTCGCTGGACGCCGGCAAGCCGCGCAACACCACGCTGGAGGAGGAGGTCCCGCCGATGGTGGACCAGCTCCGCTTCTTCGCCGGCGCCGCGCGCTGCATGGAGGGCAGGGCCGCCGGCGAGTACATGGAGGGCCACACCTCCTTCATCCGGCGCGAGCCCTACGGCGTCTGCGCCCAGATCACCCCCTGGAACTACCCGCTGATGATGGCCGTATGGAAGATCGGCCCGGCGCTGGCGACCGGCAACACGCTGGTGCTGAAGCCGGCCGAGACGACCCCGGTGACCACGCTCAAGATCCTGGCCGAGATGTGCGCCGAGATCTTCCCGCCCGGCGTCTGCAACTTCGTCGGCGGGCACGGCGAGCCGGCCGGCTCGACGCTGGTCACCCATCCCGAGGTCGACTTCGTCTCGCTGACGGGGTCGCCCGAGACCGGCAAGTGGATCGCCAAGGCGGCGGCGGACTCGCTGAAGCGGGTGCACCTGGAGCTGGGCGGCAAGGCCCCGGTGATCGTCTTCGACGACGCCGACATGGAGACGGCGATGGAGACGATCGCCGGCACCGGCTACTTCAACGCCGGCCAGGACTGCACCGCGGCGACGCGCGTGCTCGCATCGAAGGGCGTCTACGACGACGTCGTCTCCGGCCTCGCCGATCAGGCGAAGGACTACAAGACCGGTGACACGTTCGACGAGGACACGTTGCTGGGACCGCTCAACTCCGAGCGCCAGCGCGAGCGCGTCGAGGGGTTCCTCTCCGACACGCCGAAGGGCGCCGAGGTGGTCACGGGCGGCAACCGCCCCGACCTGCCGGGCTGGTTCCTCGAGGCGACCGTCGTCTCGGGACCCGATCAGAAGTCCGACATGATCCAGAAGGAGATCTTCGGACCGGTGATCACGGTGCAGCCGTTCGACGACGAGGCGAAGGCGATCGAGTGGGCCAACGGCACCAAGTACGGCCTGGCCTCATCGGTCTGGACCAAGGACGTGGGCCGCGCGATGCGCGTCTCCAAGGCGATCAAGTTCGGCTGCGTCTGGGTCAACGACCACATCCCGATCGTGGCCGAGATGCCGCACGGCGGCTACAAGAACTCGGGCTACGGCAAGGACCTCTCGATGTACTCCCTGGAGGACTACACCGAGGTCAAGCACGTGATGGTGAACAACGCGTAGCTGTAGGCGCGCGGGTCCTGTCAGCTCCGCGCATGCGCCCCCGCCCTAGAGCGGGGGCGCATGTGCTCGCCGCCACCCGCGCGACGACCGCCTCGCCTGACGGGGATAGCTAAGCCGGGACTGCTTCCAGGCAGGCCTTTGCCGCTCGCTGGCCGGAGCGCATCGCGCCCTCCATGTGGATGTGGCCGACGCCCGCGATGTCTGTGCAGGCCCAGTGGATCGGGCCGACCGGGCGGCGTATGTCCTCGCCGAAGCGGGTGAGGCCGCCGGGGCCGAAGCTGGTGCCGTAGGCGCCGCGGGTCCACTCCTGGCCGGACCAGTCGGTCTCGATGAAGTCCACGGGCTCCAGCGCCGCGGGGCCGACGTACTTCGCCATGCCCTCGAGCACCGCGGCGCGGCGGTCGGCGGCGCTCATGCGCCCGGCGCGCTCGGCGTTCTCGCCGGCGAGGAAGGTGGTGAGCACGCCGGCGCTCGCCGACGGCGGAGAGTTGTCGTACAGCTCGCGGACGAGCTCGTATGGCGCGAAGCCCTGGCCCGAGAGGCCATCCTCGCGCCAGAACGGCGTCTCGTACACGGCAAGAATCTTGTTGATCGACCCCTGCGACAGGGCTTGGGCCATCCGCATGCGCCAGGCGGGCAGCACCGGGTGGAAGCGGATCGCGGTGGTCAGGTTCGGCGGGATCGCCACGATCGCCCTGCGGGCTTTGATGTGGGTTCCCTCGGCCTCGATCTCGACTTGGTCGTCCGACCAGCGGAGGTCGCGCGCGGGAGCGTTCAGGGTGACGCGCTCGCCGAGGCGCTCGGCGAGCCGTAGTGCGATCAGCTGTGAGCCTCCCACCACCCGGTAGGCGAGGCACTGATCGGGCTCGAACAGCTCGAAGGTGCCGCCGGCGCCGGAGATCATCCACAGCCCCTGCAGCAGCGAGAAGGTGTGGGCGGGCTTGGCGAGGAAGCCTCCGGCGAGCCAGGAGCGCATGAGATCGCGGGCCATCTCGTCGCTGACCTCCTGCTGCAGCCAGGACTCGAAGGTGATCTCGTCCAGCCGGCGCGCGTCGGGGTGGTCCCAGGGGGCCTCGGGATCGAGCTCCTTGGCGAGGGAGTCGAGCTTCGCGTCGGCCTGTTCGAAGGCGCTCTCGGAGGCCGAGCCGAGCGGGGCGTCGTGGCCCGCGTAGCGATGTGACTTGCCGGCGGGGTCGATGAAGACGTGCTCCCCGGCGCGGTAGCTCTCGAACAGCTCGATCCCCAGCTCCTCCAGGGTGGCGAGCATGGCCGACTGGTAGGGCGCCACCCACTGGCCGCCGAGCTCGTTCGCCTCGCCGCCGATCTCGGTGTTCCAGGTGCGCCCGCCGACCCGGTCGCGGGCCTCCAGCACGGCCACGTCGACTCCCTCGCGCGCCAGCGTCGATGCCGCCGTCAGCCCGGCGATGCCGGCGCCGACGATGGCCACCTCGGTCTCGATCGTCCTGGGCGCCATCATGCCTCCTCGCCGGTGTAGTCGTAGAACCCGCGGCCGCTCTTGCGGCCGTGGTGGCCCGAGACCACCATCCGCTTCAAGAGCGGGGGCGGAGCGTACTCGGGGCGCTTGAACTCGTCATAGAGCGAGTCGCAGACCGCGTAGAGGACGTCGAGGCCGATGAAGTCGGCCAGCTCCAGCGGGCCCATCGGGTGCCCGCAACCGAGCTTCATGCCCTGATCGATGTCCTCTGCGGATGCGAAGCCCTCCTCGTACATCCGCACCCCGGCCATCAAGTAGGGCACGAGCAGCGCGTTGACGATGAAGCCCGAGCGGTCCTTGGTCCGGATCGCCGTCTTGCCGATGCGCTCGGCGAACGCGCCGGCGCGCTCGAAGGTCTGCTCGCTGGTCTCGATTCCGACCACCAGCTCGACCAGCTTCATCACCTGCGCGGGGCTGAAGAAGTGCATCCCCAGCACCCTGTCGCGGCGCTCGGTCCAGGCGGCGAGCTGCGCGATCGGGATCGACGAGGTGTTGGAGGCGATCAGCGCCGTGGGCTCGAGCAGCTCGTCGAGGCGCTGGAAGACCTCGCCCTTCACATGGGGATCCTCGACCACGGCCTCTATCGCCAGCCCGCAGCCGGCGAGCTCGCCGATCTCGGTGGTCCAGGTGATGCGCCCGGTCAGGGCGTCCGCCTCGGCGGCGTCCAGCTTGCCGCCCTCCACGGCTCTGGCGGCGGAGGCGGCGACGCGGTCGCGCGAGCGCTCCAGCGGCTCGTCCTCTGGCTCGTGCACGAGCACCTCGATGCCGGCGCGGGCGACCGACTCGGCGATGCCAGAGCCCATGAAGCCGCCGCCGACGATCCCGACCCGCTCGATGGGCTCGCTCGCGGCGGCCATCACGCGGCCTCGGCCCGGGTCTCCGCGGCCGAGCGCCGGATCACGGCGTCGACCGCGATCGCGCCCTCGGCGGCGACGAAGACGGGGTTGAGCTCGATCAGGTCCAGTTGGGCGTCGAGCAGCAGCGAGCCTGCCGCTGAGGCGACGCGGGCCGCGGCCTCGACGTCGAGGGCCTGGCGGCCACGGGCCCCGGTCAGCAGCGGGGCCCCCCGCAGCGAGCGGATCGCGGTCTCGACACGGGCGGGCGAGGCGGGCAGCGGGATCACGGCGACGTCGTCCAGCACCTCGGTCCAGACGCCCCCGAGGCCGATCACGAGCGAGGGCACGATCCCCTCGCGCTGCGCCGCGACCAGCAGCTCGACCTCGGTCGAGGCCATCTCCTCGACCAGCACCCGCCCTCCGGCGGGCGCCTCGATCGAGGCCAGCCACTCGAACGCCTCGCGCACCTCGCCCTCGGAGTACAGCGACAGCACCAGCGCGCCCGCCTCGGTCTTGTGCAGCAGGCCCGGCGCCGAGAGCTTCAGCGCGACCGGCGCCTGCAGCTCATCGAGCGCGGCGACCGCGGCGTCGGCGTCCGCGACCACGGTCCCACGGGGGACCTCGATCCCGGCCTCGGCCAGCAGCTCCTTGGCCTCGGCCTCGTCGAGCCACTCGCCCGCCGCGTGCGGCGCGGCGCCGGCCGAGGTCGCCGCTGCGATCTCGCGCATGCGAGCGGGGTCGCCGTCGGGGCGGCGCAACGCCGCCGCCACCGACAGCGCCGTGTGGATCCCGGAAAGCGGCGCCACGCCGCGGGCGGCGAACTGCTCGCAGGCGTCGTCATCGATCAGGTCAGGCAGCGTGGAGGAGACCAGCACCGACGCCTCGGTCGCCTCGGCGCCCGCGATGATCCCCGCGCGGACGTCGTCCCAGCTGTCGGCGCCGGGGCCGAACAGGTTCTGCGGCTGGTCATAGAGGACGAGCAGCTGCTCGATCGCCGGGTCGGCGCCGACAACGCGGATGATCTCGCGGAGCTTCTCGACGTCGCCCCAGATCAGGGCCGTGTAGTCGAGCGGGTTCGCGATGGTGGCCTCGGGGGGGAGCAGCCTCTCCAGTTCGGCCGCGGTTCCCGCGGACAACGGGGGCAGCGGCACCCCGAGCCGCTCGGCCTCGTCTCCGGCGATGCCGGAATCGCCCCCAGAGCAGGTGAGCACGGCGAGACCCGCGCCGGGGCTGACCCGCGCCCGCGGCTCGGCCATCGCCTTGGCCAGCTCCAGCAGCTCGTGCGGGTCGCCGGCCCAGGCCGCGCCAGCCTCCTCGACCAGGGCGCGGAAGACGCGCTGGTCCCCGGCCACGGCCGCGGTGTGGGCCGCGGCGGCGGCGGCCCCGGCCTCCGACGAGCCCACCTTCAGCACGGCGACCCCGATGCCGGCGTCGCCACACGCGGCCAGCGCCTCGGCCAGCCGAGGCCCGTCGCCGTCGCCCTCCAGGAACATTGCCACCGAGCGCACGTCGTCGGCGCCCGCCAGGGCGCTGAGCCAGTCGCTGGCGTCCATCACAGCCTGGTTGCCGGTGGAGACGACGGTGTGGAAGCGCAGGCCGCGGCGCGTTCCGAGCGCGTTGACCGCGACGTTGCCGCTTTGGGAGATCATCGCCACCGGGCCGGGCTCGAACGGCTCGACCGCATCGCCCCACATCGGGGCCTTGGCCCCGACCGCGATGATGCCGTTGCCGTTGGGCCCGCACAGCGGCAGGTCGTGTCGGAGCGCGGCCTCGCGCAGCTCGTCCTGGAGCCGCCTGCCCTGCTCGATCTCGGCGAAGCCGGCCGAGATCACGATCGCCCCGCCGCAGCCGCTCGCCCCAGCCTGCTCGACAGCCTCGGGGACGCCCGGCGCCGGGATCGCGACCACGACCGCATCGGCGGGCTCGGGCAGCTCGGCGAGCGAGGGGAAGCAGGCTCGCCCGTGCACCTCGTCGCGTTTCGGGTTGACGCCCCAGACCTCGCCGGCGAACCCGCTCAGTTCCAGGTTCCGCAGGACCAGGTCGGCGTAGGCGCCCTCGCGATCGCTGGCGCCGACCACCGCGATCGAGCGGGGTGCGAGCAGGCGGGAGGGGTCCATGGCCGGGAGGCGCCGGTCGCCCGTCGCCCTAGTGCAGCATCCGTTCGACGCCGCGCCGCTCCAGGCCGCGGGTGACGATCAACCGCTGGATCTCGCTGGTGCCCTCCCAAATGCGATCCACGCGCAGCTCACGCAGCAGCCGCTCGGCGGCGAACTCACGCATGTAGCCGCGCCCGCCGAAGGCCTGCACGGCCCTGTCGGCGCAGCGGCAGGCCGCCTCGCTCACGAACAGCTTCGCCATCGAGGCCTTGGCGTGAACCACCTTCAGGTCCATCCCGGCGTCGGCCAGGACCGCGACCTGGTAGGTGAGCAGCCGGCCGGCGGCGGCGTCCGCGGCCGAGTCGGCGAGCGGGAAGCTGACGCCCTGGTGGTCCCAGATGCGGTTGCCGCCCTGAACCCTGTTGGTCGCCCACTCGACCGTCTCCTCGAGCAGCCGCCACATGGCTCCGACCCCGCGCGCTGCGATGCCCAGGCGCTCCTCGAGGAACCAGGCGCGCTGCATCTCCTCGCCCTCGCCGACGCCCTGCACCACCGCGTCCTCTCCGACCTCGACGTCGGTGAAGCGGATGGTGGGATGTCCCTCGGGGTAGTGGTGGGTGAACTGCGGGTCATCGACGATCTCGACGCCCGCCGCGTCGGCGTCGATCAGGAACAGGGTCGGCAGCCTCTGCTCGCCGTCGATCACATTCGCCATCACGATCAGCACGTCGGCGATGTCGCCGGAGGTGACAAACCACTTCTCGCCGTTGATCCGGTAGCCGTCGCCGGTGCGCTCTGCGGTGGTGGCGATGCCCGAGGGGTCCGAGCCGGCCTCGGCCTCGGTCACCGCGTAGGCGTCCTTCATCTTGCCGGCGATCAGGGGCCGCAGGTACTTCTCGGCCTGCTCCTCGGAGGCGTTGTGGAAGACGTTGTAGGCGTTGGGGACGTGCCAGTAGATGCCGTTGGTCGAGCGGCCGTACTGCTCCTCGACCACGACCCAGTCCAGCAGCGACCAGCCCTGGCCGCCGTACTCGGTCGAATGCTGGCCGCCGTTCAGCCCGGCGTCGATGCCGGCCTGCCTGACCTCGGCCATCGTCTCGGCGGGCAGACGCCCGTAGAGGCGCTCGGCCTCCTGTTCCAGCGGTATCACCACCTCGTCCACGAAGCGCCGCGCGCGCTCCTGCAGCTCGGCGGTCTCGGGCGGCAGCTCGAGCGGCAGGCTCAGCTCCTGCACGCCCGGACGCGAAGCGGAGGACGTGCCTTGGGTGTCGTCAGCGATGGTGCTCGTGGTGTTCATGCTGGGTCCTTTCTGCTCTGGGCCCAGATCCGTCGCATCAACTCGGCCTCGCGGTCCCCCGCGGGCGAGCGGACGCGGCCCGGCAGCCCCTGTTCGAGTGCATGGTGGTTCTCGATCACGTCGAGCAGCAGCGCTCGGGCCTCATCCAGCTCCGGGTCGCCCTGGTTCTCGGGGCGCTCGGCCAGCTCCAGGCCCTCGTCCAGCCACGCCAGCCACCGCCTCCTGCTGCCGCGCAGGACGAGGGCCTCGGCGCGGACGCGCTCGGCCTCCACCCCCGCGGCGGTCGGACGGCCACCCGCCTTCAGCGCCGCGATCGCGGCGGGCAGGTCCCGTTCCGGCTCAGGCGTAAGCGACAGCCACGCTTCACGTGCGTGCATCAGTCCCATCGGACTTCGCCGCCCGTCATCAGTCGCGGCCGCAAGCGGCCGCGACGAAGTGCTGCGGCTGTGCCGGGCTCGACATGCGCGGACCGTAGCAGCTTGTTGCATTTGACTACAAAGTCAGGTTCCCGTAGAATGCCTCGCCGGACGACGACCCGAGGAGCCAGACGTGAGCGAGACGAGCGCGACCCAGACGACCACGACCGCGAGCAGCGATGGCGCGAGAACGGCTCCGAGCGCCCGCGCCCGGTTGCCCGCGCGCTCGAGCCGCGCTACTACCTGGGCGCCGAGGCGCTGCGCCGCGAGATGGACACCGTCTTCGCCCGCAGCTGGCAGTACGCCGGCCACGTCAGCGAGCTCGCCGAGCCCAACACCTACATCACCACCCGCGCCGGCGACCAGCCCGTGCTGGTCGTCCGCACCGAGGACGGCGGGCTTCGCGCCTACCGCAACGTCTGCCGCCACCGCGGCTCCGAGCTGCTCACCGGCGACGGCAAGTGCAAGCGCGCGATCCGCTGCCGCTACCACGGCTGGACCTACGACTCCACCGACGGGCGGCTGATGGGCGTGCCCGAGCATCGCAACTACGCCGAGCTCGACAAGTCGAAGCTGGGCCTGATGCCGGCGCGGGTCGAGACCCTGGCCGGCTTCGTGTTCGTCAACCTCGACGCCGATGCGAAGCCGCTGGCCGAGCTCACGCGAGGGGCTCGCCGAGCGGCTCGAGCGCTACCGGATCCCCGAGCTGGAGATGTTCGGCGCAAAGGGCAGCGGCGGCAGCCAGCCCGCCAACTGGAAGATCGTGGTCGAGAACTACCTCGAGGGCTACCACGTGCCGATCGCCCATCCGGGGCTGATGCGCCTGCTCGACTACCAGCGCTACACGGTCGAGGCGCACGACCACTGGGCCTGGTTCGACGCCCCGCTGCGCGACACCCCGTCGTCCAACCGGATGGAGCGGACCTACCAGCGGCTGGCGAAGCCGATGTCCGGGCTGGACGAGGCCGACCGCGCGGTCTGGCGCTACATGCGTGATCTACCCGAACACCGCAATCGACCTTTACCCCGACCAGGTCAACGTCTGGCAGATCCGCCCGGACGGGCCCGAGTGCACCGACGACCACTGGGCCTGCTTCCGCGAGCCCAACCCCGGGCCGGTCACGCGGCTGGTGCAGCGCATCAACCAGCGCTTCAACTCCGAGGTCCTGGACGAGGACGTGGATCTGGTGAGCGCGGTGCAGACCGGAATCCGGACGCGCGGGTACGCGCCCGGGCCGCTGTCGGCCCGCGAGGCCGGTGTCGGCCTGGTTCGCGGATCGGATCCGCGCCGACGTCGAGCGGGCTGGGCGCGCCGGCATGAGCGCCGAGCAGACCCGGACCCGGATTCTCGAGGCGGCCGCTGCGAGCTGATCTCCGAGGAGGGGATCGACGAGGTCCGCATCGCCCGCGTCGCCAACAGGGCGCGGGTCTCGACCGCGCTCGTCCACCACTACTTCTCGACGCGCGAGGAGCTGCTCACGGACGCGCTGATGCTCGCCTTCGACCTGGCGGCGGAGGAGCGCTTCGGCGCCGAGCCGGAGCCGGAAACCGCCGCGACCTCGTCGACGGCGGCGCTCGGCGGTCGCGATCGAGCAGTGCCTGCCGGAACAGGGCCCGAACGAGCGGGAGTGGGTGCTCTGGGTCGAGCTCTGGCTGCGCGCGGCGCGCGATCCCGAGCTGCGCCCGGTGGCGACGCGGCTGTACGAGCGCTACCGCGCCTGGATGGTCGAGCTGATCGAGGCAGGGGTCGAGGCCGGCGAGTTCCGGACCGAGGACCCCGAGCGGATCGCTGACTTGGCTCTCGGGCTGTTCGACGGCCTCGGCCTGAGCGCGCTGCTGGAGGACCCGCGGGTCGACCTGAGCCGGGCCCGCTCGCTGATCGCCGAGGTCCTGGGCGCCGAACTCGGGGTCCCGGCCGAGCGCCTCGCCGCGGCGCCGACCGCTTTGACATAGGGTGCGGTCAGCGGTAGATTGACCCGCTGTTCAGCTTTGCTGGAGGGAAGCAAGGAGAGGAGAGGTCCCGGGAGTGAGCCCGCGGCCACAGATAGACCACATCCGCAAGCCGCAGATCCTGGCCGCGGCGGCCGAGGTGATCGCCGAGCGAGGGCTTGCCGCGACGCGGATCTCCGACGTGGCCGAGCGCGCCGGCACCAGCCCTCCGGCGGTCCTCTACTGGTTCGAGAGCAAGGACGAGCTGCTCGCTGCGGCGCTGACCTGGGAGGAGGACCGCTTCTACACCGAGCTCATCGCACGCCTGGACGAGGACGTCGCGCCCCCCGAGCGCCTGGCGATCTTCATCGACGCTTCTAGCGGCGGTGGCGGGTGGACCCTGTGGATGGAGTTCTGGAGCCGCGCCCTGCGCGACCCCGAGGCCGCCAAGACAAGGGTCGAGCTCGACCGCCGCTGGCGCGCCGCGATCGCGGAGATCGTCAGCGAGGGCCAGCAAACCGGAGACTTCGGGGATGCCGACCCGGACGACGTCGCCGCGACGTTGGCGGCGCTGCTCGACGGCCTCGCTGTGCAGATCAGCCTCGACGA